>NZ_CP042425.1:6000000-7200000 GCF_008254045.1 Limnoglobus roseus | reverse complement strand
CAAACGGCCGACTTCTACCGCAAGGCCGCACGCCGGTTCGCCTGGTGGCTTTCGGTGCGAAAGCATTTGCCCGTTCGCCCGGACCTGTTTGATGACGTGCCCGGCTTTGACCCGCGAAACAATCGGGTGCATCTGCGGCGGCCGTGTTCGACCTCGGAACTAGCGCGCCTTCTGCTCGTCACTCGTCAGGACCCGGGCGATTACCGCGGCATGTTCGGGGAGGATCGGTTCTTTGTCTACCTTCTCGCGTTCGCGACCGGCTTCCGGGCCTCGGAGTTAGCCGTCCTCACGCGGGCGAACTTCGCCATCGACGCAGACCCGCCCGTGATTAGGCTGAGAGGTGATCAAACAAAAAACGGCCGGCCGGCCCGGCAACCGCTGCCGCTCGGCGTGGTGACGGAGTTCCGCCCGTACCTCGAGTGCAAGCCGGCGGACGGGCCGCTGTGGCCCGGGACGTGGTGCGAGAAGCCGGTGAGGATGCTCAAGCGGGACTTGGATGGCGCGGGCGTCGTGTACCGTGAGGAAACGGAAGACGGTCCCCGGTTCCTCGACTTCCACGCGCTCAGGCATTCGTTTGTGTCCGCGCTCGCGGCGGCAGGCGTGGGAGTGAAAGAACTTCAGACGCTGGCCCGGCACTCGGACCCCGCGCTGACGCTCGCGGTGTACACGCATTCGACCAACGCGAAGCTAGCGGAATCGGTCCAGAAGCTGCCGCTTCCGATCGGCGGCATGGGAGCGGTCAACCCTTGGGACACGATGACGCGGGAGGAGTTGCAAGCCGCGTTGGCCTGCTCGCTCGCGCTGAATGCTGTGCTGATGGGCGGCGCGAGGAAGCCGGGCGAGGCCGGGACGAGTCCGGTGTGAAGCGCGACCTCGCTCTCCAGTTCCTCTCCAGCCGACCCCATTTGAGGTGACTGTCGATGCGTGAACTACCCGTTCCTCCCGATGCGGCGACCGCGCAACAGGCCGTCGAACTCTTCCGGGGCTGGATTGTGGACGGGCAGTTTCAATGCGCTCTGTTTCCGACCGTGTGGAAGAACGATCCCGCCAGTTGGGGATCGTTCTTCGCCGATGCCGCGCTCCACGTTGCGAACGCCATCGCAGAGGCCACGGGCAGCGATTCGAAGGCCGTGCTGAAGAAGATTGTTGAAGGGTTTGGGGACGAGATTTCCTCGTCTGCGGGCGAACGGGAGGGCGGCTTTCTCGATGGATGAGGCCAGGCACGGGGATCACAGCGGCGGCCACTGTTTCTCGACGCCTTCGACCTCGACCTCCCGCACCCGTTCCGGGATAACGCCGAACCGCTCAGCCACGTGCTGCCGCGACTCAGCCACGCTCGCGCCGGCGTCTTGCGCCGCGACGAGCGAGGCGAAGATGCGCTGACGAAGTTCTCGCTGTCGACGGTTAACGGCGGTCATGGTCGAAGCCCTCGGTGGTGAACCAAAGTTTACCACCCGTCGCGCTGAGAATCCGAGAATCGGACCTTGCACTTCGCCCGCGGCCGCGGGAAGATTCGAGACAGTGCGCGTCGCCCACCTCGGTGAGCCTGTGATATGTCCAGCAACCATCAAAGGTCGGTACGACACATGCTCTTCCTCGTTGGCATCGGCCTGATGACGATCGCCGTTGCTGGTGGGGTTGCGGTCGGAGTGGTCAAATTCGTACAGGACCGCGACAACCGCGAGGCGAGCCGCCGAGAAGCCAAACCGCACTCTCCTGCACCCGCGGCCCAGGCGGACGAATTGAACCCGCCCCCGGTTGCCCCCGTGAAGAGGACGCCCGGGCCTTACGATCACGTTCGCCGGTGGGCACCCGGTGAACAGGCGGTCGTTCAGGACAAGTCCGACGGGTGGCTGAATCGGGCCTACGTCTTCGACGGTTTGCACACGATGGAACTCTTCGCCACGTTCTCGCGGGCCGCGGACGAAGAGGGGATATCCCAACTCACCCGCGCCGGCCGCGTGCGGAAGATTCCCGCGGGCACAACGGTGCGCGTCATCAGCGAGTCCATCGAGCGAGACCCGTTGGCGGTCTACGCCGTGCGTGTTGACGCGGACGGCGACGAGTGGGACAAGCGGCTGTGTTACGTGACCAACGAATTCATGTACCCGCCCAAGTCGAAGCCCACGCCTAGGCCTTTCGTCCCGGAGGTTGACGTAGAAGACACGCGGCCGCGGTCTGAGATGGACAAGAACAACCCGTTCCGGCCGAAGTAGGTTTTTTGATGCCGACCGATCCCACCCGCCGCCCGCTCTTCGTCGGAGTTGTCGCCCTCGCCTTGGCCGTGGCCACGCTGTCGGCCGTCGTCGTGGTCGCGGTCGTTGATCTCTTGGACTTGCCGTGGTGGATCGTGCAAGAGGTCATCTCACGCAGCAGCGACAGTTTCCGGGCCACTTCGGTCACGCTCGTGGTCGGGGTGGCGGTAACGTCCGGCCCAGCGTTTTTGGCCGAGCGACGGGGCGGAAGGGATCGCACATTCGCCCATCTCGCGGGTGCCTGCGTGGCGGTGGCCGTCGCGGCGTGGTTGGCCGTTGTCGTGGCCGCGGTGAACCAAAAGGCGACGAACGAGCGCGAGCAACGTAAGGCTTGGGAGAAATATCAGTCTCTTCGCGATTGACGGACGAGGCGGTGATTCGACCGCGCGTTCGGCCGGATTCCTGGCGCACGGGTGCGGACACGACTCTCGTCACCCGCCGCCGATCGGGCCACAAACGGCGAGCAACTGCCGATCGAACTCCTCCTCGTCCTCGGCCGGCAACCCGCGTGGCCCGAACCACCGCCCGAGGACTTGCTTCAATGCCGTTGCGGCCGCCACGGACAGCGTCCGCCCGTTCACCTCGTCCAAGGCCAGCCTCAACCGGTCGGCCGCCCGCCGCTCGTTGATCGAAACGCGATCGACGTCCAAGGCGACCGCGGCCGTCGCCCGGCGCAACCCGCTCAGGGCGGCGTCGACGGTTTTCGATTGCCGACTATCGGTGAGGGCTTCAACGAGTTCGTCGGTGAGGTGATGGGCGAGGTCATAGACGGCCGAAATCGTGGGCACAGTCATGGGGCGTCCTGCACGGTGCTTTTCTCGGGGCACATTCTGTATTACGAGAATATTCATCCCTGGTGAGAACACCCAGCATCGGACGACAAAATCTTGCCCGCCCGCCCAGTCGGCTATTTGTTCACCACATGCCGTTCTTAAGAAGACTGCCGGTGTAGTCCCCTCCCCGGTCCGGCCTGCTGAAAGGCGTCCGCCTGCCTCCCGCCCTCACCGAACTGAGATGCCATCCGACTTGCCCGTCCTGCCGCCGGCCTCCTTTGACGTGACCGCGGCCGCCCACGACTTGAACAACCTGATGACGGTGATCGGCGGGTACGCGCTGATACTCGCCGAAAAGCTCCCCCGGGCCCGACGGCCGAATTGGCCGCCCGGATCGTCGCGGCCAACGATCAGGCGACGTGGATCGTCGCCCACCTGCTTCAGACCAGTCCCCCGACCAACGTCGGTGGGGACGACGCAAGCGGCAGTCGATGAAACGGCCCGCGAATGGTTGGCGCGAAGGGCGCGACCGCCCCGCGGATGGTCTGGCAGGGCGGTGTCGCGAGTGCGGCCGCAAGTGGTCGGCGGGTCGAACCGTCAGTCGGGAGTAGCGGCAGGCGGTCGGGCCACGAACACCCAAGACACCGCGGCCAACACTGCGGCCCCGAAAGCGGGTATCACGAGCGCGACGAACTGTAAGCGCCTGAAGCCAGCCGCCCCAACCGATCCGCCCAGCACGAAGCCGGCGATGAGGAGCAGGTACAGGACGGCCCGGCGGCGGTCGAACGGTCGCCCGCGAAGGCGGTGGCCGACCATCGCCCCGAGGTCCGTGAACAGGCCGGTGACGTGGGTTGTGCGGACGACGGCCCCACTGTACGTGCTGACCAGCCCGTTCTGCAACCCGCACGCGGCCGACGCCAGGAGGTGCCCCGCCGACTCACCGGCCGTCAGGAAGCCCATCGCCGCAAAGAGCAGGGCCGATTCCACAAGCAGCGAGACGGCGTACTGGCGGTCCAGCCGCAAGGCTGCGTGGCCGACGATCGCCCCGCTGGCCGCCGCCCCGAGGGCGAACGCAAACAGTGTGAGGGCGAGGGATGCGGCGGCCGCCCCGTCGCCGTCGGCGATCGACAGGCCGAGCAAAGTGGCGGTGCCGGACACGTGGGAGACGGCTTGGTGCCGGAAGCCGAGCAGGCCGACGGCGTTGGTGGCCCCGGCGACGGCGGCTAACCCGAACCCACCCACCTCCACCCACCGCGGCAACTTCGTCATCATGCCTTCACGCCCCTGAACTTAACCGCTCGTGCGGGCATCATCCGGGCCGGTGGCGGTCGGGTCAAGACCGGGCGGCGACGGGCCGCGGTCGTACAGTGAACCGCATGCACACCCCACCGGATGCCGCCCGCGACCAACTCGAAGCCGTCCTCGATCGGGACGGGGTACGCCCAGCCCTCGCCTTCCTCAACGGCACGTCCGGGCACCGGTTCTCGGCCCTGTTCTCGTTCGCCGCCGACCACACCCGCAACCTGTACTTCTACGACCGGCAGAACCCGGACGTGGCGGAGGGGGCCGACCACCCGATCGAGTTGACGTACTGCGTTTATGTCCGGGAGGAGGGCGGGCCGTTCCTGTTGGCCGACGCCACGGTGGACGAGCGGGTTATGCTGCACGCGGCCCAGTTCCGCGTGCAGTCGTACTGCGGGGTGCCGCTCCTGTCCCCGACCGGGCAGGTGGTGGGCACCCTCTGTCACTACGACGTGGAGCCGGTGGAGGTGCGGCCGGAGGCGCTCGCCCTCATGCTGCACTTCGCCGACCTGCTCGCCCGCCGCGGCGGTTGCTGGTAGTCCGTCATTTCCTCCGGCACGTGAAGCAGAAGATCTCCCCGCGCAACCGCTCGTGCCGGGGGTAATCCTCACCGCAGTCGCAGCACGATTCCTTCGTCACCACGTCCGGCGAGAGGACGCTCACCAGTTCTTCTGCGTCCGCGTCCGTCAGGCCGACGTGCCCGTCCGTTTGCACCAGCGGATGGCCGGCGGCCGTAATGCCGAGGTCCAGGTCGTCCACCACGGCGTAGCGGACCGGGTGTTTGTTCGCCGCAAGCCAATCGGCGATTTGCCGGCCCCGCTCGTTCGTCATGGGCCACGCTTGCGGGTCGCCGTGGTAGACGGGCGCGAACCATCGTGTCGGGGGCGGTAATGCCGATGAGCCGGTTCTGCAACACGCCGTGCGACCGCAGCAACCAGTTATGGCCGGCGAGGTTCATGTCCCCGCGGTGGACGAGGTAACGCCACGCGGAAGAGAGGACGACCATTGCCCCCGTCCGCCTCAGAACGTCGTTGAGCCGCTTCACCTTGTCGGCGTGGATCTGACTGCACATCACGTCCCGGTCAAGGGTTTCGTGCGCGTTCAGCACGCCGTCGATGTCCAGGAAGAGAACCGGGAATTTCATTGTGTAGCCTTCTTGGCCGAGCAAGGGTCAACGGGCGGCCGGGTCCGGTGCAGCGCCGGGTTCGGCGTGCCTTTACTCTGTCGGGCAAGGTGCGAGGGGTGGCTCGTCGTCCGCTGGCGTGCCCCACCTGCTCCGCCACCGCCAGAACCACCCGACCAACTCGACGGCCGGCATGCCCAGCCAGTAAGCAGTGGCTCCCAACCCAGAGGTGTTCTTGCCGGCAAACTCGGCCGCGACCACTCGCACCGCCTCGCCGACCGCCCGTTTGCCGAACTGGGCAGCCAGGTAGAACGGCACCTCGCGGTAGCTCAGGTTGAGGGCCGAGGCCGCGACCTCGCGGACGGCGTCCTCGACCGACAACGGGCACCACGGCTCGAGTTGGATGAGCAGGCAGCCCGCCCAGTGCGACGCGGTCAGATCCCCGTTCAGAGCGACCGGCCACAGCAACCCGAACACCTCGGCCGCGGGTCGGCTGCGGAGTCTCGCCACCACCTCAGCGAACTGGTCATTGGTGAACCCCTTGTCGACCAGCGGCTGCAGTTCCTCGGCCGTCACGCCACGAAGCCCTCCGTCGCCGAACAGTGAATTTGTGTGCGCCGGCGCATCTCAACACCGGCACGACATTGGAACCGGCCGGCGGCCGCGGGTCAAGAGATCGGGCGGAGGGCCGGCGCACTACTTAGTGGGAACTCGGTCTTCCTCGTGTCACTCCCCCGCCGTCCGCCCGATGCTGATCCGCCACTCGCCGAAGTGCAGGGTGCCGAGTTCGTCGTCCTTCCGGGACGGCACGAACACACCCGGGGCAAAGCTGTACACGACGGACCGGCCTTCGCGGCGGTCGATCAGAATGCCGGCCCCTTTTAGCACGCCGAGGTGGTGCGAGGTGTTCATGAGGGGGAGCGCGAGGCGTTCGGCCAGCACGCCGACGGCCGCCGGTCCAGCCGCCGGACCGGTAGACGCGATCGCGGCGACGATCCGCAGTCGCGTCGGTTCCCCGAGGGCCGTGAGTTGCTCGGCCAACGAGCGGGCATTCTGGTAGTCGGTCATGGGGTTCGGGAACGGGACGGGCGAACGAAGGGCGATCCCTGGACCTTACCCACCCACGGGGTTGAGGGCAACCCGAACGTGCCAACGGCCGTCGGTGACTCCCTGCCCTCCGTTCGGTCTCGATTTCCTTCCACCGCTCGGGATGAGGAGGGACGGGGCCTCATGCCCGTGAGGCCCCGTCCCGTCGCCTCGGGTATGCCCGGGTGCGACAAAGGGGCGTATAGGCCGATCACCGTCCCGCCGCTGTCAGGAGTTGCCCGTTTTTTGAGAGGGCGGCCGTCGGCGAGCGTATCCTAATGTGCCGCCTTGTGCGGTCCCGGCGACGGGGTTCGGCCAACCTACTCCCGGCCGCAGTCGCGGCACGCGGTGAGTGCCTGTGGGCTTCCGAGTAGATTCCCGCTAACCGCCGCAGTCCGTGCCACGGTTAAAAAGTCCCGGGGCGAGCGGACCGCGAACTTGCGGGCTGGCCGGCGTCACCGGCGAACCCTCGCTTCTTGTTGCCGCTCACTCGTCGCTCGTGTCGGTCCGGTCGGCCTTCTGCTGGTGGTTGGGGTCAGGCCCGTCGTGCGGCGGCCCCGGCACCACCTCCGGCGTCCCGGTTGTGTTTATCTCCGGCTTCCCGCCCTGACCCGTGCCGCTCGCCGGCGGGGCGGAAGGCTGGTCCCGCTCGGCCACGTCCTGACGGCTCTCTTCGTCCCGCTTGCGGGTGTCCTGGGGTTGTTTACGCGGGTCCATGACCGACTCCGGGGATGAGGGTAAGGGCTTCCCGGGAGAGTCGCTAAGGGTGTGCCCAACGATCAAGAGATTTTGCCGAGAGTGGCCCGCCTCGCTCCGGCTTTGCTTTTTCGCTCGCGTCTGGCCGAGCAAGGGTGAAGGGGCGGCCAAGTTGAGTTTTTCGCACGCCTTGCCCTATCGAGTGAATAAGTGGCACAAGGCCGCTTTGGAAGCCGCGAAGCGTCGTGCGCTGAACGGCTCCCCATTCCGATGCGGTTTGTTATTTCGCGGGGACGAGATCCAAGCAGTCGAGTTCGGCGAATCCGTCTTGCTTGCTGAAACGAATCGCGTTCGTGCCCATCCGGAGGTCGACCGCCCGGAAGGCGTTCGACCAGTTGTCCCAACCCGAGTTCGGGTACTCGATCGAACCCGACCCTACGCCGTTGACGGAGATTCCGTGGCTGGCCGTTCGTCCCTTGGCGGTGCCGTTCGCGAACCGGACGGCGAGGAGATACTTCCCGGCTTGAGGCACCTCTACGGAAAACTCGACCGAACTCTCGGGCGAATCCAGGAAGCCGACCTTCTCGCCCTGGGAAGCCCTCGAATGCTTGGCCGATCGAGCCGTCCCGGCGAGCTTCTGGTGTTCGGCCTCGTAGCGATCGTGCGGCGGCTCCCCGCCCGGCAGGGGGATTGGCGTGTTGGGCGGTGCGGGGTCGCCGAACGACGGCGTCCCGTCCGAATTCCACGTGAACGGCTGCGCCCGCACACTTCGAGTCCAACCCGACCCCGGAAACCGGGCCGCGTGGAACACGATCCAATCCTCTCGACCATCGGGAGATGTCACAAAGCTGGCATGGCCCGGTCCGAAAACGTCGCCCCCGCTCCGAAAGGCGGGCCGGTTCTGCTTCTTCCACGACGACGGGGAAAGGGGGTCGCTGCCCACCCCCGCGGTCAACAATCCCAAGCAGTAGTCGTCGGTCCAACTCCCGCCCGCCGAATAGACCAGGTTGATCGTTTGCCCCTTAACGACGACTTGCGGTCCTTCGTTGACGTGCGGGCTCCCGATCGTCTCCCAGGGAAGCGTCGGGCGGGAGATTTCGACGCGGGGCCCGCCGAGGGTGTACGGATTCGCCAGTGGGGCGATGTACAAATTCTGCCGGTCGTTCGCCGCGCCCTCCCAGCCCGACCAGATGAAGTACAGCTTGTCGCCCAGGTTCAAGACCGTGCCGTCGATCGCCCAGCGGTTCGCCCGCGGGGCACAAATCATTCCCTTGCTGGTAAATCTCCCTTGGAAGGGATCGGGGCTGTCGTTCTCCAAGACGAACATCCGGTGGTTTTCATTCCGGCCGTCGTCCGCGGCGAAATAGAGGTACCACTTCCGGTGCAAGTAATGGAGCTCCGGGGCCCACAGGTTCTGACTGTCCGGTCCGCGGGCGGGCGGGCTCCAGATGATCCGCTTTTCCCCGCCCCCCAACCCGGAAAGGGTGGCCGACCTCCGGAGCGTGATGTCCGACCCCGTGGTGACGGTCGTGTAATAGGTCCCGTCGGTGTGCTTATAGACCCACGGGTCGGCCCCGGTCGGCAGGAGGACATTGAAAAATGTTCGCGTCGCCTTCTGAGCCGGCGTGGCGGTGTTCGCCAGCAAGAGCACGGCCGTCGCCAAGATCGATTGTACTTTCGCGCGGTGGATGGGCGTGCGAATGCCTGGCTCCGTAGGGCTAGCGTTCGCGGTTAGGAATCCCGCTCGTGCGTGAGCTTGCTCCGGTCGGATCCGATGCCCCACCAGAACCTTACTCATCGGACCCAGACGCCCGATCCTGCAACAAAATCATTCGAGTGGTTTCGGGGCGACTGCGAAACGGCCCCGGTTTCTTTCTCTATCACCCGTGAAATGTCCCCGTTGCGCTTTTCGGAGCGTTGCTGAGTGAGAGCGGTCAACCACACAACCGAAACAGGTGCTTGTTCATCCCAGTCGCGAGAGGTGTCCTCTCTTGTTGTGCGGGCGGCAACTTCGCGGCGGCGGCGGCGGCGCTGACCGAGACGTCGCCCGCGTCCACGGCCTTCACCAGCGATTGCACGCCCTGCTCGACGACCAGTTTCGCCTTCTCGTAGGTCTTGCCGCTGACGCCCAGGGCTGCCCCAACTTTGTCACGAACTTCTCCATCACTGGAACCTGCCGGAAATTTTCCGGCAGGTTCCAGGTTTGTTCGCTTGCCCTTCCTCTCCTCGGCCTTCGGCTTCTCTAAGGCTTCCAGACGCTTGCCCACGTCTACCATCTCCGAGGGCTTCAAAGGCATCCGGCAAACATTCTCGTCTCGCCGGCACGACAGTGGGATGCTTGATGGATGCTCGATGACTCATCAAGCATACAACTTGCCGATAACTCCGATTGGGACACGCTGTTCGAGTCGCACAGCAATCGGCCCACAAGTATTTGGTCTCTGGTTGTCACGAGAGTCCTTGATTTCAAGGGTGTTTCGCGACGGTTGCCGTCCGACCACACCTCCGGCAAGATCGCGATGAGGTTCGACCGCACATTCGGCCGGGTTGCGGCCGCTCAGTTGCGGACGAAACGGCGTCTCATTTCCTGCCCTTCCACGCCTTCGCCGAATTTGGAGATCTTCGATCTCGGCTCTGGAAGAGTTGGAATTCCGTATGTCCTCTTGGGGTGTTCGAATCGCTTTCTCGTCAGGTCCTTCCTCCCTTCTCATCGATTGGAGGCTACTACCGCTTCGCGGTCGGCGACATTCGTCGCCGTGGAGTTTTTCCCCGCAGTTTCTTGACTTGATCGCTGATCGAGGTCCTGTAGACCGGGCGTGGAAAGAACGGGCTGCGAAACCCAGAGCGGTGGGCGTACCGACACCGGGCTTCAGGGTCATGGTGACCGAGAACCCGGTGATGGGTCTGCGAACACTCTGGAGGGAGCCGCGACCGCCGAGGATGGTTGATTAACGTGATTACCCCGTTGCCACCGTCATCACGCCAGAAGGGCCCGCCGAAGCGAACCGAACGCGGGGCCGTGTGCTGACCTCACCCCGCCGT
Organism: Limnoglobus roseus; assembly: GCF_008254045.1. Lineage (GTDB taxonomy): Bacteria > Planctomycetota > Planctomycetia > Gemmatales > Gemmataceae > Limnoglobus > Limnoglobus roseus. The sequence goes on along the minus strand of NZ_CP042425.1, from coordinate 7,189,723 downwards.
CTGGAGGTTGTCGTGGCTTACCCTACTACGCCGGTTAGCCCTGGTATTGCTCGCGGGCCCGCAAGCCCGCGTGTTCCGTCGTGCCCAACCCGGGGGCTGTCAGGTAGGGTTGGTCGAACCGATTCGCCGCAGTATTCCGCTACGGGTTCAGTTCGACGAAACCAGAAATGGGAGTGGCCGGTTGCGAAGGTCGATCGCTGGGCTATGATCCCCTCATCGAGTCCTTCACGCGAACGGTTCCCACTCGATCTGGCCCCGGACGTTGCTAGCGTCGCGGGGCCATTTTCATTTCCGCAAGAAGTCTAGTACCCGACGCAGTCTTGCTCGGGCATGATGTGCCGCTTTCGGATTATCGATAATTGTCCGCTGTAGTACGACGAAGTTAAACCATCGAATCGGAACTTTGTGTGCGTTCGCGCCCGGTTCACGGCGGCCACGTCGCTTCTGTAACGACCGCTGCAGATGTGATCCGTGAAAACAACCGGGGTCACGACTCGTCGTCAACGACTTCCACGCTCTCGTCGAGTGCCGTGCCTTCTTCGACGGGCACGAGGAACAACACCGCTTCCGTGCGGCCGGAGCGGACGGTCTCACCGACGGACAACTTCACGCCCGCGTTGAAGGCCGCGAGGAGTTCGACGGGCAGGCGCGGCGGCAGTTCCCGGAGCATCAGGATCAACTCCCCGACGTCGAAGGCGTGGGCGGGCTCGTCCGAGTCGGCGAGGAACCGTGCGGGGATGGTCATGGGAGTGCGGCACCTTGTGGGGTCAGGAGTTGGGCGGCCGTCATCGTACCACCTTGTCGTGACCGCCGTCGCATGGTTCCGGTCGCCATCGGCAGAATTCCAGCGGCGTCCGAGGGCTGAGGCCCCCGGTTTTTCACACGACAGGATCGGACGATGCGGCTAGACTTGCCGACAGCGCCACGGCATGCGCCGCGGGCGTGATGAAGTCCATCGAATTGGGAGGGTCCGCCATGCCACCCAGCAAGATGAAACGAACGCGGGCTGAGCGACGGGAGCAGTTGGAACGGCTGAGGGCGGCCCGGAACGCCGAGATCGACCGACAAATGATGGTGTACTTCTTCTCGAAGGGCCTGGACCCGACGCGGAAGCCGGGCGTGGACGTGGTGGAACTAATCCTGGTCGAAGAATATGGCCCGGCCGAGGTGCCGGCGAAGGCCGGGCCGGCCGGCGTCACCGGTGACCCCGCGGTCACTTCTCCTTCTTCGGCTCGCCCGTCTTCTCGCCCGGGCCCGGCGTGAACGACTTCAGGGACCGCATCACCGTCTCCGTCCCGTCCGCCGCCGTCATCACCTTCTTCACCTCGCCGACGCCGGGGGCGTACCACTGGACGATCCGCGCCCCGTCGGCGGACGCGACCCACGACACCACCAGGGCCGTGTACGTGCCCGCCCCGACCGTGACCTTTTCCGTCCCGACGAGCGTCCGCTTGCCGCCCGGCACGTCCCACGAGTCGCCCGCCTTGGCCGTCGGCTTGAGCAGGCACGTCGGCCCGCACTCGCCGCTCGTCGGCCGGGGTTGGGTCAGCCCGGCGGCCGACACGGCGACGGACAGGTACGCGATCGCGGCCCCGTCCGACCGCTGGCGGGACACCACCCACTCGCCGTCCTTCTTCTCGACGGTCGACACCTCGAATGCCTCGTCGCCGTTGTCACCGCGGTCGTACACCCACTTCGCCCCGACGGTGGTCGGGGAGTACAACTTCGCGTCCCCGCCCTTCGGAATCGGGGCGGCGTGGACCGGACAGGCGGCGAGAAGGACGACGAGCGCGCGGACCATGGCAACCCTCGCGAACGGTGAACTCGATCAGGTGTCGATCCCTGACGTTACCCCCCGGACGGGGCGAGGGCAAGGACGATGTGCGGGCGGCGACGGTCCTGGCCGAGCAATGGGTCAGGTGTTCTTGATTTTCAACCTCAGCCCCTACACTAACGGGCCGCAGTGGGCTTGAACGACTGGAAAAACCGGCTGACTTCCGGCCTAGTCTCGTCGAGATCATCTGGGGACTCGACGGCGAGGATCAGGAGCATTGACCCAATCGGGATGAGTCGCAAGAGACCGTGGGCGGAAACTGTCTCCACCTTCAACTGGATGGCCGGGTTCCCGGCTACGATCAGTGTCTTGCGACTGGCAGACTGAACGGCGAAGACGGCCTGCGTAATTCCGTCGGCAAGCTGCCACAGTTCGGCTCCTGGGTTCATCGGAGACGGGTGCGGACGGGTGTGAACATAGTACCGGAAGTACCCGACTTTTAGTTCCAGCGTCGTCTGATCGAGTGTTGGGATGCGGTGCGGGGTTTTGGCGGGACTTGGCTCGCCGGGAAGGTCGACCTCAAAACCTTTCCCGCGGTAAGGAACCCACGGTACGCTGCTTGGATGCAACACTCGAGGCGTGACGGGGCCAGTGGGCCGCGTCGACCGCGATGACGGCCGCGGGAGCAGGAGGACTGCTGCGAATGACACAACCACGATGCTGACCCCGCCGAGCACCCAGACCCACCGGGGTAGCCGCTTGTTGGCCGCCGGTGGTTCCAGTGACTGGGGCCGCGGCGCGGAGTCGAAGGGCAATTCCTTAACCACCGTCTTCGGCACTCGGGCGACGAAAGGCGAATGGCACTGAGGGCAGCGGACCCGTTTCCCGATGATCGCGTCGGGGCCATTCACTCGCGCGTCGCACTCCGGGCAGATCAGGGAGACGGGCATGGAGGCGTCCGGGCGGGGTATGCGGATGGAAAAAGTCTATCGGTCTGATCCGTCTTGCAGCAAGCACGAAGGGCATAATTTCAACAGAGAGAGATCCCGGCCCATTCCAGGGGTCAGGGGCGATGGGGTCGGGTGTCAGTTCGAACGTTGCCTCGGCACAATGTGGACCGGGGCCGGGGGCTGCGACGTGCTCGGGCGATCGTGCAGAGAACCATCGGTCAGGACGCGGCAGGGTCCGTTGCAGCATCGGGTTCGGCACTAGACTGTCATCAGAAGAAGCACGGCCTTGCCCTGGCCGTGGGCCCGTCCGCAGAGGGCGGCCAGCCCCGACACCGCATACTCCGCGCCCTCCCGGCTGATTCCGCACGGGTCGGCCGCCCATCGGTCGGCCACGGCTGTCAGCTCGGCCGCGTCCAACGAGGCTAGCCGCTCGACCAGGTCGGGCGGGACACGGTAGACGACCGGCCCATCCTCCCCGCCGATCGCTAAGCAGGAAAGCAAGGCATCCGGGAGCGGGACGGTCGGGTCAAACGACCGCCCGGCGGCCGCCGGGTGGAGGACGGCGACTTGGTGGTTGTCCAGCCACTTGGCTTGGAACCACTTGAAGCGACGATCCGTCGGATTGGATCGACACACCCGCTCGGCGTCCGCCGCATTCGAGATCACGAAATCGGTCAGCACACTCATGCGACTCGCCCACCGATGCCTTCTGTCGCCGAACAGTGTATCAGTGTGCGCCCACGCAAGATAACACCGGCACGACATTGAATCCGTCCGGTGATCGCAAGTCAAGGGCGTGAGAAGATGTGCGGTTGAACGAGCCAGCCCAGCCGGCGAGTCGCTGAGTGGGAGCGCGGACTTCCACCCGTGTCACTTCGCCGCTTTCCGCCCGGTGCGGACCCGCCACGAACCGAAGCACAGCGTGCCGAGATCGTCGGCCTTCTTAGACTTGGCGAAGACGCTCGGTTCGATGGAGTACACGCTGAACCGCCCTTGCGGTCGGCAAGAATCCCGGTGCCCCTCCGCACTTACCCGTCGGCCGACCCGCGGACAAGGACGATTTCAAGTGTCGGAGGCGATAAGCCCGTTGCACGATGGGCGACCGCTTAGGAAGATGGTAGCAAGAGGAACTGACCTTCCCCATCCCTGATTGCGTGGAGGCCGCATGAGCCGCACAACGGTGTTCCTTGCGCTGACTGTCTTGATGACCGGGACTGCGGTCGCGGCCCCCATCCCAAAGGGAGTTGCAAGGGCGAAAGGCATCTTGATTCTGGACGACTGCGACCCCGGGTACAAGGGCCAGGACGAGTACCACGACAACTTGACGCTCCTCGACCCGGCCGGGAATTCCACCTTCCGCCTGAGCGGGTTCAACAACTGCGAGTCGATCGGTAGCACTCGTGCGGTCGCCGCGGATGGCGGCCGGAAGTGCGTGTGGGCGATCGAGAACGTCGCGAAACGCCTCCGGCGGTTCAGCCTGGACGGGCGGGAGACGTTGGAAATACCCGGCGTCAAGGGGTCCGCCATCGCCGTCGACCCGGCGACGGGGAACGTTTGGGTGTCGGCCGGGACCGGCACACTCGGGAAGGGCCACGTCGCCGTGTACGATGACCGCGGCCGGGAGGTCGCGACGTACCCGATCACGAGTTGGGACATCGCCTACGACGGGTCGGCCAAGGCGTTCTGGGTCGTGGAGCGGAACCTGACGAAGGTCTCGGCCGAGACGGGCAAGGTGATCTTCTCCATCCCCGTTGCCCAGTGGTGCGCGGTGAGCGTGGACGTTGACCGTCGCGACGGGTCGGCCTGGGCCGCCGTCCGGGCGAACGGTGGGGCGGAAACAAATCACCTCGTTAAGTTCGATGCGAAGGGGCTGGAGTTGGCTCGGGTAGAACTCGGCAATCGATCGGCCATACGGGTGTCGGTCGATCCGTTGGACGGGAGCGTGTGGGCGGCGTGCGGCGGGGCCGTGCGAAAGTACTCGGCCGACGGGAAGTTCCAAGCCTCGCACGCGGTGTCCGCTCTTGCCGTGCAGGTCGATCCGGCGGGCGGCGACGTGTGGGTGGCGACTCCGACCGAAATTCAGCGGATGACCGCCGAAGGGAAAGTGAAGGCTCGTCTCTCACACGCCGGCAAGACGGGTCAGGTGTGGATGGCGGCACTCGAGTGATCTTGGCATCTGGGACCGCCCGTCACCCCTTCCCGAGTACGCCGTCGACGACCCAGCACCCGCGGACGTGCAGCCCGTCGCCCCGGCAGTGGGCGAGGATGGCGGCGTCCTCGCACCCGGCGTCCTGCAGCGCATCCGCCAGGATCGGTAGGCGGTCGAACGCACGGTCTTCGTAGATGCCTTCCGCGAGGCCGACGGCGGTCGGCGTGAGCCAGTCGGGGGAAAACGTCACGGGGCGAAAAGGGTTGCCGACGACGCAACGGAGGAGTTCTGCCTGAGAAACCGCCTCGTCACACTTCGCATTTGCTCGGTCTGCCCCGTCCCGCCATTCGATTTCTTCGTACCGCAGTGGGCGGACCGCGTGCGCCAGTGCCCGTTGAGCTTCCTCGTGGGTCGAGTACTGGCCGGGAATGAAGGGCCGGCCGGCAAACAGTGTTCTCCAGGTGTCGGGGTCCATTCCCTCCGGCTGGTCAGACGATGCCAGCGTTGCCGTGTTGGCGGCCGCGCCGGCATCCAAGCCCACCTCGGCCAACCAGTCGTCCGAGTCCTCGCCATGGTTGGGCAAGTAGGCATCGGCGATTTCTGTCTCGGCAAGGTCGGCCGCGACGTGGGCCTCGAATCGGTCACGATCGCTCACCGAGCCGATCGCATACCGTTCAGCGACTTCCACCGCTTCTCGACTACGCCCGTCGGCGAAGAGGTGCTGAATCCGGCGGCAACAGGCGACCGCGAACAGACGGAGCTTCCAGTGGCCCACCCTGCCACGAACGAACTCTACCATCGGCGTCGGTTTCTCGGCCGTCAGCCACTCCGCTTCCGTCATCGCCCGCCCTCCCTGTGATCGTCCCTCAGCCGGCGGACGAAGATCCAGAACAGCACACCGACCGGCAGGAACACGACGGCGACGATGACGGGTCTGGCGGGGTCACTCGGCGTTGGCCCGCAGGCTCACGACGCCCTTGAACAGGATCGCGGGCAGCACGATGACCACGTCCGACACCTTCGCCGCCGTCTCCTCGGCCGCGGCCTCGGCCTCCTCCAGCGTCGCGAACGAGTGCGCCTGGAAGTGGAGGGTGCCGACCCCGGACATGACGATGAAACCGTCCCGGCGCTCGACATGCGGGTGGGTCATGGGCGTGATTCCTTCGGGGTGGCGGGTTACTTTTGCGGGGCGGGCGATCGGCGATTCTTCTGCTCTTCGGCCATCGCGTCGGCGATGGCGTACGCCATCTTCGCGAGACTCTCCGGCTTGTTCAGGACGTCTTGCATGTCCGGGTTGGCCGACAGGCCGACCACGATCCGCCCGGCCATTCCGTCGATCGACTCGTTTGGCATGTGACGACTCCGGAGTGTGAACGGCGATAGCCCCAAGCTAATCGACGCCGAGGAGGAGGAGGAGGCCGTCTCAATCCGTTTTTCAGGTCCGTGGCGGCGTGCCCGTCAAGTCGGTCACGGCCTACGCCTTGGGCTTGCCCTTGCCCTTTGCGGCGGTGTCCTTGCCCTTCGGGGCGGCCGCCAGGTTCTTCGACATGAGCTTCCCCATCGGCGTCTTGCTCCGCGGCGGGATCGGCACGGCCGCCTTCGCGGCCGGCTTTTTGGCCCGGACCGGCTTGGCCTTCGGCTTCTTTACCAGCCCGACGGCCTGACCGACCGGGGTGACGACGTGCTTCTCGGCCGCGTGGGCCACGTCGGTGGCGATCTCGGCGACCTTCTCGGCCGCTCCCGTCACGGCCTTCTTGACCTTGGCGAGTGTCGTCGGCGGGGCCGCGGGCATCTTCGGGGAGGGCTTGGTGGCAGGCTTCTTGGCCATGGTCGTCTCTCTCGGGCGAATCGGGAATCACTGTTGTATCGATTCCCTTCGCTCTCACTTCCCCTTCGGTTGCTCGGACTTCCGCGCAAGTGGCGATGGACTCGCGGACGCCGGCCCGGCCGCGACAAAATCCCGACCACAGGGTGGACATGCGCCCGAAGAAATGGTTTCGCTCCCGGATTTGGCGAGCGGTAACCCCGCCGACCTTTTCCCGGCCTACGCGCCGACGCACGCGCACTCGTCGACGTGGCTCACGACCTCCCGGACGGTCGGGAGTCGGGTGCCGGACAGGAAGAACACATTTCGGTCGTTCCGGAACACCTGGAACTCGCCCTCGATCCCGTTCAGGACCTCGACGCGGGTTCCCGGGCGGTACCGGAACGTCGCCGCCACCGACCGCGCCAGGCCCCGGGTGAACGGGCAGTGCGGGCACCGGTAGATCGTGATGTTCGTCATGACGCTTTCCCTCCGTGCTGGGCACCGCCCACTCAGCAACCGGAGTGCCGTCCGTCGAACCCGCCGCGCGGGTCCGCTCCGCCCTGAACTTTTCCGCGCTTCCCCGCCCCCGGCGGCGGCCGTGCGAGGAGTTCTGTGCCGCGGCGCGAGGGTGTAAACGAAGGGCATCATCCCCCTCGATCGGGGCGAAGGGGCAACTCCGGGTTTGCGAGAAGGGAACGGCATTCGATTGCGCGGCGGTCGGCGGGGGCGGCGGTTCAAGGAGGCGAGTTCATCCGCCGGCGGGCCTCGCGGGTGCGGGCGGCCCGGGCGAGTACGTCGAGAACCACGGCGGTATCGACCTGCTTCCCCAAGTGGAACGGGATGTGGACCCACGCCACCCCAAGAGGGTCGGCACCGGCCGCGGCTTCCGTGACCGGGCGGTAGTTCGATGCCGCGAGGTTTGCGGCCAACTCCCACCCGTCCATCCCGGGCGTGTGGAGGTCCAGCAAGACGACCTCCGGCCGGGCTTCAACGGCGAGGGCGATCGCGGCCGCCGCACTGGCGGCGGTCCGCACGGCGTAACCGTGAAGGGTCAAGCAGGCGGCAAGCGAGTCCGCGGCGTTCCGGTCGTCGTCAATGATCAGAACGGACAGGGGGACGGGGTCGGTCAAGGTAACGGTCTCGCGGGACGATAGTCGAGGGCGGGCTATGGATTTGATCGCGGACCCGCGACGTGGCCACGACGGAATTCGGGGGGAACGACCGACACCGCCAAGCGGTGACCGGGCGTCACTCGAAACAGGGTCCGGCAGGTGGCGCACCGGGCTGTTCGCCCGACGAGGCGAGCGGGGACGCGGTAAGACTGGCGGCAGGCCGAGCAGGCGATGATCACGGGCGGTTTGGGCACGGGTCGAATCCCGTGGGGTGCATGGCTGGGCAACCCACTGTAAGACACTCGCCATTCGGAGTCAAACGAACTCTGGAAAGTAATGAACAACTCGGCGTGATGGCGTACGGACGGGGTACAATCCACCGCACCCGTGTCCGGCTTGGCGGCCGGTGGTGCAGAGATGTTCAAACGAAGCAGGAGTTAGGATGCCGACGCCCGGTCTACCACCCGTCAAGAAAGCACACACGCCGACCCCGGGCGATCCGCCGCCCAAGAAACGGCGTGCCGTGATCGTCGACGCCGTTGGAACGGCGCGAACGGTCCACGGCGGCGAGGGCCAGGCCTTCGATCTCGACGCGGCGTTCAGCGCGGGCGCGACCCTCGTGTCCGGCCCGCACCCCATCGGGATGGCGGGGAGTTTGTTCCTCATCGTCCAGGAAGCGTAGGCTCTCGCTCACCCCACCTTCACCGTCGTGACCAACTCGCTGTCCGCGCCCACGGCCCACTCGATGTCGTCGCGTACGCCGTCAACTCCCCCGCGTACCGGACTTCCTCGCGGCCCGGAGGCACCGGCGTACACTGACTGAAAGCGATCACGGGAGCGGGCGCGGAACGCCCGAGCGACCGAGGCCGAAGTCGAGGACTTGGCCGCCCGCGTGGGGCGGGAGATTCACGTCCGCGGCGGGGCGCGGCCGACGGCGAAGTGGATCAGCGAGGTCGTCGCGATGCTGGCGTGTGGGCCGGGGCGACGGCGGAGGAACTCGAGTCGTTCCGCAACTTTTTGTGGATTCCGGCTGGTAGTGAAGGCCCAGAGAGGGCTGGTTTGATTCGGGAGATGGTTCGCGACGATTTGAGGGTATTCTGCGTAGTTCAGTGTCGAATAGTGCTGGGAGTGGACGACTAGAATGAGGAAAACGACATGAAACGATGAACACTTAACAAGGAGTTGGGATGAGCAAGACGGCGATAATAGCGCAAAAGCGACGGTAAAACAGGGAAAACCATGTCGTTTTTGTTGAAAAGATTACATTCAAAAAAATCCTCCCGTTTCGAACCTTCCCGTGATCATAGTTCTCTCGTAATTTTAGCGGAAAAGGCGGTCGGTACTGTCCTACCGTTTCATAGACAGCGACCGGCCCGGATATTGCTAAGGTCCACCGGATTCCTTGGGTGTGCGACAATGGTGGCCAAGAACGTGATTACCGAACTTCCGGACTCCACTCTGACCCATTGGTTCGAGTTGGTCGAGACACTGCGTGAGCACTTCCCTGAAGAGGTGATGGCAGTAGACCTCACGAACAAGGACGAGGTTACCAAAACCATCAAGCAACTGCTCAATCGCCTTTGGCGTTGGCAGCGGTAGACTTTCACGCGCCTTTAGTCAGGGTTGATTCCCAACACGCGACAGTACACCGTGCAAACCGTCAGTCTGGTATGTTCTGCAACCATCTCGGGAGTAATCACGGTTTCGCTGACGAAAGACCAACGCACAGACTCGTAGGATTCCAGTTTCAAACCAACCAAGCCCACGCGGTAGAAAATAGCGGCAAGTTGTCTACGAAAATCCCCGAATAACAACGCCCCATCGAGCACTTGCTGAGCCAGCTTAGTAACCACGCCATGGCGAGGGAATTTCGTCAGCGCCAGTTGCAGGCAAGTCTCATGAACCTCTTCTTCATTCATGGCAGATAAAGGAAATTGTCGCGGGCGTTTCTTTAGCACATTTGCGAGTTCGACGAGTTCCGGAAATTCAACGTCCCACTCGTCTCGAAGCGAATTCAGCCTTCGCCGGGAGTACTCGACTTCCGCGGCTAGGAGTTGCTGTCGTGTGACTTCCGGACAACCCGTGGCTTGCTCGATGCACTGGTTGAAAAGAACGATGAGGTCGCGAGGCCGGCGAAGAGTACGGTCGATCAGCCAGTCATTTATCGGCATCCGGTTCACATCCTCTGGCAGAAGGTCCAAATGCGTCACTGGCTTTTGCGTGTATTGGCGACGGACGAGCTTCGCGACTCGCATGTCCAGCATGTCCAGCAATTCCTCCCGACTCCACTGCAACTTGAGAATCAACGCGCGGTACTTCTCCTCCTGAAATCCGGTGTCTCTGGCACCGAGAAGCACGCGATCCAGAAGATCCAGTCGGATGGCGACTACGACTTTTACCTGTTTGAGCCGGTAGTTCAGTTCCCTCACCGTCTCGATGAGCGATTTAATGAGATGGTAGCGTAGACCGTCATCCACCCAATTTTCGTCGAGCCTGTCGATGACAAGGTGGTAGCGAGACATTTGGTCGTCGAAGGCGTGCTCGGCCAGCCCGTCGATGACCTTGTCTAATTCACGAACTTGAATTTCCTGCACCGCTTGCTGAGCCGCCTGCTTGACTTGGATCTTATCTTCCGGTGAAAGCGTTACCGGCTTGTCCTCCGACACACCTTTTCGAGCGCCTTCAATCGTGGCCTCGAAAACGGAAGCCAATTTGAGACCGACTTTCGCCTTCACTTCGGTTTCCAGTTTGCTTGTGACCTCTCTCACTCGGTACTCCGTGTCCTTCCAAAAGCTCTTCCCCCAGTTAATGGCGTAGTTCATCGCATCGCGCTTTGGCACATCGCCTGTAAACCAGTCGAACCACTTCTGATACCATTCCCGGTTGTCTTCTTCAGTCCGCATCCCGTACTTCAACTTGATGATTTCGACTGCTAAAATGTGTTTCCAAAGCAACTTGTAAAAGCGGTCGAGGTTGACGCCGTAGACTTCGAGTTGCTTTAAAATCGACGAATCGGCGAGGTAGTGCAAAGACAAACTGTCAGGTTGGATGGCATGAACGTGGTCGCCTTGCTCAAGGAGCTTTTCCAGCAACGCGGTCTTTCCCGATCCGGTGCGGCCGACAACTATACACGGTGCCTTGTTTGGATCACTGAGGACCTCTAGGTCTCCACGGTCCAGAAAACAATCTTCAAGGAACTCATGGTCCTGTTCAGCTCCCTCAGTTCCAATCTTCTCATTCGTTTTAAACGTAAATTGGCTTCTCTTGAGTTTCGCCACGGGTGCTCCACCTGGACCAAGGGGTGTGTCAATTGTCAACAACCATGGCCTGCTCGTCCAGTCTATCTGACTTTTTCCCGTCAAAGCGTTGGTTCAACAATGCCTGATAACCTGCCGCCCAGAAATCCAGACCTTGCTCCTTCGAACTCGCTGTGCGGGAGCGATATTTATCTTGCCGAGCATGCCGCAAGGTGGCGGACCGGACGGCGTAACCGGCGAGATCTCTACCGTTACGCTAGGCCGGGGGCAACCACGTACGTTTCCCCTTGAATCCAGAATCGCGATCCGTCAAACGGCACCTCCTGCCCGTACTCGTCGAGGTAGCGGTCGTGGTCTCTGACCGCGTCTCCATCTCTGATGGTCTCGCGAATCTTCGTCAGCGTAATTTTGTTTCCGCTGCTATTTTGAACGAAAAAGGTCGAACGAGTCATCATATATCCTATTGGGCGGTGGGGGATTCTCGGCCCCAGAAACCGACGATCAAGGCCGGCGTACCCGTCCCTAGCATTCTTTCGAGTGGGCGAACGGTCGCCGCATCCGACCTGCGCCCTCGTTTGTTTGTACCCCGCCCTCTTCGGCGGGCCAAAGCAATTCGCCATCCCCTTGAGCCGCTCCACCCGCTCCCCGAAGATGATCGTGGACGGCGACGGACCGCCTCACGGCCAGTGACGGCCTGCCCCCTCACCTCCACGCCGTCCGCCCGATGCTGATCCGCCACCCGCCGAAGTGCAGCGTGCCGAGTTCGCCGGCCCACTGGGAGGGGGCGAAGACGCCCGGGGCGAAGCGATACACCCTGGTCTTGCCTTCCCGCCGGTCTTCCAAAATCCCGGCGTCTTTCAGCACTCGCAGGTGCGGAGAGACTCTCGTCGTGGTAGACGACATCCGCTTGGCAAGATTGCCGACAGTTGATGGACCGGCCGCCGCCATCTCGTGGACGATGCTTAGTCGCGTCGGTTCCCCGAGGGCCGCGAGTATCGCAGCCACGGTGCGCGAGGTTTGATAGTCGGTCATGGGGTCGAGAGCGAGACGGGCGAACGGGGGACGGTTCCCAGAGATTATCGGCCCATCGGGTAGGGGGCAACTACGATTCACGAGCGAGCGCAAGCGATTCTTTTACCTTCGCCCGCCCGATCGGCTATGCTGCACCCGCCGCCTCACGGCGGTCCCGGCGACGGGGTTCGGCCCCGTGCCGCAGTCGTGGTCCGCGGCGAGTGCCTGCCCGAGACGTCTGGGGCTAACCGCCGCCACCCGCGCCCCGCATCTAAACTGCGCGGGGCGAGCGGGCCGCGACTTGGGGGCCGGCCTGCGATAGTGGCCAACCCTCGCTCACTTCTCCTTCTTCGGCTCGTCCTTCTTCTCGCCCGTGCCCGGGGTGAACGACTTGAGGACGGTCGTCCCCTCAATGGCAGCCGCCTTGAAGGTCGTCTTCACCACGCCGACACCGGGGGCGTACCACGCCGACGAAACGAGTGGTGGGTTGCTCGATCGAGTCAACACGACCGGGATGGCTTTGAACTTCCCGGCCGGCACTTCCACTTCCTCTTCTTGGCCGACGGTGTACGCCCACACGGGGGCTTTCGGCCCGGCCGGGCGTTTGTTGGTCGGGTCCGGCTCACCGTCCCACGAGTCCCCGGCCTTCGCCGGCAGCTTCAACCTCGGCAGGGCGAGCGGCGGTTCTCCGTCCTTCTCGCGGATGAACGACAAGCCCTTGTCCGACACGGCGTACACGACGACCGTGGCCGAGGGCTTACCCGCGGTTTTCTTCTCGACCGTCACCCGGTAGACATCGTCCGTCGCCTCCACCTTTGTCACCTCCTCGGTGTTCTCTGTCGTCCCGCTGAACCCCTTCGCCTCGTAGACCCGCTTATCCCCGACGGTCGTCGGGAAGTACAGTGACGCCTTCTTTGGGGGTTCCTTCGGCGGCGGTGCAGCCACGATGATCGGAGCAACGACGAGTAGGGCCACGACTACGCGGAGCATGGGTTGTCCTCGACGAGGATGAGGGCTGTGAGAAATGAGCGTACCCGCTGGGCCGGCGCGGGGCAAGGACGATGTGCTGCGCGGCACCTGCTGGCCGAGCAATGGGTCGGTCGCGACACCGAAACGCACCTTGAAACGGCGATCAGGCGAGGAGTTGCGTCAGCCGATCAACCGCCCCAGGAGAATCCCATCCGAAGAACCCACACGGCACGCCATCTTCGTCGGGGATCACAACCGCCTCACGCAGGAACACTACGCCGTCGGCCGGAAGGTCCGCGGTAAGAACGCCGACGCGGGCGATCTCCTCGGGAAAGAACCCCATCCGCTCAGCGATTTGGACTACCTCCGGAGTGAGGCGAGCAGTTGGGAGCCACCGCACCCTCGCAGCCAAGCCGGCTTCCCGGCTGACACAGGCATATGCAATGAAGTCGGGCCTTGCCATGTCGAGTTTCTCCCCCGCCGTCGGCGTGTTTCAGAGAGAGCACCAGGTCAGGATACGGTCGGGTCCGGTGGAACGCCTGGTTCGGCCACTGGGCACACCAGCAGCGACTCGGCCGAGCGGAAGAAGTCTGCGATGGCTTGCCGGGTAAACGGCCACCGCGAGTCGTCCGCCCCCCAGTCGTCTTCGAGGAACTCGATAATCCCCGCCGCGGACCACGGGCCGAGCGAGGTCATGTAGTCGTCGTAGGCGCCTTGCACATCCCGCCACGACTCGTACGTCTGGCGGTCGAGAAGCATCTGCGACCGGCAGTAGACGATGTGTGCTTCTGGTGCGGCTTCGTCCATCGGAAAGCTACTCTTACCGAACGACCCCACTCACCAGACCGGCGGCCGTCGGTGACTGTTACCGTCCCAGAACCAATTCATGCGGCGGGGTCCGGTGCATCGCCCGGTTCGGCATTGAGGCTACCAACCGCTGGGTCGGCTACTTCTTGCCGACCGACCCGATGGACGTCAGATCACCCCGCGCCTCGACCGCGAACACCTCACCGGTTTGGGTGTCCAGGACATACGCCCCGTACCCTGTCCGCGACCCCGCCCCGCCGTTGCCCATCCCGTACCCGTAGGCCGAGAGCTGGTACCGACCCACCGCGGCCGTCGCACCCGCCGGGGGTGTTTGGGCTTGGGCCAGCGTGCCCATGTGGCCGCCGAACAAGACGTTACCGAACACACCCATGGCCGCCCCGGCCACCATCAACCCAACGGTACGGCGATTCGTCATCGAGAGACCTCCGAACAGGGATTAGACCAAATCGCAGTTGTCGAATCCGGGCGGATCGCGCAGCTAAAGACCGGCGACCGTGGTCGCTTAGGCTAACCGCCCGCCGGCCGTCGGTCAATCACCAACCCATCCGGCGCGTTGCTGAGTGGACAACCGATCGGCCGACGCATCGCACACAAGCATGGTGAAGATCATCCGGGCGGGTACTTAACGTCGGGCGATCGCCAGGAGCGTGCCGACGGTCCGGTCTCAATTCCGGCCCGTTAGCAAGTCCACGACCCAACAACCCCGGATGTGTTCACCCGGTTGGCGACAATGACTCAAGATGTCTTCGTTCTCGCATCCGGCGTCCTGTAGTGCATCGGCAAGGATGGGCATTCGGTCGAAGGCACGGTCTTGGTAGATCCCTTCCGCGAGTCCGAGGGCGGTGGCGGATTGCCATTCTCGCTGAAGAAGCGAGAGCTTTGCCTGCCGCCGCTTTCGAGAGAGTCGCTGACCACGGGTCCCTCGGAACGGTTGCAACACCACGTCCCGAAGTAGTCGGCAGTGGAGTCGTCGCGCGGCATGAGGTTCCCCGCCGGTCCCGGGAAGGTCTTCGAGTACCTTCTGTAGAAACAAGGCGGTCTGCCAAACGAAGGAGGACACTGGCGTGTCCGTCAGGCGTAACGCGGCGAGCGCTTTGAAGTGGTCCGGGGAATCGAGAACAACGCTGCGGCAGAGTTCACCGGCCGCTCCATTTACGGAACGCACCTCGTCAAGATCGCACTGGCCATCGACGGCCTCCTCCACGACATCGGAGGCCCGCCGCAGTACCGAATGGGGGGCATCGAGCGGTGTCAGCCGGACGCACCCGACGGCAAACAATGCGGCCTTCCGATCGCTTAGAAGGGGGCGCGAAAAGTAGTAGAGGTCGAATAAGTTTTCGCCCGCCAGCCACTCCGCTTCCGTCATCGCCGGCCCTCCGTGCGGTTGTTGTAGCGGGCCGAGCCGTGCGCTTGCCTCCTCCGCGATCGTGCTCTATCCTCGTTCGTTGCCGTGATTCGTCGCGGCGGAGGTCCGGGTCGATTCTGAGGGGGAGAGATCCGGGTCAACCAGGCTGCCGAAGTCGGACGGGATCTCCGTGTAGAACTGGTCGCCGGGCGGGGTCACACCCGCCCGGTTTTTTTCGCGCGTGGGGCACGGCGGCAGGCGTCTTGGGGTCCGAACTGTTGCACGATCGGGCGGGGTGGCCGATGTCGCTACAGCGGAATCGAACGCCCTCGAATCAACTTCCCGAAATCCTCGGCCGCGATCCGAGATTCGCGGCGAGGACGACCTTGCCGGTGCGAATACTCCCGAGGACGGTCGCCCCCAACACTCGGTAGTCGCCATGAGACGTCACCTTCGTCACCTCCCCGCGATTGTTCTGCTCTTCGGCCTCGGCGTCCTCCTCGTTTCCGAGGGCCGGAAGAGTGCCCGCTTCAGCGACGATCTGCGTGAGAGTGAGCGTCAGTCCGAGGCCTACGACCTGCTGGCCGCCGTGAACCGCATCAACGACGACGCAGGACTGGCCCGGTACCGCGAGGACGCGCGATTGGCGTCGACCGGGAATGACGGAGACTGACTCGTGATGCTCGATCCCCGTCGCTGCCGGTTGCGAAAGGCGAGATTCAGTTTTGGGCGAGTGCGGTCGCCTTCTCGGGCATAAATTCGGCCGGCAGTGCGTTCACAATCTTCACCGCCTCGATGCTCACCTTCACCACCTGCCCGACGAGGTTCACGATGTATTGCGGGTCGTCAGACCGGTTATTCGGCTCTCCCTACGCCACCTCTGGCACCATAAGGACTGACACTATCCCATTCACAACTCAGCGATTCGATCCGTTTCAAGTGCCTGAAATTGTTCTAACACATCAGCGTAGATCGGGAGGGCGTCGGCCGCAGATCTTTGGCCGAGGGCGAAGCGACTGTTCCGGTAGCCCGTTATCTGCTGGGCCGCAAGGTGGACCATCGCAGAGGCGGCCGCCGCACGGCGGTTACGCGGGACTTGGGCAAAACCGATCCATTGCTCACGGAGGATTTGCAGAAAGTGCATGAATGAGGATCGTTCAGGCCAGTCGGCCTGAGAAGGATTAATTGCGTCCAGCAGCACATCTGCTTCGGGCGACCGGGGACCGAACCGGCCTCGCATTCCAAGGTGGTGGTAGGCGATATCGAGTTGCTCCGTGCGAAACTCGGACATAGAGTTGCCGTCATAAAACCAGGTCTTCCGGCTCAAGTCTTGGGCCTCCTGTTCCTCGAAAATCGCGGGGTTGAACCGACGAACGTTACGAAAATTGCCGCTGGCAATTGTCCCGACGCCCGCCGCCGCGAATATGAGGTCTTGTTGGTTCGCGTAGCCGATGATGATTTCCTTTCCGGCGAGCGAAAGGCTCAGGAAGCCGATCAAGAGGTTCAATAGAAATACGTCATTCGTCGTGAGGTACTGTCCGTTCGGCGAACGGTACAAGAAGTAGACCCCATCAACGGGGAATGTCGTTAGCTCGTTGATGAGGCGATCGAATGACTGCTGGTGGACAATCAGATCCTCTCCGATCGCGACCGTAGAGAACACCCGTCGCCCGCCCCGCTCGGCTTTCGCACCTGCTTCAGCGAATTGTCGATGTGTGTCGAGCCACTGTTGGTCGATCGTGTTCACGAAACTCCCGGGCAGAAGGATTTCCGTTACCCTCAGAGTCTCGACCTGGTAACGGATTGCTTCCTCCGCAAATTGCCGTCCCGCCTCGGCAGTGAACTCGGTCGTGTCGTACGCATCTGCGGATGGCCAATAGGGGAAGCTGGTGATTCGTGCATGCTCCGAGCGCGGCGCGTAGAAGCAACTGTCGAACAACACACTCCCCCTCAACCTGTGGACGTCTTGAGCGTGAGACAGTGCTTGCTGGGGGTCGGTCGTCCGCGGCCAGACTATCACGCCGGCGTCGGCTCCGGCTGCGTAGCGGGTGAGCAGATCCCGGTTCATGCTCAACATCCCGTAGCCCATCTGCAGGAAGAATCTCATAGGGAACTCCATTGGATCCGGTCAAAGAGCTGCCTGGCGGCCTGGACGGTCTGCGGCCGACGATGCGCCTGTTTCTCAACAAGCCGGTGGACGAATCTACTGAACTCCGCGGGCACGTCCGGGCGGACTCGGGCCAACTCTTCCGGCGAATGCGTGAGAATCCGACCGGGAATGGTGTCGCGGCTCACGCCGGTCGTGATAGGGTTGAACCCGGTCGCGGCCTCGTATAGCACCAGCCCCATTGCGTAGAGGTCTGTGCGGATCGCGATCGCGGCCTTGTCGTTGCTCACCTGCTCGGGGGCTGCGTAGGCGAGCGTCATTGGCCCCCGTGGTGCCCAGGTGGCGGTTAGAGAAGACTCATCAAGATGCCTAACGATCCCGAAGTCGATCACGACGACCCGATCGGCGGACGAAATCATGACGTTGTCAGGCTTGATGTCCCGGTGTACCAGCCGGCAAGCCTCGATGACTCGGAGCGCTTCAAGGAGTTGGCCGCCGAGGTGGCGGACAAACGAGATCGGAAGGGGTGTACCGGACATCCGAGACTTCAACGTGTCGCCGTCGATGAACTCCTCTTCGATGACGACGAACTCGACTCCTTCGATCGGGAGCCGTCGCATGCCATGGAACGTGGCGAACTGTGGGCCGGTTACTGCCGTGATCGCCTGAATCTCCCGTTCAGCCCGCGAGCCGCGTTGGACCGTGTCGACCGGGTAGAGTTTCACCGCGCACACGTTGCCGTCGTTCCGCTCGGCTCGGAAAACGATTTTCTGACTGCCTGCCCCGATCTTCGCCAGGCTGCGAAAACCCGTTAGAGCCATCTGGACCGAAGTCTGAGCTGGCTCGAACCGGTTCACGGGCAGCCTCCTCTACGAGTCGCTCGTTCAATACCCAGCCGATGTGCTTGCCGATCACGGACGTGCCTGGGGAAGGTTCCAGCACAACATCGTATCTGTGCCGATCCGCCATCGCCACGAGTCCGATCCCCCGCTCCTCGCACGCCGCCCGCACCCGGCCGGATGCCACCTTGCCGAGTTGCGGCATGAGCACGAAAGACCGAGGGGCGTACCAGAGGTTTAACCAGGCTTGTTCGACGACACCCTTCCAATCCGTCAGTTTGGCTTCGTATGCCGTCGCTTCTTCAACCACCCACGCATCCGGGGTGATGTGGACCTGATCACGCCAGTGCCGCACAAGCCCTCGTGCACAGACGACCTCCAGTAGCCGATCAATTCCTCTCGCCGCGGACCGAAGTAGACGAGCCAAATCGGAGCGGGTCTTGGCTCGGCCGGAAGCGAGGTGACCCATCAAGTAACCGCACTTCTTATCAAACTTCGGCCACGTCGCGCTTGCCCCGGATCCGAGACGAAGTCCGAGTCGCGTCTTGCAGTACCGCGCGGCGAACAGGTCCGTCTTTCCAACCTCCGAATCGAGCTCCTTTGCCACCCAAAGAGAGCAAGAATTCCGTCTGACGACGGCTTCAAACGCTTCAACTAGTTCTGCTTCGGAAGCCCACTTTGTCATTGCGTCTGCCGTCATGGAAGAATTCCAACGTGGCGAGTAGCGATAATAGAGCAATTGCCACTTCAGTAACAGCACAAAATACGCTGATTCGAGAGAGTGAGTTGTACAGACCAAGAGTCGATGTTACTCCCCGATCGGTGTAGTCGATGCATCCGAGGACACCGCTTCAAAGTGCCGCTTTGCCAGTCGAAACAGATCGACGTGCGTGGGGAAGCGGACCTTCCCCCGCCGCTTGAACTCTTCCACCGACTGCAGGAACCGCAACTCGTCCTCGGAGTACAACGTGCCCTCCTCGGCACTGCCGCTCCGCCTGGCGATGCTCTCCTGCCGTTTACCTTTGCCCACGTCCCCGGCCATGATGCGCCCAGCCGTGCGGGGTGGGAATGCGGTCTCAACGCCTCTGGGGTTCTGATCCCACCGCGGGCGGTAGATGTAGCCGACGCCTATCGGCCCGTGGCGGCGACGTAATCGCGTGCGAGAGGGGTGAGGGGCCAACCGTTGGAGGCTGACCGGGGTGTCTGGCCGAGCCACGGGTCATCGCAATCCCATAGCAATTCTGTTCGGAATTGCGATGAACTATAAATATCCGCAAAATCTATAGCCCGCTTACAGTTGCTGAGTGGGCTGCCGGTCAGTCCGCTCCATCGTCGCCCACCGGCATCCTCACCTGCTCCCGCCGCTTCTTCTCCTCGACCATCGCGTCGGCGATCGCGTAAGCCTCTTTGGCCAAGAGGTGGGTTGGTGCCGTCCGGATCTTCTCCACGGCCGGCCCGCTCAGCAGCCCCTGCATCGCCCGGGCCGCCAGTTCGTCGATCTGCGACATCGTCATGGTCGGTCCCCGTGTGCGGAGTGTGACGGCCGAAAGGGGCCGATCTCGTGGCGTTACCCGCCGGCCGCTCGGAACACGGCCTCGAACTCGGCCCAGTCGATCACGCCGTCGCGGTTCGCGTCCACCGCCTCAATGATCCCGTTCGCCCACGCCCACCGCGTCAGGCCACTACCGATCCCCGCGTCCGCCAGCAACGCCTTCAACTCGTCCTTGCTGACCACCCCGTCCCCGTTCGCGTCGTAGTGGGCGAACGCCGCCCGGTAGTCCCCGCCGAAGCGGGTCGCGACCAGGGCCGTGACCTTCTCGTCCAGTTCCCGCCGGTTCTCTTCGCTCGCCATAACTCGCCCTCGTAGTTCGTCCGCGGACGGCGTCCCGATCGCGGGCGGTTTGAACCTAGGCCGCGGCCCCTTCGATCGCCCGGAACCGCCCCCACCGGCGGCTGCACTTCCGGCAGCACCGGTGCTCGTGGCGCACGACCCCGAAGGAGCCCCACTCGTTGGTGTGCTGGGTGTACCAGTGGAACCGGTGAAAGATGACGCACGCCAGTGTGTGAATCGTTCGCATGGCGATGATCTACCCCGTTCTGCGGACTTTGTAAGTGAACGGGCCAAAGACCCCGTGACGGGCGATGAACAAGCCACGCCATCGCCCCTGAATTCGGGTTGTTTCGGCGGTCGTCCCCCGGACCGTCACGTCAAAAAATCGTCGCGATCGTAGCGGGGCAAGGTGATGACGACCTCGGTCCCCTTGCCGTCGTCCGACGTGACGGTCATCGTGCCCCCGCTCTGCCGGAGGAGCAACCGCACGACGGGCATCCCGACGCCCAGGCCGGCGTCGCGGACGGGGGCGGCGCGGGACAGGAGCTCGAACTCGTCCGCCGGGTGCCACGCCGGAAGGCCCATCCCGTTGTCGGACACCCGGACCTCGTAGTCCTCGGCCCGCGCCGCCACCGCGACCCGGACCCACGACTCGGCCTTGACCGGGTCGCGGTACCGGAGGGCGTTCGAGAACAGGTTCTCGACGACGTTCCGCAGCCGGGCCGGGAACCAGTCCACGACCTCGCACGCCAAGTCCAACCGGAGGGCGACGTTCGGCCGGCCGGTCATCAGTTGCTGCCACCGGAAGACCTTCTCCAGGAGCGGGCGGATGGCGATCGCCACGACCTGGTCGAACGCCGGGTGGAACGCCGGGGCGTCGCGCAACTCGCGGAGGGTCCCGATCAGGCCGCCGACCACGGCGGCGGCCTTCTCCAGCCCGCCCGGCGTCGGCGACGGGTCGTGGCAGAAGGCGAGGAGGCGCTTCAGCCCGTCGCCCAACTCTTGCCGGAGGAACCCGGTCTGCTTCCGCAGGCGGTCGACCTCCATCTCGAGGTCGGCGACGTACGCCAGGACGCGGTGCAGGTCGGGCGGTCGGTCGGTCTTATCGGCGGGATTCACGGGGGCCTCGGGGCAAGGAATGCCATGCAGATGTGGCGGCTCAAGGGCCGCCGGTGGTTTGGCGATCACACGGGCACCGGGGCCGGGTTAGGGGGGCGAGGGGAGCCGATCGAAGGGCGCGGGGCGGTTGGAGTCCGGTGGGAGGGCAACGGCCGCGGGCGAGTGTACCGCGGCCGGGGGACGAGCGTTCCGCCGGGCGAGGTTGTCGCACACGTCGGCCCACCGTTGTTTCGTCTCAAGTTCGTCGAGAATGATCTGCCAGTGAGGGGTGGGGACGTAGTCGGGGGTCACGGGATGGGACACATGGCACACTTTCCGGAGGCGGGGTCGTGGCGGAAGTTCCGACCATCGGCCCACGCCTCCATCATACGGCCGCGCGGTCACGCCCGGTGGCGTCCCGCCTTCGAATGGCCCAAGAATGCCCGCGGGCGGACGCACGGAACTGTCACGGTCGTGATCGCCAAGCGGTCGTTGGGCACGATTCACCGCGCCCGTCCCCTCACCCCTTCCCGAGCACCCCGTCGATGACCCAGCACCCGCGGACGTGCGGGCCGTCGCCGCGGCAGTGGCCGAGGATGTCGGCGTCCTCGCACCCCGCGTCTTGCAGCGCGTCGGCGAGGATCGGCAGACGATCGAACGCACGGTCGTCGTAGATGCCGGTGGCGATGGCAACGGAAGTGGGCGTGAGCCACGACGGGAAGAACGTCACCGGGCGGAAGGGGTTGCCGAAGATATCGCGGTATATGTGAACCTGTTCAACACACACTTCTCGAAACTTGGACCCGGATCCGGCACAACTTAGTTGGCGGTTCGGTACATCTGCGGTCCCCAAATACGCGGCCGTGTAGGCGTCTTCGGTCGTGGCCGCCACGGCGAGACGAGCCGCCCGTGTGGTCAGGGACTGAGGTTCACGTTGCACGGCCACCGATGCGACTACGGCGGCCCTTTCTTGCGCCGCCAGCAGGTCATCCACGCTACAAAAGTTGTCGGCGAATTGCTCGGCCACTTCCACAGCGTTTCGGCTGCACGGCGCGACCAAGAGATGCCAGCGATTACGGGCGATAGCGCACGCCACGAGCCTTAACTGGCGTGAGGCCCCACGGTCGCGAACGAGGTCAAGAAGCCGCTGGGGCACTACGCACGCCAGCCACTCTGCCTCCGTCATCGGCCGCCCTCCCGTGCGGTTGTTGTAGCGGGCCGTTCGTTTGCCCCCCCATGATCGCGCTCTATCCTCGTTCGTTGCCGTGATTCGTTATGACGGCGGCCCGGATCGATTCTGAGGGGGAGCGGTCCGGGACAAACTAGCTACCGAAGGACGGACGGGTCCGACGTGTGGAACTGTTAGCCGGATGGGATCACACCTAGCCGGTTTTTTCGTGCGCGGATCGTCGATCGATAACAACGGGGCTTGGCAGAGCTCTCAGCGGCCGCTTGGCGATCGCTCGCAGTGATCCGCAGCCCAGATACTGGCAGTTGATGGAGATGATGTGAAAAGAATCCCGCTCCTTACCCTCGATCACACCCGATTCAACATCCGCCCAGACTGAATTTGGCGTGCGGGGAGGACACGGGAGCGGGATTCGGTCGAGACAATGGCAACCCGAATGCCAGTCTGCGGGAATCGCGAAACGCCTGCACTTCGCACGCGAGGACTCGCGCAAGTGTTCGATTCGATGGCTGAGGCGCGACCACGTTGGCCGTGGATCACCCACCCTTCCAGTCGAGAGAGTCGGCGTCGGTCGATCGGCGCATTGCGACCGAATCCCTACGCCGCCGTCCCGCCCTGCCAGCACACGATGTCGAACCCGCCGAACGCGGCGCACTCGACGTCGAGGGCCAGGCACAGGTTGAGCATGGCATCCCACGACGGGACTTGCGTGTTGTCCTCCCACCGGGCGATGCGGTCCGGGCACAGGCCGGACTCGGCGGCAAGTTTCTGACGGTTCCACCCCTTAGACGTGCGAATATCGCGAAGCTTCGAACCGAACATAGAACCGCCCGATTGCGGGCAAGCCTTTCGTTAGAGCCGGACCTGTTCCTTGTGACACGCCAAATGTCGCCAGCCCGCGACGATCGCGAACATGGGAGACGAAAAAAACCAGTTGAATGGTTGCCGTATTGGCCGGATGTGCGATCAACGATGACAGTTGAGACAGCGGGACCTTCGACCGGGCTACTATACGTCAGTGGACGTATATTTTCAAGCGCCGCGACGGGGTTGCAACTAGCCAGTGGCGGCCGTCATGATGACGCGCGGTCGATTCGCACCCTCGCCGCAGACAGTTTAAGAATGGGAGGCGACGATCCTCACCGGGCAGGATGGCCCGAAGTGCAAACCAGTGACAACTGAACATATAATAGTTAATAGCTATCGTTAATCAATGAATGATAGTCGTATTCTATAATGAGCCGGATGAAAAATTGTGAATGTTCGCCTAGCCGTTCTCGAAAAAATTGAAATGAAGTCAGCGGGGCAGGCAGATGATTGCCCCGCTGACTCACTGAACGATACGCGGAATTACTTGGGTTCGCTGTCCGTCCGCTTCAGCACGAAGCTACAGTACGACTTGCTCGACGCCCGACCCGTTTCGTCTGTGGCCGACGCTGGCTTGATGTCGCCCGTGTTCTTGTCGTGGTGGACGCAGATCGACAGGAAGTCGTTCGTCAGCACGTACACCGCCTCCTTCGGCCCCTGCGACTTCTTGATCGCGTCCGTGTTCGTGGTCGGCGCGTTCTCTTCCGTCATCTTGGCCTGGCCCGGGCCGGTGAACTCCATCTTCAAGCTCATCTCCTTGCCGTCCTTGCACCGCACGTTGAAGACGTTGTCCTTGACCGTGACGGTGATGTCTTTCGCTTCCGCGAGTGGCTGGCCGTCCTTCTCCGCACACAGGACCGTCCACGTTCCGTCGATGGACTTGTTCGACGTCGTGCGTTGGGGCTCTTCGGCCCGTGCCAGAAAGCCCGCACCCAGCACCATCACGCAACTCAGTAGCAGCTTGCTCATGGAGTAACTCCTTGGTCGCTCGAAAGGTGGCAACGGCCCGACCCGGCCTCCAACACCACCCGTGTCATCGATTGCGGCCGCTCAGACCGGACTCCCCGGCCGTGAGACGATCGATCAGTTGACGGGCCAAATGCTTGCAAACGAAGTACCGCCCTGGGGGATTGTTCGGATGGTGCGTGATGGGCTTGTTTGCCAGTGGTGGCCTGAGATGGGAGCCACGAGGTTGCGCAGCAACGCGCCCAACGGCAAGCGATCGGCAACCATGTTGTGTGGCGCGAACGAGCCGCGGATAACAGGCCAGCGGGTGCGGCTGCCGTAGTTACGGTCCGCTCGCGTCCGATAGCATGGGCGTGGTGACCAAGGGAGGTGGGATGAGGCCAATATCAGATGACCAGTTCGCGACCCTGTGGCGCGCAGCCCGCTCCGTGGCCGAAGTGGTCGAACGGGTGCGTGAAGTGGTTGGCGGGGCATTTCCTCGGTGGGCCGTCATTGCCCGGGTCGTCGCCGGACGCCGATCGGGCATCTTGCTGCCGCCGCTCCCGGACGAAGCCCTATCGCTACCTCGCCGTTGTGAGCCGGAAGATCTCGCACGCGTGCGGGAACTCGCCGAAGGGCGGATGAAACGGCACGGGTTGGCCGGCTGGCAGTTCGGATTCAACGCAAACGTCCGACGGGCCGGCGTGTGCAAGTACCCAACTCAGACGCGGCCCGGGCGAATCGAGTTGTCCCGCCACTTCATCGCGCACAACTCGGCCGACGAGGTGCTTGACACCGTCCTCCACGAGATCGCCCACGCGATCGTCGGCCCCAATCACGGCCACGACGCGGCGTGGAAGGCCAAGTGCGTCGAAATCGGGGCGCGGCCCGAGCGGTGCTACGGCCACCACATCGTCATGCCGAATGGCCGGTGGCAAGCCGTGTGCCCGGGCTGTTCAAAGGTGTTCGATCGTCATCGCCGCCCAAAGCAGATGACCGGATGGCACTGCAAGGCCTGTGGGAGCGAGAAAGGTCACCTGCGCTGGAGATGCGACGATCGAGAGGAGGAGTAATCTCGGATGGGCTGCCAGCGGACGAGGGGCCATCCGCCATTTCGAAAGTAAACTTTGATTCAACTGGCCAGTCGCCCGCGGGCGTGATCGCTCCACTTCCGTTCTCACCAAGCTCTCAGCCCGGGCTCAGCAATCCCTCACGGTCTCGCGGCTATGTTGAACGCAGCCACACCGAGAAGGGGTAGTACGATGCTGACCGTCCTTTCGATCCTGTGCTCGCCCGTCGCCGTCCTCGCCACCGGACAACCGCGTGAGGCGGTGAAGACGGCCGGGCTGACGATGCTGCTCTTAATCCCCGGCGTCCTTCACGCCCGGCGAGAAGTCGAGCGGTAATTGATCTGCCGCCAATATCAGCCGGTCTTCCGGGCGATGGGCGTCTGATCGTCTCATTCCGCCGCGACCGCCAAGTTGCCCGGACTGCCCCGCAACTCATACCCGATTGACACGGCCACGCGAAGCAGGTCCACGGCCGTCGGGAACTTCACCTTGTTCTTCGCCTTGTACGCATCGACCGCCCGAAGGAATCGGAGTTCATCGTCGGTGTACGTCACGCCCCCTTCGGCGCTATTGCTCTGCAGCGCGATCGAATCGTGACGCACGCCCTTGCCCGTGTCCCCGGCCATGCAATGCCCTCCCGTGGTGCTGATCCCGCAATCATAGCGCCTGCCTCACCCCGTGGAAGGCGTCGGGGTGCGAACCCTCACGGAGGGCTCAGGTGTGGTGTCACTTCACGCACCAGGGAGGGTACGCCCCCGCCTGAACAGGGGTGGGGGGGGGTTCTGACTTGGGCGGTCGAGAACCCTGACCACACCGGGTGGCGTACATTTTTGGCCGAAAAACAAAAAAAGGGGCCGCGCGATGTGGGGCACGGGCCTACGTTATACTTAGTATAACTGCACCCGTAATCTCCGACTGTGAGGGTTCTCCCGTGCCCGACGACGACTTCCAGAAGCCCGCCGGCCTCGGCCCGGACGGCGAACAACTGTGGGCCGACCTCGTCGCCAACGCCGAACTCCTCGGCCTCACCCGCCTGGACCGGCACGCGATGAAGATGGCGTGCAAGTACGTCGACCGGTTCCACGCCAAGGCCGACGACCCGAAGGGCGACATCGGCATGGGCATCAGCTTCGACAAGCTCATGCTCATCAGCAGCAAACTCGGCCTGACCCCGGCGTGCCGGCGGGCCCTCGGCCTGCGGCCGGCGAAGAAGAAGGTCGAGCGGCCGAAGACCGTCCTCGACGGCATGCGGCCCGAAGACTTCGGCGTCATGCCGTCCGTCCCCGGGGTGACGGCCGGCCGGCCCCGGACGGCGCTGGACGGGCTGAAGCCGAGTGACCTCGGGCATACGGGGTAAGCAACGGGCAAAAAGGACGGGGCCGTCGCGTCCGGCTTCTTCGGCAGAATCGATTCGTGATGTGGTGGTCGCGAAGCGAGCAGGGCCGGCAGACGGTACCACCGGGAGCGACGTGCGACGTCTCGCTCCATCCCTCCGACTTCCTCCGGGAACCCGAAGATCGGGGACAGATGGCAAGCGGTTACTGCCCGGTCCCGACCACGCGGTCGCGGGTTGCGAGCACCCGGTCCCGCGTCGCGATCGCGTCGTCCAGGACGGCCTTGGTGTCCTCGTAAGACGCCAGCCCGCGGATCGTCCGGAACGACTCGCCGTCGAGCGTGAGGACCGTGTACGGCACGCCCTTGGGTGCGAACTTCTTGACCAGGTCGGCGTTCCCGGGGAGGTCGATGTCGATGGCCCGGAAGGGCACGCCCGGGGCCGCCGCCCGCAACCGTTCCAGCAACGCCGGGACCCGCCGACAGTGCGGGCACCACGTCGCAGTAAAGGTGAGGAACTCGACCTTCATCGGGTAGGCCGGGGACTTCGACTGGGCCGGCGTCTCGGCCGGGGCGGTCGGAGGTTGGAACTCACAGCCGGACAGGGCGAGGACCGCGGAACAGCCGACCGCCCCGAGCGTGCGGCCGAGGAAGGGGTGCGACGTCATGCGAAAAGTCCGTTGAGAGCGGAGGCCCCGCGGGGTCGGAACCCTTGCTTCTTAGCACCCTTTTGCCCCTCGGGCGTGGCCCGAGCCGCCGGCGTGAAATCGAACGACGCCGGGAACCTCCCCGGCGTCGCGACGGTCGTGGTTGCCGGCCTACTTCTTCCGCTTGGCCGTCATGGTCATGAACGTCTCCCACTTCCCGTCCGCCCCCTGGGCGGACGACGTCATGACCCGCGTGTCCTTGTCCTTCATCTCCAGCACGTCCTTCATCTTGACCGCCTTCCCGGTCGCCGGGTGCACGCCCTCGGTCTCCAGCGTCAGAACCTTGCCGGCCGCGTCCACCGAGCCCTCGTAGGTACACAAGTGGCCGTCCATCGAGCACACCCACGTGCCCACGTACTTCCCCTTCTTCGCGTCGTACCCGACGGTCATGATGCCCGTCACGGGCGTGCCCATGAACTCGCCCTTCATCTCCCCGACGGTCCAGAACCCGCCGAGCGACTTGACCGTCTCCGTGCCCCGGCACTTCACGGCCGGCTTGCCCGGTTCGAACACCGCCTCACTCTCGCACGCCCACTCGCCTTCGAGTTGCTTCAGCCACCCGTGCTCCTTCTGCGGGGCCGGCGGCTTCGGGGCGTCCTCGGCCGGGGCGAACCCGGCCACGAGAACGGTCAACAGGCCGACCAGAACGAACTTGAACATGCTTTGCCCTCGGGAAATCCCTCACCGCCGCCCGCCGTGGCGGCGACACAGCGGCGGTGAGGGGGAGGACGATCGCACATCGTGAATGGCATGACAAGGTCGGTAGGCGGCCCGCCGGCGTAGAAACGACAAACGCCGGGCAACCGCCCGGCGTCGCGCTCGCCTCGGGTTTCGTCGGCCGTTACTTCGGGTTGCCGAAGTTCACTCGGACGAGGTTGAACCCGGTGCCCGTCTTCCGCTCGATCGACTCCAGGGCCGTGAGCATGTCGGACTCCTTCAACGAGGCGTCCTCCTGAATCTGTTTCAGGTCCTCGAAGAACTTCACGAGCTTTTCCGCCGTCGGCTTCTCGTTCCGCTGGGCCGCGTTCAGCGCCCGCGTGATGGCCGACTGCGTCTGTTGGGACCCGGCCGTCAGCAGCGGCGGCGGCTCGCCGATCGGCTGGTGGAACTTGTCCCACGCCCCTTGCAGGGCCATGACCTTCGCCCGGTTCGCCTGCTTCTGCGTCAGGCCGCCCTCGAACCCGAGCGGGCTGAGGAACATCCCCTTCAGCCGGCCCCAATCGGCCGTGGCCAGTTCCTTCTGCAAGTTGTCGAACGGCCGGTTCTCGGGTTCCAGCAACCTCTTGTTCAAGTCCTCGAGGCTCTTCCCGAACCCCGGCACGGACCGCTCGGCCATCTCGTCGAACGACTTGTTCAGCAAGCCGAGGCCGGTGCGGGCCTTGCCGGCGTAGTCGTTGAACGTCAGGACGTCGCCCGCGTGCAACCCGGGGTTCTCCCGGCCGTCCGCCATCGCGAGCTTGTTCAACCGGTGGGCCTCCCCGGCCGCGCGAACGTTCTCCGGCGTGAGAAAGTTCCCGATGCGGCGCTCGCCGCCGAGGACGGCGTCGCGGGCCGGCTTCCCGAGGAAGAAGTCGGCCGCCCCGCCGAGCAACCCGAACGACGGTTGGGCGGCCGCGAGGAACTTCTCCCCGGGCTTCGATTGCCGGAGGTTCGCGGCCATCCGGTTCAAGCCGTCGACCACGTTCAGGGGGTCGACCTTGCCCAGCGCTTCGAGTTGCGCCGACCGCTCGCCGCGGTTCTGCTTCGCGACGGCCAAGCCCTTTTCCAGGGCGGCCAGGGTCGCCCCCTCGGCGGACAAGTCGCCACTCTTCACCAGCGGGTTCTCCGCCTTGAAGTTCGCGATCTTCCCTTCGAACGCCGTGACGCTGTCCAGGGGCACGAGGGACGACAGGAAGTCGCCGAACCGGACGGCCGCCGCGCTCACGTCCAAGAACGCGGCGACGATCTGGCTGCCGCCGTCGAGCAGGGACGGGATGGTCTTGTCCACGATCAGGTTCAGCCGCTCGTCGAACTTGGCCCAGTCCGCCTTGAACAGGTCGGCCCCCGCCCCGCCGGCCAACCCCTGAAGGCCGCCGCCGATGCGGCCGAGGAACGGGCCGATGGTCCGGTCCGCCCCGCGGAAGAAGTTGTCCACGCCGCCCGCGTCGAACTTCTGAATCTTCCCGGTCACGCGGTCCAGGAAGTTGCCGACGCTCGTGTTGTCGATGAAGCTCTTCCCGACTTTGCCGGCGAACACGTCCACCGACTCCCGCAGCGCCTGCAACCGGCCGCCGAACGTGCGGCTCTTGTCGTCCATCAGGCCGAAGAACCGGCCGCCGGCGGTCGTCATCCGCTCGAAGGCCTTCTCGACGACGGATGCGCCGATCTGTCCCTGCTCGGACAGCGCGAGGAAGGTGTTCACGCCGACCCGCTTGCCGGTCTGGTCGTTGTAGGCGTTGGCGAAGTCCCGGACGCCGACGCCGGCTTCCGTGAACTGGCGGAGTTCCCCGCCCTGTAACCGGCCCTTCGCGATCACCTGCCCGTAGGCGAGCGACAACCGGCCGAGGTCCACGCCCGCCCCGCTGGCCACGTCGCCCAACCGGCCGAGGGTCTTCGTCAGGTCGCCGGCCGCCACGCCGTACGACAGCAGCAACTTCGACTGGTCGAGCAGTTCCGACGACGAGAACGGCGTCTTGATGGCGAGGTCC
This sequence comes from Limnoglobus roseus, assembly GCF_008254045.1. Taxonomy (GTDB): domain Bacteria; phylum Planctomycetota; class Planctomycetia; order Gemmatales; family Gemmataceae; genus Limnoglobus; species Limnoglobus roseus. Next base: position 7,159,849 of record NZ_CP042425.1, on the reverse strand, counting down.
GTCACGTCGGCGACAAGCGACTTCCCACGCTTCGACGAGCCGAGCAGCGCGCCGAAGCTCACCTCAGCGTCTTCCCGCTTGATCCCCTCCTGCACGGCCTTCAGGGCGGCCGACTCGAAGACGTGCAACCCCGTACTGACCAACTGCCCGGCCGCGCCCGCGACGGTCCCGGCAATCTTGCCCAACCCGCTGCCGACGAGCGTGCCGACCGTGCTGCCGAACAACGACCCGGCGAACCCGCCGATGCCACCGCTGATGCCGCCCAACAGCCCGCCGTTTGCCGTAGACGACAGGAGGTTGCCGGCCCCGCGACGCCCGCGGGCGAACAGGCCACCGCTACGCCGCACCTCTTCCTCGGTCCGCCGCTGCTCGGCCAACGAGAAGGCGACATTCGACCGGCGTTGGGCCTGAGACAGGGATAGGCCGCCGGACGCCGCTTCTTCCTTCCGCCGCTGTTCGGCGAGACTGAACGCAATTTGTGCCCGGCGTTGGGCGAGGGATTCGGCCGCTTGGCGGCGCTGGTTGGCCGACACCTCCGTGGTCGCCGCGGCCTTCTCTTCCTCCTTCCGTCGCTGCTCTGCGAGGCTGAAGGCGATCCGCGACCGCTTCGAAGCGTCCGACGAGCCGAACGCGGCCGGCTGCCCGGGCTTGGGTACGTCGTCGAGGAGGTTGAAGGACGATGCCGTGAGGACCTTTTCCCGGGCCACCCGCCGCCGCTCGCGGTCTTCGCTTCGTGCGGCCCGTTCCTGGAACGTGGACTTGCCCGGGTCCAGGACGCCGAACGTGGCGTTGACGCCCCGGAAAAGTTTCTGCTGCCGCTTGCGCAGGTCGTCGAAGATCTTCTCGGCCTGCTGGAAGTCCTTGGCCTCCTGCTTCGCGCCGGCGAGCATGCCGAGGTCCGGGCCGGACCCGGCGCGGTTGCGGGCGTTCTGGAAGAAGTTGGCCGCCGCGGCCCCGCCCGGGATCGGCTTGATGAGGTTAGAGGAGACGTCGCCGGTGGCGTCCTTCGCCGTCTTGGCCGCCTTCGCCACGTCGAGGAACCCCCGCCGGAGTCGTTCCAACCGGGCTTCCGCCTCGGTGGCCGCCTTCGGCACCTTGGTCAGGCCCTTCGCCATCTCGTCCACGCCGGGGCCCACGCCCTCAGCGTCCACGATGGCCTTGATGGCGACGGTTCCGACGTTGACTCGACTCATTCCCGCACCCGTGCGTTCGCGTGTTGCGCCAGCCGCTGTTGCACGGCCGCCGCGTACTCCTCGTCACTCATCGCCTGGTCGCCAACCGGGGCCGCCCGCCGGCCCTTCTTGGCCCACGGCGTGATTTCGTCCGCGTCGAAGGGCGGCTTCCCGCACACGAGCGACGAACTGGCGATCAGGTTCAGGATCGTCGCCGCCACCGTCGCCAGGTGGACGAGGCGGTCTTCGGGGTCGTCGAGCCGGTTCACGCCCGCCAGGTGGGCGCGGAACTCGGCCTCGGTCATCAGGGGCTTGAGGACGTCCTCGGGCAGTCGGAACCGCCGGCACATTTTCAGCCAGTCGTGCCGGCGGTCGTCGCGTTTCCCGCCGCGTCCCGGAACTCGTCCTCCGCGTTCACCGAGGCGGCCAGTTCGGCGAGGGCCAGGACGGCCGACGTGTTCCCGTCGCACAGGTCGTCGAGGTCGTCTACGGTGAAGACCGGCTTGTTGGTCTCCGGGTCGACCACGGTCGCGACCACGAACAGGGCGTTGCCGCGGGTGACGGACTTGGTCTTCGCCCGGGCGGCCGCGTACTTGTCGTAGGCGTCGCCCGTGAGGGCCAGGACGCGGACCCGGCCCCACGGGGTGTCCGCGTCCTTGAACCGGGGGGCCGCGATCGCGGCCAGGAAGTTCGATTTGAAACTCACGTCAACTCTCCGTCGGATGGGTCGTCAGGATGCGCGGCAACCGGCCGCGCGGGCGGGGTTCGATACTCGTCGTCCGCGGGTCACGCGGGCTGTCCAGGAAGTGTAGCCTCAAAAGTAAAACAAGGTATTACCAAATCGGTCACCCTGTCTTTTTTTGCGATGCGTGGGGACGGATCAGGGCGAGGATTGCGGCTTTGATGTGGGTCGGAAGTTGAGGCCAAGCGTCGGCGACTTCGGCGAGTTCAGGAAGGTCGGTACAAGAACTGGTACAAGAGTTGTTCGGCGCGTGCGTTTTTGCCTGGAATTTAAGGATAATTGGCTCGGGCGAAGGCGACTGAAAATCGCTAGGTCCCCGGTTCAATCCCGGGAGTGACCACTGTCAGAAGTCCTTTCAGCCGAAGCACTTAAACTTTCCGCCCGGCGTTCGGGTGTGCGGCTCAGAAAAGTCCGTACTGCAGTTTGTACTGCAGAAGGGGCCAACTGTGTCGCAATTTCCTTGTCGGAAGGTTCCCAAACTCCTCCACCACAAAGCAAAAAATCGGGCCTACGTGATGGTCACGCAGGCCGACGGCACGCGCAAGGCGCTCTACCTCGGCGAGTGGGGTAGTCCCGAAGCCGAACGCGAGTACGCCCGCTTCATCGAGCGGCTGGCGGCCAACCGGCGGGCCGATCAAAACCGCGACGGCCCGCCGGTCCTCGACTTGTCCGTGAACGAGTTGCTGGTCCGATTCGTGCGGCACGCCGAGAACCACTACCGACGGCGCGACGGCACCCAGACGAACGAGGTGTGCGAGTACCGCCAGTCGTTCAAGCCGCTCCGGCGACTCTTCGGCGGGACGCCGGTGTCCGAGTTCAGCCCGCGGAATTTGTTGGCGGTGCGAGCCGCGATGGTCGAGGCCGGGTGGTGCCGCACGGCCCTCGCCGTCGAAGTGTTGCCGGGCCAAGCCCACGACGCCCCGCGGTTGGAGCCGCTGCTCGACGCCACCATCGCTCGCGTGCCGCACTTCGACGAGGCGGTGTGCGACAAGGGGTTCGATGGGGACGACCAGCGGCAGGCGTGCGTCGACCGGGACGTGTTCCCGAACATTCCCAGCCGGAGCAACCGGGTCGAGCCCCAGCCGTTCCTGCCGGACGGGTATCGAGAGCGGAACAAGGTGGAGCGGCTGTTCGGCAAGGCCAAGCAGTTCCGCCGGTTCGCCACCCGGTACGAGAAGCGGAAGACGATGTTCCTCGGTGTGGTCCATTTGGTGTTCGGCGTCCTGCGACTACGGCGACTCAGGAACATCAACACGGCCTAGGAAGTGGGAGGAGGTGAAGCCGGCTCTGGAGACGATGGTGGCGGCCGCGAAACGGCTCCGCGACCGGCTTCCCGTCGTGCCGGCATAACCTTCAAAGGCCGTTCAGCCGCGCCGCCGGCGCGTCCAATCCCCCGCGCGGGCGGCGAATTGGACGCGCACCGGCGGGGCGGCGGGACGAAGATGATGGCGTCGTCGGTTCGGCCCGCCGTGCGCGGGCCGACGAAGAAGGAATCCGGTGCGAATCCGGAGCTGTCCCGCAGCGGTATGCGAGAACGACCGCCGTCATACGCACTGGCCCCCACCGGGCCGGGAAGCGACGGCCAGTAGGTGGGTGGTTCGCCACCCGCGCTTGCTAGCCCGAAGACTTGCCGACACCCGCGCGCCAGCGCGTGACCAACCCAGCCCTCGGGGAGAGGCGGCGGGGTGTTCGGCCGGTCCGTTTTTCCGGGCCTGCGCTTGCACTACGCTCTTTCCCCCGCCGTTCGCCTGTTCCGGGAGAGAGCATTGAACGCCGCCGTTTTGTCGTCGGAATCGGTCCCCTCGAAGTCACCCCCGCCATCTTCCACCACCCAGGCCGTCATGCACGTCCGCAAGCGGAACGGCAAGCTCGAAGCCGTGGACGTGAACAAGATCGTCCGGGCAGTGCTGCGGTGCAGTGGCGGTCTACCGGACGTGGACCCGATGCGGGTGGCGGTGAAGACCATCGGTGGCCTGTACGACGGGGCAACGACGGCCGAACTCGACCGCCTGTCGATTCAGACGTCCGCCGGCCTCATCGCCGAGGAGCCGGAGTACTCCCGCCTCGCAGCCCGCCTATTGGCGACTTACATCGACAAAGAGGTCAACAACCAGGACGTCCACTCGTTCTCGCAGTCGATCACGACCGGCTTCCGCAACGGGCTGGTGGCCGAGGAGACACGGGCGTTTATGGCGGCCAACGCCCGCAAGCTGAACGCTGCGGCCGACGAGCCGCTGCCGGACCTGTTCGAGTACTTCGGCCTCCGCACCGTGTACGACCGCTATTTGCTCCGCGACCCGGAGACGCGGCACGTCCTCGAAACGCCGGCCTTTTTCTTCCTCCGCGTGGCCTGTGGGCTGGCCGAGACGGCGGCCGACGCCATCGAACTGTACCGGCTGATGGCCGCCCACCGGTACCTGCCGAGTACGCCGACGCTGTTCAACTCAGGCACCGCCCGGCCGCAGATGTCGTCGTGCTACCTGCTCGACGCCCCGGCCGACAACCTGGAAGCGATCTACGAACGGTACGCCGACGTGGCGAAGCTGTCGAAGTTCGCCGGCGGCATCGGGCTGGCGTACCACCGTGTCCGGTCCCGCGGGTCGCTCATCCGCGGCACCAACGGGCACAGCAACGGCATTGTCCCGTGGCTGAAGACGCTCGACTCGTCGGTCGCGGCCGTCAACCAAGGCGGCAAGCGGAAGGGGGCGTGCTGCGTCTACCTGGAGACGTGGCACGCGGACATCGAAGAGTTCCTCGAACTGCGGGATAACACCGGCGACGCGGCCCGGCGGACCTACAACCTGAACTTGGCCAATTGGGTGCCCGACCTGTTCATGCGGCGGGTCGAGGCCGGGCAGAACTGGTCGCTGTTCGACCCGAAGGCGGTGCCGCACCTGACCGACCTGTTCGGCGAGGCGTTCGACGCCGCGTACCAGGAGGCCGAGCGGCGAGAGTTGGCGGTCAAGCAACTGCCGGCCCGCGACCTATACGCCCGGATGATGAAGACGCTGGCCGAGACCGGCAACGGGTGGATGACGTTTAAGGATGCCTGTAACCGGGCGTGCAATCAGACGACGGCGGCCGGGGCCGTCGTGCACAGTTCCAACCTCTGCACCGAGATCGTCGAGGTCACGTCGGCCGGCGAGACGGCCGTGTGCAACCTCGGCTCCGTGAACCTGGCCGAACACCTGGAGGGCGGCGCGTTCGACTTCGACCGGCTCGCTGAAACGGTGCGCACGGCCGTGCGATTCCTCGACCGGGTGGTGGATATCAACTTCTACCCGACCGACGCGGCGGCCACGTCGAACCATCGGTGGCGGCCGGTCGGCCTCGGCGTCATGGGCTTGCAGGACGTGTTCTTCCAACTGCGGCTGCCGTTCGACGCGCCGAAGGCGCGGGAACTGTCGCGGCGGATTCAGGAGGAGATTTACTACCACGCCCTCGTCGCGTCGTGCGAACTGGCCGAGCGGCACGGCCCGCACCCGAACTTCGCCGAGACGCGGGCGGCGGCCGGCACGCTGCAATTCGACCTTTGGGGCGTGACGCCGACCGACCCGGCGCGGTGGGACGCCTTGCGGGAGCGGATCAACACGACCGGCCTGCGGAACTCGCTGCTCGTCGCCATCGCGCCGACGGCCACCATCGCGTCCATCGTCGGCAGCTACGAGTGCGTCGAGCCGCAGGTGTCCAACCTGTTCAAGCGGGAGACGCTATCCGGCGAGTTCCTGCAAGTGAACCGCTTCCTCGTCAAAGACCTGAAGGCCCGCGGGCTGTGGACGGAAGCCGTCCGCAACAAGATCAAACTGGCCGACGGCTCGGTGCAGGGCGTTGAGGAACTGCCGGCCGAGTTGCGGGAACTGTACCGCACGGCGTGGGAGGTGCCGATGCGGGCGCTCATCGACATGGCCGCCGGCCGCGGGCCGTTCATCGACCAGAGCCAGTCGCTCAACCTGTTCCTGGAAAGCCCGACCATCGGCAAGATGTCGTCCATGTACATGTACGCCTGGAAGCAGGGGCTGAAGACGACGTACTACCTGCGGTCCCGGCCGGCGACGGCCATCGCCAAGACGACCGTCACGAAGGCGGCCGCGGTGCCCGCCCCGCAGGCGGTCGCGTGTTCGCTCGAAAACCCCGGCTCGTGCGAAGCCTGCCAGTAACCACTCACGGAGGATTGACGATGCTACTCGACCCCGGCATGAGCCTGACCCTGCGACCGATGCGGTTCCCGGCCTTCTTCGAGATGTACAAGGACGCAATCAAGAACACCTGGACGGTCGAGGAAGTGGACTTCTCGACCGATCTCCAGGACCTGCGGAGCCGGATCACCCCGGCCGAGCAGCACCTGATCCACCGGCTGGTGGCGTTCTTCGCCACCGGCGACTCGATCGTTGGCAACAACCTCGTCCTCAACCTGTACAAGCACGTCAACGCCCCCGAGGCGCGGATGTACCTGTCCCGGCAGTTGTACGAGGAGGCCCTGCACGTCCAGTTCTACCTGACGCTGCTCGACAACTACCTGCCGGACATGGCCGAGCGGGAGGCGGCGTTCGCGGCCGTGGACAACATCCCGTCGATCAAGCTGAAGGCCGACTTCTGCTTCAAGTGGATCGACAGCATCGAGGGGTTGGACAAACTCGAAACCCGCGACCACCGCCGCGCGTTCCTGCTCAACCTCGTCTGCTTCGCCGCGTGCATCGAGGGGTTGTTCTTCTTCGCCGCGTTCGCCTACGTGTACTTCCTGCGGTCGAAGGGCCTGCTGCATGGGTTGGCGACCGGCACCAACTGGGTGTTCCGCGACGAGAGCGCGCACATGGCGTTCGCCTTCCGCGTCATCGACACGGTGCGGCGGGAGGAGCCGGACCTGTTCGACGCCGACCTGGAATCGCAGATCGTCGCCATGCTGCGGGAAGCCGTCGAGGTGGAGACGACGTTCGCCCAGGACACGCTGGGGATGGGCGTGGCCGGGTTGTCGCAGACCGATCTGCGGGGCTACCTGGAGTACGTGGCCGACCGGCGCCTGGAAGCCCTCGGCATCGCCCCCGTGTTCGGGACGAAGAACCCGCTCGCCTTCATGGATCTGCAAGACGTTCAGGAGTTGACGAACTTCTTCGAGCGGCGTGTGTCGGCGTACCAACTCGGCGTGACCGGGGCCGTCGAGTTCAGCGAGGAGTTCTAACCGACTGGCGGCCCGCGCTTCGGGCCATAAAATCTCCACCGACAGGTTCGTCCCGCTCGTTGCGGGCGATGAAAAGGGAAGCCGGTGAGAGTCCGGCGCAGGGCCGCTACTGTAATCGGTCAGACGTCCGGGCATTCCTCGCCACTGCGGCACATCCGCGGGAAGGCCGCCTGGACGTCGCTACGAGCCGAAAGCCAGAAGACCTGCCTGTCGCACACTGTTCGGTGCCTCGGATTCCAGGCTGCCGGACCGACAGGCTCGTCCCGCTGCGTTCGACGCACGCCCCTGTCCGTCCGCTCCCGGCCCCGCAGGCACCCGCTCGCCCGACCCGGCGAAGAGGAGTTGACCTGTGACGTTCGTTACTGCCCGCCGCAAACCCCGTCCCGCTTTCACCCTGATCGAGTTGCTGGTCGTGATTGCGATCATCGCCATCCTGATCGGCCTCTTGTTGCCGGCTGTCCAGAAGGTGCGGGAGGCGGCCAGCCGCATGAAGTGCCAGAACAACCTCAAGCAGATCGGGCTGGCCCTCCAGACGTACCACGACGCCAACCTGCGGTTCCCGGTTGGCACCGCGCTCAAGGGCTACCCCGAGGGCACGCCCGCCGGCCAGATCCCGATCGCCAAGCTCAACACCGGCCCGTACCGGCCGGGGCTGTTCGCCGCCATCCTCCCGTACCTCGAACAGAACAACCTGTACGCCTCCTTGAACATGGACCTGGCCATCGACGAGGAGCCGAACCGGACCATCGGGCAGACGCAGGTGGCGATGTACCTGTGCCCGTCGAACCGGCGGGTGTACGGGACGAAGAAAGCTCCGCACTCGCTGCCCCTGACCGACAAGACGCTGGAACTGGCGGTCAACGACTACACCGGGCTGAACGGGGCCCAGCGGCTGACGACGAACTCCCCCGCCGCCTCTGTCACCCAAGGCCGGGGCGGCTTCGACGAGCGGCAGAACCTCCGCATCACGGACTTCACGGACGGCACGTCGAACACTATCGACGTGACCGAGTGCCTCAAGTTCGCTCGCGGCGTGTGGATCCACGGCCGCCCGCACTACAACAACGCGGCCTACCAGATCAACACCCTGCGGGGGTACAACGGGGGCGCGAACGGGTTCGAGCCGGACGGCCGGGCGGGCTGCGCGGCGGCCAGCGGCTACACCCAACCGTGCCCCCTCGGCGGCGGACCGGGGAGCGGCGTCGCGGGCCAGTGGGGCCTGTCGAGCGACCACCCGGGCGGGGCCGCCGCCCTGTTCGTGGACGGCTCGGTCCAATTCCTGCGCGACACCCTGTCCCCTGAGACGCTCACCGCCCTATCCACCCGTGACGCCGGCGAGGTGATTGCGGACTCGAATTGATTTGAGTGAGGAAAGATCCTCGATGCCGCACCGAACGGAAAATTCGGTGCGGCGTGTGTGGTAACACCTGCCCTTGCTGAAGTGCTGGTCAACCGACGTACACCCCGCCGGTGAAATTCGGGAAGGCATCGAATTGCATTTCTGCCGTGGGATCGCTCGGATCCTTCGTGAGTGCGGAACCCGTGTAAGCCGTGACGGCACTCCCCGCCCCGGTTCCCGAACCGACGACGACGTCTGCCCTCTCGTCCCCGTCCAGATCCTTGACCGAGACCCGGATGCCCCCCCGGTTCTCCGTGTCGCCGGCGAAGAAGTTGGCGACCGGACTCTCGAACGCGGCGGTAACCCCTTGAGTTAACAAGGTCTTCCCCGACAGGGCCAGAACACGGGGGCCGCCCCCCGGTCCGCCGCCCCCGATGATGTCCGCGAACCCGTCGCCGTTCACGTCACCGACGGCCACGTATGCGCCGTTCCGCAGCGTGTCTTCGAACAGGAAGAAGTCCGGGACGAGGTGGACCTGCTGCCCACCGGCCAGGCTCTTCCCGTCGTACACGCTGATCCGCGGGCCGCCCCCGAACCCGGCCGAGACCACCAAGTCGGCGACCCCGTCGCCGTTCAGGTCGCCTAAGGACGCCCGGGCACCACCTCGGAAGGCCGGGTCGTCGATGCCGAAGAAGTCGGCGGCCTTCACGAAGTCGCCGCCACGGAAGAGACTGACCCGTGGGCCACCGCCCATGTCGGGGCTCACCACGAGATCGGCCTTTCCGTCCCCGGTCACGTCCCCCAAGGCGACGAACACGCCGCCGGTGAAGTCGGCGAACGGCGTCACGTCGAACAGGACGGCCCCGGTCTTCCCGTCCAGTACCTTCACCTGCGCCGTCACCCCCGGGCCGGTGCCGACCGCGACGTCTGGTGTCCCGTCTCCGTTGAAGTCTCCGACTGCCGTTCGCGTCCCTCCCGTGGTGCGGGGGAACGGGTCGAAGGTCTTCGCCACGGAGCCGTCCGAATTGTACTCGATCACGGTCGATGGCCCGCCGACATCCGACCCGACGGCGAATTGCGGCACACCGATGAAGTCGGGATTCGCGGTCGCGGCGTTGACGGTGACGGTGACGGTCCCCTGGCTGGGGTCGAAGCCGGTTCCACCGCTGTACACGGCGGTGATGGTAGCCGTGCCCACGGGCAAGGTGGCCGTGGCCGCCGAGGTGGCCGTGCCGCCGACGACGGTGACCGGCGACCCGATGGGGTTGGTCAGCCCCGGGCCGGCGTAGAAGGTGACGGTGCCAACGCTCGGATTGCCGGCGACCGTGGCCGTGAACGTGACCGCCGTCCCCGCCGTCACCGGGCCGCTCGGTGCGACGACGACGTTCGTCGCGGTCGCAATTGCAGCGTTGACGGTGACGCCGATCGTTCCCTGGCTCGCCGTGAACCCCGTCCCGCCGCTGTACACGGCCGTGATCCTGTTGGACCCGACCGGGAGGACGGCTGTGGTCGCCGAGGTGGCCGTGCCGCTGACGACGGTGACCGGCGACCCGATGGGGTTGGTCAGCCCCGGGCCGGCGTAGAAGGTGACGGTGCCGACGCTCGGATTGCCGGTCACGGTGGCCGTGAACGCGACCGGCGTCCCCGCCGTCACCGGGCCGCTCGTCGCGGCAGCGACGCTCGTCGCGGTCGCGATCGCGGCGTCGACCATGACGCCGACCGTCCCCTGGCTCCCCGCGAACCCCGTCCCGCCGCTGTACACGGCCGTGATCGTGGTACTGCCCAAGGGTAGAGTCGCGGCGACGGAGGTGGCCGTGCCACCGGTGACGGTGACCGGCGTCCCGATCGGGTTGGTCAGGCCGGGGCCGGCGTAGAAGGTGACGGTGCCGACGCTCGGGCTGCCGGTGACGGTGGCCGTGAACGCGACCGGCGTCCCCGGGGACACCGGCCCGGCCGGCGCGGCCGCCACCGTGGTCGCCGTCACGGCGTTGATGGTGACATCCACCGTCCCCTGGCTCCCCGCTAACCCGGGTCCACCGCTGTACACGGCGGTGATGGTACTCGTGCCCACGGGCAAGGTGGCCGTGGCCGCCGAGGTGGCCGTGCCGGTGACGACGGTGACCGGCGTTCCGATCGGGTTGGTTAGCCCCGGGCCGGCGTAGAAGGTGACCGTGCCGACGCTCGGGCTGCCGGTGACGGTGGCCGTGAACGCGACCGGCGTCCCCGGGGACACCGGCCCGGTCGGTGCGGCGGCGACGCTGGTCGTCGTCGCGGCGTTGACGGTGACGCCGACCGTCCCCTGACTAGGGTCGAAGCCGGCCCCGCCGCTGTACACGGCGGTGATGGTACTCGTGCCCACGGGCAAGGTCGCGGTGGCCGCCGAGGTGGCCGTGCCACCGGCGACGGTGACCGGCGTTCCGATCGGGTTGGTTAGCCCCGGGCCGGCGTAGAAGGTGACCGTCCCGACACTCGGGCTGCCGGTGACGGTGGCCGTGAACGCGACCGGCGTCCCCGCCGTCACCGGGCCGGCCGGCGCGGCCGCCACTGTAGTCACCGTTGTAGCGTTGACGGTGACACCGACCGTCCCCTGGCTCCCCGCGATCCCCGTCCCGCCGCTGTACACGGCCGTGATCGTGTTGGACCCGGCCGGCAGGGCGGTCGTGACCGCCGAGGTGGCAGTGCCACCGGTCACAGCGATCGGTGCCCCGATCGGGTTGGTCAGGCCGGGGCCGGCGTAGAAGGTGACCGTCCCGGCGTTACCACTGCCGGCGACGGTGGCCGTGAACGCGACCGGCGTCCCCAGGGACACCGGCCCGGTCGGCGCGGCGGCGACGCTCGTTGTGGTCGCGGCGTTGACGGTGACGGCGACCGTCCCCTGGCTGGGGTCGAAGCCGGTTCCACCGCTGTACACGGCGGTGATGGTACTCGTGCCCACGGGCAAGGTCGCGGTGGCCGCCGAGGTGGCCGTGCCACCGGCGACGGTGACCGGCGACCCGATGGGGTTGGTTAGCCCCGGGCCGGCGTAGAAGGTGACCGTTCCGACGCTCGGATTGCCGGCGACCGTGGCCGTGAACGTGACCGCCGTCCCCGCCGTCACCGGGCCGGCCGGTGTGTGGGTCACAGTCGTAGTCGTCGCGGTATTGACGGCGAAGTCCACTGACGACTGACTGGGGTCGAACCCAGCCCCGCCGCTGTACACGGCGGTGATCCTGTTAGTGCCCGACGGTAAGGTGGTCGTGGCCGTCGAGGTGGCCGTGCCGCCGACCACGGCGACCGGCGACCCGATCGGGTCGGTCAGCCCCGGGCCGGCGTAGAAGGTGACCGTCCCGACGCTCGGATTGCCGGCGACGGTGGCCGTGAACGTGACCGGCGTGCCCGCCGACACTGGGCCGGTCGGCGAGGCCGTCACCGACACGTCCGGCGTCAAGATCAGGTCGTCCATCGCGAAGTAGGTCGGGGTGTTGACCCCGAACGTGCCTACGTCGGACGAACTCAAAGCGAACGAAAGCTGTGTGGTGGCCGTCGGCAAGGAAGACAGATCAACCGTCGTCCACTGCGATACGATGTAGTCCTTGCTGTTGTCCGCGAATCGGTAGTCGGCCAGGTAGAAGGTCCGTGTGCCCGTGTCCGCGCCCGAGGCGTTCTTGCCCGTGATGGTCAGCAGAAAGAAGTCGGGGTCGTTCCCGGTTGTTCCGCCGAACTTCTTGGCGAACGCATCCCCATCCCGCATCGACAAGGCGGCGTAGGTGGTGTTGGTGATTTGCATGGACTGCGGCCGCTGACCGGCCGGTAGGTCGATCGTGATGGGGTCGCCGGGGAACCCGCCGCTTCCCGGAAAGCCGAAGGCCACCCCGTAGTTGGCCGACCCGCCGGCCCCGGTCCCTCCGCCGGGGACGTTGTACGCCGCGTACTGGTTCCCGAACCCCGCCGTCGTCACGTCGGTCACGTTCGAGTGCGACCACCCGGACCACACATCGAAGGACGAATTGTAACTGTTGTTGAACTGGCCGCCCCCGGTATTGAAGCCACCCGCACCGTCGGCACCGTTGTAGAACGAGTTCGGCGGCAGCGAGAAGTTCTCGAAATCGGCAGCGGTGGTCCCGCTGTTCACCGTAAACGTGCCGGTGCTGGGATCGAAGGTGCCGTCCCCACTGTACGCCGCCGTCAGGTAGTGCGAGCCTTCAGCCGTGAAGGTCGCGGGCAGGGTCGCGGCGAACTTGGCCGGGCTGCTGCTGACCTGCGTCACGTTTGCCGTTCCGAGGACGGTCGTAGCGCCGTTCGAAACGTCCGAGAACGTCACCATTCCCGTGGGCGACCCCGAACCGGCCGGCACACTGATCGTGGCCGTCAGCAGGTCTGACACGCCGCGTGCGACTGGCGTGTACTGAGCGGTCATGATCGTTGCCGAAGTCGCAGGCTGAGTCCGATCTTCCAGTGCCTCGGCCTTCAGCTTGAAAGAGTGTGAACCTTTGTCGGGTGAATACTTGGCGTTGCGGCCCTTGCGACCAACCTGCGTGGAACGACGAAAGTTCACGGTGTCTCCTCCAAAGAAGTTGCCGACCAACTCGGCCGGGGCCGGTTAGTGGCTGTTAAGGTCGGGATAAGATTTCTGGGCATTCCGATTTGCGTGGGGCTATTCCGACCCAGTTCTCGCCGGCTCTCCGCAGGCCGCCTGAACGCCCTGTGAGTCATGGCCGATCGGTGCCGCGAACTGCGCAAGCAGCATCCCGAGTCGTGGAGGGGTGGAATCGTGGGCTTGGGATGAAAACGAGTGACAGCGCACGGAAACCTCCTGCCGGGTCGGGCAGTCGGCCGAAGCCCCAAAATACCAGTGCGCGGTTCACCCGCTCGAAACGCGGGTGAGGAAGACTCGTGTCAACGCGACCGCTCGGTACCGGAGCATATCGGCGAAAATTACGACAGGCAGGTATTCTGGCTTTCGGTTCAAACGGACCGGTTCGTCTTCCCACCAAGTGAGGAGCTAGGGAAAAGAGGGTTTGCGATCGGGTACGCTTCAGCGTAAGCCCGGCTCAACCCTCATTCCCCCTTCGTCATCCCTTCCCAGCAGTGACATCTTGAACCGGGCCTCACCGATTACAGAGGCGGCCCCGCGCCGGACTCACACCGGCTTCCCTCTTCGTTTGCCATCGGTTGGAGGCCGATTGGCAAAACCTGTCGCATAAGAGTCTATGGCTATCCTAGCCTGGAGCAAGGGCGAGCCGACTTCCTCGACAGTTGAAATGCCCCTGTGATCGGTGCTTTATTTGCCGTTAAACCAGTTATGCGTGACTGGGTACTATAGTGGACCCCGAAACTGAGACCGCCAGGTAAGCTACTCTGGCGGCCCTCGGAGGTGGTCCTGATGACGGCGAAGCGGAAGACCCACACGGCGGCGTTCAAAGCCCAGGTCGCTCTGGCCGCGGTGAAGGGCGACAAGACGGTCAACGAGTTGGCCGCCCACTTCGGCGTCCACCCGACCCTCATCCACGGGTGGAAGAAGCAACTCCTGGCCGGGGCCGAGGCCGTGTTCGCCGCCGGAGCGAAGGCGGTCGCCCCCGGCGACGACCAGACACCCGCGCTGTACGAGCAGATCGGCCGGCTCAAGGTCGAGCTCGACTGGGTGAAAAAAAAAGCTGCGACGTTCGGTTGACGACCTGCGGCCGCTGATCGACCCCGGGCACGCCGACCTGAGCGTCCGTCGGCAGTGCCAACTGGTCGGGCTCGGCCGGGCCACGTACTACCGGGGGCCGGCCGAGGAGTCGGCCGACAACCTGGCCCTCATGCGGCGGATCGACGAGCAGTACACGGCCTGCCCGTTCTACGGCAGCCGGCGGATCGCCCGGTGGCTGGCCCGCAACGGCCACCCGGCGAACCGCAAGCGGGTCCAGCGGTTGCTCCGGGTCATGGGCCTGGAAGCCATCCACCCGAAGCCGAAGCTGTCGGCCGGGCGGGGCCACCCGGTGTACCCGTACCTCCTCCGCGGCGTGCCGATCGACCGCGTCGGGCAGGTGTGGAGTGCCGACATTACATACCTGCCGCTGCCCGGCGGGTTCATGTACTTGGCCGCCACCATCGACTGGTACAGCCGGTACGTGGTGGCCTGGCGGTTGTCGAACACGCTCGACGGGGCGTTCTGCCGGGACATGCTGGACGAGGCGTTGGCGGCCGGCACCCCGGAGGTGTTCAACACCGATCAAGGGGTGCAGTTCACGGCCGGGGCGTGGGTCGAGCGGGTGGAGGCGGCCGGGGCGCGGGTGAGCATGGACGGCCGGGGGCGGTGCCTGGACAACGTGTTCGTCGAGCGGCTGTGGCGGACGGTGAAGTACGAGGACGTGTTCCTGCGGGGATACGAGACGGTGACCGAGTTGGAGCGGGGGTTGAAGGCGTACTTCACCTTCTACAACGAGGCCCGCTTGCACCAGTCACTGGGGTACAAGACCCCGGCCGAGGTGTACCGGGCCGGACGGTCAAAAGAGCCGGCGAAGGAGTAGCTTAAATTCGTCGGTTTTTGGTCTCGCAAATGGGGTCCACTATATACACTGGCACGTTCTGCGACGTGCATCTTCCTGATGTGCGCGTGACGGCCTGTCGCGGCATGGAAAGTCTAGGGTAGCCACTTCAACGAGTCGCCTAGCACGATGCCTTCCTCGGTGGCGTTGTCGTTGTCCTCGGTGAGTTGGTCTGTCCGCTCACGCCGTTCTGCACGACGGCCTTGCCTGATTCGCTTCAACAGGCCGTCAATACTCAAATGACCAGAACTCTGGTCATTTACGGGGTGGGCCTTGGCGACTTGAGTGTATGCCTGTGCGAACTGCCGAGAGAGTCCCAACTTCCGCACCCACGGGAGATACTGCCCGTGGTCGAGATATGCTTTCACTTCAAGCAGTAGCTCGCCGATCTTGCGGGCGGCGTCCACGGTCGGACGGACGTTCACGGAGTTGTGCAGGTGCAGGATTTCGGTTTCGATGCGGGTCAAGTTCATGAGGGTAGACTTCGGTGGTGGTGAAGAATTGCCCCGCATGGTGGATGATACCGGGGAGCTGGTGGACAATTGGTGGATAAATCCACTGACATCGGCTGACTTCCGATGACACCTAATGACAACTGCCAGAGTAATTGGATTGCTTAAGACGTGCGAAATTGCCTAAGAAACAAGGAGAAACGAAAGAACCCACGGCTTTCACCGTGGGTTCTTTGAGTAGCGGAGGCCGGGTTTGAACCGGCGACCCATCGCTTATGAAACTGTTATTCCCCGACAACTTCTGGACAGAAAAGCCTAGCTTTTAAGGCTTCCATCACTTTATCGACCTTTTGCATCCCTTGCAACACTGTCATCAACAACCAAGCATATGCCGTCATTACTGCAATTGGTGCAGTAACAATTGGGGAAGGGAGGAGAGTCATGTTACTCCTTCGTTCGTGCTCTCTCCTATCTCTTAACTCTCAACACTTTAAAGAGGAGAAATCGCCGTCCCTGCCGTCCCTGCAAGTACATTCGATGACAGAACGGTTTGGAAATGAGCATTTTTGGAATCCCCTTGGCAGGGACGGTAGCCGAAAATTGCTGTCCCTGTCGCCGTCCCTGCCGTCCCTGATCTCCGTCTCCGACGGTCCTGCTCGTGGGCCGCACGTTGGCCGCGGCTAAGAATACTGAGGTTTCGGACTTCACCCGGCCGCCAATTGCTGTCATCATCTGACATTCTCGGGCGACCGCGGTGAACGCCCGCTAGCGGCTGTTCGTCGCCGAGTATTTGGCCGGCCCGAAGCTGAACGCCACGGCCGCATACCGCCGCGTGTACCCGAAGTCGTCGGCCGACGCTGCCCTCCGGCCTGCTCCATCGGCCGGTCTTGGCCACCCGCGTTGAATGCGAGATAGAATAGCGACGGGACCGGTCACGGGTGTCGGCCGACGCCGCTTTTCGTGAACTGGCCCGCATCGCGTTCGCCGACCCGAGGAAGCTGTTCCACACCGCTGGCAGGCCCAAGGTCCCGCAAGGGATTGATGCTGTCAACGCGCACTCGGATCTATCGAGACGAGCGGGTCGACCCCGTCCGCACCCCGCGAATGTAGCTGGGGTCCAAGGTTGAGGCCTTGACCCAGATCGGCAAGCACCTCGGCCTTTTCGCCGACCGCCTGGGGTCATGGCGACGGTCACTTACATTGGCGGGACCCGGCTGCCGCCTTCAGCGTCGCCCTTCGCGACCTCGGTATGCATCTTTCGCGTAGAACGAGTTCCCGTTGACGAAGATGCCCGTGAGCTGAACGACCTCTCTACTGATTCCGAGGCTAACGAAGGCTATTGATTGAACCTTGGGAACGGCAGTTCCGATCGCTCCCACAGTGCTCGCAGCAGCCCGGGGTCGAACTTCAACTCGATCAGCCGTTCGAGCACCTCGTCGTCCAGGTGGTCGGTGTCGTCGGGCACGAAGTTAGCCAGCTCGCCGTACTTCAGCCACGACCACACGGCCTCCACCGGGTTGAGTTCCGGGGCCCACGGCGGCAACATCTCCAGCCGCAGCCGCCGGTTCCGGGCGAGGAAGTCCCGCACCACCGGCCCGCGGTGGTTGCTCCCCCGGTCCCACACGACGACCACGTTCCCCCGCAGGTGCCGGAGCACATCCCGGAGGAACCCGACCACCTTGTCGGCGGTGAAGAACCCGCCCGGCTCGGTCGCGAAATAGAACCCGAGCCGCCGGCCGGTCGGCGACACGGTGACCGCCCCGATGGCCGACACCTTGTCCCGGTGACCGCCGTCGGCGGCCAGGACGGGCGTCTTACCGACCTTGGCCCACGACCGCTTCACCAGCGGGTTGAGGAACAGCCCCGTCTCGTCGATCGGGACGAGGTGCGCCCGCCGCGCGGACGCTTTTTTCGATCCGCGGCCAGTCGTTCTTCACCCACCCGTCGATGGCCGGCTGGTCCTTCTGCTTGGCCCGCCGCCGCGGCTTCTGGGGGCTGTACCCGCGGCCCCGCATCCACGCCCGCAGGTAGTCCGGGTGGAAGGCCACGCCGAGCTTCCGGCGGATGAGGTCGGCCACCCGTCGGGACGTCCACAGATCGGTCCGGAACCCGTGGGCCGTCGGCTTCTGGTCCAGCCACCGGAGCACCTGCCGCTCCTGGGCGGGTGTCAAGAACCGCGGCCGACCCGGCGTCGGCTTGGCCGTCAGTCCGGCGTCGCCGTCGCGGCGGTGGCGGGCCATCCACTTGGCCACCGTGACCGGGTGGACGTCCAGGAAGGCGGCCACCTCGACCTGCGTCCAACCCTCGACGCACTTCGCCACCGCTAACCGGCGGCGAGCTTCCAGTTCCTGGGCAGTTCCTTTGCTCCTCATCCTGGAAACGTAGGGATCGAGGGCATCAGGTAATAGCGTTGCTTAACTCCGAATCAGTAGCTCTCGCATCTGCCCGTCGATTCGCGAGCGTGTGTCGCTCGGGTTGCCGCCGGACTCAAGTTCGCGCACGGCCTTGTCGATCTCGTCGGCCCACCTCAAATACTCCTTGTGCAGCCAGTTCCGCTGCCCTTCCTGCAACTGCCTGTGCTCGGACAACAACAGAACGGAACAGCCCTGGCGGAGTTCGCTGAGTCGCCGGGCGAGGGCCATGGCCGTGTCCGGCGATTGATGGAACCACTCCTTCGCACCGGCCGCCAGCTCAAGGACGAGTTACTGGACCTGACGTTCGACGGGTTCGCCACCCGCACCCATTTCCGAGTCCAATCAGTCGTGTACGGAAAAACACCTTGTATCTAAGGGTTACTTCTGCTGTGGGCGGGAGCTATTTAGGACGGTCTCCGCCAGTACCTCCCGAATCACGCGCTTCTCATCGGCCGGGAGGTAGGCATATTCCTTACCTCCCGACTCGGGGCCGAGGGCTCGGGCCAGTTCACGATCCACGTGATAACGGAGTGGCTCGGGCAGTCCCGCGAACGCGGACGACTCGATCATGTATGAGCATCGGAATCGCATCAGCCGCGTCTTCAGGTCCAGGTCACGCAACGAGTAGCCGTTGGACGCAATCCGCCGCTTGGCCAGGAAGTCGGCTTTGAATTCTTTCGACCCCTCAACGCCGCCTTTGGGAAGCGGAACCTCGTCGGCGAACAGCAGGTAGCGAACCAGTTCACGGGCCAGCTTTTCCAACTCGGCCGAGACGGCCTCGGCCTTGCCCGCGTTCTCATGGAGCAAGACGCGCGTGCGGTAGCTCGCGGCGACGGCCTGATTGACGAATCCGATCTGGTGCTCGTGGAGCAGGTGCGGCAAGAGGTCGCTTGTCGGCAGGGGGAACCGAGCGGGATCGTAAAGTTCGCCCGGCTTGATGGGCCGCTCGACGGCCTGCCCTTTCTTCCACTCGACGAGGACGTTTCCTCGGTGCTTGAGAACGTCGGGGCCTCCGGTGACTAACCATCCGCCGAAGCGGTCCTCGAGCGGTACGCCGTGCCCGTGCTGGTCCCGACGGAACGCCATCTCCCCGCCCCCCGTGATGCCCGGTACCACCGATTCGATCACCAACTGGGGGATCTCTTCCATCTTCGCGGTCGCGTGGCAGGTCAGACAGTTCTCGCTCCGGCGAATCCGCGGCACTTTCCCCCGTTCCAGGCGGTTGAAGATGTAAAACATCCCGCCCCGGTCCGGGTCGATTGAGATCACTTCGATCTGCCCGCCCGGCACAAAGCCGACGTAGGTGTCGTCGTTGAAGTAGAGCGCCCGGGGTCGTTTCGGCGAGATGATCGTCTTCTGGAAACTCGTGGCCGAGGTCACGAGCATCTGGGACGTGGCCGGCACGTCAAGAGACCGCAACACACTCCGTAGCAGAGCCAGTTCGTCCGAGGTGTCCAGGGTCACACGGCCCGCCTCGACCTCCCCTTTCAGCTTCGCGAGTCGGTCCCGCGAGGGAGGGGCGTCGTAACCGTGGACCGGGTTACTGACCCCGATCGGTTCCGCCGCGCGAACGCCCGTGCACAGGATGCTTCCGAACAACAGGGTTGCTAGCGTGGTGGCCCAATGTGCCGCCGGGCTTTTGGTTCTTTCGAGCATCTTTGCCGTCCTCGGACTTGATCGCGTCTGCATCCACCCGGGGGAACCATCCGTCACAACGGAACCGGGCGGCCGATAGGGTCTCGGCCGCCTGGTCGTGAGGCTGTTCGAGTCAAAGGATCGATGTGAGATCGACCCCGGACAGACTCCGTGTTACTTTACGGCATC
Source organism: Limnoglobus roseus (assembly GCF_008254045.1). Taxonomy (GTDB): domain Bacteria; phylum Planctomycetota; class Planctomycetia; order Gemmatales; family Gemmataceae; genus Limnoglobus; species Limnoglobus roseus. The sequence continues at coordinate 7,140,221 of NZ_CP042425.1, read as the reverse complement.
GACCTTCTCGCCCGAGGCTTTCCACCCGGCGATCCCCTTGGCGTAGTGCTTGACGTTGGTGTAGCCCAGCTTCTTCGCGGCGGCGGCGGCGGTGCGGTACGCGGTGCACTTCTCGCTGCCACAGTACGCCACGACCAGCGCGCCCTTGTCTTCCGGCAGCTTCTTGGCGAGATCCTTTTCGATCTCGTCGTAGTTGAGCGCGGTCGGGATGTGCCCCTGCTTGTACGAGTCGGACCCGTTCACGTCGATCAAGGTGACCTTCTTGTCCTTGATGGCCTTGGTCAGTTCGTCGTGCGTAATGTTCGGGAAGGTCTGCTCCTCGGCCCGAACGGGGCTGAACCCGGCGACGATCGCGAAGGCCGCAGTCAGTACGATGGCGTGACGCATCAAACACTCCTTGAAACAGGGAAAGGGCGGTTCAACAACGCAAATCGGGAACGACGAGTACGGTCCCGAGTTTGTGCCTCATGAGAAAAAACTCGAATCAAGAATCTCCTCACCGGACGGAACCAGGATACTTTCTGTGCACTTCTCACGCGAGGAAAATTGACTCAGCTTGAATACCGGCCCTGCTGCCAGGTCTTTCAGCGTGAGTTGACAATGTCGCTCATGTTTCGGTTTCAGCCTGATCACGATCCGATAAACCCGTGATTAGATCGATCACCTTCTTGTTCGTGGTGAAGATTCGGCCATGTGCGACCCTCTCGTGACGGAGAGGACGCGAATGAGTCCGTTCAATGTTCTCCTGCTTTGGTTGGATAGTAGGTCGGCTCATCGTTAGAGGTATTGTTCCCCGTCTGAACGGACCAGGGCGGGGAAGAGTCGGCGACCGCGGTTAAACATCCTCTGTGTCGTTGGCCCGTGTGTACCCATTCCGATCAGCCGACAAATACTCCGCCGGTGAAGTCGGGGACGGCGTCGAAATCCTGGTCCGGGGTCGATGAGCCGGCCTTCAGTGTTGCCCCGCGGTAAGTCGTCACCCGGCTGCCGCCACCGCTTCCGGCCCCGGTCACGACGTCCGCGAACGGATCGCCGTCGAGATCCTTCGCCGCGACTCGCACTCCGTCCCGGTTGGACGTGTCCCCGGCGAAGAAATTCGCGACCGGGCTGCTGATCGCGGCATCCGCCCCCGCCCCGAGCAACGTTCGCCCGGAAATTACCAGTACCCGCGGGCCACCGCCGGGGCCGGCCCCGCCGATAATGTCGCCGAGACCGTCGCCGTCCACGTCCCCGACCGCGACGTACGCCCCGTTCCGCAGGGTCGCCTCGAACAGGAAGAAGTCGCCGACCGGGTGCACCTGCTTGCCCTGGGCCAATGCCGCCCCGTCGTACACCGAGATTCGCGGCCCCCCCCCGAAACCGGCAGATACCACGAGATCGGCGATCCCGTCGCCGTTGATGTCCCCGGCCGTGGCCCGCGCGCCGCCGCGGAAGTCCGGGTCGTCGATGCCGAAGAAGTTGGCGATCCGGGTGAAGTCGCCGCCCCGGTAGACCTCAACCCGCGGCCCACCGGACAGGTCCGGCGTCACCACCAGGTCGGCCATGCCGTCGCCGGTGAAGTCGCCGGCCGCGACGAACACACCGCCGGTGAAGTCCTCGAACGGCGTGATGTCGAACAGCATCGCCCCGGTCACGGCGTCGAACACCCGGACGCGGGCGACCACCCCGGGGCCGGTCCCGGCGATCAGATCGCCGACGCCGTCCCCGTTGACATCTGCAATGGCCGTCCGCACGCCGCCGGTCATGCCGGGGAACGGGGTCACGGTCGATGCGACCGATCCGTCGGCCTTGTACACCGTAACCGTCGCCGGCCCGGTGGCGTCCGCCCCGACGGCGAACAGCGGAAGCTCGGCCTGGCTCACCGCCCGGCTTTCGGTCGGGTGCTTGTTCACCGTGATTGTGAACGTCTGAGCGGGCGAGGTGTTTGCCCCGGTCCCGCTGTCTACCAATCGCACGGTAACGGTGGCCGTACCGAAGGCGAACGCGGCGGGGGTGTACGTGAGCGTCCCGGTCGCGGGGTCGATCGCTGGTTGCACCGCGAACAGTGCGGGATTGTCGCTCGTCACCTGGAAAGTAAGCGTCTGTGAACTTTCGTCGGCCGGTCCCGCCGAGATGCTGGTCGCCCAGCCGGAGACTGCTTGAACCCCGGTCCCACGGGGATCGATCTGATTCGGCCCCTTCACGAACGACGGCGGGTCGTTTACGGCCGTGACGTTCAAGGACACGATCACGGGGTCCGAAACTTCGCCAACCGCATTCCGCACGCGGTACTGGAAGGCGTCCGGGCCGTTGAAGTCGGTCGCCGGGGTGTAGGCGAAGCTCCCGTCGGACTGCAACGTGAGGGTGCCGTGCGCGGGGCCGGACGCGACCAGCTCGACTGTCGAACCCGGGGCCGCGTTGTCGTTGATGAGCAGGCCGCCCGCCGCGGTGACAGCAAGGGCGGTGTCCTCAACGGTGGAGTAACTTTCGCCGACCGCGACCGGCGAGTCGTCGTCCGCGATCGTCGCGGTGACTTGCTGCGGGCTCGCCGTCGATCCACCGTTGACGCCGGCCACCGCCAAGAGGATAGTCTTGTCCGGGGCGTCAAGGCTGTTGTCCAGCCCGGTCAGGGTGATGCTCCCGGTCAATGCCCCCGGCGGGATCACGATGAACCCGGCCGAGGCGTCGTAGTCCGTCCCCAGAATTGCCGTCCCGGCGAACGAGAGGGTGATCCGAACCGGGAACGCGGACGGGTTAGAAAGCGTGGCGGTCACCGTCGCGATCCCGCCGTTCTCGGCGAACGGGCTCTCGGCCAGCGAGAGCGTGACAACCGGGGAGGAATCGTCGTTGGTGATCGTCCCGGTCCCCGTACCCGTGCCGATGGTGGCGTTTGTGGCGGCGGACAGGTTCACGACGAACGTCTCATCGCCCTCGAACTGCATATCGCCGTTGACCAGCACGGTGACTGTCTTCGACGTCTCGCCCGGGAGGAATGTCAACGTGCCCGACGTGCCCTGGTAGTCGGTACCTCCAAGAACGCTGCCGTTGGCGGTGGCGTAGTTCACCGTGACGGTCTTCCCACTGGCCGCGGCCAGGGTCACTGTGAACGTGAACGTCGTCGTTCCAGCATCTCCCTCGGCTTGCGTGACATCATTGATGCTCACCACCGGCACCACGTCGTCGTCGGTGATTGTGCCCACCCCTTGGCCGTCGGCGATGGTCGCGTTCGTTGCGGCCGATAGGGCCACGATAAACGCCTCGTCGGGTTCCGACGTGGTATCGCCGTTGACGAGGACCGTGATGGTTTTCGACGTCTCGTCGGGGAGGAACGTTACCACCCCCGACGCCGTTTGGTAGTCACTCCCCGCCAGGGCCGTGCCGTCCGACGTGACGAAGTTCACCGTGACCGTTTTCCCGCTGGCCGCGCTCAGGGCCACCGTGAACGTGAACACCGTGGTTCCAGCGTTCCCCTCGGCCTGCGTGACGTCGTTGATGCTGACCGTCGGCACCGCGTCGTCGTTAGTGATCGTCCCGGTCGCCGTACCCGTGCCGATCGCCGCGTTCGTGGTGGTGTTCAAATTAACGACGAACGTCTCGTCAACTTCCGACGTGGTGTCACCGTTGACGAGGACCGTAATGGTCTTCGACGTCTCGCCGGGGAGGAACGTCACGGTCCCCGTCGCGGCTTGGTAGTCGCTCCCCGCCGACGCCGTGCCGTCCGCCGTGGCGAAGTTCACCGTGACGGCCGAACTACTCGGATTGCTCAGGGTGACGGCGAAGGTGAACGCAGTCGTCCCGACATTTCCTTCAGCCGCCGACACATCGCCGATGCTCACGACCGGCACCGCGTCGTCGTTGAGGATCGTGCCCACGGCCTGGCTGTTTGCGAGGACCGTTCCCAGCGGGTTCGACAGGTTCACCACGAACGTCTCGTCCGGCTCGCGCTTCAAATCGCCGTTGACAGTCACGGTAAACGTCTGGGTCGTCTGGCCGGGGGCGAACGTCACCGTGCCGGAAGCCCCCACGTAGTCGCCGTCGCCTTCGGTGGCGGTACCGTCGGCCGTCGCCCAGTCCAACGTGACGGTACTCGTGCTGGCCGCGGTCAGGGCGATCGTGAAGGTGAACGTCGTGGTCCCCGCATTGCCTTCGGCCGCCGACACGTCGGCGATTGAGGCGGACGCGAGGGAGAGGAGAACGACGTCGTTGCTGGTGCCACCGAGGTACGTGTTCGAGAAGGCGACGCCGTTGATCGTGCGGGTCGCTCCTTCCGCCAGCCCCGCAAAGGCTCCGACTACCGGGTTCGGCCCCTGGTTGTCGATGACGCGAACCGCGTTGCCCACCGCAACGCTGCCGGTCCCGCTTGTGACCAACGTCGCACCGCTGAGGCTGACCGTCCCGCTCACTTGAATCTGATCGTAGTCCACCCCCGCCGTGGCGGACCCGTTCACCTCGACCGCGACGACGCTCCCGGCGGTCAGGGTGAGGTCGCCCGTGATGGCGATGACGCCCGGACTGTTGCCGGGGCTGATCGTGCCATCGGAAAGTGCGGTCACGCTGCCGTTGACCGTGCCGTTCCCTGCCAGCATCGCGCCTGTGCCGAGGCCGTCGCCGAGTTGGAGTTCGCCTTCGATACTCCCCGTGGGTGTGAGTGCGAACGCCCCTTCGGTCAGGGTAACTAGCCCGGTTCCGGCGATGAGGTCGTTGCCGCCGATCGTGACGAGAGAGATCGCCGCGAGGAACTGATCGCCATTGCCCCCGCTGGTGTCCGTGCTCAACGTCGTGACACTTACGGCGAGCGGGTTGGCACCCGTGCCGATGCCCGTGCCGGCGGTGATGTCGAGCGTGCCTACGGCAAGACTGTTTGGCGTTGTGCTGCTACTTGTTACGGTCTTCGCCGTCGAGAGCAGGAGCGTGCCGATGACCGGTCCGTCGGTCAAGTCGATGACATCGGAAATGGTAATGGTCCCGTTCCCGGTCGTGCCGATCTGCAACGTGCCGGCGGTGATCGTGTCGAGTTCGGCCGCCGTCAGGCCGAGCGTGCCGACGGCGTCGGCTCCACCGAGGTCGATGTTCTGACCCGCCGATTGCGGCTGAATCGCGACTAAACCGACGGATTGCAAGGCCGATGTGGCGTCGAGGGCGATTTCGTCGGCGGTGATAGAAAGGGTCCCAGCACCGGACGTAATCAAGGCCGCGGCCGGCCCCGTCGTCACTTTCTCAGCGGTCACGGCCAAGCTGTTCCCGGCGGCGAAGGTGATGCCCGCGTTCAAGTTCACGGTGTCCGTGCCGCTCCCGCCGTCGATCGTCAAGGTGGCACCAAACGCGGTGTCGAGGCCGGTGATGGTGACGGTATCCGCGCCGGTCCCGGCGTTGATCGTCAGCGACTTGTTCGGGTTCGCGAAGTCCACCGATTCGGCCAGGGTGGACGAAATCAGGTTGCCGAGCGTGCCGCCGTTCGCCACTGTGATCGCTTCCGACCCGCCGTTAAACGTGAAGGTGCGATCGTCGGCGTTGAGGTTGTCGATGATCGGCTCAAGGCCAGTGTAGTCGAACGTCCCGGCGAGATCCCCGGCGAGCGTAATACTGCCGTCGTTCGCGTTGGTGAACGTGTGCGTAACGCTGGTCGTCGTGCCCGGCCCGAGGACCAGCTTGTCATTCCCGCCGGCCCCGCCGTTGAACTGAATGCCCAACGGGATGCTGCCGCCGGAGAAGTCTATGGTGAGTGTGTCGTCGCCGGGGCCGGCGTTGACAATGGCGCTCGTCCCGCCGATCGAGGCCAGCGGGATGGTGATCGTGTTGCCGCCGTTCGACGACGTCGCGCCGGGGATCGTCGGGTTGGCGAAGGCAGCCGCCATGTTCGTGACGACGAGATCGGTCCCGACCACGGCAACCGAGATGTCGTCGTCCCCGCCCGAGCCCGTGATGACCAGATTGTTCGCGGCGTCCAGTGTAACGGACGGCACAACGGTCAGCGTCACGACCCGGTTCGTGTAGTTGATCCGGAGCGTCTGTCCGTTGAACGGGATCGTCGCGTTCTCGGCCAGCGCGACGCCGTTCACGTCCCGGAACGTGCCGGTCCGGCTTCCCGTGGAGGAGACGATCGTGAACACGTCGCCGGCTTGGGGGACGTAGTTGCCCGTGAGTTCCAGGCGCGTCGTAGACCCGGTCTGGATGCCGAGCGTGCCGGTCACGTTGAACTGCGTGTACCCGGTGTCCACCGTGTTGCCGGCGATGTTGATGCCCAGGACACCCGCGAAGGCGACCTGAGCAGCCGTCACGTCCGTACCCGACCGCAAGGGCAAGTATCGGTTCGCCAAGTTGGCAACCGTGCTGATACTCACCGGAGCCGTCCCGGCGTTGATCGAGCCGGCGTCCTGGTTCTGGACGATGTTCCCGGTGGCCGTGCTCAAGAACAGAGCGCGAGGGCTACCGGCAGAGAGCACCGGGCTGATGTCCGCAGAGACGGTGATGCCACCCGGGATGCCGGCAGCGGTGCCGGTTGTGTTGCCGTACGTGAGGCGGGTAGCAGTGATGCCGGCCAGTTCGGCGGCGCTCAGGCCGAGTACGCCCGGCGCATCCGCCCCGCCGAGGTCCATCCGCACGCCGGGGGTGAGCGGCGCGATGACGTTGTTGGCCGCCCCGCTCGTGATCGTGGACCCGGCCCTCAATTCCACGGCGTCAGCCCGGATGTCGAAAAAGCCCCCGCCGGAAATGCCGACATCGACATTCGCTCCCGTCGTAAACCGCTCCGCCACCACGACGAGGCGGTTGTTGGTCTGGAACGTCACGTCCGTGTTCAGGTTGATCGTGTCCGCGCCGAGGCCGCCGCTGAGGATGAACCCCGACGGGCTATTTGTGTCGACGCCGTTGATGTTGATGACGTCGTCCCCGTCCCCGCCGTCGATGGTCGTCGTCGTGCCGCTGACCGGGTAGAGGAATTCGACCGCCGGGGCGGTGGCCGCGGCAATCTGGATCCGCCCGTCCATCGGCGTACCGTTGTCGGTGACGGTGATGGTCTCGGACGCACTGGTGTAGGTGAAGCCCCGGCCCGGGTTCGACCCCCCGCTCGCCGTCAGCCCGTCGCGGATCGTTTGATCGATGCCCGTGTAGTTGATCGTCACGCTGCCGCCGCCGGAGAGGACGCCGATGCTACCGGAGGTCGGGCTTAAGAACCCGTACCCGACCTCCGTCACAGGGCCGGAGACGAGTTCCAAACCGTCGGCCCCGCCGGCCCCAGCGTTGTAGGTCAGGCCCGACGTCGGCAGAGGCAACTGGCCTAAACTGCCCCACGTCAGTTGCACGAGGTCGTCGTCGGTCGTCCCCACGACGGCGATGCTATTCAGGCTCGTCTGCAGCACGGAATAGCCGAAGATCGTGCCGAGAGTGGCGTCCACGATGGAGACCACTTGGTTCGTCCCGACGCGACTGATCGAGGTTGTGTCCCTCTGGCCGTTCGCGGTTCCGCCACCGTTCAACGTGACCTGAAGGCTGTTCGTGGCGGCGTTGAGAATCGTGAACGTTGAAGTCGTCGAAGACGTGTCCACCTGCGAGACCAAACCGCCCGCCGTCGGTGCGGTGGCCTGAAACTTTACCGCGCCACGGCTTCCGGACGCCAGCGCCACCGTCGTTGCCCCGGTGAGGTCGTAGTTGTAGCTATTCGCCCCGGCGTTGTCGGCCAGCACGACGCTGTAGGCCGCGGGGATTGTGTTGACGAGCGTCGTATACGTGTCGTTACCGCCGGCACCGTTGACCGTAATCGTACCGACGCTGATCGAAGCGAGCGGGACGGTCAGTGTCTTGCCGTCGCTGCTCAGCGCCCCTCCCGCCGGGGCGGAAATGAATGTCTCCACCGTGTCCGAGATGATGAGGTTCGTGCCGACGACGGAGATGTTGAAGTTGTTGGCCTTGCCCGTTCCGTCCGTGTCGAGGACGGTCAGATTGTTGCCCGCATCGAGTGTGGCGGAGATCGTCGGGGTGATAACGGTCAGCGTCACGGCGGTGGCGGTGTAGTTGATGCGGAGCGTGTTGCCGTTGAACGAAAAGATGTCGTTGTCGTTGAGCGTGCGCTGAACGCCGTTGGCCGGGTCGGAGGTCGGGTCGAATAACCTACCGGTCACACTCGTCGCGGAAACGATGGTGAACACGTCGCCCACTTGCGGCAGGTAGGCGCCGCTCGGGAGCAGGATGTAATCGGTGAGGTCGACCGCCCCGGCCACGTTGAACTGCGTGTAGCCCACATCCGGCGCGTTGCCGCTGATGTCGACGGCCAAGCCGATGCCGGTGCCCGAGATCAGGGCCGTCGGGATGGTGATGGCGCCGAACACGTCCGTCCCCGCCCGGGTCGGCCGGTACACGGCCGTCGGCCCGTTGACCTTGTCGTAGATGGGGAGCGCGAACACCGACCCGCCGGCGGTGTTGATCGAGCCCGCATTGGCGTTCTGGACGATGTCGCCGAGCGCCACGATTTGGACGTTCGTGGGCGTCGGAAACGTCACGTCCGCGGAAACGGTGACGGGGCCGAACTGGTTGCCGACTTGGGTGCCGGTGCCCAACTGGAGAATCAGGATGGAAATCGTGGCCAGTTCCGCGGCCGACAGGCCGACCGTACTCCCGGGGACGCCCGGCCCGCCGAGGTCGAGGCCTAGTCCGGCCGTCGCCGGGCCGAACTGGACGGTGGCATTCGTGCCGGTACCGGTGAGTGACGACGTGGGGGCTAGCACCACCTCGTCGGCCGTGATGGCGATGAACGGGGCGGCCGTCCCGGCCGCGACCGTGATGGCCGCGCCCGCCGCCGTCGTGAACTTCTCGGCCGTCACCCTCAGGCCGAGGTTGGTGGCGAACGTCATGCTCGTGTTGACGTTGACCGTGTCGGTACCGTTCCCGCCGATCAGGCTGAGGCCCGGGAGTGCTGCGGAGTCCAAGCTGTCGATGTTGACGGTGTCGTTGCCGTTGCCGGCGTTGATGACGATGGAGGCCTGGAACTGCCCGATGCCAGTGGGGGGGTACGCGAACTCGACCGCCTGCCCGCCGACGTCCGAATCGATCCGTACCCGGCGGTCGCCGGCCGGGCCGACATCGCTCAGGGTGATGACTTCGCTGCCGCCGTTGGCCGTCGTGTTGAAGTTGAAGGTGCTCGTCGCCCCCTGCGTAAGTGTCGGCGTCGTGCTGTCGATGATCGGCAGGCCGACGCCCGTGTAGTTGAGCAGCCGGCCGAGGTTGGCCGAGCCGCTGGTTTCGGTCGTGAACGTGTAGGTCGGCCCCCCCGTGATCCCCGAGATGAACTCCAGGCTGTTCGTTCCGCCGCCGGCGTTATAGTTCGTGGTCGTGCTGCTCGGCAACGGCGTCGTCGTCGATGTCCCACCGAACCCGCCGATTTGCAGGTCGTCGTCGTCGGCAGTACCCGTGATGGTCAGACTGTTAACGCTGGCAACCGGCACGGTGTAACCAAAGAGTTTCCCTTGAACGGCGTCGGAGATAGTGACGACCTGATTGGCCGAGGCGTCGCGCAAGATTGTTGTGGTGTCCTTCTGGCCGTTCGCCGTCCCGCCGCCGTTCAACGTGATCTGGAGACTGTTGCTGGCGGCGTTCGTGATCGTGAAGGTAGAATCCGTCGACGATGTATCGGCCTGCGTGACCATGCCCTTCGCCGCCGGCGACGTCGCCTGGAGCTTTGCCGCCCCCCGATCACCCGATGCGAGCGTGGCCTTGGTCGCGCCGGTGAGGTTGTATGTGTAAGCGTTCGCTCCGGCGTTGTCGGTCAACTGCACTTGGAGGGTCGAGGGGATGCTGTTGACGAGTGTGGTGTACTTGTCATCACCGCCGGCGCCGTTGATCGTGACTGTGTTGCCGGTGATCGACGCCAGGGGAACGGTCAGCGTTTGGTCGCCGTTGCTGAGCGTCCCCACGTCCGGCGGCGAGATAAACGTCTCCGCCGCGTCCGTGACGACGAGGTCCGTTCCGACGACCGAGATGCTCAGGTCGTTGTTCTTGCCCGTGGCGTCCGTGTCGAGGACGACGAGGTTGCCGGCGGTCAACGTGGCCGAGAGGGACGCCGGGACGGTGCGGTCTTCCAGCGAAAGGAGGCGGGGGCGAGCCGTCGGGCGGGTCCGCCGGGTCGTGCGGTTGTTGGAACCGAGGAATTGCTTCAGCCAGTGGTTGAGAGTCATGGAGTCGCTCAGAGGGGGTGTGATGGCGGGGTGGAGAATCTCAGGCAGACGTTTCGGTCCCCGTCGTCAGGGGGATGACCAACTTACAGCAGCCGAGGTCGAGTGTTTCCTGGGTCGCAACGGGCGACCGTTCCGCAGGGAGCACCCCCGGCCGTAGGGAGTAGAAAATCATGCGACCTCGTCGCTCGTTGACGACTAATTCGGCCTCCCGCAGGACGGTCAGGTGATGGCTCAGATTCACCGGCGGGATGGAAAGCACCTGCGCGATCTCCGTTACGCAGCACGGTCCCGCAGTCAGCAGCCGCACAATCTTCAATCGGTCCGGCGAAGCCAGGGCCGCGAAGTACGTCACGCACGTCTCCACCGGCCCGGCGTCCTGTCGCCCGTGTGGCATGAGGCACCCGTTGCAATGCGGCCTCGTCGTCGGAAGCCATACTTTCCTTCCAAAGTCGCCGGCCGTCGCAAGGACGGCCGGCTCGGGGTCTGTCCCAGTCGCTAAATTCGGGTCAACGTCACTGCCGACGACGTGTAGTGGATGCGGAAGGTTAGGTTGTGTGGACAGTAGTGGCGGTCGGTCGCATAACGGCCTCGACTCCCTCGGAGGCGGCTGGCATGCGACGGCATGAACTCTCGGACGCAGACTGGGCGGCGGTGCGGCCGCTGCTCCCGGCCCGCGGGCCGGCCGGCGGGGACCACCGGGCGTTCGTCAACGCCGTCCTGTACGTCCTGCGGACCGGCGTCCCGTGGCGGGACCTGCCACCGCGGTTCGGCAACTGGAACTCGGTCTGGCGGCGGTTCCGGCGGTGGTCGGCGGCCGGCGTGTGGGGGCGAGTGCTCGAGGCCGTCCGCGACCCGGACGTGTCCACCCTCATCCTCGACTCGACCGTCGTCCGGGCCCACCCGCACGCCGCCGGGGCGGAAAAAAAGCGGGCGACCAGGCCGTCGGCCGCAGCCCCGGCGGGTTCGGCACCAAGGTCCACGCGGCCGTGACCGGCCGCGGCCACCCGGTCGCCCTGTTGCTCACGCCCGGCCAAGCCGGGGACGGGCCGCGGGCGGCCGCCCTGCTGGCCGGCCACCGGCCACGGGTGGTCATCGCCGATCGCGGGTACGACAGCGACGCCCTCCGTCGGCTGGTCCGCCGGCTGCGGGCCAAGGCCGTCATCCGCCCGCTCGGGTGCCGCCGCCGGCGGGTGCGGTACGACCGCCGGGTGTATCGCACCCGCAACGTCGTCGAGCGGTTCTGGGCCCGGGTCAAGCAGTGCCGGCGGGTGGCCACCCGGTACGACAAGCTCGACCAGTGCTACCTCGGGTTCGTACACTTGGCCTCCGCCCTGGATGTCCTGAGGCACCCGTGACTGTCTACACGACCTAACCCTCCTGCCGTGAACGTCGCGTTGTCGGCCAAGCCGTCAAAGGTGCCCGTGAGGCCGCTGCTGGCGCTCACGATGGTGAACACCGTGTTCACGGCCGGGGTGAACCCGCCCGCGAGAGTCACGGCCAGCGTGGCACTGCCCAAGTCCACCTTCGAATCCGATGACAACTTGTCCGCCCCGCCCGTGCCGGTCGAGTTCAGATTCACCGCGTAGTCGCCGGCGCTGGTGAACGCGAAGTACGCCCCCGCGATAGAGATCGTGCCGGCCGAACTGCCGTTCGGCTGCAGCGCCCCGGCGAACGTGAGCGTCGGCATCTTGCCGATCACCGCCTGGGAGGGGATGATGCCGCTCGCACCGCCGGCCGATGCGTCGGTGTCGGGGAAGTTTGAGAAACTCACGATGTCTTGGTCGTACGTCCCGCCGATGTCGTAGCGGCGAATCGACCCTTCGTAGTCGTTCGATCCGGTCGTCGGTCCCTTCGGCCCGAGGCAGACGACGAGCAGATTCCCACTCGGATCGAACAGCACGTCGGACGGGAATTGGTTGTTCAGGTCGCCGGGTTGGGGGAAGAACACTGGAGAACCGACCACTTCGTTCACGAACGCGCCCGACGAGTCGTACCGGAGGACTTGGCCGTAGCCGAACACCGCGGCGAGGTCGGTCACGTACAGGTCGCCGTCCGGGCCCCAGTTCAGCCCGGCGGGGAACTGTAGGCCGCCGGAGTTCGGGCTGACAAACGTGGTCGGCGTGGCACTGCTGGCGGACGGGGCGTTGGCGACCTTCGAGATGCCGCCGAAAACGCTATTGCCGATGTACAGGCTGCTCGAGTCGGACCCGATGCCGAACGCCAAACCGGCCGGTTGCGACATGTTGTCCACGACGCGGGTGTTCGTGCCGGCGTAAGACAGCCCGCCCGATGAACTGACGTCGAACCGGTAGATCGCGCCGCTCTTGGACGCCGACGTGAAGCCGACGTTCATGCTCACGTAGAGGTCGCCGTCCGGCCCGAACCGCAGGCCGGCCGGGGCGAAGTTGGTCTGGCTCTCGGCGCTGGCGATGCCTTGCAACACCGTGTCCGAGATGAACGTCTCCATCTGGTCGGTGGCGAAGTTGTACCGGAGGATCTTGTTGTTGAGCTGGCTGCTGATGTACAGGTTGCCGTCCGGGCCGACCTCCAGACCGGCCGGTTGGAACAGCAGGCCCGCCGGCGCGGGCTGCGGGTTTCCGCTGGGCCGGTGCTGCGGGGCGTAGAGCGTGGCGAGAAGTTTGCCAGTGGCGGAGTTGAAGGCGTACACGGCGTTGTCGTAGTAGGACGTGGAGTACATCGCCTGGACGGCCGAGAAGGTTCCCGTGCCGGCGACGTTCACGTTCGAACCGATGGAGACGTTGTTCAGCAGGTTGGTGGTGTTCGACGCGGTGATCGTGCCGGTGCCGGAGATGTCCCCACCGAGGCCGATCGGGGCCGTTCCGCTGGTGTTGCTGCCGCCGGTGAGCGTCAGGTTGTCCGCCAGCACGATCGGGGCGAGGATGGCCCCGCCGCCCGTGCTGGTTGTGGTCAGGGACGCGCTGCCCGAAGTCACGTCAAAGGTCAGGCTGCCGTCGGTGCCGCCGTCGTAGTTGCCGGCGATGGTGAACGTGCCGACGGTGCTCGACCCGCCGATGGTGATTGACCCAATGGTGATCGGGTCGTTCAGGTTAATCACCTGATTGCCGAGCAAGGTGCTGGTAATGTTCGCCACGTCGCCGGCGGCGTTCGGGTAGCCACTCCCGCCCCAGTTGGCCTTGTTCGTCCAGTCGTAGTTGCCAGGTTCGGTCGGGGCCCAGGTGAATGTGGTCGGCGTGTCTCGGGATTCCAGCGGCTCGCAGGATAACTTCGTGCGGCCGGCGTTGCGCCGGCGGGTTGCGGGGGCCGCAGATGGCGGGGTGAGCAAGTTGACGCATTTCTCTAGCAGTGTTGCCGCCCGCGATCGCATTCCAATCCGACTCATGTGTGTCCGTCCTGAATAAAGAGAGGGTTAGGGCGAGGCATTCTGGGCGAGTCAAATGGGGTGGGCAACGCGGGGCTAATTATCTTGTGCATAGGGCAGATGTCAATATAATACTGGTGATTATTCCTGCTTTGGCTCGCCCCAAAGGAGACGGGGTATGCGTCGTCATCGTGCTTTCACGCTGATCGAGCTTTTGGTGGTGATCGCGATCATCGCGATCTTGATTGGATTGCTCTTGCCCGCGATCCAGAAGGTGCGAGAGGCGGCGGCTCGCATCAAGTGCCAGAACAACCTCAAGCAAATCGGCCTGGCGCTCCACAACTATGAGGCGACCGCGAACCACCTGCCGCCGGTGATACCCGCCGAGCAAAAGCCGCCCTACGTCGGCAGCAGTTGGCTCCCGCCGTACTTCTACTCGTGGAGCGTCCTCGCCCACCTCAACCCGCACCTCGAACAGACGGCCATCCGCAACCGGATGAACATCGAACTGCCGATGTACCAGCCGATCCCGGTCCTCACGGTCTTCCCGGAGAACCGGTTCGCGGTCTCGGCCGTAGTGCCGATGTTCCTCTGCCCGAGCGACAAGATGCAACCCGTGGACGGCGGGTACGGCGTGGACCTGTTCGGCCCGACGAACTACGTCGCGTGCTTCGGCTCGGGGATGAACAACGGTAATCCCAAGGTCTACGGCAGCCCGTGGGGGGCGGACGGCGTCTTCCGGGCGAAGGTCAAGGGACAGTTGTTGGAGGCGTCCGACGGCACGTCGAACACCGCCGCGTTCTCCGAGAGCCTTCTCGGCAGCGACCTCAACGAGGCGATCAACGACGGGGTGACGCCGCCCGGCACGCCGGATCAGATTTACCGGGTCATCGGGATGCCGTTCACCCCCAAGAACTGCGAGGACCCGTACGTCAACGGGTCGTGGAACTATCTCCAAAAGCGGCAATTCAGTTGGGCGTCCGGCGAAGTCCGGTGTTCCAGTTACAACCACTACTACACGCCGAACACGAAGAAGTACGACTGCGTGACGAGTCTGACCGGCGAGGCCATCGGCACCGTGTGGGAAGCCCAGTGGACCGCTATCGGCTTGAAGGCCGCGCGCAGTAGACACTCCGGCGGCGTGAACGTCATGCTTCTCGACGGCTCCGTCCGGTTCGTCCGCGACGCGATCAACCCCGCCACCTGGACCGCTCTTTCCACCCGTGCCGGCAACGAACCCCTCGGCGACTACTAACACCTGCCCGTCGCCCCCTCTCCCTCGTTCCGCAGCCAGGTATCCTCATGCTGAAGCAGTTCTTGGGCCTTTCGCTCCGTCCGCTCCGGGGAACGTCCCGCCGCGAGCGTCGGGCGGCTGACCGCCTGCGGGTCGTCCCGCTGGAAGACCGCGTGACGCCAGCCACGTACCTGGAGAGCGTCGTTTCCGGCGGCCATTCCGACATCGCCCTCAGTTACGACAACACCCGGTTCCTCAAGTGGGGGGCGGCGATCAACTCCGACTCGTTCGGCAGTACGTTGCCCTCCAAGACGCTGTTGTTCGCCGGGCGGCCCTCGAAGACGACGCTCACCGACGCGAAGTACACTTTCCTCGGGGCGGACGCCGCCGGCGACGTGTGGGCCTTCCCGCAGACCGCCAACCCGACCCTGCCGGTGCCCACGGTCGGTGTCACGGCGGCCGGCACGCTCGATTCCTACGTCGAACTCGACCCCCGCGTCGCGGCCACCAACGGCGCGACCAGCCAAAAGTGGATGAAGGTCGCCCTCGATGCCGTGGTGTCCGGCCCGACCGGCGGGCAAGTCTCGGTCTGGCAGGACAGCCCGACCGGCCCCGTCGCCTGGATCACCACGGCCAACGGCATCCAGGCCGCAACCGCCGGCGGCAAGGACGCCGACGCCCTCTGGGTCGCCCCCGGCCAGGACAGTCATTACAACTGGGGCTTCACCACGCCGGGCGTGTACGAACTGCGGTTCAAGCTGTCCGCCTTCGACGGCGGCGCGGCGGTGTCCATTTTCCAGACCGTCTACTTCGCGGTGGACACGTACGACTTGAATCAGCCCCCGGTGAACGTGTACCCGGCGGCCGTCAACCTGTCGAAGAACGACACTCTCGTCTTCTTCAACGATCCTGCCACCCGCCTCAGTTTCACCGACGGGGACGACTCGGGCGGTTCGTCGCCGGCCCAGGTGAAGGTTTCGGCGACGAACGGCATCTTGACGATCGACAGCAGCTTCTACGAGTCGCTCATCACCGGCGGCATGAACGGCTCGCCGACGCTCACGCTCTCCGGTGCCCGCCAAGACGTCTTGTTCGCGCTCGAGCGGCTGAACTTCCAACCGACGACCGACTTCGTCGGCGACGCGATCATCACGCTCGACACGAACGACATGGGGTACTTCTACCCGGACAACTACGGCATCAACGGCCCGAACCGGGACGGCCAGCCGGACGCCGATTCGTTCCCGGACAACTACCTCACCGACTCGGACTCGTTCCCGATCCACGTCACGTTCAACACCCGGCCGACGATCACCGGCCTGCCGCCGGGCATCTATAGCTTCGACGAAGACACCACGTCCCCGCCAGTGAACTTCACGGTCGGCGACGACCTCACCCCGACCGCCGACCTGAAGGTGACGGCCACGACGACGTTGGAAAACGTGACGGTGGTGGTCGGCGGCAGTGGGCCGAACCGCTTTGTCCAAATCATGCCCGGCAAGGACGTGACCATCGGCGGCTACGCCCTCATCAACGTCACCGTCAACGACGGCCAGTACGACACGGTCGGCACGTTCAAATTCCGCTTGAACGAGATCAACGACGCCCCGGTTCTCGTCCGCCCGACGGCGGTGCCCGATCAGGTCATTGATGAGGACTCCGGCCCGTACGTCAGTAGTGTCAACGGCGACCCGCTCGTCTTCGAACTGTACGACCCCGACGGTACGACGCCGTTCTTCGGGTACACGTCATCCGACCCACTGCTGTTCCCGCAGCCGTACACGGACGCCGGGTACACCTACCGCCCGATCGGGTTGGACCCTGGCACCTACTCGTCGAAGACGCACCTGGGATTCGTCTACCTGGCCCCGGCCCCGGCCCGGTTCGGCACGGCGACGATCACGATGTGGGTGGCCGACAACGCCGGTGCGAAGTCGGCCAACGTCCTGACGTTCAAGGTCACCGTGAACCCGGTGTACGACAACCCGGTCCTGAACATCGACCACATCCTCGCGATTCCGAACGCGACCTCGACGTTCGACGTGCTCGCCAACGACGTGTTCGACCAGTTCACGGACCCGCAGATTCAGGTCGTCGGGTTCACGCAACCGGCCCACGGCGTCGTCACGAAGACGGCCACGCCGGGCGTCTTCCGCATCACGCCGACGCCGGGGTACGTCACCGGGGCCAATCTCCCGGACACATTCACGTACACGATTCGCGACGTGCAGGACAACGAGTACACGCAGACCGTCCGCGTCCGCGTGGCGAACACACTCCCGATGAGCTTCGAGGCCGGGGCGCTGTTCGATACGCAAGTGAGCGTGGACTACCACGACGGCGAGTGGTGGACCTACGCCAAGTCGTTTTACTCGTTCGGGAACGACCCGTCGGTCCCCGACGAGACGTACACCGACACTTACACCGACCTGGACGAAAGCCCGTTCGTCGTCGACGGCAACCGAAACGGCTTCCTGAAGACGAACCCGGTGGCGACTCCCATCTCCAGCATCTACGGGGTGGCGGTCGGTGACACGTACTATGTTCAGCCGAGCAATCTGACGGCGCAGTTCGCCGTGGCCGAGTCGGTCCCGGGCACGTTCGTCGCCCCGGCCGGCGGAACCTCGGACGTGCAGTTCAAACTCGTCGGCGTGACCGCCCCGAGCGGCGGGTACGCGACGTTCGCGAAGTACGTCAACAACACCAACGTCCTGACCCCGTACTGGACGACGTTCGGCGGGATCGACGTGAACGACGTCTTCAGCCTTGCCCCCGGCGCGGCGACGGCGGCGGCCCAGTACTTCTGGACGTTCTCGAAGGCCGGGCGGTACGAGGTGCGCTTCCAGGCCGTCGGTCACGTACTCGACAAATCGGGCACGGTGGTCGAGGTTACCAGTCCGGTCAGCACGATGTACTTCGACGTCAACGTCGCGTCGGCACCCCTGGTTGAAAACCCGCCGATGGCCCGGAACGACACCGCGTCGGTGGACCGCTCGGCCCCGGGTGGGTCAGCGACGATCCTGGTCCTGAACAACGACTCGTCCTCACCCGACCCGCTGGAGGTTCTCACGGTCACCGGCGTCACCCAGGGCGCGTCCGGGAGCGTGAGCATCGCCGCGGACGGCCAATCCGTCGTTTACACACCGAACACCGGTTTCTTCGGCGCGGACAGTTTCACCTACACCATCACCGACGAACACGGCGGCACCGCCTCGGCCACGGTCAACGTCACGGTTCTGAACACCCGCCCGACGGCGACCGTCGGCCTCGACAAGGCGAACCCGCTAACGAGCGACACCCTGACCGCCACCGCCACCGTCAGCGATGCGGACGGCGACCCGGTCACGCTCACTTATGTCTGGAAGGTCAACGGCGTGACCCGCCGCATCTTTTCGACCACCAGCCTCACCGACACTTTCAACTTGAGCCTCGCCGGCAACGGCAACCGGGGCGACGCCGTGACCGTCGAGGTCACGCCGAGGGACGCCCAGAGTGGGACGACCGTCTCGGCGACGGCCACGATCGCCAACACCCCGCCGACCGCGTCGGTCGTTTTCAGCTCCGCTAGCCCGCGGACCAACGACGTGCTGACAGCCACCGTCGTGGCCGGCGATCCGGACAGCGACCCGGTGACCCTGACGTACGTGTGGAAGGTCAACGGCATCGTCCGGCGAACCGTGTCGGGGACGGCAGCCCTCACGGATAGTTTTGATTTGAGTCAACCCGGCAACGGCGACCGCGGTGACACGATCACGGTCGAGATCACGCCTTTCGACGGCACGACTCCGGGAACCACCGCGATGGCCACAGCCACCGCGGTCAACAGTGCCCCGACGGGGTCCGTCGGCCTGAGTTCCGCCAACCTGCGGACCAATGACACGCTCACCGCCACGGCGACCACGGCCGACGACGACGGGGATGCCGAGAGCCTGACCTACGTCTGGCGGGTCAACGGCGCCATCCGGCGAACCTTCACCACCGCCAGCCTCACCGACACGTTCGACTTGAGCCAGCCCGGCAACGGCGACCGCGGCGACTCGGTCACCGTCGAAGTCACGCCGAACGACGGCACGATGGCCGGCTCTCCGTCGACGGCGTCCGCCACCGTCAGCAGCACGCCCCCCACTGTCGCCGTCAGCCTGAACGCGACGAACCCGCGGACCCGTGACACGCTCACGGCCACCGCCGTGCCGGCCGACATCGACGGCGACGTCGTGACCTTGACGTATGTCTGGAAGGTGAACGGCGTTCCCCGCCGAACCACGACGACGACCGCCCTCACCGACACGTTCGACTTGAGTTTGGCCGGCAACGGCAGCACGGGTGACACGGTCACCGTCGAAGTCACGCCGAACGACGGCACGGCCGCCGGGACCGCCGCCATGGCGGTCGCCGTTGTGGTCAATTCCCCGCCGACAGCGACCGTGAGTTTGAGTTCGTCGAGTCCCGCGGTCAACGCCGTGCTGATCGCAACGGCCGCGGCCGACGACATCGACGGCGACCCAGTGACACTCACTTACCTCTGGAAGGTCAACGGGGTCACCCGCCGAACCTTCACCACCGCTAGTCTCACCGACACCTTGGATTTGGCCACCCTTGGAAGTGTCAACATCGGCGACGCCGTGACGGTCGAAGTCACGCCGGACGACGGCATTGTGTCGGGACTCACCGCCGCCGCCGCCGCCACCGTGGCCAACAGTGCCCCGACTGTGGCCGTCAGTTTGAGCCCGCCCAGCGCCCGGACGGGTGACGTACTCACGGCCACGGCCGTTGCGAACGACATCGATGGTGACGTCGTGACGCTCACCTACGTCTGGAAGGTCAACGGCATCGCCCGCCGAACCACGACGACGACCGCCCTCACCGATACGTTCGACTTGAGTTTGGCCGGCAACGGCGACCGCGGCGACGCCGTCACGGTCGAGGTCACACCGGCCGACGGCACTCTCAACGGCACAGTCCGCAGCGCGGCGACCACGGTCGCCGACACCGCTCCGACGACCGGTGTGAGTTTGAGCAACAACAACCCGCGAACCAACGCCGTGTTGACGGCCACGGTCACGGCGAGCGACGCCGACGGGGACCCAGTTGCCCTGACGTACGTGTGGCGGGTCAACGGGACGGTCCGCCGAACCACGACGACCACCGCCCTCACCGACGCCTTCGACTTGGGCGGCCCGAATAACGGCGACCACGGCGACACTGTCACCGTCGAAGTCACACCCAGCGACGGGTTCGTAAGTGGCACAATCGCGACCGCCGCAGTTACGGTGATCAACACGGCCCCCGGCGTGACGGTGGGCCTGAGTACCGCGGCCCCCCGCTCGAACGAACAGTTGGTGGCGACTGTCTCCGTCAACGATCTTGACGGCGATTCCACGACCCAGACGTTCGTCTGGAAAGTCGGCGGCGTGGTCCGTCGCTCCGTCACGACGACCGGCCTCACTGACACGTTCGACTTGAGTTTGGCCGGTAACGGCGACCTAGGCGACGCCGTCACGGTGGAGGTTACATCAACCGACGGTTCGCGGGCCAGCGTCCCCGCATCCACCGCGGCCACCGTTGTGAACACCTCGCCCACGGCGATGGTCGGCCTGAACTCGGCGGACCCTTCGACCGATGTTGTGCTGACGGCCACGGTGACGACCTCCGATGCCGACGCCGACCCGATCACCCTCACTTACGAGTGGAAGGTCAACGGCGTCACGCGGCGGACCGTCACCACCACGAGCCTCACCGACACGTTCGACTTGAGTTTGGCCGGCAACGGCGACCACGGCGACGCCGTCACGGTCGAAGTCACGCCCGCCGACGGCACCGAGAGCGGATCGCTCACAAGGGCCGCCGCCACGATTGTCAACACCGCTCCGACCGTAACCGTAAGCCTCGACAATTCGAACCCCGGCACGAGCGATGTTGTGACGGCAACGGCAACGGCGAGCGACCTTGACGGCGACCCGGTCACGCTCGTGTACGTGTGGAAGGTCGGGGGCGTCGTTCGGCAAACGACCACCACGACGGCCGGGACGGATTCCTTCAACCTCGGCACAACCGGTAACGGCGACCACGGCGACGCGGTCACGGTCGAAGTTACGCCCTCCGACGGATCACGGCCCGGCTCCGTGGCGACGGCGACCGCGACCGTGGCCAACACCGCCCCCGCCGCGACGGTTCTGCTAAACCGTTCGACCTCGCAGGCCAACGACCTGTTGACAGCCACCGTAACCCCGAGCGACCGGGACGGCGACCCCGTCCGCCTCACTTACGTTTGGAAGGTGAACGGGATCGTGAAGGCGACCCGTCCCGGCGTCACAAGCCTGATCGACACATTCGACTTGGGCGGGGAGGGTAACGGCGGCAGGGGTGACACCGTCACGGTCGAAGTCACCCCCACCGACGGAACCCTCGCCGGGGCGATCACCTCCGCGGCGGCCACGGTCGTCAACACCGCTCCCGGCGTCATTGTGCAATTGAGCAATCCGGCCCCAGGCACGGGCGGCACTCTGACGGCGACGGCGATGGCCACCGATGCCGACGGCGACCCGGTGATGCTCACCTTCGTCTGGACGGTCAACGGCACGGTCCGACGGACGACCACGACCGCCGCCCTGACGGACGTCTTCGACCTGAGCGGAGACGGGAACGGGAGCGACGGCGGTGTGGTTACCGTCCAGGTCACGCCCGCGGACGGGACCACGAACGGCACGCCCTCCACCGCCACGGTCACGATTCCGATGCCCCCCATGCCGAGCAAGGGGCTGGACCGGCAGTTCGCGGTCGGGGCCGACGCCGGCCTGGTGCCGACCGCCGTGTTGTACAATCCGAACGGCTCGATCCGCTTCCAGCGGACGATCTTCCCCTACGATTTCACTGGCGGCGTGCGGGTTGCGACCGGCGACTTCAATGGTGACGGCATCGCCGACCTCGTGATCGGAACCGGCCCCGGCATTGCGACCGACGTCCGCATCCTGGACGGGAAGGACGCCCACCAACTCTTCGCGGTGAACCCCTTTGAGCCTGCCTTCACCGGCGGCGTGTACGTGACGACCGGGGACTTGAACGGCGACGGCGTCCCCGACTTGGTCGTCACCCCGGACGAGGGAGGCGGACCGCGGGTGTTGATCTACGACGGGGCCGGCTTCGCCTCTCGGGCAAACTTCTTCGGCATCGACGACGAGAGTTTCCGGGGCGGTGCGCGGGCGGCCGTCGGGGACGTCAACGGCGACGGCCGTGCGGACCTGATTGTGGCGGCCGGCTTCGGCGGCGGCCCGCGGATCGCCGGGTTCAACGGCCTCACGGTCATGACCGGCCGTGCGCCAGAGAAACTGTTCAACGATTTCTTCGTGTTCGAGCAGTCGCTCCGCAACGGCGCGTTCGTGACGGTTGGCGACTTGGACGGCGACGGCTTCGCCGACCTCATCGCCGGCGGCGGGCCGGGCGGCGGCCCCCGCGTCCTCGCCCTGTCCGGGGCGGACCTAACGGCCGGCCGAGTTGACACCCCCGATGTCCTCTTCAACGACTTCCTCGGCGACCCAGCCGACCGAAGCGGGGTGCGGGTCGCCGTGAAGGACTTGGACGGTGACACTCAAGCCGATCTGATCGCCGGCGACGGCAGCGGGGCCGGCAACCGCGTGGTGGCGTATCGTGGCCAGGCACTCGTGGCGGGTACAGTGAAATCGATTTTCGAGCTCGATCCGTTCGGCGATTTCCTGGGCGGCGCCTTCGTTGGATAGACCCTGCACTCGCTGATGGCGATGACACCTCAGATGCTGATTACCATTCACGCCTCGCGGCTTCGCGCATCACCACCCGCACCCGGTCCAGCACCAACGCGAAGGCCGTCAACTCCTATAACATGCCCGCCGCCGTCCCACACTTCAACACGTCTATCCCGAACGTCGTCTTCACATGCGCCAGGTCGGCTACGACTCCCCTTCGCGCGCTGCACAATGCGCTCACCGCGGCGGCCGGGTAGGGCAAAGTCGTGACCAGGGTCACCGCCCAGACCAGAAATCCCGGCCGGCCCACGCGGTACGCCAACTCGAACGTCGTCTCGGCGGGCGTGACGGTCCGCGGCGTTTTGGTGCGGGACGAGTAATCTTCGTTGGCCTTCCTTTTGGGGTTGTTCTCGGCGCCGAACTCCCACACCGACTGCCCGGCGGGGATGAACGACGACGCTTCGGCCGTGCGGAGCAAGCCGTCGTAGCCGGGCCGGTTGATGGAATCCCCGGCGGGGAAATCGATGTGGAGCGGGTCGATTCGTCCCAGAATCAGTCGGCGGACGAGGAGGGGCAACGCGTCTTGGGCCGGCCAGGTGTCGGCCCAATGCACGAGTTGGGTGGCCGTGAGAAGGGGATTCACGTCTTGGGCCTTGAGTGGCGTCAGTTTGCAGTGACAGTCATTTTACGCTTACTTCTTTCCCGGGCTTCTTCTGATTCCATCGCCGCGAGGAGGATCGTCGCGACCTGGACTCTCAGTTCGGGGGGCAACTTCTCAAGGAGCGTTTCCATGACGTCCCGCGGGGAGCCGATACCCAGTACCTTGGCTAGCATCTCCCACGACTTCGTCTTCGGGTACAGTTTCAGATCCACGGATTGCGTGACCGTCTCCTGATAGATCGGTTTGCCGCTCGGGTCCTCCCCAATCACCTTCTTGACCCGTCGCGTCTTCACCTTGAGGTGCTGGATCGCCCCTTGCTGGTGACGGGTAATCTGGTTCGCCTTCTTGAGCGTAATGTGTTCGCCCGAGAAATCGAAGTAATCGCCCATGTTCGAGAAGGTGAGTTTTGCCGCTTCGGCCAGCAGGCCGTCGATCGAGAGCGGGAACAATCGCCAAAACGGGCCTTCTTTCGACCAAATCTCGGCCTGGATCGCGGGGTGCCGAAGCAGCCTTTCACCCCGCTTTGCTAGCGTTTGGTAGAGGAGTTCGCGACCGTTCGCATCTGTCGACCCATGCGATCGGCGATAGGATTCGGCGCCGTTGTGCGTCTGGACGTAGAGCCGGCAAAACTCCTTCCGTTCCGGCGTCCACGCGAACTTCGATCGGCCCTTCTTTCCCGGTGGGGCGATAGCCATTGCCGGCGTATTGCTAGTCGGGTTATCGCCCGCATCAGACTTTTCGAGCTGTGGGTCCATGGAGTCCTCCGGGTCGGGACGCGAGTTCGTTCTTGAACAACGTGCCGGGCAGGCCTTCACGGATGTATAGCAGACGGCGATAGATTCTCCAACCCGCGGCCAATCAAGTCCCGTCGATTCACCACGTCCGACCGAGGCCAACTTCCTGCTGCGCCGCTTGGTCAACAGCACCACTTCAGCCCTGCGGTTGCAGCACCCGCGGAAGAAGCCGTCCGACTTGGCTGGGCGGCCCGTGGGCTCAGTCCGTTGTTCGGCCTCGCCGGCATGGTCTTAGTAACTGCGCCGACTCGACTGCTTGTGGACGGACGAGTGCCGCCGGGAGTTGCTCGCCCAGTCTTGCCGACCCGGAGCCGTTGGCTTACGACTGGAAACCACTGACGCGGGCGTTCGCGGTGACGGTCGACCTGTGGGAAGCGCAATTCGCCGAGAAATGGGCGGAGGTGGAGCGAATCGTGTCGGCTCGGCGGTCGCCAGCGACACACAAGGAACTGCTGTCCGACAGGCCGCCTACGTGCACCGGCTGCAACGGAAGTCGTTTGACTCCCGCAACCAGGTGTCGTGCGTATGCCTCTGGCCATTTTGGGGGGCGAGTGGCAAAAATCAAACTGCTTCCTCGTTTGGTCAATCACCCCACGCAACTGACCCGGACCCATGCTCACGGACGTATACGATGAGGGGACTTTGCACATTTAATCCCCCCTCAGGCCATTAAATGTGCAGCGGGCGGATTATTTGTGCAGCCGTTCAGCCCGATCATCGGCGCGACGCCCAGTTCATAGGCCGTGCCGATCACGGTGCAGATGTTGTGGCAGACGACCTTTGCGAGAACTTCGGCCTTCATCGTGTTGTCGTTCTTCGCGCGGGTGCATTCGCCGAACTTCCGCTTGATGGCGCTGAACGTCGCCTCCACGTTGCTCCGGCGGTGGTAGTGCTGTTCGTACTCTTCCTTGTTCATCTGGAAGGCGTGGAATGCCTTCGCGTAGGAACCGCCGACAGCCCCGGTCGCGTTCCTCTTGAACGCCGGGTAGAAGGCCGCGCCGATGGCGTCGGTGGCCGCGAAGTTGTCCCGCCCGCAGTACGCCTTGTCGGCCGACAATTCCTTCACGTCGAACGTCTTCGCCGCTTCGGCAATCAGTTGCGGGAGCATCGGGCTGTCGTGCTGCTCTTTGTCGGTGACGACGCACGCGGCGACGACGTTGGTCCGGGTGCCGACGACGGCGTGCAGCTTCACCCACGCCGACTGCGACTCCTGCGTGCCCCACTTCTCATCGAACCACTTCTCGTACCTCGCACCGCTGAACCCCGTGCCGTCGATGGCGAACTGCGTTTCAAGACCGGCCATCGGAATGGCGGACAGGCGGACGAAGTCTTGCAGGATGCTGACGGCGTCTACTCCGACACTTTATCGCCCTTCGTTTCAAAAATGTATTCGGCGTCGGACTTACGCAGGCAAGAGTATTTGCTTTGGGGGCCAACGCCATCCCTGTCAACCATTGGCCGAGCCTGCTCCCGAACGAGTAGCGTGTGGCCCTGGTGTTTCAGGACATGGATTCGGGTAAAGTGACCTTTCAGGAACCCGAATTCCTTTATCTCAGTGAACGTAATGACTTGGTCTTTGACTTCCCACGTCCCGTTCACCTTTGCGCACCCCATCCCGCACTCGCTCCGATTCTCCACTTCGTAAGTGCCGTCCGAGTGCAGGGACAAGAACAAGCCGAGGCTCTGCCCAGTTAGACTGCTATGCACGGTGCAATCGTGGTACGTCCCCGCCAACAGCACCCGGTCATCACTTGCCGAGTCAAAGCCCATGTGGAGTGTGAACGTCTCGTTGTACTCCGCTGGCTTTGGCTTGTCGTTGTTGCGGGGCGTGTCTTGCTGATCCCCGGTGGCAGGCGGTTGGGGTAGGCTGGTGTCCGGGGGTGGCGACGGCGCACGAGAATGACACGCCACCATACTAACGACAAGCAGTGTCACGATTGCACAACGCATAACGGCTGCCCATGACGGAAGTCTGATCCCGCAACTCTGCCGGACGATAGCTTGATCGTTCCGAAGTGGCCAGAACGCTTTTGCCGCCAATTTTCCGCAACGCTCGCGACTACGATAAGGGATGCCGCCTCATCTCTTCACTCTGGCCTATCTCGCCCGCGAACTGGGAACGTGTTACACGGGCCTCTACCACCACGCCCTTGCCGGTCACTTGCCTAGCCCTTCCGTCCAGTATCTGTCGAGGATGTACTACTCTGCCGCCGACGCCGACGTGATCCGCAAGTTCTGGCGGTCGCGGGTGCCGTTGGGAGTCGCCCGATACACTGCCGAGGACATCGAGGTAATGCGTGGGATGTGGAACGGCGGGATGCGTCAGGTAGACATTGCCGATCACTACGGCATCACGCAGGCGGACGTGAGTAGGTACTTGCGGGGTCGGACGCCTGCGGGAAGGAAGGGCGGTGTGACTGGCCGCGAGTATTGGCGTCGGCACCCTCGGCCAACTTCCGCCCGACGCCCAGAACGTTATACGACAGCCGCGTGAATTTCTGGTCCCCCTTTTTTCGACCGCTAACTCCTTGCGGTCCCTTTATCGGCAGTTGGTCCCGTTTTTGGTCCCTTTATGGTCCCTTTATTTCGTGACAATGTCTGACTTTGGATGGCAAAGCATGACGGCAAATGACATTGTCTTGAAGGGTCTTTGAAGTGTGGGCTAGTTGTAAACCCTTGCTTTCGAGGAAGATACGAAAAAACCCCCGGTGTTACCCGAGGGTTCTTTGAGTAGCGGAGGCCGGGTTTGAACCGGCGACCCATCGCTTATGAAACGATTGCTAAACACCTTCTTGGGAATCACGAACGACTAATTTCCCAGCATTTCGATGCTACCACCTATCGTTGCATAAGTCGACATGCCTTGCATGGGATTACTTGGAAATGTGAAATCCGGGGGTGTTGTGTGAAATACTGTGAAATGCTTCTACGTCTTTGTTTCTCACTCCGACGGGCCACCGGTACAAACGGGACTTTTGGGAACCGGCATAGTTGGCGAAGGTGCGGACACGCCGTACAGCTGTGGGGCGGTACGTTCTACTGTCGGCTAGTGAGCCTCCCCAGGTTTGGTGAACAACAGGAGAGCGATGTAAACTCCATCAACCCGAAGGCAACACCGATGGCCAACAAGCGAACCATCTACACACCGGAGTTCAAGCTCTAGGCAGTCCAGATGATCACCGACCAGCACCTGTCCGTCGCCGAGGTCGGTCGGCGGTTGGGCGTATCGGAGACCGGTCTTGGTGAACGAGCAAAACCACCCGCTCTGGCCTTCGCGGCGTGCGGCTTAAGATAACCGTCGGGAACCACCCTCGTCCCGCCGATCGCTCCAGGTCCGACCATGAAATACCTCTCCACGATCGTGTCCGCGCTGTTGTTCTTCGTCGCGACGACGGCCGCCGATCCGCCGAAGAAGTCGCTCCCCCTACCCGGCGAGGTGTTCGCGCTCGACGGCCGCACCGCCTTCCTCATCCCGGCCACGGCTGACCCGCACGCCAAAACGAAGCCGTGGGTGTGGTACGCCCCGACCCTGCCGAACCTGCCCGGCCCGGAAGAGGCCTGGATGTTCAAGCGGTTCCGGGCGGCCGGCATCGCGGTGGCGGGCATCGACGCCGGCGAGTCCTATGGCAGCCCGGCCGGGAACAAGGTGTTCGACACGCTCTACACGGAAATGACCCGCCGCGGGTACTCGCCACGGCCGGTGCTGCTCGGCCGCAGCCGCGGCGGGCTACAGACGCTCTCATGGGCGGCGACCAACCCCGAGAAAGTGGGCGGGTTCGCCGGCATCTACCCCGTGTGCGACCTCGCCAGTTACCCCAGCGTGGCGAAGGCGGCCGGGGCCTACGGACTGAAGGCGGAGGAGTTGGAGCGGCGTCTGGCGGAGTTCAACCCGCTGGATCGACTGGCGGGGTTGGCGAAGGCGAAGGTGCCGCTGTTCGCCATCCACGGCAACGCGGACAAGGTCGTACCGCTGGAGGCGAACAGCGGGCGGGTGAAGGGGCGGTACGCGGAGCTGGGCGGGGCGATGACGCTGGTCGTCCCGCCGGGGCAGGGTCACAACATGTGGCTGGGCTTTTTCCGCTGCCGCGAGCTGGTGGACTTCTTGACGGACCAGGCCGGGGTCGGGCTGCGGCTCGACTCCCCGCGGCCGTACCAGGTGGTGCAGCGGGACGCCAAGAACGTCGGCGCAGTGCGAGTGACGGGCAGACTCGGCGATGCCGCAAAAACTGCCGACGGGTTGGAGTGCCGCGTCGGAACCGCGGCCCGGCCGGGGGAGTGGCGGAAGCTCGACGCGGTCTTCAAAGCCGGCACGTTCGACGCCAAGGTCGAACTACCGGCCGGCGGATGGTACACGCTCGGCGTGCGGGCGGTGGGGAAGGGCCAACCGGTGGCCGAGGCGGGTGTGGAGAGGGTGGGCGTGGGCGAGGTGTTCGTCGTCGCCGGCCAGTCGAACTCGGCCAACCACGGGGCGGAGAAGCAGGCCACGAAGACGAAGCGGGTGAGTGCATTCGACGGCATCGACTGGCAGCTCGCCGACGACCCGCAGCCGGGGGCCAGCGGCGCCGGCGGCAGCTTCCTCCCGCCGTTCGGCGACGCTGTCGCCGAGAAGTTCGGCGTGCCGGTCGGGCTGGTGGCGTGCGGGGTGGGGGCGACGAGCGTGCGGGAGTGGCTGCCGAAAGGGGCGACGTTCCCCAACCCGCCGACCATCGAAGCCAATGTGACGAAGGCCGGCAACGCCTGGGAGAGCAAGGGCGACATCTACGCCACGTTCCGGGATCGAATGAAGGCGCTCGGCCCGAACGGCTTCCGGGCGGTGCTCTGGCACCAGGGGGAGAGCGACGCCAACCAGAAGGACGCCACCCGCACCCTCTCGGGCAAGCTGTACTGCGAGTACCTGGAGAAGCTGATCCGCGACACCCGCAATGACATCGGCTGGGACGCGCCGTGGTTCGTCGCCCGGGCGAGCTACCACGGACCCGACGACGAGGGGTCGGCCGACATCCGCGACGCCCAAGCGTCGCTGTGGAGGGACAAACTCGCCCTCGAAGGACCAGACTCCGACGCGCTCAAGGGGGAGTGGCGGGACGCCCGCGGCAAGGACGTCCACTTCAGCGGGCCGGGCCTGCGGGAACACGCCTCCAAGTGGGTGGAGAAGGTGGTCCCGTGGGTGGAATCACAGGTCGCCGTTGCAGGCATCGGGCACACGGAACTCCGCACCGACCTGCCCGGCGGGCGGCACGCCAACGTCCACACCATGCGGGCGTCGACGGCGCGAGCCAACGGCACCGGGCGGAAGACGGTGGGGGAGGAGTTGGCGAATGAGGCCGACAGCTGGACGCAGTTCGCCGGCTGGGCGGCAGTTCGACGACTTGATGGCGGAGCGGCTCGGGGTCGTCGCCGGCCAGGGGGTGCGAGCACCGATTGCCCCCCCTGGGGCGGAGTTCGAGGAGGGGGTAGTGGTCTCACCCGCGTGATGAGTTATAGAGTTGGAGGAAATACCATACGGCCCCGATGTGGTTGAGTGGGCACTTGGAGAAGGACAGCGTCTTCCGGACGAACCGCCCGCACCGCTGTCGCAGGGTACACCAGTATCGCTCCATGTGGTTCGTCCGGGCCGACGGAACAACGGGGACACGGCGGAAGAGAATCGGAGTCAAGCGGCGCGTCCGCCCCACCGCTCAGACCACTCCGCTCCCTGCAGCAAACGCGCTTTCTCTTGACCACGTTCGCAGAACTGCGCCACCGTCGCCCGATGCATTACTACGATTTTCAGCGACACTGGACCAAACGGATCGAGCTCCACCTCGCGGACCGAAAGCTGAACGCCGTACTTGTCCGCGACTTCAGCAAGTTCACCCTCGCCAACCGGAACAAGCCGCTCACCCACGGTCAGTTCCCGCGCGACTTCGAGTCGTACGATTGGGGCCGGGAGCACCGTTGCCCATCGCCTCGTTTCTGGAGATATGTCAGGCACGGTAGCTGCCACTGGCTCGTTAACTTCAACCTCCGCCTCTCGCAACTTGTCGATCCGCCGGAGCACCTCCGACCCGGCCGACGTGTCGTACTTCGTGTGCAGCGGGCGGCCGGCGGCGGTCCTGGCCGAACTCGTCGCGGTCGCCGGCAAGCGGTGGGTCGTCGAGGAGTGCTTCGAGTTGGCCAAGGGGGACTGCGGGCTCGACGAGTACGAGGTGCGGTCTTGGGCCGGTTGGCACCGGCATGTGACGCTCAGCCTGTTCGCCCTGGCCGTGGTCGGCGTGATCCGGTCGCGGGTGCCGCCGGGCCGACAGAAAAAGGGGGCGCGCGCCTGATCCGCCTGAGCGTGCCCGAAGTGCGGAAACTACTTCTCAAGCTCGTGTGGGCGTTCGTGCCGGAAGTCGAAGGGGTGCTGGCGTGGTCGGCGTGGCGGCGGCGACACCAACACCGGGCAAAGGAGTGCCATTACAAGAAACGCGGGGCCAGACCGCCCGATTGTAGCAATTACGGCTGTAGATGGGGATGAACGCTGGTTGCCGGAGAGGGTGGGTGTGGTCACCATCAACAGGACCACACCTTCGAGGACCAGCCATGCCCGCGGCAACGACGACCGGCCCCGTTTTCGTGGGCCTGGACTACCACACCCTGTCCGTCCAGGTGTGCGCCCTGGACCGCGGCGGCCGCGTGTTGCTCAACCAGAGTTGCGCGAACGACTGGCGGGCCATCCGCGACGCCGTCGCCCGGTTCGGCACCGACGTGCGGGCGGCCATCGAGGCGTGCAGCGGGTCGGCCGATCTGGCCGAGGAACTGGTGACCAAAGCCGGGTGGCTGGTCGACCTGGCCCACCCCGGGTATGTGGCCCGCATGAAGGGCAACCCGGACAAGACGGACTACTCGGACGCCAAGATGCTCGCCGACCTGGAGCGGGTCGGGTACCTGCCCAAGGTGTGGCACGCCCCGGCCGAGGTCCGCGAACTGCGACGGCTCGTCCGGTACCGCCAGCAGCTCGTCGGCGAGCGGCGGAACGTCAAGCTGCGGATCGGGGCCCTGCTCCGCGACAACCGGGTAGCCGCCCCCGAGGGCGTGAACCCGTGGACGGTGGCGTGGCTGACGTGGCTGACCCGCGACGCCGCCCTGAGCGAGCAGACGCGGTGGGTGATGGACCGGCACCTGGGCCGCCTGAAGGCCCTGGCCGGCGACGTCAAGGCGGCCGAGCAACGCCTGGCCCAGGTCACCGCCGAGGATGCCCTGGTCGTGAATCTGCTGACGATGAAGGGGATCGGCCTGGTCACGGCGGCCACCATCCGGGCCGAGATCGGGCGGTTCGACCGGTTCCGGACGGGCAAGCAGGCGGCCCGGTTCTGCGGGCTGTCGCCGCGGAACGCGTCGAGCGGCCAGAAGCAGGCCGACGCCGGGCTGATCAAGGCCGGCAACCCGCAGCTGCGGGTCGTGCTCATCGAGGCCGCCCACCGGCTGGTGCGGTACGACGCCCGGTGGAAGAAACTGGCGGCCGACATGAAGGGCCGGGGCAAGCCGGGGAGCGTGGTGGCCGCGGCCGTCGCCAACCGGTGGGTGCGGTGGCTGTTCCATCAGGTGCAGCCGGTGAAGGCGGCGGCGTAACGAGCCAAGAGCTGGCGAGGAGAAGAGGAGAACCACTGCGAGCCCGCGGTGTGACGACGCGCTCGGTCTAGTCCTGGGTTGCCGACCCGTCGGCCACTCGACTGTAGTTGGGGCAGTCGTCACCCGCTCGGAACCGACCCACTTGGGCTACGGGTTCACCCCGGATGCTCGGATCGAAGACTGGGCTGCACGCGGTGGCTTGAACGAATCGACTCGCTTGCTGTTGACAATCGGCCGGCGTTCATCGAAGGACTAGAAGTTTACACCCGCCACGTCCGAAGAGCGAATCTTCACGATGCTTTTCGAGTGTGCGGTTGCTGTCCCCGGCGGCGCACGATGAGACCTCACCACGGATGGGAAGTCTGGTTGCATCGGCTACGACTCGGTGGTTTGGAAACGGCCGGTCCGTTTTGCTCCTCGGCGGACGTGGTCAGGTGGTGAGCACAGATCAGCAGATTCACTTTCCCTGCGGTTTCCGCCTCGCGCATCCGGATAGCCTCGCCCCCTTCCCGCACTCGCAGTGCTTCGAGCACTTCAGGTACTCGCGGCAAAGGCCAGGGCGAAGACAATTACAATTTAACGGCAACACCTTCCGACGCAGACAGCATGTGCAGTTCATGACCTACCTCCACCACCAGCAAAGCGCGATCAGGCGAAAGGCGCAAGGTCGGTTGCAATTTTCGAGGTCTGAGGGGTGGTGACCGCCGATCTTGTCCGGTTGCGGGCGGCAGGTACGTTAGTATCTCGGCGGCTGAAGGTCTTACGTCACGTCGATTAATCGCCCGCCTCTCCCTGGCGGCGCAGAGGAGCGTTGCCCATGAAGCCAGAGATCGACACCGAGCAGAAGGTTCTCGGATGGTTGAAAGATCCGAAACCCGCAGTGTTTCAATGGCAAAGACTCGCGAAGCACTCAGCCGAGATCGCCAAGTTGCAGCTTGATGACTGCGTATTCCTCGGTTGCGAGATGGGTGACGACCTTTTGGCGGCAGCAGCAAAAGCCAAGTGCTTCGTCATCCCGCGTCGGCCCGATCTGATCTTCGATCCGTTTACCCCAGGCCTCTACACGCCGGGAGAACTGTACGACAAGTTCAAGGACGGCGGGTACGAGGCCTGCCTCGACCGGCGCATCTACCTCTCGTTCATGGACAAGGACAAACACGTCCCGCTTCCCGCAGATGTCGATACAGTCCTGTTAAGGCGCTTGCACGATGCCTCGATCTCGGTGGCACTTGAGAACCTTCTCGACGCGAAGGCGCGGACCAAGTGCGTTGCGATCATGGGCGGTCACGACATGGAGCGGACGAACTCGACGTACACCGCGGTCGCGAAGCTGGCGCTCAACCTGACAGCGGCGGGATACATGATCCTGACCGGGGGCGGTCCCGGCTTGATGGAAGCCGGCAACCTCGGCGCGTATTGCGCGGGATTTGACCAACCAGAAAAGATTTTGGAGACCGCGATCCTTCGGATGAAGGACTCCCCGAAGTACACGAGCGAAAACTGGCTGAAGGACGCCTACGCAGCCTGGGAGGAGATGGGTAAGCCGAAAGATCCCGCCAAGAGCCGCAATATCGGAATCCCCACGTGGTTCTACGGTCACGAACCCCCGAACCTCTTCGCAACCGACATCGCCAAGTATTTCGAGAACAGCGTGCGAGAGGAAGGCTTGCTCGCACTGGCGGTCGGGGGCATCATCTTCGCGCGGGGTAACGGCGGGACGGTGCAGGAGATATTCCAGGACGCTAACCAAAACTACTACCGCACCATCGACAACGTGAAGAGCCCAATGATCCTGTTCGAGTCGGATTACTGGAACCCGGACAAGATGGTGTTCGACGACCCGAACGACAAGCGCAAGAAGGTTTACCCGGTACTCCAGAAGCTCGCCAATGAGAAGAAGTTCGACGACTACATCCTTCTGACCGACGACCCTGCGGCAATCGTCCAATTCATCAAGGACCACCCGCCGGTCTGATGCGCCGGTGTGGGGGGCGAGAGAGCGTCGAAGGCCGCCGTCACGGTGTGGGTTTGGCGACCGTAGAACGGGTACAGGGAGGGGTCGGCATCTTCGTCGCAGATGTCGCGCAAAAGCTTCTGGTTGGCCGGGTTCTTCACCAACCGCATGGTGCGGGTGTAGTCCGTGTCCTCCATCGGAATTGGTTTGTCCGGGGCGGGTTCGTCGTCGCCGACGCGCTTCACCAGCATCATCCCGACCTTGTACCCGACTGGGGCGAGGAACAGCTTGCGCATGGTGATGAACTGAGCGCCGTAGAAGTGATGGTCGGCCCCAATGATCTCGTGGTTGTATAGCTGGTCGATAAGCAGCGGGGCTTCGACTTCCGCCCGGCAGACCTTGTCGTGGCGGTCCTTGCTGTACACCATGCTGCGGCGGATAGCGATGTGTTCGGGGACGAGGTCTTCCGGTTTGCCCGTTTCTTCGTTGTACACCTCGTCCCCCACCCGTTGTTGTCCCTCTGGCAGGATGCCACAGCCGGTGGGGCGATGTCCAGCAGTTCCTGTCCGGCGGCTTTGTGCCAAGGTCACGGCAGCTTGACGGTCAGCGAGGTGTGGAACAGGTCGACGGGATCGACCTTCTTCTTCAGCTCCCGAAGTCGGTCGTAGACGGCGAGGTCGTCGTAATAAAAATCCCGCACCGCGTCCTTGGTGATGTCGGTGTCACCAAACGATCCCCACAGGAGCCGCCGTTCTTGGCCGGGACTGAAGTGCTGGTCGATGAGGGTCTGCATCTCGCCTTGGAGTCTCTCCGCCTCCGGCTTCATTTCCTCGTCATAGAAGAGGTCGAAAACGAAGCAGTACACGATGTCCCGCCGAGGGATCGAAGTCTCCGGCCGGCGCTGAGAATCCCGAAAACTGCCGCCCCCGAACGCCATCTGAAAGACCAGGTATAAGCCCTTGGTTGCCGTGGCGGTGTCAACCAAGTCAACCAAGCCGTCGATGAAATCGTCCGTCAGCGCGTCCATCGTGGCGTTGAGCCGTTTGTTGTAGGGTTGCCGGAACTCGCGGCCGTTCGGGGTTGAGAGCGGGAAGCGGCGGACGAAGGAGTCCGAGAGGTCAGAGAGGAATCTGCTCCTCTTGTCCGTGAGCCGTACATCCAGCGGTGGGGGATCGCTGTCGGCGGCGTCCATGATGGCGGCGAACGCCTCCTCAGGGTCTACGGCCTCGCCCTCACCGCCTAAGTTCGCATGGACAAGTTCCACAAGAATTCCGGGCACCGGGGGTCGGAAAGTGTCGGCCTTCGACAGTACCGTCATCATGAAGTCGATGCCCCGAGGGAGCGACCCGGCCACAATGCCTTGCGTCCATGCTTGGGCCTGCTTCATCAAATTCTTGTACCGGCCCTTTCGGTACAACCGCTTTGCGCTGTATCCGAAGGACTTCGGATGGTCTGAGTCCTTGATACACTTGAACCGGTAGTTAGTGACGATCCCGAACGAACCGGCATTGCCGCCGAGCACTCCCCAGAAAAGTTTCTCGTCATCCGTTGTGGGTGCGCCCGCCGGTCGCTGCACAGTGCGTACGCTGCCGTCGGACAGCACGATCGTGAGTTCGGTCACGTAGTCAAGTGTCAGCCCGAATGAACGGAGGAGATGCCCGAACCCGCCGGTTTGTGCGTGGCCTCCGATGCAGACCAGCGGGCACTCACCGTGGGGAATGGTCACTCCTTGCCCCTTGAAGAACCGTGCCAACCTGGTGAGCGGGACGGCCGGGCCGACGTCGAACACGTTGTCAGAGATGCGGGTGATTTGGTCGAACCGGTCCATGGCGAGCACGATGGTGCCGCTACCGCCCGAAGACAGGCCGGAATACTGGTGCCCGCCGCTGCGTGCGACGAGGCTCTTCTGCTTGCCTTGAGCGAAGGTGATCGCCGATTTGATGTCGTCCACGTCGCGGGGGTAGGCCACCATGAACGGGCTCATGTCCTCCCGCTTGTGTGACGACGTCGCGTACTGGTCGGCGTGGAGTCTGTACAGCAAGTCTGTGGGAACGTACACGACCCCTTTGAAGCCGGGAATACGCGGGGCGAAGAGCGGCGGGAAATCCAGGCCGACGTGAAACGGCGTCTCGGCCCGCTGCAGGAAGGACACCGAGGCCAAGGGGGCTAGGAGCGACGAAGTGGCGGGCCGGGGCGTGAACACGAGGCCGCTGAGAGAAACGCGATCCTCGCGGTCGAGTTGCAAACGGGAAAAAACTCGCATGTTCTCGTCGCGCTTGCCGGTTCCGTCCTCCCGAAATGCGAGGCCGCGATCGAGGTCGTCCACCACGAGGTCGAGGAACTGGTTCAGATCCTCCTGCGGTTCGACGACACGGCGAATCCGGTGGGCATCAACCTCGGGGTCGATCGGCAGGTCGGCACCCGCGTCGACGATTGCCCGGATGACGCTCGCCCCGGTGAAGTTCTCCGTTGCGTCTTCGGACACAAGGCCGGCCGGCAGTGTGGCGATTGCACCTTCGACTAACTCGGTCACGGCTTTTTTACCCTTCAGGCCAGCACCCGCCGCCATCACGCTGACCACTGGGAAGTCGTGTCGGGCCGAGAGGGCCTCAAGGATGACGTCGCACTGGGAGGGGATTTCCGTGTCCAGGAAAAGGGCTTTGACGAGGGCCGTCATGCGGTCTTTGCCCGGATAGAGGAAAGACCTCCTCACCATCCAGAGGCCTTTCGCGGGTGCCGGTTCAAAAGTGACACCGGTAATGACTGCTTTCTCTTCCAACACTCGCGCCAGGGCCGTGGCCCCAGAACGTGTGATGGATTGGCCGTCTGGCGTGACGCCAGTGAGTTTGGTCACGTAATCGGAAAGCGGGCCGAGAGAGCGGATCAGGCAGGACGGCGTGTCGTCCAGGACGTTAGAAACGATGCTCTTGAGTGGGCTGTCGATGAGGGGGAGCGCGAGGTCGTTCACCTCCAGTTGCTCGGCCACCGCGCTGGTGGTCGCCCCAGCTTCGGCGTTTACGGCGTCAGGTTTCGCCGTGATCTTGGTCAACCCGGCCAAATGGATGACGATGCCGCCGACGGCTTCCGCGGTGTCCGTGGCTGCCGCTTGCATCCCGCTGCGGATGAGCGTCACCTGCTCTTTGGACAACGCGACGGCTGTGGCGACATCAGCTTTCGTCTTCGGAAACCAGACCTGGTGGGCGCCTTTGACGCCGAACGCAGTGGTCAGTGCATCGACAGCCGAGTGTACGATGCTGCCCTGGAACTCGGGTTTCTTCTTCGCCATCGTCAGCTTCTCCGGGTAGGGCGCATCGGCGTGGAGCCGAGGTGGTAATTTCTTGCAGCTGAGTACGTGCCGGCCTACCCGAACAGTGAGTAAGTGAGGGTTCCTTCCAGAGTCACGGCCTCTTGAGGATCGAAACCGGACAACTCGAAAAACAGGGTTGTCGTGGTACCGCCTGGGGCGTGCAGGTCACCGAGGTCGATTGCAAGATCGGAGCAGTCGCTCATCTGGTCGTCGTGTTCGAACGTAGCCCCGCCGGTGAAACCGGCTTTGAGGGCGTGCGTTCGGTTGTTGCAACCCGTGGTCGAGCGGACTACGACTTTTTTGAGCCGGACACGAAACGGGGGATTTTCGTCGTGGCTTCCTGTGACTTTCCCATCGGCGTCAGCCGTCAGATTGAAGGTCAGATCTTTCGTTGGCATGGCATCACCGGGTGGCAGGGCGGGGCGCCCGGAAGCTACGTCACTCCCGATCACCGAGCCGACAGGGTGCGATTGCAAGAACCCGTCTAAAAGAGACTTGGTCGTTACTCTAATCTGATCGCTCACCGCCAGCCAAGCGATTTTTTGAACGCCACCGCTGTGTTCGATCCTCACGCGGCCCACGGCCTTCGAGCCGAAGCAACGCGGACCTCGCCGTACGACATGTAATTCGGTGCGAGGCTGGGGCGACATGCCCCAGATTCAGGACGGAAAAGGCGATTTGACTGAGTCATCCGAGCCGCATGGACAACTCGACGTCGTCAGCGAATGGGACGGACAGGTAACCCGAGCCCGTTGCCCGGACGCGAGCCAAATACTCGGGGCTGTGCTCGGCGTTATCGGCGAGCACAAATGCTCCCGGCCGGAGTCGCGGTTCGACCAGCGCCAGGATGTCCGGGTAGAGCGACTTAGCACCGTCGAGCAGAACGAGGTCGATCACGTCCGGCAGGTCGGCGGCCAGCGTTTTGAGCGCGTCTCCTTCCCGAATCTCCACCAGATCGATCAGGTCGCCGGCCGTCAGGTTCTCTCGGGCCTTCACCACCTTCGACGGCTCGAACTCGGTGGTAATGAGCCGACCTCCACCGTTGTCCCGCAGGGCGGCAGCCAGATGTAGCGTCGAGATGGCGAATGACGTTCCGAACTCGACAACCGAGCGCGCATTGGCGCTCCGGGCCAGCATGTACAGCAACCTGCCGGTCTCTCGCGAAACGGCCAGGGGCAAGTCCTTCATGCGCCCGTAGAAGTCGATGTAATCGGTCTTGCTCTGCATCAGGCGGTCGCGCTCCTCGCTGGGCATGTTTGCCAGGGCGGAAGGCGCGCTCGACCACGAGCGGGAAGCGTCTTCAAACAGGCGATCAAGGAGCGGGGCCAGCGGGGTGGTGGTCAGCGTTGACACGGTTCTTTTCCTTTGGGGAGGGCATCGATCGGGCGGTACTGTAGAATACGACGGATTAGTCGCGTTTATCAATTCGCGTTCGGTGCGATTCAATGAGCACTCGTCGAAAAGCCCAGCTTTCCCAGCGGAAACAGCCGCAACAAACGCGCTCGACCGAGCTCGTTTCCATCATTCTGGAGGCAGCTATTCAGGTTTTGGAGAAGGAGGGGGCGGAACGGTTCACCACGGCGCGGG
This sequence comes from Limnoglobus roseus, assembly GCF_008254045.1. Classification (GTDB taxonomy): domain Bacteria; phylum Planctomycetota; class Planctomycetia; order Gemmatales; family Gemmataceae; genus Limnoglobus; species Limnoglobus roseus. The sequence goes on along the minus strand of NZ_CP042425.1, from coordinate 7,101,888 downwards.
TGGCGGAGAAGGCGGGGGTGAGCGTCGGGTCGCTGTACCAGTATTTCCCGAACAAGGCGGCTATCCTGTTCCGGTTGCAGAGCGACGAGTGGCGTCAGACGTTGGGGCTGATGCAGGGCATTCTCGAAGACGGTAAAAAGCCACCGCTGGAACGGTTGAGAACGCTGGTTCATGCCTTCGTCAAATCAGAGTGCGACGAGGCGGCGATGCGGGTGGCTCTCAACGACGCCGCCCCGCTTTACCGTGACGCGCCGGAAGCTCAGGAGACGAAGGTGGAGGGGAAGCGGATCATCCGGGCATTCCTGCGGGATGCGCTACCCACGGCGACCGAGGTGACGCGGGAGATGGCGGGTGAACTCATCAAGATAACGCTCGGCGCGGTCGGAAAGCAGTTCTCGGAAACGCCTCGGATGACAGCCGAAATCAAGACGTTCTCGGATGCCATGGCGGACATGTTCTGTGCGTACCTCGAAAACCTCGACCGGGCAGCAGACGGGACGGGTGGCCGTGCGAGCGCGGTTCGTTAGCCTGTGCTGTTCTGTGCGGATCATTCACCGGACTCCCCGAAAGCCTCCACCTCCTCCCACGAGTCGGCCCCGCACACGACCGCACACAGGGCGATCGCCAGGATATCCCCGAGCAGGTGCTTCTTCGTCCGATCCACCCGCGGGTCGGGCAGGTCGGCAAAGTACCGGGCGATCGACACGTCCTGACGCGGCATGGCGGGGCCTCCGTGACTCCCGTCTCTCTACCGTCGTCCACTCCACACGGCTATGATCGAGCCACTGACCTCGAGCGGGGGACTTGTAATGACCGAAGCGGAGTGGCTGAGATCCAACGACCCGAGATTGCTGGCTGACTGGCTTTTCTTTGATGCGCCTGCGTCTGACCGCAAGTTGCGGTTGTTCTCGGTGGCCGCCTGCCAACCGCTCCGCCACTTGGTCGCGAATCCCGGTGCGCTCGCGGCTCTCGACTTGGCAGAAGCCTTCGCGGACGGGCGCATCGATGAGGCGGGGTTGCAGGTGGCTACACGCCCGCTGTGGGAAGCCTACCACGCGAGGCACAATGCTCCGGGGGTGGTTGAGGCGGTCACGGCGGAAGCCGATGACGCCGAATGCGCGTGCCTCCACACCACCTTGCCCGACGTGCCTCGGGACCGTGACGGACACAGCGATCTATATCCGCCCACGCCAGAGGTCGTCGCATTGATCTGCCGCCTCGACAGCCGGCTGCCGTCGCTCCGGCGTCTCGTGACCTTGCTCCACGACGTCTTCGGCCCGCTGCCGTTCCGCGATATAGCCCTCGCTCCATCGTGGCTCACTTCGGACGTTCAGCTTCTCGCTCGCGGCATCTACGAAGACAATGCCTTCGACCGGATGCCGATCCTGGCCGACGCGCTTGAGGATGCGGGGTGTGATAGCGTGGACGTGCTGAACCACTGCCGGGGTGAGGGGCCTCACGTCCGTGGCTGTTGGGCTTTAGACCTCGTGTTTGGTAACGAGTGACCCGCACGTAACTGACGCCTGCTCAGCCACTTCGAGATGCGTTCGCCCTGCTATTGACGCAGTCTGGCCCTCACGAACAAATCCGTTCTGCGTTAGGGACGTGCAAGGCGGCGAAGCCGGTCCCGAAGGGACGGGAGCGAAGCGTACCCTGGAGCGGCCCGGTCCGAAGGAAACGCCCCCGTATGGCTTTCACCGTTGGTTCTGTCCATCGGTTGCTTCAAGGCGACGTCGGATCTGCTGCCGTACCTCTTCTCGACGGCCCGGGTGCAGCGCCAGGTAGTTCTCCAGCGGGACCAACTCGCCGTCCGCTTCGGCGGGGTTCGCAGCGGCCGGCCGTGGGTCGGCCAAGGGACTTCGCCGCATGCGGGTACGGTACGACCGGCTGGCGGTCATGCGGGACGCCTTCGCGTCGCTGGCCGCCAGCGTCATCTGTTACCGCATCCTGGTCCACGACACCTTATAGCCCCGAGGTTGTGTCACAGCTTGTAAGTTTGCTGGTCAACTTTTTTCACGGCGCTCATCTTCCCAACAGGTTGGAGGAAGTAGGGTTCAGTGGGTACTGAGCAATGTCGCTCAATACCCACCAACACAACGGAAAGGTGTAGATGATGAAGACGCTGATTAATATGGCGAGCGCCACGGGACTGCTCATGTTGGCAGTCGGCTTGGCGGCTGGCGCCGGCACGACTGGTCAGGCACCGAAGGGCGATCTGCCGCAGGTCTCGAAAGGAGGCACATCGCAGGTCTCGAAGGGAGGCACTAAGGGAGGCGCGTCGCAAAGCTCGAAAGGGATCGCTAAGAACGGCCTGAAGAACGGAGAAAAGAACGGGCTGAAAAACGGGCTCAAGGACGGCCTGAAATACGGGCTGAAAAACGGAGAAAAGAAATAACCCGGTCATCTCGTGCCTCTCTCGGTCTGCTGGAGTGCGGTTCGGGAGAGGTGATCCGCTTGGCGGGATAGCGAACGCTGCGCTGTGTCGGGACGGCGTTCGATTGAGTAGGGTGTAATAATGGATGCGCTCCCGCGATTGCTGGTGAGGTTGCACTATGCGCGTTCTGTTCGTTGAGGATTCAGCCGCTCTGCGGAAGCCGGTGGTCAAGGCTCTCCAAGCGTCGGGGTTTGCCGTGGATTCGACCGGGGACGGCAACGAGGGCTGGCGCCTCACGCGATCGCACGATTACGATGTCATAATCCTTGACATCATGTTGCCGGGTCTGGACGGACTGGAAGTTCTGAGGCGATTACGAGAGGCTGGGAACGAAACGCCTGTCCTCTTCCTGACGGCGAAGGACGCGGTCGAGGACAGAGTCGCCGGACTGCGACTCGGGGCCGACGATTACTTGGTCAAATCGTTCGCCGTCGAGGAGTTGCTGGCTCGGGTCGAGGCACTCGCCCGGCGGCGATACGCCAAGCGGTCGCCGAAACTGATCGTGGCCGACCTCGAACTCGACTCGGCAGCGAAGACGGTTCGGCGGGGTGGCACGGAACTCAAGCTGGCCCCTCAACTGTACTCTCTACTGGAGTACCTGCTCCTCCGCAAAGGACAGGTCGTCACGCGCACGCAAATCGAGGAACACATCTACGACGCGCTGGTGTCGCCGACGAGCAACGTCGTAGACACAGCGGTGTGTGCCCTGCGGAGGGCAATCGCCGTGTCGGACGACAGCCTGCCGTTGATCCACACCCGCCGGGGGTTGGGGTACATCATCGAAGAGCCGGCGGAATGAGTATCCGCGCTCGACTCCTTACCTGTTTAGTCCCCGGCTTCGCCGTCGTGTGCGTGGTCGTTGGGATCGTCGTGTTCGTGACGACCAAGCGGGGTTTGGAAGCCGACCTCGACGCGCGGCTGGCCGAGATCACCGGTATGGCCCGCACCGCGATGCGGACGCCCGCCGTGGACGGCAGGCCGGCACCGGGGATACGGGGTATGACTCTGGATCGGTTCGTGTCACGGGACGAGTTTTCGACGACAGGAGAGTATTTTCAGTTGTGGGGGCCGGACGGCGGCACGGAGAGAAAGTCACCGAATCTGGGGGCAGCAGGGCTTCCGTACCCGACCGAGTTTTCGCGCGAAGGAGCCGTCTCCGAATGCACGCTCCCGAACGGGGACACGGTTCGGATTCGGGCGGTGCGACTGATCCAGACCGGGGGGCGGGGTACGGTCGATTTTGCCGTCGCCGCCAGCCGGAAAGACGTGGATCTGCGCATGTCGCGGTTGGTGGTGGAGTTGGTGGTCGGCGGCGTGGCCTGCTGCGCGGCGTTGTCCGGGTTGCTGGCGCTGGCCCTCAAAGTCGCCCTGCGACCGCTGGCGAAGTTGGGCGAGAGGGCGGCGGCGATGGACGCCGAGTCGCTGGACCAGCGGTTCCCGACCGAGTCGATGCCCGCCGAGGTGCGGCCCATCGTCGCCCGGCTGAACGACTTGCTGGCCCGGTTAGAGCAAGGCTTCGAGCGGGAGCGACGCTTCAGCGGCGACCTTGCCCACGAATTACGCACCCCACTAGCGGCGATTCGCACGACGAGCGAGGTGGCCGCGAAGTGGCCTGAGCAGGCGGGGACGGAAGACTTCCGTGAGATCGCCGACCTCGCCGCCCGGCTTCAACAGACGGTAGATACGCTGCTGACGCTTGCCCGGACAGAGGCATCGGCGGCGGGCGTATCCCGCGAGCCCGTCGAACTGGCTCCGCTGGTTCGAGAATGTGCCGCCCTGTCCGGCCGCATGGCTGCGGAGCGGAACATCACGGTGGTCGAGTCCCTACAGTCCGGTGTCGAACTGGAGTCCGATCCGCGACTGTTGCGGATCATCGTCACCAACCTCGTCAGCAACGCGGTCGAGTACGCCCCGCCCGGAAGCCGGGTCACCCTCGCGTGCGGGGAGGGCGCTCGGATGCTGGCGGTCACCAACCCCGCCCCCGGTCTATCGACCGCCGACCTCACGCACCTCTTCGATCGGCTCTGGCGCAAAGACACCTCACGCAGCGACCACACGCACTCGGGTCTGGGCCTCGCCGTAGCCCAGAGTTGCGCCGTCGCCTTGGGCTTGGAACTGGTCGCAGAACTCGACCCGGACGGCACTCTTTCCATGTCGCTGCTCCGGGCGAAATAATCCGGCGCGCTCATCTTCCGCTCAGGTTCCGGTGCCAAGAATACTCGTCGGCACACGTTCGGAACCGGCTCTCGTTGGAGGGAAGCCGCCGTGAGGATCAGGCTCGTGCTCGGTATTGTCGGCTTCATGGTGACAGGACTGGTTTGCCTGTCCCCGGCGGTGACGGCCCAACCGCCCGCTCAAAAGGGCAAGGCAGGCGGCCAACCGAAAGGCACTTCGAAAGGGAAGGATGCCGCATCACTCACGCCGAACCAGTCCGCACCGCCCAAAGGGTTCGACGAGGCGAAGGCCGACACCGCTCGCGGCAAGGTCGAGACGGTGGAACTGAAAGCGAAGTCGGACGGCGGCACCTACAAGATTTCGGTGTACACGCCGCCGGGGTACAAGCCATCCGAAAAGTACCCGGTCATGTACCTGCTCCACGGCCGCAGCGGAGACGAGACCACCTGGACAAAGGACATTCGCGCCGCCGCGATTCTTGACAACCTGTACGCCGACAAGAAAGCCGTCCCGATGATCGTGGTCATGCCGTCCAACTCCTCGGCCGAGACCCGCGCGAAGGGGCCGGTGAGCCCGATGGCGGCGATGGCGTTCAACGACGTGCTGCGGGCCGACGTGGTGCCGTTCATCGAGTCGAAGTACCCCGCGAAGGCGGGCCGGGAGAACCGGGCAGTTGCAGGACTTTCAATGGGAGCGGGGCAGGCGTTCGCGGTCGGCCTCGGCCACGCGGACGAGTTCGCCTGGGTCGGTGCGTTTTCCGGTGCCGGCCGCCGGATCACGCCCCCGAGCAAGGAACTGCGACTCCTCTGGCTGTCGGTCGGCGACAAGGACGCTGTAACCGGCACCGGCGTACAGGAGGCGGAAGCCGCTTTGACGGACAAGAAGATCCCTCACGTCTTCCGCGTCAACACCGGCGGCCACGAGCCCTCAGTGTGGCGCACCGACCTGTACCACTTCGCACCGAAACTGTTCCAGAAGCCGAGCGGGGAGAAGTGACGCCATGCGAACCACACAGTTTGTCATCGCCGTTTTGATTCTGACAGCCGCAAGCGCACGCGCGGCGGACCCGCCCAAGCCGTCGGCCGAGGGCGTCGCATTCTTCGAGAAGAGCATCCGCCCCGTCCTGACCGAGCAGTGCTACAAGTGCCACTCGACGCAGGCCGAGAAGGTGAAAGGCGGCTTGCTCCTCGACACCCGCGACGGACTGCTCAAGGGTGGCAACAGTGGGCCGGCGGTAGTTCCCGGCAACCCGGCCAAGAGCCTGCTCGTCAAGTCGCTGCACGCCAGCGACAAGGTCGCGCAGATGCCGCCCAAAGAGAAGCTCCCGGCGGGCGTGATCGCGGACTTCGATAAGTGGGTCAAGATGGGTGCGCCCGACCCGCGCGACGGGGTGTCCGCAAAAGTCTACGACCCGGCGAAGGCGAAGAACTGGTGGGCCTACCAGCCGGTGCAGCGTCTGCCGGTGCCGGTCGTGAAGGACGCTGCGTGGCCGCGCGGAGATGTCGACCGTTTCGTCCTGGCCGGGTTGGAGGCGAAAGGGATCAAGCCGGTCGCCGACGCCGACAAAGCTACGCTGCTGCGCCGAGTGTATTTCGACCTGGTCGGCCTCCCGCCACCGCCCCAGGCAGTCGCCGACTTCCTCGCGGACACGTCACCGACCGCGTTCGAGAAGGTCGTGGACAAGCTCCTCCAGCAACCGCAATTCGGGGAGCGGTGGGGGCGGCACTGGCTCGACGTGGCCCGGTACGCGGAGTCCACCGGTAAAGACCTGAACGTGTCGTTCCCCAACGCTTGGCGCTACCGCGATTACGTCATCGCCGCGTTCAACAAGGACAAGCCTTACGACCAGTTCGTCCGTGAGCAGATCGCTGGCGACCTGCTCCCCGCTTCTGACGACCGGCAGCGGGCGGAGCGTCTCGTCGCCACGGGGTTCCTCGCCATCGGCCCGAAGGGGTTGGGCGCACTCACGCCCCGACAGTTCGAACTCGACCTCGCCGACGAACTGGTGGACGCCACCACGACGGCCTTCCTGGGCGTCACCGTCGCCTGCGCCCGGTGCCACGACCACAAGTTCGATCCGGTGACCCAACGGGACTACACCGCACTGGCCGGCGTCTTCCTGTCCACCGAGGTTCGCTACGGAACGCTCGCCGGGCCGAAAAACAACCAGGAGCGGTCACTGATATCGCTTCCCGCCGGTGCCGCCATGCCCGCCGTCAAGCCGTCCATCACCAAGGCCGAGCGGGACGACCTGAAGAAGCAGTTGACCGACGCCACCAAGCGGTACGACGACCTGATGGCGAACCGCGCCCCGCCCGGCAAGGGAAAAGAAGGCGGCAGCAACGCCCAGAGGTTCATCCAGATCCAGATCGCGCTTGGCAAGAAGGCCGACCTCGAAAACCAACTCAACTCGTTTGACGAGAGCGGCAAGGCCAAAGCGTTCTGCATGGGGGTGCAGGATCGGCCCGCCGGCAAGCCGAGGCCGGATCGGATGCTGCCCACGAAGGTAGTGGAGATCAAAGGCAGTTCTGGCATCCGCCCGCCGAGCGGCTTCGAGTTGATCGCCGACAGCCCTTTGTTCGCTCGTGGCGAGATGAACGAACCGGGCGACCGCGTCCCGCGCGGGTTCCCGGCGGCGTTGCTCAAGGCGGACATCGCCCCGGCTGCCACCAAGACCAGCGGGCGCAAGGAATTCGCGGAGTGGCTGACCAACCCCAAAAACCCGTTGACCGCCCGCGTGATGTCGAACCGGACGTGGCACTGGCTGTTCGGTCAGGGCGTCGTCGCCAGCGTGGACAACTTCGGCACGATGGGGGTGCCGCCGGCATACCAGCCGCTCCTCGACCACCTCGCCACCCGGTTGGTCGAGAACAAATGGTCGGTCAAGGCCACGATTCGCGAGATCGTCCTCAGCCGGACGTACCAACTCGCCTCCACTCACGACGAGGTGAGCTTCAACGCCGACCCGCAGAACGCCCTCGTCTGGCGTCAGAGCAAGCGCCGTCTCGACGCCGAGTGCATTCGGGACGCGATGTTGACGGCGAGCGACCAACTCGACCCGAAGCCGCCGGTGGGATCTGCGGTCGCCGTCGCCGGGGAGGGACCGATCGGCAGCACGGGCGGGTTCATTCGCATCAACGAAGACACGTTCCAGAACGCGACAGCGAACTACCGGAGCGTGTACTTGCCTGTCGTGCGTGACCTTCTGCCCGACGCCCTGGCCGTGTTCGACCACCCCGACTCCAGCCACGTTTGCGGGGCCAGGGAGGTGACGAACGTACCCGCGCAAGCGCTCTACCTGTTGAACAACGAGTTCGTCGCCGCCCAAGCCCGGAAGTTCGCAGACCGGCTTCTGGCGATGCCATCTGCAACAACGAACCAGCGTATTGAGCGGGCCTACGTCGTCGCATTCGGTCGCCGACCGACGAAGAACGAAGCCACCGCCGCCGCCACATACCTCACGCGGAACCGCGAAACGAAGGACGCCTGGGGCAAGTTCTGCCTCGCGCTCTTCGCCACCGCCGAGTTTCGTTATCTGGATTGAACCGGGGAGTTACCATGAACACGATACCGCTCTCTCGCCGCGCCGCTCTGCAAACCGCGTCCTGTGGGTTCGGCTGGCTGGCGCTCAACGAGATCGCCCACCAAGCCGCCGCTGCGGATCGCCCTCTCGCGTCGAAGATGACCCACTTTCCGGCGCGCGCCAAGCGGATCATCTTCCTCACCATGCGGGGCGGCCCTTCGCATGTGGACACGTTCGACCACAAGCCGAAGCTCTCGGCCGATTCGGGCAAGCCCGGCCATCGGCCCGGTACGAAGTTGCTCGGCTCCAAATGGAAGTTCGCCCAACACGGCAAGAGCGGACTTTGGGTGTCCGAGCTCTTCCCCAACGTGGCGAAGCACGCGGACGAGTTGTGCCTCGTCCGATCCATGCAAACCGACTTCCCCGCCCACCCGCAGGCGTTCCTACAGATGCACACCGGGAGCGCGCAGTTCGTGCGCCCGTCGCTCGGCGCGTGGGCGGTGTACGGCCTGGGGACGCTCAACGAGAACCTACCCGGCTTCGTCACCGTCTCGCCGCCGAGCGACGTGGGTGGCGTGCAGAATTACGGCAGCGGCTTTCTGCCCGCGATCCACCAAGGCACCCGCGTGGGTTCGGGAGCGCGGCCCATCGCCACCGCCACGGTTCGTAATTTGAGCGGCAAGATGACGCCCGCCGATCAGCGGGGCGTGCTCGACTTGGTGCAGTCGCTCAATCGCGAGAAGTTGTCCGCCGACAAGGTGAATCCCGAGATCGACGGCGTGATCGAGTCCTACGAGTTGGCGTTCAAGATGCAGAAGGAGTTGCCGACGGTACTCGACATCTCGAAGGAGTCGGCCGCCACGAAAGCCCTGTATGGGATCGGCGCAACTGGACGGCGTGGCGGCGCGCAGTTTGACAGCAGTCCGGACGACTTCGGACGGAAGTGCCTGTTAGCCCGCAGGCTCAGTGAGGCCGGGGTGCGGTTCGTGGAGGTTTCGCACGGCAACTGGGACCAGCACTTCAACCTTGCCGCAGGCCATGAGGCGAACGCCGCGTCGGTCGATCTCCCCATCGCCGGGTTGCTCACCGACCTCAAGCAGCGGGGGATGCTCCGCGACACACTGGTCGTGTGGTCCGGCGAGTTCGGCCGCACGCCCCACGCACAAGGCGGGGACGGCCGGGATCACAACAACAAGGCTTTCACCTTGTGGATGGCCGGTGGCGGCGTGAAGGGCGGGTTCAGCCACGGGGCGACCGACGAATACGGGTACGAGGCGGTGGAGAAGAAAGTCCACGTCCACGACCTGCACGCGACAATGCTGCACCTGCTCGGTCTCGATCACGAGAAACTCACCTACCGCTATGCTGGCCGCGACTTCCGCCTCACGGACGTGAAGGGCAACGTGGTGAAGGAAGTACTGGCCTGAATTATCAGTGTTGGCCCAGGTCACGCCGCCTCATCCGCCGGTTTCTTCTCCGGCGGCGCGGGAATCCGCTCCCACCACTCGTGCGAGCAGGATCGACACCGGTACTTGGTTTCCGCGAACTTACCTTCGGGCAACTCAACCGTCTTTCTCGCCCGAAACAGGTAGCCTTTGCCGAAGAACTCCGTGTTCCAGGCGTCGAGCAGGAAGTGCTTGATGAAGTACTGGAGGCCGAAGAAGACAACGCGCTGATTGAAGAGGTGCGCGGGGATGTTGCTGAGCTTGTCGGAGCAACGAGTTTGCCAGTTGCAACCGCAGTACGCCATTATAAGTAAGCCGACGACAAGCGCGATCCGCAGCCAACCGAAGATGAGTTGCGTTGATCTACGGCGATTCCATCACGCTTGAACGCGCCGAACGCATCCTAATGGGGCTTCGCGCCAAGGGCTTCGCGTCGAGCAACGTGGTGTTCGGGGTCGGCAGCTACACCTACCAGCACGTCACCCGCGACACGTTCGGGTTCGCGGTGAAGTCGACTTACGGTGAGGTGGGTGGCGTTGCGCGTCGAGCCCCTCGTTGACGTGGAAGGGGCGGAGGTCGAGGGCGGCCATCCCCGTGGCGGGGTTTTTCTTCGCCTTCAGGTGATCGACGAACCGCTGCAGGTGCCAGACATAGTCGTCGTAGGTGCGGGGTTCGCGGTGCTTCTGGCACCAGTCGAGGAACTTCTCGAACAATTCGGCGAGGGATAGGGCACAGAACGGGCACCAGAATTCCGGGACAATTCCGGGGCAGCAGAGTTGGCAGAGTTCTGCGAGGCCATCAGGGCATGGAACGCCGACCACGCCGATTTCTCGGTGTCGGGGGGTCTTCGGACCGTCGAAGAGTTTTGTTTGCTTGGAGCCGAGTTGCACGTACCAAGCGTTGCGGGCAGTGCGAAAGAAGGGCTTCGGGGAATGGGCCATGGCATAGTTCCTCCCGTGAATTTTACGGGTAGGAGGTGTCTTCTCTGCCAGAGTTCTCTGCCACACTCGGGCAGAATCGTCAAAAACCTAGTACACCCAAGAGGAGTCGAACCTCTAACCTTCGGTTCCGTAGATCGATGCTCTCAGCTGGCCGAGACTTTCCAGCAGTAGTCTGCTCGTACTTGTTTAGCGGGTCAACTCGTTGGGTCTCGTTCGCCGATCGGTTACTCGGATAGCCGTCTCTGCCATTTGATGCCCTTTACTAGCAGGCGTGTCTTGATGGCCTCGTCCCAAACCACGGTGAAGCCGGCCGTCTCCAAGGCTCGCTTGATCCGTCGGCCTATTTCGATGCCTTTCTCGTCGTCGCCGCGGATATCGCCATAGGTAAGATGAAGATCACCGTTCTCCATGACCCGCTCCAGATCCTGACCGTGGTAGAAGCAGTAGCCGCCGATGCCCGACTGCTCACCACCAGCCTCGTGGTAGAACTGAGTCACATCGTCTAGGCCGTTGTCCTGGGTATAGCCCGCGTTCTGCAACGCCAGAATGCCTTGCTGCTCCAACAACTCAAAGACTTGATCCAAGCGGTCACAGTCAGTGATGGCTGGCCAGGCCAGCTCGTCCGCACGCTTCTTGCGGAACTCCTCTTCGATGCGAGCTCGGAGCCAGCCGTGATCAAGCTCACCCGGGCTGAGCACAGCCTCGTCGATCATCTCGACGATCCCGTCGGCATCGTAAAAACCCGACCACACGAATTGGCGGACGGATTCAACCGCGACTGCTTCCTTATCCATTCCGGCTCCGCTTCGCTCCTGGTTCTTCTTGGCCGCCACGCACGTACCAACGGCTCTCCCGTTGGTCACCTGTTGGCGACTAATGGACACGACTTCCTTCTCTCCCGCTCACGCATTCTTTCTCCGGCAATCGCATCTGGCCTTCCTCCGTTTCCGGTGCTCGTTCATCACCCGAACAGCGGCGGGCGTGTCAGGAGCCGGTTGCCGAACCAGCGTAACGTCTGGCTGATGTGGTCCACGACCGAGAGCGTCTGGCGGCGGCACGTCTCGAACACGGACATCAGTACGCCCTGCGCCTGCGCACCTGCCGCCGTCCGGTTCCCACCCCAGACCTTACGATTCACTACCGCCGGGCGGATCGCCTGCTCGGCCTTCCAGTTCGTCGGCTCGATCCGCGGGTCGAACACGAACGCGAACCACTGCTCGAAGTGGTTCCGCAGGTGCCGCGCCAGAGTAGCGTACTCCGGCACCGCCCGCGGTCGGCGCACCAGATCCAGCAGGCGGTCGTCGAACGACACCCGATGCGCGTCGAGTTGGTTGTCGGTCCACGTCCCCGGCACGTACCCGTTCCGCCAGTGGATCGCCTCGGTGAACAGCGCGATCACCTGCCGCGGGAAGCGAACGGCCCCGCGGGTGGCGGTCGCCAGCAGGTCGCGGGCGCGGCGGAGCACGTGGGCCACACATTGCTGATGGATCGCCCCCTCGAACCGCTCGTAGGAGGCGAACCCGTCGTGGCTCAAGACACCCGACCAGTCCGCTCCGATCACCCGCTCCAGGGCGTCGGCACTGCGCTTCGAGTCGATGCCGTACGCGGTGGCACGGTCACCGACCCAGGCGTGGAGCCAGGCCGGGTGCCCTCCGACCCGCCACCCCGTCTCGTCCGCCGCGATCTGCTCGGACGACCGCACGTCGTCGAGGATCAGCGTGTAGTCCGGTTCGAGCCGGGCCGCGGCCCGCAGGTCGATCCGGGCGCTGGCCCCGCGGGTCAGGGTGATGCCGAACAGGGTCCGGAAGGCCGACGCGACCTTCCCGTGCGACAGGCCCATCTGGGTGTGCAGGACCGCGGCCGCGGCCTGGGCGTCGGGGCCGACCTGGCTGGCGGCCGCACCCAGGGCGTCGGATGTCTGGAGCGGGTGCCGGCCCTGGGTGCGCTTGCCGCACCCCTCGCAGTGTCCGACGTGGACGCGGAACTTGCGGATCAGCGGCGTGCGGGGGATCTCGGTCTGATACTGGTCGGCGGTGCCGGTCTCGACGAGGCGGCCCCGACAGTGGGGGCAGGCGTCGGGCAGGTGCGCCTCGTGGCACTCGGCGACCTGCTCGGGCGGGGGCGGCGGACGGTGGCCGTGAGTGCCGTGGGCGTCGCCCGACTTGCGGCCGGGCGGCTTTGGGTCGGGCTTCGGCGGCCCCTTGCGGAACGGGGCGGCCTGTCGCTTGCCGGCGCGGACGGCCTCCTCCAGCTTCCGGGTCAACTCGGCGACCTGGGCTTCGAGTTCGGCGACACGCTTGAGGAGATCCCGACAGCGGGGACACGCAGGCTCGTCCATGCCGCGATACTACCAGATCAGCCCGCGTTCGACTGCCCTGGGGCCGGATGGGGCGCTAAACAAGTACGTCTGCTCAAGCTCAGCACCTATGGCATGGCGCGGCCTCAATCGATCGCCGGCGGAGGCGGTACATCGACTTTTGACTTCCGGCGGTAGGACGTTCGGAGTACCTCCGCGACACGGTGCTGCAGCTCGAGGGGCAGGATGCTAATGAGTGCCTCCAGCGGATTGACCTTCTCGTCCAGGCCCATATGGCGGAAGAGCAGTTGAATGGCCCGCATCTTGTCGTGCAATTGGAACTGCGTCGACACCCGCCTCTCTTCCGTCACGGTCCCGTCCGGGTGGCGGTGAACGATCGTGCGGTCCGTCCGTGTGATCGACTTGATCGCTTTCTGGGCCACGGTATCGATCTCGCGGGCCGGCTTCGGTACCGGGTCACCGTCCCGGTCGAAGTCGAAGTAGTCGCCGGCCGAGCTCCGGGCGACGGCCGTCGCCTCCTGTAGCAGGACGTGTGGATTGATCTTCAGTCGCTTCCGGACGGCTTCAGACGAGTCCCGGATCAATTGCTTTACTTCAACTGTTTTCAACAGGCGGTAGGCGTAGGCCCGGGCGTTGGCAACGTCCCGAGGTTCGGTGAGCGAAAAGGCTTTTAAATAGGCCCCATATGCGGAGCCCTTGAGGAGGTATAGGCGGACAAATTCTCGCTGTTGAATGGTCAAGCCGGTGGGCGGCACACGGTGGAGGGCTTCGACGACCGGGGGAGAGGATAATGTGTTCATAACTTCAGTTTACCGGTCTTGGCACGGTGTTAATTCATTTCTTTGCGGGATACAGAATTCCAATGCATCAACATGTGGTAGGAATCCATTTATATGCCGGGAGGAAGGGACGGTCTTTTCGGGTTAGGTCTCAGAGATCGGAAGTTCAGCCCCGAGGACCCGGCTTCGTAGAACACGGGTGCTCGGGACTGATCGGACTCTACTGTCGTCCCGCCGACGGCTGTCAGCAATCTGGTGCGATGGGATCAGGGCCCTTCAACTGTCACCACTCTTTCCCTCGCCCTGTCTGTCCCGCTTTCCCCGTAGATGGTAGAGACGGAGACAACGAGAACGCGCTGACGGGTACCTCCAATCGTCATGGGGTACCGAGTCCGCCCCTCCTCATACCGAAGCAAGAGGCCTTCATCCTTGAGATGCTTACAGAGAGTGATCTGCGTTAATGGAAATGCTTGGTTTTGATCGCGCGTGAGTTCGTTAATGGCCGCGTACGTTGTGTCGGAGTTCAAGTACAGTTCCTCCCCGTCGATCCAGCCGATTGTGTCGCCACAACTGCGATAAGAGTCTATTCCCCGGGCCGTCGTGGCGAGAGGATCACATGCTTTCCAACCCCAGAACTCGGGCGTGATCCTAGAAAGGGGCACTCGGCCGTCCATCCCCGCAACGTGCCCGCGACCGCCGCTGAGAATGGAACGGACCATCAACGGGAAGTTCCGGATCGGATCGACTTCCCATTGATGGTCCCCGAGCTGGTCGCCGAGTTCACGGACTACCGCCATTCCGCGCTCCCACAGGGACGTTCTCTGGTCCCCGTCGATGGCTTGATGGGCCACCGCGAAGTCGAGGAAGTACCGGAAGCCGATCAGCAAGTTGGCGATCACGTCCGGGGTCCGGGCGTGGTTGCCAAAGCCGACGAACGCGTTCCGAAGGGCGACGCGTTCCCGGCCGAGGTCGGCCGAGACCGTCGCGTATTGGGAACTCAGCCACGCGATGAAGCCGGCCATGGCGGCGGCGTACTTGCCCGCTAAGGCGTCCTCCTGACACCGCGTGAGCCCCGTCAGATTGACGTCCCCCCGGCGGACGTCGACGACGCACAGGCGGGCCGCGATCGAGTGGCCGCGGGGGACGTCCTCGCCGGTCGCCACGATGAGGCCTCGCGGGGGACGCGGCGGTCGAAGTGTCGTGTCCGACCGCATTCGCTGACGGCCGGCGTGGTTCCCCTGTCCGCGGATGACCCGCTCGGCCGTCCGGTGCTGGCGGTCGATCTCGCTTCGGGACTGGGAGGGTGCGAAGTCGTCGACGACCATGACCGTGTCCTTGCACGCGAACGCCAAGCCTTCCAAAGCGTTGTCGGTGGACGACCAGTTCGCGGGGAGTTGGCCCCGGGTCATCGCCGCCCCGTAGTGCTGCTGGGCCAACGCGGCGAGTTCGCTCTTCTGAACGCCCGTCCGTCCGATGAACCAGAGTGCGAAGTCCGGAGAGCCCAGGGCGGCCCGGTAGAGAGACGCCACGAGTGGGATGGTGATGCGGTCCGGGGCCAACCCGTCGAGCAATCCGAGGGACGCCAGGATCGCGTCCCGGAGATCGGCCCCCTGGGGCGGAACCGGCAGGAGGAATTGTTCGGCGGCCCCGTCGAGTCGGACGTCCAACCGAGGAACGGCGGCCCCCGGCGGGCCGATCGCCCCGCCGGCGTGGAGGTAGTACCAGCTTCCATCAAGATGCCGCCAGCCCGTATGGCCGTAAACCGTGGTCGTCCGGATGTTCTCGCCGCTCAACTCCTGAATGGCACAGCGAAGGTGGTCGCGCGTCCCGCGGCCGGCCTGGATGACACACCGCGGGCCGAACCTTTCAACTACCCAGTCCATCGCGGCGAACTGCTCGACCGGAACGCTTGCGGTCGTTACGCGATTCCCCTGGCGAATGGTGATCGTAAACTCTCGCGTCCGCTCGGCCCCGTCGTCGCGAACCGTCTCGGCGTCGATGGTCGCGTGGAAGTTGGCTAGGCGGATGAACTCGTCGGAGGGTTCGCCCGTGCCCGTGGCGCGGGTTCGGATTCGCCGACACGTGTACCCGTTGATCACGGCATAGCCGCTCTCCGTGTGCTGGACCTTCCTGGCCCCAACCTGGGTCGGCCGGACCGCGGGCCCAGCTGCGTCGATCAAGTCCAGTAGGCGCTTGCGGCCGTGGGCGACGAGGAAGTCGTCGAGGCCCACTTTCTCCCCGTTCGGCCCGGAGGGCAGGGCAATGACCCGGACGTCGGCGCCGCCTCGGGTCAGCGCTTCGGCCAAGTGGTACAACGCCCATTGAATCGCGGGCTTTTGCGCCGTGTCCGAGTCGAACGCAATGTAAACGATGCGTTCCCGCCAGGGGATGCGAGCGAGGTCCTTAATGAGCTGAAAGGGGCCAGTTTTACGACCGGTGTCGGGGTCCTCCGGGCGACGTTCGGTCCAATTCCACGTGCCCGAAATGGCTATTGCGGTGAAACCGTACTGGGTTGCGGCGAGCGCCTTCTTCTCCCCTTCAATTAACATGACAGGCTGCTTTGGGTCCAACACGGCCGCGCGACTCCCGGCCGGGACAAAGGCGCTGTTCCCGCTGCCCCGTGGGGATTCATATTTGATGGGCTTTCCGTTAGCGGCCTTCCTTGGCTGGCTGGGCTTCAGTCGGACGAACGCACGGGTTGTCCCGGTGGGGGTTCGATATGTAACTGCGGCTCCGGTCGGGTCGAAGAACGGGATGACCAAGCAGGGACCGAGACGGCGGGCGGCGCTCGCGGACAAATTACCGCCCAAGATTTCACGGACGCGAACGGCGTCGTGCTCGGAGCGAATGCCATTCTCCCGGATGGTCGCGTCGGTCAACCCGGACCTCCTCAGGTCGGCGAGGTGCTCCGGCGTGAGGCCCAAGGGCGTACCGTGGTCGTGGTCGTGGTCGTGGTTGATCGGGTCAGGTGCCATGTTTATGTTGATTTTCTTGATCGGCCCGGGGCATCAGTGATGCGGTACCCCGGGCCGACCATGTTCGTGAGTTGGTGGAATCAAGCACCCATGCGGGTCAAATCTTGCGTAGCGCGGTCAACCGCCTTCCGTCGCTCGGTTGACGTACGGTCGGGTTTGTCGGGTGGCCCCGGCGGTGCGTCCGCAGCAAGGGCCGCAAAAAATGCCTGAAGGTCCGTGTCGCGAATGAGCCATCGGGAGCCGGCGCGGATGGCTGCGAGTTTGACGCGGCGGCGGTCGCGGGCCGGGCAGCCGACGAGGATCCACCGCGTCACCGTGGCCGGGTGGACGCGGCCGGCCCCCCGCGTCCCCGGAAGGCGGGCGGCGACCTGAGAGATGGTGAGAAGACCACTATCGACCGGCATGTTACACCTCGCGTGATAAGTGAAAGGACGCGAGGTGTACACTGACTCATCCCATGCGATGGCACATCCCGAGGTAAACCGTTGATAAACATGAGATCAGCGATCTACTTAAACCCTTGGATCGTCCAGTAAACGCCCGCCCCGTCGGTGTTTAAGTGAAATTTAATGAGCTGCAAATTCCGGTTCAGCGAGTCGATCGTCGCCGCAAGTTTTCCGGGCTTCAATGGATCCTCGATCGCTTTGGGCCATTCGTCCTCGTCAAACGTGTTGAGGATTTTGAATTGGTTCGGGGCCGGACGACGGTACTGTTTGCACTGACCATTTTGCAATGTAAGGAGACGGGCTGCCCTGTTCCACGCCGGGGTAATTCTCTTCTCCGCGGCGGGTGGAAGCTCCAGAACGTCGGGCTCGAAAAATGTCAGAGCCGGTAGGCCGAAGATGTCGTTCAGGGCATTGAGAGACCCCGCCCAAGGTCTGTCGAGGACCCACGGGCCGGTCGGCTGACACGCCGAAAGTGAATACGCAGAAGGTGAGCCGAACATGATTGCCGTCGACCATATCGTGAGCGGGCCGCCCGATCGTTGACGGTCGAACCAACGAGGGCGAGCCTCGAATAAGGCCGCCGCGGCTTTCCCACAGAATTCGACAAACGTACTAATGGCCTGACCGTTGCCGTCAAACGCAATGTACTCGACCGGCCCAACGTTCGGCACCTCGGTCGAGCCCAAGAACCGAATGCTCTGGGCAGCGCAGAGTAAGGCCCCATTTTGGACCTGCCAGACGTTCGGAGACCCCGGTGCGCACCGCTGGAGGCCGATCCCCTCGCCTTTCGGCCGGAGGCGCGTGGGGACGGCAACCAGGGTCAGGTCCCACTGCTCCTTGGCGTAGTACCCACGCGCCTCTTTTATCAGGTTATCGACCGCCACCACCAAGTGCGTCATTTTCCGCCTCTCACCACCGGTTCAAAGTTGCGACCGCCGTGATGCGCTTGTGAGTTTTTTTGAATCAGACGGCACGCTACGGCAATCCCTCACGGCGTGATCCGATTCTTGAAGAATTCGTCGAATCACCCGTACGGTCTCGGCGGCGTGGCTGCCGCGGAACCGGTCCGAGACGTTCGAGGTAGCCGCACTCGACGTCCCCGGCCGATGATCTCGGGTCAAAGGTGTCGTGGGCCGCAAACAGTCTCGGAGGCCGGAGTGTTGGCAATCGATCGGTCGGAGCAGGAGTTTGCCACCGTGGAGGCGGACGTCGAAGCCGAGGAGCGGAACCGTGTTCACGGTCTCTGCCGCTCCGAACTTCCCCGCGAGTATCCGAAGGGGGTCTCGTCGGAGGTCGGTCGGTAGGCCGGGAGCTCCTTTTCAATATTATTCCGATCTCGAGTAGCAGTTCCGTCGTCCGGTCGTCGTCCTCGTCCTCGTCCTCACTCACCGCACGCACCTAACTGCCGTCGAATTGTCGGTCGGTCTGGCTGTCCTGTGCCGTTGAGGCCGGCGGGGGGTACGCCTTCGGGCGCCGCTGGCGGGCGGATGGTAGGGCGGCGGGCCGAGTTCCTTCGCCAGTTCGTCGGGCATGGACTCAACCAGGCGAGTGACGTAGAGGTGAAGACGGCCGGCGGTCTGTCGATGTCCCGTAGGGCGTACTCGGCCACCACCCGGTTCTTCGCCCGGCACAGAATGTTGCCGATCGTAGATCGGTCGTCCGGGTGTCGGTGTCGCCGGGGAGCGGGAAGGCAGTAAAACACCCGTGCGCAATGACGTCTACGTCCCATTTGTCCCACTTGTCCCACGGTTCTTGTACAAGGGAATCCTCGGAGGGGAAGACGCGAGGACGAGGAAACTCGGCCACATGGCGGGGAGGCTGGATGAATCCGTCAGTCCTCAAAGTGCCCTATATACGCCTGAGAATCGACGCTTAGCCCACTCCAGGACCGCGTTACTCACTTGCATTCGAGTTACTCGCGGGAGCCGGCCGAGCCGGCTCCCGCGAACTTCGATGAGTCGGCACGCAACTCTGATCATTCGAATTCCGCGGCGACGGCACTCAACCGACCTCGGCCACGACCTGTGCAGCGAGAGCCTCATTTCGCTCGGCGTAAACTTGCGTGACGTCGGCCCGCACGTGACCCAAGAGGACTTGCGCCGCTTCCAACCCGTACCGTCGCCGGACGAGCGTTGCGAATGAGTGCCGCAATTGATTCGGGTGCCATCGGTGGGCCCGTCGCCACGTCTTCACCTCCTCCTGCTGGCCGTCCGTCAACCGCCCCCACCAAGCGGCGCGCGTCTCGCCCGAGCGTTGGGCGAGGTCGCCGGGGGGCGGGAAGGCCCGGTCGCACGCCCGGGCTACTGCGTGGTCGTAGGCGTGGGTGCAGTAACGTTGTGACGGCCGCCGACGCGGCTTCATCCCCTGTTTTCGGATGTGTCGAGCCTCTCGTGACTGTAAAAGTGGGGTCCGGCAGGCTGCCGCTCGAGCGGCGAGGAGTTCTTCGACGGCTTGGGACGGGGAAAACACGTACGCGGTTGGGTTCGGGGTGGGGAATTCTCTCAACAATTTTTGCGCCCGGGGGCCGATGGCGATTGTCCGGGACTTACCTCGGTGCGTGGTCTTATGGGCGGTCGGCCGATACTGCCACACCTCATGGGACGAATCGACATCGGACAAACGGAGGGCGCACGCTTCACCCGGTCGGCAGCCGGTCAACCGTTGGAATTCGACCATACCTCTGACGTGGCGAGTCAGAAAGAGCAAGGTGGCGTCGACGACGGCATCCTCGACCGGACGGACGGGCTCCGTTTCCCGGGCCGACGTCCGTCCCCGCTGAAGCCCGACGACGGCGGTGAGCCCACGGTGGACGGATTCGTCGACGAGTTCTTCGCCCGCCGCCCATTTGAACATTCGCCGGACGAGGTTCGCCCGGCGGTTGCACTCGGACCGGGAAAGGCCACGGTTGACCCACCCTTGCCGGACCGCCTTGAGCTTCAGGGGCCCGAATTCGGCGGCAGGGAGGTTGGTGTACTGCTCTCGGAGCGCACGGGCCATCAGTTTGCACTCGGCGAGTTCGCTCGTCGACCTGCCATCTGGCTTGCGGTAGTGCCGTTCGGCGTGTTCGAGGAAGGCGAGCATAAGTTCTGCTAGGGAAAGCCCTGTCGGACTAGGGGCGGCCGTTATTTTGGCCCCGGCTTCGATTTCCAGGAGGAGGGTTCCGAACGCCGTCCGGGATTTCGGGCTGTTGAATGGGCCGGGGAGCATGCGAAAGTGCCGGGTTCCGGTGCGGTCGGTCCAAACCGCCCGGGCTTGGCCGGAGGTGTGGGGAAGATAGGACGGAATAGACTTTCGGGGACGAGCCATGAGTACGGTCCTCAGAAGGTTTTGTGAAAGTGTTTCACAAAACCGGTCGTTCGGAAGCCGCACCCGGCGAACGCCAGGGAAAGCAGGAACTGCTTCGGCAGAAAGCGTTTACGTCGTCATTTCACTAATAGCGGAGGCCGGGTTTGAACCGGCGACCCATCGCTTATGAAACAGCAGAAGCCTGACCGCTTCGGTTACGAATGGCCTGGTTTTCAAGCACTCGTGACCATATCGACCCTTTGCAAGCGTTGCATTAACCGCCATGCGATATCAACGGAATATCGTCATTCCTGCAGGGGCTGCATTACGACTTGGACGGGTTACAGTGGGTCAGGCTGGTCGGTGGTTCAGGCAGGGAAGGGGAGGGGGTGAATCAGTTGCCGTCGTGAGCGTCCGCGATGTCGGTGGCACTATTCATTTGGCCACTAGTGGCCCTGGCTGGCCCATACGCGGGCGATCGGCCCTCGGACGGGAAAAAGGAGTGGACGTGAACAAAAGTGCGTGTAATGCGATTTTAGGGGCTTCCCGCCAAATGGCGTTCCGAGGCCCGCGAAGGACTTCACGGGGGAAGTGTCCTCTCAACCCTGAGTCGCCACCGTGGCCATTACCGATGAACTCGCCCGCCGGTTCGTGTGCGCGAAGTGCAGGGCGTCCGGCGGGGTGGTAAAGACGGTCCCGACGATTTCGGGGTGGAGCGTCCTCTTCGGCGGCCCCTCGTCGTCATTGCTCGCCGTCTCGTGCAAGGGCTGCGGGTACACCGAACTGTTCGACGCCGACACGTTGAACCGGAACCGCAAGGGCGGCGCGATCTTCGATTCGATCTACGGTGAGCAACGGCCGTGACACGCTCCGGTGTCGGATGGTGCCCCCGCCGCTCATGCCCCTACAGTTTGCCGCGTCCCGTGCGGATCAGCAGCGACCTCCCGCCCCCGCGCAGGAGTATTGGCAAGGGTTTTGCACTTCACCTCTCACCGCCCGCCCCCGACCGGGCCGCGGGCACACCACCACGAGCCATCTCCATGAACCGCACCACCGACGCCGTACCCCAGACCGACGGCGAACGTGAATCCCGCGTCGAGTCCGCCCACCAGCAAGCCCGCACCCGCCTCGCGTTGATGCGACAGGCGGCGACAAACGGGCGAGAGGAGCGAAGGCCGGCTGAACGCACCGACCCCCTCCGCGACCTGTGGCGGCAGTAGGCCGAGTTACGCCTATCCGGACGATCGCCAGCACCACGGCACGTCAACTGCTCGACTCTCGCGGCCTGAGTTCTTTCACCGCGAGAACAATCGATGAACCGCCCCCTCCGCGTCCTGTGCGTGGACGACAACCAAGACGCGGCCGTGTCTACCGCCGACCTGCTCAACTTGGACGGGTTCGACGCCCGCGCTTGCCACTGTGGCGTGACCGCCCTCGCGGTGGCCGCGGAGTTCCGCCCGGACGTGTGCCTCCTGGACCTGTCCATGCCGGGCATGAACGGCGTCGAACTCGGCCGCCGTCTAAGGGAGGAACTTACCGGCCTGATGCGGGTCATCGCCGTCACCGCGATGGGGGACGCGGGCAGTCGGATGGCCACCCGGAAGGCCGGGTTCGACGCCCACCTCGTGAAGCCGGTCGATCCGGAACGCCTGCTCGCCGTCCTCAAGGGTGAAGACGTGACCGGCCCCGCCAGTTTTTGAAGTCCACCCCGTCTGCAAAACGTCGAGTTGATCCAATGACGGGCGGCCACAGTGTCGGGACTTTGCCCAAACTTATCGACATTGCCGGTACTGGCACCACACTGGCAGGAGGTTCCCGGCCCGTTCTTACTCCCCAAGGTGCCGTTATGCAAATGCGACATGCGATCGTCGGGATTGGCCTGCTCCTCCTAGCCGGGACTGCCGTGGCCGCGGACAAGCCGTTCGACGACGCCGCGTTCATCAAGAAGGCCGTGAGCGGCGGGATGCTCGAAGTCCGGTTGGGCGAACTGGCCGAGAAGATGGGCCAGAGCGACGGCGTGAAGAAGTTCGGCGCGAAAATGGTTACGGATCACACCACCGCCAACCTGAAGCTACTGGAGATCGCCAAGGCCGCGAAGGTCACGGTGCCGGACAAGTTGATGGACGAGCACCAGAAGACGGCCGACCACTTCAAGGCGATGAAGGCCGGGGCCGAGTTCGACAAGCACTACGTCGACGACATGGTCAAGGACCACGAGGAGGACATCGCCGAGTTCGAGAAGGCGAGCAAGGAGGCCACGAACCCGGACCTGAAGGCGTTCGCCGCGAAGACGCTGCCGACGCTCAAGGAGCACCACGAGATGGTGAAGAAGTTGCAGCACAAGTAAGCCGTTCGAACACGGTGCCGGGCACTCCGGGCTGACACCTCCGGCACCGTGTCGGAATGTGAACTGCTGACGAATTGTTCCGGTATTCTCCCTCACGCTCTCGGGTCAGTTATGGCGGGCGAAGACAAACAACCCGATCGGCCGGATCGCATGCGGCGGCTGTTCACGGGGTATTCGCGGGGGTGGATCACCGACGGGGAACTCGCGCGGGCTGGGATGGACACGTTGGCCGAGTGCCGGGCGTTCAGTGCGGTCCGGTGGTTCCTCGGCAGTCTCTCGCCGGCCGCCGTCCTCGCCGCCGAAGACTATGCGAGGTTACTCACCGACCCGTCCCGGCCCTCTCACGTCGAGACCGGACACCATCTGGCCGACGTCACGTTGCGAGCACAGGGCCTCGCCCGACGATCCTTTGCCGAGGCGATCTTGGCCGCGTTACACGTCATCCGTTCGTAATCCCGGATTCAGAGCGTTACCCGTCCCCGTCCTTCAGCACCACGTCCCGCTCCATCCTCATGTCACAATGTGCCCTCACTCCCACCGAGGGCCACCCGTGCCGCTATCACTCCGCGAGAAAGAAGAACAAGCCGTCCTCGCCGCCCACTACGCCAAGCGCGACCAACGAGAGCGGGACCGTATCGACCGCCTCAAACGGATCACTATCGCCAAACTCCGGGGCCGCCTCGCCATCGCAGGCAAGAAGCCGCCGACCCGTGCCGAAGAGAAGGC
Source organism: Limnoglobus roseus (assembly GCF_008254045.1). Lineage (GTDB taxonomy): Bacteria > Planctomycetota > Planctomycetia > Gemmatales > Gemmataceae > Limnoglobus > Limnoglobus roseus. Next base: position 7,078,495 of record NZ_CP042425.1, on the reverse strand, counting down.
CGCCGCCGAGGCCGCCGTCCGAGCCGACGAACAGGACCGTGCCGCCGCCCGGAGTCGCGAGGCCGACGATCGCAACGGCGTACCGGCCCACCGTCGCATCCGCTAACCCACACCGCCGAGGATCACCCGTGGCGTATCACAAACTGATGGACGTGGACCGCGAGGTTCGCACGGCCAACCGTATCGCACGAAGCCGGGACATCGCCCAACGCGAGTTGAGGTACAAGTTCGCGTTGAAGGGCCTGACCCCGACTGACGCTGAACTCCAAGCCGCCGCCGATGACGCCGAACGCCGTGAGCGACAGGGCGACGACGAGAAGAGGAACGACGACGACGGTGAGTGAGAAGACGTGGCACCAGTCACGGCACCGCCAGGGGTGGGGGGAGGGTTTCCGAACGCGCGTCCCGGAGGGGGAGACCATCCGCGTACCGGCGCACCTTTTCGACGCTCTTTTTTCGCCAAAAGAAGTTTAACAAAGTATTACCGAAAACGCATCGTTCCGACGGCCCGAAATGACGGGGTTTTTCGGGGCCAATTTTCACGCCGATTTCTGACGGGGTAAATTGGGGCCGTTTTTGGCGGGTGAGAGTGGTGTCGTTCCTCGCGGTCGTGGGTGTTGTGGAAAATCGGCGGTCGTTTTCGTCGCGTCTCGCGAGTGGATGAACGTCACGTCGTCACCTGCACCATTTGGACCGTCGCGAATCGAGTGCGTTTCTGGCCGTCGAAATCACTGGCCCGTTCCCGTCGCGAAAGTTGCCACCCTTTCTACCCCCGGTTTATCGCGTCGATTGCTGGCCTCGTCCTCGCGGGCGGTGGGCGGTCGTCGTGGGAGTGAAGGAAGGGGCGGGGCGAAGTGATCGTCGAATCCAGACGCCGTTTCGGGCGGCAGTCGGAGTGACGATTCTCGGCCCCGCCGTCGTGCGATGAAACGGCAGTCGATTTCACCCGCCAGTTTACCACTTCGTTTCATCCGTCGGATTCTGGCACCGTTCACATAGTCGTAAACCCCTCGCGTCCGGTCGCGTCGTCGGGTAGGATCACCGCGGGGGGGGGTGGGCGATGACGGAGGAACAGTGGCTTGCGTGGTGCCCATCGTTACCCCGTGACCCCCAAGAGGGTGGGGGTGGGCGATGACGGAGGAACAGTGGCTTGCGTGGCGTGATCCCCGTGCCCTCATTCAGTCCATCCCGTACCAAGCGAACGATTTCAAGGCGATGGGATTCACGGACCGACGGTTCCGACTATTTGCAGTCGGTTGCGTCCGGCGGGTGCAGCGTTCGTGCCCTCACCCTCTGGTGCCAATCGCGTTGGATGCCGTCGAGCGTTTCGTGGACGCGAGGAACAACGAAGACCGTCGGCGTCTCAAGATCGTCCGCGGGAAGGTCTTCGCGAACGATGCGTGGCTGGGAACGGTAGAAGGGCGGCTCGCCCGCGCGGTGGTCGGCAATCAGGGTCGGCATTCGGCGGTCGAGACTTCGTGGTACGCCGGCTGCCTCGTGGGCGGGATTTCACCGCAATCGGAAGACGAGCGAGAAGAACAAGGGCCGTTGCTCCGTGACATCTTCGGCAACCCGTTCCGCCCCGTCACCTTCTCCCCCGCCTGGCTCACCCCGACCGCCGTCGGCCTCGCCCAAGCCATCTACGAAGATCGTGCCTTCGACCGCCTGCCGATCCTCGCGGATGCGTTGCAGGACGCCGGTTGCGAGGACGAAGCGATTCTGGGCCACTGCCGCGGCGACGGGCCTCACGTCCGCGGGTGCTGGGTCGTCGACGGCGTGCTCGGGAAGGGGTGAGGGCGAGACCTGCTCGGGTTTCTAAAATCTCATGCTCCCACCATTCATAGGCTCGACATCTTGCCGTCTGGGCGTGTCGTGTGATTGATGTGGCAAACGATGAAGAAGTGTACTTGTTTAGCGGGTCAACTCGTTGGGTCTCGTTCGCCGATCGGTTACTCGGATAGCCGTCTCTGCCATTTGATGCCCTTTACTAGCAGGCGTGTCTTGATGGCCTCGTCCCAAACCACGGTGAAGCCGGCCGTCTCCAAGGCTCGCTTGATCCGTCGGCCTATTTCGATGCCTTTCTCGTCGTCGCCGCGGATATCGCCATAGGTAAGATGAAGATCACCGTTCTCCATGACCCGCTCCAGATCCTGACCGTGGTAGAAGCAGTAGCCGCCGATGCCCGACTGCTCACCACCAGCCTCGTGGTAGAACTGAGTCACATCGTCTAGGCCGTTGTCCTGGGTATAGCCCGCGTTCTGCAACGCCAGAATGCCTTGCTGCTCCAACAACTCAAAGACTTGATCCAAGCGGTCACAGTCAGTGATGGCTGGCCAGGCCAGCTCGTCCGCACGCTTCTTGCGGAACTCCTCTTCGATGCGAGCTCGGAGCCAGCCGTGATCAAGCTCACCCGGGCTGAGCACAGCCTCGTCGATCATCTCGACGATCCCGTCGGCATCGTAAAAACCCGACCACACGAATTGGCGGACGGATTCAACCGCGACTGCTTCCTTATCCATTCCGGCTCCGCTTCGCTCCTGGTTCTTCTTGGCCGCCACGCACGTACCAACGGCTCTCCCGTTGGTCACCTGTTGGCGACTAATGGACACGACTTCCTTCTCTCCCGCTCACGCATTCTTTCTCCGGCAATCGCATCTGGCCTTCCTCCGTTTCCGGTGCTCGTTCATCACCCGAACAGCGGCGGGCGTGTCAGGAGCCGGTTGCCGAACCAGCGTAACGTCTGGCTGATGTGGTCCACGACCGAGAGCGTCTGGCGGCGGCACGTCTCGAACACGGACATCAGTACGCCCTGCGCCTGCGCACCTGCCGCCGTCCGGTTCCCACCCCAGACCTTACGATTCACTACCGCCGGGCGGATCGCCTGCTCGGCCTTCCAGTTCGTCGGCTCGATCCGCGGGTCGAACACGAACGCGAACCACTGCTCGAAGTGGTTCCGCAGGTGCCGCGCCAGAGTAGCGTACTCCGGCACCGCCCGCGGTCGGCGCACCAGATCCAGCAGGCGGTCGTCGAACGACACCCGATGCGCGTCGAGTTGGTTGTCGGTCCACGTCCCCGGCACGTACCCGTTCCGCCAGTGGATCGCCTCGGTGAACAGCGCGATCACCTGCCGCGGGAAGCGAACGGCCCCGCGGGTGGCGGTCGCCAGCAGGTCGCGGGCGCGGCGGAGCACGTGGGCCACACATTGCTGATGGATCGCCCCCTCGAACCGCTCGTAGGAGGCGAACCCGTCGTGGCTCAAGACACCCGACCAGTCCGCTCCGATCACCCGCTCCAGGGCGTCGGCACTGCGCTTCGAGTCGATGCCGTACGCGGTGGCACGGTCACCGACCCAGGCGTGGAGCCAGGCCGGGTGCCCTCCGACCCGCCACCCCGTCTCGTCCGCCGCGATCTGCTCGGACGACCGCACGTCGTCGAGGATCAGCGTGTAGTCCGGTTCGAGCCGGGCCGCGGCCCGCAGGTCGATCCGGGCGCTGGCCCCGCGGGTCAGGGTGATGCCGAACAGGGTCCGGAAGGCCGACGCGACCTTCCCGTGCGACAGGCCCATCTGGGTGTGCAGGACCGCGGCCGCGGCCTGGGCGTCGGGGCCGACCTGGCTGGCGGCCGCACCCAGGGCGTCGGATGTCTGGAGCGGGTGCCGGCCCTGGGTGCGCTTGCCGCACCCCTCGCAGTGTCCGACGTGGACGCGGAACTTGCGGATCAGCGGCGTGCGGGGGATCTCGGTCTGATACTGGTCGGCGGTGCCGGTCTCGACGAGGCGGCCCCGACAGTGGGGGCAGGCGTCGGGCAGGTGCGCCTCGTGGCACTCGGCGACCTGCTCGGGCGGGGGCGGCGGACGGTGGCCGTGAGTGCCGTGGGCGTCGCCCGACTTGCGGCCGGGCGGCTTTGGGTCGGGCTTCGGCGGCCCCTTGCGGAACGGGGCGGCCTGTCGCTTGCCGGCGCGGACGGCCTCCTCCAGCTTCCGGGTCAACTCGGCGACCTGGGCTTCGAGTTCGGCGACACGCTTGAGGAGATCCCGACAGCGGGGACACGCAGGCTCGTCCATGCCGCGATACTACCAGATCAGCCCGCGTTCGACTGCCCTGGGGCCGGATGGGGCGCTAAACAAGTACGAAGAAGTGACATTGCAAAAAATGTAATTATTTAAATACAATCAATCTTGCAAATTTATAAAAGTCTGGGTTCAATTAATAAGGTTTGTTGCAAATCTTTATGGCATCAGATGTTCCACCGTGCAAAAAATTGGAATGAAGCAGCTGCTTTCGTCTTAAATTGTTGACCGCTGAAATTTCCGACGTTATTCTAGGCGATTAGCCGTTGCCCTGATCGGGGAACGTGGCCTGTTTTTTATCCATCTCGATCTGTGAAAGGGATTAGCTTTGAGACACTCAAAACCTCTCAATTGCGCGGGCGGGCGAACCGGGTTCACGCTCATCGAGTTGTTGGTCGTTATCGCAATCATTGCCATCTTGATCGGCCTTCTTCTCCCGGCCGTGCAGAAGGTCCGCGAGGCGGCGGCGCGGGCTAAGTGTACGAACAATCTCAAACAGATTGGTATCGCACTTCATGCCTATCACGCCACCAACAGCAGACTTCCCGCCGGCACAACGACGACGTCGTTCATGGGGCCGAACACCTTCCTGCTCCCCTACCTCGAACAAGACAACATCTTTGCTCTCATCGTCCCGGCACCGGCGATAACGACAGTGGGGACCACCACCACGGCAAACGCTTGGACAAAGAACAAGCCGACGGTCTTCCTGTGCCCCTCGGACACCGAGCAGGGCGACAGCGCTGCGATGGGGTATTCGAACTACCACTATAACGGCGGCAGTTGGGGAAAGCTGAACGGCTGGGACGGCGTATTCGGCATGGGGCAAGTGAGTAACAATTCTCCGGCGGCCACTGTGGCTAAAGGGTTCACGTTCCTGGGTATCGCCGACGGGACGTCGAACACAGCGGCCGCGGCCGAGTCGTGTAACTTTCCCCAGTCGGGGCCGAACAACAAACTCGGTGACTGCTTCGAGGCTGGCGCGGTTACGGATACAACATTGGCGGCGGCCCGAACGACCCTGTTGGCAAAGAATTGGACCACGGCTACGCTCGCCGGCTCGACTTGGCGGGGCAAGGGGTACGCCTGGGACGAAGGCTCGATGTGGCGGGGTCTTTACAACCACCTCCTGCCGCCGAACAGCCCGTGCTGGCGGCCGGGGGATTACGGGATAATGGTTTCGCCCGCGTCCAGCCGGCACAGTGGCGGGGCGAATGTTCTCATGGCCGACGGGGCTGTACGCTTCGTCACGGAAACGATTGACCCGGACACTTGGACGGCTGCTGGCACCCGGCAAGGTGCCGAGGCCCTAACGCTACCGTAACGCCGGGTCAAAGGTCCAAAATTTGAAGTCCGGCGATTTGTCATTGAATCCGTCCCTCCCTTCACAAGGTAGAAACCATGTTATTCACAAGACGGTTGCTCATACTCTTGACATTGGCCTTGGCAACGGGCTGCGGGAAGGCAAAAGAAAAGCCGATGGCGGACGCGGAAACTTCGAAGCGTGAACAAGAGCAACTCAACAAGATGATGAAGGACACCGGCGAACAACGGTCGGGCACGCCTGCGAAATAGATCGCATCTTTAAGCTTAAGACTCTATTCGCCCGGTCCCCCTCCCCCGGAAAAAGTCCGGGGGAGCTAACTTTTGACTCATCGTCCACTGGCCTTCGCTTTGATCTGTTTCATCGTCCACAACCGTTTGGATACGTCGGGACATTTCCATTCGCGAGAGCAATCGTCCCGATCTGTACGGTGACAGACTGACTGGACGTACGACTCACAACATTGGGTGAAAGCGATGCGCAGCCCCCGCCGCCCGCTCAACGAAAAACCGCCGCGGTCCCATCCCTGGCACCTCGGCGGCCCGTCCACGTCCCTGTGAACATCTCGTCACGCCCTCGGCGTCAGCCTCGCGACCCAGCCGAGTTCGCGTAGCTTCTGCACGAGCGGCTCGACGTTCGGTTTACTCACGTGGGCCGGTTCGGTTCGCGTCGCGGCGACCATCTTCGGGGCGTGAAGGAAATCGACACTCACGGCCATCGCCTGACGGATGTGGGCGGCGAGCGGGTGGGCGGCAACCTCGTCGGCGGCGAAGTGGGCGGCGAGGTAAACGTCCTCCGTCTTCCCCCGCTTCACGGCGCGAAGCCACAGGTCGGCGTGGTCGCCACGGATCGGGTTCCCTCGCGTCATCAATTCGAGGAACGCCACGATCAATTCCACGTCGGCCCACGTCTGGGGGCGGAGGTCGCCGAACGGCTTGTCGATGGTCGGGGTCATCGGGGTACGGTCTCAATGGGTGAGAGGAAGGGGCTTACGCGAGGGTGGCGTCGGCCTTGTGCGGCGTCACGTCAAATCCGAGATCCGCCAACTTGCTGATGATCGCCTTCACCCTCGCGTCGGCGGGGTTTCGCAACTCGTGAACGTAGTCGGAGACGATGTCGTAGATGCGGCTCACCTCGGCCCCGTGCAGGTGACCGGCGAGTTCCCGTTTGGCGCTCGCGACCGCGGCCAGTGCCCCGTCCTCGTCGCCCTTCCGCACGGCCAGGAACCAGTCCCGGACGTGCTTGCCGGCTTGCCGCTCGTCGAGGACGCTGCCGGCCCGGTCGCACGCGACGAGCAGTTCGGCAAAGGCGGCGACGGCCTCCACGTCCTTCGCGGACGTGACCTTGAGTCTGGGGAATGGGCGGTGGTTGGGATCGGTCGGCCTCTTGCTCGCGGCGTCCAAGGCGTCGGACAGTTTCTTCACGTCCTGCGTGTTCCGCTCCTCCGCCCGTCGGGCCGCGTCCGTCGCCTCGGCCAGTCGGTCTTGTGGGTGCGGTGTCGCGTAGTCGGTCGGCATGTGTCACGGTCTCCGGTGGTGGTCGCGTTGTCGTCGCGATGATCGTAGGCGTGGTGGTGGTGCGGATCGGTGCTGCCGTCGCGTCACAGCGGGAAGGCCACGCCATCGTTCACAGGGAACAGGGGCGTCGGCGGGCCGGCCTTGAGTGCGTCGGAGAGTGCCCTGATCTCCTTCGTGTTATCTTCTTCCGCGCGGCGGGCCGCTTCGATCGCCTCGGCCAGTCGGTCCTGGGCCGACTTCTCGTTGTTGCGACTCTCGTACACCGCCCGCGTCAGGGCTTGCTCGGCCTCCTGCGATCCCGCCCGAACGAGCGGGGCGGGTTGGAGTTCCGGCGACTTAAACTTGCCGATCAATTCTTGGCCGAGTTCCCCCCGGATGCGAGCGAGGTCTTTTCCTTCGAACCCCAACGCCCGCCCGAACGGCCCGTCGAGCACGTTCGCCGCCTGGATGTTCCGCTGGAAGTCGGTGAACGGCTGGTCGGCGGGCTTCCCGAGCCTCGCCGTGAAGTCTTCGATCCGCTTGCCGAAATCGGGCAGGATTTTGTCGGAGATCGACTCGAATGCGTCCTTGAATGGTCCGATCCTGGATTTCACGGCCCCGTTCAACTCGTCGAGAGCCTTCGGCAACTTCAAAATGTCCGCCGCGAATACTGGCGGCAATCGCGCGGGGATGTTTCCGTCCGCGAACGCTTGTCGGTTCAGCCCGTTCACTCGTTTCGCCTCCAGTGCGGCGCGATTAATGTCCGGCCCCTGGAACGCCCCGCCGACGGCCCCGAGCACGGCCTGAAAGCCCCGGTTCACCTGGGGGCCGACGATCTCGTCGAGGAAGTCGAACGGCCCTCTCGCCGCGTTCCGGAACCGGTCGCCGGGGTTGGCTTGCCGGAGGATGTTGGCCCGCGCCTCGGCGGCGGCGGCGAACTGTGCGATCGGTCGCGAGGCAGGCGGTTGACCCTGACCCGCGGCCAAGGGACCGCCTAGAAGGAAGTCGTTCCGGCCGGGGACTTGGCGCAAGAGGAGTTCCAGTGCGGCCTGTTTCGGAAGTAGCGGGTCGATCAGGTCGATGAACTTGGCCATCGCCGATGCCACGTCGAGGAACAACACGGCCACGTCCCGCCCGGCGTCCAAAATCTGGGGGATCGTGTCGCGGGTGAACGCCTTCAAGCCACGGTCCAAGGCGTCGAAGTCCAGTTGCTTCGGCACCACGTCCCCGAACACGCCGCCGATCCCTCGCGCGACGCGGGTGACGAACGGGCCGACGGTGGCGTCGAGATTTTTGAACAACCCGTCGGCCCCGGACAGGTCGATGCCCCGGACCTTCTTGGCGATGTCGTCGATGAAGGTGGTGATGGACGTGTTCTTGATGAAACTCAAACCGATCTTTTGAAACGACAACTCCACCGACTCGCCGAGGTTTTCGAACCGGCCCGACAGTGTCTTCGCCCGTGCCTCGGTCAACCCGAAGAACCGCCCGCCGGCCTGGGTCATCCGCTCGAAACTCCGCTCCACGACGCGGGCGGACACCTGCCCGGCTTCGACGAGGCCGAGGAACCCGGCGGCCGAGACGTTCTTGCCGTTTAGCTCGTTGTAGGCCGACGCGAGGTCACGAATGCCGACACCGGCCTCGGTCAATTGCCGCACCTCGCCGCCTTGAAGTCGGCCCTTGCTCACGACCTGCCCGAAGGCCAGCGACAGGCGGCGGAAGTCCACGCCCGTGCCCGCGGCCACGTCCCCGAGTTGTCGGAGTCGCTTCGCCAGGTCGTCGGCCGAGACGCCGTAGGACAGGAGCAACTTCGACTGGTCGAGCAGTTCCCGCGTCCGGAACGGGCTGTCGAGGGCGTACTTCTCGGCGTCCGCGATGACCTTGTCCCCGCGGAATTGGCTCCCCGTCAGGGCGGCGAAGTTCACCCCGGCGTCCTCGCGGAAGGAACCCTGTTTGATGGCCTCCGTCGCGGCGCTCGTCAACACGGACAGGCTCGTGCCGATCACCCTCCCGCCCACGTCGCCGATCGTCTCGATCACCTTGCCGAACCCGACGGCGGCCACGCCCGCGACGGCACCCGCCAACGGCCCCGCGAGTAGACCGATCCCGCCCGCGGCGAACGTCCCGCCCGTCGTCGCCAGACCGCCCGCGAACCGCCCGGCCGTGGCGACCGAGTTCCCCACGCCGGGGCCGAGGGAGGACGGGTTGAACGTCGTGAACGCCGACGCGGACCGGAAACTCTGCCGGTCGTCGGCCAGCGTGCGGGCGAGGTTCGATTGCCGGCGGAGCGTCTCGACTTGCCGGACGCGGCGGTCACTCTCGGCCCGGAGCACGTCGGCGATCGACCGTCGTTCCTGCTGCACGAACCGTTCGACGGACGGCGGCGCGAACACGCGGGGCGGGACGGACGGGCGGACGATGTCCCGGACCGACCGGGCGGTGACGGAAGGCGACGATGACGATGACGCTGGGGCAGATCGCGTGGCGACACTCGCGGCGGACCGGTTCGCCCGCTCCACGGCGGATTCGAGGCGGTCCAGGTCGCGGACGGCGGCATCAACCCCGGACTTCACGCCGGTCGCGTCCACGATGATTTTCAGAATGGTGTCGGTCAGTGAATTGGGCATCGGGGCCGACTCGCGAGCGTGTGTGATGGGGACGAGTCCCCATCGTCTCCGATTCCGTCGCCGTGAACGGTGCTGGTGAAACGAGAAACCCCCGGCACGACCGGGGGCGATGCGAGAGAGGAAGGGGCGAACCGTCAGTTCTCTTCCGCCGAATCGCCGTTCGACCCGCACCACTCGGCGATGTCCGGCCCGAGTTCACCGTTGAGTCCCGCCTCCAGGATCTGCGATCGGATGCGTCCGATGACCTTCCTCACCGTCGAGGTCGGGAGTCCAAGCGACTCGGCCACGTCACAGAACCGCCGGGGCGTGCCGTCTCCGTCGCACCACTCGGCGAGGATAGTCCGGTCCCGGTCCGACGCGGCGAGGGCGAGGAGTCGATCGACGACGAACGCCGCCCGCTCGCTGTCCTCGATGCCCTGGGACGCCGGGGGCCGGGGATCGACCAACGTCTTCCGCAGGATGTTCGGATCGAACACGCCGGGGGTGGTGGTCGCGGCGGTGTCGCACGCCGGACGCCCGTGTGCCCGCCGGTGGCTTTTCAGGAGGTCTTGGAGTTTACCCCACACACACGACCCCATAAACGTCGTGAACTTGTAACCGAGACTGGCGTCGAACCGCTCGGCCGCTTCCAAGGCACCGAGATAAGCCTGTTGAAAGACCTCGTCCTCGCCGACGATGCGCATGAGGGCGGCGAAGTGGCGGTTGATAATCACCCAGATCACCCCCACGTTCTCCTCGACCATCGCGACGGGGTCGGGCGTGACAGGCCGGGGCGTCAGGCGGCGTCTCGTCCGGAGGCCGGTCGGGCGGCGGGGCGAGAACATCTGCCGCACGTCGCCCGGCGAGAGGACGGGGCGGGCCGGGTCGGTCAGGGCTTGCAGGACGGCGTGCAGGTCGGTCGCGAACTCGCGGGCCGGGTCACAATTTCGGGTCATGGGGGGGGTCTCCGTCGGGGTTTCGTCCTCTCGGACTCGTCAGTCGCGGCACACACCGCGAGACCCCGGCGGGCCGTCAAGCGTGGCACACGTCGAGGACGCCGTCGGCGATCATCTCCACCGCCGCGTCGAGGTGCTTGCACTTTTTCGCGAAGTGGAACCCGGTACAGGAACAGCGGACCGGACGACCCGCCTTCAGGTTCACGCCGTACACTTCCGAACCGTCGGCCTTCGCGAAGAGAACCTGATGATCCTCCACCGCGACGGAGTAGCTGACGGTGTCCCGTTTGCTCTGCACGATGGTCAGCGTCCCGAGCGACGGCGACGCGAGGTCGGAGGACGGCAGGAACGCCCACCGGCGACCGGACTTGTGGGTCTTGCTGGCGGGGAGGGAACCGACGGTGAGAGCGAGAGCGTTGCACATCGGAAGCTCCTTGAAGACGTACCTTCGACCAGGGCGGAACGAGGGGTTCGTTTGCCAGAATCGGAGGTTTGCGTAAGTGGCTGCGTCAGGTACAATGACAATATACGGTCTTAGACCATATATTGTCAATAAAAATTAGGGAGAGTTTGTGGCGACTTCTTTCGGCGATGAACTCAAACGACTTCGAAACGAGCGTGGGATTAGTCAGCAGGACATGGCCGATCAGGTTGCCAAGCTCGGCGTGACTTTTAGTCGCTCTTTTTTGGGGATGCTAGAGCAGGGAAATGCGGAACGGCTAGGTGCTGACGTGCTGTTCAGGATTTGTGAGGTTCTCGGGGTGAAATGCACGCATTTTCAAGTGTTCCTTGCTCCGCCCGTTTCAGCCCAGTCGGAGGAAAGTGCTACGGTAACACCGACACCGAAACGGAAACCCGGCCGTCCGAAGAAAAGCGTTTGAACCTCTGACCCCGCCCGCCGTGACGCCGAAGCGGGGGCGACCGCGGAAGGAGAAGTAGCCGGGGATGGAAGACCTCAACAACGTGTTACTGTTCTCGACTCTGCTACTTTTCGTCGCGGTCTATCTCCTGATCCGCTTCCTGCAGGCCGCGACCCGGCAGAAGTGACGATGCCGGCCGGTGGGGCGAAGAGGAAGTCGAGGAAGTGATCGTCACCGCCGCCCGCCCCCGAACGTCGAACCACAGGCGTTCGTTGATCACTCTTCGCTTATGCCGGCTTGATCCAACTTCTGGCTGTTCTTTGGCTTCGGCGGCAGTCCGGCCACGTCCTTTGGATCGGCCGGCGTGCCTTGGTTGTTTGCCCCTTCCTTGGGTTCGCCCGTACTCGCGCCAGACATCTGACACGCAGAAGCGTCGGCCCGGCTTTCCTCGTCGCGCTTGCGGGTGTCTTGAGCAGGTTTCATGGTTGCCATTTGAACGACTCCGATTCGAAGGGAGGGCAGAGCAGTCTGACATCTCGCAACGGGCATACCCGGAGTCCGATGCGATGTGACAACGAGCAGAGTCGGTGTGGCGACTCGTCCACCGCCTCAATTCCTGTCGGGAGAGTCGGCCAAACGGTCGGGAGTCACAGGCTAGGTGCGCAGCTTGCATCTCATTGGGCGGGGCCGAGGACGCCCCCGGGCGGTTGGTGCTGCCTGCCTCTCTACAGGAGACATCGAATGCGACAGTTCGTGCTACTCGCCGTGGTGGCGTTCGGGGTTGGTGTGACAGCCGGGGACGCTTCGGCGTTCGGCAAGCGGAAGAGGGCGCAGGCGGCTACCTACGCCCCGGCCTCATGCGGGTGTGAAAGTGGGTATGGGTACAACTCGCCGGGCTACTACGGCACCAACTCTCCCGGCACAAGTTATTACGGGCCGAGTTACCCCGGCATGAGTTACCCGAACACAAGTTATCCGGGGATGAGCTATCCCGGCATGGTTTACCCGAACAATGGCTACGCCCGACCGGGCATGGCACGACCGGTGTACGGGCCGCCGCCGTTCTTTGCCCCCTGATCGATCAATCGACCGCCCCAGTAAATCGGGGCGGTCGATTGATCGGAATCCTCTCGGGTCGGTATCAATAGTGCGACCTTTCGCCTGCCCAAGCGATCAACTGGAGACAGTAACATGGCGAGTCCCGTACCCAACGACGAGCAGAAGGGCGGCCGCAACAACGACCCGAAGCCATCCAACGGCCCCGACGTTGCCACCGCCGCTTCGGATCAGACGAACGAAGCAGGCAACCCCCAAGCCGAACCGACCCATGAGCCGAACGGGCAACGGACGCAAAAGGAGCCACCCGGCACCAAGCCGGTAGCGAAACGCTAACTTCTGCGTCACACCAATCCGGAGATTACGATGAGCAATCTATAGTGGACCCCGAAACTGAGACCGCCAGGTAAGCTACTCTGGCGGCCCTCGGAGGTGGTCCTGATGACGGCGAAGCGGAAGACCCACACGGCGGCGTTCAAAGCCCAGGTCGCTCTGGCCGCGGTGAAGGGCGACAAGACGGTCAACGAGTTGGCCGCCCACTTCGGCGTCCACCCGACCCTCATCCACGGGTGGAAGAAGCAACTCCTGGCCGGGGCCGAGGCCGTGTTCGCCGCCGGAGCGAAGGCGGTCGCCCCCGGCGACGACCAGACACCCGCGCTGTACGAGCAGATCGGCCGGCTCAAGGTCGAGCTCGACTGGGTGAAAAAAAAAGCTGCGACGTTCGGTTGACGACCTGCGGCCGCTGATCGACCCCGGGCACGCCGACCTGAGCGTCCGTCGGCAGTGCCAACTGGTCGGGCTCGGCCGGGCCACGTACTACCGGGGGCCGGCCGAGGAGTCGGCCGACAACCTGGCCCTCATGCGGCGGATCGACGAGCAGTACACGGCCTGCCCGTTCTACGGCAGCCGGCGGATCGCCCGGTGGCTGGCCCGCAACGGCCACCCGGCGAACCGCAAGCGGGTCCAGCGGTTGCTCCGGGTCATGGGCCTGGAAGCCATCCACCCGAAGCCGAAGCTGTCGGCCGGGCGGGGCCACCCGGTGTACCCGTACCTCCTCCGCGGCGTGCCGATCGACCGCGTCGGGCAGGTGTGGAGTGCCGACATTACATACCTGCCGCTGCCCGGCGGGTTCATGTACTTGGCCGCCACCATCGACTGGTACAGCCGGTACGTGGTGGCCTGGCGGTTGTCGAACACGCTCGACGGGGCGTTCTGCCGGGACATGCTGGACGAGGCGTTGGCGGCCGGCACCCCGGAGGTGTTCAACACCGATCAAGGGGTGCAGTTCACGGCCGGGGCGTGGGTCGAGCGGGTGGAGGCGGCCGGGGCGCGGGTGAGCATGGACGGCCGGGGGCGGTGCCTGGACAACGTGTTCGTCGAGCGGCTGTGGCGGACGGTGAAGTACGAGGACGTGTTCCTGCGGGGATACGAGACGGTGACCGAGTTGGAGCGGGGGTTGAAGGCGTACTTCACCTTCTACAACGAGGCCCGCTTGCACCAGTCACTGGGGTACAAGACCCCGGCCGAGGTGTACCGGGCCGGACGGTCAAAAGAGCCGGCGAAGGAGTAGCTTAAATTCGTCGGTTTTTGGTCTCGCAAATGGGGTCCACTATAATCCCCAAGGTAACAAGCCGACCACTTCAGCGCCTTCGCCCCACGGCGGGGGCATTGTCGCCACCGTGAAGAACGCCGTGACGGACGCCGCCGGACAGGTCGGTGACGCCGCCGGGAACGTCGGCCAGAAGATCGCCGGGGCCGCCTCGGACGCCTACGACGCCACCAAGGACGCCGGACACGCCGTCGAGGGGTGGGCCGAGGACGCCTACCACGCCACCGCCAAGACGGTCGGGAGTTTCGAGCAGGAGGTGAGTTCGCTGATCCGCAACCACCCCGCACCGGCACTCCTCATCGGGTTCGGCGCGGGTCTACTGATCGGCACACTCGCAAAGAAGGTGTGAGAGGGATGTGGGTCTGATGTAATTGAGACCCCCGCCGAGAATACCGGCGGGGGTCGTGTGTTCGTACCGTGACGCCACCAGCACTCTACCCCGGCGGCGGGCAGGGACGGATGAAAGTCGTTTCACCGGTGGTTCCCCTTGCACCGACCCACCATGCCAGTCCAACGCCCCTTAGTCCTAACCCGTTATTCTCCATGGCGACGGATACGTTCCCCGGTCACTGGCCGATCACCGAACTCCACGCCTTGGGGCATCGCGGGCGGGTAGCCGTAGTCGGGGCGGGGAGGCCGGTGGTGCTACTGCCGAGCCTGTTCGCCCTGCCAAGGACTTATCGGCCGCTTGTCGAACGACTGGCGGAAGACCGTCGCGTGTTCGTGGTGGAAGTCCCCGGCAGCGGGAACGGGGAACGCCTCGATGTGCCCTTGTCATTGGACGGGTACGGCCGGTGGGTGGCGGATGTCCTCCGTCAACTCGGGTTGTCTGGCGTCACCCTCATCGGCCATTCGCACGCCGGGGCGGTCGCCGCCCATGTCGCCCACGTCTGCCCGGAGCGAATCGGACGGCTCATCCTCGTCGACGCGATCGGGGCAATCGAACGGCCCCATGTTTTCCGAATGATCGTCGGCGGTGTGATCGACCTGGGTCGGGAGTGGAAGCTGGTTCGCCGGGCGTGGGTCGACGTAGCTGGAAACGCGGTCCGGCACCCGCGAACGGTTCTGCACCACCTCGCCGTTTGTTTCGCGGCAAATGTACTCGGGATTGCGGCCCAATTGCGGGTGCCTACGACGGTCGCTTGGGGCGGTCGGGACGGTACGCTTCCGCCCGACCTCGCCGAGCGATTCGCGGCGGCGATCCCCGAGGCGGCCCTCGTCATTTGCGCCGCCGGCAGTCACGCATGGCCCATTTCTCACGCCGAAGAGTTTGCACGAATCGTTTAACCTGCTTCACTCCGACGTAGAAGTCGAAGCGCCTACCCATCGGCGTTGCCGAACACGCCGATGGGTAGGCGCGGGAGGCGGCGCGGGCGGGGACGTGATCGTGAGGCACCTCACCGCCTGTGGTTGTCACCCCTCGATCGTCAGGCGACACGAGTCTAAGTGCAAGGTGCCGAGGTGTGGCCCGCCCGTCGCCGGTTCGAACACGCCGTCGGCGAACCGGTACTCGACGTGCCGACCCTTCTTCGTATCGGTCAACACACCAGCTCGCGTCAGCAACCGCAGGTGGTGCGACGCATTCACCATCTCCACTTTGACCCCGTCGGCGATCTGGCCCACCGACCGCGGGCCGCTCGTTAACAGACGAATGATTCGAAGGCGGGTCGGTTCGGCCACGGCACCGAGTTGTTCGCTCAACCGCCGGTCGTCGGTGGGGGTGGGCTTGTTGTCGGCCATGAAGTCATCCTTTCGGGTTAGGGTCGGCGAGGTCGTCGTCGGAGAAGCGGACACGCGGTCGGCGGCGGTCATCTGGCCGCGCCCGGGAACCCGACAGTCCTCGTGTCATCATTAGCTAGTACGCTGTACAGGCCGTCAGAGGTGGATCTTACTCGCCATCGTCTGGCCCGACGGAATTCGACTCGTGATACCCAGTCGGTGCGTGCAGGCCGGATCTTGAATTCGAACCTCAGGATGTCACCATGTCCCCCGCCCTAGCCGCCTCTATGGGTGGGTGGATTAGTTCAACGCTGAACCCTTCGGACGGCCACAACCGTAGCGATGCCGACGAAGGCGAGGGACACGCCCACGCCGCCGCCCCACGCGACCAACGAGATCAGGCCCGTCCCATGCGTCCACGGGGCCGATAACTCGGTGGAGATGGCGTACACGCGGGCCAAGGCCACGACGACCGCCGCGATAGGCACACTTATCAGCAAGGCGACCGACCGCCGACCGACCCCCGTGGCGAGGAGGAACAAGGCCGTCGGGAGAGCGGACAATGCCAGCGCGAGAGGGGCGAAGTCCGGTTCCGGCAGTCCGGGCATGTGGTACGCTTGCAAGCGGTAGGCGCACCAACCGGTGATCGCGCCGGACGTGATGACGGTGAGGACGGACAGAATCAACCCGGGCATTCTGTCACGTTTCGGGTTCGATCGCTCGATGGTCATTTCGGTGCCTCATGGTAGAGTGCATGATGGCACGTCGGCCCCACACTGATGACGTGTCGTAAATTCCACGTTTCTCTCGCAGTTAACTAAATGGGAATTAATTCCCTGCGGGCGAGAGGATCAATGCCTTTCCATGCGGTCGGACGCGAAATGCTTTTCTCGTTGGGAGGATGTCTTTACCATAGGCGACAACCGTGACCACGTAATCGCCGAGCGGCGAATCGACCGCTGCTCCACTCATGCCACACCATTCGACTATCTCGCGACCTTCAGTGATGCGGCAAAGGTCAAATTCCTGCCTTCGTTCTGGCTGAAGACTGAGCGACGACGGCTGATGGATCGGAGTGCCAGTGCGATGCAAAACCAGTTGGAGGTGGGGTATCGGGGGATGGGAGGACTCGATGACACAGACGCAATCGTCGATGGTATTTTTCGAGTCGTTTTTCAGAATGATTCGGTAATGAAGGCAACGGTTGCCTGAGTCTTCGTCGTTCCTCACTTCGTCCAAAATGACCAATCTGGAAGTTGCTCGAAACCGAAATGCAGCAACAATCATGGACGCGAACACCCATATCAAGACAACGGAAATGAACACGACCAGTCCTAATGGGCATCCCGTGGACGTGTACGTCCAATCGCCATGCTTGACCGAAGCGGTTAGGGTGGAATTGAAGTAAAAATTGGCCACGGAAATCAACATGCCGATCCCTATGGTGCTGATGGCAACGGGAGCAAACTTGCTGACTTTTTCGGTACTTGTTTAGCGGGTCAACTCGTTGGGTCTCGTTCGCCGATCGGTTACTCGGATAGCCGTCTCTGCCATTTGATGCCCTTTACTAGCAGGCGTGTCTTGATGGCCTCGTCCCAAACCACGGTGAAGCCGGCCGTCTCCAAGGCTCGCTTGATCCGTCGGCCTATTTCGATGCCTTTCTCGTCGTCGCCGCGGATATCGCCATAGGTAAGATGAAGATCACCGTTCTCCATGACCCGCTCCAGATCCTGACCGTGGTAGAAGCAGTAGCCGCCGATGCCCGACTGCTCACCACCAGCCTCGTGGTAGAACTGAGTCACATCGTCTAGGCCGTTGTCCTGGGTATAGCCCGCGTTCTGCAACGCCAGAATGCCTTGCTGCTCCAACAACTCAAAGACTTGATCCAAGCGGTCACAGTCAGTGATGGCTGGCCAGGCCAGCTCGTCCGCACGCTTCTTGCGGAACTCCTCTTCGATGCGAGCTCGGAGCCAGCCGTGATCAAGCTCACCCGGGCTGAGCACAGCCTCGTCGATCATCTCGACGATCCCGTCGGCATCGTAAAAACCCGACCACACGAATTGGCGGACGGATTCAACCGCGACTGCTTCCTTATCCATTCCGGCTCCGCTTCGCTCCTGGTTCTTCTTGGCCGCCACGCACGTACCAACGGCTCTCCCGTTGGTCACCTGTTGGCGACTAATGGACACGACTTCCTTCTCTCCCGCTCACGCATTCTTTCTCCGGCAATCGCATCTGGCCTTCCTCCGTTTCCGGTGCTCGTTCATCACCCGAACAGCGGCGGGCGTGTCAGGAGCCGGTTGCCGAACCAGCGTAACGTCTGGCTGATGTGGTCCACGACCGAGAGCGTCTGGCGGCGGCACGTCTCGAACACGGACATCAGTACGCCCTGCGCCTGCGCACCTGCCGCCGTCCGGTTCCCACCCCAGACCTTACGATTCACTACCGCCGGGCGGATCGCCTGCTCGGCCTTCCAGTTCGTCGGCTCGATCCGCGGGTCGAACACGAACGCGAACCACTGCTCGAAGTGGTTCCGCAGGTGCCGCGCCAGAGTAGCGTACTCCGGCACCGCCCGCGGTCGGCGCACCAGATCCAGCAGGCGGTCGTCGAACGACACCCGATGCGCGTCGAGTTGGTTGTCGGTCCACGTCCCCGGCACGTACCCGTTCCGCCAGTGGATCGCCTCGGTGAACAGCGCGATCACCTGCCGCGGGAAGCGAACGGCCCCGCGGGTGGCGGTCGCCAGCAGGTCGCGGGCGCGGCGGAGCACGTGGGCCACACATTGCTGATGGATCGCCCCCTCGAACCGCTCGTAGGAGGCGAACCCGTCGTGGCTCAAGACACCCGACCAGTCCGCTCCGATCACCCGCTCCAGGGCGTCGGCACTGCGCTTCGAGTCGATGCCGTACGCGGTGGCACGGTCACCGACCCAGGCGTGGAGCCAGGCCGGGTGCCCTCCGACCCGCCACCCCGTCTCGTCCGCCGCGATCTGCTCGGACGACCGCACGTCGTCGAGGATCAGCGTGTAGTCCGGTTCGAGCCGGGCCGCGGCCCGCAGGTCGATCCGGGCGCTGGCCCCGCGGGTCAGGGTGATGCCGAACAGGGTCCGGAAGGCCGACGCGACCTTCCCGTGCGACAGGCCCATCTGGGTGTGCAGGACCGCGGCCGCGGCCTGGGCGTCGGGGCCGACCTGGCTGGCGGCCGCACCCAGGGCGTCGGATGTCTGGAGCGGGTGCCGGCCCTGGGTGCGCTTGCCGCACCCCTCGCAGTGTCCGACGTGGACGCGGAACTTGCGGATCAGCGGCGTGCGGGGGATCTCGGTCTGATACTGGTCGGCGGTGCCGGTCTCGACGAGGCGGCCCCGACAGTGGGGGCAGGCGTCGGGCAGGTGCGCCTCGTGGCACTCGGCGACCTGCTCGGGCGGGGGCGGCGGACGGTGGCCGTGAGTGCCGTGGGCGTCGCCCGACTTGCGGCCGGGCGGCTTTGGGTCGGGCTTCGGCGGCCCCTTGCGGAACGGGGCGGCCTGTCGCTTGCCGGCGCGGACGGCCTCCTCCAGCTTCCGGGTCAACTCGGCGACCTGGGCTTCGAGTTCGGCGACACGCTTGAGGAGATCCCGACAGCGGGGACACGCAGGCTCGTCCATGCCGCGATACTACCAGATCAGCCCGCGTTCGACTGCCCTGGGGCCGGATGGGGCGCTAAACAAGTACCTTTTTCGATCTTTTCATATCCGAAGAAACTGTACTTAAGGACGGCGACCAAATATCGCCTGGCTTCTGTAAAAAAGCGTTTCACCATACATCCTCATTGGCCAGTGATCCGTTAGGCTGCGCGATCGAGGATGCGAAACGCGCAGCCTAACGGATTCGGCAGGTAGCTACTCCCGCCGTCTGGCTTGTTGAAATCTTACCACTTCGGTCGGGCCCGACGCAAAGCAGAATCACTCTGACACAAAACGACGAGGACAATCACAGGAGGAATCGAGGAACCCCGATCTGGGAAAGGTATGTGTTCAAGTCCGACCGCCCTCGCGACGTTGACCGGTGACTTTCACTTACCCATCGTGAACGCCTTGAGTTCGGACGCGCCTTCGTAACTCGCCCCGGTATCCTTCACGATCCCGTAGCCGTCCGCGTACCACGTCGTCCCCGCACGTCCGCCCCCGGCCTTGTCGGCGTAATATTTCACCGGCGTGGCCGTGTACGTCTGGCCATTCACCTTCACTTGTTCCGCCGGTCGGACCTCGAAGGCGTAGGTAATCGTGGGCGGCGTGCCGGTGTCGAACACCCGCTGCCACTTGTCCTTCACCTTGAGCGTCAGTGGCAGGAACGTCACGGGCGCTCGGAACGGTTCGTTCAGCTTGTCGCCGGTGCCGTTGCGGATCAACTGCACGCCCTCGTCACTGCGGCGAAATACGCGGGTCAATACGCCCCCGTCCGTGCCGGTCATCTTCACCGTGAAGTCGATCGTCTTCCCGTCAGCAGAAACCTCCTCGCCCGTGACCTCCGTCGTGTGCGGGTTGTCGCCCGTGTACTCCCACCTGTGGCCGACCGCGAGGGGGAAGTAGTCGGCCCGTTTCGCACCCTTCGGGACTGGGGCGGATGCGGCGACCGGCGCGACGGCGAGCAGGACCATGAACGCAGGGCACATGCGACAGCCTCGGAGGGTGCGGGAGGCGGTATCACGGTAGCAGGCGGGCCGACCGTGTGCAAGCGGGCGGGAGGAGATGTGCGATCCGTACACGCTTCTGCCGCTTCATCAGGCCGGAACTAAATGTCAGGATTTCGGCGGCCAAGTCGAACAAGGGTATCGGTCAGCCATTCGCGTCTGCGGCCAGTTTTACCTCCAAAACCTGCCCCTCAGATTGTCAGCCTCCCGGCGATATAGTTCTTCAAGGCAGCATCGCGGCAAGGATTGGTTCAAAACCAACATATGCGGAAAGGGTTGGAAAGGCCTTCACACGAACTCGCAAAAATGCCTCCGCCTCGTCGGGATGAATCTATGATGATGAACCGCCCAACCAACTGCCCAACTCAGGAGACTGACATGACAGCTACCATCGACCCCGCACGCCTCGGCCTGCGCATCGTCCGCACGCCTGAACTGATGCAACTCACCGGATTCTCGCGGCCGACGCTGCGCAAACTTGAACTGGCCGGCCTACTCCCGGCGTGCTTCCGGGCGGGGGAACGAGGCGGGAAATACTGGCGTCGAGACCAGATCGAGGCTTGGCTTGCCGGTCGGCAGGCGACGGCGGTTATCTGTTAAAAGAGAGGCCCGCCGCGGACGGCAATCCGGGCGGGCCTGATTCGAAACGGCGAACTGGCAACGATCTTAACCACCGAGACGGCTGGCAACCGTCATCCCCACGAGGACAACTACATTATAGGCACTTTTTTTGGCGTGCGTCCGTGCAGTGATTTGCACGGGCGAAAATCCACCACTTTTACGCCCCTCATTTGCGCTCCGGTGGTCACTCGCAATCAATCTCCATGTGATACGTCTCGGTCGCAGGGTGATGATCCCGGCGGAAGAAGTGCAACGCTTGGCAACGAAAGATTGTTAAGCGTGACGGCTACCCGTTGCTGGGGGTGGCCGGTGTGAGATCGACTTGTTCTTTTTCTACGCAACCCATTAAAGGATTATTGCAGCTATGGCGACGGACTTCAACTTCAGCAGCGGCGATCTGTCGGATTTCGACAGTGCCCCCGGCGACTTCGATCTGAGCGCCTTCGACGCGGCCGACGGGAACACCTTCATTCCACCTGGCTCATATGTGGCCCGCGTGGAACGCGGCGAGTTGCTAACGACCAAGTCTGGGAAGCCAGCTTACCGCATTCGCTTCTCGGTGATCGACGGTCCGAATGCGGCGTTCATCCTCTGGCGATACTTCGTCCTCGACGCGGCCAACGCGGGCCGCTCCAAACAGTCGCTCAAGCCGCTCGGCCTGTCCACGTCCGTCGATCTCAAAGCCCCGTTCCCGCCAGCCGGTCGCCTCGTAAAAGTCAAACTCCTCGTCACTCTCCAGAAGGAGGACCCGACCCGGAACGACGTGGAGCGGGTCGAGTTCCTGTCGAACGAGCCGTCGGCCGATGGCGTGAACCCGTTCGGTTACGATCCCAGCCAAAAGACGGGGGCGTAAGCATGTGCGTCCCGCCCGAAGCAACTTCGCTTCGGGTCGGCCGCGCTCCCGAACCGCCCGCCGATCACGTCGGCGGGTTCGTCCGGGGTGCGCTTACGGCCGACCGCGAAGTGATCCACGCCGAACCGCTCTATTGCGCGTTTCACGAGTTAGATGACCGGGTCGAACGGTGGACCGACGGTGAAGCCTACGGCACCGTTTACCAGTTCCCGCCGGAAGTCTACTGGTCGCACGTCCGCCGGCACGGATCGCCGAAAGGGTATGCCGGACCGGCCGCGTGTTCGCGACTGCCGTTCGACATCGACCGTGCGGACGACCTCGCCGCGGCGGTGGCGGACGCCCGCACGCTGTACACATTCCTTGAGGGGAGGTACGGCGACGGCGTCGGCGTGTACTTCTCCGGGAGCAAAGGGTTTCACCTTTCGATCGTCTCCCCAGCCGGGTTCACTGCCAGCGAGCGGGTGCCCGACGTGGCGAAACTGCTGGCGACGACGATAGCCAGCAAGGCCGGCGTGCGAATCGACCCGGCCATTTATGATCGCCAGCGAGTGTTCCGACTGCCGAACTCGCGGCACCGGGCATCCGGGCTGTACAAGCGGTATTTCGACGTCGACGAACTCTTCGGACTCGACGCCGATGGGTTCCGTCGTGCCGCCCGCCATCCGGCCGGAACGTCACCGCCGACCCCCGCCTCGGTGTCGGTTCAACTGGCCGAGGATTGGCATCAGGCGGCGAGTTACGTTGCCACGGCGCGGCCGTTCGGTTCGTCGGGCCGGGTCGCCCCTTCCTTCTGCCCGGTGGTGCCGCAGTTCGTCCGCGACGCGATCGGGTTCGCCGACTGGCAGGAACCGGGGCGGGCCGTGACTCTGTTTCGGTGTGCGGCGGCCCTGTCCGAAGCCTTCGCGCTGCACGGGGCGGACGC
This sequence comes from Limnoglobus roseus, assembly GCF_008254045.1. GTDB lineage: Bacteria > Planctomycetota > Planctomycetia > Gemmatales > Gemmataceae > Limnoglobus > Limnoglobus roseus. The sequence continues at coordinate 7,055,736 of NZ_CP042425.1, read as the reverse complement.
CGTCATCCGCGGGCTACTGGAGGAACCGGCACTCAAGATGGGGCTGACGGCGGACGAGGTCGTGAAGCAACTCCGCGACGGGATCGCCCACGTCCGAAAGGCGGTGCGCTGATGCTGCCTTGTAACGGGGTAGACGTCGCCAACTCGTTACTGGCGAACTTGAACCACAAGCCCGAGCGGTGGACGGTCGGGCCGCCGTTTGAAAAACTGGACTTGCGGCCGGGGCGGATCGTCGGCGTCGCCTCTCAACCCGCCGCGGCGAAGACGACGGCTGCCGCGCAAATCGCAACACAGTTGCTGCAACACCAACCGGACCTCCGGTGCGTGTTCGCATGCGTGGATTTGAGGCGGGAAGAGTTGGTTCAAAAGATCGCGTCGCGTCTGGCCGGCGTGTCCGTCAGCGCGATCATGGACGGGGAGATGAACGACGGGGAGGCCCAGCGGGCGACACACGCCTTGACGAACAATCAGGACGTGTGGTCCCGCATCGACTTCCTGTCTGAGCCGTTCACCACCGAACATCTTTTCGCGAGGATGCAGGCCGTGAAGGCGGCCTTCGCCGTGGTCGATTACGTGCAAGAGTTCGACACTTCGAACGATCCAAAGAAGCAGGTCGCGGACGAGCGGATGCGGATCAAGAAGGTGTTGGCCGAGTTGAAGCGGGCGACGCACAAAGGGGCCGGGTTCTTGGTCATCTCGTCCATCACCCAGCAGCGGAGCGCGAAAGGGAACGCGAACTACGATCAGGCGGAACTCAGTCTGGCCTCGTTCGGCGGCTCCAGTTCGATCGAGTACAAGACGGACGACGGGTATGTGCTCCTCCGCGGCGAGAACGGCACGGCGAAACTCCACTGTGTGAAAAAGCGGCACTTCGTTCACGGCCAAGCCGACAACCACATCCGGCTACGTTTCAAGGGTGACACGCAAACCTTTGAAGCATACGAGGGAGATGGCTTCGACTTCGATTTCGCGTCAGGTGTCGAGAAGAAAGGAGGTCGGAAGTGATCAGCACCTTGTGTCCTAAACCGGGATCGGCGTGGGCGAAGCACTGCCCCACGGCCTACCCGTGGGAATGGATGAAGGAAGGGGAGGCTCTGCCCGATGGCTTTCTCCGCATGGCGACGGACAGAGAGGCCGATTTGATCGTGGGGCGAATTACGGAAGGTGAGTTCATCGGGGAACCCCTTCCCACCTCTCTCTCACCCGCGCAACCGAAGCAAGGTGCGGCGAGGCGAAAGGACCGAAAGCTGCTTCACCCTGTGGTCCGCAAGAACCTCGGCTACCGGCAGTTCATCAAGTCGGCGACGCCGTGTCACCCGCTCGCGGTCGCCATCTGGTGTTGGCTGTGGACGTGCGAGAGGAAGGGGCTGTGCCGGACCAGTACGCGGCGTTTGGCGAAGCGTTTTAAGGTCAGCACGAACACCGTCACCGCGCGACTCAAGGAACTCCGAACGGCGGGGTATCTCCGGCGGAAGCGGCGGGGTGAGATGGGCAAATCGGCCTCCGTGTACCGCATCTTCCCGACCCCGCGACTCGATACCAAGCGTCTCAACCATTGAGACGGTAGCGTCTCAACCATTGAGACGGTAGCGTCTCAATGGTTGAGACAAGAACATGTCTTCTCTTCGAGAAGACAGCACACTGCCTACCGCCGCTCGTCGCGGCGCGGCATTGTGCGGTGTGGGGTGGCGGGCGAGTCGGTTCTCGAATCGGAGTTCACGTCGGATGGTATTCGAGCGAACTGGAAAGCCGCGTGTCCCGGCTGCTTCACGGCCCGCACTGCAACGTATCGCCGTTACCCGTCCGACAGAATCGAACTGAATTTCAACTGCCACCAATCACGAGGAATCGCATCCGTGCAGACGACGACCACGATCGAGACACTCCGGGCCGAAGGGTTCGTAACCCTGAGTCGGGCCGCGCGGGCGTTCCACATGAGTCCCGCCTCCCTGTCGCGGTGGTGTAACCGCGGCGCGACAGCCCCGGACGGCGTTCGCGTCCACCTGGAACACGCCCGCACGCCCGGCCGGGTGATGACCTCGATCAAGGCCGTCGAACGGTTCCTGACGGCCATCACCGGCACGCCCGCCGTCGTCGGCGTCCCGTCCCGCTCCCCGTCCGAACGACAACGCGCGTCGGAAGAGGCCGCCCGGCAACTCAAGGCGATGGGAATCTGAACCGAGCCGGGGTAGGGCACCGCCGACAAAACAGACCCCCGACCGCCGGGGGCCGTTCTCCGTCTCACCCGTTCTCTTCCGCCACCTTGATCGCCAAGCCCAGGTTCTTCTCCGCATAAATTTCCGTCGTGCTCATCCGGTCGTGCCCCAGCGAGGCTTGAGCCGCTTCCAACCCCTGTCGCTTGCGGACCACCGTGGCGAACGAGTGCCGGAGTTGGTGCGGGTGCCAGTGCGGGATTTGGTCGTCCGAGGGCCGCTTGGCGTTCGCCCGTTGCACGGCCTTCACGATGCTCTTGGCGTAGCTGCTCGACGTGTAGCACGCCCGCGGCGGTCGCTTCCGGTCGGCCTTCCGCTTCGCCGCGTTCCGGGCCATGTGGGAGGGGTAGTGCGGCGTCTTGCGTCGCGCCGTTCGGGCCGCCAAGAGTTCGCCGACCGCCCTCACCGGGGAGAAGACGTAGTCGGTCGGGTCGGGGGGCAGGAACGGTTCCAGAATCGCCTGCGCCCGCGGGCCGATGACGATCACTTTCTTCTTGCCCCGGTGTGCCCCCTTGTGCTCGGCCGGCTCGTACAGCCACACCCGCTCTAGCTTCACCACGTCGGCCATGCGGAGGCGGCAGAGTTCGCCCGGCCGGCAGCCGCTCAGTCGCTGGACCTGGACCATCCCCGCGACGTAGCGGTTCAACACCGGCAGCGTCCGCTCGACCAGTTCGTCACTGACCGGCAGGACGGGTTCCGATTCCGCCGCGGTCGATCGCCCCCGCCGCAACCCTTCCACGGCCGTCAACGCCTGGTACACCGACGCCGGCACGAGTTCCTCGGCCGCTAACCACTTGAACATTCGCTTCACCATGCCCGTCCGCCGGTTCACTTCCTTGCGCGACAGTCCCCCGCCGACGAAGTGCTTCTGAACCGCCTTCAGGCACTTGGGGCCGAACTCGACGGCCGGTAGGTGGCCGAAGAACTCGACCATCGGCCGCATGGTCAGTCTGAACGTCCGGGCCTCCGACGACTTCGGCGGGTAGTAGAGGGAGACGTGGCGGGCGAAGTCCACGGCGACCTCGTTCAGCGTCCGGTCGGGGGCCGGGTCGTCCTTCGGCGAGGTCGGGGCGACGGCACTCGGGGCTTGTGCCGCGAGGCGGGCGATGAACCGGGCGTACTCCTTCCGCGACTCCTCGCTGCCGTGGACGCCGAGGTAGATGGGCTTTCGTTTGCCGCTGCCGGTGCGGGCCATGACGTAGGCCCGGCCGGACGGTTTGTGGTGCAGTAAATCCGGGAATTTGACCGGGGACGAGTGGGCCACAAGGGACTCCCTGCAGTAATTACTGCAGCTAGAGGCCATTCGTGCCGCACTCCCGACCGTCGAGAGGAAAGCGTAAGTGCTTCGGCTATCAGGACTTCCGTCAATAGCGGAGGCCGGGTTTGAACCGGCGACCCATCGCTTATGAAGCGATTGCTCTAACCACTGAGCTACCCCGCCTGCTTCTTCAAGTTTATACGCCTTCGACGAACTGACAAGGAAGGGCGAGCAAGGGTTCGGAACTTCCTCGTCGGGATAGTCAGTCGAGGTACACAAACTCGTTTGCATTCAGTTCGAGGAGGGCGTAGCGGGCGAGAGCTTCTTCATCACTCAGACGATGTTTTTCCTTCATCGTCTGGATGAACGCAACGTCCTTTTGGACTTCCGAATCCGATGGCGTGCGGCCCGTTGTGAGGCGGATGGCACGGGCGACTTGCTTCGAGAGATCCCCGGGAGCGGCTGACATCAATTTGCTCGCGAACGCAGCGGCCATCTCGTTCGTGAACTCGCTGTTGAGCATCCCGAGGGCTTGTGTCGGGACGGTGGTCGTGTACCGCACCGGGCAGCTCGAATCGGTGTCGGCCTGGTCGTGATTAATCAGAATCGGCACCTGTAACGATCGCTTCACGTGAACGTAGACACTCCGGCGGTTCCCCTGGTCGGGGTTCTTCGGGTCGTAGCCGCCGCCGCGGGAGAGCAGCCAGCCGTTGCCGGGGACGGACTGGCCGGCCAGCACTTCCTGTGGAATCCTCGGGAACACACTCGGGCCGAACGCCTCCAGTTTGAGTTTGCCGGCCATGCTCAAGATCGAGTCGCGGACTTCCTCCGCGACCAGCCGCCGCATGTTGAACCGCCAGAAGAGACCGTTCGACGGATCGGCGGCCAGAGCTTTTGCGTTCGCGGTCGAAGACATTTGATAGGCGTCGGAGAGCATCAGGAGGCGATGGAGACGCTTCAACGTCCAGGCTTCGCCGGGCACCGACCAAGGTTGGCCGGCCGTCGGTTCGACGAATTCACTAGCCAACCAGTCGAGCAACTCGGGGTGCGTCGAGGTTTCGCCGAGTTTCCCGAAGTCGCTCGGCGAGGGGACAATGCCGCGGCCGAAGTGGTGCTGCCACACCCGGTTGGCCATCACGCGGGCCGTCATCGGGTTGGACCCTGAAGCGATCCAGTTCGCCAGCACGGTGCGGCGGCCGCTCGTTTTCGAGCCGCCCTTCGCGGCTGCAATCTCCGGGTCGGGAAGGCCAAGGATGGTCGGGAATCCCGGTTGGCACAGTTCCTTCTCCTTCGGCGCATGCGGGTTGCCGCGGGCGAGGACGAAGACTGGCGGCGGGGTCGGGTCGCAATTGTTCACCGAGAGGGCGAACTGTTGGTTCGGCATCGGCTTCTTTTCGAGGTCGACACGCTCGCGCTTCAGTCGGTTGTAGTTTCGCCGTTGTTCGTTGGTGAAGACCTGTGGCAGTTTTGCGACGACTTGGGGGCGGTCCGCGCCTTCCGCGGCCCGTTGGTCCTGGGCGGGCATCGTCTTGATCGCCTCGTCTTCGATCGCAACCATCTTCTTTGTCAACTCGGCGAGCTTCTCTTGACGCTCCTTTAATTCGCCTTCGTAAACCTTTCGGCGGTCGGCCGGCGTGATGTCGGTCGAGTTCGTCGAGGATGACGTGCCCCGGGTGTCGCTGAACGGGCGGATGTCGCGGAAGAAGGCGACGAGCTTGTAATAATCGACCTGCGGGATCGGGTCTTTCTTGTGGTCGTGGCAGCGGGCACAGTTGAGGGTCATGGCCAGGAACGTCTGGCCGGTAACGGTGACGAGGTCATCGTAGCCGTCGTAGAGGGCTTGCTCGCGGTCGGCCGGTTCGTCGTCCCAGAGGCCGAGGCGGTAGAAGCCGGTGGCGATGACGGCGTCGGCGTTGTCGCCGGGCATCTCGTCGCCAGCGATTTGTTCGCGGATGAACTGATCGTACCGCTTGTCCGCGTTGAAACTGCGAATGACGTAATCGCGGAACCGCCAGGCGTTCGGCTTCGGGCCGTCGCGCTCGTAGCCGTTCGTCTCGGCGAACCGGACCACGTCCAGCCAGTGGCGGCCCCATTTCTCGCCGTAGTGCGGCGAGGCGAGGAGTTCGTCGACGAGTTTCGCGAATGCATTCGGCGACTTGTCGTTGACGAACGCATCGACCTGTTCCGGCGTCGGCGGCAGACCGAGCAAGTCGTAGTACGCGCGGCGAACGAGGGCGACGCGGTCGGCCGGGCCGTTGCCCGGGATACTCTTGGCTTCCCGCTTGGCCGCGAGGAAGGCGTCGATCGGGTTGCGGGTCGGTGTCTTCACGGCCGGCACGGCGGGCCGCTTCACGGGCTGGTAGGCCCAATACTTTTTGGCCTCTTCCGTAATGACCGAAGCCTTCTCGGCGGGGGCCGGTTCGACCGATCCGAGGTCGGCGGCCGAGACGGGCAGCTTTTCCTTCACCCACTTCGTCAGAACGGCGATGTCGGCGTCGGGCAACTTCCCACTCGGCGGCATCACGTCACCGCCGTCGGGCCGCTTGTTGGTAATCGCGAGAAGGAACAGGCTCTTCTCGGGTGAGGTCAGGTCCACGGCCGTGCCCGTGTCGCCGCCGGTCAGGGTCAACGCTCGCGTGCTGAGGCTCAAGCCGCCCTTGATCTTCTCGCCCGCCCCGTGACACTTGAAACAATGCTTTTGGAGCAGCGGCTTGACTTCCTTCTCGTAGAAGCCGACCTGCTCGGACGAGAACTTGGGCGCGGGGTCGGCCGCCGTCAATTGGCCGCACGTGACAACGAGTGCCAATATCGAAAGGTGGGGCAGGGTTCGCATGAGACAACCCGTGGGTGGCGGAAGGGCTGATCGTTGAATTAGTCAGGAAGGTTGTGTTATTATAGCAGTAGGTCGATCATGTTCAAGACTTCTGTCGTCAAGTCGGCGAGTCTTGTTCAGGCCACGCGGGATCGGAGGAGTTCCTTCCAACTGATCGACAACTCGCTCACCGAGAGTAATTCGCGGTTCGCCTCGGCGTCGTTCTTCAACTGGTAGAACACGCGGTTCGCACGCTGGACCGACCAATCGGGGTTCGGGCGGTGTTCGAGGGACGGGTTCATTCCCGCGGTGAGCGTCCCGGCTTGCAGGATGCGCAGATACCAACCGCTGCGGCCGGACGACACGACGAGTGCCGGCAGTTCCTTGATCCGCCAGCGGCGGGCGAGCTTCCAGCAGGGCTGCCGGGGTTGCGACACTTCGAACCGGCAGGGGCCGATTCGCCACTGGTCGCCGATGCAGACCGTCGATTCGCTCAGACCGCGGATGGTGAAGTTTTCGCCGAACGCCCCGAAGGGGAGGGCGGGCAGGTTGAGTTGATCCTGCCAGTTGGGGTAGTGATCGGCGGAGTAAGCGAGGATGGCCTTGTCCGGACCGCCGTGGTTCTCCAGGTCGGACACGCCATCCCCGGCCAGTGTCTCCCAGCCGACTTCAACCGGCCCGTCCACGCGCTCTTTGAAGAACGCCGTGGCCCACGGTCGGTCCATCGGATCGACGGCACCCGGCTGGCCGTGAAATCGCGGCAGACCGACCTGAATCGATTCAAGGATGGCGGACATGGAAGCGAGTGTCGCATCGGGGCAGGGGGATCGGTACGCCCCTGACTTTATCAGGCGGCCTTGAGGCCGGGAAGGCGCTTCCACCACGAGGACGAGGCTTCCTTGTGGGCGGAATGGTCGTGTGAGTCGTGTTTTTCGTGCTTTTCGTGCTTCGATTTGGACGCTTTCTTCTCGCCGCCCTCCGCCTTCTTGGTGGCCTTCTCGGCCGTCACCGTTTGCATCAGAACGCCGAGCAACGTGACGACGATCACGGCACTATTCACGGCCGCAGAATGCTCGGTCACCCACTTCACCGCGTCGTAACTGCCCCCCGACTGCGCGAGCGAGAAGGCCGCGTGCCAGGAGACGAGAACGCCGAGCAGACTCATCAGAATCATCGTCCAGAGGCGGTAGAGCAAAACCCCGAACAGGCCGCCGGCCAAGAAGACGGCCCACAGTTCTTGCGCCTGCGGAATAACGGCCTGCACCGCAAGCCAACAGCCGATACCGCCCGCGACGAACGAGAGGAGTTTGGCCAACTCAATGGCGAGGACGCCGCCCGCGAACGCGAGCAAAAGGCCCATTACGAGGATGTGCCCACCCGCCGCCTTGCCCGAAGTCATGCCCACGATGCCCGCCGCCGCGGTGAACCCGAAGACAACCCAGAAGCGGTGCCACCGCCAGCCGAAGCCCCAGAGGAGGAAGCCCACGAGGAGGAGGAAGCCGCCAGCCCCGACCGAAAGTCCTTTTAACTCGGCGATCACGTCGGGGGAAATCAACGTCATGACGGCATCCGTGCGGTAGGGGTCGCTACGAGAGGCCCTGAACTTTCAGGCTACAGTGGAGTAAATCCGCTCGGCGCTTCCACGTCAAGCGACGCGGTCGAGCATTCGATCATTTCCAGGAGAATGGCGGGCGGGTTGTCGGCTTCTCCGTCAGCTCCCGTGGATTTGAACGAACACGGACCGCGTGCGCGGCCCATCGAACTCGCACAAATAGATTCCTTGCCACGTGCCGAAAACGAGTTTACCATTCTCGATCAGGACGGTCACACTACTCCCGAACAGGCTCGCCTTGATGTGCGAATCGCTGTTCCCCTCGGCGTGGCGGAAGCCCGGGAAGTTCTTCGACACGTGCTGATTCAGCCAGAGAAGGATGTCGTGGACCACGTCTGGGTCGGCGTTCTCCTGAATGGTAATGCCCGCCGTCGTGTGCGGCACGTAGACGATGCAGGAACCCGTCTTCACGCCGGACGACAGCAAAAGTGATTGAATCTCTTCGGTAATCTCAACAAACTGACTCCGGGACTGTGTCGGCACGGTCAGACGGATCATCGCGGGACCACCAAAAGTTATTAAGCTAGGGGTGTTGCGATGTTTTACGATCGGACCTCCGGGTTCGGCACCCTGGAACTCTAGCAGCGTCCCGTTCTCCGATTCACCGGGGCGAGAGGGAACGCAATTCATGCCTGGCATCCTTGTGGTTGACGACTCCACCGAACAACTCCACCACCTCGAACGGATTCTCGCGGCGGAAGGGTATCGGGTGCTTCACGCCCACAACGCAGCCGACGCGCTCGCGGCCGTTCGGGCCGAGGTGCCGGACGCCGTCATCAGCGACATCCACATGCCGGGCATGGACGGGCTGGAACTCGTCGCGGCCCTGCGAGAAGAGGTGCCGTCGGTCCCCGTGTTGGTAATGACGGAATTCGGCAGCGAGGAGTTGGCCGTGCGGGCGCTGAAGGCCGGCGCGTCGAACTACCTGCCGAAGCGGAACCTTGAGCGCGACGTATTAGAGGTGCTCGACGAACTCCTCTCGGTCGCGTCGTCGCAGGCGCAGCAGGCCGTGTTCCTCGGGCGAATGACTTCAGTCGAACACGAGTTCGTGATCGAAAATAACCCCGACCTCGTCGGGCCGGTCGTGTCGCACGTCGAGTCGATGATGCGGCAGATGCGGCAGTTCGAAGATTCGGAGCGGATGCAAGTCGGCGTGGCCGTCCACGAAGCAGTGGTGAACGCGATCGTTCACGGCAACTTGGAGATCAGTTCCGAGTTGAAGAACGGCGATTGGGACGAGTACCACGCAACGGTCGAGCGCCGCGGGCACGAAGACCCGTACCAGCGGCGGCGGGTGACGATCACGGTGCGGGCCACGCGAGAGCCGATGCTGATGGTGCGGGTAAAAGACGAGGGCCGCGGGTACAACCCCACCAAAGTTTGTGATCCGACCGAGGGCTGCAACATCGACAAGGGGAGCGGCCGCGGCCTGTTACTCATCCGGACCTTCTTCGACACCGTCACCCACAGTTCGGGCGGGAACGAAATCACCATGGTCAAACGCCGCCCGATGAAAGAAGCGATCGAGCGATAGTCGTCACTTCAGCACAGTCTGTTCCGGAACCCACCCGATCGCCCCGCCCGGCAATTCGACCTGAAGCCATCCCCCCCGGCTGCCGACCTCCCAGAGTTCTGTCCCGCGCGGCAGCGGTTCGGGTGTCCGTGGCTGGAAACTCGTTCCGTTCCCCCGCCGTAGAACCGTGTCGGTCGTCACTATCGCGACGGGCCGTACTTCCGTGTTGCCAATCTTCCAGGCCAATGCCGCACTCGCGACGACTCCAACCCACCCGACGATGGCAACGACGCCCGACCACCGCGGCCGGGTCGTGAAAAAGAAGATGCTACCGACCACCGCTACGATGCCGAACGTGATACCCACGAAGTAAGCATCCCACGGCGAGACGCGAGAACGAAGGCCGCCCCACTCATCGGGCCGCACGCGCAAGTTGGGGTCGGCCGGTTCCGGGTAGCGGATCGTGCCGCGCACGGCCCGCAGGTCGGCCTGCAACTCCGCGTCGTAGGGGGCGAGCGCCAGCCCGGCGTGGAGTGCCGCCAGCGATTGCGGCAGATTGCCGGCCAGGAAGTGCGACCGCCCCCGCGCGACCGCCAGGCCCGGCGAGGGGGATTCGCCCCACGCGCGGTCGAACCCGCGGGCCGCTCGCGCGAACGACTCGCGGGCCGCCCGGGCGTTCTCCCGCAAACTCACGCCCTGTTCGAAGTCCTGCTCCGGGGTTGTTACGTTCCCAGCCGTGGCGAAGCTCAATAACAGAAGGGCCGCGATCATTCGACGCCCTCCCAGGTCAACACGAGTTCGCGCGCCAGTGCGATCAGTGACAGCGCGTTGTCACTATCGCCGCCGAACCGAGCCGCGTCGATCTTGCGAAGGAGTTCCACCGCCGGGGCGATCCGTTCTGCGGGAATGGCGGCCGCGCGAAAGGCGGTTTCGAGTTCGCCCGGTGACGCGACCGTGGGCAAGCCGTGACGCTCCCAGAAGTAGCGGCGAAGGGCGCTCGACACAAGCGCGAGTGGTTCGAGCGATTCGGACGCGCGATCCATTGTGTCGAGGGCATTCCGAACGGCCCGGTGACGGCGAACCCGAGCGAATCGCCGCCCGTTCGGGTTACGAAGTCGCCAGATCGCGACTCCCCCGGCCACGGCGAGAATCATCGCGACGAGCAGTCCCCGCCAGTGCCACCAGTTCGGATCGTGCTTCGTCCTGCTTTGCAATGCCGCCTCGGAGGGAAGCCGGAATAGCCGCGGCGGGCCGTCGAGTGGCAGAGGCGAGGGCAGGACAACGGCGGCCGCCGTGACTTGCAACGGGATCGCGTCGAGGTATCTCGTCTCGGGCTTTCCCGTCGCGGTCGAGTAGTAGTCGTACTGGAGTTCCGGGACATCTCGGACGCTTTCGTCCCGCGGCCGAAGGCGGTAGGTAAAGGTGACGCGGGGTGAAGTTTTCTCGACGGGCGGGTCCGTGCCGGCTGTGATCTGTTGGAAGCGAGATTTGAAGGCCGGCATCGCGGCCAGGTCGGGCCGCCGAACACGCTGCGGGTTGACGGCCCCGCTGACGGTCAGGGTCAGCGTCAGTTCGGAATCGACGGAGAGTGTGGTCGGTTCCGCCGACCACGTGACTTTGAGGTTCCGGCCGCCGACGGCGTTGTAGAAGTTCGGCCGCGCTTGATGAATCGCCGGCGCGTCTTCGTCGGCGAACTCCTGAGCCGCAGTCGGCGACGCGAGGAGGAGCAAGAATAAGACTGCGCGATTACCAGTCGCGAACATTCGGCCGCTCCGGTCCCGCGCGCATTTGTTCGTTCTTCTGTCGCGCCTGCCGCAACCGGGCGTCCGTCTTGTCGAGTAACAATGTCGTGTCTTCCGGCGACAGCTTCTGGACTTCGGCCGCGTCACCGCTGACCACCGGCATCGTGCCGGCTCCCGGCGTCTGCTGTGCCGCCGTGGCGTTCGGCGTCGATCCGGTGCGCGGCGACGGGTTCATCTGAGTGCCGGCTGGATCGCGGTTGGCTTGTTGATTCGCATTCTGTTCGGTCCCGATGTCATCCGGCGTCGTCTCGATCGGCTTCGCGCGGGGCGGTTCCGGTTCGTAAGACTCGTTCGGCGTCGGCGGTTCTTTCTGCTTCGCGCGGGCTTGACCCCAGAGTAACTTCGCGAGTTCGAGGTTGTGGCGAACGTCTTGCATAAGTGTGCCGGCCGTCGCGGGCGAATCGAGACACTGTTCGAAGCACCCGATCGCCACTCGTAGCAACTTTGCGTCCTCTCCGCGGTGAAGCAGGCAAACGCCGCGGTTGTAGACTGCTTGTATCCGGCGTTCCTCGGGGATCGCGCGGTCGTCGAGGCAGCGGACGTAGTTCATCTCGGCTTCACGGTAGTCGCCGATTTCGAAGCAGATCATCGCCCGGTTGAACGCGATCAGTCCGGGGTCGCGCGACCGCTCTGCGCTCTGGTCGAGTAGTGTGTCGGCGAGCGAGAAATTACCCTGACGGGCGGCCCCGTTCGCGGCGCGGAGTGCCTCGTCGGGCCGCGCCTCCGGTGGCGGTACCGCCGTGGTGGACAGGGCGAACAAGACGAGCAGAGTGCGGCTCATGCTTTCGATTGTAAGCGTTATCGCTCCCGCCACCAAACCCACAACAGTAACAACCCGGCCGGCCCGAGGAACCATTCGTACCGCTCACGCGGTTGCGGCAGGCGCTCGTCGCTCACGTCGCGAGTGGCGTTCGATTCGATCTTCGACTGGAAGAACGCGGCCAACTGTGGCGGGTCGCGGCGAGCCGGCAGGTACGCCCCGCGAGTTTCCTCCGCGATGGCGGACGCCACGTCTTCGTGCAACCGCGTCAGAACCGGTACACGCACGCCGTTCTTGCCCTCCGCTTCCAGGAACTCGCCGCGGTGGAGGACCGAAGATTCGTGCAGGGGGTCGCCGAGTCCGACGACGTGAACGGGCACTTTCGCGTTCCGCGCGTCCGTGACGCCGGATCGCCACTCCTGATCTTCGGCCGGGTCGTCGCCGTCGGTGAAGAGGAGAATGTCTTGCAAGCCGGGGAAGCGCGGGTCGTGCGCCGCAATAGCCGCCTCGATCGCGCCACCGATCCGCGTGCCCGACGATGCCGTGTCGTCGGCGGGCCGAACCTCCGCGGGCGGCGTTCGCGCGTCCAGTTCGCCGAGCTTGAAACGGATGTGGTCGTAGTCAGTCGTCAACGGGACTACCAGTTTCGGTCGCGACGCAAAGACGATTACCGCGACGCGGTGGCCGCCGCGTGATCGCATTTGTTCGACCAGTTCTGTTGCTCCTGCCACGGCCGCTTGCCAGCGGGCTGGGTTCGTGCGGCCGGCCATGTCTTCGGCCCACATGCTGCGGCTGAAGTCGAGGACGAGTACCACGTCCCGGCCGACTGCCACGCCGCGTTCCTCGCTCTGGCCCCACTGCGGGCGGGCGACGGCCATCACCAACAGCAGCCATGCAAAGACCGCCGATAGTTTCGCCAGCCGGGCTGTTCCGCGGGGAAGCGTCTGAAGGGCCGCCACGGCACCGAGGCGGCCGAACCGCGACAGCCCTGATTGTTGCCCTCGTCGCATTGCCCAGGCGAGAAGCGTCATGATCACGGGAACGAACGACAACCACAGCAAAGGCGGGTGCCGGAATCGCAGTGCGGCGAGGAACTCGCGGGCGTCGTTCAGCCACGCCCCCGCGGCCGAGGCGGCAAACAGGTCGAGGCTCACGGCACGCGCCTCCACACGATCGCTTCTAACAGGATGAGCAGCGCGAGACCGCCGACCGCGGCCGCGGTCAGGGCGGGGAAGAGGTCGTGATACCGGCGGTAAGTGAAACTCACGATCGGTTGCCGTTCGAGGCGGTCGATCTGCTGGTAGATGTCGCGGAGGTCGCCGCCGCTGTTCGCGATGAAGCTCTTGCCGCCGGTCAGGTCGGCCACACTCTTCAGCACGGCCCGCCCGTCTTCCCGCTGCTGGCGCTGTTCGGCCGAGGCGTCCGGCTTCGGGTCGCCGCCGCACTCGATGGTGTAGATCGGGACGTGCAAATTCGCCGCGAGTTGGGCCGCCTGTTGGGGCGTGAAAGGCGAGTCCGGCCCGCTCGCCGTGGTGTTGTGCTCCCCGTCGGAGAGGAGGATTAACACCCGCTTCCGGTCGCTGGCCGCCTTGAGGCGGATCAACCCCTCGGCGATCGCGTCACCGATGTTGGTGCCGGCGTCTAGCCCGGAGTCCCGCGGCTTTTCGGCGTCGAGAATGCCGAGGAGAACGGTGTGGTTCAGTGTCAGCGGGCACTCGGTGTGCGGCCACGCGGCGAAGACGACGAGACCGATCTGATCGCCGGGTCGGCCTTCGAAGTGCGTGCCGTCCGGCGTCGTTCCGCCGGTCACGAAGAGTTCGAAGGCCCGCTTGGCCGCCGCGATGCGGGCCACCGGCGGTTCGGCGGGCGACCACATGAAGTCTTGCTCGGCCATGCTCCCGGACACGTCGCAGGCGAACACCATCGCGATGCCCTCGGTCGGCAGGCGGGTCGTTTGGTCGGGGAAACGCGGCCCGGCCAGCGCCAGAATCACACAAAGCACGATTCCGCCGCGGAGGCCGGCCGCCAACCACCGGGCCGCCTTCGCCCGACCGCGGGGTAGCTTCGCTAGCAGTGAAAGGTCAGAATACCGGAGCGCGGGTTTGCGCCGCCGGAGCCACCACCACAAGACAAGTGGCGCAAGCGGCAAAATAAGAAGGTACGGGAGTGTGGTAAACGACATCCTGACCAGAATATCCCATCTTCACGATTCAGGCGACATTTCTGTTGTAGCCGGTCCGGTGTGTCGATATTACCTGGTCGGGGAAACTTCCCAACTGGCAGACGCACTATGCTCACGGCCCCGCGCGTCGGATGGTTCGTTTCGTGCGCGGCACTGGCGGCACTGCTCCCGTTCGCGGTGGGCTGCCGGCTGGTGCCGTCGAACGACCCGCCGAAAGAACTGCTGAAACAGACCTGGAAGGAACCCGGCCGGGAAGGGTACACCCACCCCCAGACGGACAAGATCATTATCGAGAATTTGGCTGCCGAGTGCTCTGGTGCGCCGCGGTCCGGCCCGGTTGCGGTCGTCAAGCCGATGAACATTCTCTCGCTGTCCGCCGGCGGGAAGTATGGGGCCTATTCCGCGGGCATTCTGGCCGGGTGGACGGTCCACGGCACGCGGCCGGATTTCGACATCGTGACGGGTGTTAGCAGTGGCGCGATCGTCTCGGTCTACGCCTTCCTCGGCCCACAGTACGACGACAAGTTGAAGAAGTTCTTTACCGAAACCGACCAGTCCGACCTGTTCAAACTCCGCCCGTTGCACAACCTCTCGTTCCACGGCTCGCTCGGCTACCCCTACGGGATGAAGCAGGTGATCGAGGAAGAAATCACCTGCGACCGACTCGCCGAGATCGCCGCCGCTCACCAAGCCGGGCGGCGGCTGTACATCGGTACGTTGAACATCCACGAGAAGCAACTCACGATCTGGGACATCGGCGAGATTGCGTGCCGGGGGACGCCGGAATCCGTGGCCCTCGTCCGCAAGGTCATCCTCGCTGCGACCGCCGTGCCGGGCTTGCTACCGCCGGTGGAAATCGACGTGGTGGTGGACGGCAAGCACTACACGGAGATTCACTCGGACGCCGGGGTCGTGGCACAGTCGTTCATCCGGTTCGCCCCGCACCAGGTTCCGACGCCGGGAACGAAAGCGCTCGTCGGGTCGCAACTGTACTGCCTCGCGGCGGGAAAGATCGACCCGGACCCCGTCATCGGCCGGATGGGCATCTTGAAACGGGTGGGGGCCGGCGTGTCATCGTCGCTGTACGCGCTGTACAAGGAAGAGCTGATCAAGATGTACGCCCTGTGCGTGACGACGGGAATGCAGTTCAACCTGGCCGCGATCCCGAAAGACTACAAGATCGACGAGATCAGCACCCGCATTCGTGCCCGCGAAATGCGGCCGCTCTACGAAAGTGGCTACCAGGCGGCTGTTCAAGGCATGGTCTGGCGGCAGACGCCGCCGGGGGCACTGACGGGCGAGGAGCCCGAAGCCCGCAGCGGCACCGTCTTCCACACCGTGCGGTGATCCGCTCCCCGGTCAGTTGCCGTTGCTGCGAATGAAGTCCCAGACCCGCTCCTTCAACGGCCCCGGCATGGCGTCGATTTCCTTCTCGTCGAGCTTGCCGTCGTTGTTCGTGTCGTACTTGTCCAAGAGCATCTTGAACCGCTCCGGGATCGGTAGGCCTTCCTTCGGGATCGTCGGCTTCTCGTGCAGCGTGGTCGTGCCGGCCGACGGCGACTGCCGATCGACGATGTACTCCAGGTAGCCGAGGTGCATCTCGTCGCTGGTCTGCGGCCCCCACTTCACCGTCTTCGTCGGGTCCGGGTTGGCCGGGTTCTTGTCGCTGTTGTCGAACCAGACCGTGAACGTGATCGTGCTGCCCTTCGCCACCGCGACCGGCTCCGCGAACTGGTAGCGGAGTTGCCAGTTGAAGTCGTACCGCGGGATGTCCAGCAGCGTGGTCGTGGTTTTGCCGTCCGGCGACGTGATCTCGTATTTGCACGCCTTGCCGCGGACGTGCATGTGCGGCACGGCCGATCGCAAGACGATGTCTGTCGGCACCCGGAGCTTGCCGACTTCCTTGTGGTTCCCCTCGCCCGGCGGAATGCTGATCCGCGGTTGGGCGACGGCCCCGACCTTCACCTCGAACCTCGGCGGGTCCTTCGCGAAGATGAAACCCACGCGGGTCTGATCGGTCGTGGCCTCGCCGTTCGGCGTGTAGTGAATCTGGAAGCGGAGCGTCGCCCCCTTCGGCAACTTGCGGGCGTGGCCGGCTTCGAGAACCAGGGAGCTGTTCCCCGGCACGTAGGCCGCGAAGTACCCTTGCCGTTCGTCGTCCGCGGATGCCGCGATTGTGGTGGCCCGTGCGCCGGGCAGTAATCGACCGATGCCGGTCTTCGGGACGACGTGGATCAGCACGTGGTGAACGACCGCCTTGTTCGTTGGGCGGACCTCGAAGGCTTGCACCCACCGGTCTTCGTCGAAGTTCGTCTCCACGGTCACGTTCTGGTACGGCATCGTTCCGGTCGCCTTGATCTCGGTCGGCTTGCCGATCTGAAACACCGCGTCCGGCTTGCCGATGAGCCATTCGGTTGGCCACATCTTCGGCAGGGGCGCGTCGGTCGCGTTCCCCAGGGCGAGATCCGACTTCAGCCACGCGAGTAGGTCGGCCTTGTCGCTGGCGGACAGCGAACGGTCGTTCAGGAAGTGTGGCTGATCCTTCGCCTTCGGCTCGGCGGCGAACCACGGCGGCATGGTCCCGGCCTCCACGACTTTGCGGATCATCGCCTTGTGCGAAACAACCTCGTCGTAGCTTTCCAGGGCGAACGGTCCGACGCCGTCGGGCCGGTGGCACTCCTGGCAGTTTTGTTGCACAATGCGCGAAATCCGGTTGTGGTACGTCACCGCGGCAGCCTCCGGCTTCCTCAGGTCGAGCGCACAGCCGGGGGCCGTTGTTGCCGCCACTTCGGGCGGCTTGCCGGCGAGCAGGGCGTCGAGCGTCGGCTTGAGGTAAAGGTGCTTCGGGGCGTCGAGCGAGTAGCCAAGTCCGTACTGGTCGTCCACCGCACCGCGGTAAACCACCGTCCGGGCCGCGTCGAGCACCACGACTTCGGAGGTACTCGTGAAGCCGAGTGCCGCCGCGAGTTTGCCGTCGGCGTCGTGGACGTACGGCCCCTTGAACGCGGATGCGGGCTTGTCCGTCTTCGTCGCGTTCACGAAGAGGAACGCGACGTCCTTCTTGCCGTACTCTTCTTCCAGCTTCGCGAGCGTCGGGGCGAACTTCTTCGAGAGCGGGCAACTGCTACTCGTCACCGCGACCACCAGGTACTTCTGCTTCCCGAAGTCGCCGAGCGTTCCGGCCTTCCCGTTCAGGTCGGTGAAGGCGAGATCGGGGACGAATCGCCCGACGCCCCCCTCGGACCTGGGAAGTGGCCGCGGGGCTTCTTTCCCCGTGTCGGCCGCGATTGCCGTGACCGCGGTGCAGAAGATCGCAAAAAGCGTTCGCATAAGGACTCTCGAAGGGCAAGGGTTGATCCGGTTCGTCACGCCACGATTTCCTTCACGACGTTCCCCTTCACGTCGGTGAGGCGGAAGTCGCGGCCGGCGTGGCGGTACGTGAGTTTTTCGTGGTCGAGGCCGAGCAGGTGCAGGACGGTCGCGTGCCAGTCGTGGACGTGGACTTTGCCCTCGACGGCTTCGTGGCCGTAGTCGTCGGTGCGACCGTGGGCGTGCCCGCCCTTCACGCCGCCGCCGGCCATCCAGATGGTGAAGCCCTTGCTGTTGTGGTCGCGCCCGTCGGTCCCCTGTGCGTAGGGCGTCCGGCCAAACTCGCCGCCCCAGATCACGAGCGTGTCTTTGAGTAGGCCGCGCTGCTTCAAGTCGGTCAGCAGACCGGCGATCGGCCTGTCGATGGCCTCGCAGTTGTTCGCGAGGTCTTCCTTCAAGTTGCGGTGTTGGTCCCAACCGCCCTTCGTAATCTCGACGAACCGCACACCGGCTTCCAGGAGCTTGCGGGCCATCAGGCACTGCCGACCGAAGCCATCGGTGCCGCCGCCTCGCCGCCCGCCCAATCCACCTCCGAAACCTCCACCACCGTTTCCAGAGCCGATGCCGTAGAGGGCGAGTGTGTCCTTCGATTCGCGGCTCACGTCGATGGCCTTCGGCAACTCCGCCTGCATTCGGAAGGCGAGTTCGTAACTCTCGATCAGCCCATCGACGGCCGGATTCTCGCCGGACTTCGCCAGACTCTCCTTGTTGAGCGACTGTGTGAAGTCGAGTTGCGCTCGTTGGTCGGTGACCGACTGCCGGGGGTTCCGGATGTTGCTGACGTTAGTGCCGCCGCCGAAGAAGCCGCCTCCCCCGCCGCCGATCCGGGTGCCCTGGTAGATGGCCGGGAGGAAGTTGCTGCCGTAGTTCGCGGGGCCGCCGTTGTTCGTCGGCGGGGAGATGGTCACGAAGCCGGGGAGGTTCTCGTTGGCGGTGCCGAGGCCGTAGAGCACCCACGCGCCGAGGCTCGGCCGCGGAAACTGGAAGAGGCCGCAGTGCATTTGCAGGAACGCCTGCGGGTGGTTCGGGATGTCGGTGTGCATGCCGTTGAGCAGGCACAGTTCGTCCGCGTGTTTGCCGACTTCCAGGAACAGTTCGCTGACCGGCAGGCCGCTTTGCCCCTGCTTCGGGAACTTCCACGGCGAACCGAGCAGTTTGCCGCCGAACCGCCCGCGGCCGCCGCTATAACTCTTGCCGTCGTCGGCCGTGAGCTTCGGCTTGGAATCGAACGTGTCCACGTGGCTCGGCCCGCCGTCCATGCACAGGAACAGCACCCGTTTCGCCTTCGCCGGGAAGTGCGTGGCCTTCGGGGCGAGCGGGTTCACCGCCGCGTCGCGGGCGGCGGCGTGGTGCGCCAACGCCGAGAAGGCGAGGAAGCCGAAGCCCGAGCCGGTCGTTTGCAGAAGCTCTCGTCGCGTGAACATGGGCACGGTCCTCAATTCCGCATCAGGAATTCGGCACTGCCGAAGAGCGCCTGGCTGAACGCCGTCCAGGTCTCCCGCCGGCTGTGTTTGTTCGAATACTTCTTGACGAAGCTCTCGGCGTTCGTCTGCTCTTTTGCGCTCGGCGTGCGGCCGTAAATCAGTCGATACGCCTGCCGAATTCGCTCGCTGTCACTGCTGCTCGCGTCGATGAGTTTCGCCGCTGTCGCGTCGGCCTGCCGAATGACGAACGGGTTGTTCAGCAGGAACAACGCCTGCGCGGGGACGGTCGTGTTCGTGCGATCGCCGACAATCAGATTCGGGTCGGCCGCGTCGAAGAGTGCCAGTGATTCTTGAAGGTTGTCGCGGACCGACGGCAGGTAGACCGCCCGGTGCGGGTCGTTCGGGTCGGACGCCACGGCTGATCCCAACCGCGGCCGTTGCGACGGCCCCTCGCCGGCCGCGGCCACACTGGACCCGACCGGGGCTTTGCGATCCAACCGGCCGCTGACGGCGAGCATCGCGTCGTGGATCACCTCCGCGTCGAGGCGGCCGGGCGTCATCCGCCACGCGAGGGCGTTGTCCGGGTCGGCCTCGTGATTCTTGGCGTCGAAGGTTGTCGAGAGTTGATAGGCACGGGTCGTCACGAGATACTTCACGAGTTTCTTCGTACTCCACCCGTTCTCGATAAACCACGTCGCCAGGTGGTCCAGCAACGCCGGGTTGCTCGGCGGTTGGCCGGTCGTGCCGAAGTTGTCCGGCGTGGCGACGAGGCCGCGGCCGAAGAGGTGCAGCCAGACGCGGTTGACGTATACGCGGGCCGTCAGCGGGTTCTCGGCCGACGCGACCCAGTTCGCCAGTTCGAGCCGGCCACTGCCGCGGGTGATCTTCGGCTGTTTCGTAGTCACCACCTGAAGAACGCCGCGTGAGACGGTCGCACCCGGCTTGTCCACCTCGCCGCGGTTGAAGACCGCGCTGTCGGCGGGCCGAAACTTCTCGCGAACGCCCATCGCCAGCAGCTTCGGCGTGCCGTCGTCCTCGTACAGTGACAGGCGACTGCGCTGAATCGCGAGTTGGGCCGCGTTGAAAATGTTCTGGAGCGGTTCGCTGGTTTGCATCTTCTTCTGGATGTCGCGGATGCTCTCCTCGATCCGCGTCCGCTCCGCCGCCGTCAGCTTCTCGGGAATCGCCGAGCGCGAGGAACCTTGCGGCAATGAGATCAGGCTCGACGGCTGATTCGCCTGCGCGAACCGCACGGTGCCGTAGCAGGTCTCGGTGCTGCGGAAGATGCCGGCGAGGGCGTAATAATCCTTCGTTGGGATTGGGTCGAACTTGTGGTCGTGGCACCGGGCACACGCGGCAGTGAGGCCGAGGAACGCCTGGCTGAAAGCGTCAATCTGCTCGTCCACAAGATCGAGTTCGAATTGCAAGCGATTGCGCTCGTTCAGGTTCTTCGTGCCGAGTGCAAGGAAGCCGGTCGCGACGACGTGTTCAGCCTTCTCGCGATCCGTCTTGGCCAAGAGCAAATCGCCCGCGAGCTGCTCCTTCACGAACTGGTCGAACGGCTTGTCGGCGTTATAGGCCGCGATGACGTAGTCGCGATACCGCCAGGCGTGCGGGTAGTTGAAGTTGACCGCCTTGCCGGTCGATTCGCCATACCGGGCCACGTCCAGCCAGTGCCGGCCCCAGCGCTCTCCAAAATGCGCTGACGCAAGCAGTTCCTCGGCTAACTTCGAGACGGCGTCCGGCGACTGGTCTGCTACGAAGGCGTCCACCTGCTCCAGTGTCGGCGGCAGGCCGATCAAATCGAGATACATCCGGCGGACGAGCGTGACCTTGTCGGCCGCCGGCACCGGCTTCAATCCCTTCGCCGCCCACCCGGCTTGCAGATAGCTGTCGACCTGACTGACTCCCGGCTCCTGATTCCTGCCCCCTGCCTTCCGAAGTGGCTGAAACGCCCAGAACTGTCGGCCCTTTTCGATATCGATCTCGTTCTTAACGACCTTCGCCGCACCGTCCCGCGGGTCGGGGGCACCCATCGTCACCCATGCTTTGAAGTCGGCTATCACCGTGTCGGGCAGCTTCTTCTTCGGTGGCATCTGCCGGTCTTCGTCCTTCGTCGTCAGAACGTCGATCAGCAAACTCTTCGTCGCGTTGCCGGGGACGATGGCGGGGCCGGTGTCGCCGCCGCGGCGCAGCCCATCGCGCGTGTCGAGTGTCAGCCCGGCCTTCACCTTCTCCGTTTCCGACGAGTGGCACTTGTAACACTGCTCGACCAACACGGGCCGAATCTTCGCCTCGAAGAACTTCACCTGTTCCGCCGTTGGTGCGTCCGTGAAGCCTTGCGCGGGGCGTTCCACCGGAGCCGCTTTTGCCTTCTCGGCCGGTCGGCGGAACGGATTTTTCTTCGGTGGTTCGTCGGCCGCGAAACTCGGGAGGGCGAGTACCACCGCGGCAAACACGGCCGAGCGCAGGAGTCGGGAACGCATACGGTGGCCCTGCAATCGCGAACGGGTGGTTGATGGGAGTATTTACACCCGAAACCAGCGAGAGGTTTCGATCCGGGTGAGAGTTTACCCGGAATCCAACGCGGGCGGAAATCGCAACTCCTTCGTACCATGTCCTGGTGCGGTGAGTATGAATTTCGGGTGAGAATCCTTTCCCCATCGAGACTTGTGTCATGCAGACGCGGCAACTCGGCAACAGCGACCTTCGCATCACGCCCATCGGCTTCGGCGCGTGGGCCATCGGCGGCGGGGGGTGGGCCTTCGCGTGGGGGCCGCAGGACGAGTCGGAGTCGGTCGCGGCCATCCACGAAGCCCTCGACCTCGGAATCAACTGGATTGACACGGCTGCCGTGTACGGCCTCGGCAAGTCGGAAGAAGTTGTGGCGAAAGCACTCGAGGGCGTTCGCGACCGGCCGTACCTGTTCACGAAGTGCGGCCGCGTGTGGGACGAAACCCGCACCATCGGCAAGCGGCTGAAGGCCGACTCGATCCGCCGCGAGTGCGAGGCGAGCTTGAAGCGGTTGCGCGTGGAGGTCATCGACCTCTTCCAGATTCACTGGCCGGAACCCGACGAGGACGTGGAAGAGGGCTGGGCGGAAGTCGCGAAGTTGCAACGCGAGGGGAAGGTCCGCTGGATCGGCGTGTCGAACTTCAACGTCTCACAAATAGAGCGGGCGGCGAAGGTCGCACCGATCACGTCCCTTCAGCCGCCGTATTCGATGCTCCGCCGTGACATCGAGCCGGACATCTTGCCGTATTGCGAGAAGAACAACGTCGGCGTTCTCGCCTATTCGCCGATGCAGTCGGGCCTACTGACCGGCACCTGGACCCGCGAGCGGTTCAACAGCCTCCCGGCCGACGACTGGCGGAAGGAGAAGAACAAGTGGTTCCAGGAGCCGGCCTTCACCAAGAACCTCGCGGTCGCCGAATTGCTCCGCGAGATCGGCAAGCCGCACGGCCGATCACCCGGCGAGGTGGCCATCGCGTGGGTGTTGCGACAACCGGCCGTCACCGCCGCGATCGTCGGCTCGCGCAAGGCGGGGCAGTTGAAGCAACTGCTCGGTGCGGCCGACTGGCGGCTGACCGCGGCCGAGGGGCAACAGATTCAGGAGCACTTGTCGAAGGAAGGTCTCTGATCAGTCGATGTCGAGACCAGCCCCAAAGCCGTCGAAATCAGTCTTCGGCGGCGCGGGCGGTCGCTTCGGCGTCTCGATTGGCGGGAGCGGTGCGGGCTGCGGTGGGACCGACGGCCGGCGACGCGGGGCTTCGGCCGGCTGTTCGGCACGGACAACCTTCGGGGTTTCCGCGACGGGCGGCGGGACCGGCTTACGAGTTTCGACCGGCGGCGGGGCGGGCTTGCGAGCCTCGACGGGCAGCGGCGGCGGCACGTCGGCTGGCGGCTTGGGGGCAACGCGCGGCCGGTATGTCGGCACTTCGTTTAAGTCCTCGGCCGCGTCGTCGTCCGCGTTTGAGATCGGCTTAACGGGCGGCGGAACCGCGTCCGCGCGCGGGCGACGGCCTTGGCCCTCGCCGCGTGTCCGACCGCGGGGCCGCGCGCCGCGATCAACTGCTTCTTTCTTGACTTCCGCTTCGCGTGCCTTCCGGGGCGTTTTCGGCTCGTTGCCGAACCGCACCACGACGTAGGTACCGCTGCTCGAACTCTTCTCGATGTCGATCAACCCTTGCTTCTGAGCGTCTTCGAGCAGTTCGCTGAACGTGTTGTACCCGTAGTACCCCTCGTTGAACGACGGCTTCTTCCGCTTCATCGTGTCCTTGACCATCGACGAGTAAATCAGCTCCTTATTCTCCCGTCGCAGGGCCAAGAGCGAGTCGATGAGCAGCGTGAACATCTTCTGCTTCTGTTCCGACATGCTTTCCGCGGCGGCCGGTGCGACCACCACGGCCGGTGCCCGGCCGAGGTCTTCGTAGTAGATGAACTCGTCGCAGTTGTCGCGGAGCAGTTCCGAGGTCGCGTTCGCCAGGCCGAGGCCGATGACGTGCTTGCCGAGTTCCTTCAATTTCGACACGAGCGGCGAGAAGTCGCTGTCGCCGGAGACGATGCAGAAGGTGTCGATGTGGTCCTTCGAGTACGCCAAGTCGATCGCGTCCACCACGAGGCGAATGTCGGCCGAGTTCTTGCCCGTCTGCGACCGCTTCGGAATCTCGATCAACTCGATGGCCGACTCGTGTAGTGGGCCGGTGTACGTTCCGAACCGACTCCAGTCGCAATACGCCTTCTTGACGACGATCTTCCCCTTCTCGACGAGACGCTCCAGAACGCGGCCGATCTCGAAACGATCGCGCCGGCCGTTGAAGCCGTGGGCCAGGTTCTCGAAGTCGATGAACACGGCCAGCGTGTGTTCGCGTTCTTCCGCTCGTTGGGTCTTCATAAAGTGGTCGTCCGGGTCGGGATGCCTGTCGGGCTATTGTGGCAACCCCCCGCACCGTTCGACAATCGGAGAACGCACGAAATTACGATCCCGCGCCCCGGAAATCTCCGCACAATCGTCCCGCCGGGGGTGACTCGGACGCGGGCGGCGGGTAAACGTAATCCCACCGCGGCCCACTTTCCCCGGCCGCGACAGACCCCTTGAGTGAGCGGAACGATGACAGAGCAATTTCGACTCGACGGCCAGGTTGCCGTCGTCACCGGCGGCGGGCAGGGCATCGGCGAGGCGGTCTGCCGCCGGCTCGCGTCGGCCGGGGCGAAGGTTGGCGTCTTCGACATGTCCGCCGACAACGCGAACCGCGTGGCGAAGGACATCGGCGGCGTGCCGATGGTCGGCGACCTGA
Source organism: Limnoglobus roseus (assembly GCF_008254045.1). Taxonomy (GTDB): domain Bacteria; phylum Planctomycetota; class Planctomycetia; order Gemmatales; family Gemmataceae; genus Limnoglobus; species Limnoglobus roseus. The sequence goes on along the minus strand of NZ_CP042425.1, from coordinate 7,031,494 downwards.
CGAAGGAAGCCGACCTGGATCGTGTCTTCGGCGAAGTCGTGAAGGCGGCCGGGCCGGTGAGCATTCTCGTCAACAACGCCGGTGTCGCCAGCCGCAAGGGCCGCGACGTTCCGATTTGGGAGAGCGTGCGCGAGGACTGGGAGTACGTGATGAACATCAACGTCACCGGCCTGGTACTGTGCTGCAAGGCGGTGCTGCCGGGGATGATCGAGAAGAAGTACGGCCGGGTCATCAACATCGCCAGCATCGCGGGCAAGGAAGGCAACCCGAAGATGGGGCCGTACTCCGCGAGCAAGGCGGCCGTGATTTGCCTGACGAAGTCGCTGTCGAAGGAGTTGGTGGGGAAGGGCGACATCTGCGTGAACAGCGTGGCCCCGGCCGTGATTCAGACGCCGATCCTCGACCAGTTGGACCCGGCCCAAATCAACATGATGCTGAGCAAGATTCCGCTCGGCCGCACCGGGAAGCCGGACGAAGTTGCGAACCTGATTCACTTCCTGAGCAGTCGCGAGTGCAGCTTCACGACGGGCTTCTGCTTCGACATCAGCGGCGGTCGGGCGACGTATTGACCGCCCGCCGTTTCAGCCCGCGGGCCAGCCTCGCGGGCAGGAACGGCCCTTCATACACCAACGCGCTGTAGACCTGAATCAAATCCGCACCGGCATCGACCATTCTCGCCGCGGACTTTTCGTCCTCGATCCCGCCGACGCCGATCAGCAATACGCCACCGCCGACGTGCTTGCGAATCTCTTCCACCCGTTGCCGGGACAAGTCCTGAATCGGCCGCCCGCTTTCGCCGCACGGCAAGCCCGTTGGCGAAGTCGCGGCTTTCGTATTCGTCGCGATGACGCCGACCGCCCCCGCCGTCAGACACGCATCGAGCACGGCCTTCAACTCGTCGCCGGTCAGTTCCGGGGCAAACTTCACCAACAGCGGCTTGCCGCCGATGACCGTCCGCACGGCCGACACGAGTTTCGCCATCGCCTCGGCCGTTTGCAAGGCGCGAAGGCCGACCGTGTTCGGCGAACTCACGTTGATCGTGACGAAGTCCGCGTGCGGGGCCAATTTTTCGCCAGCTTCAGCGTAGTCATCTTCCGCCCGCTCGTTCGGCGTGTCCTTGTTCTTGCCGATGCTAATGCCGATAGGGAAGGGCGGGCGGAACTTCAACATTGCCAACCGTGCGGCGACGACATCCGCCCCGTCGTTGTTGAAGCCCATGCGGTTGAACAACGCCCGTCGCGGCACGTCCCGCCACATCCGCGGCTGATCGTTGCCGTTCTGTGGCCGCGGCGTGACGGTGCCAAGTTCGACGAACCCGAACCCGCACGCCCACCACGCGGCCGGGGCAACGCCGTTCTTGTCCATGCCACCGGCAAGCCCGACTCGGTTCGGGAACGTCAGTCCGGCGAAGGTGAACGGGTGGTGGGTTCGCGTGAAGTGATGCAAGAACTTCGTCAACGGCGGCATCCGTGAGAACAGGGCCGTCGAGCGGATCGCTAAGTTGTGAGCGGTTTCGGCCTTGAGCGAGAACAGCAGAGGGCGAAGGAGTGGGTAGAGCATGAAGAGATTTCACCACAGAGGACACAGAGCGCACAGAGAGAAGACCAAGAGTGTTCGGAAGACGAAAACCAAGTCTTCTCTCTGTGCGCTCTGTGTCCTCTGTGGTGAAAAGAGGTCTCAACTCTCCATCAGCAACCGGATCGGGTCGCTGAAGAGTTGGGCCAACCGCGTCGTGAACCTCGCCCCGTCGGCCCCGTCGATGACGCGGTGGTCGTAGGTCAGCGACAGCGGCATCATCAGCCGCGGCACGATTTGGCCGTCCTTCACGACCGGTTGCAGTGTGGACTTCGACAGGCCGAGGATCGCGACTTCCGGGTAGTTCACGATCGGCGTGAAGGTCGTGCCTCCGATGCCGCCGAGGTTGGTGATGGTGAACGTGCCGCCGCGCATCTCGTCGATGGCGAGTTTGCCGGTGCGGGCCTTCTCGGCCATCGTCGCCACGTCCACGGCGAGGTCGCGGATGGTCTTCTTGTCCGCGTCGCGGATCACCGGCACGACCAAGCCTCGCTCCGTGTCCACGGCGATACCGATGTTGAAATACTTCTTCAGGATCAACTCGCCGGCGTTCATGTCGAAGCTGCTGTTGAAGTGCGGGAACTCCTTCAGCACGGCCACGACGGCCTTCACGGCCAGCACCGTCCAGGTGATCTTCGGGGCACCCTTCGGCAGGTTCTCGACGATTCGCTTGCGGCCGGCTTCCAGGTCGGTGATGTCGCACAGGTCGTTCTGTGTGACGGTCGGCATCGTCCGCACGGCAATCGTCAGGTTTCGCGCGATGGCCATGCGGATGTTCGAGACGGCCTTCTTCTCGACGGTCCCGAACTTCGCGAAGTCCGGCATCGGCGGGTGCGCGAAACTGTCGGCGACCGTACCGCCGCTCATGTTCCCGCCGCCGGGCTTTTTCGTCTGCCGCTCAGCCTTCACGAAGCCCTTGATGTCGTCGAGGGTCACGCGGCCGCCGCGGCCGGTCGGCTTAACTTCCGCGAGTGCGACGCCGAGTTCACGGGCCAACCGCCGCGTCGCGGGGCCGGCCGGCGTCAGATCCTTCTTCGTCAAGGTGGCGGTGGGAGCGGAAGCCACCGAAGCCTTCGCCGGGCTGCCGTTCGAGGAGGCCGCCGGTTGGACTTGGGCGGTTGGGTTGGCCGCGGGCGCGGGGACGCTTCCGCCGCTCGTTTTCAGAGTAACGACCGCCTGCCCGACGGGGACCTTCTGACCCTGCTTGACGTGAATCGCTTCCACGACGCCGTCGGCTTCGGCCGGCACTTCGACGGCGGCCTTGTCCGTTTCCACGGCCAAGATGCTTTGCCCGGCCTTCACCGCGTCGCCGACCTTGACCATCACGCCGACCACGGTCGCGGCGTCGATGCCCTCGCCCAGACTCGGGAGACTCATCTCGACCTTGCCACCGCCTGTGGCCGGTGCAGGGGGAGTCTCGGCTTGGGCCGGTTGCGGGGCGGCCTGCTCCACAGCCTTTTGCGGGGCCACGGGCGCAGCCGGCGTCGCGCCACTCCCACTGAACGTCAGCACGAGGCCGCCGACAGGGAGTTTGTCGCCTGGCTTCGCGTGTACTTGGCCGATCGTACCGTCGGCCTCGGCCGGCACTTCAACGGCGGCCTTGTCCGTTTCAACGGCCAGCACGTTCTGTCCGGCCTTCACCGTGTCGCCGGCCTTCACCAGCACGCCGACGACCACGGCCGAGTCGATGCCTTCACCCAGCGGGGGGAGACGAAATTCCATCGAAGACCTTTCGGGATGACGAATCTTGTTCTCACACCGTCCACGGGGCCGGCTTGGTCGGGTCCACGCCCAGGTCGGCGATGGCCTGCTTCACGACCTTGCGGTCCAACTCGTCGCGGTCGGCGAGGCTGGAGAGGGCCGCGATGACCACGCTTTCCGCGTCTACTTCAAAGAACCGGCGGAGGTTCTTCCGCGTTTCGGACCGGCCGAAACCCTCGGTGCCGAGGGAGAGCAACCGCGGCCCCTTCGCGTCCTTCAGGAACGGGCTGAGCGAATCGGACAGCACCCGCATGTAGTCGCTGCTCGCAACGATCGGGCCTTTCGTGCCGTCGAGAACCTGTTGCACGTAGCTCTTGCCGGCCGGTTGGTCGGGCGTGAGGCGGTTCTTCCGCTCGACTTCGATCGCGTCCTTCCGCAACATCTGATAGCTGGTCACGCTGTAGACGTTGCTGGCGATGCCGTACTTCTCGGCCAGAATGCCCTGCGCCCGCAGCACGTCGTTGAGGATCACGCCGCTGCCGAGCAGTTGGACTTCGTGCTTGGCGTTCGACGGCGTGACGGTCTTGTACTTGTAGATGCCGCGGACGATCCCTTCGCGGACCTGCTCGCCGGGCATGGCGGGCATGTCGTAACTCTCGTTGTAAATCGTGAGGTAGTAGAAGCACTCCTCGTTCCGCACGTACATCGCGTTAATGCCGTCCTCGATGATGACGGACAGCTCGTAGGCGAACGCCGGGTCGTATGCGCGGCAGGTCGGCACGGTCATCGCCGCGAGGTGGCTGTGGCCGTCCTCGTGTTGGAGACCTTCGCCGTTGATCGTCGTTCGACCGGCGGTCGCACCGAGGAGGAACCCACGGCAGCGACTGTCGGCGGCGGCCCAGATCAGGTCGCCGACGCGCTGGAACCCGAACATGCTGTAGTAGATGTAGAACGGGATCGTGTTGACGCCATAGGTGCTGTACGCCGTGCCCGCGGCGATGAAGTCGGCCATCGCGCCGGCCTCGTTAATCCCTTCCTGGAAGATTTGTCCGCTCGTACTTTCCCGGTACTCGGTGAGCATGCCCTTATCGACCGGGCGGTAGATCTGGCCGGCCGTGTTGTACATCCCGACCTTGTTGTACAGCGGCGGCATACCGAAGGTCTGGCCCTCGTCCGGCACGATCGGGACGAGGAGTTTGCCGACACCCTCGTCCTTGAACAGTTGCAGCATCAGCGACACCCAGGCGAGTGTCGTCGATTGGCCCTTCGTCTCGCCGTCACCGCCGCCGGTGCCGCCCTTACGCTCGACGTAGAGGCCGGCGAAGTGCTCGCGGGCGGGTGCCTTACACGGCGTGAACTTCATGTTCCGGCTCGGCGTGTATCCGCCGAGGGCCTTGCGCCGGTCGTGCAGGTACTTGATCTCGGGGCTATCGGCCGGCGGAACCCAGAACGGGCACTCGTCGATCTTGTCATCGGGCACGGGAATCTTGAACCGGTCACGGAACCCGCGAACCTGATCGACACCGAGCGATTTCTTCTGGTGAGTGGTGTTCTTGCCGACGCCGCCCTCGCCGGGGATCTCGTAGCCCTTGACGGTCTTCACCAAGACGACCGTCGGCTGGCCCTTGTGTTCCGTCGCCGACTTGTAGGCCGCGTACACCTTGGCAGGGTCGTGACCGCCGCGCTTCAGCCGCGCGAGTTGCTCGTCGGTCAGGTGGGAAACCATCGCCTTGAGTTCGGGCGTGTTGAAGAAGTTCTCGCGGATGAACGTGCCGCGCCGCTTGCCGTGTTCCTCGTAAGGGAGGAACATCTTGTCGGCGACTTCCTGTTTCGTCCGCATGTCCTTGCCGACGAACTCCTGGTACTCGCCGTCAACGACTTCCGCCATCCGCCGGGCGAGAGCGCCCGTGTGGTCGCTCTTGAGGAGGGCGTCCCACTCGCTACCCCAAATGACCTTGATGACGTTCCAGCCGGCGCCGCGGAAGATGCCTTCGAGTTCCTGAATGATCTTGCCGTTACCGCGGACCGGGCCGTCGAGCCGCTGGAGGTTGCAGTTAATCACCCACGTCAGGTTGTCGAGTTTGTCGCGGGCGGCGAGGCTGATGCACCCGAGGCTTTCCGGCTCGTCGCACTCGCCGTCGCCGAGGAACGCCCAGATGCGGGTGTCGCCGGCCGTCGTCGAAAGACCGCGGTCGCGGAGGTAGCGGTTGAAGCGAGCATGGTAGATGCTCATGATCGGGCCGAGGCCCATGCTCACGGTCGGGAACTGCCAAAAGTCTGGCATCAGCCACGGGTGCGGGTAGCTGCTCAAGCCGCCGCCGTCGGCGAGTTCACGGCGGAAGTTGTTGAGTTTCTGCTCGGGCAAACGGCCTTCGAGGAAAGCCCGGCTGTACGGGCCGGGGGAGGCGTGGCCCTGGTAGAAGATCACGTCGCCAGGGCTGGTCTCGGTCGGGCCGCGGAAGAAGTGATTCCAGCCGACTTCGTACAAGGTTGCGGAACTGGCAAACGTGCTGATGTGCCCGCCGACGTTCGTGCCCTTGTTCGCCCGCTGCACCATCGCCATCGCGTTCCAGCGGACGGCGTTTTTAATCTTGCGTTCCAGGTCGCGGTCGCCAGGGTATTGGGGCTGGTCTTCGACGGAGATGGTGTTGACGTAAGGCGTGTGGCGGCCGGTCGCGGTTTTTACGCCGGACTTGCTGGCGATCTGGTTCAGGGTGTCGAGGAGGAATTGCGCCCGCTCCGGCCCCGCGTGTTTGATGATCGCCTCAAGGGCGTCCCGCCACTCGGCGGTTTCCTGTGGGTCGGCGTCCGAGTGGACGGGAGACAAATTGGAGAGCGTTTCCGGGTTCGCGAGCATCAAGGAACCTCAAATGACGTTCGGCCGTGCCGAACCGGCCACGCCGATCGGAAACGATCGGTCGGGTTCGGCGCAGGATCGGCGGGCGGTGTGTTCAATTCGGTATCGGCGGATCGTTATTCGGCCGGTGTCGTGGGCCGAAGGTGGTGTCGCGGATGAATCACTGCTAAGATAGGGGTGTGGTTCGGCCCCGTCTATACAACCTCCGGCCGAACGGTCCCACCTTGGTTGTCGTACCACGATGCTACTTCGCCTTATCGGAGTTCTCGGGGTTTTCCTCGCCCCCGGATCGTTGATCGGTTTTTCTGCTGAACCTTTGTTCCCCATTCTAGCAACGACCGTCACGGTTGAGAAGCCGACGACGCTCAGCGAGTTGCTCAAGCGGGTCGAAAATCAATCCGGTCTGAAGGTGGAGGTCGGAACCCTTGACGCCGACGCCGTCGTGCCGGCTGCCGGCAAGAAGCCGTTCTGGGAACTGCTGGAAAGCGTCGCTGCCACCACGAACACGCACCTGGCGATCAACGGCGCGAGCAAGTCCATCGCCTTCGCGGCCGGCCGGTCCGCCACGGCAGCAAGCCTGGAGGGCCCGTTCCGCATTTCCAACAAGAGCATCACGGCCAAGATCGACGGCGTCACGGGGCAGTCCGGTTACGTTGTGGCCCTGGACGTTCATTGGGAGCCGCGCTTCCCCGTGTTCCGCATGGACGCGCAGCCGCGGATCACGAGCGCGAAGGACGATCTTGGCAACGCGCTCCGGGTGCGAGAAACGTCTGTGAAGACGGCGATCACCGGCTACTCTCATACGGCCGAGGTACGGGTCGAAGGGTTGACGCGGAAGGCCGGGGCCGTCGCCGCACTCGCGGGCGAGTTCACGGTCACGGCTAGCCCGAAGATGCTGGCGTTCGCCTTCGACGACCTTTCGACCCTGCCGGTGACGAAACAACTCGACGGCGTGAAGGCCACGATTACAAAGGTTCTCAAACGCGAAGAAGTCTGGGAAATTCAACTGACGGTGGAGTACCCCAACCCGCCGCCGGCCTTCGAGAGTTTTGAGTCGTGGACGAACCACAACACCTTCCAACTTGTGCCGCCCAACAAGAGGGCGGGTGTCGTGATCGTGAATTCGGACATCACGTCGAACGACCGCGTCATCACCGCGGCCTACCGCTTCAGCCAGAAGGCCGTCGATCTGGCCAACCGCAAGGGTTGGAGCATCGTCTGCGAATCGCCCGCACCGCTAGTCGAGTTTTCGCTCCCGTTCCGCTTGAAGGACTTGAAGCTGCCGTGAGAAGGGTTTCGCGGATTGTGACCGTCGTTGTCCTGCTGATCGTCGGCACCGCCAGGGCCGCGGAAGTGCCCGAGTCGGCGAACGTCCGCGGGGAATCGACCACCAGCCGCAAACGACTCGCCGAAGCCGAGCAGAAGATCGTCGCGGGGAAGTCGGCAGAGGCCATCGACGACCTCCAACGTATTCTGGACGAGGTCGGCGACACGCTCGTCACGGCCGACGGCAAGCAGTTCTACGCCGCCCGGCAGTACGTCCATCAGTTCCTGGCAAAATTGCCCGACCCCGAGTTGAAGAAGTATCGGGATCGCGTCGAGGAACCCGCCGCGAAACTGCTCGCACTCGGCAAGTCTCGGCGAGAAACCCGCCCCCTGTTGGAGTTGCTCGACCGTTACGCCCTCAGTCGCCCCGCGGAAGATGCGATCCTGCTGCTCGCCGAGTTGGCGTTCGAGCGTGGGCAGTTCGCCATGGCCGAGGGTTACTGGAAGAAGCTTTTGCCGGAGGCCGAGGGCTATCGCTATCCCGGCGTGAAAACAGCCCTACCACTTGTGCGGGCGAAGATCATCCTCGCGACGCAATACCGAGGTGATCGACAGGCGGCCGGCCGGGTGCTGGCGGATTTTCAAAAAGCCGAGCCAAAGGCGGAAGGCCACATCGCCGGGAAGACTGGCAACCTGTCCACGATCCTGGCCGAACTATTGTCGGACACGCCGCCGCGGTTGAGTTCGCCCGCAAATCCTGCGGATTGGTCCTCGCTCGGCGGATCGCCCTCCCGTGAGGGCCGCGTGCCGGGGAACCTGCACCGGCACTGGCCCAGCCAGCCGACGTGGAAAACGCCGATCCCGCCCGTCGAAGGGGTGGGCAAGATCGGCGCGTCCCCCGGCAGCGGCCCGGTGAAGTCGCTCGCCTTTCACCCCGTCGTGATGGACGGTCGTGCTTACATTGCGGACGCCGGGCGGGTGATCGCGTTCGACCTTCGAACCGGGACCGCCGAGGTCGTCTTCGATCAGCGTTCGATCGCGAAACCCGCCCTCGGGAAGGACACATTGCGATTGCCGACCGCGACCGACACCGACTTCACGCTGACGGCCACGGGCGGCCGACTCTACTTCCGCTTCGGCTCGCCGTTACTCTTCCCGGTTCCCGCCGATGTTGAAGCCCTGGTCACGCGGCCGAGCACGCTCATTTGCCTGGCGCGTCCGCCGGAATCGTTGCCCGACGCCCTGCCGACGCGGGTGGCGTGGAAGCGATTTCCGCCCGTAGCGGGAGACGGGCCTGCGTCATGGGAGGGGAGTCCGCTCGTCGTTGATGGGCACGTTCTCGCCGCGTTCGTGCGGTCGGAAGGCGGGCGGGCGGTTCAAGCGATTGCCTGCTACCGCGACGACGGCGAGCGACCGATCTGGGTGACGGACGTGTGCGAAGTGTCTACGGCGGCCGGCCGAACGCGGCCGGAGTTACTCACGCTCGCGGGCCGCAACGTCGTTTTTTGCTCGCACTCGGGCGTGGTCGCCGCGGTGAACTTGCACACCGGCAAGCCGGCCTGGGCGTACCGCTACCCGCGGATTCGCCGATTCCCTGGCGATGGCCGCTACCGCGACTTGTCGCCGCCGGTGGCCGCGGCCGGCCGTGTCTTCGTGGCTCCCAACGACGGCGATCAGTTGTTGGCGTTCGACGCGGAATCCGGGAAGCTCTTGTGGCAGGACGGCCCTCTGCTCTTCGACCACGTCATCGGGGCCGCGGCCGGGAAGGTGGTGGCCACCGTCGCGGGGCCTCAACGCGGCATTCGTGCCTACGACGCGGCGACCGGCTCTTGCGACGGGCTGACCGGCTGGCGCAACCACGACGACCCATACCTGCCGACGTTCGGCCGCGGCCTCCTCAGCGACGAGGTGATCGCTTGGCCGACGGCGACCGCCCTGTACACGATCCGCCTCGCGGACGGCACTGTTGCGGCTCAACCCGTGCGAGTGCCGCACGGGAACCTGGCCTATGCTTGGAACGTCCTGTTGGTGGCTACCGCGACAGAAGTCTGGGGGTACGTTCAAGAGGGGGACGAACCGCCGCGCGAGTCACCGCAACCCCGGCCGATCTTGCTCGGAGCGATTCCGCCCACTGAAACGGTCCGCCCGATCGAACCAAAGGTGGGGCTTCCACTGCGGCTCGATTCGCCGGCCGTCCTCGAACGAGTGACCGCTGCGAATCCCGAACGTGCGGCCAATGTGGGCGCGATGGCGCGCACGAAGGATGGGCAGCGATTGCTCGTTCGTGCGGGCGTTGCCGGGGCGGAGTTCGTGACTTCGGCCGCGACTCTGGTGCCTTACGACGGTGTGCGGCCAACGACCGTGGTCGCACGGGGCGGACACTTCCTGTTGGCGAGTGACGACAATGTTTCGCAGGTTGATTCGGTCCGCGGGCGGGCGATCTGGACCGTGACGCAGCCCGACATCATCGAAGTCATCCCGATCCGCAACGGGTTGGTCCTGCGAGTCGGTGAACACCACCTCGTGGCCTACGAACTCGCGACCGGCCGTATCTGCTGGGCGCTCGACTCGCACAAACGGTCGCGGCTCCCGGAACCGGCGATCGAAAGCGGCGCTCGCTTTCTGTCGGCCGTCGCGTTTGAGGATCGGCTGCTGGTGCAACTCTCGACCGGTCGGCGGTGGTTGATTGAGGCCGCAAAAGGCCACGTTCTTAAAGAAGCGGACACGGCCGACCGCGAGTGGGCAACACCGCCGCAGCGACTCACGGACGGTGCCGTTGTCGTCGCGGACGGGCCGAGCCGCGTCTCGGCCATCGACACCGCCTGCCGGGTTCTGTGGAGTTTTGACGCGAAGCGTGAAGCCAGCCTGACCGGCGAGGCGGCAGGCGTTCGCGTCATCGGCGATTCGGTCTACGTGTTTGTCCACCGCAACCATGGCGTTGAGGTCGAACGACTGTCCGCATTGGCTGGCTTGACCCGTTGGGCGGATCGACCGGCATTGCTGAAGGCCGATGCCGACCCGCTGACGGCTCTCGCCGACGACGAACGGATTTACGTCCCGACCGCCGGGCAACTGGTCGCCTTCAAACTCGACACCGGTCGCGAGGCGTGGCAGGCGGAATTGCCTCCCGCGGAATCGTGGCAAACCGTCCTCACGCAGAACCGTCTGGTCGTGCTGCCGAAGTACGCCGTGACCGCGAACGCGAGTGCGGTGTTCGAATCGTTCCTCCGATTCCCGCACATGCGGCGAGTCCTCGGCCTATTGCACACGCTGGCGGACGATTCTTTCCGCGGGAACGTGCCCGTGCTGCTGTTCGATCCGCGAACGGGGCGACTACAACAACGCCTGGACATCGCCGCCGTCGGGTCGGTGAGTGTGGACGTGGGCGGCGACGGCGTCTGGATCGCGGCGGGCGGGGCGATGTACCGGCTTCATTGAAACGAGGCGACTTCATGTCGAACGAGATCGAGTCCGAGTTGGCCGAGCCGGATGTCATGGAGACGGCCGACCGGCTCCGCGTGGGTTGCCGGAAGTTGCTCGCCGAGTGCGGCAAGATCATCGTCGGGCAGTCCGATGTCCTCGAACAACTCATCCTCGCTATCCTCGCCCGCGGCCACTGCCTCCTCGTCGGGGTGCCGGGGTTGGCGAAGACGCTGATGATCCGCACGCTGGCCGACGGCATGAACCTGACGTTCAGCCGCGTGCAGTTCACCCCGGACCTGATGCCGAGCGACATCACCGGCACCGACATCCTGCAAGAAGACAAGACCACCGGCGGCCGGTCCTTCCGCTTTGTTCACGGCCCGATCTTCGCGAACATCGTCCTCGCCGACGAAATCAACCGCACGCCGCCGAAGACGCAGGCCGCACTTCTCGAAGCGATGCAAGAGCGGCAAGTGACGGTCGCGGGTGTACGCCACAAACTGCCGGACCCGTTCTTCGTGCTGGCGACGCAAAACCCGATCGAGCAGGAAGGAACTTACCCGTTGCCCGAGGCGCAGCAGGACCGCTTCATGTTCAACATCCGCGTCGATTACCCGGACGAGGACGAAGAGTATCGCATCATCGAAGCGACCACCTCGGCCACCAAGGCGCGGGTGGAGCAGATCATCAACGGCCCGGACCTGATCGCAATGCAACAGCTCGTCCTGCAAGTGCCGGCGGCCGAGTACGTGATGCGGTACGCGGCCCGGTTGGTGCGGGCCACACGGCCGACGCCGCCTGCCGGCGAGGCGGCGAGCGGCCCCGTGCCTGACTTCGTCAAGAAGTTCGTCAGTTGGGGAGCCGGCCCGCGGGCGGGGCAGAGCCTCATTCTCGCGGCGAAGGCACGGGCACTTCTAAACTCGCGGACCTATGTCGCGCTCGAAGACGTGAAGGCCGTAGCCGCGCCGGTGCTGCGGCATCGGGTCATCACCAACTACAACGCGGAAGCCGACGGAATTACGCCGGACGAGATCATCCGGCGGCTGCTGGCCATCATGCCGCGGGACGGCGAGAAGTCATGACCCCGCTTCCGGCCCACTTGCTCGCGCAGATCGACCGCCTAGAACTCGAAGCCCGGCAACTGGTCGAGGGCCACCTCGCCGGTCGGCACAAGAGTCCGCAGCACGGGTTCGCCGTCGAGTTCGCCCAGCACCGCGAGTACGCCCCCGGCGACGACATCAAGCACATCGACTGGAAGGTGTTCGCCCGCACCGAGCGCTACCACCTCAAGCAGTACGAGCAGGAAACGAACCTCGTCGCGTGGATGGTCGTGGACGCGAGTGAGTCGATGCGGTTCCGGTCCGGCGGGCGGTCGAAGTACGAGGTCGCCTGTTCGGCCGCCGCTGCCCTCGCGTTCCTCATCCTGCAACAGACGGATAGCGTCGGCCTCGTGACCTTCGCCGACGGGGTGCGGCACTTCCTGCGGCCGTCCGCCCGGGCCGGCAACCACTTCCGTGAAATCTTGAAGTTGCTTCTCGACGGCCCCGCAGCAACACCCGCGGACACCGGCAAGGTGCTGGATGAAGTCGCCGGGCGGCTCGGCCGGCGGGGGATCGTCTTCCTCTTCAGCGACCTGCTCGACGACGTGCCGCCGCTGATCGACGGGCTACGCCACTTGAAGTTTCAGAAGCACGAAGTGGTGGTCTTCCAGGTGATGGACGGGGCGGAACTGGACTTCCCGTTCCGCCACCCGACGCTGTTCCGCGGCCTCGAAAACTGGCCGGAACTGAGTACCGACCCGCTGTCGATCCGCGAGAGTTATCTGACCGAGTTGGGCAACCACCTCGGCCAGATTCAGCAAGCCTGCCGCACGCTGGAGGCAGACTATGTTCGCCTCCGTACCGATGCCGACCTGGGCCACGAACTGTCGATCTACCTGCGGAGACGGTTCGGGAAGTAGTCTCACCCCGCCGGCACGAACTTCACGCACACTGGGCTGCCAACCTTCACCTTGCTCGCGGTTGGTTTCGCCAACCCCGACTCATCGAGTGCGTACACCTGCACGCTGTTGCCGTCCTGGTTCGCGATCAGCATCCACTTGCCGCTCGGGTCAATGTTGAAGTTCCGCGGCGTCTTGATGTCGCCGGTGATGTGGCCGATCGCCTTCAGTTTGCCGTCAGCTTCGACTGCGAAGGCGGCAACGCTGTTCTGGCCGCGGTTCGAGACGTAGACGAACTTACCATTCGGGTGAAGCTTCGTCTCGGCCGTGCTGTACCCTTTCATCGGTTTGCCTTCCGGCACGGTCGAGAGCGATTGCACCACTTCGAACTTGCCGGCCGCGATGTCGAGTTTGACCACGTTGGCGGTCATGTTGAGTTCGCCGTTGACGTAGGCGATGGTATTGTCCTTGTTCAGGGCGATGTGCCGTGGTCCGGTGCCCTTCGGCATGGTGATCAATTGCGGCTTGTCGGACAGTGTGCCGGCGGTCGGGTCCACGGCGTAGACCATCACGGTGTCGAGGCCGAGGTCGACGACGAAGCAGTGTTGGCCGGCCTTGTCGAAGACCGTGCAATGCGTGTGGGGGGCTTCCTGCCGGCCCTTGTCCACGCTGGTGCCGGCGTACTGGTTGAAGGCGAGTTGCTTCCCGAGCTTGCCGTCGGCGTTGACGGCGAAGACGGTCGAACTGCCGCCGCCGTAGTTCGCGATAAAGAGCATTTTGCCGCTGGGGTCGATGCTCACCTGACAGGGCCCCGCCCCGACACTGTCACCCTCGTTCAGTTTCGTCAGCTTGCCGGTCGCCGCGTCGATGGCGAAGGCGTACACGCCGCCGCCCTTGTTGCCCTTCACCGCACCTTCGCCGACGGCGTACAGGTACTTGTTCGTCGGGTGGACGGCCAGGAACGACGGGCTGCCGACTTCCGCGGCCAGCACCGGTTCGCCGAGCGTGCCGGTCTTCGGATCGAACGTGCTCGCGTAGATGCCCTTGCTCTCCTTGCCCGTGTATGTCCCGAAGAACGCCCAGATCGGGCCGGCATCGGCAGCGGGTGCGAATGCCGTGGACGCGGCCAGGGCGGTCGTGCCGAGGAGGAAGACGCGGCGGTCGATAGTCATTAGAGGCTCCGGTGGGAAAGGGGAAACTGGTTCTGGTTTTCCGCGGGGTGAACGATCATAATATGACGAACTTCCGCCGGAAACCCTCTTCCCGATTCTTGGAGCCGACATGCGATCCCTCGTCTTGCTGGTACTTCTTTGCACGAGTTTCCCGATTCTCGCCGCCGAACCGCCGAAGGCCACCCCGGCCGACGGGTGGACGGAGTTGCTGAAAAGCGGTCCCGACACGCCCTGGAAGAAAGTGGACGCCGGCTGGGTTTTTGCCGAAGGCGTGGTGCTCGACGCCGAGAACGGCAAGAAATTGAAGCCGAGTGGTAAGGGTGACGTGTGGGTGAACGGCGACAAGGGCCGCCTGCCGGACCTGATTACCAAGCAGGACTACAAGGACGTGGAAGTGCACGTCGAGTTCTTGATCGGCAAGGGTTCCAACGCCGGGGTCAAGTTCCACGCCGTCTACGAGATTCAGATCCTCGACACGGCCGCGAAGAAGGGCGAACTCACCGGCGACTTCTGCGGGGGCATCTACCCGCGGGCCGAGGACAAGCCGGCTTACCACCACATCGACAAGGGCATCGGACCGAAGGTGAACGCCGCTAAGCCGGCCGGCGAGTGGCAGACCCTTGAGGTGACCTTCACCTCGCCGCGGCTGAACGACAAGGGCGAGCGGATGACCAAGGCGAAGGTCGTGAAGGCGACGCTGAACGGCCAACTCATCCACGAGAACGTGGAACTCGAAACGCCGACGGGGAGCAACTGGAAGAAGAAGGAAGTCGCGACCGGCCCCTTCATGCTCCAGTCCGACCACGGCCCGGTGGCGTTCCGCAACGTGAAGATTCGCGAGATCAAGTAGCCGCTCGAACCCCGGCCGGAAACTGGGCTAGTCAAGGACCGCGGGCGAGGCTATGGCCGTTGCTCTCACGGGACTTTGATCGCACCCGTTTCCGGCAGGGGGACGCCATGACGGTTCGCCATCTCACACGCCGCGTTTGGCTCGCGGCTTTCATCAGCGGTTCGGTCGCGCTCGGCGCATTCGCCCAATCACCGGACCCCGGCGCTCTGCCGCCGTTGCCGGGATCGACGCCGGTCGTGCCGCCGGCCTCGGAAGGGTTGCCGCCGCTGACACCGCCCGCAACGCCGACGCCGCCTCCCGCGGCCCCGCCACTCATCCCGGCCAGTGGCACGACTCCCATCGTCCCGCCGCCGATGACGGAACCCGCGCCGGCGATGCCATCCGTGCCGCCGCCGTCCGCGACGGCCCCGGTTCCTGCAACGCCTGCGGTTGCTCCGCCGGCCCCGGTTCCTGCAACGCCTGCGGTTGCTCCGCCGGCTGTGGTGCCCGCAACTCCCGCGGCTGTTCCGCCACCTGCGCCGGCCGTTGCAGCGCCACTTCTTTCCGCACCGCCTGCGGCGACGGTTGCGCCACCCGCTGTGGTCACCCCGCCTGCGCCATCCACGCCGGCCCCGCTGCCGATGATGTCGCCGATGCCGACCGCGGCTCCCGAGTTGCCGCCGATGGGGTCGCCCGGCCCGATGGCCCCGGCCACGCCCCCGGTCATCGAATCGACCGAGACGCCGAAGTCCGACGTGCCGATGGTCACGACGGCGTCCGGCACGATGATGAAGCCCAGTTCCGAGGTGAAGATCGGCAAGCCGGCGGTCGAAGGCTTCGCCGCTTACACGATGGCACTCGCCGAGGCGAAGATGGCCTACGGCAAGGTCAGCGATTATTCCGGCCACGTCATCCACCAGGACCGCGTTCGTGGCAAGCTGACCCCGGAACAAACGGCCGAGATTCGCGTGAAGATGAAGCCGAGTAGCATCTCACTCCGCTACGTCGGCCCGAGTGCCATGCTCGGCGAAGAACTCGTTCACGTGTCCGGCCGGAACGCGGGCAAGCTCCGCATGAAGCCGGCCGGTAGCTTCGGCCCGGGCGGTTTCCTCAGCGTCGATCTGAGCGACTCGCGGGCGATGGCCCACACGCGGCACCAGGCGACCGAGTTCGGCATCGGGCCGATGATCGACATGCTCGATCGACAACTCGTCGTGGAAAACCGCCTCCGCAACGCCGTGCAGGTGAGCGTGGCCGAGTACACCTACGCGGGCAAGAAGGTGATGCGGTTCGAAGTGTTCACCGACCGCGCCCACGCCCTGCGGTACGCCTACCGCACGGTGGTGTACGTGGACAAGGAAACGAAGTTGCCCATCCGCGTTGAAGCCTACGACCAGCCGACGGTCAGCGGCTCGCCGACGGGGGAACTGATCGAGTCGTACAGCTACGTGAACCTGAAGTTCAACCAGGGGGTCGGCGACGCGATCTTCGAAAAGTAACGCATTCTCAAAGCCCGAAAGCCCACCCGTCGCGGCGACGGGTGGGTTCTTCGTTTCACACCCACTTCATGATGACGCCGAGGTACTCGTCCTTGTTCTTCAACAACCCCTCGTAAGCCTCGCCGAGTTGTTCCGGTACGATCGTGTGACGCACCAAGCCGGCGAGTGACAGCCGGCCGTTCGCCAACACCCGCAGCAGCCAGTGCTGGGCCTTGTTGATGTCCCACGCCCCGTTCAGGCGGATGTGGGCCGGCTCGAACAGCATGTTGCCGTGCGCCCCGCTCACCTCGATGTACCGGCGGTGCAGGTCGTCGTAGAAATTCACGTTCTGCGCGATGCCGCGCGGGCTGCCGACCACAATCACTTGCCCGGCGTCGCACGCCAAGCCCATCGCCGTCGGGATGGCCGCCGGGACGCCGGTCGCGTCCACGATGATTTCGGCCCCCTTTGTGCCGAGGTAAGCCGCGAGTTGCTGCTTCACGTCGCCGGCTTTCGGGTCGATGACGAAATCCACGCCGGCGGCCTTCACGGCGTCGCGGCGCATTTGCACTTCGTCAATGCCGACCACCGGCGACGCTCCCGCGGCCATCAGGCAGCGCACGGCGAACTGCCCGATGATGCCGAGGCCGAGGACCGCGGCCGACCGGCCGAGCGTGAGGCCGGCTCGGATTGACGCGCCGAGGCCGTAGCGGGCGATGCAGGCCACGGCCGCCCGTTCGAAAGTCAGGTCGTCCGGCATCTTCCAGATGCGGCACCGCTCGTGGCCGACGGTGAACAGTTCCGCCGAGGCGTGGTTGCCGGGGAAACTGACGCGGTCGCCTTCTTGGAAGCCGCCGGGGAAGTCCTTGCCGACCTTCAGCACCCGCCCGGCCGCCGAGTACCCGGAGCGGAACGGAAACTTCCAGTCCGGCATGTTCGGGTCTTTCAACCACTGGTGCGAGCCGGTGTAGACGGCGAGTTCTGTCCCGGCACTGATCGCCGAGCACTCGGCCGCGACGAGGATTTGATTAGGGCCGGGATCGGGGATTTCGACCTCGCGGACGCCGACCTTGTACGGTTCGAGAATGACCGCCTGACGAGCCTTCATGGGTTGCCTCGGAGAGAAGTGGGTGCGGCGAATTGTAGGCGGCGGCCCAGAAACGTCTGCCGGCTCGCTACAATCGACGGCACAACTCGGAGGCTCCGCCATGTCCCGAACCCTTACGATCGTCGCCACGCTCCTCGGGGCGTCCCTGGCTTCGGCTCAACCGCCGATCCTGAGCACCCAGCCGTTGCGGGGCGGATTCGGCGGCATTTCGACCGAGCAGTTCTACCAGTCACGGGTCCAACACGCGGCGAACCAACTCCTCGCCGACCTGAACAGCGTGCGGGCCGAAGTGTCGCGGACGCGGGAAAGTCTGCCGGTGAAGGTCGAACTCAGCCGCCTCGCGGATCAGGCCGTCCGGCAAGCCGAGGTGCTCCGCCGGCTGGCGTCGGTGACGGCCGACAAGGCTCGCTTGTTTCAAGCCGATCAGCAATTGGACGCCGTGGTCGATGCGTTCATCGCGCGGGCCGAGCAACTGGCGATCAACGCCCCGGCCCTCGCGGACGCGGTCACGCGGGCCCAGTACGCCGACCAGCAGTTGCACGCGGCCCTCGGCTTTACCGAGGGAGCGACCAGTGTCCCGCAGATCATCCGTTCGGCCGCGATGCTGAACGATCAGATCGGTCAACTCCGTCAGTTAGCTCAGGATCGCTTCGGCGGGGCGGTGTACACGCTCGCGGCGGACCGCCAACTGCGGTCGTTCGGCTTCCGCATCGACCAACTGCAACGTGGCCTGGAAGCCGGGACCGGCCTTCCCGCGGCGGTCACGACCTATCAGGTCGCCGCGAAGCAATGGCAAGCTCTGTCACCGACGCTGACCCAACTCGCGGCCGATCCGGGCATTCGCATCCAGACCGGCCGTGTGGCCAGTTTGTTCCAGCAACTCGGCGAACAACTGCAACCGGGCGGCGGCATCCTCCCGCTGCCGCCGCCCGGCCAACCGGGTTGGGGGTTGCTCTCGCGCGGCCTGTTTGCGTGCGGGGCGGGGGAAGGGGGCGGGCCGCGGGTGTCGGTCTTCGCGCAAGTGGGTGGGCAACCGCTGTTCGATTTCTTCGCCTTCGATCCGAACTTCCGCGGCGGCGTTCGGGTGGCCGTGGCCGACCTGAACGGCGACGGCATCCCCGATCTCGTCGCGACACCGGGGGCGACGCCACCGGGTCAGGTGCCCTTGCTGCCCCTCGTGCGCGTTTTCGACGGCCGGACGATGGGCCTGATGAGCGAATTCCTGGCCTACGACCGCACCTGGACGGGCGGCATTCACGTCGCCGCCGCCGACCGCACGCGGCAGGGCCGCGGCATCGTCGTCACTGGCGCGGATGTCGGGGCCGGTCCCCACGTGCGGGCCTTCGACATCAACACCGGGAAGGAACTGGCAAGTTTCTTCGCCTACGACCAGAACTATCGCGGCGGTGTTCGCGTTGCGCTCGGTGATGTGGACGGCGATGGCCTGCCGGACATCGTCACCGCCCCTGGTTCGCAGCACCCGCCGCAAATCAAAATCTTCTCGGGAAGTAACAGTCGAGTGATCGCAGACTTCCTGGCCTACGACCGCAACCACACCGTCGGGTCGTGGGTTGCCACTGCCGACCTGACGAAGAATGGCCGGGCGGATGTGATCGTCGGCCCCGACATCAACGGCAGCGGCTTGGTGCGAGTCTTCGACCCCATCCGCGGGCGGAAACTGGGCGAAGTCGCCCCGTACCCGCCGAATTTCCGCGGCGGCATTCGCGTGGCCGCCCACGACGTGAACGAGGACGGCGTGCTGGACATCGTCTGTGCCCCCGGCCCGGACTTGTTGGCGGCCCCGGTTCGCATCTTCGACGGGCGAAACAGCAAGCCGCTCGTCGAGTTCTTCCCGTTCGAGCGGACGTTCACCGGCGGCGTCTACATTGGGGCGAAATGACTGGTGATCGGCTTACTCCTCGGCCCCCCAGACGCAGACGCCGAAACCGTTCATGTCTAGGTCTTCGCCCTTCTCTTCTTCCACGGGACCGCCGCGGTCCATCGAGAGGCGGAGGAACAGCCAGAACGCGGACTTCTCCCCCTTGTGGTCGTAGCCGTTGGCGTCCACGTCGCCTTCGAGGAGCCACCGCCAGGCGCGCTTCTCGTTGTTCGCGTCCACGCCCTCTTCCTGCCAGCCCTTGAGGACGCGGGAGAAGTTTTGCAGAGCCTGCTTCCACGACTTCGTCTCGGTGATGTGGAGGCGGACTTCGTCGGGTTCCTTCTCCAGCTTCGCGTGCGGCAGCTTGACGACCGATTCGAATAGCTTGTGCTCCAGGGCTGCGCACCGCCACGGCGACCACAGGTAGAACGTGACGCCGGGGGTTTCCATCGTCAGCCCGAACAAATCGACCAGCATACGTGTCTCGCTTTCCCGCCGTCGTCGCGGCTTCATAAGTTGTACTCGGCAATCTAGCCGCAGCCCGGAGGATGGAAAGAGCCGTGAACCTGCCGACTCGCCTGGACTACCCCATCATCGCCGTCGGCGACCTGCACGGCCGGTGCGATTGGCTCACGAAACTGGTCACGAAACTCCGTCAGCACCCGGTCTGGCCTCACGCCAAACTCGCCTTCCTCGGCGACCTCGTGGATCGCGGTCCAAACGTCCGCGAAACCGTCCAATTGGTGATGGACCTGCTCGCCGAAAAGCCTGGCTCGACGTGCGTGGCGGGCAACCACGACTGGGCGTTGGTACGAGCCGCAGGGTTGAACGGACCGCCGTCAGAACGCTGGCAGAAGCACTATCGGGACAGGTACGACCACTACCGTACCTTCGAAAGTTACCTGGGCACCGGCTTCCCCATTGGTCGCAACGGGTGGACAGCGAACCTGGAACTGTTGAAGGGGGCGATGCCGGCCGAACATCGGGAATTCCTGGCCGAGTTGCCGTGGGTGGCCGAGAGCGATGGGCACGTGTTCGTTCACAACGGGCTGTCGCCGTACTTGGACGAGCCGGCCGAAGTACAACTCGAACTGCTGCGGCGGAAGCGGTGGGACGGGTACGTGACGCCGAAACTCGGGAGCGGCACGCACCTGCACTACAACCCCGAATACCCCGTCTGGCTGGGGGCGGACAAGACTCTCTCGAAGCACACCATACCCGCTCCGGGGCGGGTCATCGTGAGCGGTCACGTCCGGGTTGATGAGCCGGACGTAAATCCGATACGCATCCGAATCGACACGTCCGGGGGGATCGACCCGCCATTGACGGCGTGCATCCTGACCAGTCCGTCGAGCCAACCGGAGTTCGTCTTCAGTGAATGACCAGGGAAGGCCGGCCGGCGTGCCGTTTCGGCTCGCGGGGATGATGTTCTTGCAGTACGCCGCCCTCGGCGCGTGGATCGTTACGCTGTCGAGTTGGCTCGTGCAACCGGCGGGGCAGGGCGGGCTGGGGTTCAGCTCGCAACAGACGGCGTTCCTGTACGCCACGCAAGCCATTGGCGGCTTGGTCGCGCCGTTCATCACCGGCCTCCTAGCGGACCGCTTCTTCGCATCGGAAAAGCTCGTCGGCACGATGCACCTGTTCATGGCCGGGAGCATGGTCGGCATCGGGCAGGTGGCCAAGTCCTTCGCCGGCGAGAACGCCAATCCGCCGGTCGCGTGCCTGTACTTGTTCTTCGCCCTGTTGGGGTACTCGATCGCGTCCGTCTTCGCGATCACGGTCGGGAACTCGATGGCGATGCGGACACTGGCGAACCCACAAAAGAGCTTCGGCCCGGTCCGCTCGATGGGCACCCTCGGGTGGATCGTGTCGAGTAACGTCGTCGAGCGGTTCTTCCGGCTGCAATCGGAAGACCTGTTCGCCGTGTCGGCCGCGTGCCACGTGATCTTGGGGCTTCTCGCCTGGAAACTGCCGCACACGCCGCCGAAGGGGAGGGGCCGGCCGATCCCGGAAGTCATGGGCCTGCCCGCGATGAAACTGTTCCGTGACCCGTCGTTCATCGTCTTCGCGGCCGTCGCCTTCCTGATCCAGATGATGCAGCAGTTCTATACCGTCTTCGCGACGCCGTACCTCCTCGACCTCGGCATGGCCAACCCGGTGGCGAAGTTGAGCCTCGCGCAGTTCGTCGAGATGGGCTGCATGGCCTCGCTGTCGTTCATGGTGGTCCGATTCGGCTTGAAGACAACGATGATCGTCGGGCTATTGGCCTGGGTGCTGCGCAACTCGGTGCTGATGGGAGGTAACATCCCGGCGATCACGGCCGTGGCGATTCCGATGCACGGCGTCAGCTACACGTTCTTCTCCATCGTCGCGGCGCTCTATATCGACAAGGAAGCGCCGCCTCACTTGCGGGCCGGTGCGCAAGCCCTGCTCACGTTCGTGGCCGGCGGGCCGGGCACCTTGCTCGGCTTCTTCCTGGGTGGCTGGGTCAAGGACGCGCACACGCACGGCCCGACGACGGATTGGCCGGCTGTGTGGCTGGTCCCCGTGGTCGGGTGTACGGTGGCGACGATCGTTTTCATCGTCTTTTTCCACGAGCCGAAGGTGCCGCAGCCCGCGGACGGTACGCCCACTCCCGAACTTCTCCCGGAGAATCCGTGATGGCCAAGTTCTTCAAGTACAAAACGACCGCCGACCTGGAAGCCGAGAATGCCCGCCTGAACCTCGACCTACGATTCAGCGACGACCTCTCGCCGCTCTCGCAACCTGTGACGGTGGGCACGCGGACCGTCGGCAACCGCTGGTGCATCCACCCGATGGAAGGCTGCGACGGCAACCTCGACGGCACGCCGGGCGAACTCACCTTCCGCCGATACCAGCGATTCGGCGGCGGCGGGGCGAAGTTGATCTGGGGCGAGGCGTGCGCCGTCAACGACGAGGGCCGGGCCAACCCGCGGCAGATCGCGCTGAACCCCCGCACGCGGGACGAGTTCGCGAAGCTCGTCGAGCAAACGCGGCAGGCCCACCGGGATTCGTTGGGCGACGATTCGGACTTGCTGTTCGGCCTGCAACTGACGCACTCCGGCCGGTACAGCGTGAAGCCGATTATCGCCACTCACGACCCGTTGCTTGATCCGCGAACCGTTGTGAACAAGGCGACCGGGCAGAAAGTGACGGCCGACTACCCGATCATTACCGACGACGAATTGAAGCGACTCGTCGATGACTACGTTGCCACGGCGAAACTCGCGGTCGAAGTCGGGTTCGACTTCCTCGACGTGAAACAGTGCCACCGCTACCTGCTTAACGAGTTGCTCGGCGCTCGCAACCGGCCCGGCCCCTACGGCGGTAGTTTCGAGAACCGCACGCGGCTGGCGCGGGAAATCTTCACCGCACTCAAGGCCGTCGTGCCGAGCAATGTACTGCTGGCCACCCGGATGAACGGCTTCGACAGCATCCCTTACCACAAGGGCGACAACGACGACGGGCAGCCCGACCCCTGGACGGCTCCACTGGCCAATGGCTGGGGGATGAGCGAGAGCGATCCGTTTACGCCGGACCTGGCGGAACCGATTCGCTGGGTGCAAGAGATGCGAACCCTCGGCGTTGATCTCGTGAACGTCGCGCTCGGCAACCCGTATGCGCAACCGCACTTCGGCCGGCCGTTCGAGTACCCGCCGCCGGACGGCTACGAGTCGCCGGAACACCCGCTCACCGGCGTGGACCGGCACTTCAAGTGTGCCGAGGCCGTTCAGCGGGCAAACCCCGGGCTGGCGATTGTCGGCACCGGCTACAGCTACTTGCAAGAGTTCTTCCCACAGGCCGGGGCGGCGAACGTACGCGATGGCCGCATCACCTTCGTCGGCGTCGGCCGAGCGTCGTTGGCCCAACCCGATTGGGTAAAGCAACTTCAGGACAACGGCAAAATGGACCGCAAGCGCGTCTGCCGCACCTTCAGCTATTGCACGGCCCTGATGCGGGAGAAAAACCACCCCCTCGGCCAGTACCCGACCGGTTGCCCGCCGTTCGACAAGGAGGCCTACGGCGAAATCTGGAAGGAAGTGCTGGAACTGAAAGTGAAGAAGTGACCGGGCACTCCTATAACCCACGCTAGGAATCTCCTACCCATAGCAGGCCTCTCCCATGCGTGAGAACCCCGTCAAGCGATTGTTGAAGTCCGGCCAACCCGCCGTCGGCACCTGGCTTTCGCTCGGCAACATCACGGCCGCCCGGTTCCTGGCCCGTAGCGGCTTCGACTGGCTGTGCGTGGACATCGAGCACTCGCTCGTCGGCATGGAAACCGCCACGCACATGTTCGGCTCGGTCGCCGACGCCGGCTGTGTCGCCTTGGCCCGCGTGCCGGCCAACAAGCACGACCACATCAAGCGCGTCCTCGACAACGGCGGTCACGGCATCATCGTGCCGATGGTCTGTTCGCGGAAGGAGGCAGAACTGGCCGTCGAGGCGTGCCTTTACCCGCCGCAGGGAACCCGCAGCGTTGGGGGGAGCGTCCACGCCTTGAACTGGAACGCTTCGCCGGTTGACTACTACGCCCGCGCGAACGACGAAGTCGCCATCATCCTCCAGTGCGAGCACATCGAAGCCGTTCGCGACTTCGACAACATTTATTCCGTGCCCGGCGTCGATGCCGTGTTCGTTGGGCCGAACGACCTGATGGCGAGCATGCGATCTGCGGACGGTAAGCCCCCGACCCCCGAGGCGTTTCAGCAAGCACTGGCGGACATTCTCGCCGGCTGCAAACGGCTTGGCGTGCCGGCCGGCATTCACACCTTCAGCGCCGAGGATGCAAAAAAGCGGATCGCCGAAGGCTGGCAATTCATCGCGGTGAGCAGCGAACTCAAGTTCATGGTGGACGGCGCGAAGGCCGTCATCGACGGCCTCGGCCTCGGCAAGGGAGCGGGCGATCTCGCGAAGTATTGACGCGAGACGGAATTCCGCTTGGCCAAATCCCGCCAGCGGTTCTATATTCATTCCACAACCTCCCCGAACGTGTGACATGACCTTCACCCCGACCAACTTCGTGCCGACAACCACCCCAATGGTGGCCGTCGTCGTTGTTGCCGTGGGCGCTGCTGCCGCAGTTGTCGTCGCACCATAGTCCGGGGAACCGCCAAACTCAGAAATTGTGCCGGCCCCGGAGTGAACCTCCGACGGGGCGGCGGCCGACCCCCTCCTTCTTAGGCGTTTTCGCCGTCCCCTCTCTTCCGCTGCTGTAGTCCCTGCCGTAGGGTCTGGAGCAAAGCGTGCGTCTTCCAACTTACTGCCGACACAAGGCGACGAATCAGGCTTACGTGACCGTCCGGCGGGGCGACAAACGCGAGGTGATCTACCTCGGCGTCTACGGATCCGCGGAGTCGAGGAGACTCTACGCGGAGGTGATCGCGAACTTAGGCTCCCCGGCTTCTCCGAAGCCGCCGCGACTCCCCGCGGAACCATCACCTACTCCCTCGCCTTCTGCGACCCCTCCGGCGACGCCGACCCCTTCGCCGTCGAGTTCCCCCACCGTCGGGGCCTGCTTCGATCGCTGGGCCGCGATCTGCCGCAATTACTACCGCCTCCCCGACGGCCGTGTCTCGCGGGAAGTCGAAGACCACCACCGCTCTTGGGAGCCGCTCGTAACACTCCACCGCGATCGGCCCATCGGCTCGCTCGTCCGGCTCGAATGGGCCGAGGTCCGCGAGGCGATGGTGAAGCGGGGGTGGTGTCGGAAGCTCATCAACCAGCGCTGGGGGCGAATCGTGTTCGGGCTTCGCCAGCTCAGCGAAGAGGGCCTCGTCGAGCCGACGGTCGTACTCCTCGCGGGGCTAAAGTCGCTCCGCCCCGGCCGCACCGCCGCCCCCGACCGACCGCCGGTCCTCTCCGTCTCCCTCGACACCGTGCGGGCGACGCAGAAGGAACTGAACCCCGTCGTTCGCGACCTCGTCGAACTCCAACTCCTCACCGGCGGTCGGCCGGGGGAAGTGCGGCAGCTTCGCTTCGGCGACTTGGTCTGGGACGATCCTCGACCGGGGGGCGGGGGTGGTACGCCCGTCGCGATTCGCCCCCTCCGCCACAAGAAGGCGTACCTGGGGCGTGAGCGGCTCATTCCCCTCTCTTCGACGGCCCGACTGCTCCTCGCCCCCTACCTCGCCGTCGCCCGCGGGGCCGATGCCTTCGTCTTCCTCTCCCCGACGCGGGCGCTCCCGATCGACAGCCGGGCGTATGGGAAGCAGATCCAGGCCGCGGCCGAGAAAGCGGGGGTTCCCCACTGGCACCCGAACCAGCTCCGCCACTGGGCCGCCACGGAGACTCGCCGCCTCCTCAGTCTCGACGCCGCCCGCGCCCTCCTCGGCCACTCCTCACCGACCACGACCCTGGTCTACGCCGAACGGGACGCGGCGATCGCTCAAGCGGCGGCGGAGGCCCTGGAGAAGGCTCTGAAGCCGAAGGAGCCGCCGCCGCCCGAGGCGACGCAGAGATAGTCTTCGGCTGCGAGGGCGGGGCTGGTGCTGTGGGAGGAGGGGCCGGGTCGGGCTCATCGCGGTCGCCGCCGAGCGCCAGCGGTCCCCCGGCCCACGGTACAGGTAACGGGGACGGCGTCGCCTTCGCCGTCTTAGTCGCCGTCCGCGACCGAGGCCCGCCTCGGTCGCCCTCGCCGACTATTACGCCGAAATCGTCTGCCACGTCAGACCCAGCCGGGCGAGGAGGCCCCAGCACCCGTCGCGGTCCGGGGCGGTTCCCGGGCCGCAGGCCCCGCCGTCGAGGCCGAGGAGAACCCGGTCGGGGCCGCGGACGATCAACCCCGGCGGCGACGCCCCGGTGCGGTCGAGGCCGAAGGCGAGGGCGGCGAGGCCGTACCGGAGGCCCTGCCACCCCGCCCGGAGCCGGGCCATCCCCCGCGCGGCCAGCACCTCGTCGCCGCGGGCGACCTCGCCGCGGGCCGCGTCGCGGAGGCGGAACGACCACCGCGCGTGGTTGTACTGCAACCGCTCGCCGTCGCGGAGGCAATCGGCGGAGACGGAGAGGGTCCAACTCCCCGCGGGGGCGACGCCGCGAAGGCGGAGGGCGAGGTGGGGCGACAGAGTCGGCGGGCAGGGCATCAGAAGTCTCAGCAGAGAAGGCGGCGGGGGAGGTTGTCGGCAGGGGCGTCTAAGACTGAGGCGAGGAGGGCGTCGGGGGGGGGGGGGGGGGTCACGGGAATCTCCGGGGCGTCGGCTAGTGACAGGGCGGGGCCACGGTCTCGACGGAGAGATCGAGATCGTCCGAATCGTCAGGGGCTTCCGACTTCAAACTCGACTCTTGTATCCTGTCAATCGCCCCCTCTCGGCCGTAGGCGTTTTTGAGCAGACGAAAAATGGGGTGCGACTCCCACTCCGAATCGGGTCGAGACATTACGGTTTGAAGGGACTCGCACAAGGTTCTTCCGAGTCGCGCGAGCAGCCTATTCTTTCGCCGCAAAGCCGTGTTGTACTCGCAACTCGTCTTCGTCCGTCTCGCAGCTTCGCTCGGCCCCAGGTCGCCCTCGTAGATCAGGACCAAAAACTCCCGGTCCCGTTCGGATAGACTCTCCAGTAGCTTTGACTTCCGAAGGGGCGCGGGGGGGTCTGAGGACCACGTAAGGCGAAGACTTTCATCGGTCCCGGCTTCTTGAATCAGTTTCCGGCGGCGTTTCCGAAAGAGCTTGTTGATGCCCTTCCGCCAGTTCAGCTCGGCCAGCTTTCTACTCCTCGCCTTTCTCACATAGTTCGAGCAGCACCCCATAGCGAAGGAGAAGGCGTCGCCCTCGTTCTCCCAGAGGTAAGCGGCCCACGCCAAGCCCTCTTGAAGCGCTTGTGTAACCTCGTCTGGGTTCAGGCCGTCGGTCAAGGCGTTGTACTTTTTCTCCTTCCGCATCGTCGCCGGCCAGATTAGCAATACGCGACGATGCCGCGAGTGAAAATCTTGGATCTGTCTCAGTCGCTCGGCCGTGATACCGGCTGGCGCGACCGCCAAATCCTCTTGGTATCCTTGATCGACAGCCTCTTGGGTCGCTTCGAGTTTGATAAACGCGGACCTCACGTCATCCGGCACGTCTGCGACCGCGTCCGTTTCTGGTTCACACCCCTGATTCATCGGCCCCGTCCCTTCCTCAGAGTTTCCGACTCGACACCCCCCGTCGCCTTTACGCCCCCGCCTTCGCTGCCCCCTTCCGGGGAGCCGATCGAATCGGCGGCTTGCTTCTCGGCCGCCACGTCTCGTAGGCGTTCCCCACCGTTGACCAGTCGCGGGCGAATCCGGCACGGGTGAGCGTCTGCTGAACTTCGCGCCGGAAGTCGGCGTCGTCGGGGGAAGGAACTTCCATCGGAATCAGATGACGGCGACACCGGCAGGCGAGGAGGAAGAGGTCGTCGATCGACTCCCTTTTCGCGGGCAGGTTGACGGAAAAGATCATCTCGCCGCCTTCGATCAAAATGCTCGACTGCAATCTCAGCATCGCTGCCTCCGGGTAGGGGATCTCGATTTGTCCGCAGCCGAGTGGCCCCGCCTCAGTTCGAAGTAAAGGGACACCAGCATCGTAAGAGACAAGTTATAATGTGTCAATGCTTAAAATGGTTAAGATAATGACAAGCGGATCGATTCTTCGAGGTGGGTCCAGAAATGAGAAACGGCGGCTGGGATTTCCCAGCCGCCGCCGTGTCGATCGTCGTCAGCTCACTTTGCGGGCTTCGTCGCCGCCTTGATTCGCGATTCCAGTTCCTTCCGCTGCTCCAGCTTCCCGAGGCTCTTCGTCAGGTAGTCCGTGATGTGTTCGGCGACGATGAGCGAGACGAGGGCGGGGCGGTCCAAACCGAGGTTCTCGGCGGCCAAGTCCAAGTGGGCGAGGAGGGGCGGGTCGAACTTGAGACAGACGCCCGAGGTGAGGGCGGCGACGTATTCTTCGACCGAGTTGCGGATCTGGTAGGAGAGGGAGACGCCGTTGTCGAGGGCGAGTTTGGCGAGGTTCTTCGTCACCCCCGTCGGGAGTTTCATGTACGTCGTGTGGAAGGCACCCGGCTTCGCGGCGTTGAGTTCCTTGATGAACGCGGACAGGTCGATTTCTTTCGGCATTGGAGCGGTTCCTGTTAGGGGGACGGGACTTTGGTAGTTTATGACAGTCAAGAAGAAGTGTCACACCCAAAAACTACTCTGCCGACAGTGACGCCCGCTCCCCCTGAACCGCCCGTCGCCCTCAAAGACGCCGAGATCGTCTTCGGGGCGTCCCGAAATTGATCGAAGCAGCGGGCCGTCTCCGGGGCGGGGTCCCCTCGGGGTCTTCGTCACGATCTGCGTCTCCTACTTCGTCGCCCCTGTCCCCCCGTCTCGCACACCACGTCGTAAGAGTCGCCTTCGGCGTCCCCGCCGGGGGTCAGCTTCACCAGCCGCAGGAGCCGGGTCGCGGGCTTGGGCACCGCTACCTCGCGGACGCCGTAGACGACCGTCGCCTTCGCCTGGATCAGAATCTGAGAGGCGGCGGCGTCCCAGAGGGTTGAGTCCGTTCCGAGACTGTTTCTCGCCCTTGCTGTCTGGTATCGTTGAGGTGATCGAGTCCCGAGGGGCTGAGAGATGACGGAAGCGGAATGGCTGGCGGCGAACGATCCGACGCCGATGCGGAACTTCCTGCAAGGGAGAATGATTGACCGCAAAATTGAGCTTGTCGAGGTCGCTCAGAGTCGAAACTGTTGGAATCTGCTGGTTGACCAGCGTAGTCGAGATTTGGTTGATGCGGCTGAGCGAGCCGCAGATGGGTTGGCTAATCTTCAGGAACTAAAGCGGATTGCTGACGCGGCCCGTATCGCCCTTTCGGAACTTCAGCAGAAGGCCGATACGCACTTGAGCGAAGCGCATGGAAAAGCCCGTCAGTTCGTGAAGGAAGCGTTCAAATTAGCTGCCGCTGCCGAGGTGGCCCAGATCGGTGCAGGACTCGTTTTCAAAGTCTGTATGTTGGGGTTCGACGGACCTGAGCTTGACGAGACGCCTGCCGCTAAACTGACTCAAGAGGCTAGAAACGACATACTGCAAGGTACGGGCTTTATCTATCGGGACATCTTCGGCAACCCGTTCCGCCCCGTCACCTTCTCCCCATCCTGGCTCACCACCACCGCCGTCGGCCTCGCGGAAGGGATCTACGCCGACCGCGCCTTCGACCGACTGCCGATTCTCGCCGACGCCCTCGAAGACGCGGGGTGCGAGAACGCCGACCTTCTAAACCACCTGCGAAGCGACGGCCCCCACGTCAAAGGCTGCTGGGCGTTAGACCTCGTCCTCGGCAAAGAGTAGCCTCACCCGCGGCCTCGCCTACCCATTCCCAGAGGAGAAGGGGGCGGGGACTGGGTCCCCGCCCCCGCGGCTTCGGCGTCCCCTCGACGGCTACTCTTTGCCCAAGACGAGATCGCCGACCCATCGCCGCCCCGCTGGGCCGCCCCCGCCACAGAATCGCCGATCGAGACGCCGACCGCGAAGGAGACGAAGAGGAGAGGGCGACGGGTCGCTTTCTGCCAGTCGGCTTCGGCTCCCCCCTCGCGACTGTGGGCCGGGGGCTATGGGCCGTCGGCCCAGATCGCGAACTGCTCGGCGTCGCCGCCAACGCGAAAACGCCGTCACCGCTAGAGAGGGCGGCCCCGACTAAGACGCTCCAGGGGGGCCGAGACTGCTCAGGAACCGGGTCAGGAGGGTTAGGTCGATCACTGGTAATCCATTCGTGCGTGAAGAGTTCGTGAAGTAAGGCAGGCGGTGGTCGAGCGATAAAATACCTTCGTCTAATGCGGCGAATTGAGAATAGCAGCTCAGGGTAGAGGTCTGGCTCGATCGGGAAATCGCTCGTGCCGTTCGGCTCAGCCAGGTATGCGGCCCAACGGACGGGCGTTTTCGTGAACCGCAATCCCATCCTCCGGGATATCGCAAGGAGGGCGTCTTGTGTACCACGGCTGTCGCGAAAGGCATCGGCGAAAGGAACCCAGAGCCGGAGCTGGGCCTTCTTCACCGATGCTAACTCTTGAAGGCGTGCAACCAAGTCCCGACCAACACCCCTTTTCCTCCACTCAGGCCGAACGTAGAGTTCCTCGACTTCGAGGAAGCCGTTTTTCTCGGCCACGAAAGACCAACCGATGCGGTCGCCGGGTTTGTTTGTCCCGTTCATAGTGACCAGCCGATACCACTTAACTCCGGTGTTGTCAGTCCACGCAGATGATGTGCGAACTGAGTCGAGATTTCGTTGCCGAACATTGCCGAGTTGGGCATCGTGAAGAAAGAAAGCCCACGCATCAAAACTGTAGGCGTCGAAGTATGCTTCGGAAAACTGTCCCCATCCATTGTCGCCCCAACGATAACCAAGCGACTCTTCATCCCAACCGTTCTTAAATCGCAAGCGCCCTGGAGGAGATTCGTCCGGCTTGAAAGTGACGCTATGCGTCTCGGAAGACAACCATTCACCCTCAATCGGGTCAGGAATTACACCTCCGATTGGGGCTACCCATGCTCGCGTCATCTGTATCGGGGTGCTGACAGGGTGCTTTGATAGCAACAAATGCCGGCATTCGATCGAAGACCGGACTCTTCTGTAGAAGACGTTACGCCAGAGCTGCCCCGGCTCTATCGGATGGGTATTGGGAAACAATCCGGGCCGGATGACCGGAAGCCAGTAATCGGGGCTATCTTGAGAAGGCTCACCTTCACCGAACATCATCCGAAGATGTGTAATCGGCCAGCACCCGGCATCCTCGGGATGGGTTCCCTCAAGTTCGAGTGTCCGTACGTATGCGTAGGGGATCGGACTAGGCATACGGCCCATCCTCCTTCTATGGCGTAACTTTAACGATGATGTTCTCTCGCGGGAAGAGGTGCCGCAACGCGCCGCGACGTTTTAGATGACGCAGCACGAAGTGCCTGAGGCGGTGGGAACGGGCCGCCTTCACCTACGCCATCCATTCCAAGTAGCAGTACAACTCGGCGAGGCCTTCCGTCTCCGTCGCGTCTGGGAACCGCTGACTGTGGGGGTGGCTGATCGGCCGGCCGCTACTCGTCGCCCCCGCTAGCAGGGAGCCGGGAGGGAGCCGAAGAAACTCGTCGCCGTCGAGTACAACAGCCACCCGCCCAAGCCCCCGTCGAAGATCGGCTCGGCCTCGAAGCTGATCGCCAACTTCGGCGACCGCGTCCCGATCGGCGAGAGCGAGTGGGGGGTGATGAAGCAGTTCGGGAACAGGTACCCCGGCGGCAGGCCCGGCGTCGCGGCGACGGAGCCGTAGAACTGGTGCCGCACGGCGATCTGGAGCGCCCCCGTCGCGTAGCCGCCGATGTCCCGGCGGTCGTAGAACCCGGCCCCGGAGGCGTTCCGCGTCCGCGACTTGGCCGCCTCGTAGAAGGCCACGTCCCACTCGGCGAGGGTGAGGACGACGTTCGCCGTCTCGCCGCCGGTGACGCGGAAATCGGCCCCGGTCGGCCCCCGGCGGTCCGTCGGCATCGCGATCCACTCCGGGACGAAGTCGATCCGCACGCCGGTCTCGGTGTAGCCGAGCTGGCCCCAGGCGTTCGCGCCGAGTTTCATCCACACGTCGGCCGGGCCGGAGGCGGGGTGCTGCACGTTGAAGTTGGGGACGGTCATAGGCGGCGGGGGAGATGGGGATGGGAAATGAGAAAAACCCGCCGGCCGAGAGGAAGTCTCGAACGCGGCGGGCGAAGGGTCGGCGAGGGGGAACGGGTCAGCGGAAGAGCTTCTGAATCTCGACCAAGACTTCGTGAAAGACCCGAAGAAAGAGGATGCTACCGATGAAGAGGAACACCCAGAAGAAGACGGAGTAGTCCGTCTTCCTCGACTTCTGGTGCTTCGGGTAGCACTCCTCGCACACGTCCACGACTTCGCTCCCCTTGAAGTGGTTCCCGCCGTAGACGGCCCGCTGGAGCGTCACGCCGAGGACGCCGGCTTTCCCGCAATAGAGGCAGTTGCTGTCCACGAGACGCTCTCCGCGACGACGCTCAGGGGTATTCGCTTCCCCTCAGCGTACCTTTCGCCGAATCCGCCGTCGAGCGAATTACGGCGGGGGCGACCCCGGCGACGGGGGCAGGGCCGGCGGAGGGGGCGGGGGCGGCGGGTTGGGAACCGGCAGGCCCCCGGCCGAGATCATCGACTGCGAGAAGCAGGTGTCGGGAATCCAGCTCGTGACCGAGTAGCACCCGCCGTAGGCTTCCAACCCCGAGTAGGGGTCGGCGTGGTTGATGTAGCTGCCGAGGACCTGGCCTTTTCGGGTTTCTGGCGAGGTCTCGACGATGATCTGCGATTCGTCGCCGTTGTAAGGGACGCCGGGGGAGACCTGCATCCGCCGCTGCTGCTCGACGGTATACGGTTCGTCCCCAATCGTGAAGCCGGTCACGCAGCGGAGGTTCGCGTGTTCGACGAAGGTGATGTCACAAGCCCCCCGGTAGCGAACCGACTGACCGTCCAGGGACGGGCTGAAGGCGAAGGTATGACTCCCCCCGAGAGCGATGAATCGCCCCGAGTCCGCCACCTTCGGCAACAGCGGCGGCGTGTTCTGCCGGTCGTAGCTGTGCTGGGACCGGCGGAGCCGATAGGGTTCGTGGAGCTTGATCGCCACGACCGGCTTCCAGAGCTTCCTCTTCTCGGGGTCGGTCGGCTCCGGTTCGCCGGAGGGGAGGATGCAGACCCCAGGGTTAGTCTCGTATGATTCGCAGTGTTCGGCCTCGTCGTAGGACTGCCGGGAGGCGTCGTCGAAGAAGCGAGGGTAAGCGGTCGGCGGTGAGGGCATCGGCTACATACCTTTCGGGGGAGTGACGTTCTTCGCGGCCCAAAATTTTTCCCAGACAGGGACGGGGGCGTTGTCTCGGGGCGTCTTCAAGTCTTTCGCGGGCGTGTAGGCTCCGACCGCGCCGGGAACCTTGTTTCGGGGGTCGTTCTCGATCAGCTCGGCGTGGTTGATGAGCGACGGCGGATTGCGAATTGATTCGAAGACGACGAATTCGAGGAGGCCGCGGGAGACCAAGTCGCCCGGCGGGGCCGGGTTCACCGTCTTCGGGTCGTCGGTGAGGAGGATCTTCCCCTCGCCGGGGAGCTTGGGTACCCCTCCGAGGAATCGGCGTTCGAGCCAGTTTTGGTGCGTGAAGGCGTCACCGATGTACTTATCTTCAGTGCCGTTGATACAGACGAGGGAGTCGTTCACGGTGTCGTCGTTGGCGATCTCGAAGTCGAAGGGGTCGAGAACTACTCCGGCTCCCGCGTTGATGAGGTTCCCGAGAGCGCTCGTCCGGTAGCTGACTTCCACGTGGACAATTTTGCGGACCATGTCGAAGCGGGCGATCAACACCGCCGCGGGCGGCAGGGCCGCCCCAGCCCCCTGCTTTCGCCGTCTCTTCACCATCGAGAACAACAGCGACAGCGCGAACTTGTGGAGGTCCTTGCGAGTGCTATGCGGCATCCCGTGGACGACGCAATAGGCTTTGGTCTCCACACTCGGGATCATCCCCTCCGAAATGTTCGCGGCGACGTTGACCCAATCAACGCCCTTGTCCGTGAACCAGTTGAACACGCCCATACCACCTCCACCGCCGAGTTTGATGCCTTTGTTGATTGCCCACCGGAACGCATGATCTTTGACTTTGCCGGCCCCGGCTCGGGCGGCGAGCCAGCCGAGGCCGCGGACTAAGGGAGCTACCATGTCGCCTCTTAAGGTTTGCCGTTGGGGGCGGGGGGAAATGCCTTCAGGAAGAGGCCGGGGTCGGCGTCCTTCGGGTCCTTCTTCTGCTCCGCAAAGTTGCGGGCGGTGCGCAGGTCGTAGATCGACCGCCACGTCGAGACGAAGTTCTCGTCGAACGTCTTGTCCTTCACCATCGCCTCGGTGATCTCGCACTCGATGTGCGCGATGCCGATGCCGTAGTCGACGACGTTGGTGTGCTGCTGAACGTCCCGCCAGGAGTATTCCAGGGTCCGCCCGTCCGACCGCGCGACGACTTGAATCGAGGTGCGGCGATACCCCTCGGGGATAGGGAGGAAGACCCCGCTGCGGAGCGAATCGGGACTCAACTTCAGCCGCTCGACGGCGTCGCTGCGGAACGTGATACGGCCCACCACGTCGCGGATCGTCGAGTACTCCTCGTCGCAGGTGTGGGTCATCTGGTACTCATTGGAGAGGACCAGCGAATCGGCCACGGACGCCGAATAGGGTTCGAACTTGGTGAACGTCTGGATCGAAAATTCGACGACGATCGTGGACGGTGAGCCGATGATCGATCGCGCGTCGCAGGCGATCGGCAGCGGCCCCCCGCCTACGTCGCAGACCTCCCCGTCGGGCGGCTGGGACAGCATCAGTCGAGGCTCGGCGGGCGAAGCCGCGTTATAGTCGCCGAACTGGAGCAACTTCCGCGGCGTCAGCAGGGCCTTCGTCACCCAGTGGTCCGTCGTGATCACGTCCGTCACCTGCTGCTGCGGCGACTTCAGCGGCACCACCGCGGGCCGGAGCCGGTTCGCGCCGCTGGGCGGGACGAGGTTGGCGAGCGACTGCTGGCCCAGCGACCCCGGCGACGACGGGATCGGCTGTCCCCAGGCCGTCACCGCGGGCACCGTGACCTCGGGCGACGGGTCCTGGCTGTAGTTGACCTTCGCGGAATTGAGGTAGCCCGTGACCGACAGCGTCCAGCGGATCATCACCGGCGACAAACCGTCCTCTGTATACACCAATTCCCGCCGGACCTCATTCGTAAGGACATCCAAAACAACGTTATTATAAGTCAGAATCACTCGCGAATTCCGAGGTGGGGGTGGTAGGGGAGAAGGGGTTAGATCTGAGACAGCCGCAGCCGCGGGCGGATCGTCGGCCGGGCCGCGTTCGGCAGCACAGGCGGCGTCTTCGCCTTCGGCGGGGGCGGCTCCTGAGAGGGGGCTGGGGACCATTGCCGGATCGACGCAGCCGAGGTCCCGCCTCCGTCTCCCGACCGCCGCTCGCCCCGCCGGGTCAGACTCTCGGGCGGGGCGACCGCGGCGTCGCGGAGGCGGGCCTTCGTCACCTCCGCCCGCGGCCCGGCGAAGCTGCGGATCGGGCGAGGGAACAGGGACAGGGGCGGCCGGAACAACTCGGCTCGGGGGCTGGGCTGCGACGCCGTCGGCGGAAGCGGATCGGCGGGGTCGCGAGCGGCAGAACCTCGGGGGGGTAGACTCACCGGCTTCACCGACACGCCGCCGACCTTCAACCGCGCCGCCGGTGGCGGGGCCGCCGGTGTCGTCTTCATCGCCCTCGGCCGCGGGGGCGAAGGCGGCGGGGCGGTCGCCGCGGGCGGTCGCAGCGGGGGCGGTGATGGCGACACCGCCGCGGACATTCGCAGCAGAGGGCGCATCGCGGTCGCCGCCGCCGGGAACCTCGTCGCGCGGAGCCGAACCGGGGTCACGTCCGTTCGCGTCAGCCCCCGCCCGCGCCGGGGAGCGGGCGGCGTCGGGGAACGCTCGGGCGGCCCCGGTCGGGGCAGCGTCGGCGTCGCCCTCGGGGCCGGGAAGACGGGACGGCGGAGACGCGCGGACGTGACCCGCGGCGTCAGCCAGGAGCGTTCATTCGCGAGAGGATTTGGGCCGTGTTGTGATCGTCGATCCACTTTTCCGCCTGCTCAGGGGTTTCGCTGGAGTCATACACCCAGTCGGCCGGCTTCTGGGTCGTCCCCACCGCCACACTTACGGCGTCGGAGAACAGAAGCGCCGTCCGGGAGTTGCGACGGGGGATGTTGAGGTAGAGCTGCACGAAGGTGTCGTAGTCGAGGGCGGCGGGAGCGCCGTAGGCAGCGGCGAAGTCGGAGAGGACCTCGCCGCTCAGAGTTTTTTTTCGACCCACTCCACGAAGCGGTTCAGTTCTTCGAGGCAGTCGAGGTCGGTCGCGCCGCCGCCGTCGGGGGTGAAAGCGGGGAAGTCGAACGCGGTCCGCGCGGCCCCAGCGAGGGCCTCCTCGGCGGCGAGGGCGGGGAGCGGGTCGGAGCCGGCGGCTTGATCGAGGAGGGCGTTCAGTTCGCCCTTCGTCGCCAGCATCAGCTTCCGGCGGACGACGAGGGGGTCGAGGCTTTTACCAGACACGTCGGCATAGATGAGGCGGTCTTTCGCGGCGAACATGCAGAGTCTTTCGAGGTGAGGGGGAAAGGGTCGGTAGAAGCGGCTCAGGCGGCGGGCGACGGCTCGATCGGCGGCGGCGGTTCCCACCACCTCGTGCCTTCGACGGGTCGATAACCGGCGGCGGTGAGGGCGGCGACGATCTTCACCGGGGGCATGAGGTAAATGGTTCGCCGTCGCTCCCGCATCTCATTCAGCAACTCCTCGAAGACGGCGATCGCCCACGGCTCGGGGTCGTGAAGGACAACGCCGTCGATGACCCGCGTCACCTTCGGCTCGGCTTCGGGCGGGGCGGCGAGTTCGGCTGGAGATTCGGTCAAAGAAGGGCCTCGGTAGGGGTCTGGGAATTCACGGTCTGTGGGCTGGGCTGCCGATGGGCTGCTCGCGATCGGTGGCGACGGCCTCTGGGACGACGAAAAAGGCCCCGTAGGCGAGGGCGGAGCGGGGGAACTCCGACGGCCGCGGGGGATTCGCGGCGTCGCCTACGGGGCAAAGAAGTGCCCTGCTGCCCCGAAGTGGGGGAACTTCAGCGGCAGCAGGGCCGGAGCGCCGGGGGTAGCGGCCTCTCCGTTTTTGCGGGAGATTAGACGCGGACGCCTTCGCCGTCGGGGTCGAAGTGAGAGAAGCGGCCCGAGCGGGGTCCTGGTCGGCGAAGGCGTCGGCGTCTGAGCGGGAACTGGGAATTCCCGAGGAGGTGTCTTCGGGGGTGTCCCCCTCGCGTGCGCGCGTTAGAGATGAAGTCTAAGAGGGGTCTGAGGCTAGCTCTTATCTGAAGGCGATAGCCATAACCACTCCCACAGAATCACCGTCGCAGACTCGATCACAGTCGGCGAAGCCGTCTGAGACGAAGTCGAAGAGGAGAAGAAGCTGAAGACTTAGTCTAAGAGGCGAATTCCCGTGCTGTGGGGTGAGCCTAGAGCTGTCGCTCTACTTTTCAGCGACGACGAAGTCGGCGTATGAGATGAAGAAGAAGTCGAATCTGAAGCAGCGTCGCCTAGTACGCCGACGAGGTCTAGACGGCTACTCATCTGCAACTGAGGCGTATGCCGAGGACTCATCGAAAACTTTTACCCATATAGTAGTCCAGTCCAAACCCGAAAAAGAGGACATCTATTTTCGCGGAATTATGCCCCGTCTCCTCAACCGCCGTCCGCGCCGCGGTTTACACCGCAAAAGTATTTTTTGACCCCTTCGCCAGCGATCACGTCGCCCCTCGTCTTCGGCACCTTTTGAGATCTAGAAGACTCTTCTTGACCGTCTAAGGCTTGCTCACGTTCGAAGGGGCATCTCCCCCTCTCATCTACCTCGTTTTGTGGTCCATACCACCCGACATCGCCCATCGGTCGGAAAGTGACAAGAAACATTTTTTGATAGTCTTAATACAATTTTTAGAATTCTTTTCTTGTAACATGACTTTCCTCAGCGTATGATCCTTTGACCCCGCGGCACTGCGTCTGTCCCGCGGCCCCTTACCCGCTCGGAGGCTTCGATGGCCCCGCCCCCCGCCTTTGCACTCGCTCCGGACTACTTGGAGCCGGTTCGAGGCCCCGCCGACTACACCGTGGACGCCGTTGAGGAGTGGCACCTCCGCCGCCGGCTCTCCGACGGCCAGTGGTTCGGCGAGCAGCTCCTGCACGCCCGCCGCCTGCTGCCCGTCTTCGAAGCCGCCTACCCCGGCGACGACTCGGCCCGCCGACTGATCCGCGCCGCCCGCGGGGGCGACCGCGACGAGATCGACGAGGTTCGGATGACCACCGACTTCGCGGAGATGTTCGACGGCGAGGGTGAGGACGGGGAGGACGCGGATTTGCTCTATGACCCCCCAGGCGGGCCGCAGGCGATGCCGGTGTACGCCGAGGGCACCGCGGCGGCCGTCGCCCGAGAGGTCGCCAGTCACACCGCCCTGACCCTGCGGAAGTACATGCGGGGGACCGCCGCGGGATGGGCCTCGGGGGTGACGCTCGGGGCGATCGAGGCGGTGCGCCGGCTCCTCGTCGAGCGGGGCGAGGTCGGCAGTGCCTTGACACTCGCCGAGCGGGCGCGGATGGACTACCTCCGCGTCTGCCGAATTTGCGTCCCGATCCGCGGGTGGCGCGAGGCGTGGGCCTCCGCCGAGGCGAGGGCGTGGGCGGCGAAAATTGTCGCGTCCGACGAGTGGTTCTACTACCCCCAACTCGCCCGCGCCCTCGAAGCTGCCGGCTGCTCGGAGCCGTGGCTGCTGCGACTCCTCCGAGACGCCTCAGCGTGGCCCCTGCTCAGGGTTTCTTGGGTTCTCGCGAAGCTCCAGGGGCAGGACGAGGACCTCTACTTCGACGCCGCCGGGAACCCGGTCGAGAACCCGTACCTCGACGAGCAAGAGGAGGACCCGCCGGAGACGGCCCCCGCCGAGCGAGGCCGGAAACGGCGTTCGAAATAGCCCCCGGACTTCATCGACCTTAACTTCCCAACCCGACCGGAGACCTTCTGATGACTTTCCTGCGACTCGTCCCCAGCTACGTCCCGAAGTACCCCGGCTTCCGATTCCGCCCGATGCCCCTCGGCCTCGACGACATCCGCGACTGGCTCGCTTCCGTCCCTCTTTCCGATCCCCTCTGGCGGGCCGCCGTCACTTTCTACGCCCGCCGGCTTCGCCTTCTCGTCACACACCGCCTCCCGCTGTTCGAGGAGTTGCCCCGCGGCATCGCGTTGATCGGCTCCCCGGACGCCGTCGCCGTGGCCGACGCGATCGAGGAATTGGGGTCGATGGTCGCGGCCTGCGACGATGTCGTTGACCGGCGGGACCAGACCCCCGACGCCCGGCGGTGCTTTTCCACAGCGGCCTTCTGCGGCCGATCCGTCCTCCACGCCCTCGCCCTGGCCCCCGACCGCCGGGCGGCGACCGAGTACGCCGCCGTCTGCGTCGTCTCCGGGGCGATGGTCCAGGCCGCGGCCCTTCAGGAGCGGGGGTTCGAGGAGCTGGTCGCCGGTCTGCACGCGATGCGGGAAATCCCGCGCGTGGTCAACCTCTTCGCGCCGATCGAGGGGTTCCGCGAGGAGTGGATGACCCCGACGGTGCGGAACCTCGCGCGGGTGATGTACCGCGACGAGAGCTGGGCACTGGCGGCGTCGCTGTCGCAGGCACTGCGGGAGGCGAAGTGCGACGTGGAGTGGCTTCTCCGGCTCCTGGCCGACAAGAAGCAAGTTCTCAACTTCGACCGCTCCCTCTGGATCGTTTCCCACCTCGCGGGCGTGGGCGAGCGGGCCGCCCCTGGGGCTGATGTGGCGACGAAGTCCGCTTCGCCTTCGCCGCCCCCGCGGTCGAAGTCTCGCCCCCGGTCCACCAGCCGTCCCCGCTTCTGAGCGGCCGTTTCACCCCGCCCGGTCGATGGGCCGGCGGGGGTCTTTTTCGGAGTGTGCGATGCAGACGGAGAACGAGTTTCAGGCCCGCCTTGACGCGAGGCCCTCGGATTGGGCGACGCGGTTGGAGCTGGCCTCTCGGTTGGCGGCGAGCAACGACCCCCGGTGGGTCGGGTATCGGGCGCTCGGGTTGCTGCGGAAGTGGCCCCTGCGGGAGAGCGTCGGCGTCCCCGGCCAGGGGTGGCGGTTCGGACAGGAGCGTTGGTCGGCCGGGCCGATCCGCGCCCACGCCGTCCCCTTCTCCAACGCCTTACCCGAGGCGTGGTACGAAGCCGTCCTGGGGGCTGGCGAGTTGCCGACGCGGGTACTCTTCCTCGATCGGGAGACGCGCAGGGGGCTTGAAGACCTCGTCGCGTTGAAGTTCCCCCTCGCCCGGCCCCG
Organism: Limnoglobus roseus; assembly: GCF_008254045.1. GTDB lineage: Bacteria > Planctomycetota > Planctomycetia > Gemmatales > Gemmataceae > Limnoglobus > Limnoglobus roseus. The sequence continues at coordinate 6,991,383 of NZ_CP042425.1, read as the reverse complement.
CGATCGCGACTTGCGGGAGCTTCAGTTCCCCCTGCGGTTTGAGGGGGAGCGGGGTTTCCACGACCACCTCGACGCGAACCCGTCGGACTCCGACGCCCGGCTCGTCTTAGCCGACTGGTTGGAGGACATCGACGACGCTCGGGCCGCGGGGTACCGGGCGTTGGGGAATCTGAAGCGGGTTCCGTACTGGGACGAGAACGTCGGGCGGTTTCACTTCTTCCACCGCGTGAACGGCAGCTGTTCGGGCTTCGAAAACCGAGCGAGGGCTGACGGCCAGTTGCCGACGGAGGGGGAGTTCGCGGCGACCCTCCCCATGCGGTGGTTCGATCGTGCGTTCCTGACCCCGGCCCATCAACGGTTCGGCGAGTCGAAGTCGGCCGAGCGGTTGAGAATTCACAAGGCCCCGGTCTACACCTACAGCCCGACGCCCACCGCCGAGCCGGTTCGTCGCGTCCTCGAAGACCGCGTCGCGGCGGCGTTCGCCCGGCTCGGGGCTGACGACCAGGCGGCCGTCTTCGCGTCCGTCTTGAGATCGTGCCGCACGAAGGGGCGGTACCGGACGGAAAAGGCGTGGGTGTACACGCCACCGAAGGCGGCCCCGCTTGGTAGCCGCTAGCCATCACCCACCCCCACAGCACGCCCCGACCCAGACCCCGAAGGAGACCCCGTGTTCGATTCCGAAGAAGCCTACCAGCAGCACCTCGACGCCCACCCCGACGACCACGCCGTCCGCGTCGCCTTCGCCGACTTCCTCGCAACTGATCCCCGTGGGGCGGGCCATCGGGCGCTCGCGCTGCTGAAGAAGTTCGCGCGGCGGTGCGACGGCGACCCCGAGGAGAGCCGCACCTTCTTCTCGGCCCGGAACGTCGTCTGGACCTCGCCGCGGGCGCTGCCGGAGACGTGGTTCAAGTCGCTGGCCGAGAAGGCGAGGGGCGTCGAGGGTTTCTCGTTCGGCAAGAACGCTTTCGGCGACTGCGACTCCGTCACCGGGGCGTCGCGGCGGGGGGTCGAGGACTTCGCCGCCCGCGTCTTCGGGAGGTTCCGGGCGGCGACGCAGGAGCGGGTCGTCGAGCAGATGCTGGAGCGGCTCGGCCGCGGGGGAGGGGGGACGTGAGCGAGATCGACCTTCGAGCGTGTGATCAGCCTCCCGCGGTCGGGAAAGCCCCGTCGTCGCACGCCTGCCTCTGCGGGTGCGGCAAGCGGCTGACGGGGCTGATCAAGTACGCGGACGAGTGCCGGCGGCGAATGCTGCTCGCCGTCCGCGGGGCCGGCTCGGTCGTCGCCGGTTTGCAGGCGGAGCCGGGGACGGGCCGGCTGCTCGCGATGTGCCGCTGCCGGCGGTGCGGGCGGGAGAAGCGGGTCTTGGTGCGGGACACCGCGCGGCTCGTGGCTCGGCTGGCGGTCCCTTGCCGGGCGTGCAGTCGCCTCGAAGACTTGACGCGGAGGCCGCCGTTCGGGGAGTGGACGGTCATCGGCCCCCACCGGCGGGACCGGAACGTCACCCGCTGGCGGTGCCGCTGCTCCTGCGGCGAGGAGGCGTGGGTGATCGCGGCGAACCTGCTGCGGGGGCTTACCTCGCGGTGCAACGACTGTCGCCGGAAGAACGAGGCCGCCGCCGGGGCCTGCCTGCCGTAGTCGCCCGAGGCGAATTTGAACTCGAACCGGGAGGAGGCGTAGTGTTGACCGACGAAGCCGGCTTCCAGGCGACGCTAGACGCCGACCCTTCCGCGTGGGTCGTCCGCCTCGCCTTTCCGACTGGCTCGAAGAACGCGACGACCCGCGGGCCGAAGGGTATCGCGTTCTGGGGCTGCTGCGGAAGTGGCCGCGTAAGTGCCGTCAGGAGCGGATTTGGTCTTGGGAGGATCTAACGCAACTCCCCGGCGAGCGGATGCACGTCATTCCGTACCGCTGGTGTGACGCGACGAAAGCCCGATTGGGGCACAATCTTCGCTACTGCTCGACCGCCAACCGCCGGACCCTCGAAGACGCGACCGCCGTCGCCTACGCCTCGTTGTCCGCGGAGGTTCAGAAACAGATTCTCTGGCCCGTCGGGCGGGCCGTCGCCCCTGTATTCGTCACCGCCTGATGAGTCCGACGCCCTCGACTACGTCGCCCGAGGAGTATCGACTTGGCGGTACAAATCACGCCGCGTCTTAAGCGAACCCATAGACGGGGGGAGCTGGGGCAGACGCGCGGCCTCGCCGAAGTTACACTCCCCGCCAGGCTTGGATGCCATCAGGGAGGGGACGCGGCCATGCAGCCTATCGACGTGTTAGCGGGAGTGATCGAGGACTCACAACTCCGGGTTGCTGACCTTACGGAGTTGCTTCGTCGAGCGGCTGCTCAGGTTGAGGCGGCGAGGCCCCGGAAAACGGAGGGCAAGAAAGAGCCGAAGACGTGGGAGAGTTTCCGTAGCTGGCTTCGAGAGAAGATGGACTTACTCCAGCTCTCTGAACGTGACCTTGCGAAGCGAACTGATTTGTCCACGGGGTCGATCAACGGCTACCTCAACCCGGCGGGTAAATTCCGCAGTCCATCGCTCGTGAACGCTTTGAGAATCCTGATCGCCGTTGATGGGAGTTTGGACGAGTTGATTCGCATACGTGACGTTCTGGAAGAGGTAGGGCCGTTCTCAATAACCTCGAAATGGGCGAAAAGAGCGATTAGCTGATATGATCATAAAATTGATCTTGATCCGCTCAATTTATCGAGTAGACTCTCTCCTGTCCCGCCAACCGGCACAGTTTGCCGGCGCTGGTACAGGAGTTCCCCACCATGCTCTCGTTCTTCATCTCCCCGTTCGTCGCCCCGCTGTTCAACCCCGGTTCGCCAGCGACTTCGGCCAAGCCCTCGAAGTCCCTCCGCGACCGCCTCGCCGTCGCGGTCGCCGATCTGCTTGAGCTGATGTCGCAAGGCTACTCCTTCGCCGACGCCGAGGTGGGCCGAGATCGGGTCGCGAGTGTCCTCCGCCTCGCCGTCCGGCTCATTCGCCTCGGTCGCGTTCGGCTCGCCGAGGAGAACCGGCTCGCGCCGGCGCTCCCGCCGAAGCCCCTCTGGGAGCGGCTCACGGACTCGGCCTCGACTATCGAGGTGATTCTTGAAGGCGGCGAGTTCACCGACGCGGACTTCGACGCCGACGGGGTCGCCGCCCTTGAAGTCCTCGCGAAGTCGCTCTGGCAGACCCTCGAAGACCACCTCGCCGCCGTGCCGACGCCGGACGAGCGCGAGGAGATCGGCTTCCTCGCCTACGCCCCGGACACCGCGGTCGAAGACTAGAAGGCCTGACGATGAGTTGAGACCCGCCCGGCCGTACGCGGCCGGGCTTCTGACCCCGAGGAGTATCCGATGAGTTCAATCGAAACCGCCGCCGTCGATGCCGCCACGTTCCGGCGATCGCTGAACAGGATGATCCGCGACGAGGCCCCCGACAATTCCGGCGACCTCGCCTTCGAGATCAACGCCCACCGCATCGCCGAGGGCGAATTGATGGAGGCCCTCGGCCGCGACACCCAACCGACCGCGGAGGAGCTGATGCGGCTCTTGCCCCCGAACGAGCTGGCGACGCTCGAAGACCTCGCCTTGATCCCCGACGCCGATCTCGACGAGTTCGAGGCCGAGGACCGGGAGATGGAGGAGATTGATACGGAGCTGGTCTACATTCAGTTGGAGATGGAAGCCGCGGCGATCGAGGCGAGGGAGGAGGCCGCCCGCGCCCGCGAGCAGGGCCTCGACCGCTGACCCCATCCCTGATTCGACTTTGACCCCGCCGGCCCAGTCGCCGGCGGGGTCGATTCTCCTCTCCCAGTCCCCTTCGAGGAGGTTTCGGATGCCCCAAACCTGCGGCCCGTCGCCGCCGATGTTACTTTGTCTCCACTGCGAACGCGGCCCCTCGACTCGCCCCCGCGGGCTGTGCGGTCAGTGTTACTACCGGCCCGAGATCCGGTCTCGCTATCGGAAGCAGGAGCGGGCCGTCGATCCGGCGACGCGGTTCTGGCCGAAGGTCGCGAAGGCGGGGCCGGACGAGTGCTGGGCGTGGACGGGGGCGAAGGCGGGCACGGGGTACGGTAGCTTCTACCACGACGCCGGCCGCCGCGTCCCCGCCCACCGCTTCGCCTACGAACTCGCGAACGGGGCGATCTCGTGCGGCCGGTTCGTGTGTCACCGCTGCGACAACCGGGGCTGCGTCAACCCCGCGCACCTCTTCCTCGGCACCCCCGCCGACAACGCGGCGGATATGGCCGCGAAGGGCCGCTGTAGTTTCGGCCGCACGCGGTTCTCTCGCGAGGACGTGGCCCGCATCTACGCCCTCCGGGCCGAGGGGAAGGGGTTCCGCGAGATCGGCCAGGCGGTCGGCATCTCGCGAACTTACGCGGCGGCGATCGTGAGGCAGGGGAGACTGGCGTACCTGTCCGCGGAGGTGCCGTCGCTGTCGGCGTAGGTCTACGCTCGACCTGCGATGAGGTCGCCCACGCCCCTTCAGAAGCGACGCGGACCTCGACGGGGAATTGCTCCCCGTCGAGGTTCTTCTCCTTCTTCGCCGTCCCCGACCCAACGCGGCCCGCCGGCTCGCCACTCCCACAGACCGCACCGACCCCGCCCGCGTCGGTCCCGCGTCCCCGCCTCCGTCTATTCCGCGGACTCCGCTTGATGGCTTTGCTCACCGAATCGAAGTTGCCCACCGATTCCGCGGTCTGCCCACCGAATCGAATTTGACGTGAGATTTCAAACTGCGGGGTGCTTTGAAATGAACACACCATCGGGATCGAAGCGGAACCGAACATACGCTTCGTATCGCAGCAACCAAGCAAAGTATCCAACCTCATCCGCCAACGCATCCGCAACGGGATGGATGGCGACCAGCCCGGCAGCTTCGGTGAAATATTCCCCCGTTATTACTGCTCGCGTGCTTGAGGTTCGATCCTGGTGCGGGTGTTGGCCGTCGTAGATGTGATGAATCGACCACCCCTTCCGACCCGAGGACCGCAACGGGCGTTCGCCCCCGGCCAGTAAGTAGGCCATGATCGCAGGGCCGTTTGACCGGGCATCCGCTGCGATCTTTGCGGCTTTTATCTGCTCCCTTTGCGGGACACTGTAATCGTGGAACTTCGCCTTTCCTCGAACAGTTCCCGGCATGAAGATAAGTGACTTTTGAGGCCACCGAATGAACTTTGTTCGGTTCGCCCAAACGTCGTCTACGATGCGCAACAGGTCGGGATCAACGCCCGCTCGCAGATCGTGAAGCCACGCGGGCGGCTCGATAAGTGATGGAATCATCGTCCACACGACCCCAACGGATTTCGGCGGCGTTTGGGACGACACGTTTTTGGCCGCGGCCTACCGCCTTTGGCGACTGCTCCCGTTCGCGGCTCAATCTCTACCCTTGCGAGCAGGTCGTCTATTTCCGCCTGTTCTTCGCGGCTGAACGTCATCAGCGTTCTGGCCCCGCCCTCGTACATCCTTGCCGCGAGCAGGGGAGATATAGCGCGAAACTTGATCCCCAGCCTGTTGAAGTCGCGAAACACGTCGAAGGTTACGATCAGATAGCCCGTCTCTTGGTCGATGTGTTTACGCGGCCCGATCCCGATCCAGTTGAGGTTGCCCGCAACGTCGGAATCGACCCCTTTGCCTTCGCCACCCACTCCGATCACCGCGTTGAACTCTCGCTCCCTTACCGTGCCCATACAGTTGTGACAACCAAACCGCCCATCGGTGTCGGGGTCGCCGCTGTGTGTTCGTTTGTAGAGTAGAGTTCGCATGACGGAAAAACCACGGGTGAGAAAGACCGCGGGGAACGCGACCCCTTTCTGCCATCTTCTCGCGCCGCATCCGGCGGTGCAACGGGGGAGTTCGCCGTTCGCGGCGGGACGCCCTCGCCGTCCCCGCTCTCACTCCGCCCCCGCGGCGGCTTCGCCGCCGTCGCCTACTTAATCTCCGTCGCCTCCTCCGACGCCTACGCCCGCGTAGGCGAGGGAGCCTCTGGGGAGCCCCCGACCGCTCCTTCGTCGCGAACCCTCTCCGCTCAAGCTGCGACGCCCACCCCGCCGCGACGAAGACGGCGACGGGGTCGCCCTCCCCTTTCCTGTGGCGGGGGCTGCCGCTTCGCGTCCGTCGCCTTCCCCTCGCCTATGCCCTCGCGGGCGCTGACGCTGACGTAGAAGAGGGCGGCGAGAGCGAAGGCGAGGGCGTTGACCGGGGACAGGGGAGCGGGTAGGGTGGGGCGGAGTTGATAGAGATCGTTCTCTCTGGGAGGGGTCGGGGTGCCTCGCCTCAGTCCACTCGATTGGCTAGAGCGGCTCACCGGCCCCGACGGGCGGGAGCGGAAGAAGGCCGTCGCCCGCGTGTGCCAGCTCGCCGCGACGGACGACGACTACCGGGCGGTGCTCCGGGACGCGCTCGCCCAGCCGAACGACCGGGCGGTGTTCTGGATCGTCTCGGACTTACAGTACCTCGGGCCGGTCGCCCGGTTCGCCGTGCCGGAACTGATCGGACTGCTGCACCGCCGGCCGCTGTTCGGCATCCGACAAGCGATCCTAGGCGCGATTGCCGTGATCGCCCCGGACTCGGCCGACGTGAAGGACGCCATCCTAGAAGGATTCTCCGACCCCGACCCGTCAGTGCGGTCGTCGGCGCTGAGCGCCGCTGGCAAGTTGCCGGGCTTGCTGTCTGAGGACATGGATCGGATCAAGGCGATGGGGGCCGACCCCGACCGCGATGTTGCCTTTTGGTCGGAGGTGGTGTTAAGGAACATTGCGGCATCGAACAACTTCGTTACTCCGATCTCCTCCGCGGTAGACCAGAAGAAGTAAGTCCGGTCGCTGACGGCGTCGCCGTCCGCGGGGCGAAGGGTTCGGCGAGGGGCCTCCGCGGGGTCTGATGCGGGGACGGGCGGGGAGGGGTGTCGATGACCGATGCGGAGTGGGCGGCGGCGACGGAGCCGAAGCTGATGCTGGAGTGTCTGCGGGCGAGGGGGGCGGCGTCCGATCGGAAGCTGCGGCTGTTCGCCGTCGCGTGCTGCCGACGGATCTGGTCAGCCCTGCCCGACGAAGCCCACCGTACTGCCGTGGAGGTCGCGGAGCGGTACGCGGACGGACGGGAGACGAATGACGAGCGCGACTTCTGGTGGCAGGAATCGCACGACGCCTGTTGGGTCATCCCCGGCGATCGATCCGACCTCCACCACGCGGCACGGGCGGCGTGCGACACGGTCGCGGAGAAGATGGAAGAGGTGTTGCCCTACTTCCCGTCCGTTGGCCGATTCGGCGATCTGCCTGAAGAGGTCGAGCGAAAGGCCCAAGCTGACCTCCTCCGCTGCGTCTTCAACCCCTTCGCCTCTTTTGACCCTGCCTGGATCACTCCTACCGCTTACGCCCTGGCGGAAGCCGCCTACGAAGACCGAGCCTGGGATCGTCTACCAATCCTCGCGGACGCCCTCGAAGACGTGGGGTGCGAAGACTCCGCCGTTCTCGCCCACCTCCGGGGGGATGGTCCGCACGCTCGCGGTTGCTGGGTCTTAGACCTCGTCCTCGGCAAGTCCTAGACCGCGACGGCGTGGGCGATGAGACAGCGAGGGAGCGGGTCTCCCTCGCCCCCTCCCTCTTCGTCTGGGTCGGCGTCGCGGTCGGGGTGGCCGACGGAGACCCGGAAACGACGAAAGCCCCCTCTGGGACCATTCCCAGAGGGGGCTTCTTCTATTCGGCGTCAGCGTCGGCCGCCGGGGCGGCTACGGAGCTTGAGTGGAGAGGCAGTGTACGTTAAGACACTATTACTCTTTCTCCTCCGAGGTTTCTGCGATGACTTCCACTCAACTTCTTATCCCCGCCGTCTGCGTCGGCCTCGGCACCGACAGGGCGACCGTCCTCGACGTTCGAACCGGCTCCGAAGTCACGGTCCGGGTGAGCGGGGTGATTCTGCGGCAGGGGGTCGTCTACCTCCCCGCCGAATCGCTCGCCGTCGAGAACGGTCTCCACCTCGTCCGCTTCACGGGCGGCGAGGTCGCCTGGGTCGCCGTCGCCGAGAACATCAGCACCTGCGCGGGGTGTGCGGCGTAGCGTCGGGCACCCACTTCTCGATTCCCGTCTCGGGTGCCGCCTTCGACCGCCGATACCCCGCCTCCTCCATCACCTTTGCGAACCGCCCGGCGACTTCCTTCTTCGGCGGCGTCGGGTAGCTGACGTTCACGCCCTTCTCGCGGCCGGCCGTCGCGAACCGTTCCAGAAGCTTCTCGTCGCTGAGGTGGGAGAGGTCCTCGTCGTCCGTTTCCCGACTCAACCGCTCGGGCGTCGTCTTGTCTTCCCGGAGGCGGCGGTCGTAGTCCGCGAACCGCCGCTCCTGTTCCGCCGCCGGGACGCCCGCTTGCCAGACGTGCAGCTTCGGGTCGATGCTGACCGGGTCGGGCGTGAAGCCGATCTCGGCGAGGGTCTGGCCGTAGAGCTTCGCCCGCCGCTTGTCCGACGGCTCGCTGTACCCGATCGGGATTCCCTGCGCGTGAAGCTCGGTCGCGAACCGGCGGAGGTGCCGCAGGAAGTCGAGGGTTCCCCGCTGGAGCCGGGGCGCGGACGCCGTCTGGGCCTCGGGCCGGAGGTTGACCTTCGCCGGGGCTTGGTAGAAGGTGACGTGGGCGAGGGGCGACCCCGCCGGGACCTGGACGTGCAGGAACCGCTCCCCCGGCAGCGTCACCGTCGAGGCGTGGTCGTGGTCGATCGTCTCGAACCCGCGGAAGACCTTCTCGACGGCCCCGCGGACGCGGTCGGCGAGGGCGTCTCGGGCCGCGTCTCGTTCCTTCCCCAGCGGCCGAAGATCGAGGTCTAACTTGTCCCCGACGGCCTCGCGGACCCCTTCGCGGATCGGGCCTGTGCCGAGGCTCACCCCCTGCGGCCGACCCAGACGAAGGCGGTTGCGGTTGATGCGGGCGAGCGCGAGTCGCGGCCCGAGGCGGCGGAGTTGACGGGGCGAGATCGTCTCCGCCGTCACCGGCGGGAGCTTCGGCGGCATCGGCGTCGGTGCGGCTGTGGGAGTGGCGGCCGAGGGCCTTCGGCTGGGGGTAGGCTTCTTCCCCCTCCCCCTCCCCCTCACCAGATCAATCACCCGCTGCCGAAACGCCGCCTTCTCCTTCTGAGGCCGGGTGATCTCGCGGAGGTCGTCGAGGTGCGGACGGAGAGAGGGCGGGAGAGCAGAGGGGACGGCGTCGCGGAGGGCGGCGGCGTAGCGGCTGGGGTCGTTGCTCATCAGAGTCTCGGGAGGGAGAGGGAGAGGAGAACCCCCGCCGACGGGGTCGGCGGGGGCGGAGAAGTGGGTTCAGCGACCACCTCTGGGATGCGATAGGATCGCGATCGGCGAGGGCGTCGGCAGGGCGTACTGGGTCTGAGACGAGAGGAGATCGCGAGGTAGGAGCGAGCTGGGGGCCGCTGCTGGGTCTTCAGCTGGGACTAATTCGCCAGGGGCGAAGGGGGAGTCGATTGCAACTCGAAAAGGGGAGGCGAGGGCGACTCATTCTAGTCGCCGTCTGAGACTCAGACGAGACCTAAGTCTAATAAGCACTAATTAGGTAATCATTATCGTCTTTCTCGAAATAGCCCCTGACCCAGTCGGCGAGGAGAGGGGACGGCGAGGGCGGGTATCCCGCCCCTGAGTCTCAGGCGGGGTCGGCGAAGAGGCGGCGGCGGGGTGTCCCCTCCCCCTGGGTCGCCGTCTGGGTCTGGGTCGAGGCGAGGCCCGTGGGTGCCACTCCCACAGCCGTAGCGGGGGTGATCGAGACGGCGTCAGTGTAGGAGGGGAGTGGGCGAGGGGACGGTCCCCGTCCGGCTCCCCGTAGTCGCTTAGAAGGCGAAGGCGTCGGCGAAGGAGAAGAGGGGGCGGGGACGGTCGCCGTCCGCAGCTCCGTCGAAGACGCCGAGCGACAGCGGTGCCCACTCCCACAGAAGCGAGACGCCGTCGAAGTCGAGAGGGGAAGCTGTCCCAGAAGGGGGAACGCGGGAGAGGGCGACGGCTTCGGCGATGGCAGAGGGTTCACACTACTTGCGGCCCGTCAGCAGATCGACGACCCAGCAGCCCCGAACGTGCGGACCTTCGCTGCGGCAGTGGCTCAGGATCTCGTCGTTCTCACATCCAGCGTCCTGAAGGGCGTCGGCGAGGATGGGGAGACGGTCGAAGGCGCGATCGGCGTAGATGGCAGTGGCGATGCCGACAACGGTTGGCGTAAGCCAGGACGGGGAGAAGATGACGGGGCGGAACGGGTTGCCGAAGATGTCGCGGAGGAGAGTGGCTTGCGCGGCCTCCTCTGCTTCCCGCTCACCCTTCCTTCGCCAAGCCGCTTTACTGGCGCACACCGTGACCGGGAACGCATGACTTCGGATGTCCTCCTCGGCGGCCGAGGCCGAGGCATCCGCCGCGTCTTGGGCGTTGCCATCGGCGTCACTGGCAATTCCTCGCGCGACTTCAGACGAACGCAGCAGGACATCGCGATCGGCTCGGCCGTCGGAGTACGCTTCGGCTACTTCGACGGCGGATCGACAGCCATCAGGGAGCAGGTGCCAGACCCGGCGGCAGCATGCGGCGCAGAAGAGCCGAAGCTTCCGCTCGCTCATCGCCTGCATGCGATCCGGATACAGCCACCGCCCGGGGTTGTCATCCATCAGCCACTCTTGCTCCGTCATCGCCTGGCCTCCGTCCGGTGATGATAGCCGGTGAGGCTGCGCGAAGCGAGAAATGAGAGCCTGCCCTTTTAATCGCTGACCTGCCCCTTTAATCGGCGTCTAGAAGAGTAAAAGGGCAAGGCCATTCCCGGACAAGGCGTCTGTTGCCAGCGGGATTTCGGTACAGCTCACGGATTTCACGCTTACGAGGAGAAGAGGGGTGGGGACCTCCCCGGCGGTCGTCTCCGCGGTAGTTTCCGCTTCCCCTGCTGTAGTCTCTGCGGTAGTCTTGTGCCTCGCGGGCGATTCCTACGGCGTCCGCGATCCAGTGGGAGAGGAGTAGGAGAGGGTGGCCCAGAAGTTTCTGTTGGCAGTTTCCGAAGCCGGTGATACGCTAAGGGAAACCTCCCCGAACGTGTGAAATGACGCCATTCTCCGTCAACCCGATGACAGTACCCACCCTCGCGGTGGCCGTCGTCGTTGTTGCCGTGGGCGTTGCTGCTGCCGCAGTCGCAGCCACACCATAGTCCGGGGAACCGCCAAACTCAGAAATTGTGCCGGCCCCGGAGTGAACCTCCGGGGCCGGTTTCATTTCTACCACTGAAAGGGCCGATTCATGCCACCCGCGTTGTCACTGTCGAGCCGTTCCCTGCGGACGGCCGATTCGCCGATCAGTTACTTCATTCAGAAGGCCATCGAAACGCCGGGGCTGATTTCCCTGGCCGCCGGGTTGGTCGATGAGTCGGCGTTTCCCAGCGCGGAGATTGCTCAGGTCGTGGCCGAGATGATGGCGAACCCGGCCACCGCGAAGGCGGCCTTGCAGTACGGCTCGACGCAGGGATTGCCGGCGCTCCGCGCTCGCGTGCTAGACCGCGTTTGCACCGCCGACGGCGTGAAACCCTCGGACATCAACCTGACGCTAGGCGACGTGGTCCTCACGACCGGATCGCAGCAGATGCTCTACCTCCTCGGCGAAGTGCTGATCGAACCGGGCGACATTGTGCTCGCGGAAGCGCCGTCGTACTTCGTCTACCACGACTGTCTCAAGAGCCACGGGGCGAAAGTCATCGGCGTGCCGATGGACGACGGAGGCATGTGCCTCAAATCGCTTGAAAAGGAGCTAATAAGGCTCGAACTCGCGGGGGAGTTGAAGAAGGTCAAACTGATCTACACCGTCGACTACTTCCAAAATCCCACCGGCCTCACACTGGCCCGAGATCGCCGGCCGAAGTTGGTGGAATTGGCGAAGCGGTTTAGTAAGCACCACCGAATCTTGATTCTCGAAGACGCCGCCTATCGGGAACTGCGTTACGACGGCGACGACATCACCAGCATCAAGCGGTTCGACACCACGAACGAATACGTCATCTACACCACGACGTTTTCGAAGCCCTGTTCGCCAGGCTTGAAAACCGGGTATTCGCTCCTCCCGAATGACCTCGTGGCCCCCGTTTGCAACCTGAAGGGAAACCACGATTTCGGGTCGTCCAATCTGGCACAACACATCCTCAATCGCTTGCTCGAAACCGGAGCCTTCGACCGACACCTCGTGCGGCTAAGAGAGGTTTACCGTTCAAAACGCGACGCCATGCTGACGGCCATTGCCACTGAGTTCGCGAGTTGTCCGGGCGTGCGGTGGAACGTGCCGGCGGGCGGGCTATACGTGTGGATGACGTTCCCCTCAGGCACTCCAACAGGTAAGGGCAGTCCGCTGGTCGAGGCAGCCGTGTCCGAGGGGGTGCTGTACATTCCGGGGAATCTCGGTCACGTTCCGAATGAACAGGGCAAGGTGCCCGATCACGAAATTCGCTTAAGTTTTGGAGTGGCGGAACCTTCGGAAATCGCGGAAGGAGTTCGCCGGTTACGCAGAGCGTATGCCGAGCTGGAGACCTCGAAAAGGGGCGCACGGGAGTCCGTTTTGACATGAAGAAAGAGTCTCGCGGGAATTTTTTCGCGAAATCGATGGTGGACAGGATCGTCGGAAGTCTATTGCACAAAACGCTCTCGGCGATTCGGTGTAGTCCACGTTGGGCTGAAAATAGGGCACTGTCTTGACGTTGAGGGCGATGTCTTTAGAATTCGAGGACCAACGGGAAAAACGTATGGCAATACGCATCGACGTGAACCTGATTCAGGATCAAACCCTCAGTTAAGGGTTGCTCTCGCCGAAGCGTGTTGCCGGAAGAGAGCCAAACCTGAATCGGTTTGGCTCTTGTGTTTGCAAGACCGATGCGGGTATAGCTCAGTTGGCTAGAGCGCAGCTCTGATAAAGCTGAGGTCCTTGGTTCAAATCCAAGTACCCGCACTGAGTGGGGCTGGGACCGGGGAAATAGCTCAGCTGGTAGAGCACCTGCTTTGCAAGCAGGGGGTCAGGGGTTCGAATCCCCTTTTCTCCACAGAAGGTTCGGGTCGGGTGGGTCGGTGCCGCGGGAAGGATAATTCCGCGGGTGGTTGACGGAGAGCCGACCCGGCCCTAAGATGAAATCACGCAAGAGACGGAAGTGTAAGTCTGCTAAAGACTTGCGACGAATCTGGCGATAGAGGGTGAGCGGCCTCGGCCGCGAACCTGGGGTTGGAGGGGACGGCGACGCCGGGCCCTGTGACCCCGAACTGTCGATCTTTGACAACTTGGTGAGTACGAAATCGCATCAAACATCGCGTTCGGTGGGCGGCCATCGGGCGGGATGATTTTGTTCAACGATTTCTCGAGCACGAGCCTTAGAAGAAGAACGAAGTGATCGTCGTTCCCAGTCGCTACGGAGCGGGTGGGAGGGGATGAAATAGCGTGCAGTGCTTACTTCTCTTGTTTCGTGGTAACGCGGGGCGAGGGGGTGAGCAATGTGGCCAAGCTATTAAGGGCGTGTGGGGGATGTCTTGGTGCTAGAAGGCGAAAGGGCGTGGAAGACTGCGATAAGTCCGGTGGAGCTGTCAAACGAGCTTTGATACCGGAATACCCGAGCGAACCCAGGGAACTGAAACATCTCATTACCTGGAGGAAGAGAAAGAAACCTCGATTCCGTCAGTAGCGGCGAGCGAACGCGGAACAGCCTAAACCGGAGGGGCTTGCCCTTCCGGGGTTGTAGGACCGTATCATCGACCTGAATCCTTAACCGAACGGCGTGGAATCGCCGGCCACAGAGGGTGAAAGCCCCGTACGTGACAGGGGGACAGGCGTAGCGGTATCCTGAGTACGACTCAACACGTGAAAGTGAGTCCGAATCGGCGGGGACCATCCCGCAAGGCTAAATACTCTCTAGCAACCGATAGCGAAAAGTAGCGCGAGCGAAAGATGGGAAGAACCCCGACAAGGGGAGGATACTGAACCTGAAACCACATGCCTACAAGCGGTCGAAGGGCAACGCGGCAACGCAAGCCTGACGGCGTGCCTTTTGCATAATGATCCGACGACTTATCGTCACCAGCAAGGTTAAGCGGCTCTGCCGCGTAGCCGAAGGGAAACCGAGTCTTAACGGGCGTCAAGTTGGGGGCGGTAGACGCGAAACCACGTGATCTACGCATGGCCAGGATGAAGTGGGGGTAACACCCCATGGAAGACCGAACTCATTTGGGTTGAAAACCGATGGGATGAGCTGTGTGGGGGATTGAAAGTATCATCAAACGTGGAGATAGCTCGTTCTCTCCGAAATAACTTTAGGGTTAACGTTCGACTAGTTGGCGCCGGGGGTAGAGCGACTGATTTCGAATGGGGGCCTACCCGGCTACCCATCGAAGCCAAACTCCGAATACCGGTGTACCAAGGTCGGGCAGCTAGACTGTGGGGGATAAGCTTCATAGTCGAGAGGGGAACAACCCAGATCACCTGCTAAGGTCCCCAAGTCATACTCAGTGCGAAAGGAAGTTGAACCCCGGAGACAGCCAGGATGTTGGCTTAGAAGCAGCCACCATTTAAAAAGTGCGTAATAGCTTACTGGTCGAGGGGTTCTGCGCCGATAATGAACGGGACTCAAGTATGACACCGAAGCAGTGGGTGCAGTAATGCACGGTAGGAGAGCGTTGCAGTTGCGGCGAAGGTGTACGGACAACGGGCACTGGAGCGGCTGCAAGTGATTATGTCGGAATGAGTAGACGATAAAACGGGTGAGAATCCCGTTCGCCGTAAACCTAAGGTTTCCTGGGGAAGGTAAATCCGCCCAGGGTTAGCCGGTACCTAACGCAAGGCCGAAAGGCGTAGCGGATGGCCAGCAGGTTAATATTCCTGCGCTCGTCGTGCACTATGGGACGCAGAGTCCGAGACCAGTAGGCTTATTAGATTGCCTCAGGGCGTTTAAGGTCCCGATATGGTCAGAGACACTGCCAAGAAAACCGCACGACAACCGTACTAAAACCGACACAGGTAGGTGAGATGAATATTCTAAGGCGCTCGAGAGAACTCTCGTGAAGGAACTCTGCAAGTTAAATCCGTAACTTCGGGAAAAGGATTGCCCCCATCCGTGGGGGTCGCAGTGAAAAGGTTCTGGCGACTGTTTACTAAAAACACAGGTCTGTGCGAACACGTAAGTGGCGGTATACAGACTGACGCCTGCCCGGTGCTGGTAAGTTAAGGAAGAGGGTTAGCCGTAAGGTGAAGCTCGCAACCGAAGCTCCAGTAAACGGCGGCCGTAACTATGACGGTCCTAAGGTAGCGAAGTTCCTTGTCGGGTAAGTTCCGACCTGCATGAATGGCGTAACGACCGGAACACTGTCTCCACGAGAGACTCGGTGAAATTGTAGTTGTCGTGAAGATGCGACATACCCGCAGCTAGACGGAAAGACCCCGTGAACCTTAACTGTAGCTTGGTATTGGGTTTAGACCCAACATGCGTAGCGTAGGTGGGAGACTGTGAAGTGCGGCTTTCGGGTCGCACTGAGTCGTCGATGAAACACCACCCTTGTTGTGTTTGAATTCTAACGACGTTTACTGAACCGTAGCGTCGGACCGTGCTAAGTGGGCAGTTTGATTGGGGCGATCTCCTCCCAAAAGGTAACGGAGGAGTGCAACGGTACCCTCAGCCCGGTTGGCAATCGGGCAGCGAGCGTAAACGTAGAAGGGTGCTTGACTGCGAGCCCGATAGGGCGAGCAGGGACGAAAGTCGGCGTTAGTGATCCGGTGGTCCCGCATGGAAGGGCCATCGCTCAACAGATAAAAGGTACTCCGGGGATAACAGGCTTATCTCCTCTGAGCGTTCATAGCGGCGAGGAGGTTTGGCACCTCGATGTCGGCTCATCACATCCTGGGGGTGGAGAAGCTCCCAAGGGTTCGGCTGTTCGCCGATGAAAGTGGTACGTGAGCTGGGTTTAGACCGTCGTGAGACAGGTCGGTCCCTATCTGCTGTGGGCGCAGGAAATTTGCGAGGCTTTCTCCCTAGTACGAGAGGACTGGGAGGGACGCACCGCTGGTGTGCCAGTTGTGGCGCTAGCCGCATCGCTGGGTAGCTACGTGCGGAATGGATAAACGCTGAAAGCATATAAGCGTGAAACTTCCCTCAAGATCAGATTTCCTTGAAGACTCCTGGGAGACGACCAGGTCGATAGGCCGGGTGTACAAGTGCAGCAATGCACTCAGCTAACCGGTACTAACAGTCAAACGTTTGGCCACATTGCTCGTTCTCTCACTCGTGACGCCCGAGAAGTCGTCGACGATTTCGTACTCCCAAGTTGCATCGATATACCTCGATACAGTTGCGACTTGCCGGTGATCATGCCCGAAGTGGTGAACCCGTTCCCATCCCGAACACGGCCGTAAAACCTTCGGGGCCGATGGTAGTCCGTCCAGGGCGAGAGTAGGTCATTGCCGGCATCATCCCAAAGCCCCCGGTCTGAAAACAGACCGGGGGCTTTCTCGTTATCCTCGCTATCATTTCCTTCGCCATGTTTTCACACACTCCTGTCGAGGGCAATTCGTGCGGATCACGCTTCTCTGCATTGCTCTGGCAATCTCTTCTTGCACCCCGGCCGTCCACACAGACCCTAAAGCAAGTTCCGGATCGAGGACCACGTCCGCAGAACAAGTCTCCACACTTTGGGACCGAGCTAAGCCAACACGATCCGGAACTGATTGGGTGCGGTTTTTGGGGCCGTCTCTGGATGGGTCATCTTCCGAGAAGGGCATAAGCACCATTTGGCCGCGTGAGGGACTTAAGAAAGTTTGGGACTGCAAATTGGGTAACGGCTATGCGCCACCGATCGTCGCAGCGGGGAAGTTATTTCACATAGATTCCTCCGAGACGGTCACACAACTTACCTGCCGGAATGCCGAGTCGGGCGAGATGATCTGGCAGTTCGACTATGAGTTCCAGTACGAAGATTATTACGGCTACGACAACGGTCCTCGGTGCAGTCCCGTCGTCGATGGCGATCGCGTTTACACGTATGGGGTTGAAGGAGTCATCCACTGTCTCGAACAGAAGACTGGGAAGCGGCTCTGGAAGTTCGACACGAAGCAGAACTATTTTTTCCAGCAGAACTTCTTTGGCGTTGGGAGTACCCCAATTGTCGAAGGAGAATTGCTTCTCGTAGCGGTTGGCGGGAGCCCTAAAGGGCCTCGGCCGGCCGATCTGAGGGACGTGCAGCCGAACGGGAGCGGGATCCTCGCCCTTGACAAGAAGACTGGGAAAGTCGCTTATGCAGCGTTGGATGAACTCGCGAGCTATTCCAGTCCGACAGTTGTGACCCTCCACGGCCAACGCACGGCCCTCTACTTTTCCCGTGCCGGTCTTGTTGCTTTTGAAGCGGCCACCGGAAAGAAACTGTTTAGTTATCCCTGGCGGGCCAAGATCCAGGAGAGCGTAAATGCGTCTAACCCGGTCGTTGTCGGCGATTTGATTCTGCTGACCGAATCTTACTGGCCTGGGGCAGTGTGCTTGAAAGTGAAGCCGGACAGGACCGGGGTTACGGTCGTTTGGTCGGACTTGGAGAAGGATCGCGAAGATCGCTCGTTGGCCTGCCATTGGAATACGCCAATTTACCACGATGGTTACGTTTACGGCTCTAGCGGCAGGCACACACCTGAAGGAGATTTGCGGTGCGTGTCGCTCGCAACGGGCGAGGTCAAATGGAAGGAGAAGCGGACGACCCGAAGTTCGATTCTCAAAGTGGACGGCCACGCGTTGGCCCTGACGGAACAGGGTGAACTCCGCCTTTTCAAACTCAACTCAGAGAAGTACGACGAGAAAGCTCGTTGGGAATCGCCCGACCTCGAATACCCCTGTTGGGCACCGCCGGTGTTGAGCCGCGGGCTACTTTACGTCCGTGGTAAGAACCGGCTCGTCTGCTACGAACTCATTCCCAAGAAGTGAGCTTTCTCAGTTCACCGCTATACTTTCTCCATGACGCCACTTCCTGCTCTCGACGTTCGCAAATTGCTGGACCCATTTTATCGCGCGGTGGAAAGTGTCGTTGTCGGGCAACGCCGTTTGCTCGACCGTGTCGTGATTGGATTGCTCACCGACGGGCACATCCTGATTGAGGGCGTCCCAGGGCTGGCCAAGACGCTGGCCGCTCGTGTTGTTGCGCAGGCCATGCGGTTGAACCATCGACGAATTCAGTTCACGCCAGACCTGCTGCCCGCCGACGTGATCGGCACGCAGATTTACAACCCTCGAACGGGCGAGTTTACGGTCAAGCACGGGCCGGTTTTTGCCAACGTGATCTTGGCGGACGAAATCAACCGCGCGCCGGCGAAAGTCCAATCTGCCCTTCTGGAAGCGATGCAAGAGCGGCAGGTGACGATCGGCGAGACGACGTTCTCACTTCCTTCGCCGTTTTTGGTTCTGGCGACACAAAACCCCGTCGAACAGGAAGGGACGTACCCGCTTCCGGAAGCGCAGATTGACCGCTTCATGTTGAAGGTGCTGATCGACTACCCGAATAAGGCCGAGGAAATGCAGATCCTCGACCGCATGGCGAGCGTCGATGCGCGGACGACGGTGGAACCCGTACTTTCCGAGGAGGATCTGCTCCAAGCCCGGGCGGCTGTCGATGCCATTTACCTGGACGTGAAAGTGAAACAGTACATCATCGACGTGGTCCGATCGTCGCGCAACCCGACCGAGTACAACATCGACCTTACCGGCCTTCTCCAGTACGGGGCCAGCCCACGGGCGACGCTGGCACTCGTGCGGGCGGCGAAGGGGCATGCTTTTTTGAACGGCCGCGGGTACGTGACGCCAGAGGACGTGAAGCTAATGGCTCCCGACGTTCTCCGACACCGGCTGATGCTGTCCTACGAGGCCGAGGCGGAAGAGCTGAAGGCCGATGAGATCGTGAAGCGAATCCTGGATGGGCTGCCAGTGCCTTAAAATTAACCGCAGACGCGCGTTCTCCGCGCGTCTGCGGCCGACGTAATTTACTTCTTCGCCAGTTCCGTCGTGATCGCCTTCGTTAACTCATCCGACTCCGGCTTCACCTTCGAGTCGTAACGGCCGACGACTTCGCCCTTGCGATTGACGAGGAACTTCTCGAAGTTCCACTTGATGTCGCCCGCGTACTTGCCGTCGGTTTCCTTCGACGTCAGATACTTGTACAGCGGGGTGATGCCGTCGCCCTTCACGACGACCTTCGACAGCATCGGGAAGGTGACGTTGTACTTCGCCGTGCAGAACTCCTTGATCTCGGCGTCGGTACCGGGTTCTTGCCCGCCGAACTCGTTGGCCGGCACGCCGATCACCATGAGGCCCTCTTTCTCGTACCTCTGGTACACCGCTTCGAGGCCCTTGTACTGCGGCGTGTAGCCGCACTTGCTGGCCACGTTCACGAACAGAACGACCTTACCCTTGTAGGCGGCCAGATCAACTTCCTTACCGTTGATGTCCTTCATCTTGAAGTCGAGTGGTCCGTTCACTTTGTCGCCTCCCTTTTTCGTGTCGTCCGCCGGAATGAGAGAAACAGGAAAGAGTAGCAGGGCCGCTAACAGCAGAAAACGCATGATTGACCTCGCGGAAAGTGTGAGCGCAGGGCGCGCACTCATTCTACGGAGACAACCGTTCCCGCTTCCAACCGCCGGCTTCTTTTCGGAAACGAATGCGGTCGTGCAGCCGACTCGGTCGGCCCTGCCAGAATTCGAAGGCGTCGGGTAAGAGTCGATACCCGCCCCAGTGCGGGGGCCGGGGCACGTTGCCGTCCGGGTATTTTGCCATCAGTTCCGCCTGGTGCTGCTCCAAGATTTGGCGGCCGGGGATCACCTCGCTCTGTTCCGACGCCCACGCCCCGAGGCGGCTGCTGAGCGGCCGCGAGTGGTAGTAAGCGTCCGACTCGGCGGCCGTTACTTGCTCGACCGTGCCTTCTACGCGGACCTGCCGTTCGATTTCGTCCCAGAGGAACACGACGGCGGCGAATGGGTTCGTTTGCAACTCGCGGCTTTTGCGGCTGAGGTAGTTCGTGAAGAACGTCAGGCCGTGGTCAACCCCCTTGAGCAAGACGATGCGGTTCGAGGGGCGGCCTTCCGCGGACACCGTTGCCAGAGCCATCGCGTTCGGTTCGGGCAGCTTCGCCTCGGCAGCCGCGTCGAACCACCGGCGGAACAGGGTGAGCGGATCGTCGCCCGCGTCGGCTTCCGTCAAACCGGCGTGCGTGTAGTTACGGCGGAGGTCGGCGATGTTCATTGCGGTCCGGGTTTCGGGGTTTCTCGTTCCGGCGTACAGTGTCATTATCGTAGGTCCGGGCGGCCCGTCGATTCACGCTGACACATCAAGGAAACGGAACGCATGGCAGCCGAACGGGCGACGGCGTTGGTGATCCGCGGCACCGACTGGAGCGAAACGAGCCGCATCACAACGCTGTGGACGCGAGAATTCGGCAAGGTCCGGGCGCTGGCGAAGGGCGGGCGGCGGCTTCAGTCGAGCTTCGAAGTCGCCTTCGACTTGCTGACGGTCTGTGAAGTCATGTTCCTGCGGAAAGCCCACGGTGGACTCGATCTGCTCACCGAAGCCACCGTGCGGGAGCGGTTCCCTCAACTCCGCACCGACCTGCGGGTGCTGTACTGCGGCTACTACTTCGCCGAACTGCTCGCGGACGGCACGTTCGACTACGACCCCCATCCGCAACTCTTCGACGCCACGCTGGAGACGCTGCGCAAGCTCGGCAACCCCACCATCGACCGCCCGGCGGCGGTGAGTGCGTTTGAGCTTGTGTGGCTGCGAGAGCTCGGATATAGCCCTCGCCTCGAGGAGTGTGCGGTCTGCGGGACGCCGGTGGAAGCCGGTGTTCGCGTGCCGTTCAGCCCGAGCGCGGGCGGGGCACTTTGCCCGAAGTGCGCACCCTCGACAGCGGACCGCCGGTGGCTGAGTGCGGACGGCCGGGCGACGTTGGGCCGCCTTGCCACGGACGGCGACACGCTGCCCGCGGGCGTGCGGACCGAATTGCGGCAGTTGCTGTCGCAGATGGTGAGTTCCATCCTCGGCCGGCGGCCGAAGATGTTGGCGTACCTGGACGGGGTCGGGTGAGTGGGGACGGGGTTCCGGCAAACGGATTTGGGGGAATCGACGTGAAGGGTACTTTCGCTCGCTGCCGATTTCTCCTACTGCTGGGGGCCGGTCTTCTTTCCGCCGGCTGCACCACGTTCAAAAACATCAAGCAGAAGGCGTCCGACTCGACGAAGGGCCTCATCTCGAAGTCTTACGACGACCCGAAGGCGGCCGACAAGATGGCCGACGCAGAGCGACGGTACCAGGCGAACGAGTTCAGTTCCGCCCAGAGCACGTTCCACGAGATCGCGGACAACAATTTGAACCCCGCGATCATGTGCGAGAAAGCTCGCTTCCTCGAAGCGGAGAGCTTCCGCCAACTCAAGAAGTACCCGGACGCGGTGGACACGTACCACAAGATGCTCGTGGAACACCCGACCGGGGCGTACCGCGAACAGGCGTGTGCCGAGATGTTCAAGGTGGCCGACTACTGGCTCGACGACACCCGCGCCGAAATCCAGGCCGAGCAGGACGGCGAGAACATGTACATGCACAAGATGAAGCGGCTCTTCGTCTACGACAAGACGAAGCCGACGCTCGACCGCGAGGGGCGTGCTCTGCAAGCCCTGGAGAACGTCCACCTGAACGACATCACCGGCCCGACCGCCGACAAGGCGCTGTTCTGGTGCGGGTTCGTCAACTTCTACCGTGGCAACTTCGTCGAGGCCGACCACTACTTCAGCACGCTGATCGAGTTCCACAAGGACAGCCCCCTGCGACCGAAGGCGACCGAGTTGGCGATCATCAGCAAGAACAACAGCACCGGCGGGGCGGTCTACGACGGCCAGAAGTCGGCCGAGGCGCTCCAACTCGTGCGGCACGCCGAGGCGAGTATGCCCGAGTTTACCGACGGCGAGCGGAAGGACTTTCTGACGCGGCAGAAACTCGCCATCCGCTCTCAGCAGGCGGAAAAGGACTTCAAGACGGCCGAGTACCACGAACAGACGAAACACCCTGGCAGTGCGTACTTCTGTTACGAGATCGTCCGCCGACGTTACCCCGGCACGAAGTACTCGGACCTCGCCACGCAGCGGATGGAAGCGATCCGGGCGAACGCCCCGACTGATTCGAAGAAGGCGAAGGAGTACGGCCCACTGCAAACCGCGGTCAAGCAGTTCGAAGCCGTGCTCGGGCGGAAGGAAGGCGAAGTGCGACCGGGGATTCTGCCGGTCGCCGCGACGGCCCCGGTGGTCCCGCCCGCGCAGCAACCGTAAGGATCGGGCTGACCCGCTTGCCCCTGTGCGTTCGAGAGAGAGTTATGCCACGCCTTCTGACCTTGAGCTTGCTCGCCGTTGCCGCCCTCAGCGGGTGTCAGAACGACCGCAACTTCAAACTCTTTGGCTACTCGACGCAGCCGCAGTTCGACGAGGGCATTCGCACGGTGTACGTCCCGGTCTTCAAGAACATCGCCTTCGAGACGACGCCGTACCGCGATTTCGAAGTCGACATCTCGAAAGCCCTGGTCCGCGAAATCGAGACCCGCACGCGGATGAAGGTCGTGTCCAACCGCGACGAGGCCGACACGGAATTGCTCGGCAAGCTCGTCAGCATCCGGAAGGGCGTGGTGAACGTCAACCAGCAATCGCTGATCCGCGAGGCAGAAATCACGACCACCGTGGACATCGTCTGGCGGGACTTGCGCACCGGCCGCATCCTGTCCAACCGCCGGCAACGACCCCCGGTCGATGCGCCCACCCCGTTCGACCCGAGTGTGACGCTGCCGGAGCCGACCCCGGAACGTGAGAAGGCCATCCCCGCGCAGGTCGTTGCCGTCGGCCGCATCCTGCCGGAACTCGGCGAGTCTAACGCGACCGCCAATCAGGCGATCGCGAATCAGTTGGCGAAGCAGATCGTCAACATGATGGAATCGCCGTGGTAAGTCGGCCGAGCAATCGTCAGACTCCGTTTCTTCGCCCCTGTGGGCCGTAGCTGTCAGTCCTTGCGATCGGTTTTCGTGTTATCTCCTGTGCAGACTGCCGAGTTTCGCGATATTATCAGCGAAACGGTTCCTGCCAGGAGAAATTGAATGCTTCGAGTGACTTGCTTCCTTCTCCTCTCCCTCGTCAGTTCGATCGCCCTCTCCCAGACTCCCGCCGCAAAACGACCTCTCAAGCACGCCGACTACGAAATCTGGAACACCGCGACCGCGATGACCCTCTCGCCCGACGGGAAGTGGCTGGCGTACAACCGCCTGCCCGGTGAAGGGGACGGTGCAGTCATCGTGAAGAGTCTGACCGGCCCCACCGAGTACGTCATCCCGCGCGGCGGCCGCACGGGCGGCGCGACGGCCGAACGCCCGGAAGGCGAACCGTCGGCGGTACCTGCCGCCTCGGCCGCGCCCGTCGGCTCACTTGCCGGTAGCCCGCAGTTCACGCCGGACGGCAAGAAGGTTCTCTTCCCAGTCATGCCGACGAAGGCCGAACAGGAACGGGCGAAGGCAGACAAGAAGGAAGCCCGAACCGTGCTGGCCGTGATGAACCTGGCGACCGGACAGATCGGCGAACGCCTCGTGAAGTTGAAGGCGTACAGTGTGGTTGAGAAGACGAACTTTCTCTTGCTTCACGAGGAGCCGAAGACGACCGACGTGACCGGCGTCGGAGCCGTCATCGGCGGCTTCGGTTTCATCCCGCGGCCCGGTGCGATCACGCCGACAACTCCGAGCGCTGGCACGACTCCGAACGCGACGCCGGGCGGCCGGAACCGTCAGCGACCGGGCGGTGGCACGCCCAACCCCGCCACGACCCCGCCACCATCGACCACGCCGCGGCTCCCGATCGGCACGAACCTGACGGTTCGTAATCTGGCGGACAGCAAGGAACACACCTTCACCGACGTGCTGGATTATCAAGTCACCCGCGACGGCAAGACGCTCCTGCTCACGAAGGTGTCGCGAGACGCCGCCGACAACGGTCTGTTCGCGGTGGAACTCGGTTCATCTTCACTGAAGCCGGTCCTGACGGGCAAGGGGAAGTACACCCGGCAAGTCTGGGACGCGAAGCAATCGCGGCTCGCGTTCTTCTTCGAAGAGCCGGCCCCGGAGGCGAAGCCCGAGGACAAGAAGCCGACGCCCCGGCCGAAGGTGTACTCGTGGGACCGTTCCTCCAAGGCACCCGCCGTAGAACTGTTGAACGCCGCCACGCCGGGGCTGAAGGCGGGCACGATGATCGTCGAACGCGGTGGCCTCCGCTTCACCGACGATGGGCTGAAGCTCGTCCTCGCCACGGCCAAAATTCCGGAAGAGAAAAAAGACGCGCCGACCACCCCACCGGCACAAGCGACGCCGACGAATGAGAAAGTCGACCTCGACCTCTGGCACTGGAAGGACGATCAAATCCAGCCGATGCAGAAGATTCGCGGCGACAACGAGCGAACGCGAACCCACTCGGCCGCCTACTTTTTCGACACGAAACAGTTCCGTCAACTCTCCGACGAGAACATCACCGTCGGCGTCCCCGACTTCGGTGACTGGTCCACGGCCAGCAACGACAAGCCGTACCGCCACCTGATCGGCTACGGGGCGACTCTTGCGGACCATTCGCTCGTGAACGTCCGCACCGGCGAGACGAAGCCACTGCTCAAGGCCCACGAGGGGATCGTTGCGGCGTCGCCGAAGGGCAACTACCGTGTCCTCTTCGACGGCAAGGATTGGGTCAGCTACGCCGTGCCGTCCCGGACGAAGGCCAACCTCACGGCCAAGATGCCGGTCAAGTTCTTCAACGAGACCTTCGACATGCCGATGAAGCCGAGTTCCTACGGCTTCGCGGACTGGACGCCGGACGAGAAGTTCCTGCTCGTCTCGGACCGCTTCGACATCTGGAAGGTGGCCCCGGACGGTTCGAGTTGCGAGAACCTCACCAAGATCGGCCGCGAGCAGAACGTCCGGTTCGACATTGCCCGCTTTCCCAACCCCGACGAAGAACCGGACCGCGGCGTGGACCTGAGCAAGCCGCTGTTGCTGAACGCCACGAACCTCGTCACGAAAGACAGCGGGTTCTACTGGCTGGAACCGGGTGGCAAGCCGAAGTTGCTCTTGATGGCCGGCCGCGATTACGGCCGCCCGGTGAAGGCCCGTCACGCCGACACGCTGCTCTTCACGAGCAGCACCTTCGCCGACTACCCCGATTATTACGCGACCGACTCCACGTTCCACGACGTGCGGCGTGTCACGGACATCAACCCCCGTAAGAAAGAGTTCGTTTGGGGCAAGTCCGAACTCGTGGCCTACAAGAGCCTCGACGGCACGGAACTGTCGGGCATCCTCGTGAAGCCGGAGAACTTCGACCCGACGAAGAAGTACCCGATGATCGTGTACATCTACGAACGGCTCACGGACAACCTCCATCAGTTCCGACTGCCGTCGGCCGGCACGAGCATCAACCCGACGTTCTACGCGAGCAACGGCTACCTCGTGTTCATGCCGGACATCGCGTACACCGTCGGTTCGCCGGGTCAGAGCGCGTTGAAGTGCGTGCTGCCCGCGATCCAGGCGGTGGTGGACAAGGGGTGCGTGAACGAGCAGGCCATCGGCATCCAGGGCCACTCGTGGGGCGGATACCAGATCGCGTATCTGGTGACGCAGACGAACCGTTTCAAGGCGGCTGCGAGCGGGGCACCCGTGTCGGACATGGTCAGCGCCTACGGCGGCATCCGCTGGGGGACCGGCCTGCCGCGGGAGTTCCAGTACGAGCGGACGCAGAGCCGCATCGGCGCGACGTTGTGGCAAGCCCCGATGAAGTTCATCGAGAACTCGCCGATCTTCATGGCCGACCGCGTGCAGACGCCGTTGATGATCCTGCACAACGACCAGGACGATGCGGTGCCGTGGTACCAGGGGATCGAGTACTACCTCGCCCTCCGGCGTCTCGGCAAGGAGTGCTACCTGTTTAACTACAACGGCGAACTGCACGGCCTCCGTAAGAAGGCCACGCAGCGCGACTACACACTGCGGATGCAGCAGTTCTTCGACCACCACCTGAAGGGCGCGCCGGCACCCGAGTGGATGGCGAAGGGCATCCCGTTCTCCGAGCGGGACAAGGAAAAAGAGCAGTGGAAGGATCTGTTCAAGCCGTCAAGGTAAATGAGCGGGTGACACGGTGAAGGGGTGAGAAGGCCGGGTCTTTTCACCCCTTCACCGTGTCACCCGCTCACCCGCTCATCGGCCGCGGGGCAGGGGGGCCGGTTCGCGGAACTCGCGAATCGTGTCCTCGAAATCTGGAAGCTCTCGCACCACCGCTAAATCGGGGTCCGTGCGGATCGCCCGCAGCCACTCGAAGCCCATCTCTAACTCGGCCAGTTTCGCCAACGCCTGTTCAGCATGGGCCTTCGCACGAGCCACATTGTTGGGGTCGTTCACCTTCTCGTCGCGGATCGCTTGAAGTGCCGCCCGTCCATAAATCCCGGCAGCCTCGTAGCGCTCGGCGTCGGGGCGAAGCTTTAATTCCGTGACTTGATTCGCAATCTCGCGGACGGTGTCGAGCCGGTTGATGTCGGCCAGAAGGTCAACATGCACCCGGCCGAAACTCCGCACGTTCGCCCAGAAATCTGCATCGGTGTCCAGCACGCCCGATCGGACCGCTTCGATCACATTCCCCCAAGCTTTATTGAGAATTGCTTGGGTGGGTTTCCGATCGGGGCTGGGGAGTTGCAGGTCGATCGCAGCGAGTTCGATCTGATAGCAGGCCAGGTCATTCCGATACCTCGGGTTGTTGGGAGATTTATCGACAAGAGCCTGCGAGGTGGCGATGGCCTTCTCTGCGGCCGTTCGCGCTTTCGGAAACTCGCCCTCGTCCCGCTGTTGCACGGCCTCCGCGTGGAACGCCCGCCCGCGAATCTTCGCGGTGGACGGGTTGTCCGGAACGATCTCCTCAAGGGCATCAAGGACACTGTACGTTGTCCGGAGGGCGTCTGCGGCGACCTTCCCCCGACCCGCCCGTTGCTCGGCGATGGACAGGTTCAGGTTGGCGGTTGCCAGTTGTTGCCGGTAGCCGACATCGGCCGGGTAAAGTTGAACCAGTTGCGACCAGATTTTCACCGCACTCTCGGCGAACCGTGCCGATTCCGTTTGTTGGCTCGCTAGCGGCGTGGTCGATCGTACCTTGCCGGTGGAGGGTTTCGCGAGGGGTGGTGTGGGCCGCCCGTCGACGGTTCCATCGGGTGCGGTCGCGATACTCAAAATACCGTCCACGTCCGCGAGCAGGACAAGGTATACGGCCGATGTGGGATCGTTCTTGAGTAGGCGACTACAAATCAGCCGCGCCTTGTTCGCGTTTTCGAGTGCTTCCGCCCGGTTGCCCTGGGCGTTGCTCACCATGGCAATGAGCCGATAGCTCTGGGCGATTCGAGATTGGTATTCCGGCACGTCCTGCGCGGCTTTGGCCAAGACCTCGCGGTTCGTCAGGGACGCTCGGAAGTAGATGTTCGCGTTGTCAAGTTGGCCCTGACCGTAGAACGCCATCCCAAGCCGATCCTGAGCCTGACCGAGTCGGTGCCAATATTCGAGTTTCGTCGGTGGCCCGTCGCCGGGTGGGATCAGCCCGAGGAACGTCTTTTCGGCTTCTTCAAGTTGTTTCTGAGCCGAAGGGTATTGTCCCTTCGAAAGGTACTGGATTCCGGAGTACAGTTCCGTCTCGCCCCGTAGGAGGGTCCACTCCGGGCTGATTTGCCCCTTCGCGAGTTCGAAGACCTTCTCATACGAATTCCTCGCTTCCTTGTGTTCTCCGAGCTTCACCTGCAATCGGCCGACGCGGAAGTGGGCCCCGGCGAGGAACAGCGAATTCTGAGTGTCGGGGGCTTGCTGGATGAACCGTTGGTAGAGCTTGATGACGCTGACCAGAAACTGTTGCTGGTTGCCGGTCACGGCGTGCTGGCTGGTCAAAATTTCGCCGATCGCGTCGTCGGTCAGCGTCAGTAGCGCGTCGCGGGCGTCCTCGCGGCTGGCCTCGGCAAAGGTGCGGGCCTTCTGGACCTTATCTTTTTCGTCGATGAGCGCGAGGTTGGCTTCGTCCGTTTTCTTTTTCTCCGCTTCCGTCCGCTTCTGCTCGGCGTTCACCTGGAAGTAGCCTACCGTGATTGCGACGAGCGCCGTGAGAAGTACGGCCAGCGACCCGAACACGAGGTTCCGGTGCCGGCGTGCCCACCGCGTGACCCGGGCCGTCCACGGTTCGCGGTAGACGCTCACCGGCTCGTCGGCCATCCACCGGTCCACGTCGCCCGCGAGGTCGAGGGCGGTGGCGTAGCGGTCTTGCGGCCGCAACGCCATGGCCTTGTGGCAGATGGCCGTCAAGGCGGGCGGGACGTTCGGCTTGTGTTCGTGGATGGGGGTCGGTTCGCCGCGGCGGACCTTGTTGAGAATGTCCTGGGTGTCGCCGCGGAACGGGGCCTTCCCGGAGAGAATTGCGTAGAGCGTCGCGCCGAGGCTGTAGATGTCGGCCAACATGCCCACGTCGTCCCACCGGCCGTCGGCCTGCTCCGGGGCCATGAAGGCCGGCGTGCCCATCGCCTTGCCGACCTCCGTCAACTCGCCGCTGTCCTCCGCGGGCGGCCCGGCCAGACTCATCGCCGGACGAACTTGAACTTGCGTCTTCGTCACGATGTCCGCCTCGGACGGGGCCGGCCCCTCGACGACGGGGGGCGGCGGCAGGGGCATGACGGGTCGTTCGGACGCGAGCGCGGGAATGATCTGAGTCGAATCGGTGGTCACCACCTTTTTCGGCGAGACGGTCGTGTCCTTCGCCAGCCCCCAGTCCACGACGAGTGTTTCGCCGAAGCCGCCGAGCATCACGTTCGCCGGCTTCAGGTCGCGGTGCAGGATGCCGCGGCTGTGGGAATAGGCGATCGTGTTGCAGACGTCTACGAATCGCGTCAGGAGTTGCCGCAGCGCGAGGGCACGGGCGTGCGGGTCGCGGTCCGGCGTGTCCGCCTTGTGGAACGCCTGAACGGCGTCTTGCAGGCTCTCGCCGCTGATGAACCGCATCGCGTAGTACGGTCGCCCGTCCGGGTGGCGGTTCAACCCGTACACGGGCACGATGCCGGGGTGTTCGAGCCTGCCCGTTACGCGGGCTTCGAGCAAGAACCGCGCGGCCACGGACCTGTCGAAGGCGTACCGCGGCTGAATCTCCTTGAGTGCGACTTCGCGGTCCAGTTCTTCATCGACCGCGATGGAAACTTGCCCCATGCCCCCCTTCGCGTGTTCCTTCAGGACGGTGTACCGCTTCAGCGCGACTGCGTCGGAGCGGCCCGGCCCCGACAGCCCGAACGAGTTGCCGACCTCCGACACGCGAGACGGGCCGACGACCGTGCCGGTAGTGCCGTCGCTGTAGACGGCCGATTGAACGGACGGAAACCCGGCGGACCGCGAGACCTGATCGGGGTTGTAATTTGCCGGGGCCGCGAAGGTGTTCGTGCCGGCTTCCGGGGATTCTTCGGATTGTGAGTACGCCGGGGCCGATGCCAAGCTGAAATTCGGAATCACGGTCGGCGCTTCCGGGGGCTCGGACGTTTGGGCCACGGTGCCTGTGTCCTGAGTCTCCACGGATTCGTCGGTGGGAACCTTCTTTGACATGGCACAATCCCGCGGAAATTGAAACTGATCCGTCCCGTATTGTACTTCCTCCATCCCCTCGGGGAGGATTTCATGAACGAGCGGAACTTGGCGAAGATGGGTCGCCCGTCGTCCTCCTCGTCCGAGCAGATTCGCCGGACCTGTCAACTTTCCGGCTCAACCGCGCTTCTCCATTCAACCGATACTCACCGATACGACCCGGATCAATGCAGGAGTCGACGATGTCGCGGGCATTCTGGAAATGGACGTGCGGGGTGGCCGCGACGGCAATCGTCGCGCTTCCCGCGGTCGGGCAGGAGGTGAGTTCGCAGTTGCTCGAAACCGGGCCGGAACTCATCCCGGTGCAGGGGCCGGTGTCGCCCACGCCGCGGCCTGCTCAGGCTCCGCGAACGGTCCCCGCCGCACCGAACCGCGTGACAACTCCCGGCACGGCACCCCCAACCACTACGCCAATCGGTACGCAAGGGGCGACCGGCTTTGGCCTGACGGCCGCGGGCACGACTGCCCGGCCGGTGGACCTGCCCAACATGTACGGCGACATGGGCGGCCTCTACAACTATTCGCCCTACACCCAGGCGGTCACGCCGAACGGCCAACTTGTGACGGTGCTGCCGGGCCAGACGCAGCGTTTCCCGGCCGGGACCGCGTTCAATCGTACGGTCGACGGCTTCACGGTCTTGACCACGCCCACTCGCGTCCCCTTGCCCCCGAACGTCGTTTACCCGCCGGGGTTCCTCCAGAAGCTCGGGGCGGGTGAAACGGTCGCGGCGACTCGGCTTCCCAGCGGCCAGCGGTCGTCCACCGAGGTACTGGTGACCGGCCAAGACCCGCGGGCGGCGGACGGCGCGCTGCCGGTCAACACGGTTCGCGGTGCGTTCAAAGTCGGCGAGAACGAAAGCCCGCGGCCGGTGGACCGCGTTTACCTGTCGTACAACTATTTCCACGACGTGAACCAGTCCCTCCGCGTGCCGGGTCTGCCGGTGACGGACGTTCACCGCGAGACGCTCGGCTTCGAAAAAACATTCCTCCAGGGCGACGCCTCGATCGGCTTCCGCCTGCCGCTGTTGCAGGTGACGGGGCCGGACAACCTGAACCGTTCGAGCGTCGGTGACCTGACGATCATCTCGAAGTTCGCCCTCATCAACAACCCGTTCGAACCGACCTCGGACGGCAGCATCCGCGGCGGGCAGGTGCTCTCGACGGGCGTGGCGATCACGGTCCCGACCGGCGGGGCGGCCGCGTTCTCGGCCCAGGACCCGGAAGTCCACCCGACCGTGATCCAGCCTTACGTCGGCGGCATCATGACGTTCCGCCGGTCGTACGCGCAGTTCTTCACGTCCGTCACCGTGCCGACCGACCGCCGCGACACGACGTACCTGTTCAACAGTCTCCAGTACGGCTACCTGCTCTACCGCAGCCCGACGGCGGCGAACTTCGTGACCTCGGTGACGCCGTTGATCGAACTGCACGTCGATACGCCGCTGAACAACCGCGGCATCACGCGGTTGCCGGTCGGTGCCTACGACGTGGTGAGCTTCACCGGCGGTACGACGTTCGGCCTCGGCCGTCGGTCGTTCCTGAACGTCGGGGCCAACGTGCCGGTGACGGGGCCACGGCCGTACACCATTGAGGGGATGGCGCACCTGAACATCCTGTATTGAGAGTGGGAGCGCTCACGCTTGGACAACTTCAACCCTGGGGTGGGCCTGATGAGTGGCCTGGGCTTCATGCGGGGACGGGTGAAAACGCACGGGGAACTGTGCCCTCGCCGGCCGCTACAATCACCCGATGGCCCGCGACCCACTGCCCGTGGATGCTGTCTTGCCCGAACTGCTCGCCCGGTTGGGTGAGGCCGGGGCGGTCGTGCTGCGGGCACCGACGGGGGCCGGCAAGACCACCCGCGTGCCGCCCGCGCTGCTGGACTCGGCGCCGGGGCTGGTCGTGGTACTCGAACCCCGACGGGTGGCGGCCCGGGCGGCGGCCCGGCGGATGGCGATCGAACACGGCACTCCGTTGGGTGACACGTTCGGCTACCACGTTCGGTTCGACCGCACGGCCGGCCCGCGGACGCGGGTGCTGGCCGTCACGCCCGGCGTCCTGTTGCGAATGCTCCAGGACAACCCGTTCCTGGAGGGCGTGTCGGCCGTCGTGTTCGACGAGTTCCACGAACGCGGGTTGGAAGCCGACCTGGCCCTCGGCCTCGTGCGACTCCTTCGCCAAACGGTCCGGCCCGATCTGCGGGCGGTGGTCATGTCCGCTACCCTCGACGCCGGGCCGGTGAGCGCGTACCTGGGCGACTGCCCGGTGGTGACGAGCGAGGGGCGGTCGTACCCGGTCGAAATCCGCTACCGGCCGAAGCGGGCCGAGACGCCGTGGCCGGACGCCACTGCGTTCGCCGTGCGGGAAGCGTTGCGAACCGCCGACGGGGACGTGCTGGCGTTCCTACCCGGCCTCGGCGAGATTCGCCGCACGGCCGACGCGCTGGCCGACCTCGAACCGGGCATCGTGGTCCTGCCGCTCCACGGCGAGTTACCCCCGGAGCAGCAAGACCGGGCGTTGCAGCGACTCGACCGGCGGAAGGTCGTGTTGGCCACGAACGTCGCGGAAACGTCGGTCACAGTCGACGGGGTCGCGGTGGTCGTCGATACCGGGCAGGCCCGGCAGTTAGAATTCGACCCGTCCGTCGGCATGGACCGGCTGCGGTTGGTGCCGATCTCGAAGGCGTCGGCCGACCAGAGGGCCGGACGGGCAGGGCGGACGCGGGCGGGGGTGTGCGTCCGCCTGTGGGACGAGATCGGGCACAAGAGTCGGCCGGGCCAGACCGAACCCGAAGCCCGCCGGGTCGATCTGGCGTCGGCGGCGTTGCACCTGTTTTCGCTGGGCGAGGACGTGGCCACCTTCCCCTGGCTGGAACCGCCGCGACCGGAGGCGGTACGACAGGCCGTCGGTTTACTCGAACGACTCGGAGCGGTGGCCGGGAACAAGCTCACGAAGCTCGGCGACGAACTGGCCGGGCTGCCGGTTCATCCACGACTCGGCCGGCTTCTGATCGAGGGGAAGCACCTCGGCGTGCTGGGGCGGGCCGCGATGGCGGCCGCAATGCTCAGCGACCGCGACCCGTTCCAGCGGACATTCGACGGCCCGCCCCACCTCGCCCCACCGGCGGACGCAGCAGAGTCCGACGTGCTCGACCGCGTCGAAGCGTTGGAGCGGTACGAGGCAACCGGGCGTCTGGAGTTCCCGTTCGGTCGGCTGTCGCGTGGGTCGGCCCGGTCGGTCCTCGAAGCCAGGGACCAACTCCACCGCCTCCTGGGCCGGGGGACGAAAGGCCCGCGGCAACTTCCGCCACCCGACCCGGACGGGGCACTCCTTCAGGCACTGTTCGCCGCGTTCCCGGATCGGCTCGCCCGTCGCCGCGACCGCGCGGACCGGCGGGGGCGAATGGTCGGCGGCCGTGGCGTGCGGCTGGGCACGCAGAGCGGTGTGAACGAACCCGAGTTGTTCGTTTGCGTGGACGTGGACGCCGGCGGAACCGATTCCCTCGTCCGGTTCGCGTCGGGGGTCCGTCGCGAGTGGCTGCCCCCCGACCGACTGACGGTTCGGCACGAGATCGAGTTCGACGAACAATCGGAGCGGCTGGTCGCACGCAAGCGGACGCGCTTCGAAGACCTGGTCATCGACGACACTCAGGGGCACGTCGGCGATGAGAGCGAGGCCGCTGGCGTGCTGGCCGCAGCAGCGGCGGGGCGGTTCGACCGTGTGGCCCCCGACGCGGACTCGGACGCCGGGCGATTTCGGCTGCGGGTCCGGTGCCTGTCGGCCTGGCTGCCAGATCTCGGACTGCCGCGGTTCGACGACGACGATCTGAAGGAGATGCTACCGGACTTGTGCCGGGGCCGGCGCTCGCTCGCGGAACTGCGGACCGGGCCGTGGCTCGACCTGATGCGCGGCCGACTGAGCTATCAGCAGCAACTAGTGATCGACCGGGAAGCCCCCGACCGGCTGCCGGTGCCGAGTGGCAATCAGATCACGCTGACTTACGCGGAAGGCCGACCGCCCGTGTTGGCGGCCCGGATTCAGGAACTGTTCGGTCTGGCCGAAACGCCGCGGGTGGCCGGCGGACGGGTCAAGGTACTACTCCACTTGCTCGCCCCGAACCACCGGCCGCAGCAAGTGACGGACGACCTGGCCAGCTTCTGGGCGAACGGCTACCCGGTCGTGCGGAAGGAACTCCGCGGCCGCTACCCGAAGCACGACTGGCCGGACGACCCGACCACTGCGACGGCCAGCCGAGGGCCGAGGCGGCGAACGTGAAACGCCGGCCGGTTCATCCTGACCCAGCCCTCGATGCGCTTGAACTCTCGCGTCCGCGTCTGGTCGCGCGGATACGACGACATTAGAACAGGGTGAAGCCCGCCACCCCACGCTCAACTTTCCGTCGCCCTCCCACCCGGAGATTTTCGTGCGCGTCACCACCCGCCTCGCTCTCTTCGCCGCGACGATTCTCACTTCGCCCCCGCTGATGGCCGACGAACCGGCAAAACCGAAACTCGTTGTCCTCGTTTACTTCGACCAGTTTCGCGGCGACTACTTGGCCCGGTGGAAGGGCGAGTTCGGCGAGGGCGGGTTCAAGCGGCTCACCGCCGACGGCGCGTGGTTCACGAACTGCCACTACCCGTATGCGTACACCGTGACCGCCGCGGGTCACTCGTCCGTCGCCACGGGGTGCCCCCCGGTCGACCACGGCATCGTCGGGAACGACTGGTACGAGCGAGCCGCCGGGAAGTCGGTCAACTGTGTCGGGGCCGATCGGTACTATCAAGTGCCGGCCCGGACGAAGGAGGGAGCGGACGAGGACGAGAAGAAGGGGGCCAAGGGTGGCGTCTCCCCGGACCGCCTCATGAAGCCGACGATCGGCGACGCCTTGAAGGCCGGCACCGGCGGCAAGGGGAAGGTCGTCGGCCTGTCGCTCAAGAATCGCGGGGCCACGCTCCCGGCGGGGAAGACCCCGGACGCCGCGTACTGGATGGACGGCGGCACCGGCCAGTTCGTCACGTCCAACTATTACCGCGATGGCGTCCACCCCTGGGTGGCCGAGTTCAACCGGCGAAAGTTTGCCGAGCAGTGGCACGGCAAGACGTGGGAACGATTCCGGGCCGACATCGATTACGCGAAGTTGAGCGGCCCCGACGATATCTCGGGCGAAAGTCGCGGGGCGGCCGGCCAAGGGCGAGTGTTCCCTCACCCCTTTGAACCGACGGACATGAAGACGAAGCCCGCCTACCTGAACGCCTTTTACACCTCGCCGTTCGGGAACGAGATGCTGTTGGAACTGGCCGAAAAGGCGATCACCGCCGAAAGCCTCGGGGCCGACGACGTGCCCGACTTGCTGACCCTGAGTTTCTCGTCGAACGACGCCATCGGCCACGCCTGGGGACCGGACTCGCAAGAGGTGTTGGACGTCACGCTCCGGTCCGATCGGATCATGAAGCGGTTGCTCGACGCCCTGGACACGAAGGTCGGCAAGGGCAAGTATCTCCTCGTCATGTCGGCCGACCACGGCGTGTGCCCGCTGCCCGAGATGAGCCGCAAGCAGGGCCGGGACGCAGCGCGGGTCCAGCCGGCCGCGTCGGCGAAGGTCGAAGCGTTCCTGGTCGAGAAGTTCGGAAAACAATCGTCGAAGTGGGTCGAGGCCATCTCGGGGCCGTGGGTGTACCTGAGCGACAAGACGGCCAAGGCGGCCGGCGTGATATCGGCCGACGTACATCAGGCATTGGCCGAGTGGCTGCAAAAGCAAGACGGCGTATCGGCAACGTACACCCGCAAGGCGTTGACGGCCGGAATCCCAGACACCGACGCGACGGGGCAAATGGTCGCACGGTCGTTTTACCCGGAGCGGTGTGGCGACGTGTACGTTCTGCTCAAGCCGTACTACCTGTCGTCCGCCACGCTCGGGACCGGCACGACGCACGGTAGCCCGTGGGAGTACGACACCCACGTCCCGCTCGTGGTCTACGGTACCGGCGTGACGCCCGGCGTTCGAGCCGAGCGCGTCGCCCCGCTCGCGGCAGCAGCCGTCCTTTCGAAAGCCGCCGGCGTCACCCCGCCGAGCGGCTCGAAGTATGGCGTACCGGAGGGACTGTTCGGCGCGAGCGGGAAGTGAGTCAGACCAGGAACCCTGCGATGAATTGGCTGAAATCGTCTTTCATCGCGAGTTCCCGATCGACCTTCACCCGACGGCGGATGGCCGTCACGCTCGCATTCTGAATCGGGTCGTGGCCGATCTTCTCGTACTGTTCCCAAGAAAGCCCGACCCCGCGCCGCTGCCACAGTGGCACGTCGTTGAAATTGATCCCGTGGCGGAAAAGAAGCTCGTTCTTTTCTGCCACGGATTTCTCGTGTAGCGCTCGCGTTGCCGCTCCAACACTTTCCCCGGCGTTCCACAAAGTCCAGTACGCCCACCCGTTCAACGCGCACCGAGTGGCGTCCGCCTGTCGCCACCGGAAGTAATCCACGACGAGTTGGTCGGTCGCCCCGAGCCAAACCCGGCTGTCGAACACCGCCGCAAATCCGCACGCGAGTGTGAAGGTTGAACTCGCGATCCCGGCCGAGATTGAAACCGCCTTCTCAACCTCGCGGTCAAACAAGCTCCACTCTCGCGGCAATAAGACGGAGATTTCGTCACTCTCCGTGTAGGCAAAGAGGCCGCCGAGATTGACGAGAAGTGCCTGCGCGGTTTCCACCATGCACCGGCTGAACCGTTCGTCGAACGGCTTCTCGTAGTGGGCCGCGGTGAACTTCGAGAAGCCCTTCCCGTCGACCCGAATGACCGGCCACGTGCCGGGCAGCATCTTCAAATCGTGGAAATACTCCAAGCCCCGCATCCGTGATTCGAACTCGTCGCTATCCACGACTGGCTTCCTCCTCAACCCACGGCCGAACGTCGAACGCCCCGCCATCCGCGATACCGACAAAGAACAGTCGGTCGAACCCTTCGGAATAAGCCGGCCGGACCAGAGCTTTTACGGCGGCGAATAGCCCGACATCCGGGACACGGTTCTTCCCCGTCCGCTCGGCATTCCGAGTGAGGCAATCGGCGAGTTTCGCCGCGAGGTAATAGCCGGTGACGGTCGCACCGAGCGAGTGGCCGAGGTCGATCAGTTCCTTCCGCAGTTCGACCGTGACATTCGTGTTGTCCACCGCCACGGACCGCCCGGCCGTCAGATTCTCAGTGACGAGTTGCGTTTGACGGCGGGCCGGTCGGCGGTTGTTCCGCAGGAGGTCTTTGCTGACGAGCGCGTGCGTTACAGCCAGGTGCCGGCGATAGAAGGAACTCTTTCCACTTGCTTGGAGGCCGATCAGGATCGCGAGTTCGATCATTCGTCATACTTCAGCAGGAACTTCGGGTTGATCGCCTTGAAACTGAGCCGCCCGCCGATGTCGGCGTCGTACTCCTCTTCGAACGGGCGGAGGACAATCCCCTCCCGCTGCGCCTTCGGGTTGAGAACGCTCATACCCTCGGCGAGCGCGACCAATTCGTCGACCGTGTGGTTCAGCACGAGCGTGCCGAGTTGCGGGACCGCACCGAGGCTGAGTTCCTCGATCACGGCGAGCGAAGTCGCGTGGTCGAGGAACTTGTACGTGCCGACGTTCAGGACGCTGAACACCCGGAGCGTCGGTTCTTTCAGTTCGTACTTGTTCTTCTGAACCCCCGGCCCGATCAGTTCCGCTTGCACCGCCAAGTCCACGCCCCGCCGGCGGCTGACCTCGGGTAACTTCTCCTTGAGCTTCAACTTCCGGGCCACGCGGACGAGGAGGTTCGTCTCGTCGGTCTCGTCCATCCAGAGGTTCCGACTGCACACGCCGAACGTGCCGTCGCGGTAGAACGCGGTGAACGACGTGCCGTCGAGCTTCTCCGTCACGTAGAAGGTTTTGCCGCGGTTCCGTTCGAGGACCGGTTCAAGCACCTGCACACGGGTTTCGTCCGTCTTCGGCAGGAAGCCCGGGAAGCCGCCCTTCACCCGCCCGCCCATGCCGACCGGCAACGGCGGTTCCCACTTCCGCACGCCGAGGAGATCGGTCACGTCCGTCCCCTTGTCGGTCGGCGTGCCCGGCGGGAGCAGCGACAGCGGGAAGCAAATCCCCTGCGACACCTGCCCGCGGAGCTTCACCGTCTTGATGCGGAAGCCGGCCGGCACGTCGTCGCGAGCGGGCTTGAAACTGCTCGCGCGGAGGAACTCGAACTCCGGCCGCTCGGGCAATAGCGAGTCGATCTCGCAGTACACGAGCTTGTCACCGGGCTTGTGTTCCCCCTTTTTCGACACCACCCACCAGCCGAGGACGCGGACCTTCTCGATCGCGTCGGCGTTCGGGATTGGTTCCACGGCGTTGACGGTCTGGACGCTGGCGAGGGTGCGCATGATGTTCTCTCTCCGACGGACGCCCACCCGGACACGGCCGGGCGTCCGTCGGTTCGCGGCGGGCGGTTTATTTCCCGGCCGGCGCCTTCGGCTTCGGCGGAGCCTTCTCCTTCGCAACGAGGCCCGCGAACGTCGCCTTGAGTTTGGCCTGCCCCTCCTTGTCTTCGGGCAACGCCTTCGCCTGGAAGGCGGGCAGGAGTTTATCCCACACCACGTCCAGTTCCTTTTGCATGTTGCCGGTGTCGGCGGTGATGGCGATCACGGCGTCCTGGTCCGGCAGCACGATGCAGAATTGCCCGTTCGCCCCGTCGCCCCGGTAGGCGTCGTGCGTACACCGCCAGAACTGGTAGCCGTACCCTTGCCGCCAGTCGCCCTTGCCGACGCCGCTCGGGGCTTGGTCGTTCGCGACTTGCTTCGTGGTGGCGGATTCCACCCACTTCGCCGGCACGAGTTGCTTCCCGTCCCATTTCCCCTTTTGAATGTAGAGTTGCCCGAACTTCGCGATGTCCTCGGTGCGGACCTTGAGCCCCCATCCGCCGAAGGTGTTGCCCTGCGGGCTGGCACCCCATTCCGGGTCTTTGATGCCAAGTGGCTCGAACAGGCGCGGCGTCAGGTACTCCAGCACCGTCTTGCCCGTCACCTTCGTGACGATGGCCGAGAGCATGTGCGTGCCGAACGAGTTGTACAGGAAGTGCGTGCCCGGTTTGTGCGGGACCGGGTGGGCCAGGAACGTCTTCACCCACGGCTCGGCGTCGGACCGTTTCGGCTCTGCGTCGTGCCCGCACGACATCGTTAGCAGGTCGCGGACCTTCATCGCCTTGAGGTTGTCCGACGGGTTGGCCGGGGCCAGGTCGGGGAAGAACTTCAACACCGGGTCGTCCACGCTGAGCTTGCCCTCTTCCACGACGAGGCCGACGGCCGTGGACGTGAAGCTCTTGCTCAGCGAGTGCAGGACGTGCGGCTTGTCGGCCGCCTCCGGCTTCCACCACCCTTCCGCGACGACGTGCCCGTGCCGAATGAGCATGAAGCTGTGCAGCGTGTTGATGTCCTTGTCCGCCGCCTCGACGAATGCGCGAACGACCGCTGACGACACGCCCTGCGATTCCGGCGTCGCCCGCGGCAAGTCGGCCGCGACCAACGGCCCGGCACTCGAAGCCGCGAGCGCCACCACCACGACAAGAACCTTCGTCTTCATCAGTCACCTTGGGAAAGGGGTTTCGAACGGGTTGGAAGGCGGGCGATCCGTCGGCGTCTTTGTAGGGAGTGCCGCCGTGCATTTCGTCGGCACACCCGGATCGTTTGGGCCTTACCATGAACCGCGGCCGTAGAACGTCTGGGTTCACGGCCCCATTTTCGGACTGTGAGAAACGCCGTGCGTCCCCCTGTCCTCCTCGGGCTGCTGTTCGGGCTTGTCGTCGCGAATCCGGCATCCGCCGACTGGCCGCACGTTCGCGGGCCAGCCTACGACGCGATCTCCGCCGAGAAGGGACTCGCCGACCAGTGGCCCGCGGATGGTCCGCCGGTGCTTTGGACCCGCGAGCTGGGGCCGGGTTATTCCGCGATCGTGGTCGCGGACGGTCGGGCGTTCACGTTGTTCCAGACGACTGCGGGCATGTTCTTGATCGCCCTCGACGCCGACACGGGGGGCGAGGTGTGGCGGGAGCGCGTCGGCTGGCCGTGGCAACCGGGCGGCCTGTACCCCGGACCGTATGCCTCGCCGACCTGGCACGCCGGTCGCATCTACTACGCCACGCCGACCGGGCAGGTCGGGTGCGTCGAGGCGGCCGACGGGCACAGCGTTTGGACCGTCGATGTGCGGGCACGGTTTGGCACCCGCGGGACGGAGTTCGGGTTCGCGTCCACACCGCTTGTCGAAGGCCGTTTGGTCATTCTGCCGGTTGGTGGTCCGAACGCGGCGATGGTCGCATTGAACATGGCCGACGGGTCGACGGCGTGGGCCGTCGGCGACGACCCGGCGAGCTATTGCCCGGCGTTGCCGATCATGCTTGACGGCCGACGATTGGTCGTCGGCTTCCTGCGGAACAGCCTCGTGCTGCACGACCCGACGACCGGCGCACGGGTGTGGCGGGAGCGGATGTCGGCCAGCTACGACGAACATGCGGCGTGGCCGCTGTTCGACGGTCGGCACCTGCTCGTCGCGTCCCCGTTCAAGATCGGATCGCAACTCTTTCGATTCTCTGCCGACGGCGACGGCGTGACCGCGAAGACGGTGTGGGCCGGCCGGCAGTTGTCGAACGATGTCTGCTCCAGCCTCGCCCTCGACGGGGCGGTGTACGGGTTCGACTTGCAGCAAGCCCAGGCAAGTACCCACCGGGCGGCCCGCGGCGCGTTCAAGTGCCTGGACCTGGAAACGGGCCGGGTGCGGTGGGAGTCGGACGCGGTGGGACAGGCCACGCCGATTGCCGCGGACGGGAAACTGATCCTGTGGACGGAAGCCGGTACGCTCGTGCTGGCGCGGGCAAACCCGGAGCGGTACGAAGAGTTGGCCCGCGCCCAAGTCTTGGGCGGCGGAGGCATGTGCTGGGCGGCCCCGGCGCTCGACCGGAAGCGGCTGTTCGTTCGCGATCATCAGCGGGCGGTGTGCATCTACCTCGGGCCGTCGTCCGAACTTGATCCGTCCCGCCTCACCGCAACTCTGGTGGCCGAACGGCCCGCGTTTGACTGGTCCCGCCTCCTCCCCCGGGAAGCCGACTTCCCGAACGACGCCCCCACGGCGGGCGAAATCGGACGGTGGTTCGCCTGGTGCGTAGGCGTGTTCGGAGTTGCGGCCGGCGTCGCGGCTTTGACCCGCCTCGCCTGCCGCCGGTGGAACGCTTACGCGGTGTTCGGAATCGTCGCGTTCGTCCTCGGTGCCGTCGGCACGACCGCCCTCGGGGCGCGGGCGGGGACGTTGGCCCTGACGTGGCCGGTCAGTCTGTACGTCCTGTTCCGCGGCGTGCTCTGGGTCGGCGTCGGCCGGTCTTCGCAAGGATGGCGACGACAGGTTGCGGCGCGGGTCGGCCTGCTGCTGTTCGCCACAGCGTGCTACGGCTACTACCGGCTCTGCTTGGCCGTCGGGTTCGCAATGGCGTGGGGGTTCCTCATCGGCTTCTTCCCCGCCGCTCCGTTCGCGGTGGCGGCGGCCCGGTTGAAGAACAAGTGGTTATGGGGATTAGCCGAAGTGCTGGGGTTCGCGGTGTACTTCTGGTCGTCGGGACTCGTGCCCGGGTGGAAGGACGGGTGGGCCGAGTGACACTCGAACCCGCCCGCCCCCTTACCCCTTAATCACGCCGATGGGCCGCATCCGGGCGACCTTCCGCGACAGGTCGGCGTCGTGGACCACTTCGACGACATGATCGACGTTCTTGTAGGCGTTTGGCTGCTCCTCGGCCAAACCGAGGCGGCTGCTCGCCATCGCGATCACGCCGCGGGATTCGAGTTCCTTGTCGATCCGCTTCCCGCCGGCCGCCTTCACCGCGGCCGTGCGACTCATCGCCCGGCCGGCCCCGTGGCAGGTCGTGCCGAAAGTCTTTTCCATGCTGCCGGGTGCCCCCACCAACACCCACGACGCCCGGCCCATGTCGCCGGGAATGATGACCGGCTGCCCGACGTGGCGGAACTGCTCCGGCACCTCCGGGTGCCCGGCCGGGAACGCCCGTGTCGCCCCCTTGCGGTGGACCCAGACCTTCTTCTTCTTGCCGTCCACGGTGTGCTCTTCCAGCTTCGCGATGTTGTGGGCCACATCGTACAGTTGGTGCATTTCCAGGTCTTGCCACGTGCGGCCGAAGACGTGGGCGAACACTTCGCGGGCCTGCTGCATGAGCAGTTGCCGGTTGCAGAAGCCGTAGTTGGCGGCCGCCCGCATGGCGGCGATGTACTTCTTCCCCTCCGGCGACTCGGCCGGGGCGCACGCCAACTGGCGGTCCGGCAGGTCGATGCCGTACTTCTTGTCGAGGTTGCGGAACAGCGAGAGCGCGTCGTCGCACACCTGGTAGCCGAGGCCGCGGCTGCCGCTGTGGATCATCACGCACACTTGATTCAATTCCAGGCCGAAGACCTTCGCCACTTCCGCATCAACGACGGCATCGACGACCTGCACTTCCATGAAGTGGTTGCCACTACCGAGGGTGCCACACTGGTCGCTGCCGCGCTTGACGGCGTGGTCCGTCACCTGGTCCGGGTCGCCGTCGGCGATGAACCCGTTGGCCTCGGTGTACTCCAGGTCTTTCGGCACGCCGCAATCGCGGTTGACGACGAACTGCGGCCCCTGGCCCATCAGCCGGCGGGTTTCCTTCGCGTCGAACTTGTACTTGCCGGTGCGGCCGACGCCCGACGGCACGGAGTAGAAGAGGGCCTTCACCAGTTCCCGGACGTGCGGCTTGATCTCGTTCCAGAAGAGATTCGTCTTCACGAGGCGGACGCCGCAGTTGATGTCGTAGCCCACGCCGCCGGGCGAAATAACGCCGCCTTCCAGCGGGTCGGTCGCGCAGACGCCGCCGATGCAGAAGCCGTAGCCCCAGTGGATGTCCGGCATCGCCAGACTGGCCCCCTGGATGCCCGGCAGCGTGGCGACGTTCGCCACCTGATCGGCCGCGTTGCCCTCGCGGATGGCTTCCATCAGCCGCTCGTTCGCGAAGATCATGCCGTCGACGCGCATCCCCGCTTTGTAACTCTTCGGGATGCGAACGCAGCACGAATCGACGCGCTCGAGCGGGCCGTTAAATCGTTCCTTCATCGTTCCGTTCCTAAATGTCTACGATCACTTCCGCCAGCCACCCGCCGTCGGTTTCGACGACCTTCAGTTCGTGGTAGGTGATCGCCTTCACTTCGTGACTCAAGTGATGCCGGCCGCGATCAAGGGGTTCGCCCCAAGCCGTCGCGGTCAGACCGTCCGGCCGCACTTGCACGTCGAAGCGGCCGTACAGCATGTGTTCCATCTCGAACTGCATGAGCAGTTCACGCAGCCAGTCGAACAGCAAGAACTCGCGGTCATCGCCGGTTAGTCCGATGGTGGCTGCGGTCGTCGGGCGGATGCTCGCCACGTCCTCGACGACGGCCGAGAACAGGCACTCGCCCGCTTCCGCGAAGAGGGCGTTCAGGTCCGGAGCGGTGATCCGCAGCCCGAGGTCGGCGGTGTGGTCGAACAGTTCGTGCATGGTCGCCATCTTACGCGCTGGCCGAATGGAGGGCGAAACGAGAGGGGAGGTTCAGTCGGATAAAATGATCGGCTCGGTGTGTTCGATCAAGACAGAATCGAAGAATTCGTACTGGCTCGGATCACCGAAGGTGCGCGTCAGGCAGTCGGCAACGTCCTGAGGTCCGGCCCGAACCAGGACGATGTCGCGGTTGAAGACGAACCCCAAGCGGTTGAGCAGGTCGCAATCGGTCGGGGTTGGGGTGGCAAAGTACAGAGTGTTACCGGCGAGCATCAAGGGAACAATCTGATTCTCGAAGGCGATCGACATCGGCGTTATTTCAAAGTAGGCGACCAGGGGCGTGTAGTTTGTTAGGCGCAAGGATATGTTTTTCGCCGGCAGCAGTTCCAAAAGCAATGGCCGATGCCGGATGAATGTCTCGGCCCGAATCAGGAGTTGCGCACGGATCGGAGCCGACAGTTCTTCCATTTTCCTCGCATCAACGGCCCACCCCTGACTGCAGGTGTGCAGCCGCAGGTATTCGGCCCAGGCGACGTTGTGCGGCTCGCCGGTCTCTTCCAGCCAGTCGGCGAATACCAACCGCGGCGTATCGTCGGCTGGGTTCGCCAGCACGGCCCGGAACAATGCCAGTGCGTCGGGCGGGGCGTTCATCTGGTTGGCCTCCTGAACTCAGGATAGCCGAACGGCCCCGCCGACGCGAACCGGAATCACTTCGCGTTCGGGTCGCGCTGCATCAGGCCGAGGATGTTGCCTTCCGTGTCGTGGACGTACGCGAGCCAACCGATGCCGGGGACGGGCATCTTCGGCAGGGCCACGGC
The DNA here is from genome assembly GCF_008254045.1 of Limnoglobus roseus. Lineage (GTDB taxonomy): Bacteria > Planctomycetota > Planctomycetia > Gemmatales > Gemmataceae > Limnoglobus > Limnoglobus roseus. The sequence goes on along the minus strand of NZ_CP042425.1, from coordinate 6,947,338 downwards.
TGCCCCGAGTGACTGCCCCTTCGCCAGCGTTTCGTCGAGGTTGTCCACTCCGGCCGTGCAGACGTAAGAGTTCACGCACTGCCCCAAGACCGGCGACGCCCCCATTCGCTTCATCAGGCCGCCGTTGATACCCACGTTCGAGTCTGCACCCGTGGTGATGAGCCAATACTCCATTGGCCCGTCCCACTTGGTGAATTTCCAGTCGAGGAGTTCCGTGTAGAACTTGCTTGCCCGTTCGAGGTTGTCGGCGTGAATTTCAAAGTGAACGACGCGGCCCATCGGCAATCTCCTGTGGGATCGGGGACTCGACGCCGCATCTTTTCGGCGAATCTCGACCGCGGCCATGACGAAAACTGTTCATCCTTCCAGTGCCCATCGCCACCTTGGCGAGATTGGTCGACTGGGGTGTCCGATAGCATTTGAGGCGATACGAGAACTAGTGAGAACTTTGCCGGTTATGCGGTCTGTATTGACCCGTTCCCCTCAAGATTCTTAGACTGATAGTCTGATCCCCCACGCACCTGACCGCCCGAAGGCACGACTCATGGCGACCGATACGAAAGTGGAAGCGGGTATCCTCGAAAAGATCGGCGACAAGCTCAACGGCTTCGTCGAAGGCAGTCTCGGCTTCGTCACCCGACTCTTCGGCTCGGCTAACGAGCGCATGGTCAAGGGGATCGGCTACTCGCGGCCGAAGAATGCTCCCCAGCACACCGTCGTTCCGGGGTCGATTCTCGATCAAATCAACAAGCTCGAAGAGCCGATGAAGGCCCTCAGCGACGCCGACCTGAAGGCGATCACGCCGAAGTTGCGCGATAAGTTGAAGACGGGCACGAAGCTCGACGACCTGATTCCCGAGGCGTTCGCCGCGTGTCGGGAAGCCGCCCGGCGGGCGAAGGGGATGCGGCACTACGACGTGCAGATGGTCGGCGGCGTCGTCCTGCACCGGGGCAACATCTCCGAGATGGTCACGGGCGAAGGGAAGACGCTCGTCGCCACCCTGCCGGCGTACCTGAACGCGCTCCCGGGCAAGGGCGTTCACGTCATCACCGTCAACGACTACCTCGCCCGCCGCGACTGCGAGTGGATGCTGCCGATCTTCCAGACGCTCGGCGTCTCGGCGGCGTACATCCAGTCAGACATGGACCCGGAACGCCGCCGGCACGCCTACGACTGCGACATCACCTACGGCACCAACAGCGAGTTCGGCTTCGACTACCTCCGCGACAACATGAAGCCGGCCCGGTTTGACGACGAAAAGTACGACCCGTTCTACCGGCAGGTGCAGCGGACGCCGTTGAACTTCGCCGTCATCGACGAAGTCGACAACATCCTCATCGACGAGGCCCGTACGCCGCTCATCATCAGTGGCCCGGCCTACACCGACGTGAACAACTACGAGAAGGCCGACGAGATCGTCCGCAAGCTCACGGAGTTGGAAAAGGCCGCCCGGCAGGAGATGAAGGCGTCCGGCCAGTCCACGCTCACCGGCACGGAAGGGAACGGCCTGCCGATCGTCGGCACCCTCGACCCCGAGAAGGTCAAGGACGTGCCCCGCGGCGTGTACTTCGAGATCAAGGAGAAGGACCGCTCGGCCCACCTGACCGACCTGGGCGTCCGCGAAGCGGAACGGTTGGCCGGCGTGGAAAGCTTCTACACGCCCGGCAACATGGAGTGGCCGCACCTGCTGGACAACAGCATCAAGGCGCACCACCTGTACCACCGCGACCGGCACTACATGATCGCGCAAGACCCGCGCGAGAACAACGACCTCGGCATCATCATCATCGACGAGAACACCGGCCGGGCGATGTTCGGCCGGCAGTGGAGCGACGGGCTTCACCAAGCCGTCGAAGCCAAGCACCGTCGCGACGGGGTGAAGATCAAGCAGGAGACGCAGACCCTTGCGACGGTGACGCTCCAGAACTTCTTCAAGCTCTACAAGAAACTCGGCGGCATGACCGGCACCGCGATGACCGAGGCGAGCGAGTTCGCAAAAATCTACGACCTCGACGTGGTCGCCATCCCGACGAACAAGCCGCTCCAGCGGGTCAACCACCCGGACCTCGTCTTCAAGAACGAGAAAGACAAGTGGGACGCGGTGGTGGCCGAGGTCGTGGAGACGAGCAAGACCGGCCGGCCGATCCTCATCGGCACGACCGACGTGGCCAAGAGCGAACACCTGTCCGGCCTGCTGAAGCGCCGCGGGGTGAAGCACGAACTGCTGAACGCGAAGCCGGAACACGTCGGCCGCGAGGCGGAAATTGTGGCCCAGGCCGGGCGGGTGAACGCCGTCACGATTTCGACGAACATGGCCGGCCGGGGCACCGACATCATCCTCGGCGGCAACGCCGAGACGATGGCGTGGGCACGGCTCCAGAACCTCAAGAACGAGAGCAACCGCCCGCTCTACCCGACGCGGCTCGAAGTGCCGGAAGACGTCTGGAAGCAGACCGTCAACGACATCGAGTCGAAGGAAAAGATGAAGGAGGAGGGCCGCAAGGTCGCCGACATGGGCGGCCTGCACATCATCGGCACCGAGCGGCACGAAAGCCGGCGGATCGACAACCAACTCCGCGGGCGGGCCGGTCGGCAGGGCGACCCCGGGTCGTCGCGGTTCTACATGTCGCTGTCCGACGAACTCATGCGGCTGTTCGGCGGCGAGCGGATGGCCCGCCTCATGAACAGCCCGCTCATCGGCCTCAAGGACGGCGAGGCGATCGAGAGCGGCATGTTGACGCGGCAGATCGAGAAGGCCCAGCGGAAGGTCGAAGAGTATCACTTCGACCAGCGGAAGAACCTCCTCGACTACGACGAGGTCATGGACACCCAGCGGAAGCGGACCTATTCCGCCCGGCAAGCCGTCCTCGACGGCGGCAACCCGCGCATCATGATCCTCGACATGCTCGACGCGCAGATCCGCGACGCGGTCGACGAGTACACCGACGAGAACTACGGCAAGGCGAGCTTCGCGCAGTTTGCCGCCGCCCGCCTCGGCGTGGAGTTCGACCCGTCCGACTTCCGCGGCTGTAACTACGAGGAAGCCGTGCAGGTGGCCCGCGACCGGGCGCTGGACACGTCGCCGACGTACATCCAGGAGGCCATCGACGAGAACCTCGGCGGCGACGACCAAAAAGACTGGAAGTGGCAGGAACTCGCCCGCGTAGCCGAGGCCCGCTTCGGCCTGAAGGTCGGCGTGGCGGACCTGAAGAAGATCGGCAAGGAGAACCTCGGCGAGTACTTCCAGGAAGCCGCGAGGAAGGCGGTCGAAGCCGTGGACCTGTCTGAGGGCCAGCGGTACCTCGACCGGCAGTACAGCCTCGACTCGCTCGGCGACTGGGCCCGGCAGCAGTTCGGCCTGTCGATCGACGGCCAGGTGTTCGCCAACCAGGACCGCGAACAGATCGGGGCCGAGTTGCGGAAGAAGATTCGCGAGGTGTACCGGCACAAGGACATCGAGTTCCCCGTAACGGTCGGCCTCGCGGCCAACCTGCCCGAGCGGGCTACGCCGAACCGCCGGCCGAACCGCGAGCAGTTGATCGGCTGGACGATGCACCGCTTCCGCAACCCGGAGGTGTCCGAAGACGTCTTCCGCACCGAGCCGCGGTCGATCGTCAAGGAAAAGTTGCTGGAGATCAACAAGGCCGCGATGCCCGCCGCCGACTACCCGGAGATCGACGCGCACCTGAACGAAGTCTTCAGCGGCGCGACACTGTCCGAGGCCGGCGACGCGACGGAACTGGTCGCGTGGGCGAAGGCCGAGTTGAAGCTCGAACTCGACCCGACGAAGCTCACCGGCGTCACCCGGAAGCAGGCCCGCGACGTGTTCCTGAACGCTTACGACGAAGCCTACCGCCCGGAAATGCACCACATGGAACGGCGGCTGGTTCTGGACGAACTCGACAGTGCCTGGAAGAGCCACCTGCTGACGATGGACCACCTCCGCAGCACCGTCGGCCTTGCCGGGTACGCCCAAGAGGACCCGAAGATCGTCTACAAGAAGGAGGGCATGAAGCTCTTCGAGATGATGTGGGACGGCATCAACGAGAAGACGACGAAGATGGTCTTCAAGATGGAAGACGTGGGCGAGGATCAGGTCCAGAGCGCGTACTTCGAAGGGGCGATGGCCGTTCACCGGCAGGCCGAGAGCGCCCTGAAGTCCCGGGCCGCCCAAGTTTCCGCGGAGCAAGCCGCCCAAGTGGAAGCGGCGGCCAACGCAGGCGGTGGCGAGGTCAAGAAGGTCGAGACGATTCGCAACCAGGGCCAGAAGGTCGGCCGCAACGACCCGTGCCCGTGCGGCAGCGGCAAGAAGTACAAGAACTGCCACATGAAACTGGAACAGGTCAACTGAATGGGCGAAAGCCCAGGCACAGCCGTGCCTGGGCTTTCGGGCTTCTTTCCTGGCGGCATCGGCGTTATTCTCTCCGCGATCCAACGGAGGAGAACGAATGCTCGCGGCGTCACTTTTCCTCGGCTTCAACTCGCTGATTCAAACGGCCCGGTTAGAAGACATCTACAGCAGTTGGGCGCAAGCTCAAAAGGGCATGTCGTCGCTGGTCGTCGAGTTCGACTACGAACGATCCGAACTCATTCGGCGGCGAACGGAACGGGGTAAGGGGACGTTCTGTCTGCTCCGCGGCAAGGACGGCCGTTGGTCCGCCAGTTTCCGGGTTGCGATGGCGGAACCCGGGCCAGAATTCCTCGGGTTGCTACTCGACCGAAAAATCTACGACCTCGATACAAAAGCCAAGCAGTTCTGGGAGTACACACCGGACGACCCGCAACGCTTCCTGACGCAACACTTCTTCCCCATGACTGTGCTGTTGAACCGCGACCGAGCGGACGACACGGTCCGGCTCGGCATCGACCGACACGAGCAGTGGTACACCCATCTTTCAATGACCCCCAAGCGGCAACCGTGGAAGCCAGCTCTCTTCGACACATCGCTGAGAGGGTTGGTCGTGGTAATGAACGCAGACACGCCGGAAGTGCCCCGCAACATGCCGCGGGTCATTGTGTACTCGCAGGATTACGGACAGCGGACTATCCGGTACGACGTCCGGAAGTGGCGGATCAACCCCAAGGACGGCGTGGACGAGGCGGAGTTCGTCGATCCTCGGCAACGCGACGGGTGGAAGATCGTCCGCTGGCCATCGTTGCCGCTCAAACTCCCGAAGGCTCCAGCCGGCAGGGCTCCGACCGGTTCGGAGATGGATAAGTACGAGTAGACGTCACTTCTTCACCAGCCGCGCGTCGGCTACGTTCAGATACGCTTCCACGAGAGTCTTCTCTTTCAGCAGCGGGAGCAACCGGCGGAAGATTTTCCGCGCCTCGTCCCGGCCGCCGGTGAACCAGAGTTGGTGCGCGAGCAAGAATTGCAGCGTCACGTCGTCAGGTTGGTCGGCGATGGCGGCTCGGAGGTCGTTGAGATGGGCGTCGAACTTCGCCGGGACGGCGTAGAGCGGCTTCGGCGTGAACGCGGACGCCGGCCAGTCCGGGGCGAGTTTCAGGCCGTCGTGAATGCCTGCCACGGCCTCGGCGTACTCGCCGCGGGCGAAGCGGACCTGGGCGAGAAGGAAGTAACTCAACGGCTCGTCCGGCCGCACCTTAATTGCCTCGTTGAGTCGCTCGACCGCGCGGCCGTACTCGTCGGCGGTGAAGGCGGCCTGGGCCAAGCGAAGCTGACGGGCCGCTTCGAGCTTCGGGTTCGCGTTCCGGTCCCCGGCGGCAGCGGGCGGGGCGGCCGGGTTCAGGTCGGGCCGGGCGACGATGGGGAACGCAGGCACTTTCTCCGGGCGTATGACGAGCCAGTTCGCCGCCGGTCGCACCTCTGCGGGCGGCGGTTCCGGGGCGATCAACCCCGGGAGGCCGTTGGCGACTGGGACGATCAAGACGGGTTGCGGAACGATGAGGATTGGCACCGGGGCGAAGAAGCCCCACGGCCGAACGGCCCACGGGTAGATCGGGCTGCCGGTGGCGAAGCCGGTCACCCGATAGTGCGGGAAACCGGCTGGTCGGGGAATTCCTCCGACAAACACTTGGGCCGTGGCCGGCAGGCCGAAGAGAAAGAATGTCAGCGGAACCGCGATCCATCTCATGGTCGCCCCTCCGGGCTTCCCCTATTCGTAACACGCCGCCCGCCCGAGGGCCATCAGAAACGGGAAAACGTGTAAGTCCCCACGCCCCGTCGGGTATCCGAGGAACATGCGACGGCAAGAGCATTTGTCGAACCTTGCCTGCCTCGCCTAGAATGCACCGACGGTTCCCGACTCTCTCAACGAGAAAGGTGGCCTGACATGCGATGGCTCACCGCGATCCCGATTTACAACGAAGCCAAGAGCGTCCGCGACGTGCTGACGCAGGTCCGCGAGTACGCGCCGGAAATCTTGGTCGTCGATGACGGCTCCACGGACGGGACCGCGAAGTTGCTCGACCAGGAAGAGGGCATCCTCCGCATCGCCCACCCGCGGAACCGCGGCTACGGGGCGGCCCTTGAGAGTGCGTTCGACTTCGCCCGCACGCACGCCTACGACGTGCTCGTGACGATGGACTGCGACGGCCAGCACCAGCCGGACCGCATCCCGGTGCTGCTCGAACAGGTCGGCGGCGCGGACATCGTTTCCGGCAGCCGCTACCTCCGCGATTTCCGCACCGACACGCCGGCCCCTTCGGACCGGCGGTACATCAACGCCACGATCACCCGCGAACTGAACGAGCGGTACGGCCTGAACATCACCGACGCTTTCTGCGGGTTCAAGGCGTACCGTCTGAATGCCCTCCGCCAGTTCCGCGTGACGGAAACCGGCTGGGGGATGCCGCTCCAAGTTTGGGTGCAGGCGGCGAAGGCCGGGCTTAAAGTTACCGAGATCGGGGTGCCGAGGGTTTACCTCGATCCGTCGCGGGCGTTCGGCGGCGTGTTGAACGACCCGACGGAACGGCTGGCGTACTACCGCACGGTGATCGAGGCGGCCGATCAGGAGTGCGAGGCGCAGGTCGGCTGTTGCTCGGAGTTGGCGTGACTCTCTCGCACCGGCGGTTGCGGACGCCCGCCCGCGACCGGGCGGTGCTAGCCGAGCCTTCGTTCGACGCACTACCCGATCTTGTCGAGCAGAACCGGCGACGGCTCGACACCGACCGCGTTCAGATCGACGGCGTTCCGCTCCACGACATTCGCCAACTCGCCCGGCGGGAAATCCTCGGTTCGGTCGATTCGAAGCCTCTGATTGTGACCGGCCACCAGCCAGAACCGTTCCACCCCGGCGTGTGGGTCAAGAACTTCGCCGCCGCCGGCCTGGCACAATGCCTCGGCGGCCGATCGCTCAACCTGACCGTTGATAACGACACGGTCAAATCGGCCGACCTCAAGTTCCCCTCCTGGGACCGCTGGGAGGCAACTCGCGTTCGGCCGGCGGCCGTCCACGTCGCGCCCGTCCGCGGTGAACAAATCTGGGAAACACTCTCGCCTTCGGACGAAGCTGCCTTCCGCGCTGTGCCGGAGCGTGTCGCGGAAGGAACGCGAGTTTGGCCTTACGAGCCGATCCTGCCGCAAGCCTGGTCGCGCATGAGCGGCACGACGCTGGCCGAACGGTTCACGGCAGCCCGGCGATCGTTCGAGCAATCCTGGGGCTGTGACAACCTCGAACTCGCAGTGAGCCGCCTCTGCCGCACGCAGGCGTTTCAGCACTTCGCCCGCCACCTGCGGCACGACCATGGGCGGTTTCGCAAGGCGTACAACGCCGCCGTGCGAGGCTACCGCGTGCTCCACAGTTTGCGAAGCCGCACGCACCCCGTCCCCGATCTCGCGGATGACGAAGTCCCCTTCTGGCGGGTGGTCGGCCAACACCGTGAGCGGGCGACGGCCGCCACGCCGTCGGAACAATTGCGGCCGCGGGCGCTCACGCTGACGCTGTTCGCACGACTCTGCGTCGGCGACTTCTTCCTCCACGGCATCGGCGGCGGGAAATACGACGAGGTGACGGATCAGATCATCCGCGATTACTTCGACCTCGAACCGCCGGTCTTCCAAGTCGTCTCGGCGACGTTGCTGTTGCCGCTGCCGCACTTCGCGGCGACGGCCGACGACGTGACGCGGCAGACGCGACTCGTGCGGGACATTCACTGGAACCCGCACCGCCATCTGGCGGAGTGCGAACCTGTGGCCCATCTTCATCTGCGGGAGCGGCGGCCACCCGACCACTCTGGCCGCCGCCAGCAGTACCGAGATTTCCGAATACTCGCAGAAGGGTTGCGGCCGCTCGTGCAGGATCAGCTCTCGACAGCGGAGGCGAAGTTGAAGAGTCTACGCGAGGAACAGTCGGCGAACCGCGTCTTGCAACGTCGCGACTACTCGTGGTTGTTATACCCGGAGGCGACGCTTCGGCCGTTCCTCCAGGGCGTGCAACGGCGGGCGGCGTCAGGCGCGATCTTGTGAGTGATTGAACGCTGGCTGCCGCGCCGCGAAGAAATTGGCGATGAGTTTCCGCGACTCGGTCGATCCCGCCAGTCGTAAGAAACACTCGGCCTCGCGTGCCAGGGCCTGTTCGAGCGTCAACTCGGCCCCCGCGATCATCGTGGTGAGTGCCTCGCGGGCCGCGAGGGACAGGTTCAGGCTGGCGGGTCGGAATTCCCCCCGGGCGGCGGCGGGAACCCACTCCTGCTTCTGCCGCCGGACGGCGGGCCAACCGTCGATCAACAGCACCTTCATGGCCGACGGGAAGAGGTCGTCGGAATTGATCGGCCCGATTCCGAGTTCGACTTCCGCTGCCTGCATTGCGTTCAGGGTCCGCCCCGTGGTGAGCAAGTCGGCGGCGACCGGCAATCCGACGACCCGCGGCAACCGCTGGGTTCCGCCCCAGCCGGGGATCAGGCCGAAGTTCACTTCGGGCAAGCCGACTTCGACCTTGCGGTTCGAGCCGAGCAAAAGCACGTCGCAGGCCAGCGCCACTTCGAGACCGCCGCCGAGGGCCGGGCCGTCGATGATGGCACACGTCGGGAAGGGCAACGCTTCGAGTTGCAGGAGCACCCGCCGGCCGAGGTCGAGAACGGCCTTCACCCGCGGATCCTGCGGGGCGGCATCGGCGAGCAACTTCAGATCGGCCCCGGCGATGAACACGTCCGCCTTGCCGCTCTTGAGAATCACGCCCCGAATCTCGGTCTGGCGTTCGAGCAGGAGCAGAGCCTTCTCGAAGTCGCGCCACACGTCGAGGGTGAGCAGGTTCGTGGACCGGCCGGCCGAATCGAACGTGATAGTGGCGAAGCGGTCGTCGCGGATTTTCAGGCGAATGGAGGAGTCAGCCATGTCCGTACCTGCCGGAGTGTTCCGCCTCACCACCCGACGACCAGCACGCGGCCGGTCCGTTCGGTGATCCGCCAGCCGTTGTCCGTCTTGACCAGGGTCATCGGCCGAAACTGCCGGGCCAACTCTGCCGCCCGCTTCACGGTAGCGGTGTCCCACGCGACGCCGGACAATTCCGGGAGATCATCGACCATTTTCCCGTCGGGCAGCAGCACGCCGTAGGCGTCGACCATCCGCGGAACGGGCGAACCGTTCGTGACCGTCATCACCCGCAGAATCGGCTGACGGAACACGACCGTCAGGGTGTACCGACGGCCCACGGTTGTAACCCCGCCATCGACCGCTTCAACCGATGGGTGTTTCGCAAGGGCGGCGCGGATGCGGTTCGTCGCCGCGCTGTCATAACCGTTGAACGTGTCGGGCAGGTCGCCGAGGTAGCGGACTTCGGCCAGGAAGCTGTCTCGCTCGACCCACGGCGGAACGTCGAAGTCGAGGGCTGTTAACGGCAGTGTAAACCGCGAACGGTGTTCGATTGCAGTCGCGGCGGAAAGGCCGACCCCGACGACGGCTGCGATTGCGAGGAGGCAAACCGTCGTGGCGGCAGTCGATCGCGTCGGGAACCGCCACCGCGGCGCGGCGGGTTTGATCTTCGGCTTCGACGCTTTCCGGGCCATCGCAATCGTTACCAGATGTAAAGTTCACGTTCGAGCGTCACGCCCGTCTTCTCGCGGACGCGGTCCCGAACGTAGTCAACCAACCCTAGAATATCACGCGCCGTCGTGCCGGGGTGTGCCACGGCGTAATTTCCATTTCGCTCGCTGACCTCCGCACCACCGACACGATGCTTAGCAAGCCCCAACCGGTCCACCAAGGTAGACGCCGACCCGCCCGGCGGGTTGCGGAACATTCGCACGCCGGCCTGGAAGCTGAGGGGCTCGGTCGCTTGCCGTTGCACCCACATTCGGCGCATCCGCTTCAATAAACTGTCCGGCGACTCGCGGTCGAGGCTGAATTCCACCCACAAAATCACCGGCTCGTCGAGGTCACTGGCGTGATCGGTAAAAGCCAACTCGTCGCGGCTGCGGACCTGTTCCACGCCGTCGTCGGTCAGAACCGCGACTCGCTTGACGGACGAGCCGATCTCGCCGGTTCGGTCGCCGACGTTGCAGCGGACGCTTCCGCCGACACTGCCGCGGATGCCCACGAGCGTTTCGAGGCCGCCGAGTCCCACCTTGACGGTGTGGGCGATGAGGTCGAAGAGCTGCGCGCCGCCACCGGCCCGGACGACGTTGCCGGTCGTTTCGATTTTCGCGAATTCGCCGCCCTGCAACCGGACGACGGCCCCCGAAATTGGCTCGTCGCGGATGAGCAAGTTGTACCCGCCGCCGAGCATTCGCAAGGGAACTTGGTGCGTCTTGCAGTACTTCAGCACCGCCGCGAGTTCCGCCGGGGTGCGGGGTTGCACGAGGTAGTCGGCCATGCCGCCGATTCGCAGGTGCGTGTACGGGGCGAGCGGCTCGCGCTTCTTGGTGATTTCTGGGAACGATTCCACGAGCGACATTCAGCAGCCTCCGGTAGACCCACCCGCGGTTTGGCGAGCGGGGGGCGTCAGCCCCCTGATTCTATTCCTTGCCGTTCGAGAATCAGGGGGCTGACGCCCCCCGCTCGCCTATTTTCGAATGCAGAACAGGTGCTTCTCGCCGCGGAACAGGATCTCGCCGTCGGAGAACGCCGGCGAGGTGAAGCACTTTTCGCCGAGCGTGTTCTTCGCCAGAATCTCGAACGTGTCGGACGCCTTCAGAACGTACGTCGTGCCGGCGTCGTCGGTGAAGTAAATCCGTCCCTCGGCCGCGACCGTCGAACCGCTGAAGTGCTTGCCGAGGCGTTCCTTCCACATCAGTTTGCCGGTCTTCGCCTCCCAGCACGAACCGAGGCCGTCGTCGGTGACGACGAAGAAATGCCCGTTGTCGGCCACCGGCGACGGGACGTACCCGCCCTCCTTCTTCTTCGACCACGCGACGTGGGTCTTCGTGACGTTCCCGTTCCCATCCGGGCGAATCGCCATCACCCAGTATTCGGGGAAGCCGGCCGTCAGGAACAACAGCCCGTCGGACATCACCATGCTAGAAACGAACTGCTCAGTCGGGCCGTCCACGATCCAGAGTTGCTTGCCGGTGTCGGGGTCGTAGCCGGCCACGCACTTCGAGCCGGTCATCACGAGTTGCTTCCGGCCGGCCGCCTCGAAAACGACCGGCGGGCAGTACGACCGTGTGCGGTTGGGCCGATCGGTCCGCCAGACTTCGTCGCCGGTCTTCTTGTCGAAGGCGACGACGTAAGCGACCGCGTCCTGGTCGCAGTTCACGATCACAAGATTCTGGTACAGAATCGGTGAGCTACAAAACCCGTGCTGGGAGTGGAACTCGCCCGGCGACTTCTCCCAGACCTTCTGCCCGGTGGTGTCGTAACAGTACACGCGGACCCGCGGCTCGTCGTAGAACGTGAGGTACACCCGTTCCCCGTCCGTGGCCGGGGTGGAACTCGCGAAGCTGTTCAAGTTGTGCTTGCGTTCGAGCTTCGATGTGGTGAGGACCGTCTGTTCCCACGCGATCGACCCGGACTTCCGATCCACGCAGTACAGAACCCGCCGGCGGTCTTTCTCGACACAGCCGGTCACGAAAATCTTGCCGTTCGCGACGACCGGGGAGGAGTGGCCGGTCCCCGCGAGGGGCGTCTTCCACTTAACGTTTTCGGTCGGCGACCACGTCAGGGGGAAGCCGGTGTCGGCGGACCGGCCGTCGTTAGTCGGGCCGCGCCAACTCGACCAATCGGCGGCGGGAAGCACGGAAAGGATGAGCAGGCAGGCGAAGACGCGCGGCATGGACGCTCCCGAAACGGTCGAGGTGTGTGGTCGGCGGTACGGTTCATTGAATCATCTTCGCGGCGGATCGGGAACGAAAAATTCTCCCGGGCCGTCAAACGGGCACGGGGGTTCGGAACCCCGACGCCGGTTCGCGGGTTTAGATGTACGGGCCCGCTCCGGCGTGCTGTAAACTACCAACGTCATTCCCTCCTTTCCCTGGAGCCTTTCCAATGTCCCTTCGGCGTGTCATGAGAGCGTCTTCGGTCGGCCTGTTCGTCCTCGGCGTGTGCGGCCTAATCGCCACGGAATCGTTCGTCTCGGCCAACAAGGCAGAGGACGCGAAAAAGTACACCGAGCAGCTCAAAACGAGCAAAGACCCGAAGAAGCGGGCGGAAGCCCTGGAAGAACTCGGCAAGCTCGGCCAGATCATGAAATCGCTCGTCGAGCCGGCCCTGCCGGAGATCGCGAAGTCGCTCGATGACAAGAACGCCGACGTCCGCAAGGCCGGTGCGCTCGCCTACGGCCGCGTGGACCCCGATCCGAAGGACGCGGTGCCGGCCCTGGTGAACTTGCTCAAGAACGACAAGGAAGAAGCCGTCAAGATCGCGGCCGCTCAAGGTTTGGCCGCGATGGGCGATAAGGCGAAGGAAGCCGTGTCTTCGCTGCGGGAAGTTCAGAAGTCCGAGGACAAGAAGAGCAAGTTGGCAAAGGCCGCCGGCGAGGCGATGAAGTCGATCAACGGGAAGAAGAAGTAACGGCGAGATTCGTCCGGATCATCGAACCTTGTCACCTTAACGGCGACAAGGTTTTTTTACGCCCCGTCCGGGGTCTCAGCCCAACAAGAACGCGGCGATGGCGGCCCCGAGGCCGATGGACACGCCCAAGATGACGAGAAGCCCCCAGACCTTAGGCGGAATCCCCGGCCGGGCGACGACGGGCCGTGGCGAGCCGACGACGAACAACTCTTCGAAATCGCCTTTGACCTTTGGGGCGGCGGGCGGTTGAGCCGGTTGCGGCGGGACGTCGCTCGATGTTTTGCCGGCCGCGTCGCGGATCGTCGGCGTCTGCGACTGGTTCGCCGCGTTCGGGTTCGCCATCACCCGACTCGGCAAGGTGATGTTCGCCGACCGGCCACCGTCCGCGGTCCACGGCATGAGCGCGTCGGCCACTTCCGCCACCGTCTGGAATCGCTCGCCGGGTTGTTTGGCCATCATCTTTGCCACGACGGCCGTCAGCCCTTCGGGCAGGTCGGACCGAAACTCGGAGAGCAACGGCACCTTCCCGAACTGGTGCTGCATCAGCTTTTGCTGAGCCGGGACGCCGTCGTAGGGCGAGTGGCCGGTGAGCAGCGTGAAGAGAGTCGCGCCGAGGCTGTAGATGTCACTGCGGGCGTCCACGTCCGATTGCAGCCCTTGTTCCGGCGAGAGGTAGTCGATGGTGCCGAGGATGGCCTTCGAGTTCAGCACGCCGGTGAGGTTGTCGGAGGAACTCTGGATGGACTTGGTCAGCCCCATGTCGAGGACCTTGACGGTCCCGTTCTTGGTAATCATCAGGTTCTCGGGCTTGATGTCCCGGTGGACGAAGCCGCGCTCGTGGGCGTGTTGCAACCCGGCCGCCGCCTGAACCGCGATCTGAGCGGCTTCCGTCGCGCTGAACGGCCCCTTGCGGTCCACGACCTGTTCGAGCGTGACGCCGTCGACATACTCCATGACGATGTAGTGCGTGCCGACCGCCTGCCCGACGTGGTGGACGCGGACGATGTTCCCGTGCGTCAGGGCCGACGCGGAGCGGGCTTCCCGCAAGAACCGCTCGACCGAGATTTTGTTCTCCGCCAGTTCGCGGGCCAGCACCTTCACCGCCACCCGCCGTTTGAGCGTCGCGTGCTCGCCGAGGTAGACGGTGCCCATCCCGCCCTTGCCGATCTGGTCCAACAGGCGGTACGGCCCGAGCACGAAGCCCCGGAACTTACCGGCGAGCAATTGTTTCGATTGGAAGCGCGTGAGGACGCCCTGCTGGATGAGTTGCTCGGCGCACTCGCCGGAATTGTCCGGCAGGTCCGCCGTGGTGCGAAGGCGTGTTAACACGTCTTCATCCACGAGTTTGCTTTCTGCCAAGAGCGACAAAAATTCACTGCGATTCGCAACTGTTGGCATGACGAATTACCGTCCAAACGCACTGACCGGGGACTAATTCCGAAGTCTAGAACACCGTCCCGATCAGAATGCCTGGTTCTCGCGAAGGTGCGCGGAAAATGCCGGCGGAAGTGTCGGAGATGTGGTCGGTGTCAATCCTGGAGTTTCCATCTGGCAACACCGGCGAAGGCGTGATCCGGTGCGAGCCATTTCGGGTTCAGTGCTTCGCCCGTGTCGTCGAGGTAGAACTTCAATTTCGTGGAAACGACCATGTGCCGGTCGAGTTGCCACAGCGGAATGAACGGCATCGCCTCCACGAACCGCAGTTGCAGCCGCTGCGCCTGCGGTGAGAGTTTGCCGGTGAAGTCGGCGTGGTGGCGAATTTCTTCGAGTTGCTGGCCGAGGAGTTTGTCCTCGCGACTCGGGGACACGGTCCGCGGCGGGTACCGCATGAAATTTCGGCCCCCTTGCGACTGCGCTTCCGGGTCGAGGAGGAACCCGAGGCCGTAGGGGTACCAGTCGTCGCGGTACTCGAACGGCACGTAGGCCAACTCGAAGTCGCGGTCCTCGTACACACGCTTGTGGAAAACGACCGCCGGCAGTCCTTCGAGCGCGATCTTAATGCTCACGGCGGTGGCGGTGGCCGTTTCGATTTGCTTGCGCACCATCTCGCACGCGAAGCGGGACCGGGCGTCGTCGGTGGAGTACAGCAGCGTCAGTGTCTTCTCGCCGCCGCGGACGGCGTACTCGGACATCTTGGCTTGCGCGAGGCTGGAGTCGAACAACGGCGGTGGGACCGAGCCGGCCACTTTCGGGATCGGCCACGAGTTCGGCGGGAACGGGCCGACGAGCGCCTTGTGGAACTGCGAGAACCCCGCACGGTAGACCTTGTCCAGAATCTCCTCGCGGTCGATGGCGTGGGCCAGCCCCCGTCGCAGGGCCACGCTGTTCAGTTCCGGCCGCTGGTGGTTGATCGCGAGCATGTAGATGCGGCGGTTCGATTCCGTCGTCACGACATCGACCTGCCCCTTCAACTTTGCGGCCGGGGCGGTGAACTTCGCCAACTCGCCGGTCGGCACGTCGGGCAGGAAGTGGAGTTGCCCGGAGCGGAACAGCGCGGCGGGGTCGGCGACCTTCGCCAGATCCACGAAGTGGACCTCCTTAATGAACGGCTGCCCGATGCGGCCGGCACGGCGGGCGAACGTCGGGTTCGCGGCGAACACGACTTCGGTCGGCCCGTCGGTGGGTTGCCCCTTGCCGACGAACCGGAACGGCCCCGTGCCGACCGGCTTCAGGGCGAACACCAGGTCGTCGAGTTGCTTGTTCTCGGCCGTGAGCCACCGGGCCGGCAGAACTTTCGTGGTCATCATCGCCAGCGGGAACGGGTGGCCGCTCGCGAAGTTGATCCGCAGGCGGGTGTGGTCCTCGACCCGCACCGGGTCCGGCATCCAGTCGACGTACTCGCCCACCCACGTGTGTCGGTACTTGTCGCGGACCGCCTTCAGGGTGCCGGCCACGTCGGTGGCGTCGAGGTACTCCCGCCCGAGGCCGGCCCACTCGGCCGTCTTCACGAGCGTGAAGTCGCGGGACAGCCCCGCCGCCGTCGGCATCGCGTTCGCCAACACCGGGCGGTACTTCACCCCGTAGCTGTCGTCGGGAAGGGCTTCGAGCAACGGCTCGAAAATCAAGTCCACGGCCTGCCGCTCGCTGGGGAAGCGGGCCGTCAGGGGCGTCATCCGCTCCGGCAGGTGGCGGGCACCGACGTACAGGACGCTGTACGCCCCGGTCAGTTGCCCCTGCAAGTCGCGCAAGCCCGCGTGGCCGGGGTCGATCGTCTCCACGGTGCGGATGAGTTGCTGCGCCCGCTTTTGGTCGTTCTGCCGCAGGGCAACCGACGCCTGCTCGAAGAGGTTCTTCGCCTTCTCCTTCAGTGCCTCGCGGATGCTCTCGGCCGTCTCGCTCTTGCTGCCGGGGAAGCGGCTTTCGAATTCGGAGAGCAGGTCGCGGGCATTCTCCAACTCGGCCGGCTTCTCCGACTCCGTCGCGGCCAGTAGCGCTTCCGCGAGCCGGGCGGTGAAGACCTCTTCGAGCAACTTGAGGTTGTTCGGGTAAAGGCTCGTCATCCGACTGCCGAGCGACCGCACGAGCGCCCAGTCCTTCCGCTCAGACGCCAACTTCAGCCGCGTGAGACGGACGGCCGAGAGCGTGTCGGCGACCTTCGCCCGCACCTGCTCCCAGCCGATCCCCTTTCGCTTGCTCTGGTCGCGGGCCGCGTCGTGAAAGAGCAGCGCCCCGGCCAACAGTTGCTCGGCCGCCTCGACACGATCCTTGCGTTCGACCCCCGGCGGCTCCAAGAGCTTCGCGTTCACCAGCCGTTCGGCTTCTTCAACGATCAGTTCCTCGTAGTGCTCGATCTTGCGGACCTTCGTCGATTCCATGCGGCGGAGCGCCGCCGGTTGGTTACGATCGTCGAGGTCGAAGACGCCGAAGACCGGCGGAATCTTGCCAAGGCGGAAGGCCGGGATCGGCGTCACTCGTTGAGCCTTGTCCTGGAAGTCGGTGATGCGGTCGAACGCGACGACGTACCGGAGGAGCAGTGCCCGCAGTGGCGGCGAAGGCGTGTCGGCGGCGGCACGAGCGAGGTCTTCGATGCGGACGTAGTACGCCCCCTTCGGTAGGAACACGACCGGCGCTTCGTCGTCGATGGGAATGCTCTCGCGAACCTTCTTCGCCTTCGGGTCTTCGACCTCGGCGTAGGCTCCGGTGCCGCCGGGGACGGCGGGCGATTCCTTCTCGCCCTTCTTGTCGGTCTTCTTCGGAACGATCTGCCCCTGGCCGTTGATGCCAACGACGACGGTCAACAGAAGGAGGCCGAAGGAGAGCAGAAACGGCCGGACGTGTCGCGGGAGTGAGCGGGTGTTGTTCATGCGAAATTTCGGATTGTCGCGGAACAGAACGACGGGAGGTGGGTTCATCATATCGTGAGTCGGTGGCGAAAGGCGAGGCGAGAGTTACTCATTGACTTCTCACCACCTGCCTCTAACCAGACTGTGTGGAATCCTCCGCACCGGATTCCGACTCTTGATCCTCTCCCGCTCGACGGGGTGTCGCGGCGGTAAGGATCACACCCCCGTTCTCTTGTTAAGGGTTCACCCATGCGTAAGTTTGCTCTGGCCCTGGCCGCCCTCGCTTGCTCGTTCGGCCTCCTCATCGCTGGCGAAGTCGCGTTCGTCAAGTACGACGCCGACAAGAAGGAACTGACCGTCAAGGACGGCGACAAGGAAAAGGTCCTGAAGGTCACCGACAAGACGACCTTCAAGCGCGGCGACAAGGACGTGCCGAACGACAAGGGCATCGAGTCGCTCGGCAAGATGAAGGAAGGCAAGGGCAAGCTCGAAGTGACCGTCGAAAAGGACACCGTCACCGAAATCAAGATGGTCGGCGGCAAGAAGAAGAACTAAGAACCCCATAGGTTCAACGACTCGACCGGCCTTTCCTGTTGCGCTCGCGCGACCGGAAACGGCCGGTCGAGTGTTTTTTTGCACACCGCACGCCCCCTGACCGTTGCGAACCGACGGCCCACCGCTTACGATTGCAGTACACACACCAGCGGACGGGACCCCATTCATGGCGCGGAAACCGCAGAAGACCTCGAAATCCCAGATCGTGGCGTTCAAGGTCGAAGAAGAGTTGGCCGAGTTCCTCGACAACCTGCCGAACAAGAGTGACTTCATCCGCAAGGCGATCCTCGCGCAGTTCGGCATGACCTGCCCGCTGTGCGTCGGCACCGGCGTCGTCGCGCGGGGCGTCCACGACCACTTCAAGCCCGTCATCGAGCACCAGAACCAGAAACCGTGCGAGAAGTGTAAGACGCCGGTCAGTTTCCCGATGAACGCGGACGGCCTGAGCGGCGGCGAGAAGAAGCGGATCGAGCAGTTCCTGCACGGCGGGCCGCTCTACTGCCTGAAATGCTACCCCACGATCCCGCCGTGCGACGACTGCGGCTGGCACGTGCCGATGGAGAAGGTGGCCGAGCACTTCAAGCGGCAGCACACCCACGCCTGAAACCGACGGCGTCGAGCAACGTCGTATCCGCATCCCCGCCCCGTTCCGAGGTTTTCTCATGGGATCGCTGACACTCGCGCTGGCGTGTCTCTTCGTTACTCCGGCGGCCGATCCCGCACCGGCGAACGCGAAAGAAGCGTTGAAGCCGTTCAACCTGTTCGTCGGCAAGTGGAAGGGGACCGGAATCCCGGATACGGCGGGTGGCAAGCCGAAAGAGTTCTGGTCGGAAACGGTCGCGTGGGAGTGGCACTTCAAGGGCGACGACGTGTGGCTGACGGCCACCTTCGACAAAAGCCCGCACTACAAGACCGGCGACCTGCGGTACCTCGCCGACAAGAAGGCGTACACCTTCGAGGTCACGACCACCGATAAGAAGTCGCTCACCTTCCAGGGGCCGTTAACCCCGGGCAAGGGGAAGGAACAGGTTCTCACGCTCGACCGCACCGACGACACGGCGAAGACCACCGAGCGGCTCGTGTTCACGCTATTGCACTCCAACCGCTACCTCTACCGCCTGGACTCGAAACCGACCGCGGCGGCATCGTTCGCGCGTCAATTCCAGGTCGGCGAGACGAAGGAAGGCGAGAGTTTCGCGGACGTGCCGAAAGGCCCGGAATGCGTCGTCAGCGGCGGGACCGGCACGATGCGCGTCACGCACGGCGGGAAGACGTATTACGTCTGCTGTTCGGGCTGCCGCGACGCCTTCAAGGACGAGCCGGAGAAGTACATCAAGGAATACGAGGCGAAGTTAAAGGCCGAGGCCGAGAAGAAGGGGAAGAAGTAACCGACGTTGATTTCAAAGGGATGGCAGATGACTGCAGATCGCAAACTCCGTTTGGCCGGTTTCGCTTTAATCCTAGTCGGGACTATCGCCGCGATTATTAATGGCCGCGTCAACATCACGAAAAACAACCGAATGATCGCGTTGAGCGAGAATAGGCCAACATCGGAGTTGCCCTCCAGCGAATATCACACACGACTGCAAGAAGACCTTTCTGAACGGTGGCGAGCAGCCGAAAATGCGAGCGCGTGGCAGACGCAACTCGTGATTATCAGCTACATCACGATGCTTCTCATCGGGATGCTTGTCCTGAACGCCGCGAGGTCTTTGCCGACCGTGAGTTCGCCTTCTGCGTTGCGTGAAGGCTCGCCGATCGCTTGAGCTGGTTTTCCGTATTACTTGATCACCAGGCTATAGCACTCTCTACAGGCCGGAAAACGAAAACGGCACGGGTCATCCCCATGCCGTCGTCATATCGTCTTCAGTCGCGGCTCAACCCGCGACCGGCGTTTCCTTCACCGACTCTTGCTCGACGGTCGGCAGTTGGCCCTGCACGACTTGCGCGGCCGGCTTGGCCCCGATCAGGTTCTTTTGCTTCGCCCGAGCCGTCGGTTCACGCACGTCCCAAACCAGCCCGAACCACGACAGCATCTTGAGCGAGTAGTACGAGACGTCCACCTCGTACCACGCGAAGCCCTGGCGGGCACTGCTTTGATAGTGGTGGTGGTTGTTGTGCCAGCCTTCGCCGAAGGTCAAGAGAGCGATCAGCCAGTTGTTCCGGCTGTGGTCGGTCGTCTCGAAGCGGCGGTAGCCGAACAGGTGACAGACCGAGTTCACGCAGAAGGTGACGTGGTACACGGCCACCGTGCTGAGGACGAAGCCCCAGACCAGCCCCGTCGCCCCACCGAAGTACCAACACGCGAAGCCGAGCAGCGCCGGCGGCACCCAGTGGAAGCGGTCGAGCCACGCCAGTTCCGGATACTTCGTCCAGTCCTTCATCTCGTGCCAGTCGGTGTCGCCGTTGTTGCGGTCGATGACCCAGCCGATGTGCGCCCAGAAGACCGACTTCTTGATCGGCGAGTGCGGGTCGCCGTCTTGGTCGGAGTGCCGGTGGTGCTGGCGGTGTTCGCCGGCCCACCACATCGGTCCCTTTTGGAGAGCCGCCGACCCGCACGTGGCGATGACGAACTGGAACCAGCGAGACGTCTTGTACGCACGGTGGGCGAAGTACCGGTGGAACCCGGCCGTCAATCCCCAGACCCGCAGGCTGTACGTGACGGCGAACAGGGCGACCGCCCACCAGTGGAACTCGACGAAGAACACCGAGACGCAGGCGACGTGAATCGCCAAGAAGGGGAGGACGTTGACCCAGGCGAATATTGTCTGCACGGCTCGTTTGAAGGCGGCCGGTTGGGGAGCGGCGGGTAGGGTTGGCCGCGGCATTATCGGTTGAATGAGATGGCTCCTTGGTCGTTCGTTCGCAAGCGCAAGACGCCCCGGGGCGGGCGGAGGGAAAGAGACTACCCAGAATGTATAGGAGACGGGACGCCCCTCTTCTCGCATCTTGCCAAAAAAATCCTCGCATTTTTTCCCCGCCGTGGGAAGACGAAACGACCGCGGGTGCTAACTTGGGTGGAATGCTCCGATTTTCTGGTTTCGAAGCGTTCCCATTCACGAGAGCACTCGTTGCGGGGAAATTGTCCGACGCCGCTTTCCTTGCCGCTTGCGTGCCGGATGCGGTCGTGCGGTCCGCGTCCGCCGACGCAGCCGAGTGGCAGGCGAAAGCCCGTCTCGGGTTCGCGACCGCGACCCTCGAATCGCAGTTGGCGATCACCGGACGCACACCGGGCGAGTCCGTGACATTCACCTTGGCGAATCGCACGGCCGGGGCCGGACTCGGCGTGATGACGAAGCTGTCGTTCGACGACGCGGCCGGTGGAACGAACGTGGATTGGACCGCGGAGATCACGTCGCGAAGCGGACTACTCAAACTAGCCCCATCGTCGCTGCTGCAATCGCAAGTCCAGTCGCTGCTGAGTGATCTCTGGCAAAGTGTGCGGACGAAACTTCAGGACGCCGTGCCGTAAGCCTCGCGCTCGAAGCGGTTGTCGAAGTACGGATCTTGGCCGCGCCGCCACGCGAGAAAGCTGGCGAAGAAATACGCCGGCAGGAAGAACGGCCCCCACCGCTCGTACTGCCGAACGTGGACGTGTTCGTGATCGCGGCTCTTATCCAAACACTCTCGGTCCTGCCCAAGAACGACGTGTCCGAGCGTCAGTGCGGCGGCCGGGCCGAAAATCGGGATCGCCGTCGGCAGTCCGCGGGCGAGAAACCATCGGGCGAACCCGCCGTGAATCTCGACTACGCCGCGCACGACTTGGACGGCCCCGCCCGTGGCGAGAGCCATCGGCAACACCAGCAATCCCAGGAGCGTATTCGGACTCGCCCACAGGTAGCCAAGAATTCGACGCAACCGCAACATGCCCCGTAACGGACGCTATTCCACCTGAAACTCGCCGATACCCACGCACCCCGTCTGCCCCTCGTCCTTCGTCATAGTGAAGCGAACGGCCCGCACCGTGGTGAGCTTCTTCAGAACCCAGTCGAAGTCGTGCTTCTCGCCGGCCGCCTTCATCTCGTGCGTCTCCAGCACCTTGTCGTCCTTGTCGAGCAGTTCGAACTTGCCCTCTAGGACGAAGTAGCCGGTCGGGTATTGCGGGTCGCGGTTGCCGAGAACGGTCACGCGCTTCATCCGAACGTCTTCGGGGAACGTCACAGTAATCGTCGGCGTCTTGCCGTTTTGCGGGGCGTCGCCGTTGTTCGAGTACCACGACGTCTCCGCCTTCCCGTCGAAGGCGTGGGCCACCGGCCAGTTCGCCCACTCGGAACTCGCCGCGAGTTGGAGCTTCTCTCGGTGAGTCGTGATGAGGCCGTTCTCGTTCGTTTCGCCAACCACCGGCTTCGCCGTCTTCGGCACGGGCGCGGCCAAGCTCACGCCGAAAATGAGGGCCAGAGTAGTGAGGCCGATGAGGAACCGCGGCATGATGTTCTCCCGGTGCGGAGAGAATGGGACGCCCCGAGTGTAACAGATCGAAGAGCGGGAGAAAAGTTCTCGGCGGGGCACTGTTACACGTCGCCGGCCACCAACCGCTGGAATAAAGAAACTGGTGGAACGGGAATCAAGCGGTGAAGGAGAAAAGTTCTCGGCCGGGCACTGTTACACGCCGCCGGCCATCAACCGCTGGAACGGCTCGCCGAGGGCGGTTTCGATGTACGGCGTCACGCCCCAAAACTCCTTCAGCGCGCGGTACTCCCTCACGGCCGCAACCTCTCCGGCGTGTCCCGTGCGAACCGCCCGGATCATCAAGTTGCGGGCCGTGTGCTCCGGGCTGACGAACTCGACAACGTCCACCCGATACCCCATGACGCGCAGGGCCAGTGCCCGGAACGAGTCGGTGAGAATGTCTGCCGTGCGCTCGTGCAGGATGCCGTGCCGTAGCATCGGCTTCAGGGCTTCCGCCGGCCCGGCCGCCTGTAGTAAGCGGTTCAAATGATGGTGGCAGCACGGCACGCTCATCAGCAACTTCGCCTCGCTCCGCACCGCCTGTGCCACGGCATCGTCGGTGGCCGTGTCGCACGCATGGAGCGCGACGACGATGTCGGCCCGCGTACTCATTTCGCCGATCCGCCCGCACGCGAACGACAACCCCTCCTCTTTCAACCGCTCGGCTTTCTCGACGCTCTTGCGAATGACACTCTCGTTCACGTCCACTCCCAGCAACGTGGCCGGAACGCCCAGAACGTGGTTGAGGTAGTGATGAACGGCGAGCGTGAGGTAGCTCGACCCGCACCCGCAGTCGAGAATCTCGACCGGCCGTCCATGGGACTTCAGCCCGGTCGGTTCGAGAACGTGTTGCAGGTGCTTGAGAAACTCGTTGATCTGCGTGAACTTCGGCCGCATGCTCGCCCGCACCTGTCCGTCGGCGGTGAGGATCCCCATCGTTTCGAGCAGTCGGTCGGCCCTTCCCTCGGGCAACGGCAGTTCCTTCTGGCGGTTGTGGCCTGAGTCGGGAACTGCTTCGCCGACCGACCGTCGTGAGACGTGGGCTTTTCCCTTCTTGCTCAGCCGGATTTCGAGTTCCCCATGCCGCGTTCGGACGTAGACGTTGGCGAACCCGATCGCGTGCAACCCGCGCAGCGTTGCCTCGGCCTCTTCCCGCGTTTCGTTTTTCGTGAACGCCTGCCGGCGCTCGAACTGTTCGAACTGAATCCGCGGCTCGCCGCGCACTTCGACCGGCCGGACGACCACGCGAATCCACGCCGTACCGGGGTCACGCCGCGGCAATCCGCCGAAGGTCGCCCGGACGAAGTCGCCGCCGAGTACGGCTGTCAAAAGGGTATCGAGGGGCGGATCGGCAGTTTGTTTCACCCCATCATCGTATTCCGAAAACGCCCCCCGAACCTCCTGACCGGATGCGGCGTCCTTCCGGCGAGTAAATTTCATTCGAGCACTCTTGAAGCACAGGAATCGGCTTCTAGAAAGATTGTGCCGCCCCGATAGCTCAATTGGCAGAGCAGCTGACTCTTAATCAGCGGGTTGTAGGTTCAAGTCCTACTCGGGGCACTAGAAAATAAACACTTCTCGCCGGTTCCGGCTAACTCACAAAAACCCATTGGAGCACGGTTGCAGCGGCCGGGGTCAATCTGACCCGCGGCCGAATCAGGATCCAACGTTGACAGCCTGAAAAGAATATCACGGAAATAATTCCGCAACTGCCGTCGCCCCCAAGATTTCTGACAACGAGTCTTCCACCGTGGGGGCGCAATTCGCGGGCGAGGGCCTGTTCTCCCTCCCGCGAGGCCGGCCCTGAATTCTACGCCTACCCCGCGGGCCGGCGCGATATCCTGCACCTGCCGCCCGCCCGCGGTCCCGACGACGGGGTTCGGCCAACCTACTCCCGGCCGCAGTCGTGGTACGCGGCGAGTGCCTGCCCAGCAATGTCTCGGGCAACCGCCGCAGTCCGCGCCCGGCAACCCATCTGACCCGAGCGAGCGGGCCGCGAACTTGTGGGTTGGCCGGCGTTACCGGCGAACCCTCGCCCCGCTCCTGCCGCTGAGGAGAGATCGACTTGACGCGACGGCCGGACGCGGCTACCCATCATCGCGACCATCCCGCCCCCAATAATCCCGACACTCAATCGGGCGGTGCAGCGTATGAACGACCGGGAATGGGCCTACCTGTTGAGGGCACTGCCGTCGCAGGCCGGCACCTTGATCGTGTGCCTGACGGCTGTGGTGTTCGCGGTTTTCAAGATGGGCCGACACCCAAAGCCCGCGGGCCTGACACTGGCCGGCGCGGTGATGACAATCGCCGCGACCGTCGTGCCGACGGTCTTCCACGCGATCGCGTACACCAACCCTGCCCGCGGAAGTAAACAACACATCGAAGACCTGAATCTCGCCGGGGACGTGGGTCGCGTCGCGTACCAGGTCAAAGCCCTCGGGATGGCGCTCATCGTCGCGGCAGTGTTCTCCGGCCGACAACGCCAAGACCGACCACGAGGATACGAGTAAGCCCCTTTCGCCGCCGCGTCGCCGAGTTGAGAAAGACCAATGAACGAACCCCGGCCATCCTGTGACCGGGGGCGATGTCGTAACCAGTTTCAGCACTCGGCCCCTTGCCTCACGAACTCCCCGCGGCATCTCAACACAGCCGCCGTACCTCTTGCTGCACCGCTCGCGACTCACACCCCGATCGAGATCGGCCAGCTTCACGCCCTCTACGGCAACGGCTGTCATCATCTCCCGATCTTCCCGCCGGACGCGGCCGAGGGCTACGCGGGTCAGTTCCACCAGTTCCCGTCGTTCGACTTCCGCGGCTGGGTCGATGGCGTGCGGGTCGTTGGCTTCCTCTATGGGGACCGCGTTCGGCGAGGGCGGCGGGCCGAGGAAGGCCGGCCGGGCGAGGCGGCGGGGAGAGGAAGGACGTGAGTACGACGTGCGTCCATGTCGTCGGGGCGGCGCGCGTTGGGTTGTACCCGCTCGCGACTTTCAGCAGTCGCAGGAGCAGTCTTGGCGGATGTCGTCGAGGTCCGGGCGCTGGCCGGCCCGGCGGGTGATGATATCGTTCGCCCAGGGCATCACGGACAGGATCTGGTTGTTTCGTTCGTCGGTGGACATGGAAGGCGTCTCCGGTGTTGGGGGTGGGAAGAATGGGGATGTGGCCGGCGACGTACCGGCCACGGTCGGGCGGCGTCAGTGCGTGCCGTTGGTCTCGCCGTTGCAGGTACAGAGCTTGTCGTCGCCCGTGCCGTTCGCGGACGGTTCGACGCTCTGCATTCGGTAGGCGATGGGTTCGGGGACGGAGGGTGTCTCGGCGGTCGGCTTCTTTGGGGGAGCGGTCGGGTAGCCGTTAGCCTTCTTC
Source organism: Limnoglobus roseus (assembly GCF_008254045.1). GTDB lineage: Bacteria > Planctomycetota > Planctomycetia > Gemmatales > Gemmataceae > Limnoglobus > Limnoglobus roseus. The sequence continues at coordinate 6,921,781 of NZ_CP042425.1, read as the reverse complement.
CAGCCGTGGACGAACTCGGCGTTGAGGTCGAACCCGCCCCCCTCGCCGATGACGAACTTCTCGCTGGCGTACTGGCGGGACGCCGTCAGCCGCTTGCGGACCTCGTTCATCGATTCGGGGGGCCAAAGTGGGCCGGCTGGTCCCACGGCGACCACATGTTCGACACGAACGGCTCTCGGCGGTAGGCGTCCGGGGCGGCGGCGGCGATGGCCTTGATTAACTCTTGGGCCGCGGCGACCAGGGCGTCCGTCGCCTTCATGACCTTCACTGCGGCCTTCTGCTTCGCCGGCCGGGCGGTCGCCCAGACCGCACAGACCGCCCAGACCGCGCACCCGCAGAAACGCTTGTGTGCTCGGCGGAACTCGCCGGCCAGGGCGGTCACGTCGCGGACGACCCGCTCCACGTTGCCCATCCGCCGACACTCGCAACTCTGGGCCGCCCGCAACTCGGTGGCCACGATGCAGCGGCCCCGAGCAGGCTCGTGTCGGTCGCGTACCATGCTTCCCGGCGGTGCCCTCGTGCTTGATGTGGTCCAGGCAGTGCGAGGCCCGCTCCTCCGACACGACGGCCGTCTCGCCGTTCGGGAAGGCCACGGGGATCGCCCCCATCTGCACGCCCTCGGTCTGGCAGTTCTCGTCGCGGCCGTCGCCGGTCGGCCCATCACTCCACCCGTGACCGCACCACGTTCGAAGGACGGCCGTGTACCCCTTCTCGTAGGTCTCGCACTCCTCGCAGTCGTCCACGTCGATGGAGTCGTGGATGAGGATGCCCCGCTTGCGGAGTTCCTTGTCATCCTCGACGTTGAACGGCTTCTTTGCGGCGGCCGGCGTTTCGGTGGTCTCGGCCCTGTCGTCGATCTCGGTCGTGGCGTCGGTGGTCGTGGTCATCTCAAAACTCCTTTGATGTGACGAGCGCACGCGAAGTGCGTACAGGCCCCCGCGACGGTGCGACCCGTCGTTGCCGCTATTCGGGGGTGGTGGGTGAACCCTCCCCCACAAGGGGGAGGAAAGGCGGGTCAGACGGTGATCGGCGTCAGCGGCCCGACGGTCAGGCCCGCGGCGGTGAGGGACTTCGTCGCCCCGGCAAGTGTCGCCATCAGGGTCGCCCGTTCGCGTTCAGCGAGCCACTCGGCCGGGTCGGGCAGAACGCCCGCGGCCAGCATCGACAACACCGCGTCAACGTGGGCACAGTGGTGAGCGAAGTGGTGGCCGGCAAAGGTACACACCCCGGCCTTCCAGGTGTCTGCCAGCGTGACGCGGTGGGTGTCCGCGGACGGGGCCTTCCGGGTGAAGACGACGACCGGGCGGCCGTTCGGCTCGCGGACGATGGCGAGAGTGTAGGACTTCACGCCGCGACTTTGGACGATGTGGAGCGTGCCGAGAGGGGGAATCACTGCCGGTTTATTACCGGCAGTGTTCGCGGTGGCGGACATGGGCGAGCCTGGTGTTTTTTTACGGGTATGAACCATTCAGACGCCGCGAGCTGCGGCGAGGCACGCTCGTTACGAACCGCCGGTTGTCGTTGAGGACACCGCCGCATGAGATGTCCCACGCGGGTGTGGGGCAAGAAGCCACGCCTTCTCCCGAAGGCTTGGGGCCGTTCCTTCTTGGGGCCGGTCGATGATGGCTATGGGCCGCGAGCCCGTTTTTTTAACTGACCACCCCTACGGCTCACCCGCATGAGCCGCGAGCTCGAAGAGGTAGATGCCGCTCGGCCCAATCGCAATGGAGTCCCAGCACGACGACCGGACGGTTCGCGTGCGCATACCGCCGCCGTGCGTTCCGTGCCGCGAGGCCCCGCCCGTACGAGGGCCTCGCGGCACGGAACGCACGGGCCGAAGGGAGGTCGGGATGAGGTTCATCGGGTTGGACCTGCACAAGAAGATGCTCGTCGTGTGCGCCCTGGACGACCGGGGCCAAGTGCTGTTCCGCGAGACCGTCGAGTGCCGCCGCGAAGCCCTGGAGGCGTTCGCCCGTGTCAAACTCCAGGCGACCGACCGGCTGGCCGCTGAGGCGACCACCAACACGTGGGCGGTAGCCGACATCCTCCGGCCGTTCGTGGCCGCCGTCACCGTCGGAAACCCGCTCCAGATCAAGGCCATCGCCCAGGCCAAGGTGAAGACGGACAAGATCGACGCCGAGGTGCTGGCGCACCTGCTCCGGTGCGACTACCTGCCGACGGTCTGGACGCCGGACGCGGCCACCCAGAAGCTGCGGCAGCTCACCACCGTCCGCGGCGGGGTGATCGCCGACCGCACCCGCATCAAGAACCGCGTCCAGAGCCTGCTCGCGCAACTGCTCGTCGTCCCCCCGGTCAAGGTCGTGTTCTGCCGCAAGGGGGTGGCCTGGCTTCGGGCCGTCGCGCTGCCGGCCGAGGTGCGGTCGGCCGTGGACCTGTACCTGCGGCTGTACGACGCGGTGGACGCCGAGCTGAAGAAGATCGACGACCAGCTCATGGGGATGGCGTACGACGACGGCCGGGCCAAGCTGCTCATGACGTTGCCCGGCATCGCCCACGGCGTCGCCCTGTCGCTGCTCGCCGCCCTCGGCGACATCGGCCGGTTCCCGGACGGCGACCACGCGGCCAGTTACCTGGGGCTGACCCCGCGGCTACGGCAGTCGGCCGGCAAGCGGCACTACGGCGGCATCACCAAGGCCGGGTGCCCGCAGACCCGCGCCATGCTCGTGCAGGCCGTCCAGGCGGCGTCCGACCACCCCGGCCCGATCGGGGCGTTCTTTCGCCGGCTGCGGAAGAAGAAAAAGTACAACGTGGCGGTGATCGCCACGGCCCGCAAGCTGGTGACCATCGCGTACCTGATGCTCAAGCACAACGAGCCGTACCGATACGCCAAGCTGGATGTCGTGAAGAACAAGCTGACCGACTGCCGGCGGAAGGCCGGGTCGGCGAGCCGCTCGGAGCACGAATCGGACGGGAGCCGGCTGAACGACCTGTACCGGGAGCACGGGCTGCCGGCATGCCAGCCGCCGGCGGCGTGGTCGGCCGGCGAGCGGCGGGGCCACGCCGACCCGGCTGTGACGGCCTTCGCGGAGGAGGCCCACGGCCCGCCGGCGAAGAAGTCGCGATCGAAGCGGAGGGCATCAACCACGTCCGAGTAGCGACACGATCCTCCTCTTCCGCGAGGGTGCGGCCCGCCGGGTGGCGGGCCGCACGCGGTCGCCTTTTTTTATCACTTGGCCCGTGGCAGCAACCGACGTGACGTGGGCATCGGATGCCGGATGAAATCCCGCAATCCGGAGAGACTACGCTTGACAGGGTTCAGAGGTACCACCAGGATCCACGGCATAGACCGGTTCAGTTTTTTTACCTGAACCGGTCGGCAGCGTCGGCAGGTACGCCCAATGTCGCTTCGCGTGCGTTCGCGTAGGTGCGAGAAGCCCGGCACTCGGAAGGAACATCGTTGCGTCTCCGTGGGCGTTCCTTCGACCGGCCCGGCGTGCGGGTGGCGGAAGGGGCGGCGGGTGTGGGGATGGCGAGAATACCCACCAGAAAGAAATTCGACTTGGCAGATTGTTACGTTTCTGACGATCAATAGCAAGGATAATTTTTATATTTGCTAGCAAAATATCAAACGAAGGAGTAATATCAGATAGCTATGCTGTTGCTGTTCTTTGTCTTAGGGGGATTACCGATATGCTCTCCGTTATGGCAAAACGCAAGCAATCGACGAAAGACGACGATTCCGATGGCGGTGGTGTCCTGTTCATCCGACTACCGGAAGCCGTCCGCGAGGCGTTTGAGCGAATGCTCGCCGAAGACCCTCTTCGTCCCAAAAAGCAGGACATCGGCCTTCGCGCCCTCGTTGCTCATCTGGAACTCAACGGCTACTGGCCGCCCAAGAAGTGAGCACATTGGCCCCCGCTGGAGCATCGCCATGGAGATGACACCCAAGCAGGCGAAGCGGTGGGCCACGACACGGGCGAAGGGCCGCTCTCGGTTCATCTGGTTCAATGGCGTGCTGGTGTGGGGCCTCACCATGGCCGTCGTTTGGCCCGTTGCGATGGCCGCCGTTCAGGGATGGGACCGCCTTCCGCTCCTCATGGCATGTGCCATCGTCGGATTCCCCATCGCCGGGTACTATTTCGGCGTCTGACGTGGCGGATGAACGAGGCGATGTACGAGCAGGCCACGAGGCCCGAAGGCTTCCCGTCGGAGTAACCTCACCCATGCCAGCCATCGTCGCCATCGTCATGCTGTTGGCCGGCGTGCCGTTCTGGTTCGGCACCGGCCGCCAGTGGCGGCCGGGCGATGACGGTGGCGGAGGTCACTGAGTTTTATCCCATTGTTTGGGCAAATGATTCTTGATATTTTCGGGCAGGGTCGAGGTGTTGCGAAAGCCGTCAATCGTTTTCTGCAAATCATCTACCTTTTTTAGTAGGCCCGAGTAACTCTTTGCGAGCTTGTCGATCATCGTCTGAACTTTGTTCTTCTTCAGAATCGATCCCAATTTTTCGCCCATCGGCTTGAGGCTAAGGCCGAGCGTCCTCAAACTAACCATCGGAGTGCGGAAACGCTCGCTCGCGGCGGTCAACTTTTTCAGTCGGTCGTCCATCTTTTTTTTCAGTTCTTCTGTCTTGGTCGTTTGATTGTCATCCTTCGGCTTCTTTTGGTTTTCGGACCACTCCGCGATCAGTTTCTTAAACTCCTCTACGGATTTGGCGACGCCCTTGAGCGCCTCTTCGGCGTTCACTTCCATCTGCGGCCCCTTCTCAAAGACGACCTTGATCTGTGTCATCACGGCTTTGTCGCCCTTGATGATCTTGGCCCGCACGCGGAGTTCATTGAGCAGCGTTGTGGCCATCGAGTCATAGGCCACCACCTTTTCGATCATGGCCGCCGCGATCTTGTCGGACGCCTTGGCCGCGGCTCGCATCGTAACGAACCCATCCTTCCACGCGCCCGCGTGGGCAAGATCTCTCGTGAGGACTTCATTTAGGGACTGGTGGTAGCAAAAGTTGACCGTCCGCATGTCCTTAAGGGCGGCCGCGACCATAAACCCCACCGCGTTCAATTTGACGTCATTGTCGATCAACTCTGGCAATTTCTGCTCCTCCTTCGTCTCGTCTTTGAGTATTGCCAGACCTTCCCTTAAGAGCTGTATCCGCTCTCGAACTGCCTCGGTGGCGGCGGTAAAGTGCGTAATACGATGATTGTTACAAAGTTCGACAATTGCGGGGAATCTTCCAGCATACCTCGTGACTTTTTCTTCGTCCCCAGTTAAATTCCCCTCCCCCGGGAACCCTTGTTTGGGATACTCGGGAAGTTTGGGCAGTGGTTTCATGGGTGTGCACTCCAAGCGTGGGTGAATAGAACGGGGCAACGATGAAGGCCCGGCGGGCGACGACCCCTCAGCGTCCTTACCTCCCAGCGAACGGGCGACCTGGACAGGAAATTTTGTGAATTTGTGGGACATCCTCGGGCCACCCGTTGACCGTAGCCCGGCCAGTCCCTTCCCCATCGCTCTAAAATCGCGTTTCCCGGCCTCTCTCCCCGCCCGCACTTTCACCCGCCCATCGTCGAGTCCGCGAGCCAGCGGGGCGAGTGGCGTCATCCGCCTTCTCGCGTCCCTGGATGACGTGTTCCGCCGTAATCATCTGGTGCCCGCACCGGCGGCACTTCCGGCGTCGAACGCTCAGCTGCCCTTGGCGACGGGATGACTGTGCGGGGAGGCGGTGGTAGCCGCACTTCACGCACAACAAGCCATCGAGGATGACCGACTCGACGCCCTTCGTTCTCGGCATCCGCGAGCCTCGTGGAGATGTGTGATTTTACCGCGGCGATCAGGAAGACAGACGGCGGCGAACCGGGCAAATCTGATGGACCGGGTGGGCATGGGGCGTTAGGATCACAGCGCGGCACGACCCAGTAGCAACGTTTGGCCGGTTGAAAATAGGAGACGCCCACCCAAATGTTCCAACCTACCGAGCAAGAAATCAGGGCGTTCGTCGGGTCGAAATCGGATTACTACCTCTCAAAATGGCAGGTGGAACTGGAAGGCGATGGCGAGGTCAAGGGATTAAACTGGGCCGCATTACTGCTGTCCGGGCTCTGGCTCCCCTACCGCAAAATGTATCGCCCCGCGATCATCTTCATGGGCCTCATCCTGATCGAAATGATTCTCGAAGAGGTTATTTTTGTGGCAGTCTTGCGCAGGCCCGACCCTCCGGCCGCGTTGGGCCGCTTTGTTGGGCTGGTTGCGGGGGGAATCTGTGGCGCGTTCGGCAACCGATGGTATCTGTCGCATGCGCGGAAGATGATTGAAGAGGTGCGGTCTCAGAACTTGCCGGAGGAAGATCATCTTCGGGTGCTGTCCGAGCGAGGTGGCACTAGGCCGTGTTGACGAGCCGTGTTCGTTCGGGGTAAGAGTTTAGGTCGATCCCGACCATTCCGAGGCACGACGCCGTGCGGTACTTGCTCACGGACGACCACTGGGCCATCCTCGAACCGCTCGTCGCCCAGGCCAAGCAGTTCACCGGCGGCCAGCCGCCACGCCTGTCCGACCGCATGTTCTTCGAGGCAATCCTGTACTGGGCCCGGACCGGCATCCCATGGCGGGATCTGCCGAGCGAGTTCGGGGCGTGGGACGCCGTGTACCACCGGTTCGGCCGGTGGGCCCGCTCGGGCAGCCTGCGGCGGCTGTTTGAACTGCTGACCGCCAACCCCGACCTGGGTGACGTCCGCCGCATCCTGGTCGACTCCACCGTCGTCCGCGCCCACCAGCATGCGGCCGGGGCACGGCGGAAGAAAAAAAGATCGGGGCGGCACGAAGTGCTCGCCGTGAGGGTCTTGGCCGCAGCCGGGGCGGGCTGACCACCAAGGTTCTCGTGGCGGCCGTCGACGAGGGCACGGCCCTCGCCGTCGAAGTGTTGCCGGGCCAAGCCCACGACGCCCCGCGGTTGGAGCCGCTGCTCGACGCCACCATCGCTCGCGTGCCGCACTTCGACGAGGCGGTGTGCGACAAGGGGTTCGATGGGGACGACCAGCGGCAGGCGTGCGTCGACCGGGACGTGTTCCCGAACATTCCCAGCCGGAGCAACCGGGTCGAGCCCCAGCCGTTCCTGCCGGACGGGTATCGAGAGCGGAACAAGGTGGAGCGGCTGTTCGGCAAGGCCAAGCAGTTCCGCCGGTTCGCCACCCGGTACGAGAAGCGGAAGACGATGTTCCTCGGTGTGGTCCATTTGGTGTTCGGCGTCCTGCGACTACGGCGACTCAGGAACATCAACACGGCCTAGTCAACGAACACCGCTACTTCCAGGCCTTCCTTGCCGACATCTGCTCGACCGTTCCTGAACCCGCCCCACGGAAGGGCCAGAAGCCAATTCCCGCCGCCGCCGCCGCTTTCTGTGCGGTGTACAAAGTATACATCGACGATGTCGGCCCGCCGGTTCATGGGCGACTTGGACGACGCCCGCAACGCCGGGTTGGTGACACACGTTCCGCACTTCAACAGTGTGTTGAACTTCTTCGACCGCGACGGATCGGCGGACACGCTTCACGACTTCGTGGCCCGCAGTGCGGCCCCGCTCGTGCCGGTTGAAACTGCGTTCGCCACCGACTCCACGGGGTTCGCCGGGGCACGATACCAGAGATGGTTTGACGAGAAATACGGCCAACCGAAGTCGGAGGTAGAATGGATCAAGTTACACGCGACCATCGGCGTCAGAACGAACGTCGTCACCGCGTGCAAGATCACCGATAAGACCGGAGCGGACGCCAAGCAGTTCCCCGAACTCGCGGCGAAGACGACCGCACAGTTCGACATCAAGGAAATGAGCGCGGACAAGGCATACGCCTCGCGGACGAACTGCGACGTGATGGAGAAGATCGGCGGACAGTTCTATCCGGCGTTCAAGCAGAACGCCACGGGCAAGGTTGGCGGGTCATACGAGAAGGTGCTCCACCTAATGTGCTTGAACCGTGAGGACTACGCGAACCACTACCACAAGCGGAGCAACATCGAATCGACGTTTTCCGCGATGAAGCGGAAGTTCAGCGAATAGCTCCGGTCGAAGACGACGCTAGTTATGACGAAGGAGTGCCTTGCGAAAGTGGTCTGTCACAACCTGACGTGCGTGATTCACGCGATGTACGAATTCGGCATCGACCCGAACTTCGCCCTTCGCCAACGCTGCACAACGAATGCGGAACCTGCACAACGGTTGTACTGAAAACCGCCACCGTTGTGCAAAGCCCCATAGGGCTACCCAAGAGAGAAGGGCAGTCGGCCACATTATTCCTGCGGCAATTGGACGACCTCCGCCGGGCATTCCTTCACTCTCGGGTCATTCGCTCGCGGACGATGGGGTATAGGTCACTGATATAGACGATCTTCATTTCTCTCTCCCGGCACGATTCGCGATCAACCGTAGAACGCGACGGGGACCGTGTTGGGATCGGTGGTGACTTCGCCACCACCGTTGCCGACGGGAGAACCGCCGACAACTCGCCGGGGGGGCAGGAGATGGACCGCTGCCCCGACGACGAGCAACAGGAAGTCCTCCGGCCACCCTCGGCAAGCATCATCCGAACTGCGGACAGCCCTTGACCTGCTCGACACCTTCGTCGAAGATGTCGCGATGGCCCGCCCGCCCGCAAGTGCCACGAAACTCGCCAGCCGCATGGCGTGCGTGGCAGCGTGTGTGGCCGGAGGCGTGTGGCTAGGAGAAGGGGTGAAGGGCCGGGGCGGCCTGCTCATCTGGTGTGGCGGCGGAATGATCGGCTCGGGCCTGCTGCTGGAGTACCTCTGGCACCGGAGTGACCGGAAAACCCTTGACGGGCCGCCCCCTTCTGGCGAAGACGATCTCTCACGCACGTGAGCCGGCATCGGAGCGGTACCCCGTCACCGCCGTCGTTGCCAGCGGCGAGGGCCGGCGAAATCAGTGATCGAACCGCAGGATTTTGAATAATGCAAATGTCCACGGCGAACTCTCACTCCATCCACTCTTCGCCTCGTCCTGAATACCCCCCGATGACGTGACAATGGCATACCTGATGCCTTACACCGACCGCAACGGCGTCACGTTCCCCGAGAGCGTCTGGATGCCATTGAACATTCTGCCCGTGTTCTACCCGAACCCGTACGCCCTCGTGACGTTCCTCGGCTTCGCCACGCCGGAGATTGCCGCTCGCGCACTCGCCGTTGCCCTGAACGGCCAAGGCAAAATGCCGGAAGCGATCGGCTTGAAGGATTACCGGGCGTCGGCCGCGCAACTCCGGGTGTGGGCGACGGGGCGGCCTGACGCTGGGACGCGCCTCGGCGATGTCTGGGAACTCGCCTATGCTGTCCAACGGGCGTCAAACGACACCCTCGACCCAATGCCGGACGAGCCGCTGCGGATGGGAAATTTCTTCGCCCGAGCGACATGGGTGGATCTCGAGCAAAACCCGTCAGCCGCGTGAGAGCGGAAGCGCCGAGTAGAACGTATCGGGTTTGGCGGTGGCGTAGAACCTAAAGCACGGCGGGACGATGCCCACGTGATTCTTCTGGGTCAAGTCGTTGATCAACTCCACGTCGGCGTACCTGAACCGACCCTGACAGAGTTTGGTGCTCGACCGCTGCCACATCCGCGATGGTATGCGTTCGCCTGAGCCCACCGACCTGGCAAAACCTTCGTTGACCGCGAGCCGGTCCCGTGGGATTGGTTTTGCGGAACGTCGTCTAACGGACCAACGGTTCGTAAGAAAGGGGCACTTACTCCTTGACCTCGGACTCACACCACCCATGTCCATCACCGAGCCAATAGCCGATGACGTTAACCCGAAACTGACCAGCCTGCGAATGTTCCTGACCGTGTTCACGCTGGTTCAGTTCGTGATGGTCGGCGTGGTGGTGTTCTCGATCAACAAGATGAACCTCGCGCTCATCCCCGATCCGGCCGCGCCATACCTCTTCCTCGGTCTCGCGGTGTTAATGGTGGGCATGATTGCGTTCTCGCTCCGCACAGCTTTGCTTGCCGTTCGGAGGGCGAAGGCGGGCGAGTTAGACGTCTTTTCGCGCTTCACGTCCGAGGTGTTAATTCGGGCGTTTCTGCTCAACCTGCCGGCGGTGATTTTAGTCGCGGGGTATGTGCTTACGGCCCAGAAGTGGCTTCTCGGCCCGGCCGCGGTCGGGTTACTGGTCGTGTGGTTCTGTAAGCCGAACCGCACGCAGTACGACCGCTGGCTGGCCGCCGTGAAGTGAATCAGCCAACGATGACGGGTCGGGTGCGGTTCGCTTCATCGATTTTTTTTTTGCCCTGCCGAAGTTTGAGCGATGCCCCGATGAAGTCGCGGAACAGTGGGTGCGGGGCGACCGGCTTCGACTTGAACTCCGGGTGGCATTGCACGCCCACGAACCACGGGTGGTTCGGCAACTCGATCACTTCCACCAATGTGCCATCCGGGCTGGTTCCCGAGATGACGAGGCCGGCCGCTTCGAGGCGGTCGCGGTAGTCGTTGTTCACCTCGTAGCGGTGGCGGTGGCGCTCGGAGACGAGCGACGCCTTGTACGCCGCCGCCGCCCGTGTCTCCGGCACGAGCTTGCAGTCGTACGCGCCGAGCCGGTTCGTGCCGCCGATTTGCGTGACCTTCTTCTGGGCGTCCATCATCGCGACGACGGGATGCGCCGTGTGCTTGTCGAACTCGGTCGAGTTCGCGCCGGTCAGGCCGAGGACGTTGCGGGCGAATTCGATCGTTGCGCACTGGAGGCCGAGGCAGATGCCGAAGAACGGGATGTTCTTTTCACGGGCGTAGCGGATTGCCTCGATCTTGCCGTTCGTGCCACGCTTGTCGAAGCCGCCGGGCACGAGCAGGCCGTCCACGCCGTGGAGGAGACTTTCCGCGCCTTCCTTCTCGATGTTCTCCGCCTCGATCCGCGAGAGCCGTACCTTGCAATTGTGGAAGATGCCGGCGTGGTCGAGGGCCTCGTATACGGACTTGTAGGCGTCGCGGTGCTTGACGTACTTGCCGACGAACGCGATTTGCACCTCGTGGGCGGGCTTGATGATCCGCGTCAGCATCTCGCGCCAGTCGTCGATCACCGGGGCTTTCGCCTTCGTGAGATTCAGCTTCTCGATGATGAACTCATCGAGCTTATTCCCGTGCAGGCTGACCGGTACCTCGTAGATGCTGTGTTCGCGGTCCTTCTCCTCGATCACGGCCCGCCGCTCGATGCTACACATCTGGGCGATCTTGTCGCAGTCTTCCGGCGGGATGGTCCGCTCGGTGCGGCAGATCACCACGTCGGGCTGAATGCCGATCTTGCGGAGTTCCTGCACACTGTGCTGCGTCGGCTTCGTCTTCAACTCGCCCGCCGCCTTCAGGTAGGGGACGAGCGTCAGGTGGATAAAGAGGCAGTTCTGCTTGCCGACTTCGAGCGCGAACTGACGGATGGCCTCGAAGAACGGCATGGCTTCAATGTCGCCGACCGTGCCGCCGATCTCGGTGATGACCACGTCCACTTCGGGGGCGAGCAACCGGCGGATGCACGCTTTGATCTCGTCCGTCACGTGCGGGATGACCTGCACGGTCTTGCCGCGGTACTCGCCGTTGCGCTCTTTCGTGATGATCGACTGGTAGATTTTGCCGGTGGTGTAGTTGCAGTCGCGGTTAAGGGGGGCGTTCGTAAACCGCTCGTAGTGGCCGAGGTCGAGGTCGGTTTCGGCCCCGTCGTCGAGGACGTAAACCTCGCCGTGCTGGTAGGGCGACATCGTGCCGGGATCGACGTTCAAGTACGGGTCGAACTTCTGCATGCGCACGGTGAGGCCGCGGTGTTCCAGCAGCATCCCGATCGACGCGGAAGTCAAGCCCTTGCCGAGCGAACTAACGACGCCACCCGTCACGAAAATGTGTTTCGCCATTCAACCGCACCCCAACGACGACCCCAGGGATGGCAAAAAGGGTCATCGTCCCCAATCCGACAGCAATCGCCCCCCAAGCTGACTATATCGGTCGGGGGGGATCGCACCAAGAACGGTTGTCGACAGAATCACGGCCGGCGGCGGTCACGCGGCCCCTCGCAAGCGGTCGTGGCGGTAGGATTCTACAAAGGCGGCATAATCGGCCGGCGTGTCCACACCGCGGTGAGCGGCCGGGATGACCTCCACGCGGATCGTGCCGCCGGTCGCCAACATCCGCAGTTGTTCAAGCTTTTCGCTCTCTTCCAGCGGGTGCGGCGGGGTAGCCGCGATCCGCAACAGCGATTCCCGCCGGTAGGCGTACACGCCGAGGTGGAGCAGGAATCGGCCGGAAGCGAAGTCCGGTTGTCCATCGCGAACGTGCGGGATCGGGCTACGGCTGAAATAAAGCGCCCGGCCGTCGTCGGCCCGCACCACTTTGACGCCGTTCGGGTTCTCGTAGGTCGCCTGGTCGCGAATGGGTGTCGCAAGCGTCGCCATGTTCGCCCGGCCGTCGCGCATCAGGCTCATCAGTAGTTCCACGGCCGTCGGGTCGAATTGCGGTTCATCCCCTTGCAGGTTCACGAACACGTCGGCGTCCGGCAACTCAGCCGCGACTTCGGCAATCCGGTCCGTGCCCGAAGCGTGGTCTTCCCGGGTCATTACCGCCCGCCCGCCGAAGGATCGGACTGCGTCGCAAATCCGGTCGTCGTCGGTGGCGACGATCACCGCATGCGTGCCGCGCACTTTCGCGGCCTGCTCGTAGACGTGTTCGATCAGGAACTTGCCCGTTTCGCGTAAGAGCGGCTTGCCGGGTAGCCGGGTGGACGCGAACCGGGCCGGGATGACAATGACGGACCGCATGAACCAACCTCCGGGGGAATCCGCCCGGAGGATGCTCTTTTGCCCGGCGGCGGGTCAAGGTCAATAGGCGTGACGAGTCGTTCCCAGGAGCGTGTTGAGTTGCGATTGAAGCTTCCGGTGCGCCGCGGTCGGGCCTTTGGCCAGCACGAGCGCTTCGCGGACGTTTAACTTTAAATCTGGCACGGGCAGCTTCGCGAGGGCGGAATCGAGATCGCCGACGAGGTGGTACTTGGTGCCGACTGGGTCCACGCCGATGCCCCGCGAGCGGAGCAGTTCCAACTCGCGGTAAAAGCCGCGGGCGTTGATCTTCAATTTTTTGAGCAACGGGTCGCGGCCCTGTGGTCCGCCGGCGAGAATCGAGAGCAGTTTGTAAAGCCGAGCTGCCCGTTCGGGCGTGATGGGAGAGCTGCCGTTCATCGAACTCGTCGGCATCCTAAATTCCTCCAAACTCTTACGAGTCGCGATCGAGCCGATACTGTTTCTGGCGGGGGAGTGAGTTCGGCGTCGGTCGTTTGTCGTGCGAGGCGTCCTGTCAATCAAGTGAGATGGTAGAGTCTGCGAGATGGGAAATCAAGAAGCGACTCCCGTTCCCAACGGGAGTGCTCGGATCCCCGTTCGGGGTGCTGGCATTCGTCGTTCCGATCAGGTATAAACAAGATCACGGTTCCGCCCTCCTGCCTGCCGCACCCTTCGCTTCGGGTCGTCCATGACACTTTTGATGATCCACCGCCTGCCGCTTTTCGCGCTGTTGATGGGCCTGAGCACCACTGCGATCTCCGCGGCTGAACCTGGTGGAGCGAAGGTGGTCGATTTCAACCGCGAGGTTCAGCCGATCCTGGCCGAGCATTGCTACGCCTGCCACGGGCCGGACGAAAAGAGCCGAAAGGCCGATCTGCGGCTCGACACGAAGGACGGCCTCGCGACGGTCGTGACGGCCGGCAAGCCCCCCGAGAGCGAACTGATCGAGCGGGTCGCCGGGCACGACCCGGACACGGTGATGCCGCCGAAGAAGTTCAACAAGCCGCTCAAGCCGGAGCAGGTCGCGAAGCTGACGCAGTGGGTGGAGCAGGGGGCCAAGTGGAACGAGCACTGGGCGTTCGTGGCTCCGAAGAAGACCGCGGTGCCGACGGTCCAGGGGGCGACCGGCGCAATCGACCGCTTCCTCCTCGCTCGGCTCGAACGCGAAGGCTTAAAGGCGAACCCCGAAGCCCCGAAGGCGACGTGGCTCCGTCGCGTCACGTTCGATCTGACCGGCCTGCCGCCGACGCCCGCGGAGATCGACGCCTACCTCAAAGACACAGGTGTCAACGCGGCGGAGAAAGTGGTCGATCGTCTATTGGCATCGCCGCGGTACGGCGAGCACATGGCCCGGTACTGGCTGGACAACGCCCGCTACGGCGACACGCACGGACTGCACCTCGACAACTTCCGCGAGATGTGGACCTACCGCGAGTGGATCATCGGGTCGTTCAACCGGAATCAGCCGTTCAATCGCTTCCTCGTTGAACAGGTAGCCGGCGACCTGTTGCCGAATCCGACGGTCGAGCAACTCGTCGCCACCGGGTTCCTGCGCTGTGGCATCACGACCAGCGAAGGCGGCTCGATTGAAGAAGAGTGCTACGTTCGCAACGTCGTGGACATCGTGGACACGTTCGGCTCCGTCATGCTCGGCCTGACCGCCGGCTGTGCCCGCTGTCACGACCACAAGTACGACCCGATTTCGCAGAAAGATTATTACTCGCTGTTCGCCTACTTCAACAGCATCGAAGGCTCAGCCCTCGACGGCAACGCCGCTCGGCACGCCCCGATCGTGTCCGTGCCAACGGCGGGGCAGAGTCAGAAGTTGAAGGAACTTCAAGCCAAGTTCGCGGGCCTGAACAAGCGGATCGCGGAGGCCGTGGCGAAGGCTTCGTACACCGAGGACGCTTCGGCGGCTGAAGCGGTGAATCCGAAGCTCCGGGAGGTCGTCTGGATCGACGACGCCTTACCGCCGAAGTCACAATTCGCGGCCGAGGGCGGCACGAATGTCGCCTGGGAGTTCGTCGAGAAAAGCGTGCGAGAACCCGCATCCGGCACGAAGTCGGTGAAGCTGACGGCGACCGGTCTTCGACAGGTCGTCGTCTCGGAAGTCAGTCCGGGTTTGCGCGTCGGGGAAGGGGACAAACTCTTCGCGTCGGTCTGGATCGACCCGAAGAATCCGCCGAAGGAGATCATGCTTCAGTGGCACACGACCGGCTGGCTGCACCGGGCGTTCTGGGGCGAGAACCGCATCGACTGGGGGATGGACCGCACCACGGAACGCCGACAGCAGGGGCAACTGCCCGAAGGGGGCAAATGGGTTCGGCTGGAAGTTCCCGCCGCCCGTGTGGGGATCAAGCCGGGCACGGTCATCACCGGCCTTGCGTTCACGCAGTTCGACGGCACCGCATTCTGGGACAAGGCCGGTTTGCTCACCTCAACGCCGCAGGGCGATCGCCACTTCGATTCGCTGAACGAGTGGGCCGCCGTGAGCGTCGCCGACACGGCCGTTCCGAAAGCGATCCGCGACCTGCTCAAATTCGACGCGGCCAAGCGGACCGCCGCCCAGTCGAAGGAACTCCGCGATTACTTCATCGAGTACGGCTACACGAAGACACGAGAGACGTTGGACCCGTTGCACAAGGAACGAGCCGAGTTGACGGTCCAACTTACGAAGGCTCAGGGCGAAATTCCGGTGTCTTACGTCTTCAAGGAGCGTCCCACGCCGCGGCCGGCTTTCTTGCTCAAACGCGGCGAGTACGACCAGCGCGGCGACCAAGTCGGTCGGGCCACGCCGAAGGCTCTGCCCGCCGTTCCGAAGGGCACGCTGGTCAACCGCCTCGGCCTCGCGAACTGGCTCGTCGATGCCAAGCACCCCCTCACCGCCCGCGTGGCGGTCAACCGATTCTGGCAACAACTGTTCGGCACCGGCCTCGTCAAGACGGCCGACGACTTCGGCACGCAGGGCGAGCTGCCGAGCCACCCCGAATTGCTCGATTGGCTGGCCGTGGACTTCGTCGAGAGCGGCTGGGACGTGAAGAAGTTCATGAAGTCGCTGGTGCTGTCGGCGGCCTATCGTCAGTCGGCGAAAGTGACGGCCGACAAACTCGCGAAAGACCCGCAGAACCGCCTTCTCGCCCGCGGGCCACGGTACCGCCTCGACGCCGAGATGATTCGCGATCAGGCGTTGTTCGTCAGCGGTTTGCTGGTGGAGAAGGTCGGCGGGCCGAGCGTGAAGCCGCCGCAGCCGGCCGGCTTGTGGGAGGCGGTCGGCTACACCGGCAGCAACACCGCCCGCTTCACGCCCGACAAGGACGCGGAGAAAACACACCGGCGGAGTCTGTACACGTTCTGGAAGCGAACCGCCCCGCCGCCGCAGATGACCGCCCTCGACGCCCCCAGCCGGGAGGCGTGTACCGTCCGCCGCGAGCGCACTAACACGCCGTTGCAGGCGCTCTTGCTCATGAACGAGACGCAGTTCGTCGAAGCCGCCCGCGGGGCGGCCCGTCGCGCACTTCAAGACGGCGGCGACGACCCGGCCGGCTATCTTTTCAAACTGATCGTCTGTCGCCCCGCGACCGACGCCGAGCGAACGCTTCTGAAGTCGGCCTTCGAAGGATTCCGGGCCGACTTCACGAAAGATCCCTCCGCGGCCAAGAAACTTGCGGCCGAAGGGAAGGGCGACCCGGTCACGCTCGCGGCGTGGACGATGGTTGCGAACACGATTCTGAACCTCGACGAAGTCCTGACCAAGTAACCGAGGCCGACGATGCACCCGATCCCCGATTTCCTCGCCGGCCAGACGCGGCGGGCGTTCCTCGGCAAGTCCGCGCTCGGCCTCGGTACCGCGGCCCTATCCACGTTGTTGCCCGCGCGGGCCGCCGGAGCAATTCCCGGCTTGCCGCACTTCGCTCCGAAGGCGAAGCGTGCGATCTTCCTGCATATGAATGGTGGGCCGTCGCAGATCGACCTGTTCGACTACAAGCCGAAGCTGGAAGACCTGTTCGACAAGGACCTACCCGAGAGTGTCCGCAACGGTCAACGGCTCACGACGATGACCAGTGGTCAGAAGCGGTTCCCGCTTGCCCCGTCGAAGTTCAAGTTCGAGCGACGCGGCAAGTCCGGTATGTGGATGAGCGAATTGCTGCCGTGGACGGCGAAGATGGCCGACGAGTTAACCGTCGTTCGCACCGTGAATTCGGAGGCGATCAACCACGACCCGGCCGTCACCTACCTTTGCACCGGCAACCAGATTCCCGGCAAGCCGAGCCTCGGCTCGTGGCTGAGCTACGGCCTCGGCACGATGAACAAGAACCTACCCGACTTCGTCGTTATGACGCCTTCGTGGAGCAGCAAGACCGACGCGCAGGCGATCTACAATCGCTTGTGGAGCAGTGGCTTCTTGCCGGGCAAACACCAAGGCGTCGCGCTCCGATCGCAGGGCGACCCGGTGCTGTTCCTGTCGAACCCCGACGGCGTTGAGCCGGCGACCCGCCGCAAGATGCTCGACTCGCTCGGCAAGTTGAACCAACAGCACTTCGACGAAATCGCCGACCTGGAGACGCAGACGCGGATCACGCAGTACGAGATGGCCTTCCGCATGCAGACGAGCGTGCCGGAACTGATGGACTTGTCGAAGGAGGACAAGAGAACGCTCGCGATGTACGGCCCGGAGGCGACGAAGCCGGGGACGTTTGCCGCGAGTTGCCTTCTGGCCCGCCGATTGATCGAGCGGGACGTGCGGTTCGTGCAACTCTTCCACCGCGGCTGGGACCAGCACGGCAACATCGCCGTCGATTTGCCGGCTCAGTGCCGCGACGTAGATCAGGCGGGCTATGCGCTCGTCACCGACCTGAAGCAACGCGGGCTGTTGAAGGACACGCTCGTCGTCTGGACCGGCGAGTTCGGCCGCACGGTGTATTGCCAGGGCGGGCTAACGAAGGCAAATTACGGCCGCGACCACCACCCGCGCTGTTGGACGATGTGGATGGCCGGGGCCGGGCTGAAGCCGGGCTTCGTTTACGGCGAAACGGACGATTTCAGTTACAACATCACGCGCGACCCGGTCCACCTGCACGAGTTGAACGCCACGGTCCTGCACAGCCTCGGCATCGACAACAACCGCTTCACTGCGACGGCACAAGGGTTGGACCAGCGGTTGACCGGCGTCGAAGAACACCACCCGGTGAAGGCCCTGTTCGCGTAATCTTCGGCCCGAATTCTGTTATCGTTCCGACGCACAGTCCTAAAATGGCACGGATTGTGTATCTGATTGATCAGTTCTCCCCTGAGGCTGTTCTGAATGGCATCTGCTCCGAATGAAGGGCCGACCGCTCCCACGCCGCCCGCGGCCAAGTCGGGCCGGTCGAGTTCATTGTTGCCCGGCGGGTGGGTGGCCGTCACGGTCATCCTCGGCGTTGTGATCCTCCTCTTGCTCTTCCAGAACCCGACGCGCATCTCGGTCACGGCCTTCGAGAAAATCCGCGACGGCGGCGAGATCAAGGCATTCAAGATCATCGGCCAGGAGCGGGCCTACGGCGAAGTCCGCGACCCGAAGGGGGACGTTGCGAAGGCCAATAACCTGACCGGCGGCCTTTTCTCGGTACTGTTGCCGCACACCGACAACACCTACCGCGACGTGGCCGACGTGGTGAAAGAGGCCGACCGCAAGGCCCGCGCGCAGAAGAACGACGGTGCGGACCCGGTCGTCGTCTCGGTCGAGGAAGAACAACTCTCGTACTTCGGCCCGCTGCTCTGGAGCACGCTCCTGCTCGCCGCGTTCGTTGGGTTCGTCCTCTTTTTCATCCTGCCGCGCATTCGCGAATCCAACGGCGGCGGTTTCATCAACAACTATATCCGCAGCCCGGCCCGCCGGTACGAGAAGGGGAAGACCCGGACCACGTTCGAGGACGTGGCCGGGATGGACGCCGCGAAGCGAGAACTGCAAGAAGTCGTGGACTTCCTCCGCAACCCGGACAAGTTCACCCGCCTCGGCGCGCAGGTGCCGAAGGGCGTCCTGCTGGTCGGTCCGCCGGGTACGGGCAAGACTCTGCTCGCGAAAGCAGTGGCCGGCGAGGCGAATGTGCCGTTCTACAACATCAATGGCTCCGAGTTCATTCAGATGTTTGTCGGAGTCGGTGCGAGCCGCGTCCGCGACCTGTTCAAGACGGCGAAGGAACACTCGCCGTGCGTGATCTTCATTGACGAGATCGACGCCGTCGGCCGCATGCGCGGGGCCGGCGTCGGCGGCGGGTCCGACGAACGCGAACAAACGCTGAACCAGATTCTCAGCGAGATGGACGGCTTCCAGCCGTCGGAGACGGTCATCGTCCTCGCGGCCACCAACCGGCCGGACGTACTCGACTCGGCTCTCTTACGGCCCGGTCGGTTCGACCGGCACATCACCGTCGCCCGCCCGACCTGGCAAGGGCGGCTAGCCATCCTTAAGGTCCACACGCGGAACAAGCCACTCGCGGACACGCTCGACTTGGAGCGGATCGCCCGCGGCATGATCGGCATGAGCGGGGCCGAATTGCGGAACCTGTGCAACGAGGCCGCACTGATCGCCACTCGCGAGGGGAAGAACAAGATCGATCAGGGGGACTTCGATCAGGCCTCCGACCGCGTCCGCCTGGGGGCGAAGCGAGAGGAAGCCTACGGCGAAGAGGAGAAACGCCGCACCGCCTACCACGAGGCCGGGCACGCCCTTTGTGCGTGGCTGGAGCCGAAGACCGACCCGATCGAGCGCGTCTCGATCGTCCCCCGCGGTCGGGCCGGCGGGTTCACGCTGTTCTCCCCCGACGAGGACCGGATCGACCACTCGTACACCGAACTGCTGGCCGAGTTGGTCGTCGCTATCGGCGGCCGGGCGGCAGACCGCCTCGTCTTCGGCGAGCCGATGAGCGGCGCGATCGGGGACTTGAAACACGGCACGAAGATCGCCCGCATGATGGTCACGCAGTTCGGCATGAGCGAGAAACTCGGCCCGGTTTCCTACCGGGCGGGCGAGGACCACCCTTTTCTCGGCAAAGAGATGGCCGAGTCGCGCGACTTCAGCGAAGGCACGGCCCGCATCATCGACGAGGAAGTGCAACGCATCCTCAGCGAAGCCGAGACGCGGGCTTACGGGTTGTTGCAGAATAACCGCGAAGACCTCGACCGCCTCGCGAATGCCTTGTTGCAGCAGGAAGAACTCGACCGCGAGGCCGTGGACAAACTGTTGCGGAAGTCGCCCGCCCCGGAGAAGAACGACCAACCGTCCGAACAGCCCGAGGCCGCGCCGCAGGGGACGATTAACCCGAAGCTAGCATTCGGCGGGGCGTAACCATCGTCCCGGAAACGGAGACAACACTCATGACCTCGCCACGGGGCGAAAATTGGGAGGATATCGACGTGCGCATCTTGGCATGCGACATCCTTGGCGCGCTCTTGCTCATCTGCACGGCGTTTGGTGTTGGTCTCACCGAAGCAAAGGGCATTCATATCGAGCGATATCGCTATCTGCGTTCCGAGCGATCGACAGACTTTGCTTGCTTAGACGAACAATATTGGGCCGGTGTCTACGGATGATGAACTAGAAGGCATGCTGCACGCCGAACCAGAACTGGAACGGCGTGTTGTCGTTGATGGTCTTCGCCACGTCGAATCGCAACGTGACCCGCTCGATGAAACTGAACAACGCGGTATCCACCCGGATGCCTGCCCCGAGGGCGTGAGCCACGTTCTTGACGACCCGCCCGTTCGAGTAAACGCCACCCACGTCGTAGAAGCCGGCGAGCCAGACGTTGCGGGCACCGGCAACGTGATCCAGCACGTCCCACGTCACGTCGCGAGCCAGCGGGACGCGCAGTTCCGCGTTCGCCACCCAGAGCGCGCTCCCCTGTCGTTCCGCCAGATCGTACCCGCGGAAGAGTGTGCTGCCGCCGAGGGCGAAGAACTGCCCGCGGTCGGGGAACGCCCCCTCCGTGACCACCCGCACGGCCAGCCGTGATTGCCCGAGTCGGCCGAGGCAGTCGGAATCGCTCAGCCTGCGTACCGCGGCCAGTTCGAGCCGCAGTTGGTGCAGGCCGACGTCCTTGTCCAGTCGTGCCACGCCTGAGCCGTAGGTCGCGTCCACCCAGAAGCCGCACTCCGGGTCCCAGTAGGGCGTGTAGAGGTTCACGCGGGTGTGCAGACCGGCGAGGTACGTCGAGTCCGGCCGCACCGCTCCCGCCGGCGTCGCCCGAGCGAACGGCAGGAAGTTGTCCTGGTACGTCTGAAAGACCTCGGTATACGCGAGCGGCGGCAGGTACAGGCTGGACCCGTACTGCCAGACGTAGCGGGCGAACGTCGACGCGCGGGTGGCCGAGTTGCGGCCGTTCACGTCGCCGTAGGGACCAGCGATTCGTTGTTCGACGTTGAACCCGAGTTGCGTCTTCGGCAGGGGCCAGTGGTCCCAGAGGCCGTCGGCCCCGATTACGAGGTCGCGGAAGTCTGAGCGGTACGCGCCGTACAGGCCGCCGCTGAAAATTTGCGTGCGGTACGCCCCGGCCCGCACGCCGACCATCGTCGACCGCGTGTACCACGGGTCCGGAAAGAGGGCCCCGCCGATCCACGGTCCGCCGCCGAAGTTCCACTTGTCGTAATCGTTCGTCAGATCGGTCTCGTTGAGCATCGAGTAGAACGGCGACAGGGTGAACCGCGGCTTCTGCCGCCAGACGTTGTTGGCCGGGTTGCGGTCGATCAGCACGCGGTCCGGGTCCACACAAATCTGCGACGGTTCGGACGGCAACGTGAGTTCGACCCGCACCTTGTTGTCCGGTAACGGCTGAATCAGCACGTCTTGCTCGGCTACCCGCACGGTGGCCGCCGTCGCGCTCAGGGGAATGCGAATCGGGAAGCCGTCGCCGTCCGCGAACTGGAAACCGAGGGTCGTCGGCTCGTTGTAGTCGCCGGTCTGCGCGACGATAATTTCCATCCGCCGCGGCCCCGGCTGCACGCCGGTCACCGCGCGGTCGAAGACAGAACTGCCGCCGGCCACGCTCTCGATCTGCCAGTCGGTGATCCCCTTGCCGTAGACCCACCGCTCGAAGAACTCGTCCTGCGACCGACCAGTGTAGGCTTCGAGTTCGGTCTTGAACTGCTGGGCCGAGAGGACGCGCCAGGAATACTTCTGCGTCACGTCGCGCATGAAGTCGAGGAACGCCGTTTCGCCGAGTTGCGCCTCGATCATGCCGAAGACGCGCGACCCGCGGTCGTACGCGCCACTGAACAGGCCGACGAGGTGGTTGAACCCCGGCAACTCGCCCGCGGCCGCCGGCATCTGGTTCCGGCGGATCGCGCCGTACATGCTCGCGTTACGATAGTTCTCGCGGTTGATGTTCGGCAGCCACGTCAGACCGTCCGGCCATTCGAGGAAGGCGTTGTTCTTGCCGTGCTTCTTGTCGAGCAATCGGTGGGTGAAGTACGTGGCCGCCCCTTCGTCCATGAACGTTTCGGCGTAGCCGTTCGTGCCGATCATGTTGTACCACCACTGGTGGCACGTCTCGTGCGAAACGAGGTACTCCACGTACCCGCGGGCGAGGTGCGGCATCCCGAAGACCCGCTCGTCGATCATGATGAGGCCACTGCACTCGTTGCCGTTCCACCCGAAGAACGACTCGGCGACGGTGAACTGCGCGTAGGGGAACTCGCCGAACCACTCGGAATAGGCGGGGATCGCCTCGCCGACGATCTTGAGGATTTCCTTGGCGTAGTGCTCGTGCCGCGGGAACGCAAGGCACTTCAGCGTAATCTCGCGTCCGCTCGGCAGGCGAATCGTGCTCGCCGATTCCACGTACTCGGCGCTCGCCAGAACGGCAAAATCGCGGCCCACGAACGGAGCCGTGACGATCTCCTTCCAGCCGTCCGCCGCGATGCTTTCATACTGTACGCCGGCCGAGCACGCGATCTTCTGATCGGCGGGCACGCGGATGGTCGCAGTGTACTGTCCCGCCTCGTTCCAAAACGGCTGGTGCCACGGGATGAACGGCATCGCGTGCCAGCCGATTTCGTCATAGAACGCCACAACCGGCAGGGCGTTGGACACGTAATGCACACCTTGCCAGTGGCCCCACCGGCCTTGCTTGTTCGGCAGGCGGATCGTGCCTTCGAGTTCCACCACGACCGTTTCACCCGCGTTCACGGCCGTCGGCAGTTCGACGATGATCGCCGACGGGTTGTCGTGTCGGTAGTGGAAGCTGAGAAGTGTCGGTTCCCCGGTCTTCGCAGGGATGGTCACCCGTTCGATGGTACCGTGTCGGCCCGCGCGGTCGATGCCGGATGAGGGGTTCAGCCGCAGGAGTTCCAGCGTCTTCGCCAACAGCAGGTGGTCGCCGTCGGGGATTCGATATTGCGGGTAGAAGTTGAAGGCGATTTCGTTCGTCGGCCGTTGGTGGTGGTTCGTCCACGTCACGGTCATCCGAAAGTCGGCCCGGTGCAGATTTGTGTCGAGTGTCAGTCGAAGGTCGTACCGGGGCAGGGTGTCAACGGCGGCGCGTGCGTCGGCCACCGTCAACAACCACGCAACAAAAAAAGTCCCTAGCCACCGCATCTCCACGAAGCCTCCCGCGGGCCGAATACCAGAGTTATCGGTTGCCCGCTAGCCAAGTTCTGAGGGAGACAGCGAAAGAGTTGAAACTGGGTAGTTTTCAACCGCGAGCGGCCGACTTTCGGGGCAGGGACTTGAGCCGGAAATGACGAAGGCCGGGAGTTTCCTCCCGGCCATCCGTGAACGACCCGCAATCTCTCGGTTAACTTTCCTGAACTTCGATCACGACGCAGGAGACGTTATCGCGTGAGCCGGAATCGAGGGCCAACTGACCGAGGGCTTCCGCACACACCTGCATGTCGGTTTGTTGCGTGACGAAACTGGCCAATTGCTCGTCTCCCACGGCGCCGGTGAGTCCGTCGGTGCAGAGCAGGAAGCGGTCGCCCGCCTGAATCGGGATGCCGGACACGTCCGGTCCTTCGCCGACTTCTTTCGAGCCGAGGTACTTCCACAGGACGTTCTTGAATCGGTGGTCCTTCGCCTCGGCTTCGGAAATCGTCTTCGCTTCAACGAGTGCGCGGGCGAGCGAGTGGTCGATGGTGAGTTGCTGGATTTTCTTGTTGCGGATCAGATACGCCCGGCTGTCGCCGACGCCGGTGATGAAGATTTCATTCCCCTTCCGCCAGATGGCGAGCACGACGGTCGTGCCCATGTTCTTCATGTCTTTGTCGAGCGCGCCCATCGCCATGATTTCTTCGTTCGCCTGGGCAATGGCCCGCCGCGTCACGGACTTGACGCCCTCGCCGTTGAGGTGCGAGGAAAGGTTCTTCCGCAACTCGCGGGGGATGATTTCGATCGCCCGCTTGCTGGCGATTTCGCCGGCCGCCTGACCGCCCATTCCGTCGGCCACGATCGAAACGATCATGTCCGGGAACTGCTTCACGTCAATCGAGTCTTCGTTGTTCTCACGGTAGTTGCCGAGCAGGCTGCACTTGCCGATGGAAAGAGAAAAAGCCATGTCACCCTCACTTCTCAGCAACGACAGTCGCACGATTTCAGGACGGCATCGGTCGGCGCGATCGTGCGTACCGGGGCTAACAGATGTTTCGCGGAGATAACATTCCGGGTTACGAACCGCTCCGTCACAACAGAAACTACGCTTCGCGGACCCGGAATAATTCCATTTAACCTACAACGATAACTCACCTTACGCAACTCTGACAACACCTTTCAGGGGGAATCCCGCGACCATCATTGTCTCTGATCGTTACAAGAGTGTCACAATTGATACTGTCGGAATCGCTGACAGTTCCGGGTTCCGGGTTCCTCTTCCCCGATTACAAACGGAAAGGGTATCATCCCGCGTCCGAAAAAATGCCGTGAAACCGTACTGGGCTTGGACATGGGCGATGGACGACGGGTGATGTTGGTTCACGACTGGCTCACCGGCATGAGGGGCGGCGAGAAGTGCCTGGAGCCGGCCTGTCATCGGTGGCCGGATGCTAAACTTTTTACCGCGTTCCATCATCGCGGCTCGGTTTCGCCCGCCATCGAGCGCCTGGCACCGCGAACGAGCATGCTGAACCGCCTGCCCGGCGTTCACCGCTATTACCGCTACCTTCTGCCGCTGTTCCCGTGGGCGGCCAAGTGGTCCATTCCCGAATGTGATCTGCTGTTGAGTTTCAGCCATTGTCTCGCGAAGGCTGCGACGCCGCCGGCGGGGACGCCGCACATCAGCTATTGCTTCACGCCGATGCGATACGCCTGGCACATGCGGGACGCCTACTTTCGACCCGGACGGTTGAGCCGCGTGAAGGCGGCCGCGCTCGACCGACTCCTCCGTTGGCTTCGTGATTGGGACCGCCGTACGGCCGACGGTGTGACGCACTTCGTGGCCATCAGTGAAACGATTCGTCAGCGTATCCGCGAGTGCTACGACCGCGACAGCGTCGTGATCTACCCGCCGGTGGACACGAATTTTTATACCCCGGCCGCGACGCAACGCGATGACTTTTACCTGATCGTCTCGGCCTTAGCCCCGTACAAGCGGTTCGATCTGGCGGTCGAAGCCTGTACGCGGTTGGGCCGGAAACTCGTCGTCATCGGCACGGGCCAGCACGCCGCGAAGTTGCGGAAAATGGCCGGGCCGACCGTGCAATTCCTCGGGCGGCAGTCCGACGAAGTGATCCGCAACCACTACCGTCGGGCCAGGGCAGTGTTGTTCCCATCCGAAGAAGATTTCGGCATCGTGCCGGTGGAAGCCCAGGCGTGCGGGTGCCCGGTGATCGCGTTCAGCCGGGGCGGAAGTTCCGAGACGGTGCGGCCCCTCGGCGGTTCCCACCCGACCGGGGTGTTTTTCGACGAACAGCGGACCGATGCCGTCATCGCGGCGATGGAGCGATTCGAACAAAACGAGGATCGGTTCGATCCGATGGACGCCCGCCGGAACGCGGTGCCATTCAACGCCGCACGCTACGAGTCGGAACTTTTCGGATACGTCGAGAGCGTGTTGCGTGGCCCCGCGACCCAGGTTCGGCGGGCGGCTTGAGGGTCAATTCACCACGTTTCTCAGCGGCACGCCGAGCAACGCCCGACGGCACGCCGCGGCACTCTTCACGCGGATGTCGTGCAGCCCTTCCTGCGAGTAAAAGGCGGCGTGCGGGTTGATAATGACGCGGTCGTGGGCCGGGTGTGAGTGGTCGCGCCAGGCGTCGATCAGCGGGTGGTTCGTCGGCGGCGGCTCGTGCGGGAAAACGTCGATACCCGCCCCGGCGAGTTGGCCGGACTCGATCGCCTCGGGAATGCACGCGAGATCGACGACGGCCCCGCGCGAGGTGTTCACAAGGTACGATCCCTTCGGCATCAGCGCGAGCGTGGTCGCGTTGATGATGTGGTGCGTTTCCGGCGTGAGCGGGCAGTGGGGACTGAGGACGAAACTCTGTTCCAGCAGGCTCTCTAACGTGTCCACCCGCGTGATGCCGACGGCCTTGTCGATGCCGTCGGCGAGGTACGGGTCGAAGAAGATCACCTTCATCCCCAGGGCTTTCGCCCGCAGGGCGGTGGCCGTCCCGATGCGGCCGAGGCCGAGGATGCCGAGCACGCGGCCGCGAAGTCGGGCCAGCGCATTCGCCTGCGTGTACGACCACGGGCCGAGGCTGCGCTGGAGGCGGTTGTTGTAGAGGTGGATGCCGCGGGTCAGGGCGAGCATCAGGCCGATGGCGGAGTCGGCCACTTCCTCCGTGCCGTAGTCCGGGACGTTGGCAACCGGAATGCCCCGTGACCGGGCGAACACGCGATCAACGTTGTCGAACCCGACGCCGCACCGGACGATGAGCTTACATTTCGTCAGCCGTTCGATGGTCTTCGCGGTCAAGTTGATGTTGTGGTACAGCATCACCGCGTCGGCCTCTTCGACCTTGCCGACGAGTTCGTCTTCGGACATGGCGTTGCACGCGGTCAGGTCCGCGATGTCGTCGAGCGTGGCTCGTTCGGTGGCCAAGTCATCGTCCAGGAAGTCGGTAATCACGACGCGAAAGCGGGACATGGGACAGCACCTCTTGGGGATGTCGTTGTAGAACGTGCGCGGCCGGTTTCGATATACTAGCCCTTTCGGTCGTTTCCCGTGGATGTACTCGCATGACCCGCCGCTCCCGTGCCCGTGAAGTCGCCCTCCAACTGCTCTTTCAGAAGGACCAGAACCCGAAGCCGATCTCGCGGAAGGCCATCGAAAAGTTCGCCCGCGACCGCCTCATCCGGGACGGGGACGCCGTCGAGTTCTGCCTCAGAATTTACGACGAAGTTCTCAGCAACCAGGCGGCCATCGACGCGAGTATCTCGGCCACGGCCGAGAACTGGCGGATCAACCGGATGTTGCCGGTGGACCGGAACTTGTTGCGGATCGGCACCTACGAGATGATCCACGCCGCCGAGCCGACGCCGCCGGCCGTGGCGATCGACGAAGTGATCGAGTTAGCCCGGCGGTACGGGTCGGCCGACTCGCCGGGGTTCGTGAACGGCATTCTCGACAAGATCATCAAGAAGAAACAAGCCGCACCGCCTGTGCCCACCCCCGCCGAACCAGTCGCGGCGGCCGAGTGACGTGCCACGCCGCCAGCCGTTTACAGCCCTTTGTCAGCACGCGGCTAATCTCGCCCGCCCCGCCCTCGCCGACCTGCATACGCACACCCTGGCGAGCGACGGGGAGTTCACGGCCTCGCAAATCGTGGCGTTCGCGGTCCAAGCCGGTCTGAAAGCCGTCGCCATCACCGACCACGACACGACGGCCGGGTTCGCGGAGGCGGAAGCCGCAATCCGGGCGAACCGCTCTCCGATCGAACTGATCCCCGGCGTGGAACTGAGCACCTTCTGGGACGACCGCGAGTACCACCTTCTTGCGTACTTTGTCCGGCCCGATGTCGCATTCCAAGAGATGCTCCGCCAGCTCCAAGAAGCCCGCGAGAGACGGTTTCAGCAGTTTCGCCAACTCCTTCGCGAACGGGGTCTGAGTCTGATCGAATCGAACTGGGATCACCTCGCGGTCTCAACGCCCAGCCTCGGCCGCCGTCACGTGGCGCGGGAACTCGTCCGGGCCGGCGTGGTTCGACGCCTGCACGACGCCTTCCGTCACTTCGTCCTGCCGCTAAGTGGGCAGGTTGACCGGTTGCGCGTCATTTCCCTTCGAGATGCCCTCGACCGAGTTCGCGCCGCCGGCGGTGTGGCATCTCTCGCTCACCCGTCGGCCGAGTTCTCTCGCGATCAACTCACCGTGTTGCGGGATTGGGGATTGGGCGGGGTCGAAGTGCAGTTCCCGGCTGTCACCTACTCGCGAAGTCTCGAACTGCGAGCGTGGGCCGGGGAACTCGGTTTAGGTTGCACCGGCGGGAGCGATTGTCACGGTCCGGAGCGGCGCGTCGGCTGCCGAACGATCCCGATGCACGATTTGTTGCGGTTCCGACAGTCGGCCACTTCCGCCGGCTGTGCCGGGGGAGGGGACCGCACGCCCTCTGTCGAACTGCGCAATTAACCGATCACTGCCGCCGTTCCTGGACCTGCATCACCCCACATCGACGACGAAATCACTTGCGAACGGGCGATTTCCGGGAACAATTCCGACGGTACCAGGGATGGGCACCCGTCGGCCCTTCTCGCCACGCACCCGTGCACAGGACGCACTCCATGACCAAACGGCTCCTTACCTCACTGCTTCTCTTTCCGGCCCTGCTCGCGACATCGAATTCACTTCGAGCGCAATGCCCTGCGGGTGAAAACTGCGCAACGGCCGCGACGCCCGCACCTGCCGTGGGTTACGGGTATCCGAGTTACGCCATGCAACCCGGGCCGGCTCACCCGCACTTCCCGCCGTTCGGCTGCGGCGGGTTCTGCATCGGCTTCCTGAGTCGCATCCACTTCCACGGCCCGTTGTTCAACTACGGCCCGTACGCCGGCTACTACCCGTTCGAACCCTACGGCCCCTGGACCTCGGACCTCCGGTACAACGGCCCGGTCCCGGGTTCCGGCTCGTGCGGTTGGGCAAAGGGGCTGAGCGGTCACGGCCTCGGCTGGGGGCACTATTCGCTCTGCACGCTCAAGAACGTCTTCCACCGCGTGAACCCCCTCGCCCACAAGTGCGGCTCGAGTCTGAGCCTGGGCAAGTGTGGTTCGACGGGCGGCCAGTGTTACACGTCGAGTGGTTCCGCAACAATTGACGCAACGCCGTGTGCCACCCCCGGCGGGTGTCCCGTGAGCACGACCGTACAATCCGATCAACCTGCCGGAGTGGTAAAGGCTCCTCAAGCCGTCAACACAACCGCGATTCCCGTCCAAATCGCCCCGGCCGCTCCCGTTGAAACCCTGCCGGGCGTACTGACTGGGAAAAACAAGTAAGCAAGGCAAACCTCGCCAGCAATACCGGGGAGGCGTGATCCTCCGAATCGACTGGCACGACCCCGATTCGATCGCGGGCATTTTTCCCCGCGATCCTCCCATCTTGGAAACTGTCAGGGATAGTAGTCCTGCTGAACAATCTCGGCGCGCTCGTAGGGAGTGCGCCATTGTTTCGAAGGATCGAAACCGCCGAGAGGACAGACATGAAGAAGATCATTTTCGCCGTGATGACCATGGTCGCCCTGACGGGCGTCGCGTCGGCCGCGGGCGGCCCGTTTAGCGCGATGCCGGGCCAACAAGCCGGGCCGGGGCCGTTCGCTCGGTTCTTCGGGAAGCAACCGCTCCCCGCGCTCCAGGCCGCTCCGTGGTACCTGTACTGGCCGTACAACGCCCACTTCCAGACGGCGGCCCCGCTGACGGGCGCGTACTATGCCCCGCCGACGGCTGCTCCCGCTAACCCGTACTTCCCGCCGGCCGGCCGTTAAACCGGTTGACGGTGAAATAGAAGAGGGGTGGTCGAACTCGGTTCGACCACCCCTCTTCTATTTTGTCTCTGTTACTGCTTGGCCCACCTCGGCGGCGTGACTTGCCCGTTGGCCGCGAGCGCCCGAGCCGAGACTTGCAGCACGCGCAGGAAGCCTTCGCTGTCGGCGTGGTTGAACTCTCCGATGTCTTCCATCGAGGCGTTCGACTCCGAGTACATCTGGTTCGGCACGTCGTTCGCCGCGGCGAACGTCACGCCCCCCTTGTAGAGCTTCAACGCGATGGTGCCGTTCACCAACTTCAGGACCGGCTTGATCGCCTCACGGGCCATGTGAGTTGCGAGGTCGAAGCCGTACCCCTGATAGATCTGCTTCGACACGAACGGCGAGATGGCGTCGTACAGTTCCCGGCTGCGGCGGTCGAGCACGAGTTGCAGCAGGTACTTGAACGCGGTGCCGAGCAGTTCCATCCCCGGCGATTCGTACACGCCCCGCGACTTGATGCCAACGAAGCGGTTCTCGACGAGGTGCGAGCAGATGCCGACCGCATTCCGGCCGCCGATATCGTTGGCGGTCTGGATGGCCTGGAATGCCGAGACGGCCTTGCCGTTGATCGCGACCGGTCGGCCGTTCTCGAACTTGACCGTGACCTCTTCCACCTTATCGGGGGCCTGTTCCGGCTTCACGCCCATGCCCGGCGTGACGAACCACGGGCCGACGTTCAGGTGTTCGAGTTGACCGGCCTCGTGGGTGAGGCCGAGAAGGTTCGCGTCGGTGGAGTAGGGGGCCGACCGCGATGCCTTGATCGGCAGTTTGTGCGTCTCGCAGTAGTCGATCATTTCCGTCCGACCGCGGAACCGGCTCAGGAACGCCTCGTCCCGCCACGGGGCGTAGATGCTCACCGTCGGGTCGAGCATGTTCGTGCAAAGCTGGAACCGCACCTGGTCGTTCCCGCGGCCGGTCGCCCCGTGGCCGAGGACCTTGATCCCGCGCTTCGCCATCTCCGGGATCATCCCGGCGACGATGACGTGTCGGCCGATGCCGGTCGTGTTCCAGTAATCGCCTTCGTAGCGGGCCTGGAATTGAATGACCTCGATGCCGGACTCCGCGATCATGTCGTGCAGCGGGATCGCGATGTAGTCCGACGCGCCAGAGAGCCGCATCCGCCGTTCGATCTCGGAGAAGTCCGTCTCGTCCGGCTGGGCGATATCGGCCGTGAAGGCGACGACATTGACGCCGTGCTCCGAGAGCCACTTGGTCACGGTGCAGGAATCGAGGCCGCCGGACGCCGCGAACGCGACGGTTTGGCCCTTCAGGTCAGCGAGAGTCGTCATCGTGCTCATTCCTAACGGGGGAGTTCTCCGCAGGTATAGAATTACGAACGATGCCCCCGTTTCGTCTCGTGATTCCGCGGCCGGTCTTCGAGGAAATGCTGTCCCACGCCCGTGCCGACCGCCCCAACGAATGCTGCGGGCTGCTCGCCGGGGTAGTCGAAGCCAACGTTGGGCGGGTCCGCAAACTCCACCGGCTGGTGAACGAACTGGCGTCGCCGGTCGCCTTTCGTTCCGAGTCCCGAAGCCTGTTCGCGGCCATGAAGGCGATGCGGCAAGCGGGGACCGACGTACTGGCCGTGTACCACTCCCACCCCTTGAGCGACCCGATCCCCAGTCGGCACGACCTCGCGCAGAACTACAGCGAACGGGTTGTGAACCTGATCGTCGGCTTGGTCCCGGAACCGCCGGACGTGCGAGCGTGGTGGTTGAATGGAACGGGTTATTCGGCAGCAGAATGGCGGGTCGAGGCCGTAAACCCTGCCTGATGACCGCAAGTTCGGGCTTCTCCCTCGTTCGGCCACTGTCGATTCGAATAGGATGTTCCCGACGGCTCGTGCTCCGTAAGCATAAACTAGGATCATCCGAACTTTTACCCGGTCCTCTCCGCCACCGGGTTCAGATGGAGCGACCCCCGATGGCTCGCGAGATTTTTGCCAATCATTTCAACCGTGATCTCGTCGAAGACGCCTACCGCCAGTGGCAAACCGACCCCGCCAGTGTGGACGCGACCTGGCAGGCTTTTTTCGAGGGCATCGAGTTCGGCGGCAAAACTGGAACCGGTGGGACGAACGCCACGACGCTGAACGTCGAAACCCGCCTCCAGAGCGGGGCGGTGCGACTCATCACCGCCTACCGCGACCTTGGACACCTCGCCGCCCACCTCGACCCGCTCAACCCGGCGCCGGACAAGGAACCCTGGCTGATTAGCCTCGAACGCTTTCACCTGTCGCCGGCGGACCTGGACTCGGTCGTTGACGGATCGATGTACTTCGGCATGGACGGGCCGAAGTTGCTCCGCGACGTTCTCGAAACGCTGAAGGAAACGTACTCCCGCACCATCGGCGTCGAGTACATGCACATTCAGGACATCAAGGCCCGCGGGTGGCTGGCGAAGCGGATGGAACCGCGGATGAACCAGCCGCAATTGGCGACGCGGCAGAAGATCCGCACGCTCATGTCGCTGCACTACGCCGAACTGTTTGAGAAGTTCCTGCACACGAAGTTCGTCGGGCAGAAGCGGTTCTCCCTGGAAGGCGGCGAAACACTGCTGCCGATCTTGGAAGCGATCGTCGAGAAGGCCCCGTCGCTCGGGGTGAAGGAAATCGTCATCGGCATGGCCCACCGCGGCCGCCTGAACGTGCTGGCGAACATCCTGCGGAAGCCGTTTGAGGAGATTTTCAACGAATTCGAGGACCGCTACTACGTCGATGCCGACGGCGGCGACGGCGACGTGAAGTATCACATGGGCTTCTCGTCGGACATCAAGACCCTTGACGGCAACTCGATTCACCTCAGCCTCGCCCCGAACCCTAGTCACCTCGAGATCGTCAACCCGGTGGTGGAAGGCCGCGTGCGGGCCAAGCAGCAAATGCACGGCGACGCCGACCGGACCCAAGGCGTCCCCATCCTCATCCACGGCGACGCCGCCTTCGCCGGTCAGGGGTTGGTGGCCGAGACACTGAACATGGCGAACCTGTCCGGCTACCGTGTCGGCGGCACCGTTCACGTCGTCGTCAACAACCAGATCGGCTTCACGACCAGCCCCCGCGACTCGCGCAGCACGCAATACTGCACCGACATCGCGAAGTTCATCCAAGCCCCGATCTTCCACGTCAACGCGGAGGACCCGGAGGCCGCAGTCTACATCGCCGAGTTGGCCCTCGAATACCGCCAGCAGTACAAGAGCGACGTGGTGATCGACCTGTTCTGCTACCGCAAGTGGGGCCACAACGAAGGGGACGAGCCCTCGTACACGCAGCCGGTCGAGTACCGCCTGATCCGGGCGAAGGAGAGCGTGACGACGGTTTACACCAAACAACTCGTCGCCGGCGGCACGCTCAACCAGGAAGAAGCCGACGCCATCGACGCGGACTTCCGTTCGAAGCTCGACACGTCGTTGACCGAAGTCCGGTCGTCCGCCCCGCGCAAGAAGGGGATGCGAGGCTTCTCCGGCGTGTGGACCGGGATGACCAGCCGCTTTAACCCGGCGACCGTCGAGACGGCGATCAAACCGGACGTGGTGGATCGGATCGCCGACCAGATCGTGAGCGTGCCGGACGGCTTCGCGTTCCACCCGAAGCTCAAGGACATCCTCGAAAAGCGGCGGAATGACATCAAGGGCCGCAACAAGATCGATTGGGGGGCGGGCGAAGCCCTCGCGTTCGGCTCGCTCGTCCTCGAGGGCCACCCGGTCCGGCTCAGCGGCCAGGACAGTCGCCGCGGGACGTTCAGCCACCGCTTCGCGTTCCTCTACGATTTCGAGAAGGGGACGCCATACTGCCCGCTCGCGAACCTCGACCCGAAGCAGGCCGCGTTCGACGTGTACGACAGCAATCTCAGTGAGGCGGCGGTCCTCGGCTTCGAGTACGGTTACTCGCTCGACGACCCGAACGCGCTCGTGATGTGGGAAGCCCAGTTCGGCGACTTCGCGAACGGCGCACAAGTCGTGATTGACCAGTTCATCAGTTCCGGCGAGTCAAAGTGGAACCGCAGCAGCGGCATCGTGATGCTCCTGCCGCACGGCTACGAGGGGGCCGGCCCGGAACACTCGTCGGCCCGCTTCGAGCGGTTCTTGCAACTGTGTGCCGAGGACAACATGCAGGTCTGCAACTTCTCAACGCCGGCGAACTACTTCCACGCCCTGCGGCGGCAGATCAAACGCAGTTTCCGCAAGCCGCTCGTCGTGATGACGCCAAAGAGCCTGTTGCGGGTGCCGCTCTCCCCGGTCGAAGACTTTACCACCGGTAAGTTCCAGGAAGTGATCGACGACACGCTGCCCGCCGCGGACCGCGTCCGGCGGGTGCTGTTCTGCACGGGCAAGGTTTACTACGACCTGCTCGCGAAGCAAAAGGAGCGGAACACGGACGAAGTCGCCGTCGTGCGGGTCGAGCAACTCTACCCGTGGCCCGAGAAACAACTCGCGACCGTGCTGGCGAAGTACCGGCGGGCGGTCGAGTGGCGGTGGGTGCAGGAAGAGTCGCAGAACATGGGCGCGTGGTTCTTCGTGGAACCCCGCCTGCGGGCGATGAACGTGCCGGTCGAGTACATCGGCCGCGACGCGAGCGCCAGCCCGGCCACCGGCTCGCACAAGATTCATGAACACGAGCAGAAGGAACTCGTCGAACAAGCATTCACCGCGACAGGCACCTACGCCGTCACGGCGGGCAAGAACGGTGGTGGCGTCGTGTCCCACGGCGTGCCGGTCTAATTCGACACCCAACGCAGGAACGAACCTTCATGGCGATCGAAATCACAGTCCCCTCGGCCGGCGAGTCGGTGACGGAAGCCCGCATCGCGCGGTGGATGAAGAAATCCGGCGAGGCGGTCAAGGTCGACGAGCCGATTCTGGAACTGGAGACGGACAAGGCCTCGCTCGAAATCGCGGCCCCGGCCGCTGGCGTGCTGACCGTGACCGTCGAAGCCGGTCAGATCGTCAAGATCGGGCAGGTGATCGGCAGCGTGGACCCTTCCGGTAAGGCGACTGTCGCGCCGGCCCAGGCTACTGTTGAGAAGAAGGCGGACCCGAAGGGAGAAGCGAAGGCGGACGTGAAGCTCTCGCCCGCCGCCCGCGCGATGGTCGCCGATTCGGGTCTCGACGCGGCGAAGGTTTCCGCCAGCGGCCCCGCCGGCCTCGTGACCAAGGACGACGTGCTGAAGCACCAATCGGCCCCCGCCCCGGCGGCGAACGGAACCGCGAAACCCGAACCCACTCGCCCGGCGAAGTCCGACGGCCCCCGTGAAACGCGGCAGCCGATGTCGATGATCCGCCGACGGATCGCGGAGCGCCTCCTCGAAAGTCAGAACACGACCGCGACGCTGACGACGTTCAACGAGGTCGATCTGTCGGCGGCGATGGACCTGCGGGCGAAGTACAACGAGAAGTTCGAGAAGAAGCACGGCGTCAAGCTCGGCTTCATGTCGATCTTCGCGAAGGCGTCGGTCGTGGCCCTCAAGGCGTTCCCCCTCGTGAACGCCCGCCTCGACGGCGGCGACGTCGTCCTGCAAAACTTCTACGACATCGGCATGGCCGTGAGCACCGAGAAGGGGCTGATGGTCCCGGTCGTTCGCAACGTCGACGCGATGGGCTTTGCCGAGATCGAGAAGGAGATCGGTGCCGTCGCCAAGCGTGCCCGCGACGGCAAGATCACGCCGGCCGACATGACCGGCGGCACGTTCACGATCACCAACGGCGGCATCTTCGGTTCGATGCTCAGCACGCCGATCCTCAACCCGCCGCAGGCCGCCATCCTCGGCATGCACAGCATTCAGAAGCGGGCGGTCGTCGTGAACGATGAAATCGTCATCCGCCCGATGATGTACCTCGCGCTCAGCTACGACCATCGCCTGATCGACGGCCGCGAGGCAGTGCAGTTCTTGGTGCGGATCAAGGAGTGCGTCGAAAGCCCCGAGCGGATGCTCTTCGACATTTGAGAAGTTGCGAGTGACGAGTTGTGAGTTACGAGTCAAGACACAAGTCCAAACACGGAGAATGTGGTTGAGGGCGGGTGGATCGAGCTTTCACTCGCCACTCGCCATTCGCCACTCATAACATGGCTGACGCTTTTGATCTCATCGTCATCGGGGCCGGGCCGGGTGGGTACGTCGCGGCCATTCGTGCGGCCCAACTCGGCAAGAAGGTGGCCGTTATCGAGCGGCGGCCGAATAAGGCTCTCGGCGGAACTTGCCTGAACATCGGCTGCATTCCGTCGAAAGCACTGCTCGATTCGAGCGAACTGTTCGACGTGACGAACCACAAGCTCCAAAAGCACGGCGTGGTCGTCGATAAGGTGTCGCTCGACCTCGCGACGATGATGAAGCGCAAAGACGGCGTCGTTAAGTCGCTGACCGACGGCATCGCGTTCCTCTTCAAGAAGAACAAGATCACGCCGATCTACGGCACCGGCAAACTCCTCCGCGACAAGTCGGTCGAGGTGACGGACGCCGATGGGAACAAGACGACCTACAAGGCCGAGAACGTCCTCCTCGCGACCGGCAGCGAGAGTACGGAACTGCCGTTCTTGAAGTTCGACGGCAAGCAGGTCGTCAGTTCGACCGAGGCGCTCTCTTTCGAGCAAGTGCCGAAGCACCTCATCGTTGTGGGCGGCGGGTACATCGGCCTCGAACTCGGCAGCGTGTGGAAGCGGCTCGGCGCGAAGGTCACGGTGGTCGAATTCCTGCCGCGGATTCTGCCCGTCACCGACGGCGAGATCGCGGCGAGCGTACAGAAAATATTGACGAAGCAGGGGATGGAGTTCCACCTCGATACGAAGGTGACCGGCGCGAAGGTGCAGGACGGTTCCGTGACCGTGACGGCCGAGAAGGCTGGCCAGCCGGTGACGTTCGAGGGGGACAAGGTACTCGTCGCCGTCGGCCGGCGGCCGTACACGGCGAATCTGGGGTTGGACGAAGCCGGCGTGACTTACGACAAGAAGACCGGCCGCATTGCCGTGGACAAGCAGTTCCGCACGAACGTCCCTGGCGTGGCCGCCCTCGGCGACCTGATCGACGGCCCGACGCTCGCCCATAAGGCGATGGAAGAGGGCGTTGCCTACGCCGAGATTATTTCCGGGCACAAGGCACACTTCAGCTACGAGTTCATCCCGAGCGCCATCTACATCTGGCCCGAAGTCGCGAGCGTCGGCCTGACGGAAGAACAGGTGAAGGCGACAGGCCGCGAGTATCGCATTGGCAAGGTGCCGTTCGGCCCGAGCGGTCGTGCCCGGGCGATGGA
The DNA here is from genome assembly GCF_008254045.1 of Limnoglobus roseus. GTDB lineage: Bacteria > Planctomycetota > Planctomycetia > Gemmatales > Gemmataceae > Limnoglobus > Limnoglobus roseus. The sequence continues at coordinate 6,884,852 of NZ_CP042425.1, read as the reverse complement.
CGAGCCGGACGGTTACGTGAAAATCCTCACCGATAAGGCGACGGACCGCGTCCTCGGCGTCCACATCCTCGGCCCGCGGGCGTCGGACCTGATCGGCGAAGCGGTCACCGTGATGGAGTACCGCGGCAGTGCCGAAGACATCGCCCGCTGCATCCACGGCCACCCGACTCTGACCGAGACGGTCGGCGAAGCCGCCCGTGCCGCGTGGTTGGGGGCCGCGATCCACGCTTAATTTTGGAACGCGGAGCGGAACGCGATGGCGTAGAGATGATTTCACCCCGTCGCTTCCGCTCCGAGTTCCAGAAGAAACGCCCAGAAGCACCGCCCCACCTGCTTTCCCCTTTGCCGGTCGCGGGTTAAGATGGGGGCATGTCTGCAACGCTGCCCCTGACTTTGACCGCGCCGTCGACGCCGCGACCGGCTATCCTCGATCAAACCCCGGACCAACTCCGCGCATGGCTGGCCGATCGCGGTCAACCGCCGATGCGCGTGAAGCAAATCCGCCGGTGGATTCTCCACGCGCGGGCGACCAACTTCGAGCAGATGTCGGACCTGCCGAAAAAGCTGCGGGCAGAACTGGCCGAGTCGTTCAGCGTCTTCGGCATCCAGATCGAGAAGCACCTCGCCGCCCGCGACGACACCCACAAATTGCTCGTCCGCTTGGCCGATGGCCCCATGGTCGAGTGCGTGCTGATTCAGGACGACGGTCGCGCGACGGCGTGCGTCAGCACCCAGGTCGGCTGCGGTATGGGGTGCGTCTTCTGCGCCAGTGGCCTGAACGGCATGGTCCGGAACCTCACCGTCGGCGAGATCGTCGAGCAACTCGTGCTGCTTCGTAACCTCACGGTCGAACCGGACGGACAACCGCAATACGGCGTGACCGGGCAGTTGGCCACGCGGTTGACGCACATCGTCGTCATGGGCATGGGCGAGCCGCTCGCGAACCTCGACAACCTTCTCTCCGCACTCTTGGTCGCCGGGGCGAAGGACGGCCTCGACATTGGCGCGCGGCACATCACGATCTCCACCGTCGGCTTGCCGGCCAAGATTCGGCAACTCGCGGAAACCGGCAAGCAGTACCACCTTGCCGTGTCCCTGCACGCCCCGAACGATGCTCTCCGCACCGAGATCGTCCCTACGAACAACAAGACCGGCATTCCCGCCATCCTCGCGGCCAGTGACGAGTTCTACGCCAAGACCGGCCGGCAAGTGACCTTCGAGTACGTCGTTCTCGGCCAACTGAACGACCAACTCGTCCACGCGAGGCAACTCGTCACCTTGTTGAAGGGCCGTAAGGCGCACGTGAACCTGATCCCCTGGAACGACGTGGAAGGGCTGACCTACCGCCGCCCGCGGGACGAGGACTTGAACGCTTTCATCGACGAACTGCGCAACAACGGCATCAGCGTGAAGGTCCGCAAGCGGAAAGGCTCCGAGATCGACGCCGCGTGCGGCCAACTGCGGCGACAGGCCGAGGCGGATGCCGTGAAGCAGGCCGCGACGCCCGAACCTTCCGTGACCCTCCCGACGGCCCCTTGACCCTATGACCGGCCAAACGAGTGCGATCATGGCCGTCCGCGACCCGGACGTCCGCCTGATGCTCCGGGTCCGGGACCGGGACGATCAAGCCGCTTTCGCCGAACTCGTGGCGCGGTTCCAGCACCGCCTCGTCGGCATCATGCACCACATCGTCGGCAACAAGGAAGAGGCCGAGGACCTGGCCCAGGAAGTGTTTCTCCGCGTCTTCCGCACGCGGGCGAAGTACACGCCGAAGGCGAAGTTCAGCACGTGGCTGTTCACCATCGCCAACAACCTCGCCCTGAACGCCCTCCGCGACCGCTACCGGCGGTTGCAGTTGCCGCTGGAACTCCGGGACTCGGGGTCGCTCGCGCAGCGGCCGCACGTGCCGCTCGCCGCCCACCGGGACGCGCCGCCGACACAGAACCTCCAGGACCGCGAGCTGGCCGATGTGGTCCGGCGGGCGATGGACGACCTGAACGAACGGCAGCGCGTGGCCGTCGTGCTGAATAAGTTCGAGGACATGGGATACGCCGAGATCGCCGAGGTGATGGGCCTGACGGCGAAGGCGGTGAAGTCGTTGCTCTGCCGCGCGCGGGAAAAGCTCCGCGAGGCCCTGCAAGCGTACATCTACATGGACCGCGAACCTCCCGCCGCGCCGGTGGAGGAGTGAGAGGCATGTCGACGCCAGCCACGCCCGAACCGGAGGACGAAGACCTCGTTGCGTACCTGGACGGGGAACTCGGCGACGCCGAGTCGCACGCCGTCGAGTCGAAGTTGGCGGCCGACGAGGAGGCCCGTCGCAAGGCCGAGCGGCTTCAGAAGACCTTCGATCTGCTCGATTACCTGCCGAAGACGGAGCCGTCGCCCCACTTCGCCAGCCGCACCCTCACCCAGATCAACCCGCTCGCGGCGGCACCCGCACCGCCCGCAGCTGACGCGCGGCCATCCTCCTCGCAACCCGCTCCAGTGTTCGCCCCGTCGGGGCAGAGTCAGCCCTTCCCACCCGCCCGGTCCGGCGGCTGGAAAGTGGCTCCGTGGTTCGCGGCCCTTCTGATTTCCGCGGCCGGGGGGTACTTCTTCCACCTACTCGCGAAGCCGCACCTGGAAGCCCTGGCCCCGGCGAGGCGGACGAGCGAGCAGGTCCGACTCCTCGAACGCCTTCCCCTCTTTCTCGGGGCCGACGATCTCGATTTCGTGAAGCAACTCGACCACCCCGATTTCTTCGGCGAGACGGACCACGACGACGGCCGCGCGAGTGCCGAGACGTGGACCTCGGCCGAGTTGGTGCAGTTGGAAAATCTCTTTAAGGACTTCCCGCCGGCCCGGCAGCAGCAACTCCGCAAACTCGACGAGGAACTCGCCCAACAAGACTCTGTCGGCCAGGCGCACCTCTTGGCCGTGCTGGAGCGGTACGCCATCTGGCTGGACCGACTGCCGGACAACTACCGTCGGGAAGTCTTAATCGCGCCGGCGGCGGTGGAGCGGCTGGACGTGATCCGCGTCGTCAAGGCGCGGCTTTGGCGGGAAAGCCTGCCGGCCGCGGTCCGCGATCGTATCCAGCAGGCCGAGGGCCCGGCTCGCGAGCAACTCATCGCCGACCGCAAGCAACAAGACTCGAAGCGGAAACTGCTCTGGGACTTGGCCAAGCAAGAGTGGGCGAGCATCCGCGCCGACCGCCGGCCGTGGCCGTTCGAGAACGAGGCGTTGACGAAGCAGGTCGAGGAGTACGTGGACAAGACCCTCAAGCCGCGGTTGACCAACCCCGAGCGGGCCGATCTGGAACAAATCCGGAAGGAAGTGGCGGCCAGTCCCGATTGGATCAAGTGGTACGCCTACGGCAACGTCATCACGCGGATGATCGACCTGCACCCAATGTACCCGGAGGCGGCGAGCGGGAAGGTGGTGAAGACGGCGAGCGATCTGCCGAAGCCGTTCCTGATGCAACTCGCCAAGAACGGCGGCCTGGCCCGGCGACAACTGGTCAACCACCCCGCCAGCGGTAAGTGGCCCGACTTTGCCGAGGCGGTGTGGAAAGAGGCGAACGAGTTGAAAGTCCCGATCCCGTCGAGCGTCACTCTGGGGCCGAACAAGCCCGCCGAGTACGTGCCGGCGGTCCGGGAGTTTCTTGAAAACGACCTCTCGCGGCGACTGACGAAGCCGGAACGAGACGAGTTGTCCAAACTCGAATCGGGAGCCTGGCCGGACCATTCGCGGAAAGTTTTGGACCTGGCGAAGAAATACGACCTGACGGTGCCGGGCGTGTCGCTGCCCGGCGAGGCGGCGAAGTGGGATCAGGTCTACCGCAACCGCCCCGCCCGCCGGTGATTATTCGCCGACCGGGTTCGTCAGCGTGCCGATGCCGTCGATGGTGATGGATACCACGTCGCCGGGCCGCAGCGTGAAGGCGTCGGGCGGGACGATGCCGGTGCCGGTCATCAAGAGTACGCCGTGCGGGAATTCGTTCTCCTTGCCGAGCCACTCGACGAGGCTTTTCGGCGTGCGGGCCATCATGTCGAGGCTCGTCTTCCCCTCGTATGCGACCTCATTTTCTCGCCGGATCACGAGGCGGATTTCTTTCTGTTCCAGGTCCTTCATAGCCGCGAGGGGCGTAATCACCGGGCCGAGTGCACACGACTTCGCGTAGATCTTGGCCTGCGGCAGATAGAGGGGGTTCTCGCCCTCGATGTCGCGGGCGCTCACGTCGTTGCCGACGGTGTAGCCGACGATCCTCATGTCCGCGGACACCACGAGCGTCAGTTCCGGTTCGGGCACGCTCCAGGTGCTGTCGGCCCGCACGCGGATCGGATCGCCGGGGTGGACGACGCGCTCGGGCGTGGCCTTCATGAACAGTTCCGGCCGGTCGGCCGAGTAGACCTTGTCGTAGAATTGGGCCGCCCCGGCCGACTCTTCCTGACGGGCGATCTTGCTCCGCTTGTACGTCACGCCGGCGGCCCAGATTTCCTGGCGGTCGATCGGGGCGAGGTACTGAAGGCCGGCCGCCGGTTCCGGCGAAATGGCCGGATCGACCAACCCGCGGGCCGTCTCACACGGGTTCGGCAGCGCGAGCAAGTCGGCTAGACACCGCACCGTCGGGTGCCGCGACACGCTGAGGGGGAAGGCGGTGTCGCCTTCGATCATCACGACCGTCACCGCGCCGCTAGGCCGCCGCACTTTGCCGAATCGCATCGCACACCTCAAGAGAGAGTTTCCGCCTGTCTTACGACGCGACGACACCCGCGAGGAGGGGCAGGCCGTTGGCGGGGTCGTTGTTCGCGGCCTGAACGATGTCCGCAAGGGCCGGCGTGTAGGGAACGCCCTCGCCCGGCTGCGGAGGAAAGGGCACGAGTCGCGCGACAATTTCAGCGATCAGCGCCGCGATGCCTTCGCCACTCGTCGCGGAGATTCGGGGCAGGTCGTCGGGTAACGCGGTTGCGGTTGGTTGATCGGCCTTGTTCACGACCATCACCCGCCGCGTGGGATCGCCGTCGGTCTCACCAGGCCACACGGCATGGACGTCCGATCCGTCGAGAAGCCACACGATCAGATCGGCCTCGCGCAAAAACCGGCGGGCGAGGTCGATGCCGCTGGCTTCGAGGCTTTCCGCAGCCACTCGCAACCCGGCGGTGTCGGCGAGTTCCACCGGCCAGCCGTCGAGGGCGGCGAAGGTCGTGACGACATCCCGCGTCGTCCCGGCGACCGGGGACGTAATGCTCCGCTGATACCCGGCAATCGCGTTGACCAGGGAACTCTTCCCGACGTTGGGTGCGCCGGCAATGACGACCTTCCAGGGGGCAATCAGATGTCGGCCGACCGACCCGAGGGCCGCAAGTCGGGCGAGCTTCGCGGGGGAAGGGGAGGCGAGCAGATCGCGCACTCTCCGCTCGAACGCCCCGTGACACTGGTCGAGCAGAACACCGGCCGTGCGGACGGTGGGGGCTTGTTCCAGGAGGGACCAAGGCGACTCATCCGACCGCGGTTGCGGCATCACTCCTTGTTGCGAGAAGAGGTTCGTCACCCACTGAACGACCCGCCGGCCGCCGTGCGAGTGAATTTCGAGAATCGGTGGGTCCAACTGCCGGACTCCGACGACGACTTCGTCGCCGGCCGCTTCGCCCAACCGGCCGAACCAGACGCGGTGAAGAACTGGCTGCGGTGGGAGCGGCTTTCCGCCCGCCGGGTGGAACAACGAGCGAACGACATCCCACGCTTGCGGGCCGGCCACTTCCAGGGTTGCGATGGCCCCCGTACCGGGCGGTGTGAGCAGCCGCTGTGTGGTCACGGCAGCGATTCCACGGCGAGGCGAATGCCTTCAAGGGTGAGGAGCGGGGCGAGTTCGAGAGGCGGCTGGATCAGGTCCGCGAGCAAGGCGGCGTCGCCGCCCGTGAGTACGACCTTGAGACTCGACGTGTTGAAGACGCTCTGGTACATTCCGCGGGCGCTGTTCACTGCCCCCGCGATCGCCAGATGGATGCCGTTGCGGATAGCCTCGGTCGTGTTCTGACCGGGGTAGACGGTCAACGGCTCGTCGAACGACACTTCCGGGAGGGCCGCCGTGCCGGTCGCCAACGACTTGGCCATCAACTGAAAGCCGGGGAGGATGGACCCGCCGCCAAACTCGCCGGCCTTCGTGATGTAGTTGATGACGACGGCGGTGCCGGCCTGCACAACGAGCAGCGGACCGGGGCCGTATAATTCGCGGGCCGCGAGAGAGGAACACAAGCGGTCCAGTCCGACCGAGCCGGGTTGACGAACTGTGTTCGGGATCGGAATTTGTCGGTAGTCCGAGAGGACGTTGGCGGTGTCGCCGCGGGCCTCGATCCAGCGGCGGAACTGTTCCAACTTCGGTGGGTTTACGTTCACGATCGCCCACGCCACAGAGCCGGAGTCACCGATCTCGCGGTCCCACTCCGCCGGATCGGCACCGAGCGAAGAGATGCGTTCGACGCGGCCGGACTTACACCAGCCCCATTTGATGCGGGTGTTGCCGATGTCCACGACGACATCCGGCGTCACGGCAAAACCTCGTCGCCGGTGCGAATGGCCTTCTCGGTCGAGAACTCGATCGGCTTCCGGCGGGCGGCTTCTTCGGCCTCCTCGCGCTTCAGGTCCGCAATCGTTTGGGCCACGCGGCCGACGACTTGCGCCAACCCCTGGCCGGTCACGGACGACATCAGCAGTACGTCCAGGTTCAGTTCCTTGGCCAAACGCTCTTTCACTTCTTCGGAGCCGGTCAGTTCGGCCTTGCTCACGCAGACGATCTCCGGCTTCTCGGCGAGCGGCATGCTGTAGAGGCTGAGTTCCTTGCGGATGGTGCGGTAGTTCTGAACCGCGTCACTGCCGTCGGTCGGGAACGGTTCGACGAGGTGAACTAGTACGCGAGTGCGTTCGACGTGCCGCAGGAACTCGTGGCCGAGGCCAACGCCCTGCGCGGCCCCCTCGATCAGTCCCGGCAGGTCGGCGAGAACGAAGGCGGCGTCGCCGCTGATGTTCACAATGCCGAGGTTCGGGATCTTCGTGGTAAACGGGTAGTCGGCGATTTCCGGCGTCGCCCGACTCAGCCGCGAGAGCAAAGTCGACTTCCCCGCGTTCGGGAAGCCGATGAGGCCGGCGTCCGCGATGACCTTCAGTTCGAGCGAAATCCACCGCTCCTCGCCGTCGTCGCCCGGCCCGAACTGCCGAGGCGTGCGGTTGGTCGAAGTTGCGTAATACTTGTTCCCGCGGCCGCCCTTGCCGCCTTGCCCGACCGTGACTTCGTCGCCGACGTTGACCAGGTCTTTAAGAATATTCCCGCGGTCGCGGTCGCGCACGATCGTGCCCGGCGGGACAGGGATAATCAGGTCGTGCGCGTCTTTGCCAGCGCAGAGCGATCCGCCGCCGGGTTCACCGGGTTTGGCCTTCCAGTGTTTCTTGGTCGTCAGCGGGGCGAGGTTATCGGCGTTCGCGACCGCCCGCACGATGACCGACCCGCCGTCGCCGCCATCGCCGCCGTCCGGCCCACCGCGCGGCACGTACTTCTCCCGCCGGAACGAGACCATGCCCCGCCCGCCGTCACCGCCCCGCACGAACAATTCCACGCGATCCACGAACATGATTGACCTTACATCCGCTCCACGGTGCGAATGCCTAACAGGTTGAGAACTTGTCGAATGACCCGCGCGACGAGATCGACCAACACCAGCCGGCTGTCGCGCAGTTCCGGCGTCTCGGCTTTCAGCACCTGGCAGGCTTCGAAGAAGACGCTGTACGCCTTCGCCAGATCCCACAGGTAGCCGGTGAGATGGTGCGGCAGATACTCCGTCGCCGCCGATTCGATGGCTTCGGGCAGTTTCAGAAGTTGTACGACCAACGCCCGCTCCTGAGGCGTGGTGATGACGACCGCCGGCAACTTCGCATGAAACGCGGTCTCGTCGATCTCGCCCTTACGGAAGATGCTCCGGCAACGGGCGTAGGCGTACTGCATGTACGTGGCCGTGTTGCCTTCAAGGGCGAGCATTTTGTCGTAGTCAAAGATGTAATCGCTCGTCCGGTTGCCGCTCAGGTCGGCGTACTTGACCGCCCCGTAACCCACCGTCTCGGCAATCTCCCGCTTCACCGCCGGGGATAGTTCCGCAACCTCGTGCCCGTGAGTCGTTCGCTCGGCGTAGCTCGCCTCGTAGCCCTGTAACCCCAACTTGGCCGCCTCATCGAGAAGGGCGGAGAGTTCCACCGTGCCGCCGTCGCGGGTCCGGTAAGGCTTCTTGTCACGGCCGAGGATCGAACCGAAGGCGATGTGCTGGAATTCGGTGTTGTCGTACCCCCACCGCTTCGCGTTCGCGAACAGCGTCTTGAAGTGCAACGCTTGCCGGGCGTCCACGACGTAGAGCATCGCGTCCGGCTTCCAGGTGTCGGCCCGATACTTGATCGTTGCGAGGTCGGTCGTGGTGTAAGTAAACGCGCCGTCCCGTTTGCGGATCAGGGCAGGGGGTTCTTCCTTCGCCTGCTGTTCGTCATTCTGCGGCACCACGCCCTTCGCGTTCGGCACGACGACCGCACCTTTACTCTCGACAGCGATTCCCTTCGCCAACAAGTCATCGACAACGGCCGCGAGCATTGGGTTGTAGAAACTCTCGCCGAGGGCGTGGTCGATCTTCACGTCGAGGCGGTCGTAAATCGGCCGGAGCATTTCCAGGCAAGCCGGCATGAACTTCTTCCACAGGCCGACGTTCTCTTCGCCCCCAGCGTGCAACTTCGCCGTTTCAGCCCGGCACGCTTCCATCACCTCGCCGCCGCCCTCGTCTTCCTCGCCCGTCACCTTTGCGAGATTTCGAACGTGGATGTAGAGGCGCGCGAGTTCCTTGACCGGATCGACCTGGAACGCCGCTTCATCGCGGTGGTGCTTGTAGCCGTAGATGAGAATGCCGAACTGCGTGCCCCAGTCGCCGAGGTGGTTGTCGCCGATGACGGTGTGGCCGCAGAACCGCAGGATGCGGACAAGGGCATCGCCGATGATCGTACTACGGAGGTGGCCGACGTGCAGCGGCTTCGCGACGTTCGGGCCGCTGTAGTCAATCACGAACGTCCGAAGTTTGGCGGCCGGCGTGACCCCGAGGCGGGTGTCTTGCGCGATCTGCCGAACACGGTCCGCGAGGTACGCTGATTTCAGTTTCAGGTTGATGAAGCCCGGCCCGGCCACGGTCGCGGATTCGAGCCATTCGTTCGGCGGCAGTTTGGCGATGATCGCTTTCGCCACGTCCTGCGGCTTCTGGCCGAGGGCTTTGCCGAGGGCCATCGCGAAATTCGCCTGGTAGTCGCCATGATCAGCGTTCGCGGCCGGCTTAATCATCGCCAGGTAGTCGGGAACCTTCGCGCGGTCGGCGGCCAACTCCGTGAGGATTGGCTCGAACAGTTCCCGAAACGCACTCACCAGACTCATCGACGGTCCCCAAAAAACGACTGTCGGCTTGAGGATTCCCAGGGAAGGGAGATCGTCAAGCCGACAGAGTGATTCTACGAACCCGCTCGGGGTTCGGACGATTGTTTTTCCGACGGCAGGGAGGTCAACCTCAGTCGATTTCCTGCTGCCAGTCGATCACCTTCGCGTCCGACCAGACATCTTCCAGGCGGTAATAGTCCCGCGTGTCAGCGTCGAACACGTGAACGAGAACGTCGCCGTAGTCCTGAATCACCCACTTACTCGCCTCATAGCCGTTGATGCCCGCTCGCGTGTCACCGACCGCGCGGAGGGCGGCGTCGACCTCCTCGACGATCGTGTGGACTTGCCGACGGCTGTTGCCGGTGGCGATCACGAAGTAGTCGAACTCCGTGGTAATCGCTCGCAAGTCCAACACCGCGACTTTGTCGCCCTTGTTTTCGGCGGCAATCTTTGCAGCAACACACGCCCTTTGCAGGGCGTCGGGAAGGGGGGGGCGAAAGGCAGCCGGGGCGATCGCGGCCCCGAACGCGGAGTGCATGGGAAAAGCGACGCTGTTCAAGTGGCCTCCTCGGGTGATGGTAACCATCCGGAGGGCCGTCGGAAGCAAGGCAAATCAGTGGTACGATTCGCTCTTTGCGTGGGACCTACCCCCGGTGAACAGGAAAAGATACGGATTCGTCAACAGGAGGGAAACAAGAACTTCCCTTACCTATTCCGAATCATCGACCCCGTCCGTCCAAAAATCAACAGGCAATTTCGAAATCTCCCATTGTCCCCGCTCTACGGCGTCGTACAGCCGGACAAATAGACACGACCCGTGTCGGGAATCGACACTCCCCGGCCACGCGGGTTCGGGGTTGGTATGTTGAATTTCAGTATCCTCCTCAATCTCCACCGTGCTGCCATGAATCGCGTTCTCATCGGGCCGACGCCGCTCCGGGAAGTCCCTCACTGCTTCGTTCCCGTGCTGGAACAGGCCGGCCTCGTGCCGGTGTACGGGCCGGTCACCCCGAAGTATTCGGAAGCTCAGGTGGCGGAACTTCTGCCCGGATGCGTGGCCTCCCTGGCTGGCTCCGAGCCGTACACCCCAGCGATTATTGAGGCGGCGGCGAAGCAGGGGCTGAAAGTCATTGCCCGGGCGGGGGTCGGCTACGACGAAGTCAACGTCCCGGCCGCGACGAAGCACGGCGTCGCCGTCACCATCGCGGCCGGATCGAATCAACTCGCCGTGGCCGAGCACACGTTCCTGCTGATCCTGGCGCTGGCCCGGAAACTGATCCCACAGCACCACGAGACGAAGACCGGCATGTGGCCGCGGAAGGCCAACGAGCCGATTCGCGGCCGTACTTTGGGCGTTGTCGGTGTTGGCCGGATCGGTCGCGAAGTCGTTCGCCTCGGCCGTGCGTTCGGCATGAACGTCGTGGCATCGGAAATCCTCCCGGATCACGCTTTCCTCGCCAAACACGAGACGAAACTGGTTTCGACGGACGAAGTCTTCGCGACTGCGGATTACATCACGCTCCACACGCCGCTGACCCCGTTGACGGATCATATCGTCAACGCCCGGACCCTCGGCCTCATGAAGCCGACAGCGTTCTTGGTCAACACTTCGCGCGGCCCGGTCGTTGACGAATCGGCCCTACTCACGACATTGACCGCCAAGAAGATTGCCGGTGCGGCCCTAGACGTGTTCGAACACGAACCAGCGAAGACGAACCCGCTCTTCGGCCTCGACAACGTCGTTCTAACGGCCCACACCGCCGGCGTGGACACGCGCAGCATTCAAGACATGGGGCACTACGCGGCCCTCGCCATCGTGAAGTTGCTGGCGAAGGAATGGCCGGACGAGTGGGTGATGAACCCGGAAGTGCGGGAGCACTTCCGGAAGTAAAACTCGCGATCAGATCAGCCCGTGGTGGCCGAGGAATCGCTCGGCGTCCAGGGCCGCCATGCACCCCGTACCGGCGGCCGAGATGGCTTGCCGGTAGTAGTCATCGGCCACGTCGCCGGCGGCGAACACGCCCTCGACGCTCGTGTACGTCCGGGCGACCGTCGTCCACTTCAGATAGCCCGACGAGTTGAGTTCTACCTGCCCGTCGAGGAACCCGACGTTCGGCGTATGGCCGATCGCGCAGAACATGCCGGACACCGGGAGTGTCTCCGTCGCCCCGGTCTTGTTGTTCTTGACCTTCACGCCGGTCACGCCGACGCGGGGGTTGTCGTCGCCGAGGACTTCTTCGACGACGGTGTTCCAGTGGATGTTGATCTTCGGGTGAGCGGCCGTGCGGTCGGCCATGATTTTGCTCGCCCGGAACACGTCCCGGCGGACGAGCAGGTGAATCTTGCTGGCGAACTTCGTCAGGTACACGGCCTCTTCGCAAGCCGTGTCACCGGCACCGATCACGGCGAGCGGCTTCTCTTTGAATCGCGGTAAAAATCCATCGCACACGGCGCACGCCGAGACGCCCTTGTTCTTGAACCGATCTTCGCTCGGCAGGCCGAGGTAGTTCGCCCGTGCGCCGGTCGCGATAATCAGCGTGTGGGTTTGAAGCGACTCGCCGTCGTGCGTCGTCAGGGTGAACGGCCGCTTGCTCAAATCGACTTTGACCACGTCCTTCGACTCGATCCGCGTGCCGAAGTTGACCGCCTGCTGCCGCATGAGGGCCATCAGTTCCGGGCCGTTGATGCCGTGCGAGGGCTGCTCCTTCTTGGGGTCGTTGACCCACAGCGGGAAGTCGACATCGTCTTCTTTCAAGGCCGTCTTCAGATACGCTCGCGTGTCGCCAGCCGGCCAGCTCGGGAAGTTTTCCACTTCTGTCGTCAGGGCGAGTTGGCCGAGGGGGAGCGTACCGTTCTGCCGGTTCTTGTCGTCGTAGGGGTTTCCCTGGATCACGAGAGGCTTGAGTTGGGCTCGGGCCGCGTAAATGGCCGCCGTCCACGCCGCGGGGCCGGAACCGATGATGACTACGTTTTCGGGCATTACGGACGCTCCTGTTCAGATTCGTTTCGCCTGACTACTCCACCGAGTGTCGGTCGTTATATTCTAGTCAGGTGTTCGCGTGAACGAGGAACCACCGCTGCCATGTCCGAGCTGACCAACCTGCGCGAGATTCTCCGGTACGTCCCGCGCTTCCGCGACCGGGCGTTCGTCATCGCGATCGACGGCGCGGTCGTGGAGGACGACAACTTCCCGAACCTCCTTCTCGACATTGCGCTCCTCCGCAGCCTGAGCATTCGCGTCGCGCTCGTCCACGGGGCCGCCCACCAGATTCGCCGGTACGCGGCTCAGTTGAACGTCCAGCCCTCGGACATCGACGGTACCGGCGTGACCGACGCCGAGACGTTGAACATCGCAATCACCGCCGCCAACCGGGTGACGCACGAAATCCTCGAAGGGCTGTCGGTCCACGACCTCCGCGGGGCTTGCCCGAACGCGATCGTCGCGCACCCGGCCGGGATTCTCAGCGGCATCGATCGCAAGTTCACCGGGCGGGTCGAGCGGGTGGACGTGCCGCTGCTCGCGACGTTAATGGAACACGACATCATCCCCGTCATCCCGCCCATCGGTTGCGACGGCGTGGGGCACTCCTATCGGCTGAATTCCGACGCGGTCGCGGTCGAGATCGCCAAGAGCTTGCAGGCGGTGAAGTTGATTTACCTCTCCACGGAAGACGGCGTGAAGGGGCCGGAGGGGGTTATCCGTCAGATGACCGTCGAGGACGCGGACGCCTTTCTGAAACGCAACCAGAAAGACCTGCCCGCTCAGATCGTGACGAAACTCGTCCACGCCGTTCGCGCCGGCAAGGACGGTATCGAGCGCGTCCACATCATCGACGGCCGACAGGAAAAGGGCTTGCTGAGCGAGGTCTTCTCGAACGAGGGCGTCGGCACGCTGATCTACACGAACGAGTACCAGTCGATCCGCCCGGCCATGAAGAAGGACATCCGCCCGATCTTCAGCCTCATCCGACAAGGGATGCAGACCGAGGAACTAATGAAGCGGCCGCAGGCCGAGGTCGAGCGGAACATCGCGGATTACTTCGTCTTCGAAGTGGACAAGAACCCCGTTGCGTGCGTCGCGATGCACTCGTACCCGGAACTCGGCAAGGCCGAGATGGCCTCGATCTACGTCGACAACCGCCACGAGAACAAGGGCATCGGCGGCAAGCTCATCGCCTACGTGGAGACGCGGGCGCGGGAGCAAGGTTTCCTCGAACTGTTCTGCCTTTCCACTCAAGCGATCAACTACTTCATTCAAAAGGGCGGGTTCACCCTCGGTACGCCCGACGACCTGCCCCCCTCCCGGCGGGAGTCCTACGACAAGAGCAACCGCCGGTCGCAGGTGCTCATCAAGAAACTTCAGCCCCCCGCCTGACATTTTGACGGCAAAGGTCGGGTCGTGCCGAGGGTTCGATACGGACGGCGTCGCGGCCCCGCCGTGTGGTTCGCTTGCCCAACTTCGCAGACTCCGCCGATTCCCGCCGTGCCGATAGCTACCTCACATCATCGTGATTGGGATGGAGGAGCGCCATGTCAACTTTCCTAGTGCTACCACCGCGCGAATTACTGGAACACGCGGTGACGGAATTTGTCAACCGCCTGATGCCGGGCTTGCCGAAGCCGCTCGGGCTGGCGGACGTGCTGCTCGCGCACGTCGTCGCCGGGCTGCCCCGGCACGAGCAGGCGTTCGTGATTTACCGCGAAGAGTTGCCCGACGGGGCCGACACCGCCAGCGTCTTGCAAGAGGCGTTCGGAGCCGAGCCGGGGGACCGCGTTCTGGAAATCGGCCCGCCCCGGAACCTCGCCCCGGCGAGCCTGAAAGAGACGTTCATCGTCGGAACTGTGTCCGCGTTGCCGGCGGCGCGATAAAATGATCGAGTAGCAACAACCCTGCGAAAGATCGCCGCAACCCTTCGAAGTGACATGAACACCACCGACCCCGCTCCCGACGACTCGCACTGGTCCTCGCTGGCCCACGAACTCGGCCTCGATTCGGAGACCCCGCCGGCCGCCCCGGAACCGCAGCCGACACCGGTCGAAATTTCGCACCACCACGCCTCGCACCACCACGCCGACCTGCCCGACGCGGCTGACGAAGAAGACACGATGCTGGAACCCGTCTTGAGTGCGGAACCCGTCGCCGAGCCTGCCGAGGGGGAAGAGGGCACCGGCGACGAGCAAACGGATGAGGGCGGGAAGCGTCGCCGTCGCCGTCGCCGTCGCCGTCGGAAGGGTGGCCCGGAAGTGGCTGGGGCAACACCGGCCGAGGGCGGGGAAGAACCGGCCGAAGAAGGCTTCGCCGAGGAAGAAGAACCCGCGACGGTCGCCAGCACGGGCGAAACCCCGTCGCACGACGCGATGCGGGACGTGGTCGCGAATTGGAACGTGCCGAGTTGGGACGAACTCATCGGCGGTCTCTACCGTCCCGGCAACTGACCGCTCGACCCGCGTCGGTGCCCGTTCAATCCCGAAACCGCAGGCCCACGCCTGCGGTTCCACTGCGGAGGCTCGCGATGACCGAGACTGTCATTGAACCGGCGGGACCGGACGAGTTACCGCAGATCGTCGAGATGTTCAACCAAATCTTCCGCCCGACGCGGACGGTGGAGTCGTTCCGCCGGCGCTTCCTCGGGCGGCAGAACATCCTGCAACTCATCGCCAAGTATCGCGATCAACCGGCCGGCTTCTTCCTCGGCTTCGAACTGAAGCCCGACACCTACTTCGCGTGGTTCTACGGCGTACTCCCGACGATTCGCCGCATGGGCCTGGGCGGGGAATTGATGGAAGCTGCGCAAAAGTGGGCCGCGGAGAAGGGCTACAACTCGATTCGCCTCGAGTGCTACAACCAGCAGCGGCCGATGCTCCACCTCGCCATCGAACTCGGCTACGACATTGTGGGCGTCCGGTGGGACGCGAGTCGCTCCAGCAACCTCGTCATCTTCGAGAAAGTGCTGAAGTCCTGACCGTCACCCGTCGTACCGCACCGGGGCCAAGTCCAAGAAGTTTTTGAGCAACTTCGGTCCTTCCACTGTCAGGAAGCTCTCCGGGTGGAACTGCACGCCGTGTAACGGCCACACCTTGTGCCGCACGCCCATGATCTCCCCCTCGGCCGTCCACGCCGCGATTTCGAAGTCCGGGTTGGTCCACGTCTCCCGCTTGATGACTAGCGAGTGATACCGGGTCGCGTCGAACGGGTTCGACAACCCCGCGAAGACACCTTTGTTGTCGTGGTGGATCGGCGACACCTTGCCGTGCATGATCCGCTCGTTGCGTATCACCTCGCCGCCGAAGTTGAACCCGATGCACTGGTGCCCGAGGCAGACGCCGAATATCGGCACCCGGGGGGCGAAGGCGCGCATAATGT
Source organism: Limnoglobus roseus (assembly GCF_008254045.1). Taxonomy (GTDB): domain Bacteria; phylum Planctomycetota; class Planctomycetia; order Gemmatales; family Gemmataceae; genus Limnoglobus; species Limnoglobus roseus. The sequence goes on along the minus strand of NZ_CP042425.1, from coordinate 6,869,055 downwards.
CGTTCGAGACGCCCGCCTCCTTCGGCGTGCAGGGGCCGGGGGAAATGATGATGTGCGTAGGGTTCAGCTTCTCAACGTCGTCCACGGAGATTTGGTCGTTGCGGAAGACCCGCATCGGCAGGCGGGCGTCGAGCTCGCCGAACCGCTGAACGAGGTTGTAAGTGAACGAGTCGTAGTTGTCGATGAGCACGATCATGGTGGGCGCAGTCTCTCCCGGTGTCCTGAAATGATACGACTCACGGGACGGGGGTAAAAGCTCTCCTATCCGCCGTCGTCCGTGGGCACCAACGAAAAGCCCGCGGACATCTGTCCGCGGGCCAGTTCTTCCCGGCGAATCGCGTTACTTCTTCGCGTCCGGCGGCAACTTCGGCTCGGACGCCGCCGACGGGGCCGGCACCGAAACCGCGGCCGGTGGCGGGAGCGGGGCAACCGGCGGGGACGGCGGAACCATCGGCAGCGAGGTCGGCGACGGCGAGGTCGTGCCGGACGGCGTCAGGGCCGCCGACGGTGCGGGTGGCAGGCCGTGCGGCGTGGCGGGTTCCTCGTCGTCGAGGTAAACCTCGTCGAGTTCGACTTCGTCCACATGACGACGCATCAGCAGGTAAATCATCGTCATCGCCGACCAGAAAAAGCTGTAAGTGAAGCCGAGCATCAACATGAACAGGAGCACCAGCCAGAACGTCGTCACCCCCGCACTGGCGAAATTGTACCAGGCGTAGGTTTTCACATAGGCCTGAGCCTGCTCGGGGTACTTGTCTTCCAGCACATACCGCCGCCGGCCATTTTCAAGCGGAACCGCGACCTGCGTCTTCTCCAACGGGCTGCCGTGAAGCAGGAGTTGCTTCCAGCCGAACGATTCCGGGGCGTAGGTGAACAGGTACTCGGGCCGTTGGTTCGTCGCCTCGTTGAACGGCGTTTGCGAGATCGCCCACTTACCCAGGTAAACGCTCAGCGAGGCCACGAACACGACGACCAGCGTGACGGCCGCCCCGTAGGCGATGGCCACGAGACAGTACCAGAGGTACTGCCAAGGGGCCTGCATCACGTAGTTGTACGCCCGGCTCAGGGCGTCGAAGGTGTCGCTGCCCTCGACGCTCAGGGTCGTGTACATCAGCGGGTAGCCGATCAGGCCGACGAGCAGGACGGCCATGATGAAGCCGCCGAACAGGGCGAGCGGGACCAGCACGACGTACAGAATGTCGCCGACCAGCGGCAGCAGGGCCGGCAGGCCGAGTAAGGCCAACACGATCGTCGCGAAGGCAATCAGCCCGAGCGGCACGACCGGCGAGAGCAGGTAGGAGAGGTAGCGACTCGTCACAAAGTGAACGGCTTGGCCGAGGCTGATGCGATCCTTCCCGCTGAGCTGCACGGCCGCGATGCGGGTGATAACGCCCCCGAAGAACGCCCAGCATAGCAGGCTCCACAGGATGCACAGGAGCAGGTAAATCCGGGTGAGCGGGCTGACGTCGATGTCGAAGACCTTCACGACCGGAATCAGCAGTTTGACGAGCGGTTCGAACAAGGTTGGGGCCGACGACGAGACGAAATCGGAGATGGCGTCCTGGCGGTCGGCGGTCGAGCCGCTGATGACGGTGCTGGCCAATTCAAACGGGTTGCGGCCGCGGTATTCGTACCAGGGCATCGTGCTCAAGCGACCGTCCGGCCCGGCGAGCTCGTAGAGTTTTGCCCACTGTGCCACGTCCTTACGGTACTTCTCCGTGCCCTTGGTCCGGTAGTCGTCCGCGCTGAACTCACGGCCGTCGGGGTGTTTGGCCCCCTTGTATTCTTTTTGCAGGTACTCGACGTTGGTGTACTCTTGTGCCTCGGCGTTCGGCTTGCTGCGGTAGAAGACGCTCGACAGAAGGTACCAGCCGAGTGCAACGGCGACGATCCCCGCAGCGGCGACGAGCAGTTTGCGCGGGTCGAGGGCGACCTGAAAACAGCGGAAAATCTCGGTCCACTGATACCCGGGCCGGGTTGCCGGCAGTGTGGATCCGTCGCGCCCGTCGGCCATGCTCGCTCCCTCGCGTCTGAAACAGATACCCGGCCACCGGCGGATGACGCCCGAACTGGCCGATTCGTCTTGGGTGGTATCGTAGTCAGGCACGCACGTGCGGCAATTGGCGTTCGTTCCGAAACAACCGGAACCGGATCGCCCCGCTAGCGGCCGTTTGGCCCTCCAGCGAGGTCGATCCGTGGGGAACGCACCCTTCGGTTCCGACTCCCTCGGTTAGAAGAAGAAGCCGACGCCGAAGTTGAACATCGACACGAACCGGAACGCCTTGATGTTGTACGCCGGGTCCAGTGCCCCGAAGTCGAAGGCGATCGGCTCTTTCATGTACCGGGTTCCGAAGTACGACTGGAACGAGTACCCGGCCTGCAGTTGTACCCCTTCGATCGGGTACCACATCAGGTTGAAGTCCACGTTAGCGTTCGGAACCAACTCGAACTCGACCCGCTTGCGGCCGGCGGCCGTCGATTCGTCGCCGAGCTTGTACTTAACCTTCTCCTTGGCCACGTTCACAAGGCCTGCTGCCGAGACATCGACGCCGACGGCGAACCGCTTGCCAATGTACACCTCGTTGCCGCACCCGATCATCGGACCGTACATCCGTTGCGACAGAGTGTTCGTGTAGATGGCCACGTCCTGCGGGAACGCAATCCCGTCAATGTTCCCGGCGACGGTTCGCCAGTAGAACCGCTCCATGAACCAGGCGTAGCGAAGGCCACCGAACCCGTAGACACGGCTGTACTCGGTTTCGAACAGCGGCACTCGGGCGGCGAAGTCGCCTTGCGTGAAACTTTGTTCGAACTGAATGTCCATCGTCTGGGCACCGTTCCAGATGCCGTAGAAGTTCCCGGGCGGGAAGTTCGGGTTCAGGTCGAGCGTCGTCTTGACCGACGGCCCCGCATAGTCGGACGGGAAGTTAAACACCGCCGCCGTCAGGTACGTGTCTGCCAGGTCGGGGCGGCTCCGGAAGAAGGGCGCGGCCGGCCCGGATGCGCCGGCCGAGTACTTCTGCTTCACGGCCTGGCCAAACTTGGCGTAGACCGAGAGGCCATTGTCGAACTTGTAGCCCAAGTTGAACTGGTAGCCGGGCTGCCAACTCCGCCGGCCGAACTGGTCGGTCGTCAGGGCCGGAACCCCGCTACCCAAGTACGTCCCCGGCAAGCCGGTCAACTGGCCGACCGAATCGATCAGACCCCGGAAGGCGACGGTTTGGTCGCCGAGCCCGAACGACTGCGTGAGTATCGTAAACGATACCTGCCCGTAGAACCCGTTCTGATCGGGCTTCCCCGTCGGAATGGGTACGATGACTTCCGGCCGCCCCGGTATCGAGGAGGTCTCGGCGAAAGGCTGGGCTTGGGTTGTGGACGTCGTGGCGAGCAGTGTCACCGCGACCCAGAGTCCCCCGTACAAACTTTGGCGCATATGCCGCATCCCCCTGTCAGCCCGTCGGCAACCTGTCCCGAACGCCGGCTCCCCAACCGTGTTCCGCAGACCGTCCCGTGCGGGCGCGAATTCCGTTCCCCAACGGCGCTTCGCGCGTGTGAAGTCGCAAAGTCGGGCGAACAATAACGCCGCTTCCAGGGGGGTCAATATCAGAAAGGGCATTCCCGCACATTTCCGCGTCACTTTCGAGACATTCCTGCCAACGACTTCAGCCACGGGTTGTTACCCCTGAAAGATAGACCTGCCGGGGCAGTACACAGAGGATGGGTTGTGCCGGTTACGTTGCCAGAAAAGAGTGGCGGAAGTTCAGATTGACCCAAGTGCGGGGAATTTGGATTGACGAAGCTGCTCTTCCAAGAAATCATAACAGGAATGAATCGGATTGCGTTCCTGCCTCTCGCCAGCCGGACGGCGCAACTTCCTCCTGCCACTACTAACGTGAGGCTTCTCAATTATGTTTAAACTCGTAGTCCGGAGCCTATTTGTCGCAGCCGGCATTCTGACTGTTTCTTCTCTGGTGATTCCTCTTGTCACCCCTTCCGCCACTGCTCAGTTTCCGCAGCAGTTTCCGGGGGCCTTCCGCAATCGGACTCCGCAATTCCCCGCGCTGCCGATCCTGACAGCCAACCCGGATATCTATGGTTCCCGGATTCGTACCGCCCTTCGTCCCGGGGGCAACCAAATGCCAGCGATTTCAGGCGGTGGTACAGGTACGAACACTGGTGGTATCCAAGGGGGTAACCAAGGTGGTATCCAAGGCGGTATCGGGGGCGGCATCGGTGGTATCGGAGGTATCGGAGGCGGTATCCAAGGCGGTATCGGGGGCGGCATCGGCGGTGGGGGACAGTCGTTTGTCGGTGGTGGTGGAACACTACAACCAGGTTACAGCAATAGCTTTGGCGGACTCGGAGCTTATCAACTCCAAACCTTTACTCCGGGCCCCAGTTCCTTCCAATCCGGCGGTTTCGGTGGCGGTATCGGTGGCGGGATTCAAGGTGGGATCCAGGGCGGCTTCGGCGGCGGGATTCAGGGCGGCTTCGGTGGTCAGGGTGGCTTCGGTGGTCAGCAGGGCGGCTTCGGCGGTCAATTCGGTGGCGGTGGCCAGTTCGGCGGCGGCGGGTTCGGCGGCCAGTTCGGTGGCGGCGGCCAGTTCGGTGGCGGCGGTGGCCAGTTCGGTGGTGGCCAGTTCGGCGGCGGCGGTGGCAAGATCGGGTTCGGTGTAACGACTGGCTTGTAAGTCGGATATTCGATTCATAACACTCAGCCCGCACCCATCTGGTGCGGGCTTTTTCATTGGCAGAGGAGGGGACCATGCGGTTTTTGGCGGCTGCATTACTCTTCGCGACCACTCCCATCCTGTCGGCGGCCGATCTCGATTCGACGGTCATTGATCGGACCGTCGCGACGGCCCTCCAACGCTGGCACGTTCCCGGTGCCGTCATCGCCGTCGTGCAGAGCGACCGGGCGTTCGTGAGCGGTCACGGCGTAAAAAAACTCGGTGCGATGGAACCACCCACGCCGACGACGCTGCTGCCCCTGGCGTCCTGCACGAAGGCGGTCACGACCACCCTGATGGCGATGCTCGTAGACGAGCGAAAACTCGACTGGGACGACCCCGTTCGCAAGCACGTCTCGACGTTCCACCTCTCCGAACCGCACGCCGACGCGCTCGTCACCCTCCGCGACCTCGTGTCGCACCGCACGGGTGTGAAGGGGCATGACTTGCTGTGGTACCACGCCCCGTGGGACGAGGACGAGGTCTTCCGCCGGATTGACCGACTGCCTGTCGAGCGAACCTTCCGCGGGAGTTACGAGTATTCGACGATCTTGTTCATGGTCGCCGGTCGGGCGGCTCAAAATCGCGGCGAGAAGCCGTGGGCGGACTTGGTCCGCGAGCGGATCACCGGCCCGCTCGGGATGAAGAGCGTGCTGTTCAGCACGCGCGATCCCAAGTTCGCGAACGCGGATCGAATGACCGGCCACAGTGGGGGAACCGACGGCCGAATCACACCCGTGCCCTTCTACGAAACGGACGTCCCGAACTCGGCCGGGTCGATTCACCTGTCGGGCGAGGACTTCGTCCCGTGGTTGAAGTTCCACTTGGCCGGGGGCGTTCACGCCGGGCGGGCGTTGGTGTCGAAGGAATCGCTCGCTGAAACGAAACGACCGTTGAACCCGCTGCCGATGGAGGGCAACCTCCGCCGGATGAACCCGGACACGGTTCAAATGACCTACGCGATGGGCTGGCTCGCCTACGACTACCGCGGGCACGCCGTCGTCGCCCACGGCGGCATGATCGACGGCTTCCGCGTTCAGGTGTCGCTGTTCCCACAGGACAACCTCGGCATCGCAATCGTGAACAACTTGCACGAGACGAAGATGAATCAGGCCGTCACGAACAATTTGGCCGACCGGGCGCTCGGCCTGCCCCCGAAGGACTGGGACGCGGTCCTGCTCGATGCCGTGAAGATCGACGCGGCGCAGCGTGCCGCCGAAGATGAGGTGCGACGGAAGGCCCGCCGCGCGAAGGTGCCGCCGAGTTTCGCCGCGGGAGATTACGCCGGTAAGTACATCGACCCCGCTTACGGCGAGGCCGAGATTCGCGTGGAGAAGGGGCAACTGGTCTGGCGGTGGAGTTCCTTCGTGGTGGGAATCGAGCACTGGGAGGGCGACGTATTCCGGTTCACCTCGGGATTCCTCGAAGACCGCATGATTGGCTTCCGCGTCGGCAAGAACGGACCGACCGCCTTCGCGTTCGAGGGGCGGGTCTTCGAGAAGAAAGAGTGAGGCGGTCGGGTCAGCTGACGAGGCCGAAAAAGATCTCTTCCAGATCGTCCTGCCCGTACTGAGTCCGCAGTTCGTTCAGCGTGCCGCAGGCCACGATTCGGCCGTGCGCCATAATCGCGACGCGGTCGCACAGCTTCGTGACCTCCGTCATAATGTGCGTCGAGTATAGGATCGTTTTTCCCTGCCCGCGGAGGGCCGCGATGCTCTGCACGACGGCCCGTTGCACGAGGACGTCGAGGCCGTTGGTCGGCTCGTCGAAGATCAGGACCGGCGGGTCGTGAATGAGCGCCCGCGCGATCGACACTTTCTGCTTCATCCCCGTGCTGAGTTTGCCGCCGAGTATGTGTCGAAAAGAATCCATCTGGAGCGTGTGAAAGAGCGTGTCGAGGCGGTCCCGTAAGTGGCCTCCCGACAGCCCGTAGAGGCGGCCGTAGTACTCGACCATCTCGAGCGCGGTCATGCGGTCGTAAACGCCGGTATTCGCGGACAGGAAGCCGACGTGCTCGCGGACCTTGTCCCCCTGCGTGGCCACGTCGAACCCGGCGATAGTCGCGTACCCGGCCGTTGGCGTCAGGACCGTGCAGAGCATTCGGAGCGTCGTCGTCTTCCCCGCGCCGTTCGGGCCGAGGAGGCCGAAGACTTCGCCGGGTTGCACCTTGAACCACACGTCATCGACGGCTGGCTTTTCACCACCGGGGAAGGACTTCGTCAAACCCTCGACTTCGATCATATGCTCTCGCTAACAAGCGGATCGTCTTCACCGGCCCCGGCGGACGGTCATTCGCGTGGGGGTTGACCGCCGGCCGTCTTCCAGTTGGCGTAGTTGTTCCACGAGGCCGAATCGAGCGGGAACGGCGGGAACTGTTGGTGCAGAATCGTCAACACGCCCTGTTGGTCGTCACTGCCGCGGACCTGCCGGGTGATGAGCATCTCGTCCCGGGCACAGAGGAAGAGTTCCTTCGACCGATAGTCGTAAAAGAACGCCACGTCGCCCAGGAGCTTGGCCTTCAGCCGCGGCTTCGTCGGAATCTCGATCACGGCCGGGTCGGTGTGCGGGTCGCCGGTCGCGATCTCGTCGGTGAGGTCATCCACGTAGGCGAGGTGTTCCGCACTCGGCCGTTCGACGAACAGCTTCCGGAGGGCGAAGTAATAACTGAAGGTGTTGAAGGCGTCGTAGGAGAACCAGAGCACGATGACGACCGAGATCGGGTCGGGGTTGAAGTTGCCCTTCCCTTGCATTCTCAGGAACTCGCGGATAACGACCGAGCCGACGAACGCGGCTTGCAAGAGGCCGTCGAGGAGCACGCACTCCGGCGACGGGCGGAGGCGTTTCCACAGGCCGACGAGCAACTCGCCGCCCCCGATGACGAGCGGGCCGATGACGAACGGGTCGAAGCCGCCGCGGGCCGTGTACTGAAGGTACGCGATGCCGAGGAACATCAGCCCGGTGAAGATCGTGTGGCCGGAACTGTTCCGAACCCGTTCGCACACCTGCCGGTAGACCGAGACGCGGGCCAGCGTTTGTCGCATCTCGTCAACGTCGAGCGGTTCGGCCATGCTTTCCCCGGATTCGCGGAACTGGCGGGCGAGCCGCCGTAGTTCCTTCATTCTCCGGTTCAGGTCAGGATCGGCAATGACCGCCCGCGGTCGGCCTTCGGCCGGGCGGCCGGTTCGGTGTCGATGAGTTGGTAGAAGACGTTCCGCTGTCGCGGCTCCCACCCGGCGTCGCGGATGGAGCTTTTGATCTCGTCGAGCGTCAGGCAGTGGACCGTTCCGGCCGACGCCACGACGTTCTCTTCGATCATGAGCGAACCCATGTCGTTCGCCCCGTAGAAGAGTGCCGCCTGCCCGATCTTGCCGCCCTGCGTGACCCACGACGATTGAATGTTCGGGATGTTGTCGAGGTACAATCGGCTGATGGCCTGCACGCGGAGGTACTCGAACGAGCCGAGGGCCGGGGCGTCCGCCATCTTGTGGCCGGGTTGCATCGTCCAGCAGATGAACGCCGTGAAGCCGCCGGTTTCGTCTTGCAATTGTCGCAGGCGGTCGAGGTGTTCGACCCGCTCATCGAGCGTCTCGATGTGGCCGAACATCATCGTGCAAGTCGATTTCCCGCCGAGCAGTTGCCACTCCCGCATGACGGCCAGCCACTCGTCGGTCAGAGCTTTGCCCTTCGTGAGTTGCCGGCGGACACGGTCCACGAGGATTTCGCCGCCGCCGCCGGGGATGCTCCCGAGGCCGGCGGCCTTGAGGCGTTCCAGCACCGTGCGAAGGGGAATCTTGTTGATCTTGTGGAAGTGCCAGAGTTCCGGCGGGCTGAAGGCGTGCAGGTTGACCGTGGGGAAGTTGGCCCGCAGGTCGGCGAGCATCTCCTCGTACCATTCCAATTTCAGCGACGGGTGCATCCCGCCTTGCAGGAGAATCTGATCGCCACCGAGCGCGACCGTTTCGCGGACCTTCGCGTGCAGTTCTTCGCGGGGCATCACGTAGGCGTCGGCGTCGTGCGACTTGCGGTAGAACGCGCAGAAGTCGCAAACGGCCGCGCAGACGTTCGTGTAGTTGATGTTCCGGTCGATGTTGAACGTGCGGTACGGCTCGGGGTGCAGGCGCATCGTGACGGCGTGAGCGGCCCGGCCGAGCTTGTTCAAGTCCCGGCAGTTCCGCATCAACTCGACGCCCTCGTCGTAAGTCAGGCGTTCAGCGTTGGCGGCTTTCGACAAGATGCGGTCGGTGGTAGTGGACAAGGTTCGTCCCTCGCGGGGCCGCACCCAAATCGGCGGCCAGTTCGTGATAGCGTCGAAGGCCCGCGAGTTCGCGCGGGCCGAGGTCGTAGCGAATGATGTTCGTCAGATATCGTCGGCAGAAGCCCGCGTCGAGGCCCAACGCCGCGGCCTCGCGGGTCGCAATCACGCCGGCCCGTCGGAGGCCGAGTTGTTTGGCTTGTGCGAAGGCGACTTCGCTGCTGGCCAGATCGACACCCTCGCGGACGGCCCAGAGGGCGAACACCATCGGCAGTCCGGTCCACTCGTTCCATTCGTGGCCGAGGTCGTAGGCGAACTCGAAGCCGGGCAGACACGCCTTCATCGCCCGATCGCCGATCAGCAGTACGGCGTCCGTCGAAACTGCCTCGGCGGGTTCGTCGATCGGCAGTTGGCGGTATTGGGGCGTCAGCCGATGGCGGTGTTCGAGGAGGATTCGCGTGAGTGCAGCGCTCGTACGGCTGCCCTCGTCCAGCGACACGGTGCGGACGTCCTTCCACGGCACGCGGCTGAAGAGCGTGACGCTCAGGACCGGGCCGTGCGACGTGATGCCGATGTTCGGGATGAATGAGTACGATTCGGCCCGTAAGAACTCGATCACGGGGATGAGGCCGACCTCCAACTCGTGGGCGGCCATCTGATCGGCCAACCGGCTCGGCAGGTCGAGCGACAGGTCGAGGTCGCCCGCGAACTCGGTCAGCCCTTCGACGAGCGGCTTCGAGTTCAGGTAGTTCACGGCTCCCACGCGGATCGACGGCATGTCTCGCTCGGATGCTTTCGGAAGGGTCCAGGGCAGTATACGACCCCCACACTTCCAGAACCGCATTCGACGGCCGGAGACAACCCGAAACGCCGACGGCCCACGCGAAACCGCGTGGGCCGTCGTTTGAGTTTCAATCCCGGATTAGGGGCACCCGGGCACGCACACGGGGACGTACCGCTTCACGCAACAGGTGACGGTGTACGGCTCCATCTCACAAGTTGTCTGGGGGACCATCCGGCACTGTTGCACCGGTTCCATGCGGCACGTCGTGCGGTTCACGTAGCGGACGTGGCACTCCGGCACGCACCGGGTCGTGTAACTTCGGACGACGCGCTCGTGTTGCTCAGGGACCATGCGGCAGGTCGTGTACGGGGTGTACCGCACCTTCTCCTCTGGCACGTAGTCGGTCGTGCAGCGGGTTTCGCACCGCACGTGGTCTTCGCGAACCTGGCGGCAGACGGTGTACGGAACTTCGCGCACGTAGGTTTCCGGGACGTTGTAACAGTGCCGTCGGGTTTCGCACCGGACGTGATCCTGCTTGACCGTGCGACAGGTCGTGTACGGAATCTCCACGCACTTCGTTTCCGGGACCGAATAGCACCGGCGGCGGGTCACCATCCGCGTGTGCGTTTCCGGGATCGTCCGGCAGGTCGTGTACGGAATCTGCTGCGTGTGTTCCTGGGCGACTCGGTAGCAGCGGTGCTTCGTCACCATCTGCGTGTGCTCCTGGCGTTCCATCCGGCAAGTCGTGTACGGGATCTGCACGACCTTCTCCTCTGGCACGCGGTAGCACTGTTGCTTCGTCACCATCTGCGTGTGTTCTTCGCGTTCCATCCGGCAGGTGGTGTGGTTGCGGGCTTGCATCACTGTGTACGGCACCATTTTCTTCACCGGAACTTGGACCGTCGTGCAGACCGGCTTGCGGACGTAGTGCGTCTCCTGGATCGTCTTGCACTCGGTCGTCGGCACGCAGATCTTGCGGCAGACCGTCTTCCCAGGGCACTGAATCTGTTGTTGAACCACCGGACCGGGGCAGTAACGGCTCGTGCAGGTGCAGGGGTCGAACACGCATGTGCCCGGCATGCGGACGCACTGCGTCACGACCGGCCCGGGAATGAACTCTTGAACCGTCTCTTCGCGGGTGCCTTGAACCGTCACCGTCCGCTCCGTCGTCACCGGTTCGCAGACGTAGCTGGTGTTCGTTTGCGTCACGTACTCGGTTTCCTCGCGGCACATCGTGACCGGGTAGTAGGTCGTGTGCTGTTCGTAGACCGGCTTCATCGTGCAGTAGGTGACGGGCACCTGGTAGTTTTGAACCTCGGTGCGGTAGGTCGTGTACCGCTGCTCGCGGACGTGTTGCTCGTACACCGGGTGGCAGGTGTAGTACGTCACCGGAACCTGGTACGCTTCCACTTGAGTTTGATAGGTCACGTAGCGGTGTTCGCGGTAGTGCGTCTCGTGAAGCGTGCGATAGGTCGTGTAGCACTCGGGAACTTGGTACTCTTCGACCATCGGCCGGTTCACGGTGTAAGTGTGGGTGCGGACGTGCTGTTCGTAAACCGGGTGGTAGGTCGAGTACGGGATGGAAACTTGGTACTCCTGCACGACTGGGCGGTTCACCGTGTACGGAACCTGCCGGGTGTACGTCTCCTGCACCGTGCGGAACGTCGAATACGGGATGCTCACCTGATACGTCCGCGGCACGGCGCGCATCACGGTGTACCGCTGTTCCTGGACGTGGTTCTCGTAGACCGGGCGGTTCACCGTGTACGTCTGGACCTGATCGACCGGCTCCACGACGGTCCGGTTGACGGTGTACGGAACCGCCTCGACGTGGTTTTCCTGAACGGCCCGGTAAGTTGTGTACTGTTCGGGGACCATTACCGTGCGGGAAACCTGCCTGTACCGGACCTCGTTGTGCTGCTCGACGACCGGCTGGTAGTGAACCTGCGCGGTGACGACGGGCGTACACTGAGCCACCGTGACGCACGGCCGCGGGTAGCGGCAAAGGCCACAGTGGGCCGCTGAGGCGGGGCTGGCGGTCGCCCACGCCCCCAGGAACGCAAACAAGCCGAGCATCATGGTGCGAGACATTCTTGACACCCCAGGTCAACCACGCTGAGATCGTTACCTAATTTGAACTGTCTCCAGTTTGCCTGGTTATTCAGGCGATACCAACGCTTGCTCGCCTCTTCCCCGTCAATTCTCCATCCTGCCTGACCGCGAAACTGACATCACCGACCGTGCTAATACGAATTGCGACAACGGCACGACCGGCGGAATCGTTACACCTTCGCATTCGAATCCGGTTCGGTACGATGGGGGAATGAGTAACGTGCTAGACCGTGACGAGTTCGTCGAACAAGCCTACTTCTTCCGTGTCTTCCGCGAGCGACTGATCGAGAACGTCCCGGCACAGGAAATCCTGGCTCGTGCGCACGAAGAGTTGCTGACGACCACGAAGCTACCGATGGCGGTACAGTTCCTCTCGGCCGAGATTCGGCACGCCGGCATTCTCGGCCCCGGCTTCGTGCGGTTGTCGCACTACTTCACGCCGTTCCAAGCGTTCCTGGTCCGCATGGCCGAGGACGAGAAGCGAAAGTTCTCGATGCCGACGGCTCTGGTAGTGTTGGAGCGCGAAGCCCACTACAAGGCGAACCAACCGTCGCCGGCGGGGTTGTTCGTCTTCCACTTCGAAACGATTGCCCGCAATAAGCTCGGCTACGACGAGGGGCTGAAGGCGGTGGCCGGCGACCCGATGTACGACGAGAACTGGAAGAACTACGTCGGCCTCGTCCGGCGGAGCGCCGGCGCGATCGACTTCACGGACTTGGTGTACGTGCGATCGGAACTGTACGTGACCGACCAACGGCGGACGCACCCGGACTACGTGCCGCCGGTTCAACCGATCTTCGGCGAGAAGGAGGGGAAGATCGCGAAGGCCAGTCGCGGCCGTGATCCGCTATTCCTGTTCGCGGCTCTGCAACGGCAGTTAGGTTATCCCGAGGTTCCGAAGCCGAAAAAGAGCGACGATCTGGAAGCGGTGATTCGAAAGATGGAAGCCCGGCTGCGGGAGGCGGAAGCCCGCATTCGCATCCTGGAAGCCGAACAGCGGGGGACGTTCGATCCCACGCAATTCGGCCGCCCGGACATTTTCCGTGATATCAAGGACGACGACGAGAAAGACCTCAGGTAAGGCACTCACCCTGCGGTCGGGCGGCAGCCGCGGAAACTTTGCAGCACGTCGTGCAGGTCTTCGGTGATCGTCACTTCGTCGTCGAGGAAGTCTTTCACCCACATGAAGTTCATCCGTTGGGCGAGTGCGACGAGCGGGAGCAGGTCGCCCAGTCGAACGCGGACGCTCGGCTCTTGGCCTTCTTCCAACTCGTCGTAGGTGTCTTCGGGTGCCGGGTAGACTCGGAGTTGCGTCGCCATTGTGTCTCCCTCCTGTGCGATCTCGCCGGCCCGTCACGGCCGGGTGGCAAGCTCGAAGACCCCCATCGAGTTTGCCACCTTTACCGCATCGACTTCGCGGTTTCCCTGGCTTCAGCGGTTTTTGCATGATGCCACGTCCGACGGCGGAAGGTAGGTAAGATATTCCGCGTGGGGAAGCGGTTGGACCGGGAGTGAGACATGGCGGAACGGTTTGCGGTCCTCGGGGCCGGGGCGTGGGGTACAGCGGTCGCGATCCACCTGGCGAAGTTGGGGCACGCCGTTTCGCTCTGGGCCGCCCGCGGGGAATCGGCCGCGCGGCTGTTCGCAGCCCGGGAGAACCTTCCGCTTTTGCCAGGCGTGCCTATCCCCGACAAGATCGCAGTTACGGCCGACTCCGATGAGGCCACACGTAACACCGACAATTGGATCGTTGCCATCCCGACGGCGTTCTTACGCCCCACCTTGAGCCGATTCATTGAACTCGCCACCTCGCGCACGCGATGCCTGAGTTTGACGAAGGGGATCGAAGTCGGCTCGTTCCTTCGGCCCAGCGAAATTATCGCCGAAACGCTCGCCGTGAAGACCGTTGCTGCCCTGAGCGGGCCGAGCCATGCCGAGGAAATGGCCCGCGGTTTGCCCACCTCCGTCGTCGTCGCTGGGACCGACCGGGAGTTCGCCGCGACGATTCAGCACGCCTTCGGCACGGCCCGCTTTCGCGTCTACACCAATCGCGACTTGATCGGCCTCGAACTCGGCGGCGCTCTGAAGAACGTCCTCGGCATCGCGGCCGGCATCTGCGACGGCCTCGGTTTCGGCGACAACGCGAAGTCGGCACTGCTCACCCGCAGCATCGTCGAGATGACCCGCTTCGGCGTGGCCCTCGGTGCGGAGGCGGCCACGTTCGCGGGGCTAGCCGGCATCGGTGACTTGATGACGACCTGCTTCAGCCGCCACGGCCGGAACCGCCGCGTCGGCGAACGCCTCGGCCGGGGCGAACCTCTCGACGCCATTCTGGCTGGTCCGCAGGTGGCTGAGGGCGTTTACACCGCCAAGAGCGTTCGTCAGCGGAGCCTCGCGCTGGGGCTCGACGTGCCGATCATGTCGGCGGTGTATGATGTGCTCTACGAGGGCAAGTCGCCGCTGGCGGCGGTGCAAGACCTTATGGCGCGGCAAATGCGGGAGGAAGGGTGATGCTGTCGATCGCGTTCAAGGAATGGGCCGTCATTTGCCGTGCCCTGGCAACCGGCCGACAGTCGCTCATCATCCGCAAGGGCGGCATCGCCGAGGAAGGCGGCATCTTCAAACCGGAACACCCGCGATTCTGGCTCTACCCGACCCTGTTCCACGAACAGCAACAGAAGGGCGTGAAGCCGGCCGCGATGCCGCTGCTGGAAGAAGCGGAGCGGGACCGCCCGGAACCGGGGACGCTCCGGTTTACGCACGGCGTGGACGTGTCGGCGGTCCACTTCGTTGAAAACTTGGACGCTGCGCTGGCCCTCGACGAGTTCCACATCTGGTCGCCGGAGGTCATCACACAGCGTTTTCACTACCGTTCACCGGGGCTGTACGTACTGCTCGTCCGCGCGTGGAAGGCGACGCCGGTGGAAATGCCCGAGCGCCCGGAATTCGCCGGCTGCAAGACGTGGGTCGAACTTGGCCGCGAACTGCCGGACGACGGCACGCCCGTCTTGGGAGATGAGGAACACCGACAACGGGTGGACGCGGTCCGCGACCGTCTCACCCACACGCGCGGATGATGGCGTGCAGCAGGTCGTCTTCCTGCCGCTCGAAGACCGTGCGGAGGTCGATGCGCACAGTTCCATTTCGAACACGACAAACCACGGCCGGTTGGCCGACTCGCAACCGCCGGGCGAACTCCGCGTCGCTCACCTCGACGGCGGCCATCGCAACAACGGTCGTCGGCAGGGCTTGATCCGGCAGCGAGCCACCGCCGACGTAAGCGATGTCGTCGAGCACCTCGACACGCGCGAAAGACGGGATGGCTCGCAGACGTTCGGCGAACCGTTCCGCTCGCGTCCGCAGTTCGGCGAGCGGGGCGAGCATCATGGAGTAGATGGGAAGTTCGGCCGCCGCTCTTGCGGGATCGCGGTGCATTCGCAAGGTCACTTCCAAGGCCGCGAGCGTCATCTTGTCGAGTCGCAACGCTCGCATCAGCGGGTCGGCTTCCATCTTGTCGATGAGTGCCTTGCGGCCAGCGATGATGCCCGCTTGTGGGCCGCCGAGGAGTTTGTCGCCGCTGAACAGCACCACGTCGGCCCCGGCCCGGATGCCCTCGCGAACGTCCGGTTCGCCCGTGAACCCGAGGCCCGACAGGTCCACGGCCGCGCCGCTGCCGATGTCGTCGATCACCGGCACGTTGTGCTTGCGGCCAATTGTGACGAGTTCCTCAATGCCCACAGACTTGGTAAAGCCGCTCACCCGATAATTGCTGGCGTGGACGCGCAGGATCGCCCCGGTGTTCGGGCCGACGGCGTTCTCGTAGTCGCGGGCGCGGGTGATGTTCGTCGTGCCGACTTCGCGGAGCGTGGCCCCGCTCACGGCGAGGATGTCCGGAATGCGGAAGCTGCCGCCGATCTCGATCAGTTGCCCCCGCGATACGACCACTTCCTTACCCATCGCCAAAGTGCGCAAGACGAGGATCGTCGCGGCCGCACAGTTGTTCACAACTGTGGCCGCTTCCGCCCCCGTCAAGCGGCAGATGCCGTCGCGCACCGGGTTCTGTCGCGACGAACGCTTCCCGGTGGCGAGGTCGAGTTCGAGGTTCAGATAGCCCCTCGCTGCCTCATACGCTGCTTGGGCGGCGTCCTCGCACATCGGCGAGCGGCCCAGGTTCGTATGAAGGACGATCCCCGTGGCGTTGATAACGGGCTGCAGGAGAGGCAGGGAATTCTTTTCGAGCTGAACGGAGACTTGTCGAACGAGCTGCGAGAGGAGTTCTGCTTCTTCGACGGATTCGCCCGCCGCGATCTGCGACCGGAGGCGGTCCAGTTCCGAACACACGGCCGTGAGCAGTTCATCGTGGGGAATGTGACCCCGCGCGTCAACCAGTTCGGGGTGTTCGAGAACCTGCGAGACGGCGGGCAACACGCGGTAGGGGTTCGACATGATGGACCATCAACGTCGGGGGGATGACGACTCGTCCGGCACGAACCGCCGGAGGAACTTGATGCTCGCGGCCACGTCCTGGAGGCGGTTGTCCCCGAGCGTGCGTTCCACGGTCAGGTAGCCACGATAGTCGATCGACTCCAGGGTCGCGGCATAGGCCATCCACTCGATGTCGCCGGCCCCGACGGGTACCTCTTCCGGGCCGCTACTAATCGACGACCGTCGGGCGTCGCGGGCATGCGTGTGACCGATCTTACCCGCCAGAGCAACGGCGGACGCGAGTGGGTCGAAGCCGTTCACCAGGAAGTTCGCGGGATCGAAGTTCACCTGCAAGCTGCCGGTGTCGAACGTCGCCAGGTACTCCTTCACCTTCGTGCCGGCGTCCAGCCCCGCTTCGAGACAGACCAGCGTGCCAACGCGGTCGGCGAAGAGGCTGAGGTCCGTGAGCGCGTGCCGGAGTGTGACGGCCCGCGGCGATTCGGCATCTTCCGGCAACTTCGGGAACGGCACGACGACCTTCCGCGCACCGAGGTCGAACGCGAGCTGCATCGCCTTGCGGATGTTGTCGAGGCGGCGGTCCATCCCGTCGCTCGTATCTAACCCCTGACGGATCGGGCAGCCGAGGGCGGAGACTTCGACGCTGAACGACTTCAGCAGGTTGCGGAACTCGCGGCGGCCCGTCTCGGTGAGGGCGTCGGCCGACAGCGGACCGACGGCGTTGGCTTGAAAGCCGGACACGCCCCACTTCGCGGCCTGTTCGACGGCCGGACGGATCGCGAGGCCGGTCGATTCCAGCACGAAGCCGAGTTTGAAGCGCGTCATGATTGCAGTACCGGCGCGGGGGCGAGAAATTCGATGAACGGCCGGATGATCTTTCGGAACGCGGCCACCGGCAGCCCGACCGTCCCCCACTTCGGGCTGCGCCGCCGCATGTGCTCGCGGTAGGCCGACACTTCCACCGCTCGCATGAGGAACGTCTGCCCTCGGAAGGCGAACAAATCGCGGGTGTCGTTCGGCAGCACGAACGGCGGCTGAATCTCGTAGGCGAACGCCAGCACACCGCGATAGTCGGGGCCGAGGACTTTCGCCCAGCGTTCCAGGCCATCAATGTCTTCGAGGGTAGTCCAGTTCTGCCACGTCATGATCGGCCTCTCGGCCGACCCGCCCGGGAACTTCCGCCCCTTAACGTCCACCACGAGTTTCGCGTCGTTCGGCCCGACGATGATGAAGTCGAGCGACTTCACGTCGGCGTCGCCGAGCATCGAGCGGTTCGCCTCGTCCACGGCAATGAACCCCACGCCGTGCGACCGCAGGTAGGCTTCGAACGCTACCTCGTAGTGGTTGTCGCGCTTCATGACGGCCCCGCGAGGAGTTTCTGCACCACCGCGGCAAGTTCCGCCCGCGGAACCGTAGTTTCCTGCTTCGCGGTCAGGTCTTTGACCTTCACCGTGCCCGTCGCCATCTCGCTTCCACCCGCGATCACGCCGATTCGGTAGCCGCGCTTCTCGGCATACTGAAACTGCTGGCCGAGTTTCTTCGTGTCGGGATAAACTTCTGTGGCGATGCCCGCGTCGCGCAGCGTTTTCGCGATCTGTTGATACTCGCCGAGCAGGTCGGCGTCGAGTTGCAGGATTAACACCGCAGCCGGCGTCGTCGCGCCGGTCAGCCACGGGTGCTTCAGTTCTTCCATCGCCGCGAGCAGGCGATCCACGCCGAGCGAGCCGCCCACGCCGGGTAGGACTTGCTTCGTGTACAAGCTGGCAAGGTTGTCGTACCGGCCGCCGGAGCAGACGGAACCGATGGCCGGCAGGTCGAGCAGGAACGTCTCGAAAATGAGGCCGGTGTAGTAGTCCAAACCGCGGGCAATGCTCAGGTCAATCTTGATGCGGCCTTCGGGAACGCCCGTCTTCGCGGCCACGGCTAGGAGTTCCATCAACCGCCGGATGCCGTCCGTCGCACTTTTGTTATCGACGCCGGCGAACAGTTCGGACACGGTCCGCAGAACGTCCTCGTTCGTCCCGCTCGTTTCGGCCAGAGCGAGTACCTGCGATGCTTGCGAGGCTGAGACGCCCGCCTCTCGCACCATCTCTTCAATCACTTTCTCACGGCCGATCTTCTGCAACTTGTCGAGCGAGCGGAGCAGGGGCACGGCCTTGTCGGCGATGCCGAGCGATTCGAGCAGGCCGTTGAGGATCAGCCGGCTGTTCACGCGGATTTCGACGCGCGGAATCTCCAGCGCTGCGAACAACTCGTTCACCACGAGCACGACCTCAGTGTCCGAGGCGTTCGCGGTCGTGCCGATGGTGTCGAAGTCGCACTGCCAGAACTCGCGGTAGCGGCCCTGACCGGGGCGCTCGCCGCGCCAGACGGGGCCCATCGCGTACCGCTTGAACGGCGTGCCGAGGTCGTTGATGTTCTTGGCCGCGAAGCGGGCAAACGGCACGGTCAGGTCGAACCGAAGGCCCATCTCTTCGCGTTCTTGCTTCGCCCCGCGGACGCGGTAGACGAGCTTGTCGGACTCGTCCCCGCCCTTGCCGAGCAGCACGTCGAGCGACTCCGCAGCCGGCGTGTCGATCGGCGTGAAGCCGAACGACCGGTACACGTTGCGGGCCGTTTGCAGGATGCGTTCCCGCGGGATCATCACGTTCGGGGCGTAGTCGCGGAAGCCGCTGACGGTCCGAGGTTCGATCAATTTCGACACAGTGTTCTCACTTGTTGCGGTAGCGGGCGCTGACCCGTTCCATGAACCGGCGTTCTTCGTCGGTCAGCGAGTTCTTACCCGACTTCGCGATTTTATCGAGCAGGTCGTCCATCCGCTGATCGTCCCGCGTGACCTGTTCCTGTTCCTGTTGCCGCTTCTTCGCCTTCCGCGCGTCGAGCCAGCGGCGGACGAAGTTCTTCCGCTTGCGCCGGACCGGCGGCGGGTCGTCGCGTTCGAGGCTAGTGTACCCCTGCGAGAAGTCGTAGCCGAAGGCCCCGCGCTCGCTCTCGGTCTCTTGGGTCAACGTCCGATAGCAATTCCAGGCGATGAACAGGGCCAGGCACGCGAGTGCCGTCTGGCTAGTCAGAATCGCAATCCCCACCAGTACCGCGGCCGCCCCGTAGCCGACGTAGCAACAGGTGACGGTGGCGCTGCGATAGTCGATTCGGTGCCAGAGGATCGCGTGCAGCATCCGCCCGCCGTCCATCGGGTAGGCCGGGATCAGCACATTAAATAGAAAGAGCCACCAACTCAGCCAACAGGTTCGCCACGCCCAGATCAGCCACGCCGGCAGGATCGCCCGCTCCGCCTGTTCGGCACTGCCAGGGAGCGTGACGACAACCCCTTTGTCGCTTGTGGTTCGAGTGCCCGCCGGTTCCGACGTGCCGGGCTTGTAATAGTAGTAGTCGTAGTTGCTGGAATAGTACCGGCCGTCCTGATAGTTGTACGCGGTCGTCTGGTACGGGTGACTGAAGGGGTTGAGCGCCTGCAACGGTGAAAAGCCCGCTGCCAGGAATGCGACCGCACACGCGATGCAGACGACGAGGTTCACGGCCGGCCCACCCGCGGCGACGATGAAGTTCGCCTTCGGTGTGTGCGGGTTCTCAACCGAAGCTAGGCCGCCGAGGGGCCAGAGCAAGATTTCGCTCGCATCGCCACCGACACGCCGGGCGGCGATGCAGTGTCCGTACTCGTGCAGCAGGACGAGCATGAAGACAAGCCCGACGCACAGCATGAAAATGTCGAACCACCAGACCGCGCCGTCGGCGAGGTACACCAACCGCAGGAACATCGGGATCGTGATCAGGAAGAACGTGAAGTGAACCTTGACCAGGATGCCGAACGCCCGGTACAGCGGCACGGCCCAGCTCATCGGATCTTGCATACGTTGCCCGCCCAGACGCGCGACCGATTGTCGTTACTGCTGTGACATCTTATCATCGCCAGCAAAGCCCAGCAACGAACCCGGAGAAACGATGGCCCGCGAGATCGTCCACACCGGCCGCCGCATTCAGGTCGCCGTGGACACGAGCACCGGCCCGAACGGCGAAACGATCCGCCGCGACGTGATCCTCCACCCGGGGGCGGTCGTCATTCTGCCGGTGCTGGACCGCGACCACATTTGCCTGCTGCGGAACCACCGCTTCGTAATCGGCGAGACGCTCTGGGAAATTCCTGCGGGGACGCTGGAGCCGAACGAACCACTCGAAGCGTGTGCCCGCCGGGAACTGATGGAAGAGACCGGGTACACGGCCGATCAGTGGGAGTACCGCGGGTACCTGTACGCTTCGCCCGGCGTGATGAACGAGAAGTTGCACCTGTTCATCGCCCAGAAGCTCACGCCCGGGACAGCGAGACCGGAGGCCGACGAGGAGCTTGAACCGAAGACGGTCACGTTCGAAGAGGCCCTGCGGATGTGCTTCAGCGGCGAGATCAAGGACGCGAAAACGATCACGTCGCTCCTGCTCTGGGACCGCCTGCGGAAGTAGCCGTCAGAGGGGCAAGACGTTCGGTGAGCGGAACGCCGTGGCCGGTTCGTCCTTCGGCACGACGACCACGCCCAGTTCACTGACCGTGAAGCCGCGGCTGCGGTCGAACTCCGCGTCGTAGCCCAGCACGGTGTACGGCGGCAACTTCACGTCCTTGTCGATGATCGCCCGTCGAATCCGGCAGTGGCGACCCACCTCGACGCCCTCGAACAGGATCGACTCTTCCACGGTCGCGTAGCTGTTCACCCGCACGCCCGGCGACAGCACACTGCGGCGGACGTGGCCGCCGGAGATGATGCACCCGGTGCAGACCATACTGTCGATCGCCTCGCCGCGGCGGGCGTGCCCGGCCGGCCCCGGTTCGCCGAACACGAATTTCGGCGGCGGCAAATCGGACGCCACGGTGCGGATCGGCCACGCCGCATCGTAGAGGTTCAGCACGGGGTCCACGTCCACTAAGTCGATGTTCGCCTGGTAATAAGCGTCGAGCGTGCCCACGTCGCGCCAGTAAGCATGGGCCTTGCGGTTCTCGTCGCGGAAGCGGTAGGCGTACACGCCGAGGCCGTCCGAGATCATCTCCGGGATGATGTCCTTGCCGAAGTCGTGGCTGCTCTCCTTCCGCGCGGCATCCGTGCAGAGGCGCTCGAACAGCAGCCGCGTGTTGAACACGTAAATGCCCATCGAGCCGAGGGCGTGTGTGTCGTCGTCCGGCATTGGTTGGGCCGTGGCGGGCTTTTCCAGGAAGTGCGTCACGCGGTCTTCGCTGTCCGTCTCGACAATGCCGAACTGCCGGGTTTCTTCCAGCGGAACGGGGATGCAGCCGATGGTGAGGTCGGCTTCCCGCTCGCGGTGGAACCGCACCATGTTCGAATAATCCATCTTGTAGATGTGGTCGCCCGCCAGGATGAGCATCTCGTTGGAGCGGTGGCGTTCCAGGCTGTAGATGTTCTGATAAATCGCGTCGGCGGTGCCGCGGTACCAGTTCTCGTCGATCCGCTGCTGCGGCGGCAGCACCTCGACGCCTTCGCCCAACTCGCTCGGCAGGAAGTTCCAACCCCGGCGGAGGTGGCCGTTCAAGCTGTGCGACTTGAACTGCGTGAGGACCGAAATCCGCCGGAGGCCGCTGTTGATGCAGTTGGACAGGGTGAAGTCGATGATGCGGTACATCCCGCCGATCGGCACGGCCGGTTTCGCCCGGTCGCGCGTCAGCGGCTCCAGGCGGGTGCCCTTGCCGCCGGCCAAGATCACGGTCGAGACGTTGCGGAGCATGGCACGAATCCCGCAGGAGAGGTCAGGTCATTGTGTCAGTTGGACCGCCAGCGGATAGTGCTCAACCGGCCGCCGTGCGATAAATTGCCTGCCATTCCCGTGCCGCGGTTCTGGGCGAATATTTTCCCAGCCCCATCGGCACCGCCTCCAGCTTCTCGGCCAACACCGGATCCGTGAGGATTCGGAACAGCGCCCGCGACAGTCCTGGCCGGTCGCCGGGCGGCACGAGTAAGCCGTTCTCACCGTGTCGGATGAGCGCAGCCAAATCGGGGGTGTCCCAGGCCACGACGGGTTTGCGCGCCGCTAATGCTTCTGCGGCGAGGGTTCGGCCGCCGTGTCGGTGCGTAATCAGGACGGCCGTCGCCGCCGGCAGGATGGCGACCACATCCTTCCTCAACCCGACGAAATGCGTGCGGAGGTCGCCGGCCCCCACCGTCTCCGCCATTGATTGCGCACGTTGGCGCAACGGGCCGTCGCCGACCATCAGCAGGTGAATGTCTTTTGCCGTGTGCTTCAGGATGTCGAAGGCCGCCACGGCCGAAATCGGGTCCGCGTGCCGCTCGAAACTGCCCGCACTCACAATGATGCGGGCGTTCAGCGGCAGGCCGAGTTCGGCCGCGCAGACGGGTGGACTTGGCGGACCGGCGAGGAGCAGCGGGGCATCTCGCACGACGTTCGCACCGGCCGCGGTCCGTGCGGCGAGTTTCCCCGTCAGCCCCGTCGTCGATCGGACGTCGCTCACGATAAGCGACCGCCTTCCGGCGGCGGAACTTCGCCGGCGCAGCCAGTGGTAGAGGACGGCCGCCCGGTTCCCCCAGACGTGGACGGCGTCAGGTCGAAACTCCGCGATCACCCGCCGAAGTTCCTTCGCCCCGGCCAGGTCGAGCCAACTGCGAAACCGCACGTCGCGCACGAGACCCTGCGCCAAATCGCCGGCGAACGGCTCCCGTGATCCCAGGTTTACGACGAGTTGTTCTTCGCCGAGTTCGGCCAGAGCCGGTGCGAGCAGAGACAGTGATCGCGCGGTCCCAGTTGGACCGAGGCCGGAGGCCAGGTGGACGATTCGCACGCCGTTACGCCTCGGTCGCCGGCAGTTCGGGCAGAACCGCGATGAAGGGAAGGTGCCGGTAGAGACCGTTGAAGTCCAGGCCGTAGCCGACCACGAACTTGTCCGGGATCGGAAACCCCGCGTAGTCCGGCTCGAACGCGACCTGTTGGCGGCCGATCTTCCGCAAGAGAACACACGTCCGCACCGAGGCCGCCCCCTTCGCTTTCAGGTGGTCCACGATGCGCGAGATCGTCTGGCCGGTGTCGAGGATGTCGTCCAGCACGAGGACGTGGTGCCCCGTGAGGTCGGGTAGCAACTCGTCGTGGATGTCGAGACGCCCCGCGGTAGTGGCCGTGCCGCGGTAGCTCGACGCCTGGAGGAGCGCGACCTGTGTGGGGTGGCTGAGGCGGCGGATCAGGTCGGCGAGGAAGATCAGGCAGCCGGTCAGCACGCCGACGACGGTGATCGGTCGGCCGTCGAAGTCGGTGGCGATTTCGGCCCCGAGTTCATCGACCCGCTCGCGGATGCGGTCGGCCGGGATCAAGATTTCCATGCGTCGCGTCCCGTGAGAACGGTTCCGTCAACCGACCGTGCCGGCGGCCACCGCCAGAACGTGCCGGTCGGCCTTGTGTGTTTCCTTCCAACTCACACCGTCGGACGAGGCGAGTAACCGCCCCTTCCACGCCGCCCCGATGAAGACGCTTCCTGCGTGTGTTACGACCTGCGGTGCGTTCTCGTTCACCGCTCGTTCCCATTTCTCGCCATCGGCCGAGGTGTACGTCGCGCCGGTTCCCACGGCAATGAACTTCCCGTTGGCGAAGACGATACTGTTCAGGTGTTCGCCCTCTTCGCCGGTCTGTCGGGCGGTCCACTTCAGCCCGTCGTGGCTCGCCATCCGCAGGCCGTGCAAGCCGACGCCGACGAACAACTCGTTTCCGAAGGTCACGTCCACGAGCGTGTCGATGGCCTTCGTTTCGGGGGCGTCCTGCCACGCCTTGCCGTCGGTCGAAGTCGCCCGCCGGCCGCGGTCGCCGACGGCCACGAACCGCCCGCCGCCCCACGCCGCCCGACGGAGGATGTGCTTGCCGGGCACGTCGTGCGGGCCGTCCCACGTCAGGCCGTCCTTCGAGAACATGACGAACGGCTTCGAACTCCCGACGGAACCCGGATCGCCGCCGAGGGCGACGAACTGCCCGTCCCCGTGGGTCAGACCGCGGAAGTACTTGACGTACTTCGCCTCATGCTTGCCGGTCTTCCAGGTCTTGCCGTCGGCCGTGGCCGCGAGGATGTTGTCGCCGCCGTAACTGCCGACGGCCACGCACAGGCCGTTGCCGAAGGCGGCCGCCCGGTACGATTCGCCCTCCTTGCCGGTCTGCGCGTCGGTCCACGTTCGCCCGTCGGTCGAGCGCATCCGCAACCCGTCGAGGCCGACGGCGATAAAGAGGGACGTTGCCATGCCGAGTTCCGAGGGCTTGAAATCGCGGTTACACGAGGCCGGGCAGTTTGCCGCCGTACTGCCGGTGGCGGCTCGTCAGGTTCTCACCGAACTTGGCGTGCTTCGCGCCAATGCGGTCGAGGACTTCCGAATAAAGATTCGAAACCGGCGTCTTCGCGGCGAACGCGAGGTGGCGGCCCGTTTGGAGCGTGCCGGCCGCCTTGCCGACCAGCACGGCCGGATAGTCTTGCGTGCCGTGACCGCCGTCGGCCATGTAGGACGTGTAGAGGAGCATCGAATTGTCGAGTAGCGAACTGCCGCCCTCGTCGATGCCCTTCATGGTCCGGACCATCTCGGCGAACAGTCGCGTGTACCAGGCGTGAATCTGCCGCAGGGCTTCGCGCGAGATCGGGTCGGCGTCTTCGACGCGGCCTGCGTTGCCCTGGTGTTCGAGCGTGTGGCAGTGCGTCTCGTAGCCGACGGTGACGACGCCGGGGAAGCTCGCCTCGTCGCTGCCGCAGGCGAAGGTGGCCACGCGCGTTGTGTCGGTCTGGAACGCGAGCACCATCAGATCGCACATCAGCCGGGTGTAACTCTCGTGGTACTCCGGGTCGCGGTGGACGGGGTTGGTAATCTGCCAGATCGGCACGTTCTCCTTCGGCAAGCCCGACGGCTGAACGAGTTTCGACGGCCCGGGGTTCTTGGCGTCGGCCGCTTCCTGCCGCTGACGGTGTTCGATGAACTCAATCCGCCGCTCGATGGAGCGCACGCCTTCCAGATATTGCTCCAACCGCTGGCGGTCGCCCGCACCCAGGTCTCGCCGCAGATCGTTGGCCTCCTCGCGGACCAAATCGAGGACACTGCGGTCGAGGTTCGGTTTGCCGGTGCCGACCCGCGAGGTCGAGCGCGAAGGCTTGGCCCGATTCTGCCAGTTCGGCACAACCGGGGTGCGGCCGCGGAACATCCGCTCGAAGACGAGGCGAGGGTTACCCTCGTAGGGCAGGGGGGCGTCGGCTGCGCGGAAGGAGTACTTCGTCTCCTGATTGCTCAGCCCCATTTCGAGCGACGGCAGAAACGTCTGGTCGCCGACGGCGCGGGCTGCGACCTGATCGACCGACGGGGCCGAAATCATCTTGCCGTCGACCTTCTTGACGACCTCCGAGCCGGTCAGGTGCATGAGGGCGCAGTGTTCGTGCGCGTTCAGACCTTCGCTTCGCCCGTGGTGGGACAGGCCGGACAGCACCAGCATGTCGTTCTTGGCGAACTCCAGCGGCCGGAGGATGGAGGGCAACTTGCCGAGCGGCCCCACGTCCTTCGGCTTCCACGATTCGAGTACGGTCCCGCCCGTCACCGTGAAGATGCCGAACCGCAGCGGCGGCTTGCCCGCGCCCGCCGGTGTGGCGGCCGGCAGGAGTTGCTCCAGGAACGGCAGTGCCACGACGGCCCCGGTTCCGCGTAGGAACGCCCGACGAGTCTGCGGGTGGCGGTGGACGGTGGGCATTCTCGGCTCCGAGGTGAAGTCGGCGGCGTGCGGTACCAGAAGTTTAACAGATCGGCGGGCGAAAAGCATCCGCCTCTAAGGTGGGTTATTCTCCGTCGCCCGGCTTCGTGTTCCGCCGGTGCTGAAACGGGTACGATTTCGCGATGTCGCCGACCAGCACGGAGAACTTGAAGCCGGTCTTCTCCAGGTCGGCCGTGATTGCCTTCACGGTTGCGTCATCCGTCGCGTGCAACTCGCGGCCGAGCGCGAAGGTGAGCATCTTCTCGGTCACGTTCTCCACGAACCGGCCCTTCCGTTTCAGCAAGACAGCCTTCAGTTCCTTCGGCCCGTTGAAAGCGTCGCCGCCGGGCAACTTGCCGGTGGCGTCAATGTCCTTGCCCGAATTCCGCCAGCGGCCGATGGCGTCGAAGTTTTCGAGGCCGAACCCCAGCGGGTCGATCTTCGCGTGGCAGCCGCCACAACTCGCTTGCGAGGCGTGCAGGGCGAGTTGCTCGCGGAAGTTCTTCGCCGCCTTGCCGGCCTTCGCTTCGTCAATCTGGCTCACGCCCGGCGGGGGCGGCGGGGGCGGTGTGCCGAGGATCACGTCGAGGACGTACTTCCCGCGGAGCGTGGGACTCGTCCGGTTGGTGTGCGACGTCAGGGCCAGCACGGCCCCCATGCCGAGGAGGCCGCCGCGGTTCGGGTCGGTCAGTGGAACCTTCCGAAACTCGGGGCCGGTCACGTTCGGGATGCCGTAGTGCTTCGCGAGGTCGGCGTTGAGGTAGGCGTAGTCGGCGGCGAGTAGGTCCGTGATCGGCGCGTCCTCGGTGCGGAGTTTGTCGAAGAACGTGGCCGCCTCGTCGTGCATCGCCTGCCGCAATTTCGGCGTGAACGTCGGGTAGAACTCCGTGGTCGGCCGCGCGTCCGGCAGTTTCTTGAACAGCAGCCATTGTTCCGCGAACGTCTCGGTCAGCGCCTTCGCCTTCGGGTCTGCGAGCATTCGCTTCACCTGGGCGTCGTAAACGTCCGCCTGCCGAAGTTTGCCCTGGTCCGCGAGGCTCGCGAGTTCGTCGTCGGGCATGCTCGACCAGAGGAAGTACGAGAGCCGCACGGCGAGTTCGTGGTCGTTCACCGGGTACGGCGAGTCGGCGTTCGGTCGGTCGCGCTCGACGCGCAATAGGAAGTGCGGCGAGACGAGGACTGCCTTGACGACGAGCTTGAGCCCATCCTCGGCTTTCGCCGCGTTCGGGGCCGCTTGGTCGTGCAGCGCCAACAGGCGGCTGACTTCCTTCACGTCTATGGGCCGACGGTACGCTCGGCGGAGGAGGCGTTCGACGCTCCCCTTCACGTCACCCGGTTTGAAGACTTTCGCCAGTAGCGGCGGCAACTCGCCCGGCTTGAGCTTTGGCCCTTTCGCCGGCGGTGCGTCAAGACGCTCGATGATCAGGTCCGCGGCCGTGAAGTATTTCTCCATCAGCGTGTCGGAGAAGTTCAGCGCGGCCGCGAGGTTGTTGAACGACTCGCCCACCGTGTCGTCGGGCAGGCCCACGGCCCCGGCCACGTCGAAGTTCACGGCAAACAGGTCGCGCACCGTGCGGTTGTACTCGCCGGCCGTCAGGCGGCGGACGACCGCTCGCCCTGGATCGGGATGCTTGCGGTCCCTCTCGTCGGCCGCGTCGAGGGTTTGGCCGACCCACTTGGCCACGGCCGCACGGTCGTCTTCGGCGGGCTGCTTCTCGCGTTCCGGCGGCATCTCCTTGGTGATCAACTGTTCGGCGACGGACCGCCAGACTTTCCGTTGCTTGAGGACGCTCTTTTCGTCCGCGAACGGAACCAGATTCAAGCCGCCCTTTTGGACCTTCTCCCCGTGGCACTTGACGCAGTAGCCGGACAAGAACGTGCGAACCGTCTCGAAGTTCACCGGATCCGCTGCCCGCGAGAAGGAACAGAATTCCAGAGCCGAGATTGTGAGAGAAGCGAGACAGAGTGTTCGGAGTGACATTCGCAGGGCCATTGCTCGCATCTCAGTTCGGCGGGGACGTGTCTGAAAATGAAGAGGCCTCGGCGAAGGACCGCCGAGGCTTTGGTTGCTTCTGTTAGGACTTAGTAGCCGCCGCCGCCACCGCCGTAGCCGCCGCGACCACCGCCGCCGCCGCCACCGCCGTAGCCACCACGACCGCCGCCGCCACCGCCGTAGCCACCACGACCGCCGCCGCCACCGCCGTAGCCGCCGCGACCACCACCGCCGCCGCCACCGCCACCGCCGCCACCGCGATCTTCACGGGGACGGGCTTCGTTGACCGTCAGGGTCCGTCCATCGAGTTGAGTGCCGTTCAACGCCTGAATTGCTTGATCCGCACCTTCGCTCATTTCCACGAAGGCGAACCCGCGAGGGCGCCCGGTTTCGCGGTCCATGATCAACTGGACCTTCGTCACCGTACCGTACTGCGCGAACACTTCCCGAAGCTGATCTTCGGTCGTCGAGAACGACATGTTGCCGACATAGAGATTCTTAGCCATCGAATTGTCTCTGCAAAAAACTTGGTGAAGCGGGGGCCCGCGGCCAACGTCTTCGGTAGCGAGCGAACGCTCGCCAAACCAATTTCAAATATATCTGGAATTCCCAGATTTCGCACCAGGAATTTTATTCGAAGATTCGGATTCCCGTTTCATCGCTCGCGAGGGGCCGGCGGAGCCTCACGCACGGCGCGATCCGACCGCGCTGCGATCGATTCGAATTTCGCCCAGAGTCGTTGCCACGACTGTTGTTCCGTCGGCGGTAACTGACCCAGGAATTGCGCGTTGCGCACGCAGGAAAAGTCGCCATCGGACCGTAGGAAGTACGCCCCCTTGCGCGTGGACAATCGTGATTCCACCGTCTCGGCCTGGCTGTGCGCTTCGCCCAAACTTTCGGCCGCGGCCCACAGGAACTCGAGGGCACGCTTGCGATCGACCGCCGTCGGCGGGCTGGATTTCGAGAGGGTCGTGCGGGCGGCGGAAATCAACACTTTCGACGGCAGTTGCACGCCCACCCGGCTGGTGATCCCCGTGAGGATGCGGTACGCGCGGGCGGCTTCCGCCCGCGCACCACTGTACCGATAGAACTCGGCCAGGCGGTAGATCGACATGATGTTGTCGGTCGACTGGTTCTGAAGGATTTTCTCACGCTCGGTCGGCGGCAGTTGCGACAGCGATAACAAGTTTTGCGTCCATTCGTTGAGTGCCTCGGCCTTCTTGCGCGCCACCGACGTTGGGGGCACAAGTCCCAATTGCTTTTGGGCCTGTTCGTGGGCCTGCTGAAATTGATGGTTCTCGAGCGCAATGTCCACCGCGAGCGGAAACACTTCTTCCGCGACAAAGATGGGCAAGTCCCAGAGTTTCTTGGATTGCTCGGCCGCCTCGGTGAACAGACGACGGTCGCGCAGCGCCACCACCAACCGGTACTGTTGGTACGACGACTCGGGCGGTGCCTGGGCCGCCGCGGTGCGGAACAATGTGAGCGCGGCATCGAGTTGGCCGCTCGCGTCGAGTGCGTCGCCTTCGTAGGTGATGGCACTCGTGTCGTCGGGAGAGATCTCCCGTGCCTTCTGATACGCTCTCGCCGCCCCCGCGTAGTCGGCGAGGTCGAACCGTATGCCACCGAGGCCGAGATATGCGTCGCTCGCCGGCCGGCCAGTCGGGTTTTTTGAAAGCGTTTTCACTGCATGCATTCGGAACTCAGGAACCTTTTGGTTAGCGGCTGGGCCGGAGGGGCTCTTTTCGAGTGCGGTCTGGTACGACGCCTCGGCCTCGGACAACTGTCCCGCTTGGTAATGGGCGGCCGCGAGCGCGTTGAGCGCACGCAACGAGTCGGGGACCAACTCGACCGCGGCCTTCCCTTCTCGAACGGCTTCCTCGTGCTGTCCGCGAGTGCTCAATGCCAGTATCAGCATCAAGCGGGCACGCAGATTTTTAGGCCGGAGGGCCACCGCCGCCCGGAAGTAGCCGACCGCGCCTTCACTACTCGTGCCCGACCGGGGTTGCACGGAAGCCGCGCCGAGGGAAATCGCGAGGGGGAAACTGTCACGGTGGGCCGCGTAAGCCGGCCGGAGGAGGCGTTCCGCATCGTCGGCGGGCAAAACCGTCCGACTGCCCACGATGGCCGCGAAAGCTGGGGGAAGTGTTTCGCCATTTACACCCGCGACGAGGGTGCGGACGGTCTTCAAGTCTTTTCGCGCCAGGGCCGCCCGAACTTGCGTGCGGAACGGGTCGGGGTCAGCCAGTGCGAGTAGTTCCGGCAAGCCCGTTTGGTCCGGCCCGATTTCGAGCCACTCGTCCAAGCCGGCGACGAGACGGTCGCGAATCCGTGACGAGCGAATCCGGTCGGCCAACGATTCCGGAGGGCCGCCGAGAATGAAGCCGGCCCGTTCGAAGGCGATCTGATAAAGTTTTCGCTCTTCGTCGTACCCCGTACGGTTGTGCTGAAGCGACCAGCGCAAGTCGGCGGCGGCGTCCAACTCCCGCACCGTGCGGATGTCGAGCCGCAGGTCGGCGAATTGCAACGGAAAAGTGTTCTCGCTCAGCTCGGCCAACCGAGGCTCGATCTGGCTCAGAACCAAGTCGGCGTCGTCGACCTTGCCGGCACGGATGGCCGCGTCGGCTTGCGATAACGCCGATTCGATCGCCCCGCGGGTCGCCCCTTCACGCACGATCTGCTCGGCCTCCCGGATAGTGGCTTGTCGATTCGCCCACCACGCGCCGCCCGCCGAGAGGCCGAGGAACGCGAGCACGGACAGGGCCAAAGCGTACGCGATTCGTCGCCGCTTGCGGAGTTCGGCCGCTTTCACAGCCGCCTGCGCCTTTTCAACTTCGACCGCCCGGAGTTTCTCCTCCACGCCCGCGCGGTAACCCGCAATGGCGTGGGCGACTTCCTCCCCGTCGGCGAGACGGTCCTCCGGCTTGGCCGTCAAGCAGAGCTTCGCCAGCGAGATCAACTCGGGGTCGGCGTCGCACCGATCCAATCGGGTGAAGGCGTCCGAAAGGTTGCCGGCGGCGGCCAACTTGACCGTGTTGAACGCCCCCGTGCCGACGAACGGGGGTTGCCCCGTGAGGATCACGCACAGGATCGCCCCGAGGCCGAACACGTCGCTGCGCTCGGTCACGGCGTCGGTTTCGCCACGGGCTTGCTCGGGGGGGATGAAGGCGGGAGTGCCGATCACCGTACCGTCTTGCGTCTGTGTCTCTGTGGCGGCGATCTCCCGTGCCGTTGTCAATTCCGTGCGGTCGTCCGCCTCGCCTTTTCGGTCCTTGGCGATGCCCCAATCCATGACCTGCACTTCGCCGAACTCGCCGACCATGACGTTTGCCGGCTTCAAGTCGCGGTGGATGATCCCGCGGCGGTGGGCGAACGCGACCGCCTGGCAAATTTTCTCGAACGTGCCCAGGAGCGAACCGAGGTCCTGATCCGACCGCTCGGCCAGAATGTCGGTCAGCGTGCGGCCGTGGATCAACTTCATGGCCAGGAACGGGCGGCCGTCCGGCAGGGTGCCGAGGTCGTGGATCGGCGGCACGCCGGGGTGTTCGAGACGGGCCGTGATCTTCGCTTCGCTGAGGAACCGCTGAACGACCTGCCGGTCGTGTTGGAGGTGGGTGTGGACCGACTTGATCGCGACTTCGCGGCCGAAGCGCCGGTCGTAAGCCCGGTGGACCACGCCCATGCCGCCACGGGCGATTTCCTCTCGGAGTTCGTAATCGCCTTCCGAACGCTCCCAGAACGCGGCTTTCGGCAACTCGGTCGCGTGGCGGATTTGATCGGACGTTTGCGCGACCGTACTATCGGAGTCCGGTGGGGACTGAATTTGAGTGCGATTAATTTCTTCCATCGTGCACGGCCTATCGGGAGAGATCGTCACCGATCAACATACACAAGGATCGGCCGTCCCGGCTGACGTGAGCCAGAGAAACAGGATCCTATTCGCAACGCCCGTTCTTTAAGCAGTCGTTGCCAAGAGTTTCAGTGGCATCCACAATTCGTCGTGACATTCCGAATCGCGATCGTCGGGCAATCGAAACGCAGAACGGCTGGGAAATCAACGATTTCGAAGGCTCTGACGGGAAATCTTTGGTGGCTATCACGGTTCGGCACGACGGGTGCTTCTGTATCATCCATCGAACCAACACCGAATGACGAAGTCGCTCCTTTGGGAGAGGGGGAGCGACGGAAGTGACTCGGTACAGTTCGAATGAATATCACCGTGGTTTCGGCGAAATGAGAGGCGCTGAAACCACGGTGAATTTTCATTTGTACCCACCATTTTTTCCGCCAGGGCTTGTTCACGACGGATCGTCGTGAGATGATAAGCCTACCTGCCAGCACCCACCCGACCGCGCTTTTGTGATCCTAACCTTTTGAAATCTCGATGACCCACGCCGGAGATCGTTGCGTGCCGATGTTATCGCGTCCCGTCACGGGCCTACTCCTCCTTTTTGCCTGCTGCCTTCCGCTCCGTGCGGCCGCCCCGGACGCGGCCACTCAGTTCGAGAAGAAGATTCGCCCGCTGCTAGCGGAGAAGTGCTGGGGTTGTCACAACGAGACGAAGCAGAAGGGCGAGCTACGGCTCGACTCGCTCGGGGCCATGCTCGCGGGCGGCGAAAGTGGCCCGGCGGTTGTGCCGGGGAAACCGGAACAGAGTCTTCTCATCGCAGCCTTGAAGCACACCGAACAACTGAAGATGCCGCCGAAGAACAAACTGCCGGACGCGGACATCGCAGCCCTTACCGAGTGGGTGAAGGCCGGGGCGGTTTGGCCCGATGCCAAGCCCGTCAAGCCGACCGAAATGAAACCGGCGGCCGTTCGCACCTTCACGGCCGAGGAGAAGACGTTCTGGGCGTTCCAACCCGTCCGCGAACCTCGCCCCCCGCGAGTGAGTTCCGCGAACCCTATCGACGGCTACCTTCGCGAAAAGCGCGAGGACGCCCACCTTCCGGCTGCCCCGGAGGCCGACCGGCGGACCCTCATTCGCCGCCTCACGTTTGACCTGACCGGCCTACCGCCGACGATGGCCGAAGTCGAGCGGTTCGTGAACGACCACTCGCCGAATGCTTGGGACCAATTGATCGACCGCCTTCTGGCGTCGCCTGCCTACGGCGAGAAGTGGGGCCGCCGCTGGCTGGACGTGGCCCGCTACGCGGACAGCAACGGCATGGACGAGAACCTCGCCCATGCGAACGCCTGGCGGTATCGCGACTACGTCATCCGCGCGTTCAACGCCGACAAGCCTTACGACCAGTTCGTGAAGGAACAGATCGCCGGCGACATGTTGTCGGGCGGCACCGATGCCGAACGGGCCGACGGCCTGACCGCGACGGGCTTTCTGATCATCGGGCCGAAGATGCTGGCCGAAGACGACCCGATGAAGATGCGGATGGACATCATCGACGAGCAACTCGACACGCTCGGGCAAGCGTTCCTCGGCCTGACCCTCGGCTGTGCCCGCTGCCACGATCACAAGTTCGACCCGATCACGGCGCAGGATTACTACAGCCTCGCGGGCATCTTCTACTCGACGAAGACGATGCAGAACTACGGCGTCGTCGCCCGCTGGCATGAGCGGCCACTGGGTTCGCCGGAAGCCGCCGCGAAATTGGCCGACTTCGAACGACGATTGAAGAAGGCGACCGATGCGGTCAGGAAGCCGGAGCGGGAACTCCGCGACAAGGTGAAGGCCCGCCTTGAAACCGAGCGGAAGCAGGCCGCGACTTACTCGGCGGCCGCACTGGAACTGGCGCGCGATCCGAAGCAGAAACTCGAACAAGTGGCGGAGGCCAAGAAATTTCTTCCTTCGGTGTTGAAGAAGTGGCAGGCACTGGCCGCGAAGTGGAAGGACCAACCCCCACCGCCCGACGAACTGTCGCGAATCGCCGCCGATCCGAAGGGGCCGTTTCAGGTTGCGTCCACCCTCGACGGGGAAGTCGACGCGACGCTCGCCGGGGAGTTGAAGAAGGCCCGCGAAGATCTGACCGCGGTCGAGAAGGGCAAGCCGGCTGTCGATGAGGTCATGGCCGTTGAGGACGACAAGAGCCAGAACCTCAAGGTCCACCTCCGCGGCAATCACCTCACGCTCGGCCAAGAAGCGCCGCGGCGGTTCCCGACGATCCTTGCGGGCGAAGCGCAATCGCCGCTGTCGAAGGGTAGCGGGCGGTTGGAGTTTGCCGAGTGGGTCGCGAGTGCGAACAACCCGCTGACCGCCCGCGTGATGGCCAACCGCGTTTGGCTCGGCCACTTCGGCACGGGGTTGGTTCGCTCGCCGGACAACTTCGGCAAACTTGGCGAACGGCCGACCCACCCGGAGTTGCTGGACTTCCTCGCGACCGAGTTCGTGAAGTCGGGCTGGAGCGTCAAGCACCTGCACCGGCTGATCGTGAAGTCGGAATCGTTCCGGATGAGTACCCGCTACGACCCGGTCGCATTCCAGGCGGACCCCGACAATCGCCTCTACTGGCACTTTAACCGCCGCCGCCTCAACGCCGAGGAGCAACGCGACGGCATGTTGGCCGTGGCCGAGATGTTGGACCGCAAGCTCGGCGGCAGCCTGATGACGGTACCGAACCGGCAGTACGTGCGGAGTACGTCGAGTAAGTCACAAGAAGACTACAACCAGCCGCGGCGATCGGTCTACCTGCCTATTGTCCGCAGCGCCGTCTACGACGTGTTGCAGGCCAACGACTTCCCCGACCCTTCGACACCCGCCGGTCTTCGGCCAACGACCACGGTCCCGTCGCAAGCCCTGTTCCTTCTGAACAGCAAGTTGGCCGATCAGACCTCCGAAGCGTTCGCGAAGTCGCTGCTGTCGCTCAAGACCACCGACATCGGGCGAATCGAGGAAGCGTACCGCCGGAGCTTGTCGCGGTCGGCCACGCCGGCGGAAGTGAGCCGCGCGGCGAAGTATTTGAAACAATCCTCCGGCACGGGCGAGGCGAAGGCGTGGCAGGGCTTCTGCCGCGTGCTCTTGTCGTCGGCCGAGTTCGCGTTCGTGGAGTGACACCGCGATGACACCAGTCCTGTCCCGCCGTCAAGCGTTGCAATCCTCCGCCATCGGCTTCGGCTGGCTTGCGCTCGCCGACATGCTCGCCCGCGCGGAGACGGCGAACCCGCTCGCGCCGAAAGGCCCGCACTTCGAGCCGAAGGCGAAGCGCGTCATCTTCCTGTTCATGCACGGTGGCCCGAGTCAGGTCGACACCTTCGACTACAAGCCGAAGCTGACGGCCGACGACGGCAAACCGCTGCCGTTCCCGAAGCCGCGGGTCGTTTCCAGCGCCACGGGCAACCTGCTTGGGTCGCCGTGGAAGTTCCAACAGCACGGCCAGAGCGGGGCGTGGGTGTCGGAGCTGTTCCCGCACGTCGCGAAGAACGTGGACGACCTGTGCTTCGTGAAGTCGATGCACGGGTCGAACTCCCGGCACGGCGGCGCGCTGCTCGAACTGCACACCGGCAGCGACACGTTCGTCCGGCCGAGCATGGGGTCGTGGGTGAACTACGGCCTCGGCACCGAAAACCGCGACCTGCCGGGGTTCATTACGATCTGCCCGTCGCTGTCCCACGGCGGCGTGAACAACTTCTCGTCTGCGTTCTTGCCCGCGATTTACCAGGGCACGCCGCTCGGCAACTCCGGCGTCCCGTCGGACCGGGCGAACGTGCCGTTCATTGCCGGCACCACATCGCGCGAGCAGCAGCGGCGGGAGATTGACCTACTCGGCGAGATGGACCGCGAACGGCTGGCGCAACTCGGCCCGGACCCGGCACTCGAAGGGCGGATCGAGTCGTTCGAGATGGCGTTCCGCATGCAGTCGGCGGCCCCGGCGGTTCACGACCTGACGAAAGAGACGAAGGAAACGAAGGCGCTCTACGGCCTCGACGACCCGGCGACGGCGAACTTCGGCCGGCAGTGCCTCCTCGCCCGGCGGTTCGCGGAAGCCGGCGTGCGGTTCATCCAGTGTTCGCACAGTTACAAGTGGGACCAGCACGAGAACCTGAAGGCCGACCACACGAAGAACGCGAAGGAAGTCGATTTGCCAATCGCCGGGTTGCTGACCGACCTGAAGCGCCGCGGGTTGCTCAAGGACACGCTCGTCCTGTGGGGCGGGGAGTTCGGCCGCACGCCAGTGGCGCAGGGCAAGAACGGCCGCGACCACAACCCGCACGGCTTCACGATGTTCCTCGCCGGCGGTGGCATCAAGCCGGGGATCAGCTACGGCGCGACCGACGAGTACGGCTACTACTCGGTCGCGGACAAGGTCCACTTCCACGACCTGCACGCCACGATGCTGCACCTGTTGGGACTGAACCACCTGAAGCTGACCTACCGGCACGCGGGACGGGATTTCCGGTTAACCGACGTACACGGAGAGGTGGTGAAAGGAATTTTGGCCTGATGCGGTTGGCAGAGTTTTTCGTGGCACACGACTTGCGAACTCGATACACTCTGAGATGGATTCAGAACCTCTCACATCTCTGACCTCGAGGGACGAATCATGCTGACCGCACGAGAGATCGCCGACCGCGTTCGCGTGTCGCGCCAAAACGCCTGGGAGCGCACAGACTCCGCGACGGCGATCGTGGCGACGGAAAAACTCAACGGCGAGGACGACCGAGCCGTCCGCAGGGCCGTAAAGGACGCGGGTTATGAAGGCAAAGACTTCGACGCGATGGTGAAGCACGTCTCCAGTCTCGTCGTCCGACAAGTCGAAGCGCTCGCCGACGATCAACCCGCCACCGGAGGGGACTGAAATCTCGCGGTTCGCGAAAAGGAAGGCGGGATCTTGAACCCGCCTTCCTTTCTGGATCATCACTTCGACCAGATCGATTTCAACTCACCAACGTCGCCTGATTCGAGTTTGGCCGTGCCCCCCGTTACGGTGAGAGACAAGCTCTTGTCTTCCGCTTTCGGGATTACCGGAATGGGCACGTAGGCGAGGCCGTCGGCGGCGAAGATTTCGTAACTGGTCCGGTCGGCCAGCACAGTTAGGCGAAGTTTGCCGCCGCGCAACGGGGCAGCGACTTTGTGCCCGTTCGCGTCGAGTTCCTGCTTCTTGGCGTCGTAACGGATTGGGACGCCACGAACTTTGAGTTCCACCACGGCCGCGTCGGACGGCGTCAATTCGAGGTTGAGTTTTAGCAACTCGGCGTGAAGGTCTTTCAACGGGTCGTCGCCCGGTTTGAGTTCGGCCGCCCCCACGCGGGTCGTTTTGGCGGCGAGCGAGTCGAGTTCCTTCACCGGCGACCAACTCAGCCGCGGCCCGTCGGCGGTCTGCATTAACTTCAACTCCAGCGGAATGCTCATCGCCTGGTTGAACGCCATGCCGGGAGACGGGGCTTGCAGCCAGCCGACCTGAATCACCCGGCCGTCCGGGGCGTTCGCGAACGTCTGAGCGGCGTAGAAGCCCTTGCCGCGAACGCCCTTGATCTTCTTGGTTTCCGGTGTGAACGTCGCACCGTCGAACGTGCCGACTTGGTAGTCGCTGTTGGCGGCGGTGAGCACCCACTTGCGATTCTTGCCGTCGCCGTCCACGGGCAACTCGAACAGGTCGGGGCACTCGAAGTAGCCTTCAATCCGGCTGCGGTAGGTCCACGCCTTCAGGTCTGGCGAGGTGTGGAAGGCGATCCACTGCTTCTTGTCGGCCTCGTCGTAGACGGCCATCACCCACTGCTTCGACGGGGTGTGCCAGAGCAACTTCGGGTCGCGGCCGGCGTGCTTCACGACGGGGTTGCCTGCGAACTCCGTCCAAGTGCGACCCTTGTCGTTCGAATAGATCATACACTCGCCACGGCCGGTGCTGGTGTACGCGCCGACGAGCAACTCGTTCGGCCCCGTCTTCCAGCCCGAAGTGTTCGCGTGATCCACGATCGCGCTGCCGGAGAATGCCCAGTCGCCGAACTTCTTCGGGTAGACCGCGACGGAGACCTCCTCCCATCGCGCGAGGTCTTTGCTGACCCAGTGCCCCCAGTGCATGTTGCCCCACTCGGTGCCGTAGGGATTGTGTTGGAAGTACAGGTGCCACTCGCCGTCGGCGTAGACCATGCCGTTCGGGTCGTTGTTCCACCCGCGCCGCGGCGAGACGTGCAACTGCGGCCGCAACTTTTCGGCGTAGAGGTTCTCACCTTTCACCGCGTCGTCCTGCGAAATCGTGGCAAGGCCCTGCGACTTCGCGGGCAGGCTGTTCGCTTGCACGCGGAGTGTCTTCCCTTGCCACGCGGACACGTCGAGCGGTGCCCACCAGTCGGGCGGGCCGTCGGCGAGTTCGATCGTGAACTCGCGAACGATCTCATCGCCCAGGAAAACCTTGACGTGGCGGACGGTGCCGCGGTTCTTGACCGGGAAGTGAAGGTATCGCTTCTGAACCGCGATTTCGCGGACCGGCTTCTCAGGCTTCGCGTCG
The DNA here is from genome assembly GCF_008254045.1 of Limnoglobus roseus. GTDB lineage: Bacteria > Planctomycetota > Planctomycetia > Gemmatales > Gemmataceae > Limnoglobus > Limnoglobus roseus. The sequence goes on along the minus strand of NZ_CP042425.1, from coordinate 6,830,615 downwards.
CTGAACACAATCTGGTCCACGTTGATGTGGCCCCACCCGCCGGTGGCGGTGTCAACGACGACCAACTTCGCTTTCTTCCCGGCGTACTCGGTTACGTCCCAGCCGTCCGCGGCTAGCTCTTCACTGCCGCCCGGTGCGGTGTTGGGGCCGGTCACGGTGCGAACGACCTTACCCTCGATTACGAGGTTCATGCAGGTCTTGCCCGCGTGCCCGCCGCCGCCGATGAGGAAGTTCAGGTGCTTCCGCTCGACGACGAACTCCGGCGAGGTCAGTGTGCCGGTGCTCTTGTCGCCGCCAGCAAAGGAGTTCACAAGCCCCTTGCCCTGGAAGCCGGTCACGGCCATCTGACCGGGCAGTGTCCCCTTCGCCGGGCCGGTGCCGAAGGCCGTGCCGGTGGCGGTCCATTGGCCGTAGTCACTCCCTTCGAAGTCGGCAAAAACAATGTCGGGCCGATCTGCGGCGGTGGCGAAGTACGGCAGCACACACAGGACGACGAGAGAGGTGACGCGGGAGAGCATGACGACTCCTTGAGAAGCGGTGAGCGATACTGTAGGAGATTCCCGCCGCCCGGACGAACGGCGATAGAATGACGACTTTCCTCCGACGCAGACTTTTGCACGGTTGACCATGCCCCGCATCACAAACATCGCGCTCTACCGCTTCGCCCCGCTCGCCGACCTGAAGCCACTTCGCGAACACCTGACCGCCGTCTGCCGTGACGGGAACTTGAAGGGCACCATCCTGCTCAGCACCGAGGGGGTCAACCTTTTCGTGGCCGGGCAACGGGGCGACATCGACCGACTGCTGACGGAGTTGGAAGCCGTGCCGGGGTTGGAGAACCTTCAGCCGAAGTTCAGCGACAGCGACGATCAGCCGTTCACGCGAATGCTCGTGAAGATCAAGAAAGAGATCATCCCCTTCGGCGTCCCCGGCATCGACCCGGCCCGCGATCCCGCGCCGAAACTGTCCCCGCGCGAACTGAAAGAGTTGCTGGACGCCGGCCGACCCGTGACGTTGCTCGACACGCGGAATCAGTTCGAGGTGGAACTCGGGACGTTCAAAAACGCGCTGCCCATTGGCATCGCCCACTTTCGCGAGTTCCCCGAAGCCGTGGGCCGATTGCCCGAGGAGATGAAGCGACAGCCGGTCGTCATGTTTTGCACCGGCGGCATCCGCTGCGAGAAGGCCGGGCCGTTCATGCGGCGGGAGGGCTTCGAACACGTCTACCAACTCGACGGCGGCATCCTCAAATACTTCGAGGAGTGCGGCGGCGACCACTACGAGGGGGAGTGCTTCGTCTTCGACAAGCGCGTTGGCCTGGAAGCGAGCCTGGAGCAATCGGGGAAGGGCCTCTGCTTCGCGTGCCAGACACCGCTGACGAGTGACGAACTCGCCGACGGGCGGTATGTCGAAGGCGTGTCCTGCCTGCACTGCTTCCGGTCGAGCGAGGAAATCCACTCGCGAGAGATGGCCGAGCATCAGACGGCGATTGTGCGGGTCACGTCGCCGTTGCCGGGAAGCGTGCCGTATGAGAACGTCCGGCCGATCTCGGTGCCGGCAGACATGGCCGGCCGGCCGCTGCTCGACTTCCTCGGCGGCATCCTGAAGCACGTCCCGCCAGAGGACTGGCGCACCGCGATCGCGGCGGGTCGCCTTCTCAACGCGAATCACGATCCCGTGACGGCCGACCGCGTTGTGAGGGAAGGGGAGCTGTACTTCCACCGGCAGCCGATGGCGAGCGAGCCGGACGTGAACGCCGACGTTCACATTCTGCACGAGGACGAGGCGATCATCGTCCTGAACAAGCCCGCACCGCTGCCGGTTCACCCGTGCGGGCGGTTCAACAAGAACAGCTTGCAGATGATTCTCCGTGAAGTGTACGCCCCGCAACGGCCGCGGCCGTCCCATCGGTTGGACGCGAACACGACGGGCGTGATGGTGTTCACGCGCACGTCGCAATTTGCCAAACTCGTTCAGCCGCAGTTCGAGCGTGGGACGGTCGAGAAGCATTACCTCGCCCGTGTGCAGGGCCACCCGTCGGAGGACGTGTTCACCTGCGACGCCCCGATTCGCGACCTTGCGGGCGAAGTCGGCTCCCGGGGCGTCGACCCGGAGAACGGCTTGCCCGCTCGTACCGACTTCTGCGTGCGACAGCGGTTCGCCGACGGCACGGCCCTGCTCGACGTTCGGCCGCACACCGGCCGGACGAACCAGATTCGCGTTCACCTCTGGCACCTCGACTTCCCGATCGTCGGCGACCCGATGTACCTGCGTGGCGACCGCCTCGGCGAAACGCAGACCCTCGCCGTCGGCGACCCGCCGCTCTGCTTGCACGCGGCCCGGTTGACCTTCACCCATCCCGTTACGAACGAGCGCGTGAGTTACGAGGCCACCGCACCAAGTTGGGCCGAGGAGAATCCGACCGCGGAACCGATGGAACGCCCGGCCTCCGCGTGATAGACTGATCCGACCCCGCCCACCCCGCCGCTTGTTCTCATCCTGTTTCGACGTGAAAGGCTCCCCGTGTACCGACTTTCTCTCATCATCTTGCTGGCCATCGCGACCCTGTCGCACGGCCAGAACAACGCGAAGAAGCAAGCGCCCAAGCGCGAGGCCACGCCGGCCGACGCGCTCGCGACCCTGCCGGGCTTCAAGGTCGAACTGCTCGCCAGTTCGGACGCCGCCGTCGAAGGGTCGTGGATCAACCTCTGCAAAGACGCGAAGGGGCGGCTCATCATCGGCGGGCAGCGCAACCAGCCGATGTTGCGGGTCACGTTGAAAGACGGCCGCGTCGAGAAGACGGAGAAACTTCAACTGCCGATCACGGAAGTCATGGGCCTGTTGGTCGCACACGACAGCCTCTACGTGATGGGGGCAGGGCCGGCCGGTGGGTATGGGCTTTACCGCTGTCGCGATACGAAGGGGGCCGATCAGTACGACGACGTGAAGTTCCTGAAAGACTTCCGCTCGGCCGGCGAGCACGGGGCGCACGGCCTCGCGCTCGGTAAGGACGGCAAGGTGTACGTCATGATCGGCAACCACACGCACGTCCCGGAGAAGGTTTCGCCCGAGTCGCCGTTCCGCAACTATCGGGAAGACCTGCTCCTGCCGCGCCAGTGGGACGGCAACGGCCACGCGGCCGGCATCCTCGCCCCAGGCGGCTACGTCGTCCGCACCGACGCCGACGGCAAGGAGTGGGAACTCGTCCTCGGCGGCTTCCGCAACGCTTACGACATCGCCTTCAACACCGACGGCGAACTGTTCACCTTCGACAGCGACATGGAATGGGACTGGGGCATGCCGTGGTACCGACCGACCCGCGTGAACCACTGCACGAGCGGTTCCGAGCACGGCTGGCGGTCCGGCACCGGCGTCTGGCCGGACAATTACCTCGATAGCGTGCCGCCGACCGTCAACATCGGCGTCGGCTCACCGACCGGGGTGAGCAATGCGATCGGGGCCAAGTTCCCGGCGAAGTATCAACGGGCCATTTACATCTGCGACTGGTCCTACGGCCGACTGATCGCCGTTCACCTCACGCCGAAGGGGTCGAGTTACACCGCGACCTTCGAGAACTTTGTCGCGCCGATGGGGCTGGACGGTAAGTCGCCGAAGAAGCCGTTGAACCTCACGGACATCGTCATCGGCGACGACGGGGCGATGTACTTCACGACCGGCGGCCGGAACAACCAGGCCGGTCTGTACCGCGTCACCTACACCGGCACGGAACCGACGGACGCCGCAGCCCAACCGAACACGGACGGTGCGGCGGAACGTCAGATTCGCCACTCGCTCGAAGCCTTCCACGGCAAGAAGAACCCGCAAGCTGTGGCAGCCGCGTGGCCGCAACTGCACCACGAAGACCGCCACCTTCGCTCGGCCGCCCGCGTGGCGATCGAGTTCCAGCCCGTCGCCGAGTGGAAGTCGCAAGCTCTGGGCGAGAAGGAACCGCTCGCTGCGATGACGGCGCTGCTCGCACTCGCCCGGTGCGGCGAGTTCAAGGACTTTACGGACTTACTCGCGGCCCTGGAGAAGTTCCCGCTCGACAAGTTGTCGCCCGAACTCAAGCTCGAAAAGCTGCGCGTGCTGCAAGTCGCGATGGCCCGCCACGGCAATCCGTCGGCCGAGCAAACGCGCAAGCTCTCCGCCGAAATTGACGCGATCTTCCCCGCTACCGCCGAGGCGTTCAACCGCGAGGCGGCGCAGGTGCTCGTTTACTTGCAATCGCCGAAGGTTCTCGCGAAGTGCCTGAGGTTGATGGCCGAGGCCAAAACGCAGGAGGACCGCTTCCACTACCTGTTCCACCTGCGGACGTTGCCCGTCGGCTTCTGGACGATCGACCAGCGGAAGGAGTACCTCGGCTACTGGACGAAGGACAAGGGGAAAATGGCCCACCCGCCGGAACTGGTCCGCTGGTTCGCGGAGGCCGGCCGGGGTTACGCGGACGGCAACAGTTACAACAACTTCCTGAAGAACTTCCTCAAGGAGTACGTCGCCAACATGTCGGCGGCGGAGCAGAAAGAACTGACGCCGGTCATCACCGCGATCGACAAGGCCGCGACCGTGACGGTGGAAGCCAAGTCGCGGCCGTTCGTGAAGAAGTGGACGATGGACGATGTGCTCCCGCAACTGGAGAAGGCGAGCGTTGGCCGCAACTTCGAGAAGGGGAAACAAGCCTTCGCCGACGCCCAGTGCGCGAAGTGCCACCGGTTCAGCGATTACGGTGGGTCGGTCGGGCCGGAACTGACGGCCGTCGCCAGTCGCTTCGACCGGCGGGCACTGTTGGAGTCGATCATTGAGCCGTCGAAGGTTCTCTCCGAGCAGTTCCAGAACCTCGAAGTGAACACGCTCGACGGCAAGGTCATCGTGGGGCGGCTCGTCGATGAAACGGCCGACAAGATCGCGATTCAGCCCGACCCGCTCGACTCGAAACGGGTCGAGATCAAGAAGGCCGACATCGAGACGAAGAAGCCGTCCAAGCTCTCGCCGATGCCCGCGAACCTCGTCGACGTGCTGTCGGCGGACGACGTTCTGGACCTGATCGCCTACCTCGAATCCGGTGGCAACAAGAAGCACCCGGCCTTCGCGAAGAAGTGACGACCGACGGCCCGGTGAGAGATCACCGGGCCGCTTCTCCGTAGGCGCGGTGGAGGTTTTCCGGCGTGAAAATCTCACCGACAGCGCCACTCGCAATCACCTGCACGTTCAGCAACGTCACCGCGTCGAAGTACGTCGGCACGGTGGTCAAGTCGTGGTGAACCACCAGGATCGTTTTCCCCTCGTCGCGAAGTTTACGCAGGATGTCGATCACGGCCCGCTCCGTGACCGCGTCCACGCCCTGGAACGGCTCGTCGAGCACAAACACATCGGCTTCCTGCACGAGCGATCGGGCGAGGAAGGCCCGCTGCTGTTGTCCGCCGGAGAGTTGGCCGATCTGCCGGTCCCGGAAGTCGGTCAGCCCGACCTGGGCCAGCGCCTGGCGGGTCATGTCGTTCTCGGCTCGCGACGGCCGACGGAACCAACCGAGGCGGCCGTAAGTTCCCATGCGGACGAGGTCGAAGACCGTGGTGGGGAAGTCCCAATCCACGGAACTCTTCTGCGGCACGTAGGCCACGCGGCGGCGCTGCTGTCGGTACGGCCTACCGTGAACCAACACGTCTCCCGAGACGACGGGAATGAGGCCGAGGATCGCCTTGAGGAGCGTCGTCTTGCCCGCGCCGTTCGGCCCGACGATGCCCATGAGGCTGCCGGGGGTGACGGTCAGGTCCACGTCCCACAGCGCGGGCTTCTGTTGGTACGCGACCGTCAGGTCGTGAACTTCGACGGCCGGCGTCATTTCGGGTCTTTCAACGCGGTCACGATGGTCGTCATGTTGTGGCGGATCATGCCGAGATAGTTTTCCCCCGGCGACCCCGGTTCTCCGAGCGCGTCGGAGTAGAGCGCCAGGTCGCCGCCGATGAGTCGGACCTTGTGCCCGTACCGTTGCTCGGTGGCGTCCATCACGGCGAGCAGGCCCTTCGTCGGGACCGAGGTTTCGCCGAAGATGGCCGCGATCTTGTTCTTGGCCAGGAACTCCGCGAGTTCGCTAACCGTCTTCGTACTTGGCTCGCTCGCCGTGGAAACCCCTTGCAGACCGTGGACCTCGAAGCCGTACCGTGCGCCGAAGTAGCCGAAGGCGTCGTGCGACGTGACGAGCTTTCGCCGCTCGGCCGGAAGGGTATGGGCGAGTTTCTCCAGCTCGCGGTCCACGGCCAGCAACTCGTCGCGGTACTGCTTCGCGGCCGTGTCGTACTCCTTCTGGTGTTCGGGGTCGGCGTCCTTCAACGCCTCCACGACTAGCGGCAAACAGTCGGCCCACAGCGTCGGGTCGAACCAGACGTGCGGATCGTGCGGCCCGTCGCCGCCGTCACTGGCCCGGAGTTGCTTGTCGGTGAGCCGCGAGGTAATGACGACACTCTTCTGCCCGGACCGTTCCTGTTCGAGAACGTCCCCCATCTTGCCTTCCAAGTGCAGACCGTGGTGGAAGACGATGCGGGCGGCGGTCAGTTTTTGAATGTCTCCCGCGGAAGCGTTGTACCGGTGCGGATCGACTCCCGGCCCCATGAGGCACTCGACCGTGACCCGATCCCCGCCCACTCGCTGAACCGCGTCTGCGATGAGACTCGTCGTGCAGACGACGTGCAACTTGCCGTCGGGGGGGATCGTCCGCGGCGTACACCCCGCCAGTGACGCCAAAAGCGTAGGGATCAGCAGAAGAAAGGTTCGAGTGATGATAGGGGTCATGGGTGATCCGGGCGATCGCGTAGTCTGAACTAACATTGTCTATTAGTTTAGACGAAGTATCGCCGGAGTCAATTCGAACCCACTTGATCCGACGGCCTCCGGGCGAAATGAGCCGTCACTTTTGTTCGAGTTTGAAGTCTTCGAAGACCACGTTGAAGGGGAGGTTCGACGTGCTGACCGCGCCGATTCCCACGTAAACCTTCTTCGGAAGGGTGGCGGCCAGGCGTGGGACGACGTTCCAGGCGGTGCCGTCGAGGCTGTAGGACGCCACGAGGTAGATGCCCTCTCGCTGGAGGCGGAACCGCGTCGAGGGGCCCTTGTAAAAGTCGGTCGGGGAACCGGTGCCGGGGTTGGTCGGCAGCATCCGACCGTTGACATAGATTTCGTAGAGCGGGGTGTAGCCGGTGTAACTCTTGGCCGAAGCGTTCCACCACGCATTCCGTTCCAACCGCAGGTAGTTTTGCTCGTCGAGCCACAGCGAGAGGCCGGCCCCGTTGAACGAGGCGACGCCGTTCTTGGCCGACTGCGGACCGGGCGTGAAGTCGCCGGTCACGGTCACTTCGAGGGTGAAGTTGCCAGTCACTTCCTGGAGGATTCGCGGGGCCCGCATCCCGCCGAGTTGGTGATTGATGTCGTGCAATCCGGGCGGCACGGTCATGGACAACCGGCCGTTTTCCATCGACACTTCCGTGTCGTTGGCGGGATCGTAGAGTTGGCCCCAACCCTGGTAAACCGTGCCGTTTTTCTGGTCGGCCCGCACTTCTGGCTGGCGTTGGGGGATGGGCTGTTGAGGGGCGGCACCAACGACCGGAGTCGCGTTCGCCGGCGCAACTCCAGCGGCGGCGGGAACAGCGGGGGCGGGTGCCTTCTTCGAACACCCGCCCAGCAGCAAGAGCGAACCCACCGCACAAAGAACGCCGACACCCGAGCAGATGCGTGGGGACACGGTTAATTCCTCGCCGGTGGGAGAGTCGCCTTACGAGTAACGCTTCGCGGCATCCAGGAGTTCACCGCACGCCGCTTGCAGGTCGCGGTTGCCCTGCTCCTTGCCCTTCGCCAGGCCGCGCTCGGCGAAGCCCTTCGCCCGCGAACCTTGCTTCGCCCCAAGGAACGTCTCGGCGGCCTTCACGTACAGGTTGCCGTCGTTCGGCGTGCGGTCGAGGATCGTGTTGTACTCCTGCTCGACCGCTTCATACTCGCCCTTCTTCGCAAGGACGGCGATCTTCCGCAGGGCGTAGTCGTTGAACCGCTTGCCGGCGTTGTGTTCACTGTCGTACTGACTGCCTTCATTGGCCACGCGGACGACTTCGCCGGTGTCGCCGGAACTGAGGGCGGCCGTCATCAGACAGGCGAAGAACGGGTACCGGTCCGGCTTCGCCGCGTCGTACGGCTTGGTGGTGCCGGTCTTCGCGAAGGCGACCGCAAGTTCACGCGCATCGAGCTTGATCGCGGCCTTCATGGCGTCTTCGAGTTCGCTCGCGGACAGATCGGCCGACGCGAGGGCCGAGAGATCGGCCGCGTTCATCGCCGTGAAGTCTCGCTTGGCCGGGGTCGGAGCCGCCGGGGCTTGCGGCACGGGCGTCGGAGCGGCGACCGAAACCATCTCGATGCCGAGTTTGTGGCGGAGGCGGTTGAAGTCGTAGATCTGAATTGGCTCGGTTTCCTCACCGCGCCGTTTCCGCGGGGCCGCCCCGAGGAGGCAACCTTCGACGAACTTGATGATGCCGAGGACACGCTTCCGCATCAGTTTGCTGCCGACCGCGTCCATCGGGCCGACGCCGCCGAGCGAGCGCAACGGCTTGTGCAGCCAGGTATTTTCGAAGTAGTTCGTGGCGTAGTCGCGGAGCTTATTCTCGGCTTCCGTCACGTCGGCGGTGCGAACGGGGTAGGCGAGGGCGTCCAGAGCGATGTCACCGAACTGAATCGGCCCGAGGTTGAACGTCGGCTCGCTGACGGCCAAGTTGAGGCGTTCGCGGACTTCGGTGACGACCTTTCGCAGCGTCTCTTCGACCGGGTACCAGAGCCGAATCACGCCGGCCGTGATGTTGATGTTCGCGACGACCTTCGCGAGCTTCGTCCCCGTTTCCAGGATGCTCGGCAGGGCTTCCACGACCAGCGCGCTGAAGTGCGTGCCGTCCTCGGACATCTGCGGCGCGATCATCCGGCCGCCTTCAACGTACGCCTGCAACAATCCGGAGACGGCCTGCGGGTCGCGAATTTGCAGGAATGCCCGATGTTCGACGTAGTCGGCGTCGGCCTCCATCCCCTGGGCACACTTCAGCACTTCGGCGAGGGCGGCCGTTTCTTCGGCCCGGTAGTCGTCGACTTCGAGTTCCAGCGACTTGTTCAGCGCCTCCACGGCTTGCGGTTGCTCGCCGAGCCACGCCCGGACGAGGCCGAGGTTGAACCACGCGGCCGGGTCTTCGGGGATCTGCTTCGTCAGGCTGTCGTAAGCCGCCTTCGCGTCGCTGAACTTTGTCGCGTTCGTCCCGGTCGGCAGCGATCGCATCGTCGGGCGGAACGTGTAGCCCTTACGAGCCGCTGCCGGCAGCCGCGATTCGGGGCCGAACATCGCGTCGAACTGCTGCCGGATTTCCGGGTCGTGGGGCAGGGCGTTCACCGCGCGTTCGAAGACCGCCCGACAGGCGACCGGCCGGTTGAGCATCAACTCGATCCGGGCGATCATTTCGCAGGTGTCCGCGATCGGCCCGGTCGCTTCTGGCGGGTAGGCTTCCAGAGCCTTGCGGAAGAGCAAGAGCGAGCCGATGACCTCCCCTTCGGCATTGCGGAACATGGCCCGCGTAAAATATGCCATCGGGAAATCGGGTTGTATCGAAAGTGCTTTCTGCACCGCCTGTTCGGCTTCTTCCGTCTTTCCTTCCATGAACAGGACGTTGGCGTAGTGACACCACACTTGCGGGTGGCTACCCTGCGTGTGGGTCAGTTCTTCCATCGTGCGAAGGGCTGCATCATGTTGCCCTTGCTGCTGTTGCTGCATGGCGAGCTGAAGCTGATCCCAGTAGCTGATGCAGCACCACTTGAACTTTTTCCCGCTCCCACAAGGGCAGGGGTCGTAGGGATTCACGGCCATGCGGTGATCTCAGGCGAGGTTCAGGAGCGTTTTGTCGGACGTTCCGGACGGGGGAGAAAATATCCCGTCAGGATATGGCTTTTGCCAGCCGTGAAAACGCCGGTTGTCAGTTTGACAGGGGGAAAAACTGACCTACTGTTTGGTGAGCCGAGAATCCCCACGACGTGCATAAACTCTTCGTGGCCGGGAACCTTCGCAACAAACCACGAATTTTGACTCAAGGCTAATCCCCATCAGGGCCAGGGCACCATGGTGACGAACGACTTAGGCGCGTGTGAATGGTTCGTTTGGGACCTCCGCCGGAGTGGCCTGATCGACCGCGGCCAATTGGATCAAATTGTCAGCGACTTCCTGAAGCGGAACCCGCGGGCGGAAGCGCCGGCCCTCGCCGAGTACATGGTTCAGCAGGGCAGCCTGACCGCCTTCCAGGCGGAACGCATCTTGAACGGCAAGACGCAAGGGCTGGTTCTCGGGCCGTACATCCTGCAAGACGCCATCGGGCAAGGCAGCATGGGGCAGGTCTACAAGGCCACCTCGAAAAACGACACCACCACCTACGCCGTCAAGGTTCTGCCACGGCGGAGCATGTGGAACGTCCGGTTGGCCCGCCGTCAGGTGCGGTCGTTCGGCCAGTTCCAGCACGCGGCCGTGCTGCCGTTCGTCGATGTCGGCACCGCCGGCGGGTTGCACTACCTCGTATGGCCGATGGCCGAAGGGCAGACGCTCGAAACGCTGATTCAGCAAAACGGCCGGCTGCCGGTGAATCAGGCCGCCCTGATCGGGATGCAAGTTGCACAAGGGTTGTCCATCGCCCACCAGAACAACCTCTTCCACGGCCTTGTGAAGCCCTCGAACATCATGCTCGGCGGCGACGGGCAAGCCCGCCTCCTCGACTTCGGCATCGGCTCTCTGCTGGTCGAAAACGAAGGGGAATCGCTCGTGGACACCATGTCCACGGCGAACACGCTCACCAGCGGCCTCGACTGTGCCAGCCCGGAAAGCATTCTGGAGCCGACTAACCGTACCCCGGCCGGCGACCAGTACAGCCTCGGTTGCATCCTTTATAACTGTCTGACCGGCCACCCGCCGTTCCCGGAAGGGAGCGCCGTCGAGAAGATGATGGCGCACCAGACGAAAGAGCCGGACGCGATCAAAGATTTCAACCCGGACGTGCCGGACGCCGTCGTCGAGGTGGTCCGCCGCCTGATGGCGAAGAAGCCCGAAGACCGCTACGCCGGTCTGGACGAAGTCGTCGAGTCGCTGGAACCGTTCATCGGCGAGCAAGTTTCCGCGCCGGCTGAACCGGCCGCGGTTAGTTCGCCGGCAGGTCTTTCGGGTTCCCGTGCTCGACTCGGCTCGCTCGGCAATGGCTCGCCGAACATGCCCACTCGCATGTCGACCCCGGTTCTGACTCCCCCACCATCGCCGTCGGCTTTCCCGAGTCCGGGCGGATCGGGGATGCGTTCCCCGGCTCCTTCGTTCCCGCCGGCGGGGCCGCCGAAGAGCAATCCGGCCGCACGTGCCAGCGTGCCGAATTTCCCCCCGGCCCCAACGCCGGCGCAGCCGGTTGTTCCTGGTCGGGCGAATCTGGGTCAACGGCCGAATCTGCCGACCGGGGGCTCGAATCCGGGCACGAAACCGCTTCCGGCACCCGTGCCGATGCGATCGAGTCAACCTGCGTTTCCGAACCGGGCCGCCTTGAACCTGCCGGGTTTTGACCCCGGCGAAGTCCCGCTCACGCCCGCGACGACCGAACCGCCGCCGTTCGCCGACCCGTCCCGCCAGAGCATGCCGGGCGGCTGGATTCCCCCGGATGAAGACTCCTCGCGTGGGGGTGCCTTCGGAACTTTGGGGATTATTTTGGCGGCTTTGCTGCTCGCGGCATTGGTTTTCCTGGGCGCGACAGTTATGATGAAATAAACCGTGATAAACGGCAGAAACGGCACCGCGGCTGGAATGACGGGCGACATATCGCCCCATTCACGCCGCGGTTTGCGTTTTGGGCCAATCCTCGTTTCGCCTGTGCCGGCCCCAACTCCTACAATTCCCAGACGGTAAACTCCCACGGATCGGACCGCGAGTGGACGTGATGGATTCCCAACCGCTAGACCCGCCCGGACGGAAACGTATTGCCGTCCTCGGTTGCACCGGGTCGGTGGGAACCAGTACCCTCGACGTGGCCCGCCACCTGCCGGACCGGCTCGAAGTCGTCGCGCTCTGTGCCCATTCCCGGTGGGAAGACTTGGCCCAGCAGTGCCGCGAGTTCACTCCGCGGTTCGCCGTCGTGACCGATCCCGCCGTCGCGGGACAAGTGGACCGTTCGCGCTTTCCGTGCGAGACCCGGTTGCTCTTCGGGAATGATGGCCTGATGACGGTCGTCACCGACCCGGACATCGACATCGTTGTGGCGGCCGTGGTTGGTGCGGCCGGACTGATGGGCACCTGGGCGGCCCTCGAAACGGGCAAGACTGTCGCCCTCGCGAACAAAGAAACGCTCGTCGTCGGCGGCTCCTTGGTGATGGACCTCGCCGCCAAGCGCGGGGCGAAACTGCTGCCCGTGGACAGCGAGCATTCCGCGATCTTCCAGGCGCTCTGCGGCCACACAGCCACGGATGTGGCGAAAGTGGTGCTGACCGCGAGCGGTGGCCCGTTCCGAGGAAAGACTGCGGCCGATCTGGCGAATGTCTCGGTGGAGAGCGCCCTCCAGCACCCGACCTGGCAGATGGGGCCGAAGATCACCATCGACTCGGCCACGATGATGAACAAAGCCCTCGAAGTGATCGAAGCCCGTTGGCTGTTCGGCCTGAAGGCCGAGCAGATCGACGTGATCGTTCACCCGAGTTCGGTGGTGCATTCCCTCGTGGAATTCCTCGACGGGTCGGTGCTGGCTCAGTTGTCGCCGCCGGACATGCGGCTGCCGATTCAGTGGGCCTTGCTCCACCCCGAACGACTGGCCGGGCCGGCGAAGAAGCTCGACTGGCGGAGGCTATCCGAACTTCGCTTCGAACAGCCCGACCCCGACACGTTCCCGGCCCTGAAGTTGGGCTTCGAAGTCGCCCGCCGGGGCGGAACGTGTGGCCCGGTCTTGAACGCCGCGAACGAGGCGGCGGTGGATCGCTTTTTGAAACGCGAGATCGGCTTTCTCGACATCGCACGGTGCTGCCGGGCGGTCCTCGATTCCCACGACTACGACCCGCACCCGACGCTCGGCGGCCTGCTCGCCGCCGACCGCTGGGCACGGCAGGAGGTATCCCGTTGGACAACCCCGTGACGCCCGCCCCCATGCCCCCCATTCCGGATGAAACCACGGAATCGACCGGGTCGTGGCTACGCGAGAACCTCGTCAACATCGTCCTCGGCCTGATCTGCCTGACGGTCGTCCTCCGCTACCTCGACCCGCTGAGCGTCGTGCTGGCGGGGGCCGGGCTTACGTTCATCATTTTCATCCACGAACTCGGCCACTTCGCCGCCGCGAAGTTGTGCAACGTCCGCGTGGAGGCGTTCAGCATCGGGTTCGGCCCGCCGCTGCCGTTCTGCTCCTACAAGTACGGCGAGACGACGTACAAACTCTGCCTCGTGCCACTCGGCGGCTTCGTGAAGATGCTCGGGGAAGGGGACGGCACGAACGACGACACCGCCGACACCGACCCGCGGTCGTTCAAGAACCAGAGTGTACCGGAGCGGATGCTCATCATCTCGGCCGGCGTCATCATGAATATCCTGCTGGCGTGCGTGCTGTTCGTGATCGTCTACATGCACGGCCTTGAAGAGATTCCCGCGACGGTCGCCCGGATGGAAGCCGGCGGAACCGCGTGGCGGCTGAACATCCACAGCGGCTCCGAGATCCGGAAGATCGGTAACCGCGAGAACCCGTGGTTCGACGACCTACGGCCGATCGTGTGGGCCACGAACAAGGGCGACCTCGTCGACCTGAAGATCGACGACAACGGCACCATCCGCGACCTCAAGGGGGAGCCGATCCGCGACGAGGGGGCGCCGTTCCCGGTCCTCGGCATTTTGCCGATGGAGTCGCTGTCGCTGATCCGCGGGGACAAGTTCAACACCCCGCCGTTCATTCCCGATAGTGCCGCGAGTCAGGCCAAAGACGCCGAGGGGCACCCGCTCTTTCACTCCGGCGACACACTGGTTGGGATGAGCGATCCGGACACGCCCGACCGCAAGGTCACGCCGATCAAATCCGGGGCCAACGACGCCCGCGGCGACATCTTCGTGTATCACCGCCGGCTGGCCCGTTTGGCCACTGAGCCGATCACGTTTGAAGTGACACGCACCAGCGGCGAGACAGCGTCCATTACTGTCCCGCCGGCCTACCGCCGCGACACGGGCATGCGGATGCGCATGGGGTCGATCGTCGCCACGCGCGTCGGCTCGCCGGCGGAGGCGGCCAAGGTCCAGCCGAAGGAAGGGACCAACCCTGGCGACCGCATCGTGGAGGTCGAGTTCGCCAACGCGGATAAGACCGTCACCGTTCTGACCAGCGGCAAGGTGGAGGCGACGACCGGCCGCGTCGTGAAGCCCCTCGACCCGTTGAAACTTCCGACCGAGTTGACCCAGTGGGCCGACCGCACGCCGGGGCCGAAAAGGGTGACATTGACCGTCTGGCGGGAGCAAGAAGGGGACCACGCGGAGAAGCGGATCGCGCTCGAATTGCCGTGGGACGAGGTGGGGCGGTTCGACGTCACGACCGAGATGAAGGCCCAGACGCCAATCGCCATCAACGGCCTGGGGCTGGCTTACCACGTTCAGGCGGTCGTCGATAGCGTGACCCCCGGTGGCCCCGCCGCGACCGCGGGATTGCAGCCGAACGACGCTTGCGAAGCCGTGCGGATACGGGCGAAGGACGCGACGGGCACCGTGGACGAGGGACGGTGGGAGACGATCAAGCCGCACCAGTGGGCGTTCGTCGACGAGCTCCTGCAACGGGTCTCGCCGTTCGAGGCCGACGTTCGCGTCAACCGAGGCGGACAACCGGTCGAAGTCCGCCTCGGCACCGTCGAGGATCGCGATTACTCGCGGACCGACCGCGGACTGATCCTGGCGACCCAAACCCGGATTCAGAAGGCGAACAGTATCGGCGAAGCCCTTCAGATGGGGGCGGATCGCACGTTACGGATGATCCAGACGACGTACATCAACCTCTACGCGATGGTGTTCGGCCGCGTCTCGGCCGTGCAGACCATGAGCGGCCCGATCACGCTCGCCCGCATCTCGTACATCCTGGCCGGCGAGAGCGTCTGGAAGTTGATCCTGATGCTGGCCCTCATCAACATCAACCTCGCGGTGGTGAACTTCCTGCCGATCCCGCTACTCGACGGCGGGCACATGATGTTCCTCATTTACGAGGCCTTCCGTGGCAAGCCGCCACCGGAGCGCGTGCACATCCTGCTCACCTACGTCGGCTTCTTCTTCGTGATCTGTTTGATGCTGTTCACGATCGGCCTGGACATCTACCGGCTGTTGAAGGTGTGGCTGCGGTGGTAGCGAGCGACGCTTAACCAGCCGGCGTTGCGAGTAGGGGTGCACATTGCCTCTTACTCGCAACGCCGGTTAGTCTTCGATCACATCCTCGATCGCGAAGATCGTCGCGACCTTTTCCCCATTGTTCTTGTTCTCGGCCTTCGCCCCGACGTAGAGCGTTCGCTTGCTTCCGCCGGTGGCGTGAACGAGGGCCGGGGTCGAGAGGACCTCAACAATCTTGCCGCTGGACTCGCCCAAATTGCGGACCCAGTACGGTTCGCCGGTCACGGGGTTGAGGGCCGTCGCGCGGCCATCGATCGAGACGGCGTAGACCGCCAGCGTGGCGGCTCCGTTCGCATAGGTCGCGAGTACGGGACCGGACGCGCAGGACGGGCCGACCGACCGCCGCCAGCGGAGTTTGCCCGTCGCGCGGTCGATGGCGTAGACGAAACCGTCCTTACAGCACGCGAAGATCGTCTGCCGGTCGGCGGCCATCTCCGCGTGGACCGACTTCGGTAGGTCGTACCGCCAGACGACTTCTCCCTTCTCGGACGTCAGGCAGACGACCGACCCCTTCGGCGTCGTCTCCCGCGGGACGGCGGTGATCTCCTTCTCCGTTGAAAGGTCTTCGATCAGGTTGCCTGTGCCGAGGCCGAAGTAAACGTGCGGGCCGCGGGTGAGCGGCATCCCGAACGAGCGCAGGTCCGACGGCGTTTGCCAGAGGATGTCGCCGGTGTTCACGTCCGCGGCGAGCATGGCGAGCGTGTTGTAACCGCTGCCGAAAAACACCCGCCGGCCGACAACCACGGGGGGCGTATCGACGTGCAACTTGTGCGGCAGGCCGGGGACGTGCCACCGCTTCTCGTGCGTGTTCGCGTCGAGGCAAATCAGCCCGTCGTCGCCGGCCGAGAAGATGAGGCGGTCGCCGGCAAGTGCAGGCCGGCCTTCCGTGTGGCTCTCGGTCTTGAACTTCCAAACTTCGCCGCCGTTCGTGGCGTTCAGGCAGAACAGGCGGCGGTCCGAATCGGTGTGCAGCCCCTCGCCGACGTACACCTTGCCGCCGGCCACGGTCGGGGTGCAGTAGACGGGTTGCAGGTCGCCGCCGTTGGTAAACTTCCACGCCGGCCGCCCCGTCGCCGGATCGACGCACCAGACGCTCCCGGTGCCGCCAGCGCTCTCGGCCCCGAAGTACAGTTTGCCGTCGTCGGCCGCGATCACGCTCGACATCACCGCATAGGCACCGGGAAACGTCATCGTCCGCACGTCGGCGAGCTTCAACCCGCAGCCCACCGTCTCGCCCGCGTCCCCCTGTTCGCCGACTGACCCCGTCCAGGCCGCAGTCGAGGACAACAGGTACAGGCCGACGCTAAACGCGAGCGTGCCGAACAGGGCCACCGATTCGCCGGACAGACTCAACCGCGTTTTCACGCCCAGCCCATCGACCGACGGCGTGGCAATTCGGTAGAGGCAGTAGGCCACAGCGAGCGTTAATCCCGCCGCCAGGGCGGTGAACTCCCGCATCGGCAGTACGACCAAGCCCGCCGGTCGGCCGAGCCACACCCAGACGGAGAACACCAGGAAAAATCCGAACAGCGCGAGCAGGCCGAGCAGCGCCAACAGCGCCGTGCGCGACGGGGTGGCCGTGACGGCCGGGTCGGCGGCGGCCATCCGGCGGTAGCGGCTGCCGGCCCAGACCGTGCCCACGAGAGTTACGCCGATCACGAGCAGCAGAAACGCCCGCGGCGAAAAGATCGGCCGGTCAGGCAGCGACTCGTGGAAGAAGAAGTACACGGCCGCGAGGGTGGTGTTGATGCTGGAGATCGTTAGGAAGGCCCGCCACTGCTTCATGACGACCGCGAGCCGGGCGAACACGCCGGGGAAGAGGGCGGCGACTAGGGCCAGGGGTGCGATGAGTACGGCCGACGGGATCACGCCGAACAGCGTCGGCGAGCGGTACAGGGAACTCTTCTTCTCCGGCAGGGGGCCGAAGCCCGGTTCTTCTTTCTCGTTCGCGTCCGGCGGGGCCGCCTTGCCGCTTAAGGCCTTTTCGATCACGTCTTTCAGTTCGTCGGTGGTGCCCTTGAACGTCCGCCGGAAGAACGGCTCGCAGTGGAGGAACGCCCACGAGAGGGTTTTGCCGTCGTCGCCGACAGTGCCGCGGACCTGGAACCACGTTCCTTCGAGGAACCCGAAGACGATGTACGTCTTCTCGACCTTCGTCACGAAGAGGATCAGCTTTCGCCCCGTAACCAGGCGGTCGAGGAGGGCCTTCGTGTGGTCGTCCTTCTTCGCGAAACTGTCCCCCTTCAAGTTGACCGCGAATGATTCGAACTCGCTCTTTCCCTTCAGGTTCGATTCGAACTTGAAGACCACGCTCGGCTTTTGGGCGTCGATCCTCTCGACCGTGGCCGCGACGATCCCCTGAGCGTCGCCGATGACATCCTTGAGCGGGGTGAGCTTCTTGATGACGGCGTCGGCCGGAACGGAGAGGGTGCCGAGGAGGGCAAGGGCCAATAGCCAGCGGGGAAGGGGGAGCGGCACGACGAGGTCTCCACGCGGGATCGGAGGGGTCGATTCTACCGCTTGGACGCCGGTGCGGGCAGAAGGTTCAACGAAGGGCGAAGAAGGCGATGAGGCCGGCGAGCGCGACTACCGCAAGAATTCCGACCATGATGGGCCACTTCGGGCGCGGCGGGGGAGCGGGTTTGGCCTCTGGCCGGGACGCTTTTGCCGGTCGGACCGGGGTTTCCGCAATCGGAAACTCCGTGACTTCGAAGTAGGCCGGGTCGGGCGGGGGGAGGGGAATCGCGGTCCAACCGCTCAACGCTTCCGCGACTTCGTCCGGCGTCTGGTAACGGTCGTGGGGTTTCTTCGCCATCATCGTGAGGATTACGGCGGACAGGTCTTTCGGCACGCCTTCAATCGGCGGCGGGTCTTTAAACTGGTGGTGCAGGAGTTTCTGGGCCATCGACAAGTTGGCGAACGGGGTCCGGCCAGAGAGTAGGAAGTAGAGCGTCACGCCGAGACTGTAGATGTCCGAACGGATGTCGAGGTCGTCGGCCTTGAACGCCTGCTCTGGCGAAAGGTAATCGGCTGTGCCGAGGATGGCGTGGTCTTTCTGGAGCTTCGTCACATTGTCGTCGTCGCTGTCGGCGAAGCGGACCAGACCCAGGTCGAGTATGCGAATGAGCCCGGAGCGGTCGAGGAGGAGGTTGCTCGGCTTGATGTCGCGGTGGATGAGGCCGCACTCGTAGATGTGCTGAAGGCCGGACGCCGCCTGGACCACGTAATGGACCGCCTGTTCCGGCGGCAACGGCCCGATCCGCTCGACAAGGTGTTCGAGGCTGACCCCGTCGACGTGGTCCATCACGATGTAGTAATGCTTGCCCTCGGCCTGGTCGAAGTCGTAGGCCCGGACTACGTTCGGGTGGTTGACGGCCGCGGCCGCCCGGGCCTCGCGGCGGAAGCGGTTCAAGGCGGCCGGGTCGTTGGCGTCCTTGAGCCGGAGAATCTTGAGGGCCACCCGGTGTTTCATCATCTCGTGTTCGCACAGGAACACCTGACTCGCCCCGCCGGAGCCGAGCGGGGCGATGACCTTGTACTTGCCGATGAAGAAGTTCTTGTAACGGCCCTTCAGGAGGTGGTTCGCCTGGAACGGACTGAGGAGGCCGTCGATCACGAGTTGCCGGGCGGCGTCGTCGGCATTCAACTCCAGAAACGGGCGCGAGTTCAAGTACGGCTTGAGCAACCCCTCCGCCAACAGCGAACTCTGCTTGGTGAGGGCCAAGAATTCGGCGGCAGTGGTGGGAGAAGGCATAGGTCTGCGACGGGATCGGGAGTTTGAGATCTCAAAGTCAATTTATCATCTGCTGACGGTTCGTTCCTGCCAATTCGTGGAAGGCAGAACTGAGTGGGGAAAGGGCGAAACCCTTCGGGTTGTGCGGATTGCAACACCTGCTTGAAGAAATCGGTGTCACCTGAAAAGAGAACCTTGCGACACACTTGCACGGGACACGGTGCCTTGATGGCGTCTAATCCGTGTTGACACCGTTCTCGATTTTGAGGGATAACGTGGTTCGAGCGGAGTCTCGCCCCAGATTTTCACCCGGCAACCAGGGACGGAGCCGAAATGTCGGACACGTTCAACGAACTAATGCAACGGATTGACACCAAGGCCGCCCGTGTGGGCATCATCGGCCTAGGATACGTGGGCTTACCGCTCGCGCGGGTCTTCTCGCGGGCCGGGTTCACGGTCGTCGGCTACGACATCGACGTCGGCAAGGTTACCAAGTTGAACGCGGGGCGGTCGTACATCAAGCAAATCCCGGACGCGACGATCGCCGAGATGCGGGCGAACCGCTTCTCGGCGACCGAGCAGTTCAGCCGGTTGGACGAAGTCGATGTCATCATCATTTGCGTGCCGACGCCGTTGACCGAGTCGCGCGAGCCGGACTTGCAGTACGTCGTGAACTCGGCCCACGCCATCGCCGCCCGGCTTCGGCCCGGTCAGTTGGTCGTCTTGGAAAGCACGACGTACCCGACGACAACGCGAAAGGTCGTGCTGCCGATCCTCGAACGCTCGGAAATGAGCGTCGGCGAAGACTTCTTCCTCGCTTTCAGCCCCGAGCGCGAAGACCCCGGCAACCTCACACACTCCGTCGACACGATTCCCAAGGTTGTCGGTGGGATCGACCCGCAGAGCGGCGATCTCGCGGCGAGCTTGTACGGGAAGGTCGTCGAAAAGGTGGTGCGGGTCAGCACGCCGGAAGTCGCGGAGGCGTGCAAGATTCTGGAGAACACGTACCGGGCGATCAACATCGCGCTCGTCAACGAACTGAAGACCCTTTACGACCGCATGGACATCGACGTGTGGGAGGTGATCGAGGCCGCCAAGACGAAGCCGTTCGGCTTCCAGGCGTTCTACCCCGGCCCCGGTTTGGGTGGCCACTGCATCCCGATCGACCCGTTCTACCTGACCTGGGTCGCCCGGCAGTACGGCATGAACACCCGCTTCATCGAACTGGCCGGCGAAGTCAACGCTGGGATGCCGACCTACGTAGTTAGCAAGGTGATCGACGCCCTCAACGACGCGGGCAAACCGCTCAAGGGCAGTAAGGTCGCCATCCTCGGCATGGCGTACAAGAAGGACATCGACGATCCGCGGGAGTCCCCCGGTTTCGAGATCATGGACCTGTTGTTGAAGAAGGGCGCCCGGGTGACGTACAGTGACCCTCACATTCCGGCCCTGCCGCCGATGCGCCACTACCCGCACCTGCAGATGGAAAGTCAGCCCCTCACGGCGGACTTCCTGGGTGAACAAGACTGCGTTTTGATCGCGACCGATCACACCGCCTTCGATTACGATTGGATTTTGCGGTCCGCGAACTTGGTGGTCGATACGCGAAACGCTACGAAGAATGTCATACAGCACCGCGAGAAACTCGTCCGGGCTTAGGAGAGCGTCATGTACCGCGTTTTCGCCCTCATCCCGCCGAAATCGGACCTGACAATCAAGACCCTGCTGAGTCAGGTCGAAACCGAGTTTGCAACTTCCAGCGTCACCCTGAACGGCAATCAGATCACGATTTCGCGGGGAGAATGGGACTTCGAATTACTCGAGCAATCGGGACCCGAGGTACTCGCGGAGTCGAGTGACATTGCGGAGAAGATGGCCGGGCAGGCGGAGGATTCGGACGTAGCGGCCTGCGACCGGCGGATCGATGCCTGGAGCGAAACGCCGGACCCAATGCTGGAATATTTCGAGGATTACCAACGAGTGGTAGGCCTTCTGAAATCCTTCCCAGACTTGATTGTCATTGATCCCACAGAACCATCTTTCCTGTGACACAAGAAATCGACTCTTGAATTTAGTGTGTTGCACGTCTTTGTGTCGGATTCTTTGTTAGTCGAGCCGCCAAACGCGGGTATCCCATTATTGGTGCTGTACGATAATTCATCGCATCTTATTTCTGGGAAACAAATTGCAGCAGTTCACGACTTGATTTGTCCAATGATACAATTAAGATAGTTAAAATAGGTAGTGGTCGTTCGACCATTCGCTTTTGGGCGTTGAAAACGGATTGGCTGTGTTCCGACTACCCGAAAGTTTCAAGAGTTCGCCCCAGGACTGTGGAAAATGACTGACCCGAAAGTCGCGAAAGAATGTGCCGAACTCCTTCAAGCCATTGCGGAACCGAACCGGATTCGCATCATTGAGTGCCTGCGAACGGGCTCCAAGAATGTGACGGAGTTGGCCAAGTTGCTGCAAGTGGAAATCGTGAACGTCTCTCACCACCTCGGCGTCCTCCGTCAGGCAGGTCTCGTGCAAGACGTGAAGGACGGTCGTTTCGTGGTCTACTCCTTGCACCCGGAACATTTCAACAACGAGAGCACGAAAGCAACCTTTCTCGATTTAGGCTGGTGCCGGATCGAAATTCCGCACAACTAACATCCTGCCCGGAAATGCAGAAACCCGACTCGTACGAGTCGGGTTTCTGCATTTCCTACTCCTCGCCGCGTATCCGATCGGAGTCGCCTGCCTCGGTTATCGTGTGGCGCGCTTCCTTGGTGCTCGCCTTCGGTGTTCGTAAATCACCCACCCCGAAGGGTTTCAACCCATCACACCCCGCGGATTGGACCCGCAAGCATGGCACCCCTCATCTGCGGTTCGCTGGTCGTCTTACTTCTGGTACTTGTTGTCGCCGCGGTCGCCGCCACGGTCGTTCAGCACGTTCGGAAAATGAAGGAACTTTGTGAGCACGGCCAGGAAGTCAAAGCCGTGGTCGAACGGAACACGCTGTTGGCCGGGTACAAGGTCGGTGGGGTTGTTTCCGTGGTGAAACAACGCGCATCACAGCAGCGGGAAATCACCTACCACTACACGGACGCCGCCGGCACCCCTTACACGGGTACCTACACCGTGCGGGCGGCCGACGTGCCCGAATTCACCAGCCTCCAAAAAGGCATGCCGTTCCCTATCGTCTACTCGTTGCGGAACCCAGCAGTTAGCGCGCCCAAAC
Organism: Limnoglobus roseus; assembly: GCF_008254045.1. GTDB lineage: Bacteria > Planctomycetota > Planctomycetia > Gemmatales > Gemmataceae > Limnoglobus > Limnoglobus roseus. Next base: position 6,808,244 of record NZ_CP042425.1, on the reverse strand, counting down.
ACCTCGTCGATACGTTCCGCCCGGGGATGTCGAAGCGGTCCCCCCGCGGGCGATAGCCCAATTGACACATCCGACAGAATGTCCATTCCTGGCATCCGTCCGGCGAGCGGCCGCGTATGGTATGTGTCCGTCCGTTGGAGTGTGCCCTATCCGGCTAACCACAACGAGCCCGGCAAGCAAAGCTGGGTGTAGAAGGATTGAGAGGCGGCCATGGTTACGATCGATGTGCCGAAAACGACCCTGACCATGGCGGTCCCGGGGACCAAGCCCACGGTGACGGCGGACCCCGGCCCGCCGGTCGGGTTCGCCTTCAATTCGCCGACGATCGACGCGAACGGTTCGATCCGCCTCAAAGGAACGGCGGGAGACAGCGTCGCCGGGTGGACTCTCGGGTTCGTTCAACTCAAGTACATCGGCACGAACCACTCCCGGTACCGCGGCGCGACCGTTCGGGACGGCAGTATCCTGATCACTCACAGCAACCAGATCGTGTGTCGTGACACCGACATCGGATCGACTGAGGTGTGGTACGACAGCCTCAACTCGGGCGGAACAACGGGTCCGACGGGGACGAACAAACTGGCCGCCGGGACGGTCATTCCGGCGACCGGGTTTCTGGACGTCCCCGCCCACTTGTTCGACCAACCTAGTCGGTGGTGGGCGTCCGTCGAACCGAATCCCATCGTCACTGGGCACCCGAACAACTTCCTGCACTACACCGTGGTCGAATTGCTCTTCTGCACGATGCTTGTGGCCCAAGAGCCGGGCGGCAAGTTCCACCTCCTTAAGCACTTCTACTGGAACGTCATCTGGGAGCACACGTTCAAGGTCGACGGCACGGGTGCGGTCGTATTGGACAAGGCGGTCCGCTTGCAGCAGAACGTGCAGCGGCCGTCCCACAGCGGCAACCCGCGGGACAGCAAGTTCCTCGGCAAGGAGTTCGACTTGAAACTCCCCGTGAGTAACACCGTGTCCCGCCGTGCCCCGGCCAAGATCGCCGCCAAGGACTGGAAACAAGGGTAGTTGTCACGCCCGCTCACGTGCGGGACAGGTGTAACAGGGGAAATTGCCGGCACGACTGTCGCCTTGACAAACCGGCCGTGCCCGGGCCATTCTGCGAAGCGTGCCCCGCGTTCATCCCGGACGGTGACTTCGCGTGAAAATCTTGACCGTTGCCAGTGATCCCAATCGGGCCAACATTCTGATCGACGGCTGCCGCCGCTTCGGAGTCGAGCCTGTTGTCCTCGGGGTGGGGCAGCCGTACCCGAACAATGTCATCAAGTTGCACTACGTTCGCGAGGCGATTCGCGGACTCGACGAGCCGATCGTCTTTTTGGACGCCTACGACGTCGAAGTCGTCAAAGACCCGAAGGCGATGGTCATTCCGAACTACGTCGTGTTCGCAGCGGAACGGTATTGTTACCCAGACTGGAACCGGGAAGCCGATTACCCGGCCCCGCCGTTCGACACGCCGTACAAGTTCCTCAACTCGGGGTGCTATTGCGGCCCGTCCCAGCTCCTCTCTCACCTGCTGGACCCGCTCGAACTCCAGGGGCACTCCGACCAGGGGATCATCACGCAGGCCTTTTTCGCCCACCCCGGTCGCATCCGGTTGGACTACGAGCAGCAGTACTTCCACTGCCGCAACGGCGCGCGGATTCTCGAGGTGCCCGACACCTTCTTCGTGCACTACAACGGCGGGTCGTGGTCGGCCCCGTACGCCCACGTCCGGTCGTAAGCCCGGGCGGGTTCGCGGTCGAAGAAGTGTGGGTACGCCGCCTGTTCGAGAGGCTGGTCGCAGTCGTGGACGAACATCCGCCACCCGTCGCGCTTGGCCAGTTTCGCAGCGGCCCGGATCGGAACGACGCGGCCCGGATCGTCGGCGTCAACGCCTCGCGGTCCGTCCACGAGAATCACGTCCCACGTTCTTGACGTGACGGCCGCCGGCAGGCTGTGACCGACGACTGCCAACCCGTCACCCACGCGGGTGCCGTAGTCGTGCGGCGTAATTTCCCACCCGCCCGTCGGCAGTGTTGCCGCAACCCGTTCCGCCCACGCCGGCGAACTCTCGACGAACAATGTGACACCAGCCGGCGAGCAGGGCCAAGATGAGCGCGACGAGGAGAGTCGCGATGCGGGCGGGGCGGCGCATGGATCACTTTTGGGTGAGCGAAACTGAAGTACGGGCAAAAGGTCGGGTTCGGCAGTCCTCAAGGCATCCCTGCGGCGGGCCCTTGACCGGGGCCGAGCGGGCGGTTAGCCTGATCGCTCTTCGGTGTCGGGAGCAGTTCTCCCGACATCAACCGCGGCGACACCACCGCGATCTGAATGGTGCCAGAGGCCGACTATGACTCTCCCGCGACTCTCTCCGCTAACCCTCGCCGCCGTCCTGACGTTTGCCATGGGGTGCTCGAATAAGGGGGACCGCGAGGGCAAGGTCACCGTCGTCGTCGGCAAGAACCTTCAGGCCCTCGACGTCACCCTCGTCGATTGGCGGTACTCGGCCTCGGAACAGACGTTCGGGGTGAAACTCAAGACCGCCAAGCCGGTCCCCAAGCACACGTACCTGATCCTCAGCGGCCCGGGCCTGTCCAACGTGCAATCCCTGTTGCCGTCCGGCGAGGCCATCAACGAGGGCCGTTGGGTCGACTACGGCGGGTCGAAAGCGCTCGGCAACCCCATCGCCAACTTCCCCACCGAGGGGGAGATCACTATCGACACGCGGTGAGTGGGCTGGTCCTTAAAACACCCACGCCCTGAACCCCGCCCGTCCTCCGCAAATCCGGGCGAATCGCGCCACGGGGTCAGTGAGGACATTCCAGACGCGGCGTATTGACCAGGGTCAGGTGGGTAGCGTGAGGCGGGTTCTGCGACAGAAACGACGGGCAACGAAAGGGGGTATTTGATGGATCTGGGTTCTACCCCTTCCATGAACGGGGACAAACGCCGCCGGTTGGAGAGACTGTTGACCGTCGTCCTGGCCATCGCGGCCCTGGACACTATCTACCTGTCGTGGCGGTTCACCGCTCTGGTCGGCGGGTGGGTCACGCCCGGCACCGGCGTGTGCTCTTGGACTGCTCGTGTGGACTGCGACAAGGTTCTTCAAACGCCCGAGGCCCGCGCGTTCGTCGTCCCGAACGCTGTCCTCGGCCTCGGGTTCTACACGGGTGCTCTGCTGTGGTGGCTCGCGGGACGGCGACTCGGGTCGGCCTATCGCCCTCACCTCGTTCGGAGTCTGGCCGTCTGGTTAGGAATCGCCTCGTTGATGACATTGTGGTTTTGGCGATTGATGTTCGGCTTGGACTGGCTCTGCCCGTTCTGCCCATGGAACCACGTGCTGACATACGCCGCCCTCTATTTGGCGGTTCGCGTCTGGCGACTAACGCCTCACCCACTTCACCACGAACCCCTGCGCCCGCTCCTCCGGCTGGTGGCGATCTGCATACTCTGGTTTTGGGCGTGGCAAGGACTGTGGTTCCTCGCGGAGGCGACCGTTCTCCATCGCCCGTAACCACCACGAGTGATGCGCAACGCTCCTCGCAAAACACTGGTACGGACCTGCTGACAGAAATGACGTAAATGACACAATGAGAAGGTGACTGCCCTGACTCACCGACCGAAAGGAACTCCCCATGAACATCCGTCAGCCGTTCGTCGCCGCCGCGGGCCTGCTCGCCCTGTCTCTCCCCGTGAGCGCCCAGAAGCCGACCCCCGCGAAGGCGCCGTCCGCGGAGGCGAGGCCGAGCCTCAACCCGCTCGCCCTGATTCAGAACCCGCTCGCGGACCTCGGTCCGACGGTGCAGAACCTTTTGGCGGCGGCCGAGAAGTTCCAACAGATCACGGAGGCGGTCAAGGAGCTCGCCCCGGTGGTCAAGGACGTGTCGAAGCAAATTGGCGGGGACGCGGTCAAGGTCAGCGAGAACGTGGCCTCGATCGGCAAGGACGTGGACCCCTTCGGCCTGCGGATGGCACTCGCCACCATTCGGGAGCAGAACCAGACGATCCTGGCGATGCAGCGGGCCGAGTCGGCGCGTCAGGAGCGGATCATTCAGGAACTCCAGGCCGAGAACAAGAAGTTGAAGGAGGAGTTGGCGGCGAAAGGCGTCGGCAAAGGGACGGGCGTCAAGGGACGGGCGGGGGTGAAGGCGAGTCGGTGAGGTCGTTTGGCCGTTTTATGCCATCTAACAAAGTGCCCGCCATGACCATGCCAGTGAGGAGGACGGTAACTCCGTGCCTTCTCATTCCACGTCTGTGAAGAACTATCGGCGGAACTTTACTGACGTCAGTAAAATGCTCAGCTAAAGCCTCTGCACCAGGAATACCCTTCACTCGACGGAGGGTATTCGCCACGTCCGCTTTCAAGAACCCGCCACCGCCCCGACTTCATCCCCTCGCGCATCACGTCCGGGACGAGCAATCGCCCCGTCAGCATCGGGACGGCACACGGCCGCCGGTACCGGCGGCGGAATCCGGGGTCACTTCACGAGCGGTGTCCTCTTCGGGATCGCGGGATCAATTCCGAGTTTCCGCATCCGGACGTTCACGAGTCCTTCGCCTGTGCCCTGTCGACTGGATTTCGCTCCGTCAGCAGCGTCTCGGATCCGTCGCTGCGGGTCCCGGCGGCCGGGCTAGTCCGCGGGCGGTGGTGGAGTACGCCGCGCGCGGCGTGCTGGTACGGCACGTCATCGAGTTGGCTGTCCAAGTCGTCCCGATGGCGGGCGGAGCGATCAAGTTGGTCGGCGTACCACCGGTACTCAGCGGCGGTCGTGCCCAACAGGTATACGACGCCGGCGAGTAAGGCAACGGGGATCGCCAAGGAGAAGCGACGTCGGGTCATGGGAGAACCACTCCGGTGAGGTTGCAATGTGACAAGTAACCCGCACACCACACCCCGCGATAGTGGAAAAATCACCCCTCCGGACGGATTGTCGGAAATTCTTTTTTGCGTGTTCGTTTCCGCTGTACTGCCTCGCTACACCGCGGGCGATTCCGCAACGGCTGGCGCCCCGCTTACTGCTATTTCCCGCGAGGCAACGTGCCGATGGACTTCGGTGAATCGCCACGACTCATCACTATGAACACCTCCCGGTCGCCGTGTCGAGGACGTACGCCCCGCACTGCTGCCAGGGTTGGCCGAGATCTGGTATCGTCCGATCGGCACAGGGGCAGAGTTCTGGGCCGCGGTCAAAGGCAGGGACCGCCCGTCGGCACGGCCCGACGGGCGGCGAGCTGTACGGCCGGATTACGGCTCGACGGAAACGTGTACCCAGTCGGAGAAAATGCGGGCCCCGTGATTCCATGTCGAGGTGATGTAAACGGCCCGCACGAGGACCCGCTCCGCCACCGGGTACTCCCACGTACCGTCGAGGCCGTTGGCGAACTCGCCTTGCCCGACGAGAGCAACGCCCTCGCCGGGTTGAAGCACCTTCTGGACACCGTAGGTGGTCCCCTGTCGATTGAGTGACGGACGCCAACCAAACTCCGCCTTCAACTCAAGGCTCAACCGAGCGTCGGCGACAGATACGACGCTGGCTCACGCGACCGGCTCATCAACTGAATGTCGAACACCTCCGAGATCGCGGTCTTTTGATGGACTTTCAACGGCCGCTTGACCCGCAGCCGCACGTCGGCCGGGCGGACCACGTCGAACTCGACCGGCGGCGAGGACAGTGTGAATGTCGGTACGCTGTCCATGAGGGTGACGTCCCCGACACCTCGCCCGTTTCTCGCCCCGTACTCGTAATGAGCCCGAAGGCGGACGGGCCCGGCCGCTGGAATTCGAACTTTTGCGGGACGTGGAGTTCCACCCGCCCGCCAAGTTCGAGCACTGACACGTCGCTTCGCCAATCGCCTGCGGAGGCCAGACAGGTGCCGCAGTACCCGTACCGGCGTGTCTCGGAAACCGGTACCCAGTTGCCGTCCCCCGGGTCGATCACGGCCGTCCAGGTCACGTACGGTTCGCGCGAGGGAGTTCCGATCCGTGCCCCGGCTTAACGAACGGGTGCGACAGGTCCGTCGATACATTCCGTAGCGACACGACTACCCACGGGTCGGTGCCGGCCGTGAGCGTCCGGGGGCCCTTGAGTTCAACCGCGAGTCGCAGGTCGGCTTCGATCTGTTGTCGTGGGGAGAGGCGTGGTGGCGGCCCCAGCCGCGGTCCGAACTCGGCCGCCAAACCGACAATCGCGGCCAATACGCCCACGAGAGCGAGCAGGGCGAACGCATCTAATCCTCCATGAATCCCTGCAAGACCTGCATAGATAGCCCTCGCCAAGGGCAGCCTTAAACCGCTTGGCTTTGACGCGGCCCTTGCCCGGGTCCTGCTTGAGGAGTGAGGCCGCCACCCGTCGCACCATTCCGATGTTGGTTCCGGCGTGCTTGGCGGCCGTCTTGTTCGCGTCCTCCCGGAAGGCCACGTCCAGGCACCCGTGCAGCTCGTTCTCCACCGCCCAGTGCCGGCGAATCAACCGCCCCAACTCGGCGGCCGTCCCCCTTCAGGCTTGTGACGTAGTAGTGAGCGGTGTCGGTGCGTTTCCCCTTCACCTCCCGGTCCCGCCCGACCAAGATCACGGCCGCCACGTCCGGCCACTCCGGTGGTAGCCCCTCGGGGTCGTAGACGACGGTGACGTACCGCTCCTCGTGCCGCCCGTGCCCACGTTCAACCGGCTCGTGCCGGCCGTGCTTCACCCCGGCGAAGTCGGCCTCGCACGCCCGGTCGAACACCCCGGGCACGGCGTCGTGGAGGGCCGGCTGGTTGCCCTTCACGGCCAGCAGGTCGTGCCCGCCGCCCGTGCGGATCTGCTTGGCGATCTCCTTCTGGCACCCGGCCGCGTCGAGCGTCACCAACGCGCCCTTCCGGTCCAGCGCCTTCAACAACTCGGGGATGGCGGCGATCTCGTGCGACCCGTCGGCCACCGCCTCCTGCCCCAGGATCGGCCGGTTCTCGGCCGCCCACGCGCCGACCAGGTGTCGGCACCCGCTGAACGTGCCGTTGGGAGCCGACCGGCACGCCTTCCCGTCTACCGCGATGTGCTTCAATCCGGCCGCCTCGCACGCCGCGCCGACCCAAGCGGCCACGCACTCGCCGAACCGCTTCGGGTCGAGACGGGCGAACACCCGATAAAATGTGTCACGGCCGGGGATGCCGTTCGGCAGGGTCGGGAACGTCTTCAGCCCGTCCGCCTTGGCCTGGCCGATCGCCTCCACCTCCTCCCACGAGTCGGCCCCGGCGATGACGGCACACCGGGCGACCACCAGGATGTCGCCGGGGGAGGGCTTCTTGGTCCGGTCTACTCGTGGGTCGGGCCGGTCGGCGAAGTGGCGGGTGATCGAAACGTCCTGCTGCGGCATACCGGGCCTCCGTGACATCGGCTGGTGTACCTCGCTCGGGGGCCGGACGCCACGGTTCGGAGGCCCGAGGGGGGGCAGGACCGGCCAGGGCGAGGGCCTCGCCCTGGGGGACAGGCTGTGTGGAAACGGGGTGGGCGTCTCGCACGGCGGCCGAGGATACGGGGGAGATGGAGGGCCTTCTACAGGGCAAGGGTTGCCCCCGCACGCTCCGCCTATTCGCCTGCGCGCGTTGCCGGCGCATCCAAGCTTGGCGGGACGACCCGCGCGGCCAACGAGCCGTGGATGTGGCCGAGCGGCACGCAGGCGGATCAGGCCGCGACCGAGATTGACGACGCCACGGGCGAGGACGGGGACTTCCGACCGTACAACGCCGCCCTTGCTGCCCACGGGGCCGCCGCCCCGTGGTCCGACCCGTCGGGGGTTGTCTCGGTGGCGAGCCACACCGCCTTCTACGCCCTTCGGGCGGCGGACCCCGTGCCGGAGTCTTCCACCCGGGCCGGTGGGCGTGGGCCGAACGGGGGGCACAGAGGCCGAGATCGACGGAGCCATCGCGGCCCCCCCCCGGAGGTGCGAGAGTTCTTGTGATCGGGCTTGGACCCGGCACCGCAAACTGCACAAGTCGAGGTAAGCTGACCCGAGAGCGACGCGGCGAGCGCGTGGACTTGGATGAGCGGCTCGGTATGAGGGAGCGCAATCGTCCGTACCTCGGTCATGCCTGAGGGAGGTCGCAATTGCCTTCGCCCTGCCCATTTGAGCCGTGCGATGAAGGGCACGCGGAAACGAGTGAGGCACAAGTCAGCGAAGTTCACGCCATTCCCGGCATATCGTCCGAATTTCCTGGCGAGTTCCAAGCGGGGATCTCTGCATGGTCCTTTGCGGTCGTGAAGGTTCCGGTCATGCGAATGCTCCACTACCTTGCACCGGCGCACTCACCGAATCACGGGATCCAGAACCCGGTACTGGATCGGGAGTGTACGGGGTGATGCTTGAATCCCCCGACGACCAAGAATCTCTGAAATTTTTTGGGGATTCTTCCGCAACCATCCACTCGGCGGCGTTCTCCCGAGTTGACTCCAGCCCACCTCCAGCGGCCCCGCCGTCGCTGCAAGATCTGCCGCCATCCGCCGCACCGCCGTCTTACAACCCGGCAATCGGACGTGCCCGCGTTCGCATGTTCGCCGCGCAAATGCCTGCCGTCGGAAGAACGGGCCGCACGGTTTGTGACAGCAAGCATGATCAGCAGGAACGGCCACAGCAAGACGTCGATGCCGACGACCAGTCGGGCAAGAGGAAAAAACGATGATCATGGACACTACTTACGACCCCTATCTGCCGTTTCGGCAAGCAGACGCCGATGACTTCCGCGTCTAACTTCTTCTGCGCCCGGACAACAACCGCGCCGAACAATTCGTGGGCCGGGACGACGGCGGGGTGGTGATGAGCAAGGCTCCACTTTCGCAACCCGCGTGGTCTGGAATTCAGGCCTGGATTTCTGATGCGTACCGCGTGAGTTCGACCGGCGCGCCATCTGTCCAGCCTGTCGGGCGGTGAGAAACTCTTCGCCGCCGGTCAGCGGTTTCCACGACCTCGATTCGCCCTTCACGAGAGGGCGTGTCCGCTTCCGAAGTAATTCCACCATCCCATTCTGCCTCGCGCCGAGTTTCACTGGCGTTTTCAACCCCGTTCCCGTCTCGAACCGAATGGCGAATTGTTGCTCCTCCGCCCTGGAGATGGCACTTGCGGGTACGACCAAAACGTGGCGGGCGGAAATAGCCACGGGAGCCGCGTTCGACCCGATTCCGATTTTGGGCCCCGATCCAACTCTGGCACCTGCGGGGGACGGAGGTGCGGAAGGCGTTCGGCCTGAAAGCCGCGAAAGTGTTCCTCGGCCAAGCCTTGGTGGACGTGACCCAAGTGTACGACGAGCGGGACTTCGCACTCACGGCAAAGTTCGCCGCCGGGACGGAGTAATGCAATAGGGGCGGAAAATTAAGCCGTCCATTGACGATGCCGCGCTGCTCAACGTGCCGCACGGCACGGGCATTTTCCCCTCGCCCCGAAGGTCAACGAACCTGCAAATTCTTTCGGTGTCATTGGTGCTGATTAGGCCGTGTTGACGAGCCGTGTTCGTTCGGGGTAAGAGTTTAGGTCGATCCCGACCATTCCGAGGCACGACGCCGTGCGGTACTTGCTCACGGACGACCACTGGGCCATCCTCGAACCGCTCGTCGCCCAGGCCAAGCAGTTCACCGGCGGCCAGCCGCCACGCCTGTCCGACCGCATGTTCTTCGAGGCAATCCTGTACTGGGCCCGGACCGGCATCCCATGGCGGGATCTGCCGAGCGAGTTCGGGGCGTGGGACGCCGTGTACCACCGGTTCGGCCGGTGGGCCCGCTCGGGCAGCCTGCGGCGGCTGTTTGAACTGCTGACCGCCAACCCCGACCTGGGTGACGTCCGCCGCATCCTGGTCGACTCCACCGTCGTCCGCGCCCACCAGCATGCGGCCGGGGCACGGCGGAAGAAAAAAAGATCGGGGCGGCACGAAGTGCTCGCCGTGAGGGTCTTGGCCGCAGCCGGGGCGGGCTGACCACCAAGGTTCTCGTGGCGGCCGTCGACGAGGGCACGGCCCTCGCCGTCGAAGTGTTGCCGGGCCAAGCCCACGACGCCCCGCGGTTGGAGCCGCTGCTCGACGCCACCATCGCTCGCGTGCCGCACTTCGACGAGGCGGTGTGCGACAAGGGGTTCGATGGGGACGACCAGCGGCAGGCGTGCGTCGACCGGGACGTGTTCCCGAACATTCCCAGCCGGAGCAACCGGGTCGAGCCCCAGCCGTTCCTGCCGGACGGGTATCGAGAGCGGAACAAGGTGGAGCGGCTGTTCGGCAAGGCCAAGCAGTTCCGCCGGTTCGCCACCCGGTACGAGAAGCGGAAGACGATGTTCCTCGGTGTGGTCCATTTGGTGTTCGGCGTCCTGCGACTACGGCGACTCAGGAACATCAACACGGCCTAACACAGCTACCAACCACGTCAGTTGGAGTCGAAACTCCTCATTATGCCTGGAGTGAGCTTTTGAAGCCTTAGTTTAACTCCGACGGATTGATCCGTCAGGTATTCCCTCACTTCCATTTGACACTCTGCCGCCGATCCCGTTCGCTCACTACACTTCGGCGGCTACCGAAGCGCCCGATTGATCCCCGGTTTAGGCGAATTGGCCTGAGAGGTCGAACGACATCACCATGCGCCACAGCGAACAAGAATCGCCCACTGCCAGCCAAGCCGAAGCATTGCGAATCAGTGAAGACCGGTACCGGGCTCTCGTGCTGGCGTCGAGTCAGATCGTGTGGTCGTACGCGGCGGAAGGCGGCATGGGGTCGTTCAAGCAGGTCGAACAGTGGTGGGAGAATTTGACCGGTCAGGCCGCCGAAGGGGCCGGTGCGTCGCCCACGCGATGGCTCGAAATGGTCCACGCCGACGACCGGGACGCGACGGCGGCGGCGTGGGGTTCGGCGATCGCGGCCGGGGATGCATACGACATTGAGTACCGGGTGCGGGGGCGGGACGGGGGCTGGCATTTCGTCCACGCCCGCGGGGTGCCGATCCCGCGGGCCGACGGCGTCATTCGGGAGTGGGTGGGAACGCTCACCGACATCACCGCCCAGCGGCGGGCCGAGGCCGACCGCGAGCGCCTCTTGCGGGAGGTGGAGGCCGAGCGGCGGCACCTCGCCGAGGTGTTCCAGCACGCCCCGTCGTTCGTGTGCGTGCTCCGCGGCCCCGACCACGTCTTCGAACGGGTCAACGACCGGTACGCCGAGTTGCTCGGCGGTCGCCCCCTGGTCGGCCGGGCCGTTCGGGAGGCTGTCCCCGAGGTCGAAGGGCAGGGGTTTTTCGAGATCCTCGACCGGGTCTACCGGACGGCCGCCCCATTCGTCGCGTCTGCCGCGCGGGTCCGCCTCGCCCGGGGCGGCCGGTTGGAAGAGCGGGTGCTCGACTTCGTGTACCAGCCGTTGCGGGACGCGGACGGGCGGGTCTCGGGGATTCTCGTCCAAGGGGTGGATCTGACGGCCCACCACCAGGCCGAGGAACGACTCCGGCAGGCCGCGAAGATGGAAGCCGTGGGCCACCTGGCGGGCGGCATCGCGCACGACTTCAACAACCTCCTCACGGTCATCAACGGGTACTCGGCCATGATGGTCGAGGACGAGGGCAGCGACGGGCGGGCGGGCGAGATCCTCGCCGCCGGGCGGCGAGCGGCGGAACTGACGCAACAGCTGTTGGCGTTCAGCCGCCGGCAAGTTTTGAAACCGACGCCGTTCGACCTGAACGACCTCGTCGTCAACCTCAGCAAGATGCTCGGCCGGTTGATCGGCGAGGACATCCGCGTGACCACGACCCTCCGGCCAGCCGTCGGCCGCGTGACCGCCGACCCCGGGCAGGTCGAGCAGGTCTTGGTGAACCTGTGCGTCAACGCGCGGGACGCGATGCCGCGGGGCGGCTGACGATCGAAACGGACGCCGTCTCGGTGGGATCGGACTCGGCGTGGCCGGGGGCGAAGCCCGGACGGTACGCCCGCCTCTCGGTCGAGGACACCGGGTGCGGGATGCCCGACGACGTGCGGGTGAGGATCTTCGAGCCGTTCTTCACCACGAAAGGGGTCGGCGCGGGGACCGGCCTCGGCCTATCGACCGCCTTCGGCATCGTCGAGCAAAGCGGCGGCCACATCGAAGTGGCGAGCGAACCCGGTCGGGGGACCCGGTTCCACGTCTTCCTCCCGGCGAGCGCGGACGCCCCGGCCGCCGGGGGACGGGTGCCGGCCAAGTCCGTTCTCCCCTCCGGCCGGGAGACGATCCTTCTCGTCGAGGACGAGCGGGCGGTCCGGGACCTGACGGCGATGGTCCTGCGGAAGGCCGGGTACGCCGTCGTCGAAGCGGGCGGGGCGGAGGAAGCGATCCAAGTGCATGCGGCCGCCGTCCCCCCTGTTGACCTTCTGTTGACCGACGTGGTCATGGCGGGGCCGAGCGGGCGGGAACTCGCGGAGGAATTGGGGGGCGTGGCGCCCGGGCTCGACGTCATTTACATGAGCGGGTATCCGGACGACGCGGTGCTGCGGCACGGGCTCACCTCATCGGACGTCGAATTCTTGCACAAGCCGTTCACGCGGGAGGCCCTCCTGCAAAAAGTCCGGGGCGTCCTCGACCGGTCGCGGAACGTCCGCCCGGCGGCCGCCCAAGCCCGGCAGGTCCTGGCCTGAATTCCATTCCGTTGTTCGGCGTTCGACTCAGTCGCCGACGCATGTCGGCCACGGCCCGTTCGCGGCGAGGTCGCCGAACATTGCCCACCGTGTGCGTTTGCTCAAGCTCGTGACTTTCACCCGCCCTCACGATCCACGTCGGAGCGGACTGACGTCGTTTAATCCGATGGCTCGACCCACTCGGTGCGAACCGAGATCTGCCGCCTTGCCGCTGCATCCTGCAGCGTCACGAAGAGTTGTTCTCGTCGGCGGAAGTTGATCGGTGAGACCACGATAGTTCTCGTCGATTTCAGTGTCCGACCCGTTGACGTTCAGGAACAGTTGGTTCGACTTGATGTGCCGCAGCCGCCACAGGTAGCCGTCCAGCCCGAAGAGCATGAAGCAGGGCCGCTGGACGGCGTTGTTGAATCGCGGGCTTCCGGCCACCACAGTCCTCAGGGCAGGGCGAGAAGGGCGGCGTAGCTACCGCTGATCACGGTGACGAGCAGAAAGGCTTTTGAAGGCGAGGAGGAACCCGGCACGTCGGCACTTGCCGGTGGCGCGGAAGTATTCGTCCACCCGCGCTTTGGTCACGCGGTATAAACTCCCGTCCAGCTCCTGCTCGAAGCGCAACGATTCCACCGGCCGATCTCCTGTATCAACCGCCGCGAGAGTGTGATTCCTGCGCACGCCCCGTCGATCAATTTTGGGTGAGACCCCTGCCAACCCGGTGAGGTTCCCTCTGTATGCTCGTCAGGCGTCTCGCTTCGTGCGAAGGAACTGTGCTAACAATTCTGGCCGCGAGTTCACGCCGAAGTGCCGGTAGATGCGCGTCGTGTAGTCGTGAACGGTCGTCTGGCGAAGGCCCAATTGCCGCGCGGCCTGCTTCTCGCTCGCCCCGTCGAGCAGGCACCGCAGCAGTTCGGCCAACCGGGGCGAGAGCCCGTGATGATCGGCGAGTGTCGGGGCGGTCGCCCGCAGGAAGTACGCGATCAACTCCGGCCGCGAGTTGACCTCGAAGTGCCGGTAGACCCGCTTCACGTGGTCGTGCACGGTCGACGGTTGGAGGCCCAACCGCGCGGCCGCTTGCTTCTCACTGTCGCCGTCGAGGAGGCACCGGACGAGACCTCCCGCAGCCGCGGCGAGAGGCCGCGCAAGCTGGGTTGCGTGGTAACGAGGAGCGACCGGCCGAGGTGCGGTTCGAGGATCGCATGGAGGCGAGCGACCAGTTCGGCGTCCCGGGGGGAATAAACCCGGCGTTCGACCGGCCGCATGATGACGGTGTTGTAAACAATGCCGGCGACCGGCACGCAGACCCGCGACAGAAGGCCGTCGTCCAGGCGAAACGGCTTGAGCCGGTCGTTCACGAACGGCGATGTTTCCCACTCGCGGTCCGAGACGAGTTGGCGGCGGGTCCGCGTCAACGACGGCTCGGGCGAGCTCAGGAACCGCGACGACGCCGGGTGTGCGGCGATGTTGGCCGGCACTTTCGACCAGTCGTGAAACCACTTCCGCATCTCGATCGACGGCCAGCCGACTTCCACGCAACTGGCCGCGTACTGGGAGAAGAGATTCAAGACCGGCATCGGTCCGGTCGTCACCGTCATGCCGTTCGTCAGCGTGCGGACGCCTTCCACCAGCCGGGTCTGCCACGCGTCTGTGTCCGTCCCCAATTCCCGGCACTCGGCGACGAGCCGCGCAATCGAATACTCGTCGGCTGCGGTGATACGCTCGGACTTGGCCATTCAACGGTCCCTACCGGCGGTTGCAGGGGTGAACGGCCGAGTATATCAGGTCCGGCGAGGGGGCACCCCCTGCTGTTTAGGGGATTGCGAATTTTCGGGACGTCGTCAAAGTAAGTGCGACCCGGAAGGTCGGTTGGCACACGGCCAGGCAACCGACCGGCGACGTGGCTCGATTTCGGCGTCATCGGTTTCCGTTTTCCTCGCTTCAACACGGAGCCGGGTAACTTCGGCCACCGCGTGCCGAACGGCTCGACCGGTCTCAAGATTTCCTCTTCGAAAGGAGTTGGGTTGTGAAATCGCTGTTCGTTTCGATTTGGGCGTGCCTCGCGACTGCCAGTTTGAGCACGCCGGCGGCCGCCGATCACATCTACCTCGCCCTGGGCGACTCCAGCGCCTTCGGTGAAACCAACCGCACGCACAACCCGTCCGACGGCGACCGCGGCTACGTCCGGCCGTTCGCCGACTACCTGGCCACCCGCGACGGCGGCGTGCGGCCGACGGTCGTGAACCTCGCCATTAACGGCGAGACGTCGAGCAGTTTCTTCACTGGGACCGGCCGCGTGTCGTCCGACGGCCAGGGGTTCAACACCAACTACATTGGCCTGCCCGACCCGTTCCCCCAGTATCAGCAGCTTCTGAATCGGAGTGCCCGGTTCGCCGCGAACGGCGACCAGGTGACGACGATCACCTTCCAGTTCGGGGCGAACAACCTGGACGGGGCGGCGTCGAACCCGGCCTTCCTGCTCCTCCCGCCCGACCAGCAACAGGCGGCCATCCAGGGGATTTTGGGGCAGGTCCAGTCCGACTACGTCAACATCCTCGGCACCGTCCGCAGCCTGTACCCGACCGCCGACCTGTACGCGATCGGCTACCACAACCCGTACAACGGCGACCCGTCGCTGCCGATCTCGGCCCTCGCCGACCCGGCCGTCCGCGGGCTGAACCAGGTGATCGCCGGCGTCGGTTCGGCCTTCGGCGCGAAGTACGTGGACTTCTACTCGGCCATCCACCCGAACGAGGCGTCGTTGACCCTCATCGGCACGATCGGGACCGACCCGGTCAACTACGTCCACCTGAACGACCAGGGGTACGCCGTCGCCTCGCGGGAACTGATCGACACCGCGAGCGTGCCGGCCCCGCCGGCGGTCATCCTGGCCGTGCTCGGACTGCTACCATTCGCCGGCCTGCGAGTGAGGTCCCGGCAAACGTCCGATGTCGCGAAGGTCGCCTGACGCAGACTCCGAGCGGCGGGCCTCGGCCCGCCACGACCCCTGTTCGACTTCTCAACTCACGGAGTTCGACCCGCCATGCGAACTGCGATTCCGAAGCTGCTCGGGTTGGGAACGGCCGTCGTCGTGATCGGCGTCACCGCCGCGTTGAGCCAGGAGACGCCGAAGGCGGAGCCGACCATCCCCGTGAAAGACACCGCGGTCGTGATCCCGCCCGCGACGGCGGTGCCCGGGGTTCGACCCTGGGACGCGGACAAGCGACCGGCCTCCCGCCCGCAGGCGACCCCAGACGATACCGAGTTACGACGACTTCAGATCGCCCCGCTTCGCCCTGGAGTTGCAAGAGTACGATGCGACCCTCGCGTCCAATCCGGCCGCCGGCCTCTTGAGCCGGGAAGTGTGGGTGCAATCGGCGGTTCTCGTGTCGGCCGCGGCCGACGTCTTTCCGCCCGCCGAAGCCGCCGCCTGGTATGCGTGGCGGGTGGCCCTGGCCAAGCGGAGGGAGGAACAGGTTCTCAGCTCGTACAAAGCGGCTCCGGCACCCGAGGCGCGGGCGGCGATCCGCAACCGCCTGGAGGCCGAAATCGAAAGCCTGGAATGGAACCGAACCCGGGTCGCGGCCCGCGACCCGAAGATCATCGAGTTGGCCAACTGGAACTGCAGCGATTAGAGGAAACGGACATCCTGAACAAGAAGCTCATCAACGGAGGGGCTTGGGACACCAACACTCTGTTTAATACCTTGCAATACCATGCGGTTCGCCTCCAAGTCTTCCATGAAATCTACGGCGACTCTCGCGCCTCGGTGGGGGCCTTCGAACGGTTCGTGGCCGACGCCGAGGAACTCGAGACCGTCATCCGGAAGCGGTTCGACGTGGGCACGGTCCGCCAGCAAGACTTAACCCTGACGGCCTCGTACGCCGCCCGGGCCAAGAAAGAACTCGAAGCGTTGAAGTTGCGTGTCGGGGCGAAATAGTTGAGGATCGGAATTCGACCCCGCGGTCGCTGGGTACATGCCGGCGATGGGCACCCGAAACCCGAGTCGGAGATTTTCGATGCGAACGCTTTGCGGCCTGCTCGTGCTCTCGGCGGTCTTCGTGCCGCACGTCCGGTCGGCACCCGTGCCGAAGGCGGCGGAAGTCAACCTGCTCGTCAACGGCGGGTTCGAGGAAGGGCCGGACGTGGACGGCTTCCTCGCCCTCGACGCCGGTTCGGAAGCCGTCAAGGGGTGGGCGGTCACCCGCGGGCAGATCGACTACATCGGGACCCACTGGGTTTCCGGCGAAGGCAGTCGCAGCCTCGACCTGCACGGGTCGCCGGGGTTCGGCGGGGTGAAGCAGTCGTTCCAGACGACGGCCGGCCACAAGTACCGCGTGTCCTTCCTGATGGCCGGCAGTCCGGGGAGTAAGTCGAGCGTCAACACCGTGTGCGTGCGGGCCGCCGGCAAGAAGGAAGCCTTCTCGTTCGACAACGAGGGGAAGACGCACAAGGAGATGGGGTGGGCGAAGAAGTCGTGGGAGTTCGTCGCCACGGAGGCCGAGACGACGTTGGAGATTCACACCCTCGACGACGAGGACAACTTGGCCGGCCCCGCCCTGGACGACGTTCGCGTCGTAGCGGTCAAGAAGTAGTCGCGTGATGGCCGTTCGCGAGCGTTGCCTCAAACCCCGCCCACGCCGGAGGAATGCCGTGACCTTCTGCACCCCTCACGTACGAACTATCGTGCTGCTCCTAGCCCTGGCCACGCCGCCGCGAGCCGCGGAGCCGTTCCGGTTCCCGGAAGCCAAGCAAGGCCCGGGCGAACTGCGGTACGTCGAGGGCGTCCCGGTCCTCACCGTGGCGGGCACGCCGGACGAGATCGGGGCCCAGGTTTACACGCTCGGCGTCAACCCGGCGGCCAAACTGTTGGACTACCCGAAGGACATTCTGAAACAGCAAGTCCCGGTGCAGTTCGTCCGCGATCAAGCATGGGCCGGGCTGCTGAAGAAGGGCGAAGGTTTGCTCGGCAACTTCCCGAAGCACCACCAGGACGAATTCGACGCGATGGTGAAGGCCGGCGGCGACCGGGATCGGCTGTTGGCCGCGAACACGATGTTCGACCTGAAGAACGCCGACCTGAAGGAAATCTTCGGCTGCTCCAGCCTGATCGTCGACGCCGACCGCAGTGCCACCGGCCGGCCGATGTTCGGCCGCAACCTCGACTTCTTCCCGTGCGGCTACCTGCACGACTACGGCCTCGTCACCGTCTACAAGCCGAAGGGGATGCGGCCGTTCCTGACGATCGGCTACCCCGGCTGCGTCGGCAGCTTCTCCGGCATGAACGCCGCCGGCCTGTCGCTGGCCAGCCACGAGGTGTTCAACCCGGCCGTCGCGCGGAAGTTCAACGCCGGCGGCGTGCCGTTCGCGCTGGCCTACCGCCGGGTGCTAGAAGAGTGCGACACCGTCGCCGAGGCGGTGAAGTTGTTGGAGACGATCGAGCGCACCACCAGCACGATGGTCGTCCTGTGCGGCAAGGAGGGCGGCGTGATCGTGGAGGTGTCGCCGGACGCGGTCGCGGTCCGCAAGCCGGTAAACGGCCTGTGCGCCACGACGAACCACTTCACGACGAAGGACTTGGCCACGAAGGGCCAGGCGAACACGTACAAAACGCTCGACCGGCTGGCCCTGCTGTCCGAGGACGGCGGCGGGCAAAAGGTCGGCACGGACGAGTTGCACCGGCGGCTGAAGGCCACCGGCCAGGGCGAGTTGACGCTGCAAACGATGATCTTCGAGCCGGCCGCCGCGAAGTTGCACCTGGCGATGGGCAAAGGCCCGTCCACCGAACTGAAGTTGCGGACGCTGGACGTGAAAGCGTTATTGAAGTAGTCGCGACGGCGAACGGCGACATCGTCCCGGTCAACAGGTCAACGAGACGCCATGGCCGCTCGAGTGTTTGGTTCGGTGATCCGGAACTATTTCTTGGTCTTGAACACCAACAGGTACGGGACTGCCGAGCGGCCATCCGCGTCCTTGAAATTCCCGAACTTTTCGCTGTTCACCCAGACGGCGTAGGTCTTCCCCGCCTCGAGTTTGACGGGCAGCGCACAGGTCCGCTTGTCCGCGAGGTACTTCGGCTTGCCATCCACCTTCGGGTAGCTCTCCTTCGAGAGCGTGACCCACGACCAAGATGCGTCCTCCATGTCCTTACTGAACGTGACCTTGATCTCGGTCAGACTCGCTTCCACGTCACCGGCCCCCGCCTCGGGTACTGTCTTCACGACCACCGGGGGCACGGCGTCGAGGGTGATCTCGTCGGCCCGCGCCGCGGCACCGATGAGCCCACAAGCCAGAGTCGCAAGCATGACCGTTACGCGCCTCATGGTTATTCTCCTAGACCCGCTCACTGAATCGGCTCTGATCCCAATCCACGGACGGGGAAAAGCAGGGTCGATTTGTATCCGCTATGGCAGGGGACATCGGCCCAGGCTACCACCCCTCGGACGTGCCGGCAAACACCAACCCGGATGGCGCGTTGAGACTGGGTAACCGGTCAGGCCGGCCTGTTATCGTTTGCGGGCATTTTCGCGTACTCTCGTTGCTACGACTCCGATGCCATCGCATCGGCTATCGCGTAAGCCCATTTTGAGTAAGCATCCCGCCGGCAATGAGGAGGTGAAACTCAAGGCCCTAAACCTGAAGCGGTACGTCCGGGAGTGAAACCCGGGCACAGCCCCCTCTCCGCCCTGGCGTAGAATTGCCGTTCGCCCGGCAAGGGCCCCGCCAGCAGCGGCTGTCACTTCAGGCCGTTGGTCTCGTCCGCGATGCGCTTGCACATGTCGTCGAGTTTGCGGAGTTCAGAGGCCGCTTCACGCAGCAGCCCCGGCACTTGGTCGTACTTGTTCGCATACAGTTCGGTCGAGCCCAGGTAGGGGTCGCCAGCGAACGCCTCCGAGGTTTTTTTCACCTCCGCGGCTACGCCCGCGACCTTTCGCCCGAGCGCGTCGGCCGAGTCCTTCAGGTCGCGGAGGGCGGGGTGCTTGTCCAGGGGCACCTTGGCCGTGTCCGCGGACAGTTCGTCCAGGACGGCCACCTCCGTTTTGGCGTGGGCGGCCAACTTCTCCAGCGCGGCCTCGGCGGCCTTCATGCCCGCCCGCAGGCGTTCGAACGCGGCCACGAGTTTTTTCCGATCGTCGGAAAACTTGGTGAGCTCTTGGGCCACCGACGGGAGGAGCCGGGCGTCCCCCTTGCCGGCCTTCACGGCCTCAAGGACCTGCTTCCGCTTGACGGCGGCAGCGGCCGCGGCATCGACGACGCGGTCGATGGCGTCGGCCGCCTGGAGGATGTCACCAACGTCGGGCATGGGGGCCTCGGAGGGGCGGTCAGGGCTTGAGCTGGACGACGGCGTCCTT
The DNA here is from genome assembly GCF_008254045.1 of Limnoglobus roseus. Lineage (GTDB taxonomy): Bacteria > Planctomycetota > Planctomycetia > Gemmatales > Gemmataceae > Limnoglobus > Limnoglobus roseus. The sequence continues at coordinate 6,788,307 of NZ_CP042425.1, read as the reverse complement.
CAGGCGGGCTCGCAGCTTGGCGATGCACACGTCAACGGCCGCGAGGTTCTTCAGGCACGCCTTCTGATGGTCTTTGAACCGCTCCTGGTCCACCAGGCGGAGGGAGGCCGGGGCCGGGGCGGTGAGCTTGGTCTTGAACTGTTCGGCGTGCCGGATCAACTCGTCGATCCGGGTGATCACGGCCCGCAGGGCGTTGCCGTGCTTCTTGTCGGCGTGTTCCCGCAGTTCTTTGACGGTGGCGAATCGCTTGGCCACGGCGGACCTCCGGTCGGGATGAGCTTCAATCTAGCCGTCACACGAGGCGGGTCAAGGTGGCCAGGTCATCGAGGGCCGTTTGCCTCTCGGCACCCCTCGTCAGAGAAAGTGGTAGACTCAGGCCCCGCTTCCCGCTTCCACCCTCCCCCACAAGGGGAGCTGCCGAGCACGCCATCGACGGGCAGCACCCGCGGGCGTGCTGCCCGTCGCCCCGGCATTGGGCGAAGATGTCGGCGTCCTCGCACCCGGCGTCCTGCAAGGCGTCCGCGAGGATGGGCAGGCGGTCGAATGCACGCACTTCGTAAATTGCCTCTGCGAGAGCGACGACGGTCGGCGTGAGCCAGGCGGGTACGAACACCACGTGGCGTAAGGGGTTGAGCAACACCGCGCCCGCCGGAACCGCCCAACGACATCGACCCGCCGGACGACCGCCCGAGCCCGAACCCCGACGACGGCGACTCCTACCGAGCCGTCATCTCCGCCGAAGCCGAAATGGTGGCGAAGGTCGTCGCCGAGGTCCTCAAGGCCAGCTGGTCCGCCGATCCGAATTGCCTCGTCAGGTGGCTCAAGCGGAAGATCGTGTGAATTCCCACAGTCGGGAGAGGGGCATACATTGCGACATCTTCGCAGGCGGCAGTTAGACGGTGACTACATTGATACATCTTGTTCGGGGATGGCCCTCTTCGGGGCGTGCACCCCCTTTGCCCCAAGAGCGGTCTCGCCCGGTCGGCCTTGTCGTGCCGCCACGCCCGAACGTGGGAGATGCTGTCACGCTACGGCTTGGTCTTGGCTTTGATCTTGAACCCGGCCAGCAGTTCGGTCAGCCAGGCGATGTCGGCCGGCGGGCCGTTCACTTCCACGCTATCCGCAAAGCCCGCGAGGACGATCGGGTGCTGCTTTAAGTCGAACTTCCGTTGGAGGGCCTTGTTGACCACTTCGTAGAGTTGCTCCCCCGTGATGCCAAAGTCGGCCGCCGAGAACCGAACCGTCTTACGGTCGCGGAAGCTTTGGAGGTGCTTTCGAACCGTCTCCGTCTCGTCGGCCGTTCGTTCCGCCAAGGTCTTGACGTCGTCCTGTTCACCCGCGATCGGGTCTTCGAGCGGTCGCCTCCCCGGTCCGGCCGCCGCCCGTCTCGCGTCGCGCAGGAGGGCCGACAGGACTTCGACCTCCAGCACCGTGCGGCCGTGCTTCTCGACGGCGGCCGCGAGGTCCGGGCTGGCCTTCAGCTTCGTCTCCAGGGCGGCGGCGAACGTCTCGGCCGGGTTCTTCCGCATCCGTTGGAGGACGACCTCACGAACCGCGGCGACCTCCGGGTTGGGGCTACCGGCCGACTTCCGGGCGGCCGCACCTTCGGTGTCCATGACCGCGAGGAACGCCTCGATCCGCCGCACCGCCGCCGCATTCTTCGGCCGGCGGAACACGTGCGACGGCAGGGCGGCCCCGTTCAGGACGGTCACGTCGGCCTGGCCGAGGTACTGCCAGCCGTCGCCCTCCATCGCCTCCACCAGTTTCTCGAAGTCGGCCGCCTTCATCCCGCTCGGCTTGCCGTTCGTGTCGAAGAACATCGACTGGTAGTGGTACTCCCATTTCGGTGCCTTCTCCTCGGCCACGGCCAAGTCCTTGGCGGCCTGGGCGGCGCGGAACTGGGCCGTCAGTTGCTCGACCTCGCGGACGACCTCCGGACTCTGGGCCTCCGCACTCGCCAACCAGCCGCCAACACTGGCCGTCAGCCCGGCGGCCACCAACACGGCCGCCGCTAGTAGTTTCGTCTTCGTCATCGTCGTGGCTCCTTTCGCCAGTTCGAGAATCGTTGCGGGAATTGCGTCACCCCGGTGGATCAAGTTGATCGCCTTCGCCGCGACCGCTGTCGGGACGGCGGCCGTCGTGAGCGTGATGGCGACGGCGACGGCCGACGCCGGTAGGCCGCGTTTCGCGAGGCGGTCGAGCAGGGTCTGTTTCGCCCGCGTCAGCCGGCCGGACAGGGTGCCGACCTTCCATCCGAGGTGCTTCGCGGCCTCGGATGGCGGGCGGCCTTCGAGGCAGCAGAGGACGAAGGGTACCCGCAGATGGTCGGGCAGTCGGGCCACCTCGTCGTGGACGGCGGCCGCGAGCGCGTCCCACGCCGACGGCGGTACGGGCACGTGGCGGTCCGGGGCGGCCGCGGCTTGCTCCCGCCTCCGCCGGCGGGCGTCGGCCCGCCCGGCCTTGCCCGCCACGCGGCGGGCGACCGTGTGCAGCCACGGGCCGAGGGCGTTCGTGCGAACCCGGCCGGCCGACTGGAGCATCGCGAGGAACGTCGCCTGGAAGGCGTCCTCGGCGTCGGCGTCGACCGGCCGCAGTTGCCGGCAGACGGCCCACACGAGCCGCCCGTACCGGCGGACCAGCGCGGCGAACGCGGCCGGGTCGCCGGACGCCGCGACCCTTCGGAGCAGGACCACGTCGTCGCCGTCCGACCCGTCGGCGACAGCGGCCGCGTGACGCAGCACGGATTGGAGGAGTCGGGTGTTCACAAGCTGTTAGTGCCCACGGAGGACAGTGCCCTACAGGCGACTGATGAGAATTTCTTACGGGCTGTCCTGACGGCCGTGGGCACCGCCCTGTACTTCAACGCCAATGACACGAACGGGTACAGGCTGTGGAAGACGGACGGGACGGCCACCGGCACTGCCCGCCTCTCGACGAGCGACGACTACTACAACGGCGCGGGCACTCGAAGCCTGAGCTGACAAGTCGGTATTCGCACGTTCGGCTGCGGGACTTGGCCAGTGCCGTCAACAAATTCCCGAGCCTATTCCGGGACCGATGGCGGCGGAACTTTCCCTGCCATTGACCGGAACGAATGCCACTGGCGTAGTACCGGGCGTAGTGACAGGAGACATCGGGTCGCATCAGTCTGCACCCAAGTTCACTTTCGGCATCGTTGACGGCGTGGGGGATCCGGGAACAGAAACTCTGAAATGGAAGGGGCCGGTGCTTCTCAGCACCGGCCCGCATCGACTTGCACTAGCGAGGGCGACGGGACTCGAACCCGCAACCACCGGATCGACAGTCCGGTACTCTAACCAATTGAGCTACGCCCCCAACATTGTTTGGGGAGGGTTAGACCCTCCCGCTCTCTCTTCTTATCGTTTAAGAATTCAGCGGCAAGGGTATCCCCCTCGTCGTCGAAAACTTCTTGCCTTAGTCTCCGCAGGCTGTCCGCGGCCCTTGATCGCCAGACCTGTCCGATCACCATCGGCCGCCTACTTCGGGCCAACTGGTGAGAGCTGCGGGAGCACTACAAGCCGCTGACCACCGGGAAGGGGCACGCTAACCGAAATGCACAGTTCGAGTACATCGCCAGGGCAGTGAAGCCACTGACTAGCATCGACGCAAAGAAGCGATGGGCGGGTTGGGAATTTCAAGAACCCGGGCCGCCGGTGGTCCCGGACGGCGACCGACGCGAAAGTCCACGACGTCCCGACGGACGCTGTCGCCCGGGTCGTACCGTACGGAGTCTACGACCCGGAATTGAACCTCGGGCACGTGTGCGGTCGGCACGATTGGGAATACCGCCGACTCGGCGGCTGATGCCGCCCTAGACTGGTGGCGGCAGAAGGACAGCGGCAGTCCGCCTCCTGAACGGGAGGTCAAAGGCGACCGCAAACGGCATACCAGTGGCTGTTGTCATGCCTTGGTTGGATAGTAGGTCGGCTCATCGTTAGAGGTATTGTTCCCCGTCTGGAACGGACCAGGGCGGGGAAGAGTCGGCGACCGCGGTTAAACATCCTCTGTGTCGTTGGCCCGTGTGTACCCATTCCGATCAGCCGACAAATACTCCGCCGGTGAAGTCGGGGACGGCGTCGAAATCCTGGTCCGGGGTCGATGAGCCGGCCTTCAGTGTTGCCCCGCGGTAAGTCGTCACCCGGCTGCCACCACCGCTTCCGGCCCCGGTCACGACGTCCGCGAACGGATCGCCGTCGAGATCCTTCGCCGCGACTCGCACTCCGTCCCGGTTGGACGTGTCCCCGGCGAAGAAATTCGCGACCGGGCTGCTGATCGCGGCATCCGCCCCCGCCCCGAGCAACCTTCGCCCGGAAATTACCAGCACCCGCGGGCCGCCGCCGGGGCCGGCCCCGCCGATGATGTCGCCGTCCATGTCCCCGACTGCGACGTAAGCCACGTTCAGCAAGGTCGCTTCGAACAGGAAGAAGTCGCCGACCGGGTGAACCTGCTTGCCCTGGGCCAATGCCGCCCCGTCGTACACCGAGATGCGCGGCCCCCCCCCGAAACCGGCAGATACCACGAGATCGGCGATCCCGTCGCCGTTGATGTCCCCGGCCGTGGCCCGCGCGCCGCCGCAGAAGTCCGGGTCGTTGATGCCGAAGAAGTTGGCGATCCGGGCGAAGTCGCCGCCCCGGTAGACCTCGACCCGCGGCCCGCCGGACAGGTCCGGCGTCACCACCAGGTCGGCCATCCCGTCGCCGGTGAAGTCGCCGGCCGCGACGAACACACCACCGGTGAAGTCTTCGAACGGCGTGATGTCGAACAGCATCGCCGCGGTCACGGGCGTCGAACACCCAGACGCGGGCGACGATCAGAGGCTGGTCCCGACGAGATGTCGGTCGCCCGGCCGGTGACCGCTTGAACCCGGTCCCACGGGGGTCGATTTGATCCGGCCCTTCATGAACGACGGCGGGGCGTTTACGGCCGTACGACCGGGGACTTGAACGGCGACGGCGTCCCCGATTTGGTCGTTACCCCGGACGAGGGGGGCGGACCGCGGGTGTTGATCTACGACGGGGCCGGCTTCGCCGCCCGGGCGAACTTCTTCGGCATCGACGACGAGAGTTTCCGGGGCGGCGCGCGGGCGGCCGTCGGGGACGTCAACGGCGACGGCCGGGCGGACCTGATTGTGGCGGCCGGGTTCGGCGGCGGCCCGCGGATCGCCGGGTTCAACGGCCTCACGGTCATGACCGGCCGTGCGCCGGAGAAACTGTTCAACGATTTCTTCGTGTTCGAACAGTCGCTCCGCAACGGTGCGTTCGTGACAGTCGGCGATCTGGACGGCGACGGATTTGCGGACCTGATCGCTGGCGGCGGGCCGGGCGGTGGCCCCCGCGTCCTGGCCCTGTCCGGGGCGGACCTGGCTGCCGGCCGGGTTGACGCCCCCAAAGTCCTCTTCAACGACTTCCTCGGCGACCCAGCCGACCGAGGCGGGGTGCGGGTCGCCGTGAAGGACTTGGACGGTGACACTCAAGCCGATCTGATCGCCGGCGACGGCAGTGGGGCTGGCAACCGTGTGGTGGCGTACCGCGGCCAGGCACTCTTGTCCGGTTCACTGAAGTCCTCTTTCGAACTCGATCCGTTCGGCGATTTCCGAGGGGGAGTCTTCGTTGGGTAGGCCCTCACTCGCTGATCGCGATGACCGCGACACCTCAGATGCTGATCACCTCTGACCCCTCGTGCATCAGCATCGGTACACGTACCGACCCGTCCGAACGCTGCCCACGCGGCCGGGGAGCGCGGGCCGAGGTGCGACCCGTTCCGCGGATTGCTCCAGTCCGATGAGTTGGACTGGCTCTCTCTGTGAGCCTCTTCGAGGGGCTGCCGACAGGCGATTCCGTCCTATGGCGAGCGCGGGAAACCGGGGCATAAGCTCCCCTGCCTACGGGGCAGGGAGCTGTCTGCGGCAACGCTCCTATGGCGGGCGTGAGCCCAGGCCCTACCTCGAGATGGACAGGGTCAAGGGGATGAACACCGACTTGAGTTGGGCGTCGTCGTCGGTCTCATCGACGCAGGCGGGCCGGGAGGGCGCTGCCGCCGAAGCAGCCGCTACGCCCGGTTCCCGGTTTCGAGTTCCGCCCCTTGGTCCCGGCTCTCGGCCTTCGGCCGTACGGCTTCGCCCGACCCGCCGGCGTTGGGGTGCTCGGCCTGCCAGAGCAGGTCGAGGGCGAGCTGCGCACACCGTTCCTGGAACTGGGCCGGCGTTTCCTTCCGGTTCGGCTCGCGGTCGATCATTCGGGAGATCTGCCAGAAGCCGACATCGCTGTCGAAGAAGATCCGCCGGGCGAGCTTCCGCTTGTCCGCATCGTCCATGTGCCCCAGCTCGATCGCCTTGTCGATCCGCCCCGGCCGCGTCGAGATGAACTCGACCGTTCCGTCCGCCGCTTTCCGCGGCTGGCCGAGGGCTGGGTCGAGTTTCTCGATGTGGTTCGTCGTGATGACGGTGAAGATGCCGTTGCTCTTCTCCACGCCGTCGAGGCAGTTCAGCAGGCAGTCGAAGCTCAACCGCCCGGTGTTCAGCACGGACGACTGGTTGTTGGCGGCCCCCGCAGTCGCGCTGTTCGCCCCACCGTTGCCGGCCGCCGAGGCCGTGATTAGGTCGCTCAACTTCGGCTTGCCGTACACGTTCTCCCGGCCGTGGAACACGTTGTCGAAGTCCTCGAACAGAGCGATGCACGGGACGTGGGCCTGCATCTCGGCCCACGACTGCTCCAAATCCTCGTTGAGCATCTGGCCGAGGGAGTAGACGAACAGCGGCATGTCCAGGTCTTCGGCGATGGCGCGGGTGATGGCGCTCTTACCGGTCCCCGGCGGGCCGTAGAGCACCCAGCCACGCTTCCACGGGATGTCCCGCTGCAGGTACCAGTCGCGGAGCCGACGCCACATCTCGACCTCGCGGAGGAGCTTGCGGATCGGGTCCGGGAAGTACAGCTTGTCCGTGGACCGGCCCGGCGACAGCGGCGACGCCCCCTTGCCGAGCTGGTCCGCCGTGTGTGCGAGGAGCCGGTACAGCCCCTCCTGATACCACGCCAGGCTCGTCCCGGCCGAGTACTTTTGCAGGCCCTGCTGCGTGGCGTCCGGGATGCGCTTGATGAAGAATCGCTTCTGGGCGGACACGCCGTTCGACCAGTACAGGTGGTTCCGCGACGCCGACGCCTCGCGGACGATCGCCTCGACGTTAATGGTGCCGCGGACGAACGCGAGACTCGCTTTCATGTTCGCCTTCGGTTTGCCACCCCAGTAGATGACGGACTTCTCTTCGGTCTTCTCGGCGGCGACGTTGAACCACAGCGGCGCTCGGCGGACCCAGAACAAGATGCGGTGGCCGCCGAAGAACTCGAACGGGACGTGCCCGAACTTGCCGTCGCGGAACGACTCGTGCTTGCCGCCGAACGTTCGCTCGCCGAGGGCGGATCGCTTGTACGTGCGGATGAGGTGGGCGAGTACGGCCTGGGCCGTGGCCTCGTCTTGGAGGTGGACCTGGGTGACAACGAGCCGGAAGAGGCTGTTGACGAACCCCTTAATGGTGGACCACCCGCGGAGGACCATGCCGAGGACGGTCCCGAGGATGGCGAAGCCGGCGAGGAACGGTGCAATGGATTCGAGTTTGAGTTCGTTCATCAGTTCCTTGTGCCCGGACGGGGGCGAGAACCCGCTCGGAACGGCCGAACGGACGTCTCCGGCAGTGCGGGTGGGAGGAGGAGGGGGATTCGGATGGACAGGTTCGCCGAAAAATTGCGGCCAATCCTCGAACGAGACGCGGTTCAACGCCCGGCGGGCAGTATCGACCTCAAGCAAAGCCTCGTGCCCGTCCGGAGGCAGGGGCGGCAGGCCGTGGATCGCGTCGTAGCAGACCTGGCGGGCGATCTCGGCCTACATAACATCCGCCGGCCGGTCAGCCGTCGCCTCGGCCACAAACAGTGTCATCGGCGGGACTTCCGATCGGGCCGCCAGCCGCCTCGCCACCAACCGGTCCCACCGCCCGCGGGTCCTCACGCCCCGCCCTCAGCCCCCAAGGACAGGTCGCACATCTCTTCCGTTGGGTCAACAACTTCCTGCAATGCCCCAGTCAAGGACTGCCGAGGACGAACTTCACCAACCCTTCCATGTCGTTTGAGGTCGCATCCGGCTTCACATCCATCTCTTCGGCGGGCAGGTTGAAGCGGTTCACCCAGTACGTGGTGTACCCGAAGCTCTTTGCTCCGTAGGCGTCCCAGCCCCCAAACGCAGCGAACACGATCTCCTCCTTCTTGAGCTTCAGGTGTTCCATCCCCAGTACGTAGGCTTTCGGATCGGGCTTGTACGTCTTGTTCACTTCGGTGCTCAGCAGCTCGTCGAACAGATCCGTGATCTTCGCGTGGTCGGCGTTGGCCTTCAGCATCTTGGGGCTGAAGTTGGCGATGGTGATGATCTTCACCCCGGCCGCCCGGAGCTTGCGAAGCGACTCGGCGGTGTCCGGCCACGGTTCGAGATTCAGGTAAGCGTCCAGCAGGCTCGCTCGCTTTTCGGCGGTGAGGTCGAGCTTCATGGCGTTGGCGGTGTAGACCAGCGCGTCCTCGGTGACTTTGAAGAAGTCGGAGTGTCGGTTAACGATGGACCGCAGGTAGCCGTACTCGAACTGTTTGCTCCGCCACGCCTTGGTGAACTCGGCTCCTTTTCCCGGAAACGCTTTCTCTACCGCCGGGACGACGGAGTTCGCGTTGAAGATGACGAAGTAGTCGAAGGCAACTGCTTTGAACCGGGGTGATTTCCCCTCGGGTTGGTTCCCTCCCGGCTGCTCCGGCTTCTGGCTGCACCCGACGAGAGCGGCCAGCGATAGGAGCAAGCCGCCAAGTAGCGGCTTTCGGAGTGAGTTGAGCGTAACCATGATTCTTCCTTTCTTTGCCAGGCACAGGGGTAGATACCGGGCTTGGCCTCTGAATATTCCCGAAAGTGTCGGTGTGGACTATTCTCAGCAACGGTCAGTTCAATGAGAAGAAGGGTGCCGTGATCGGCACCCGAGGGGCATCGCGATTTATTAGCGAGTTGCAAGCACGGCCTCCCCGAAGGTCCAGATGGAGATTACGAGCAGAGCAACGTCTTTGATAAGGAACTGACCGAGCACGCTGGCGGAGTTCAAAGGGATGCCGCAGGCCGAGATCGCTGTCCAGGTGGGGTTGAGCCGCAACGCTATACAAGCTGGGTGCTCTCGGGCCTCCTCATCATCGACTTCCTGCCCAGTGCCTTCTTCAAGATCGCGCGACCCGAGGGGTTCATCGAGGTGGTCGAAGACGTACCCAGCGAACACGGCCCTGCCGCTGGGGCTGATCGAGCTGACGACGTTCCTGCTCTACTTCATCCCCAAGAGCCGCTACCTCGGCGACCTGCGGATCGGTTCTTCTGTCAAGAGGGGCCGCGGCGAGTCGCTGAGGGCGTCGTGACCCGGATCACCGGACTGTCCGACAGCTAAGTCACGCTTGGTCCGGCTGGAAGCAACGGCGGATCTGCTGCCGGACTTCTTCCCGTCGTCCCGGGTGCAGCCCCAGATAGTCCTCCAACGGAACCAACTCACCGTCCGCTTCGACTACCCACTCGGGAAGTGCGCCGGACAGGTCGACTGCGAGGTAGTGTCGGTCCTTGCTGTCCCACTGGAAGTAAATCTCCCCGATGCGGATGAGGTGCTGGTGCTGCGGAGTGTCCCTCGGCATAGCGTCCTTCGTGCGATGAGTCGAACCTGTCAGAGCAACTTGACTGTAGTAACCGCAATCCGTCCACCGAAGCAGACATCGATGTCGGCACCATTCGTTCGCGCACGGGTGTGGTAGTCGCCGTCATAGTGCATCCCGCCGTCGCCCTCGTGCCGGTAGCTGAGCGGCAGTGGGTTCGGGTCAAGCGGACAGAACACCACCTCCGGGTCGGATTCATCCGGCCGCAGGTGCGGGAGGTTCACGTTATAGAAGCTCCCCGGCGCCGGCGGCCGGGCGAGCAATTCGGCCAAGACGCGAGCCGCCCATTGACCCGCCCGCGGCCAGTCGAACTCCATGCCCCGCTTCCGTGTAGTGGGATAGGTCGATCCCGGTCCAGCCGTGGAGAACCGCCTCGCGGACCGCGGCCACGGTGCCGGAGTAGTAGACATCGGCGCCGAGGTTGCCCCCGTGGTTGATGCCGGACAGGACCATCCCGGAGTCCGGGCACAGGCGATGCAGGCCGACCCGGATGCAATCGGCCGGGGTACCGTGAACGGCGTACTCTCTGCCGCGCGTACCGATTCGGACCGGGGCGTCGGTGGTAACTGCGTGGCTGACGCCCGACTGCGGGCCGACCGGGGCAACAATCACCGGCTCGCCCAAACCGTGAACCGCGGTGAGGAGGGTCCGAAGACCATCGGCGTCGATGCCGTCGTCATTCGTCAGGAGTAGTTTCATCCGGTCACTATAGCCACCCGACGAAGGCCGCCCGCGTGGACCTCGGCAGAGGCGGGCGTAGAATAAGGCCATCTTCCTTCGGCCTGAAACACGCGCAGGGCTTCACCCAACTCTGGCCGAGCATCCTCACCGTCACCGCGATGCTGGTCAGCCTCAGATTTCAGCAACCCACTCGGCCTCAGGTATGCTAAGGAACCTATTCGGCGTAAGGTTCGATCTCGGTGCAGGAGATGACCCGCTCGTTGTCGTTGAAGTAAACCATTACTTCCGTCCCATCACCGTCCCGACCGGCAAACATCCAATTCTTCCCCTTCTTGAAGTCGATGCGGACGGCCCGATTGACGCTCTCGCCCTGCACGACCGACGGGCTCAGGGCCGCGTTAGGGAACTTGGCCCGCAGCTCTGCGACGGCCTCCTGAAACCTCATTGATCACTCCTTCAAGAAGAATTCTTTGATCGAAGAAAGAAAGTTAGAACCCACCCCGCTAGCCGTCAAACCCGTTAGGTCTTAATTTCCTTCGACCATTGGGCTCGAATCTTTTCATGAAAAGAACGGGAGTACCTTGGGCCGGACTCGAATCCGGCCAGGAGTTTCGACGGTCCTTAACTACGCCATCCACACCATTCCCACACCAGGCGATGCGAACTCTTACCGCTTGCACCGCCTGCTGCCGTTCAATTCGCCCACGCGGATTCGAGGATCACGCTACAGAAGTTACCGCGCCGGAAGGTCGGATCTTTCTTGGCCAGGACGTCCGCCTTCACGTTCCCGAACGTCGTCTCGGGCTTGTGCTTGATCCCCTGGTAGAACGCCTCAATGATGTCCGCCTTGAAGTGGTCCTCCCGCGGGTGCGCCCGCACCACGGCTATCCGCTCGGCGTCGGTGTACTCGGCGTAGGTCAGCCCGAGTACGTCCATCTCCACGCCGGCCGTCACCAGCGCGACGACCGGGTGCATGTGCTTGGGGATACCGGGCGTGGTGTGCAGGGCGATCGCCGTCCACACCGCGTCGATGTCCTGCGGCGTGATACCTTGACCGCGGAGGAAGTCGCGGGCGGCGTTCGCCCCGTCCACCTCGAACCGCTCGTCCGGGCTGCTGTGGGCCGGAACTAGGCCGAGGTCGTGGAACATCGCCCCGGCGTAAAGCAACTCGCGGTCGAACGCCAGCCCTCGGCGTTTCCCGGCGAGCGCGCCGAAATAGTACACGCGGCTGGAGTGGTGGAAGAGCAGGGGGGGCGTCGCCTCGCGGACGAACGCGGTGATGTCTCGGGCGAGCTTGCTGTCGGGGATCGTGACGTCGGCGATGCGATTCGGGGATTCGGTCGTCATGGCATACCTCGAAGGAAAGGAACAGGCTCTCGTTGACAAAGGATACCGGCCTGCGATCATGTCTTTAAGTGCCGTATTGCGTTGATTTCGGCCATTTCACGTCGAACACGGACGCCGGACCACATGGCGACGAAAACCATCGCCCTCTTCGCCCCGCCCGGAGTGCAACTGACGGACGTGTCGGGGCCGCTCGACGTGTTCGCCGAGGCCAACGCCCAGACGGGCCGAGATGTCTACCGCCTGGAAGTGATCGGCACGGTTCCAGGTCCGATCCGCAGTTCATCGGGCGTGAGGCTACTCGCTGACCGCACCATCGGAACATCAGGATCCTCGCACACGCTGCTCGTCGCCGGTGCTCCGAACCTACCCGACCTCAAACCGGCGGCAGGGTTGGTGGACTGGCTTCGGGCCGAAGCCAAGCGGTCACGTCGTTACGGCTCGGTGTGCAGTGGGGCCTTCCTGCTGGCCGCGACGGGCCTGCTCGCCGAACGGCGGGTCACGACCCACTGGGCGGTCGCGGATCGGCTCGCGCGGGAATACCCGACGCTCGCGGTCGAGAAGGACGCGCTCTACGTCAGGGACGGCCCCGTTCGCACGGCGGCTGGTGTCACGGCGGGGATGGACCTGTCGATTGCACTGGTTGAGGAAGACCTCGGCAAGGACGTGGCGATGAGGGTTGCCGCTCAACTCGTGATGTTCTTCCGGCGGCCGGGCGGCCAACTCCAGTTCAGTCGCGACGGCGTCACGGCTCCGGCGGGCCGGTCCGCCCTTCAGGAGTTGCAGCGGTATGTCGCGGCCCACCCGGCCGAGGGTCATGCGGTACCGCAGTTGGCGGCGCGGGTCGGGCTGAGCACGCGGCACTTTGCTCGTCTGTTCGCGTCCGAGGTCGGCGTGACGCCCGCGACGTGGGTGGAAGTCGCCCGCGTGGAGGCGGCGAGAGGAATGCTGGAAGCGGCCGACGGCGTCCCCAAGGTCGTGGCCCAGCGGTGCGGGTTCGCCGACGTGGACGTGCTCCGCCGGGCATTCCAGAGGCACGTCGGCGTGACCCCGGCCGAGTACCGGCGACGGTTCCGCAGAGAATAATTGGGAGTGACGCAGGGCGGAAGTGTCGCGGGCCGCGAAGCGTCATCGCTCGCGGCCCACGTTCAGTGACGGCACGGGTCAGGCAACGCCGTTCTTCTTGAACCACGCCTGAAGCCGCTTCCACCCGTCCTCGGCGGCGTCCTTCTTGAAACTCGGTCGGTAGTCGGCGAAGAATGCGTGCGGGGCGTCCGGGTAGACGACGAACTCGCTCGGCTTGTCCGCCTTCTTCAGGGCCGCCTTCATCGCCTCGACGTCCTTGACCGGGATGCCGGTGTCCTTCTCCCCGTACAGGCCGAGCACCGGGGCCTTGACCTCGCCTGCCAGGTCGATCGGGTACTTGGGTTGCAGGTCGGTCGCCTTCCCGGCCCCGGACAGCCGCCCGTACCACGCGACCCCCGCCTTGAGGTCCTTGTTGTGGGCGGCGTACAGCCATACGACCCGCCCGCCCCAGCAGAACCCGGTGATGCCGAGTTTCGCCGTGTCCCCGTTGCCGGTCTTCTTCGCCCACTCGACCGTCGCGTCGAGGTCGCTCATGACCTGCGCGTCGGGGACCTTCGCGACGACCTTCATGACGTCCGCCATCGCCAGCTTCGACACGTCGCCCTGGCGGGCGTACATCTCGGGGGCGATGGCGAGGTAGCCGAGCTTGGCCAGGCGGCGGCAGACGTCCTTGATGTGCTCGTGGACGCCGAAGATCTCCTGCACGACGAGCACGACGGGGAACGGCCCGCCCTTGTCGGGTGCCGCGCGGTACGCCGGAACGGTGCCGTCCTTGACGGGGATCTTCACCTCGCCGGCGGTGAGGCCGGTGGCGTCCGTGGTGATCGTCTCGGCGGCGACGGGTTGGGTCGAGAGGGCGAACCCGGCGGCCAGGGTCGTGACCGCGAACTCGCGGCGGGTGATCGTCGCCCTGAGCATGTCTTCACGCATGGTGCAGTTCCTCTGGGATCGGGCGGTAGGTTGATTGTCCGAGATCGAAGGGAGTGGGCAAGTGGGGCCGGAACCGCCGACCCGTCACTCGCAACAGCCAACCCCAACCTGCGGGTCGCGCGAGCCGAGGCGACCCACCGCCTGATCCGCGCCGACGCTCGGTGGAAGAAGCGGTCGGGCGACCTGAAGGCCCGCGGCTAGTCGGGCAAGGTGGCGGCCGTTGCCAACCGGTAGATGCGATGGCTGTCGCGAGTTCGGCGGGTTCCATGATGACGATGAGGACGTGTTCAACACGCTCCTGTCGCTCGCCGTCGAACTTGATTTGACGATCGCCGTCCCGTTCATCGTGATCCCCGGCATCCCCCAGTCGCACGGCCGGTCGGGAAAGTCAATAACTCGGACATTCGGGTATTGGTGGTAGCCGTCGAAATGAACCCAGATTCGCTTACCGCTCCTCCGCCTTCCGGGCTTCTGCCGCCCAGTCCTTCCGGCACTGGGTCCGCAACCCGAGGTGCCGCTCGCGGGCAGCCGCAAGGTCGACCGAATTCTTGTAGGGGCTGTCCTAGGTAATCATTTTACGACGGAGGAGTTTCCGCAGGGATTCGAGCTGCTCCCGCGGTGTTCCGGCATTGAACCGCCACACGCACTCTTGGAGGAACAGCGGGAACGACGCTTTCGGCACCCCGTTGAACCGCCGCAGGTGTCGCTTGGCCTGACTCCAAAAGTTCTCGATCCCGTTGATGTGCCGCCCGCCATCGGCCGACACCCGTTCCTCGTCGTGGTTGATCCGCTCGTGCTCATACCCCTCGACCGACAGGGTGTCGTACCCGGACCACGAGTCGGAGTACACGACACTCGCCGGGGCCACCTTCCGGCGGATGATCGGGACGAGTGTCGCCGGCCCGCCGTCGGCGATCATTTGGGCGTACACCTTGCCGCCCCGCTTGAGAATCCCGAACACCGCGACCTTCCCCGCCGCCCCGCGTCCCCGTTTCCCCTCGCGGCGGCCGCCGAAGTACGACTCGTCGATCTCGACCGGCCCGTCGAACGCCTGAGCCATCGCCCGCTCCTGGTGAGCGGCGATCACCGCCCGCACCTTCGAGAAGAATAGGGCGGCCGTGTTCCGGTGAACGCCGGCCAGGTCGGCGGCCGTGCGGGCGGTCGAGCCGGCGACGAACAGCTTGAGCAACTCGCCCGCCTGGGTGGGCGTCAGCTTCGAGAACTTGACACCCATCAAGGCACCCTAGAAGAGCAAATCTTCTAGGACAGCCCCTTCTTGTAACGGCGGCGGTCGGAGCGGGGCAGGGGAGGGATGGACACTTCCACCCCCGTCATCTTCACGAGCAGCCGCTGAAACCGGCAGACGGTGGCTTGGGCCTTTCACGGCTACCCGTCTGTGTTCAGGAACAACTTCCCGGTCGGGTGGATCGCCATGAGGCGTGCCACGATCGCTGCCGCGTTCTCGCTCAGGTAGATCACCTGCGAACGCCGCTTGCCTTTCGCCTCGTCCGGCGGAATTTCTATGCGGTGGGCGTCCACCCGTCTTCGTCCAGCGTTGCGAGAAGACTTGCCCCAGAAGGAACGGCATGGGCCGGATTGCTCGGCCAGGTACCGGTAGTCGTTGCTGGCCGGTTCGGGTGGTGCATCATCGCGTAATGAATCTGGGAACGGCTACATGCCGCCCCGGTCGAATGGCCGCCTCCGGAAGAGGCGTGCAGGCCCCGCAGAATGCGCGCCGCCCACGTCTCGTCGGTGTTCTGGAAGACGATCCGGGACAGCCGGAGCATGATGTCCTCTAGGGCCTGTTATGAACTTTCGCTGACCAGGTCGGTGAGTCGCTGGAGGAGTAAGACGCCGGCCGCCACCCCGTGCCAGCCGGCCCGCGTCTCGGTCAGCCGCTCGTAGTCCCGAGCCAGCCGCCGGAACCGGCCGAGCCAGGCGAACGTCCGCTCCACCACCCACCGGCTGGGCCGCAGCACGAACCCCTTCTTGGCCTCCGCCGGCTTGGCCTCCGCCGGCTTGACGACCACCAACGCGATGCCGTGGTTGCCCACGTCGGCCGCCGGTGTACCCTTGGTCCGCGAACGCCACCCGCACGCTCTGCCCGGTCGCCTCTTGCACGTCGGCGGCCAGTTCGAACACCTGTGCCCGCTCCTGCTCGCTCGCCGCCGTCACCTCCAACGCCAGCAGATTCCCGAGCGTGTCCACGGCGATATGCACCTTCGACCCGTTCTTCCGCTCGTACCCGTCGGCCGCGGCCCGCGACCCGCTCTCCCGGGTGGATTGCCGCGCCCGCCCGTCGAGGACCGCGGCCGACGGGTGGGCCGCCTTGCCGACCGCCACCCGCACGACCATCCGCAGGGCGTCGGCCATGTGCTCGAACACCTTGGCCGCCACCCACCGCCGGGCCTGTTGGTAGACGGCCGGCCACGGCGGGACGTCGTGCGGCATGAGCCGCCACCGGCCGCCCGTCTTCACGATGTACCGCAGGGCGTCGAACACGTCTCGCAGGTCGTGCACCCGCGGCCCGGCGTCGGCCGGCAGGAGGGCCAGGTACGGGGCGACGAACGCCCACTCGTCGTCCGATACGTCCGTCGGGTATGCCTTCCGCTGCTCACTCATCCCGCCAAACTATGCCGACATCAGCCCTTGAGTTCATAACAGGCTCTAAGGTCCGAGTCTGTCCGTCGTGAGTGAGCATTCGCGGTGGGTATGGCATGGTCCGATTCCTCCGTCAGTCGCCGCAGAACCTGCGGGCCAGTCGTTCCCAATAGTCGAGCCGTTCGCCCCGTTGCTTCCCCGACTCAAACTTCTGCGGCGGCTCCCCGTGTCGCGTCTCGAAGCACTCCTGCTGAAATTGAGCCAACGCCTCCTCGGTCACACGGTCGCGCGAGCCGACGGCAAAGGCGGCGAGTTTCACGACTTGGCCGCCGCACCGGATGCCGTGAATCCAGTTGCGGACGGTCGCCGACGTCACACCCATGTAGGCCGCCACCTCGCCGAGGGACATGCCGCCGATGGGGGTTCGTGCGATCCCCGCCTTGGTGACCTCCTGCGTCACATCGGTCCGGGCGCGTTTTGCTTCTTGGCCCCCTGAGCCCGTATCTTCGCTCTCTCGGCCTTCACGCCCGGCCTTTGGTAGTTGCGAAGCATCGCGGCAACGTGTTCACGAACCCGTTGCTCACGTCGTTGACCGGGCGTCATATCCCCCGCGGGCACGTCGAGCGGCTTGCCGATTTTCGCCCGAGCGCACTGCTTCCGGAATGTGTCGAGCGCTTCCGACGTGACGCGGACGCGGTCTTCAACGGTGGTGGCGGCGAGCCGCAGGCAGTACCCGTCCAGGCGAATGCCGAATCTGATCCACCGGTTGACCACTCCCGGGGGCACGCCGCATAACTCGGCCACTTCGCATAGTTCCATTCCGGCGGCTCCGCGGGGTTGGGGGCGGGTGTGAAGTGCGTCAGCCCGCGACGGCGCACGAAGTTGTCGGGGACGATCGCCGAGGAACTGTTCGCCGTCTGCCCGTCACGTTGCGCCCCTTCCCTCCGGGCGCACTCACCGGCACGGCGGGGGCGTGTAGTACGCGGGGGGCAGTTGCGCCGGGGCCGGAACGTACTCGACCACGATGCTGCGCTTGTGGCTCCGGTGGTGATGACAGCCGGCGGTTGCGAGCGCGGCCAGCGCGAAGGCGAGGAGCGGGAGACGCATGGTGTAAACCTCCTGTTGCGGTTCGTTCGAAGCCGTAGCCTGCGACATCATAAGCCGTAGGACTTGAATCAATCCCCCAGATCAACGGATTTACAACCTCGGCATGGCAAAGTTTGCGGGTTAGCGAAGAATGGCAATCGGTCTCGTCCGAAGTCGGTAATGGTCCGAAGCCAAACCCTCTAACGCGCAATCGTCCCCGAGAGGGGAATTGCCTTGATGGAAACTTGTTCAGATGAGATGATGGCAGCGGGCGATTAACCTCCCTCATCCTCCCTGAGCCAGTCCATGAAGAAGCGTAAGAAACTTCAGGTGTTCATCTCGTCAACCTACGTCGACATGCGGAAGGAGCGCCAAGCGGCCGTTGAGGCCATACTTGAAGCGGGACACATCCCGGCCGGGATGGAACTGTTTGCCGCCGGCGGCGAGGCGCAATTGAAGATCATCCACCGCTGGATTGACGATTCAGACGTCTTCGTCCTGCTCTACTGATTCGGAGCTAACGAAGGCTATTGATTGATCCCTGGGAACGGCAGTATCGATCGCTCCCACAGTGCCCGCAGTAGCCGGGGATCGAACTTCAACTCGATCAGGCGATCGACGACCTCGTCGTCGAGGTGCGCGGTGTCGTCCGGCACGAAGTTGGCCAACTCGCCGTACTTCAGCCACGACCACACGGCCTCCACCGGGTTCAGCTCCGGAGCCCACGGCGGCAACATCTCCAACCGCAGTCGCCGGTTCCGGGCGAGGAAGTTGCGGATGGCCGGCCCGCGGTGGTTGCTCCCCCGGTCCCACACGACGACCACGTTCCCCCGCAGGTGCCGCAGCACGTCGCGGAGGAAGGCGACGACCTTGTCGGCGGTGAAGAACCCGCCCGGCTCGGTCGCGAAGTAGAACCCCAGCCGCCGGCCGGTCGGGGACACCGTCACCGCCCCGATGGCTGACACCTTGTCCCGGTGGCCGCCGTCGGCGGCCAGCACCGGCGTCTTCCCGACCTTGGCCCACGACCGCTTCACCAGCGGGTTGGGGAACAGCCCCGTTTCGTCGATCGGGACGAGGTGGGCCTTGGCCGCCGCGGCTTTTTTTCGACCCGCGGCCAGTCGTTCTTCACCCACCCGTCGATGGCCGGCTGGTCCTTCTGCTTCGCCCGCCGGCGGGGCTTCTGTGGGCTGTACCCGCGGCCCCGCATCCACGCCCGCAGGTAGTCCGGGTGGAAGGCCACGCCGAGCTTCCGGCGGATCAATTCGGTCACCCGCCGAGAGGTCCACAGATCGGTCCGGAACCCGTGGGCCGTCGGCTTCTGGTCCAGCCGCGGGGCGGCGGCGAAAGGCTTGGAAGTGTTCGGCAAGAACCCGTTCGTCCGGCGGACGGTCAAAGGGGGCCGGTTCGGCGCAAAGGTCAACCGGGTCGGATTCGTGGGCGGCGGGGTGCAAGGCGGGTTCGGCGGGTGGGGTCGCTTCCCCGGCTTCGGTGGGAAGGGCGCGAAGGGCGTCAAGATGGCCGCCGGCGCCGCGGGCGGGGTGGCCCGCGGCGCGATGGGGGCGGCGGCCGGGGCGTTGGGCGGGGTCGCGTCCGCGGCGGGCGGAGCGGTGTCCGCGGTCGGGGCGCTCGCGGCGGCGGCGAAGGCGGCGAGCGACAAAGCGGAGGAGTGGACGAAGGCGGCGGAAGACTCGGCGCGGAAACTGGCGGCCGTGTCGCCGCAGATGCAGGCGATCATCGCGAAGCTCGACGTCGACCGGATGCGCCGCGACATGCAGACGGCCGGGGAGACGGCCGACACCACCCAACGCCTCGTCAACCAACAGTCGCAACTCGAAGCGGCTCTGCGGCCCTTGCAAGCCGACCTGGTCAACGCCCAGAACCAGATCGCGGAAGTCATCAACGAGTTCAAGATCGACCTCATCGACGGCGTCCTCAAGCCCGTCTGGGACGAGTTGAAGCCGATCCTGGAAGAGATCGGCTTCGAGTTCAAGCGGAAGGGGGAGTTGCCACCGATCTTCGGGAACCAACTCGTGGACCGCGCGAACCAGCTGAACCGCGAGGACGAGCGGCGGCGGCAACAGGCCGCCGCCAACCTCGCCGCCGCACAGAACGCACGGGGCTGATCGGTTACTTACCTACACCGCGGAGTTTGCCATGCCGACGGAAGAAGACCTCGGGACGATCACGTACAACGGGATCAGCCTGGGCTACGTGAAGACGGTCGAGTGCGACCAGTCGCCGGAGTTCGAAGAGTCCGGGTCCGACCAACTCTACCTCACGACCAAACTACGGTTCAACTCGGTGCTGTCGCAAAAGGTGATGCCGGTAAAGAGCGGGGAGACGGTCCCCGAGGCCGCCCTGCGGATCACGCACATGCTGACGGCCCCCCGTCGGTCGCTGCGGTACGCCCGGGGTGAAACCGTCCTGATCGACTTGCCCGACGGCCGGGACAGTGCGAATGGGCCGATCCCGTTCGGCGTATCCGTTCGGGACTTCACCGAGGCGAGCTGGCTCATCACGTGGGGCGTCGAGGTCCGGCAGGGCGAGTGCCCGGACGGGAAGCCGTTGCCGGACTACAAGGTGAAGCCGGCCGGCCGCGCCCCCGCCGGGGCAACGCCGTACGAGTCGCTGATCAACTCCCAGGCCGGCGGGTCGGGCAAGTCCGGGGCGGGGGCGTACGTGAACCTGCCTTGGAACCCGGCCGCGTCCGCCGACCTCGTATTCCAGGCGAGCCAAGGGGCGGTCCCGCGCCGGGCGGCGGAGGACCGGACGAAGACCCGGCCGGCCTACAACGGCATCCTCAGTAACCGGTGGGCCGAGTCGCACGACATCAACCCGGACGACTGGCGGAGCACGATCACCCGCCGGGGCACGCTCGTCGTCGACCCGTCCGCGGGGATCCACCCGGACTTGTTCCGCGGGCTAGTCACGCCGCCGGCCCCGCCCGGGTTCCGTCGCGAGGCGCACTACGACGTGACCAAGGACGGGTTGAAGTTGAACTACAGCTTCACCGACCGGCAGCTCGTGAAGCCGCCGCCGACGCCGGCCACGAAGATGACCGGCTACCAGTTAGACAACTCTCAAGAACCGGGCGTTGTTCGCCGTGGCGTTCTGTCCATTACCCTCCAGGGGCCGCCGGGCACCCACCCGGCCTACCTCGCGGACGCTTGCATCCGGATCGGCGTCGGCCGGGCGCTATCGCAGGGCTTGCGGCCGTTCGGCGATCCTGCCGCGTGGATCATCGGTGGCGGGTTCCGCGACAGCCTCGACGATGACCGGAATGCTGTCACGCTCGACATCAGTTACGCGATACAAGCACCCGCCAAGATGCCGCGGCCGCAAGGCAAAGCCGGGAACCCCCTTGGTCCGAACGGGGCCGCCCCCGTCGCCCCGGCCGCCAACGCCGGGTTCGGGGCCGGCCGCGAGGTGGGTCAAGCGGCCGCCGGGTTCTTGGACGTTGTTGGGCAAGCCCTCGGCATCGTGGACCCGGCGATTCAGCAAGCCGCCCGGCCGATCCTTCAGGGCGCGCAGGGGATCATTCAAGGCGCTGCCGTCGCCCTGGATGCGAACGGCGTGCCCGGCGTGGTCGCCGATTTCTTGGCCCCGCGCGGGGCAGTCATCCGCCGCGGCCCGGCGGGGCCGAACGCCAACGCGACCGCGGCGGCGCCCATCGGGGCGTGGATCGGCTCGCCGCTCGACGGGACGACCCCGGGCCGGGTCGTCGCCCCGCCGACGCGGGCCGCTGCGGGCTGGCTGACACTCGTGGCCGCCGCGCTCAAGGACCCGTGCTTGGAAATGGCGGTCAAGAAAGAACTGGCCCCGAGCGAAGTGCCTGCCGTGGCCGCGGCGACGGTGCGGGTCGTGGCGGAGCTCTCCACCGGGTGGGTCGAGACCCTGTACGCCGACAATCAGCAGGGGGCGTACACGCACTTCATCTGCCGCGTGACCTACGCGCACGCCTCCGGGCTAATGGTCATGGAAGGGGCCGGCCCCTTGGACCCGAAGACGGGCCGGCCTTACCCGCACCCCGTCACTCAGCCCAAGAACCCGTCCCTGGGCGTGACCCTGGAACTGACGGCGTCGAAAGTCGGCGGTGAGCCGGACCTGCCGGACTTCGTCGGCGACGACAACCTCAAGTACATCGACGCGAAAATCACGATGGGCGTGCCGGACCTGTGCGGGGACGGGTCGACCGCCGAGTACGGCTACGCCGTCGTCGCGTACTACAAGGCCCGCGTGCCGTCGGACGTGTTCGTGAAGCCGCCCATCCCGCCGTTCCTGAAGCCGTACGCGAAGTACCTGTTCGGCCGGTCGCTGGCGCTGGGCCGGACGTCGCCGGGGTGGTTGAACTACCCCGAGGGCGGCGCGGCGAACCCGTTCTACACGCCCCCGCAGCCGACGACGGGGTCGCAAAACCCGCCCCTGCCGGGGGCGACCGTCCCGCTCCCACCGCCGCCGCCCTCAATGTTCAACGGCGGCTTGACCAACGGTGGGCTCCCTATCCCGCCGTACAACCCCAACCCCCCAGGGGGGTGACGGCCCCGGGGTTGGGGCGGAGTCAGGGGTTCAGGATGGCCTGCAACTGGTTCAGGTAAGTGGGGTCTTCTGCCGTGAACAAGAACCGCCCCCACGAGAAGGAGAGATTGAATGCATCCGATCGATCGTGGGCGGATTTGGCGTCTCGGAACATCCTGACTTTGACATTTTTTATCGCGTGTACGTTGTAGTTTTTTCTGGCGGCTTCCATCTGCGCAAGGTTCATGTTGCTGAAGTCTGGCCACTTCGCATCAGGGCCTCTCCAGACGGCTTCCAGGTGCTCCCCTTCGGTCACGTACATCATCGGCTGGAACCCTCGGGAGGCCAAATGGTTGCTAAGTTCGATGAGATTCCAGTTGACCCCTTCGACCTCGGGCCGCGGGCCGACGACCGCTTGCGCGATGCCGTCACCGAGTTTCGAAGCACGGCCCACCGAAAGCAGTCCAACGGTAAGAACAGAAACCACCAGCACGCCACCGATGGCAATGAGGCACCACGCCCACGCGGACATCCTCCTCGCGCGGCGAGACGAATGGAACTGACGGTCAAACTCGCCAGAATCGTCGTCTCGTCGTGCCATTGCCAAGCCTCCCGGGTAACTCCAGTGTCTCCGATCGCTAGGGGGGCGACAATCTGTTCGCCTGTCCAGAACGGAGCGCGAGTGGCTGCACACCGACGCGATCACCCTGGACTCGATGGACCCCGCGACCCCTCCTTCATTTTCGGAGCCGACATGACCCCGGACCAACTCACCCGCCGCGCGGCCGAGTGCGTGGAGCAGATCCTCGCCTTCGTCGCGGCCAATGGGTTCCACCCGGCGTTCGTCGCGCAACTCGCCTTCCACCTAAGCCCCGACGACGGGTTCGGCGTGCCGTTCATGGTCACGCCTGCGGCTCCGGCTGCCGCGGGGGATACGCCGCTCGCGCGAAGCGTGTCGGCGGCGGCGTTCCTGGGCGAGACGGCCGGGCGGATCCAGGAACTGTGCTGCGTGGCCGCGTGCCGCCCGACCCTCCTCCTGAAGCTCAACGGCCTGAACGACGGCCTCGACCTCGAATACCTCGCGCCAGCCGAAGTCGCGGCGGTCGAACTGGGGATCGGGTTCGCGGGCGAAGACGGCCAGAGCGGTTCTCAGGTGAACCGGTGGCACTGGCAGACCGGGGAAGCGTTCACTCAACCGGCCGTGTGCTGAGACTGCACTCCCACCGCAATCGCTTGCGGTGTCGCCCGGCACGGGGCGAGATCACCCTCCGCAAACGCTTGCGGTGGCTTCCAGAATCTTTCAACAGGACGTGACGTATGAGCGCAACCCCGACCTTGCCCGCCGCGAGCGCGGAACCGCTGGCCCCACTGCCGATTGTGACCCCGGCCGACGGCCCGCGGCTGTACACGCTCGCCGAGGCGGGGGCGCGGCTGGGCGGGCTGACGGGAGCCGCGGTCCAGAACTACATCGCCGCCGGCCGCCTCCGGGCCGTCCGCCTGAACGAGTCGACCAAGCCGCGGTTCGTCCGGGTGACAGCGGCCGACCTCCAGGCGTTCATCGAGTCGCTGCAGGAGTACGCGGGCCAGCCGTGCAGACGGCGGGAGCAACGGGGGCGGCGGGTTGGTCAGGTCGCGCAAGACTCAATTTTTAATTCGTGCGATCATGGTTGAATCGCAGGGGACGGACCAGGGGCACGAATCATCGGGTGGTCCGCCCCTCTTACTGCGTTCGACCCCGAGTTCCTGCCTCTCGGCCATTCCGTTTCGCTCGCCAAGCGCCATGTCTCGGCTTACTTCTGCCGATCGGCCTCGCCGACCTCCGCCCTCACGGCCTCCCCGGCGGTCAGGGTCAAGGACTTCCGGGCGATGAGCGGGGTCGTGAAGGAACCGCGGTCGCCGACGCGATGCGGCGGGCCGTACACCTGCACCTCGTATTTGCCCGCCGCCAGCCCACCGGCGGAGAAGCTCTTGCCGTCGGCCGCCAACTTCAGCGGTACGAACCGGTCGTTCCCACTCAGCTGTACGCTGCCGACGTCGGGGTACGCGGTCCGATCGACCGTGCCTATCACGGTCGCGGCCGCCGGGGTGCGGATCTCCAAGGTGGTCCGCTCCCCCGCCGCCCGCTTCTCTAAGCCCCGGAGGCGGCCCGGCGGGACGTCCGCGCCCCAGTGGACCAGCTCCAACTCCACCCCGGGCGGCACGCCCCGGAACCGAAACTCCCCGCCGGGGCCGGTCGTCGTTCGCTGGAATTGGACGACCTCCGCCACCTGGGCGACTTGGCCACTTTCTACCATCGTCCAGTTGAACGGGAAGGCGTCGGCGCGGGGGCGGTTCCCCTCCGAAGCGATCAGCCGCACCTCGGCCCCGCCGACGCCGCGGCCCGTGTGGTCGAGCACCTTGCCGCCCACCTCGAATAACGCCGCCGGGTCCTCTCGTTTGAGGCGGATTTCGACTTCGTCCCCGTCGCCCTGACCGGCCTCCGCGCGCCGCACCACCCCGCGGCGGTAGCCGCCGGCGGTGACGGTCACTTGGAACGGCATCCCGGCCGTCAGGGGGCCGACGGCGAACCGGCCGTCCGCCGCGGCAAACGTCTGGCCCGGATCGGTGAGGCGGGCGAGGATACCAGCGGTCGGGTCCGTCTTCCGACGGTCCGGGGAGAAGGTGAGCGAGACGGTGAAGGCCGCGACGGGTTTGCCCGTGCCGGCGTCGAGGACGCGGCCCCGGACCGCCGCCTCGGGTTCCAGGGTGACCACGGTCGTCTCCCGTCCGTCGAGCGAGAGCTTTTGACCGTTTCGTTCCGAGTACCCCCGGGCCGAGACGCTGAACGTCGGGTCGGCCGGGAGGGAGTCGAAGGCGAAGCGGCCGTCTTGGTCCGTGCGTTCCTCACCCCCGGCGTCCCCGAGGAAGCCCCCGCGGCCGAAGCGGACGACGGCGTCGTTGACCGGCTTGCCGGCCCGGTCAACGACGCGACCGCGGACGGCGTGTCCGGGGTCGAGGCGTACGGTCACGTCGGCCGGGGTTGCTTTCGGGCCGGGCTTGAATCGCACCACTTTCGACGCGAACCCCTTGGCCCGCACCACCGCCTCGTGCCCGGTCAGCCCCTCGAATACGTCGTCGAGTACGAGTACGCCCTCCGCCCCGGCGGTGGCGGTGCGAACGTCGTCGGACGACCGGCCCCAGTTCTTGGCCTCCGCCCGGGGTACGGGCTTACCCGCGGCGTCCGTAACGGTCAACCGGGCCGACCCGCCGTGGGGCCGCGGGGTGACGGCCACGTCCAGCGACACCGGGTCGGCGGCGGCCGCCGTGAGGCGGAAAGGCTTGTCCTCCCGCACGTACCCCCGCTTGCTCACGGAAAGTTGCAGTTCGCCGAGCGGCAGGTAATCGAGGCGGTAGCGGCCGTCGGCGTCGCTCTTGGTGTAGGCGAGTTGGCCACCCTCGTGGGTCGCCCGGAAGACGCTCAGGCCGGCGCCGGGCACCGGCGTCCCGTCCGGACCGCGGACGACGCCCGCGATCCCGGACCCGGGCGGCAACCGCAGTTCGACCGCGGCGTCCCGCCCGTCGGACAGGTCCACGGCCAGGGTCGCCCCCCCGTGGCGCGACGCACCCGCTTCGACGGTCCAGGTCTCGCGGGTCAGCGCCCGCAGCTGCGCGTCGCCGCCGGTCCCCGTGAGGTGGTCGCGCTCGGTGTCCGTCCAGGTCAGGCGGACGCGGGCGCCGGCCAGTGGTCGGCCGTCGGCGGCTGAGGTGACCCGAACCCGGAGGCCGACGCCCGTCCGCATGCGCAGGTCCGGCGCGGCGGCCCGACCACCGGACGTGACGGTCACGACCTCGGCCCGGCCCATTTTGTCCCGCGACGCGGTGTCGCCGGCCAGTGCCCAGAGGCGGTACGTGCCGGGGCGGACGTCGCGAAAGACGTACCGGCCGTCGGCACCCGACGCGACCCGGAGAGTTTGGTACGGAACGGTGGTGTCGTCCGCCGCCCGCAGCCGCACGTCCGCGGCGGCCACCGGCTTGCCGTCGGCGTCGCCGACCACCCGGCCGGTTACCTCCCCGGGCTTGGACGGCTCGACCGATTCGCCCGGGCGGGGCTGCGCGGGAAGCGGGCCGTCCGGGGCGGGCGGCGCGGCCTCCGCAGCGCGCCGCCCGACGACCGGTATCGCCAGCATCGCGACCGCCAAGACGGCCAGGACGGCGGCCCGCTGCCGGGTCGGCGTCCGGGTGACGGGATCGCGCGGCCCGCCGAGCAGTCGCCCGACGCGGGCTTCCAGGCTCGTCCGTTTCGGGATCATGGTCAGGTACTCGTGGGTGTGGGGGGTGGGGTAACAGAGGCGGGCGACCGTCAGGAGCGTCTCGGCGTAGTCGATCGGGTCGGTCCCGGCGAGGGCGGCGTTGTCGCAGGCGTCTTCGCACGCCTGGTCGAGGCGGCGGTTGAGGGCGTGGACGGCCGGGTGCGGCCAGTAAACGGCGGCGGCGAGGCGCTGCACGAGCCGCACGAGCGGGTCGCGGCGGAGGACGTGGGCGCACTCGTGGAGTAGCACGTCCCGCACCTGCCGGGCGTCGCAACAGTCGGGCAACGTGTTCGGTAGGTAGACGATCGGCGAAAGGGCCCCCGCCGCCACCGGGCCGCGGACATCGGGCGACAGGCGGACGTCCGGCGTCCGGGTCGCCCCGAGCGACCGGCCGACGTCCGCCACGGTCTCCGCCCACTCGCCGCCGAGCGGGGCGGACCGGCGGCGCAAGCCGCGCAGCTTCCAGGTCCCGACGAGTATGCGAAGCACCCCCATCGCGACGCCGGCGGCCCAGGCCACGACCGCCGCGATACCGAGCACATGGTGCACGTTCACCCCCGGGGGCTGCTCCGGTTCGACTCCCGGCTCAAAGGAATCGGCCGCCGGTGGCTCCAGGGGCTCCAGGGGCGGAGGCGTGACGGGCGGCAGTCCCACCGCGTGGGCGGAACCCGCCAGGGAGGCGACGGGGCCCGCGGGCTGGACAGCCGGGGTTGGCGGTACCACCGACGCCGCCGGTAGCACCTCGACACGCCAGGGCCAGTGCGGCCGGACGGCCGCGGCGGCCGGTGCCAGAACCACGCCGACGAGCGTCGCCCCCCAGATCGTGCGCCGCAGGGCGGGGCGGTGGCGGGCGAAGAGCCGCTCCGCCGTGGCCGCTGTGGCCACCAGGAAGGCCGCCGCGAGCGCGACGGCCGCGGCCACGACGAGGGCCGAATCGCCGGGGTACAGACGGGCGAGTGCGGTCACGACTTGTCCTCTGCCTTGCGCGCGGCGTTGATGAGCCGGCGGATCC
The DNA here is from genome assembly GCF_008254045.1 of Limnoglobus roseus. Lineage (GTDB taxonomy): Bacteria > Planctomycetota > Planctomycetia > Gemmatales > Gemmataceae > Limnoglobus > Limnoglobus roseus. The sequence continues at coordinate 6,761,038 of NZ_CP042425.1, read as the reverse complement.
GCCGGGCCTCGTCATCGGTCACGCCACGACCTTCGATCAGTGCCATTACAAGCGCGTCGGCCGACCCGGCGAACGCGGAATCGACGAGCCGCCGCACCGCCCCGCCGAGCGCCGCCGCCCGCGAGACTGCCGCCGCGTAGCGGAACGCCGGCCCGTCCGCCCGGCGGGTGAGCCACCCCTTGGCCGCAAGGCGGTCCATGAGCGTCAGGATCGTGTTCCGGGCGACCGGCCGGCGGGCGGCCACGGCGGTCCAGACGTCCGTCACCGTCACCTCGCCCCCGGCCCAGACGGCGTGCATGACCTGCATCTGGACTTCCGACAACGCCGGCAAGCCGTCCGCCTCTCGCTCGGTCATCGTGCCCCTCCCGTGCCCGCGCCCTGGCCGTCTGCCTACACCCGTAGGATCACGTTACCGACAATTGTAGTTGGCGTCAATTCTTTTTGCGGCGGCCGGCGCCCGCGCGGGTCCGAACGTGAGGGCGCGTGCGCTAACGCTCGGCCAAGAGAATAGAAAGGGCGTGTCCGCACGGCATTCGGACGGGAGCCGGCCGCGGCACACCGGAGGCGATCCGACGCCGATCCCGGAGCCCGGCCAAATTTCTGGCCGCTTTTGGAGCCCGGTGGGCAGTACTCAGGTGAGCCCGCTCTCACGCCCGGGGGAAGTCATGACGACCGCCGCCACGATCACCCGCCTCCTCGCCGTTGTTCCAGCCCCGCCCGCCCCGGACGCGGACCTCCTCGCCCGGTTCGCCGCCGGCCGGGACGACGCGGCGTTCGCCGAGCTCGCCCGCCGGCACGGGCGGATGGTCCGGGCCGTCGCCCGCCGGGCCGTCGGGGACGCCCACCTGGCCGAGGACGTGGCGCAGGCCGCGTTCCTGGTCCTGGCCCGGAAGGGCGGGCGGCTGGCCCACCCGGACCGACTGGCCGGGTGGTTGTTCGGCGTCACCCGCCGGCTGGCGCGAAAGGCTGCCGCCCGGCACCGGCGGGACGCCCACCGCACCGAACCCTTGGCGGACGGCCTCGCCGCCCGCGTCCGCTCGGCCGAGTGGGCGGAACTCGTGCGGATCGTGGACAACGAGGTCGCCCGCCTCCCGGCCGCCGAACAAGTGTCGGTCGTTCTGTGCTACTTCGAGGGGATGACCCAGGACGAGGCCGCCCGCGCCGCCGGGTGGAGCGTTCGAACACTCCGCCGCCGCCTGACGGCGGGGCGAGACCGGCTGCGGCGGCGACTGGGCCGCCGGGGGATCGCACTCGATTTGGCCTTGCTGGCCGTCGCCGTCGGGCCCGGAACCGGGACGGCCGGACCGTGCTTCAATCCGATTCCGGCCGTCTCGGCGCTGGCCGCGAACGCCCGCGCGGAGGGGCTAGCCCGCAGTGAGCTCGGGTCGCTGACGGGGGCCGTTGCCTCGTGGTGTGCGGCGGGCATGGTCGCCATCGGAATGGCCGCCGGGCTTGCCGCGACCCCGGGTCCTCGCCCCGAGCCGCCCGTGGCGGCGGTCCCACCGGGGGCTCCGTTGGCGACCATGCCCGCGGCCGAGCCTGTGATCCGCCTCGGGTCGGCGAACCTTCGCCACCCGGCCGACTTGTCCGAGTTGCGGTTCTCCGCGGACGGCACACAACTCTTGTCCTACGGCCGAGGCAAGCTCCGCCGGTGGAACGTCAAAACGGGAGAGCCGATCGCCCAGACGGTCACCGACTTCGCGCCCACGTTCGGCCAGACGATATTGGCCCCGGACGCGGCGACGGTCATTTCCCCGCACCTCGACTACAACCCGTTGCGGTTCTCGGCCCGCGAGTACACTCTTGCCACCGGCCAATACCGTGAGGCGTTGGCCCTGCCGATGGACCCGAACGACTCGCTCTACCCCCGACGCTTCACGCTCTCCCCGGACGGCACGCTGTTCGCCGAAGGGCGGGCCGCCGAAGCCCGCATCTGGGACCTCAAGGCGCGATCCCTCCGGCACCGGATCGACCTCCCGGTCGTCAAGTCCGACCGGGTGTTCGAATGGATTGCCCCACTGTTACGGTTCACGCCCGACAGTAAGTACCTGGCGATTGTCCGGGCGAGGAGCCCGACCGTTCAACTCTGGGACGTGGCCACAGGACGGGAAACGCCTCCGTTGACCGGATCCGGGCAGTCGGGTGCGGTGGCCCTGTCGTTCTCCCCGGACGGCCGGTGGGCGGCGGCGGCCGACGCCGTCTACCTCGTCGGGTCCGGTACGAAGGTGGCGATCTGGGACATGACACGGCCGACCGCGCCGTGGCTGGTAACGCTGCCGGACGGCTTCGCCGGTGGCGCCCTCGCGTTCGGCCCGGACGGCGTCCTGTACACCGTCTCGCCGGCCGTCGTGGACGGCACCGCCCGCGTCGTGACCCGGAGGGAGCCGGGAGTCGTTTTGCCGACCCCTCAGTGGGCCGGCCCTCGGGCCGGTAGCAAGGCGGTCGTCAGCCCGGACGGGGGCACCCTTGCCGTGGGCACGGAGTCGGGCGTCATTGTTCTGTACGACACCCGGACCGGAACCGAATCGGTGCGGTCCCTGGCCCACGCGGCCGGGGTCGTCGGAATCGGGTACGGCCCGGTCGCCGGCGCGGTCCGGACGCTGGCGGCCGACGCCTCGACCGGGGACTGGGACGCCGCGTCGGGCAAGCCCCGCGGCCGGCCGGGTCCGCCGGCCGACGGGCGGGACGCGGCGTGGGGCGTCGCGGGCACGGCCGACGGCCGGTGGGCGGTCACGTCCGAGCAAAGCCCGGCCGAACCGAAGGCGTGGATCGCCACCCTGCAGGACGCATGGACCGGGGAGCGGAAGAACACCTGGCCTGTAACCGGGCCGGTGAAAAAGCTACTCACCGTTCCGGGCGGGGCGCGGTTGGTCGCCGTGATCGAGGATCAGAACCGCCGCGAGTCCGTGGAGAGTTGGGATCTGGCCACCGGCCGGGCGGTGCCGATTCGCACGGACCTGTTGAACCCGATGCAGCACCGGTACGCCGTCCTCGGCGACGGCAAGACGTTCGCCTTGCTCGACGAGGGGGAGTGCACCGGGTACGACCTGACGACCGGCCGCCAGCGGTTTGTCTGGAAGATGCCGGAAGGCGTCGTTCCCCTCCGCCCGGAGACGCCGGTCGAGAAGCGGTGGTCGTTGATCCGCGCCGTTGCGGGGTCCCCGGACGGGAAAACGCTGGCCATCGTCGTCGGCGGAGCCGCGCGGCCGGACGGGGCGAAGCGGCCGCCCAGTTTGGTGGTGGTCGAGGCCGAAACGGGGCGCGTCGTCCGCCGGGTCGCGACGACGGACCCGACGCCCGCGTGGCTGGTGTTCTCGCCGGACGGATCCCGGCTCGCGGGGCCGAGGTGCGTCTGGGACGCGGCCACCCTGGCAGAGGTTCGGCGGCTCCCGGTCCACCCCGAGGTGACGGCGGCGGCGTTCAGCCCGGACGGCCGGTTCCTCGCGTCCGGCCACGCGAACGGGACCGCGAACGTTTGGGCCGTTGACGCGAAGTGAGTGCCTGACCTCTCGAAAGGTCGTGAGACGTGGCGCCGGCCGGGTCGCCTTGGCAGGGCGATAGACAACGTGAACGGGCCAGGCGGGTCTTCTCCCGAGGGCGCGCGGGCTGCGACTTGGGGGCTGGCCCGCGCCAGTGGCCAACCCTCACTCACGTCACAACCCGCGATGCGCATGAAAATGCCGGGCGGGTGGGCACCGCCCGGCAACCAGTTCTACGTGTGGAACCCGTCCGTCCGCCAGTAGCCTGGCTGTCCCGCCCTCTCCCCCTCAGAAGTGGCCGAGACATTCCGCCGCGACGAATCACGGTGGCCGGGAATGCTAGGACGCGAATGAGTCCGATGCAAGTGAGGTGGCTCTGGCCACGGGACTGACCGAGCCAGGAGTCAAAGTGATTCCGGGTCCGGTCCATCGCTTGGTTCACCGCGCCTTTACTCCAGCTCCAGTTCGCCGAGGATGTCCCCGAGATCGGCGAACGCTTCGATCTGGTCCAGCACGCTACCGTCGCACACACCGTCCCGGATGCCCCCGATGTGGGGATCGTGGTCGTGGCTCAGCGCCCATTCAACGCGGTGGTCACGGCTGAGCCGGCAGAGCACGTCGAGCATGTCACGGGCGGTGCCGTCCGGCATCCCCGAGCGGGCCGCGTCCGCCGCGTCGTCCGGGTGTGGCTGGAAGTTCGGCTTGCTGCCGCCGAACAGGTGGCCGTCCTCGTCCCCAGGGAAGAAGTGGACCGGCTCGCAACCGAGCCATGTCCGCCCCTCGCCGGCGACACGAGCGGCCTGCCGGATGGCGTCACCCTCGACCGAGGAAACTGGCCGAGTCGAGCGGTAGTAGACTGCGAACCCCATCCGCACGCCCTCTCCTGCCGAGTGGCCAAGTTCACCGGCCCGGCCCGCATCAGTAACCTACCTAACTCCTAGGACCAACTCAGCGGGCCGGGTTCGGCGTGCCGTTGCGACCGGGCAGCTAGCCCGCGAACTCTGCGTGGTCAAGGGCCATCCGCTGCGCCTCGAACGCCTCGACGTTGGCGAACATCTCGGCGGCTGGCCACGGCGGGCGTTCGGGCGGCGACTGCGTCCAAGTTAAGTGGACCACCGCCACCCGCCCGGAGCCGTCGAGCAACCGAAACAGCACATCGTCGCAGCCGCCGTGCTTGCCGAGGGCCGCGACCGGAATGCCGTGCAGCGGATGGCCGGCAGCGACTTCGCGGGCCAGCACCCGCTCGAACGTCGCGGCAAAGTCGGGGCCGAGGTCGGCAACATCCCACCACGGGTCGAGCCACTGCACCGCCGCAAGTCCTCCGCCGCCGCCGAACAGTGTATTCGTGTGCGCCGGCGCATGATAACCCCGGCACGATATTGGACCCTATCCGCGGCCGCGGGTCAAGGCGCTGGAACAATCGGCAACCCACCCCGGGCAAAATGCTTCATCCCCGGGACCCGATGTCACCTGTGACTCCTTACTTCCCCCACGCCGGCACGTTCTTCTCTGAACGCTTCGCCCGCACCGCACACCACGTCCGCCCGATCCTCGCCGCGAGTTCCTTGTCCGGCATCGTCCCGAGCAGGGCGAGTTCCTCGATCGTCCACCCGCCGTCCGCCCACCGCCCCGGCGGTCGCAAGCCGATCCGCTTCGCCGTCGCGCTCTTGGCGTCCCGTTCCTCGTCCGTCCACTCCTTCGCCTTCATCGCATCCGCCCCGACCTGTGACCCCGCTAAATGGGCCAGCCGGGAACCCTCGGTGCCGTAGTGCTCGACGCCGAACACCCGCCGCCACTGCCATACGGTCGTCGGGTGCACGCCGAACCAGTACCCGACCGCCGCCGCCGACTCCGTCATCACCGCCGCCTTCAAGGTGTCGTTCACCAGCAGACCCCACCCGCCGCCCTTGCCGCCGACGCGACTGCACCGCGGCCACGGGATCGGGCCATCGTGCCAGGACGTGATTTTGCAGTCCCCGTCCCGGTAGAGGCAGAACACGATGTCGCCCAAGCGGACACGGGGCGGGAGGTACGTGCCGATCAGCGGAGGAGGTGAGGTCACGGGGTACGCTCGCGACGTTGGACGTGCACGACGTGCTGCCCAAGGGCCACGAGGAAGTCGCGGAGAACCTTCCTCAGTGAATCGCTGAACACGTCGCGCCCCCTCGGCGTCCAACAGAACGTCAACTCTTCCGCCGGCCGGCGACACCACCAGAAGTGCACGCCCCCGGCCTCTTGCCGGGCTTGTTCGATCCCCCACGTCTCCGCCGCCCGGCCGAAGTCGATGACGACCCGCTCCAGCGGGTGGGCGGCGAACAGGGTGGCGACGGCCCGGGCGTGCGCGTCGGCGACCGCAGCGACGGTCGTTTCGCTCCACGGGGCGGTGGACATCCGCGCCGTGGGGTCGGTGAGTTGTACGGCCGACACGAACCCGCGGGTGATAGCGACCGCGACGCCGTCGTTGACGCGCCACCATTCGCCGGCGCGGTGCCCGCCCGTCAGCAAGGGAACGCCCGGCGACCAGATGCTCGGCCATCGGCGGATCAGTTCGCACGGCCGTTCCTCGTCGGCCCACGCGAGTTGGAGGAGGATCAGTTCGCCGTGGGCCACCGTCGTCTCGTCGCCGGACTCTAGGCAGGCGTCGGCGAACACGCCCCGGACCACGTCGTCGGCGGGGTGCAGGAGGACGGCTTCGCGGAGGGTGGTGAGGGTGGGGGTCATGACTGTCGTTCGGCCGTCACGCCTGCGGACCGGGGCCACGGAGCGACGCGACGAGCCGATCGAACTCGCCCACGTCCGCCGCCGGCAGTCCTTGCGGCCCGAACCACCGGGCGACCATTTCCTTGACCACGTCCGCCCCGGGCGGCGAACAGGCCTGCCCGTCCAAGGCGGCCAACTCGGTCCGTAACCGGTTCGCGGCCCGGACCTCGTCCGCCGACACCCGATCGACGTCCGCGGCGATCGCCGTCGCGGCCTCGGTCAGGCCCGTCACGCACGCGGCGGCCGTACTCGATCGCCCGTCCGCGGCGGCTTGGGTCAATCGCTCGGCGAGGCGGCGGCCCATCAAGTACACGGCGGCGACGGAAGGAACAGACATGCCACGAATCCAAAGCGAATTGAATGCCCAAAATAATGATTCACTCATACCACAATCACTGGGACATGCGACACAAATCTTCACGGAATCGATCCCCACAAACTGAATCGATTCTTCTTCCTCCCGGCGGGCGCGTCTGGTTACGATGTACGTCCGGTCTCAAATATCACCGCCGGGCCGAACCCTTCACCTTCCGGCCCCGACGATTTCACCCCGGACGGGGATCGGCATGACACCGCCAGCGGACGCCACCGACCCGAATTCTCTGGCCGCCCTCGGGCACGACTTGAACAACCTGTTGACGGTCATCGGCGGGTACGCCACGCTGTTGTTGGAGACGGCCCCGCCGGGCGAGGCGACGGATTTCGCGGCCGAGATCGAGAAGGCGAGCAAGGACGCGACGAAGGTCGTGCGGGAGCTGTTGGCCAAGGTCCAGCCACGCCGGGGCGAATCGTGACCGCGCGGCGGGGAGGCGTGATAGGCACCCGGTGGGGGAGTCGACGATCCGCGGTGGTGCGGGGGATGGATCATGGCGGCCTTCGTCGGGCCGGCGGTGGTCGGAACAGTTGGGCCGAGCAACGGGTCAGGACGCCGCCGGGACTGGTGACGCCTGCTTCGGCGTGCCTTGCCCCCGCCGAAGCACCCGGACGATCGTGACACCCGGACGCAACTTGGCGACCAACACCTTCTTGCCGGGCTGCCCGTCGGCCTTGAGCGCCCACCCGTGCAGCCAGGCGAACGGCTCGATGTGAAACGGGGCGAAGTTCATGTGCGACGGGGCCATCTCGACCGGCGTCTCGCCCGCGTTGTCGACCCGGACGACGTCGTTCCAGGTGAACCCGAAGAGGGCGACGTATTGGTCCCAGGTGTCGCGACGCTGGGGCCGAATCTCTTCGCCCAGCACCTGCTCCACCCGTGCCAGGACGTCGCGACCGATCTTGTGCCCGAACTCGCTGTCGGCCAGCTTGTCAAAGAACTCGGCCAGGCGGGGGACGAGGTCGGCGTAGCGGCACTCGGCCCGCTCCAACTCGTTCGACCGCTGGTGGAGTTCTCTCGCTCGCTGGTCCACCGCCAAGCCCTCCGCCGCCGGACAGAGTCTTCGTCTGCACCGCCGTGCGACAACACCGGCACGACATTAGACCCGGCCGGTGAGCACAGATCAAGGCCTTGGGAACGAACCGACGCCCGGTATCATGGCCGGGACCACCGAGGGCGGGCGATGACGGAAGCGGAGTGGCGAAGAACGACCGACCCGGGGGCGATGCTGGACTTCCTCCACGGTAGGAGTTCCGGCCGCAAGTTGCGGCTGTTCGCCTGCGCCTGCTGCCGGCCACTCTTCACGAAGAAGGACCTGTACCACGGCGCACTGGACGTGGCCGAGGAGGTCGCCGAGGGGAAGGCGCCCCGCCGGCGGGTGCGGGAACTGGAGCTGTACGCCACCATGGCGATGGAGGACGGAGGGCCGCTCACCTGGTCTGTTTCCTTCGCCCTAGCCCCCGACCTTCCGAAGAACGGGTTGAACCGGGAGTTCACGGACGCGGCGGCCGGGCTGCGCAAGGGCGTGTCGGAAGAAGAAGACGCGGCCCGGTTCGTCGGCCTCCTGCGGTGTGTCTTCGGCAACCCCTTCCGCCCCGTCACCTTCTCTCCGTCGTGGCTCACGCCCACGGCCGTCAGCCTCGCGGAAGCCATCTACACCGACCGCGCGTTCGACCGCCTGCCGATCCTCGCGGATGCGCTACAGGATGCCGGGTGTGAGAACGCGGCGATTCTGGGCCACTGCCGGGGCGATGGGGTTCACGTGCGCGGGTGCTGGGTCGTCGACGGCGTGCTCGGGAAGGGGTGACGCGGAACAGGAATTGCTGTCCTCCCGTTCCGTACAATCACCCCCAGTCGCCCCGGGCAGCATCCTCCCGCTCTCCCGCGACCCTCTCCCATGATGAACGCCATTGACACCACGCTCTCCGTCCTCGTCGCCGACGACCACGCCGACGCGGCCGACTCCCTCGCCCAGATCATCGCCCTCCGCGGCCACCGCCCCCGGGTCGCCCGGAACGGCCGGGACGCCCTCCGCCTCGCCGCCGAGGCCCCGCCGGATCTGGCCATCCTCGACTTGATGATGCCCGACGTGGACGGGTGGGCCGTCGCCCGGCGGTTGAACGCCACCGCCCGGCCGCCGGTGATCGCCGCCGTCACGGGGCGGGACGGGCGGACGAGCCGGAACCTGTCGAGCGGGGCCGGCATCCGGTTTCACCTCGTCAAGCCCGTGGACCCGGCCGTCATCCTGGACGTGCTCGACTGGGCGGTTCGGATGAAGCAGTCGGCCGCGGTCGGGCGGACGGATTGCGCCGGCCGTTGCACAGAAACCTGCTGACCGCCTTCCCACTCAGCAACGTGACACCCGGGTTGGTGCTTGCAGACGCGGGGCATTGCTGCCAAATCGCGGAACGCAACGAAACGCCGGCTTTGCTGTCATAACATGGAACGAAACGCCCTGTAACGTAACGAAAGCCCATGCTAGCATACTACCAGCGTCTGCGTTGGAGTGCCAAGCAAAGGGGGGGGGCGAGTTATGTTTAGGGGACAGACGGTAGCGGATTCCCTTTACGTTCTCGACTTCGTCCAGCAACCGAACGGGCGACGCTATTTATCACTGCGGTTAAGTAACAGCCCGCCGGTCGAGCAGACCGCATTTTCTAGTGCGGCGTACAGGGGAAGCGACCTGTCGCAGTGGCGTTCTACCGATCGACTCTGCGAAGAAGTGCGGATAGCTGACGGGCGGCGTTTTGAAATGGACGCGCACGGCCTCTGGTTGTTGCCAGAAGAGGTCGAGTTTTTGATGGGCGAAAGGGCTGTTGGTTCACCGTGGGTCAACGGCATCCCGCCGTTGTTCGCACCGAAATGATCTCTACACCGTCCGTCGCATCGGCAGCACGTCGGCCGTCGGTTCGTCTTTCCAGAACGTCGCTTCGATGTCGAGTTCGATCTGCGACAGGATGACCCGGCAGAGGTTGACCGGTTGCTCGGCCAGCAGAGAGTGAGAGTTCGCCGCCAGTGACGCCGGGCCGCCCGAATTGTTCGCGGAGAGTGGCAGATCAGCATCGGGTGGAAGGTGGTGAAGTGATGCCGGGGTCGGCCAACGTGAGCGAGTGGCGAACGTCGACCATTTTCCGGATCCCGACGACGTTGCCCCGGGTGTTCGCGGCCGGCGACCCGCTGGAGCAATCTCATCGGGTTCGCATACGATGACGGGGTGTCGTCGCCCGTGAGCCGTGAGTGTGGAGGCCACCCGTGAGTCGAATGTTGTGCCTGACCGTCACGTGGGCCTTGGTCGTCACCGTGCCGGCCTTCCCCGCGGATCACACGAAGGACAAGCCGGCCGACGTGAAGAAGGCCGTCGAAACGGACAAGGCCGTTCTGATCGACGTCCGCGAGGAAGTCGAGTGGAACGATGGCCATCTGAAGGGCGCGAAGCACCTGCCGCTGTCGGACCTCAAGAAGGGCGTGCCGGCCGAGAAGCTCAAGGAACTGCTGCCCAAGGACAAGGTCGTCTACGTGCACTGCGGGTCTGGCGTGCGGTGCCTGAAGGCGGCCGACCTGCTCAAGGCCGCCGGGTACGAGACCCAACCGCTGAAGCCAGGTTACGAAGAGTTGGTGAAGGCCGGCTTCGAGAAGGCGAAATAGTAGCCCGATCACGGGCGAGGTCACTTCGGCCCGGAAGTGTCACTTTGTCCCGCTCGGCCAGGCGAATCCCCTTCCGCCCGCGACCGCCACGAACCCGGCTCCTGGTAAGCCGACCGCGATGAACGCCGCTGAGCGATCGTCGTGGTCGCGCAACCGCGGGTCCTCTTGCTCGGCGAGCATCCCGCCGTGGAGGCCGCACGCGCCTGCCCCTCACCCCTCGACCGCATCCCGGGCCTCGCCGAGGAGGGCGGCTGACAGCGCGTCGACGGCCCATTCGGGCTTAGCGAAGGCGGCCTTGCCGTCCGGGAGATGATCGTACACCGAGTCCGGCAGGACGGCGAGGGGCGGGGTGAGCCCGCCGATTCGCCTCTGATACCACGCGAACCGGCGGTTGGTGATCGCGGTGGCGACGTCCGGGAACCGGTCGTGGGGTCGGCGATCCGTCGCCTCCGCCCGCCGGACGGGCTGCGCGGCGAGCATGGCCGGCAGGTGCCCGCGGGCGACTTCAAGCGGCCCGCGGACCCGCGCGATGAACCCCCGCCGCCACTCGACCGTCAGGCCGAGTTCCGGGCAACTGGTCAGCCACAGCCATTCGCCCGGCATCTGTTCACACCGGCGGCCGCCGAGCAACATACTCAGGTGGTACGGAGCGTGTGTCTCCAGCCAAGCCAGAGCTACGGCCACGTCCTTCGACGGCCGGCCGACGTCCATCCGCTCGACCTGCACGTCGGCGTCGAACTCGTGGGGGGCGGCGCACATGACGCGGACGGCGAAGGCCCACTCGGGGTCGCCGTGTTCTTCCAGCCAGTCGGCGAAGACGAGCCGGGGGAGGTCGTCCTCCTCCGGCGCCGCGGTGATCGCCGCGAGCAGGGCCGCCCGATCCGTCACGACTTTCCTCCTCTTCGCTGAGAGCCTGCGTGCCCACCCCGCCTCCACCCGACCCAGGGCCTGGCCCTTCCAGAACCAGGGGAGTCGGCCTCACTCGCCGCCCACGTACACGCCGCCTCGGAAGGCCCCGAACGGCGTGACGTCGTCCCCTCCGATCCGCACCGCGGACCCTTCGCGGGACGATTGCCCGGTCGCAATTCGGCCGCCGGCAACCGCCACCCGCACTCCGGCCCGTGAGGCCGGGTCGAACGCAAAGAAGTCCCCGAGCCACACACCCGCGGCCGGATCGAACGTCCGCACGACGGGCCCGCCGCCCGGCCCGCCGCCCACCACCCAGTCGGCGACGCCGTCCCCGGTTACGTCCCCGGCCGCCACGCTCAGGCCGCCCCGGAGTGACGGGTCGAAGGCGAACTGGCCGGCCACCCGCTCGCCGGTGCGCGGGTCGAAGGCGGCTAACAGCGGTGCCCCGCCCACGCCGGGTCCGGTCAGGATGCGCGGCCCGCCCGACCCGGTTGCGATCGCCACGTTCACGCCGTCCCGGAACGTCGGCTCGTAGGCGAAGAAGTCCGCCACGACGGCATTGTCCCGGCCGTCGAACACCCGCACCCGCGGTCCTCCGCCGGTCCCGCTGCCCACCGCCACGTCGGCCACGCCGTCGCCGGTCACGTCCCCGACGGCCGGCATCACGCCGCCCCGGAACGAATCCTCGTAGGCGAACCACGACCGGACCAACCGCCCGTCCGCCCCGGAAAAAACGTTCACCACCGGCCCGCCGCCGGCCCCCGGCCCGGTGACGATGTCCGGGACGCTGTCGCCGGTCACGTCCCCCACGGCCGTCGCCACCCCGCCGCGGAAGCCGACTTCGTAGGGCACGATCCGCGACAGGAGCTGTTGCGTGTCGGCGTCGTACACCGCGACCTCCGGCCCGCGGCCCGGCCCCGACCCGACCGCGAGCACGTGCTCGCCGGCGTGCAGGGGCACCCAGGGCGTCGCGACCGGCGTCACCTCGCCGTCGGGCGCGGCCCCGCCGAAGACGATGCCCCGGACCTTCTGCAACACTTCCAGGGTCGTCCGGTTGCGGAGGTTGGCCCCGTAGGCGAGGTCGGACCCGCCGAGTTGCCCGCTGCCGTTGGGGGAGATGCTCAGGTGAATCTCGTCCCCGCGGAGGCCGTCGTTCGGCAAGGCGGTCGTTTGCCGGTGGAAGTTCCACACCGGCACGTCCGCCTCGGTCGTCACGTCTTGAACGGCCTGGTTGAACGCCGGGACGCGGGCTTCCCACTCGGCGTGCTGGAGCAGGTCGGGGACGGTGCTGACGACGGGGATCACGCCGGCGTTGACGCAGATGCCAATGACGCGGCGGAGGTTGTCCTCGAACACGGGGATGCTGTTGATGTTCCCGATGTCGTTGGTCCCGATCATGATGATGGCGACGGCCGGGCGGACGGTGGCGATCTCGGTCGCGACGTTCTGGCGGAGGTTGTCGCTGCTGTACCCGACCAGGGACGCGACGCTCGTCCGGGCGAACGAATCGGTCCGCCCGTCGGCCGGCGTGGCGTGGTACGCGGCCCACGTCGCCACGAGGTCCGGCCGGTCGGCGAGGCCGTTGGCCGCGGGGTCGTAGCCGGCCGCCCCGAGGGCGGTGACGAACTCCGGGTAGAAGGTGTTGCTGTCCCCGACCTTGGCGAACACCGTCTCGCGGTTGCCGAGCTGTCGGCCGATGGCCGCGATCTGTTGGAGGTGGAGTTGCATCACGCCGTCGATGGCCGGGAGGACCGGTGCGTCGTCAACGCCGGACGGGACGGTGCGATCTTCGAGTAGCGCGACCGAGAGGCGGGTGGGCATGACGGGTCTCACGGGGGTGGTCGTCGGAAATGCTATTAGAGCTAAGGGCGGAGGGGCGTGAGGCCGAGAATCCCCACGGCGAGGTCGGCGGTTGGATCCCGTGAGCCGTTTCAACCGCTACCCGACTCATTCCCGGCGCTGGACTTCGTGTGTCGATCACGCCGATTTGCCGGTAGCCCGGCCCCTCAACCCTTCTTCCCCTTCGCCGGGGACGCAAGCGTGTACGGTTCTCGGGGCGAGGTCAGTGCTTCGGCTCCGTCTCGCAGGCTCGGGATTCATCGACGTGGACGTGCTTGTGCTGGACGCCAAACCACATCCCGAGCCACCGATCCGCCGCGCCCTGTCAGAAGGCCGCGTACAGTGCGAACAGGCAGGCGATCACGGCCAGCAGGGCAACCTCGGCCCGTCCCATCCGGCCGACGTCACCGGCGACGAAGACGAGCGCGAAGAGAGCCGCAACGACCCCGGCCAACGTGCGAAAGACTTTCGTGCGCATCGGTCGGCCGTCCGATCAGTCGCGGGACACAAGTTCACGCTCTTGCGTTCAACGCTGAGAGATCCCGTCCTCGTCGATCGCCTCGACTGCGTCAGCGAGATGCGGGAGCCGCTTGGCGATTTCGAACGCCGTCCACGCCCCCAAGCCCGCCCCGAGCAGGGCCGCGACGTACACGAGGAGTTCGTATTCGTGCAGCATTTCCTCGCCGCCCCGGACGAACAGGAGGGCCGCGAGTACGAACGCGGTGAGTAACTCGCCCCCGAACCAGAAGGCGATGGTCATGAACTGGTAGCCGACGGCCCGGCGACCCTTCTCGCGGGCGATTTGGCCGATGCGCTTGCACAGGCGATACAGGAGCAGAAGTTCGATCACTGGGTTCTTTTCCTTCGGGAAACGAATGTGGGCGAGTAAGGTCGCCGATTCCTTGTCCTCACGATGTCGGACGGCAAACTACATGGTGTCATTCTTCCTCGAACGCGGTGGCCGGCATTCGCCTTCGCTCTCGTTCGTGGACCCGTTCAATCACCTCTTGGTCTTCAGGGCGAATCGACAGACTCTCCCGGTACTGGGTGGCGTCCGGGGTGACCGTGTACACGACCTCGCCGTGAAGTTCCTGCACCGCTTTCACGACGTCGTCGAGCGACAGGCGGAAGAACTCCTTCCGGGGGTTGACCTTGTTGACCTGAGACCGCCGAAAGCGCTGGTGGAGTTTGTGTTCTAAATCCGGGGCGTTATCGGTGCGGATCATCATGTGCACGTCGAACGGGAAGGGCACAGACGCATCCCCCAACTCGATGACCCGCTCCATCGGCTCGGCCCGCCGCGTCATGCCGATCTTAAACACGCCCTCGCCGAACGATCCGATGTTCGAGATGACGTAGACGTTCCCGACCTTCGTCAGTTGGGCGAGCGAGATGGCTTTCTCGGTCCGCTCGTCGAGCTTCTGCTGAGCCTCGGCCAGTTGCTTTTGAATTCGAGCGATATCGTCCGCGTGCTGCTGCTTCATCACGTCGGATTGCTTCCCCAACGCCTCTTCCATCGCCTTCGCCAGGCGGGCTTCCACCGCTCGCTTCTCGACTTCGGCCTTTTCTCGCTCCGCCTCGGCTTGCTGTTGCTCCCGGACGCGCTGCTGGTCTTCCCGGAACCGCTGACGGGCCTGGGCTTGGGCCTCCTTCTCAAAGGCGACTCGGACCGCGTCCTCGTATTCCGCCTGAAGTCTTGCCATGTACTCGGCTTCTTGGGCCGTGGTCACGATCACGCCCATCGCCCGGCACCTTGTGATGGCGTCTTGAAGCCGCTTCTTGTTCGTGACGTAGTTCGTCTCCGTCAAAGACCGGCTGACCCAGGTCTGCGTTTCGGAAAGGTAGCGGTGCGCGACTTGATTCGCTAACGACTCGACGCGCGCCTGGGAGTCTCGGAGTTGCTGTTGTTCAAACTTCTGCCTTGCGACGGACGTTGCGGTGTTGCGGATGTCGGCCTTCAAAATCTGATTCTCGCGGACGTGCTCGTCGTAGGAGACCGAGCGGCGTTGGAAGTCGGCTTGGGCTAACTGCAAGGCGCGGGCCTGCTCGGCGAGAGAAGCCCTGTCTCGCCGGACCTCTTCCGCGAACGCCTCGCGCTCTTCCCTTAGGCGTCGCTCTTCGCCGTCCAATTGCCGCTCGTCAGCGTCCAGGTCCTCCGCCCGCCGGTCGGCCTTGCGCTCCCGCTCGTCGATTCGCTTTTGCCGGTCCATCATCGGGAAGAAAATAATCGCCATGCCGAGGGCGAAGCCGAAAAGAACGAGCAGGATCGTGCTCATGGGCGTTGCTCTTTTACGGGGCGGTCAAGAATCGCGAAGTGGGCCACTGTCTCGCACCGCGGGCACTTCCCCACTTCCAAGAACCTGAGTTTCCTGCCCTGCACCCGCCGACCGCAATTGAAGCACCGGGCCTGGACGTCCTCGTCCAGTCGGGTCCGAAACAGCCAAACGGAACGGCCTCCGGCGTGGGCCGCCTCTAACAAGCCGAGACGATCCCAGGCGTTTCGGATTTCGTTCTCGTCAGCCGCGGGGTGCCGCCGATCGGCTTCGGCATCGTACTGCCCGTTTTCTATCTCAGCCCACATTCGATTCGCCAACACCATCCTCGAACGTGTCGCGGCCAACTCCGAACGGAGGTCAACGGCCGCGTTCTTCTCGACCTTCTTTTGTCGATCGAGAAACTGGTCCACCACGTCGAGGGCGTCGTACCGGAACAACGGTGGGGCGCAGCGGAAGATGACCTCGACGGACGGGACGGGCGGATTCTCGATCTTCAGGTATCGCTTCTCGAACTGCATCGCTGCGTCGAGGTGTGGGAGGCTTTCGAGCGCGATGCCGATGGCATGGCCGTACTCGAAGGCTCGCTCAGCCGCGATGGCTCGGAGGGCGATGGCGTGACATCGTTGACGTTCGGACTCTAGTTCGGCTTTGGTTGCCATACGTGGGACGGATCATCCCACGTGAGAAGGTGGCGGTCAACAACCTTCCGGCAGAGGTTTCGATACCGAGATCGAGGAGGCGAAACTGAAGCTTCACTTCTTCGGTCGACCCCGCATGGGCTTCTCGATCGGGCCCGACAGGGTTACCCCTTCTTCCTCCTCGCCGGGGGTGCAGGCGTCTGCGGTGGGGCGTCGGCCTTCTTGGGGCGGCCTCGCTTGGGAGTCGGGAGCGGTTGTGACACCGCTTCATCACTTGGCAACTTCAGGAATTGTGCGAAATGATTGCAGTCCACCCCTAACGCAACCGCGATGGCGACGAGGGTAGAGGCACGCAAGTCAGTCTCCTTTCCCGATTCCAGAGCTGAAATCATTGGTTGGCTGATTCCACACTTTGCAGCTAGGTCTTTTTGACTAAGACCCAAGTCCTTCCGGAGTGCTGAAATAGCTTCACCAAGCGACATGGCACGCCCTGGAAATATCAGATTTCTGATTGACGTGTATCAGATTCCTGATTAGTATACCCACACAACGATCAACCGCAACCTCAGACACGGCTTTGCCGAAGGAACTCCTCCTCTCGGCCGCGTCGGAGGTACGTCCCGAGGGGCAACCATGTGCCTTCCCGTCGCCGGTTCACTCCCCGCCTCGAAGACCCACAAGGCCGGCCGCCGGTGGGCCTTACTGCCGTCCGCCGACGCGACCAGCCCCAGCCTCGGCACGCTGACGATCGTGCAGTCGAAACGCGACACGGTCAGCTACGGCGTCGCCGTGGAAGGCGGCCAAGTGCTGTTCTGCAAGCTCAGCGACGGCGAGGTGTACGGCGTGACGCTCGACCGCTCCGGCCGCCCGGTCTGCTGCACCTGCGACGGCTTCCATTTCGTCAAGCGATGCAAACACCTGGACACTGTCAAGGAACTGATCGCCGACGGCGTCCTGTAATCATCCCGCCCCGCCCTCCGAACCCACCGGCCGCCGATGTCGCCGATGACCGCTTCCGCCCCGATCGACCTCGCCGCCCTCTGGCACGCCGGCGCGACCCTCGGCGGGTTGCCGGTCGCGTCGGTCCGCGTCACGCTCGCCAGCGGGGCCGTCGTCCATGTCCGACTCGCGGCGGCTGATTTGGCCGGCCCCGTTCCGGCCGCGGGTCTGTCGCCGCCACCGACGTTTCGGCCGAACCCGTGCAGCCGGGACGTCCTCGCGATCCTGGAAGCCGCCGAGGGGCCGCTCGTCCTCCCCGACATCCGGCAGCGGCTTGAAAACCGCGAGCAACTGCACGGCGAGAGTACCGTCCGAAAAGTCCTCGCCGCGATGGTCCGCGCCGGCATCCTGACGAACCCCGGCCACCGGGCCGGCTACTCGCTCGCCCGCCCTCCCGCCGCCTCCTGACCCGCCCGCCCGACCACCCCACCCAAGGAGTTCCTCCCGTGATCCGATCCCTCGACTTCTTCCACGGGTACGCCCGAGTGACGTTCCACGACGGGAGTGCCGTCGATGTGAAGTGCAAGTGCTGGGGGCCGGCCGCGTCGGACGCCGAGGCCCGGCACGTCGCCGCCGTGGTCGCCCTCCAGGCGCGGGCCGCGCACTCGCCCGAGATGGCCCTGATCGCCCGCCTCGACAAGCTCTTGAACGAAGCATCGGAGGTGTGCTTCCGCCTGTACGAGACGATCCGCTCGGGCAACTCGGACCTGTGGGACCTCTGGCGGCTGCTCATGGTCGACCCGCCCCCGGGCGTTCCGAAGACCCCGCGGAAGATCCGCCTGCGGCCGCCGACCCGGGAGCAGCGGCGTACGGACCCCGTCGGCCAGCGGCGGTCGATCCCGCACCAGGTCGCGACGCTGCAGGGCCGGCTCAACCACCTGTGGCTGAACCTTCAGGGCGAACTCCTGGAGCGGGTGACGTTCCTGCACGTCGTGTCGGCGGCCAAGCTCTCGCACGCGCCGGAGTACCTGTCCGGCCAGCGTGTCACGGCCCGGGCCGACACGACGCTGGGCGACGTGACGGACTACTACCCGCTGGGAGCCACGCTCCCGCCCCTCCCCCCGGTGCCGACCGAGCCGACCAAGCCGACTAAGCCGACCCGCCCGAAGTCGCGGCTCCGCGTCATACCCCCGTACCGGTTCAACCTGCCGCCGGCGAGGAAGGGCCACCGCGAGTTGCTCCCGCCGGCCAACGGGAAACTCCGCCCCCGCGAGTAACCCGGCGGCCGACCCTCACCGCATCCCGACGATCCCCGACACACACCGGGCGTTCCCGGTGTCCGGGCCGGCACGCGCCCCGAGTCGTGCCACGGTTTCCCATCCCTGAGGAGGTTCCCCGATGAAGACGACGAAGACGAAGACGAGAACGCTGGTCGAGACGAACGGGTTCATCCCGCACGGCGAGCAGTGCTGCGCCGATCCCGCGTGCGGGGCCCGCACCGCCGTGACGGCGGTCAAGCGGACGTACTGCACGGGGTACGGGTCCGACTGCCCGCCCGTCGACCACCCCGATGACACCATCCCCGTCGCGTTCGCCGACGGCAGGACGGGGGACGTGCTGTCCGACCGGGTCGACCACTTCCTGGCGGCCGTGGCGAGCGAGAGCGGCGACTGGGGGCCGTACCGGGGCGTCGGCCCGCTCGGGGCGGCGGCCGTCGTGGGGGTGGAGCTGCGGGCGGCGGCGAGCGACGAGTGCCGGCGGATGGCCGAGGCCCAGCGGGCCGTCCGGGACGTGGCCGCGATCGTGGGCGAGTTCGCCGGCGAGCACCGGCGATTCTGCTCGTGCTCCCTGTGTGCCTTCTGGTCGACCGGCAGCGGGGACCGGGGCCGGGCCGCGCGGCGGGCGCTGCGGTTGGCCCGGGAGCTGGTCAAGACGTCTGCCGCGTTCCTGGAGGCCGTCCGGGAAGCCGCCCCCGACCACCGGGCGTTCAAGTACGAGCACATCATCCAGTACGCCCCGTGGACCGACCCGTTCAACCAGGGCGTGCCGACGGCCCCGGACTTGGTCGCGGCGGCCCGGGAGCGGCTGGCGGTGTCCCGGGCCGCCGTCCACACCGACCCGGGCCAGGCGGGGCGGTACGCCCGAGCCCTCGGCATCCCCTACGTCGGGCGGTTCCCGGCCGACCCGGGCGAGGCCGACGACGACGCGATGCCGGACGCGATCGCCGAGCGGTTGGCCGGCGGGGTGATCGGAGAAGGTCTGTGACGGCCGACGGCCCGCCGGACCCGGTGGCCACGCTCTTGCTCGCGAGCCTCTCGGCGAGGGCGGTGGAGTTCCTCGCGGCCGTCGCCGCGACCGCCGCCGGGGGCAACCGGCCGGGGCACGGGGTGCGGGTCGAGGTCAGTGCCCACGGCGTGACGGTGACGGTCGCCGTCGACCCGGTCGGCGGCCTGCCCTCGCGGTAAACGACGTCCTTCGGCCGGCGCGGTCGCGCCGGCCGTATCCCCCAACCCTTTCGAGGATTGCTTCCCATGTTCGAGATCACTTCCGATCGGCCGGCCGGCGGACCGACGCTCCCCACCGCAGACGTCTGCGGTGTTCCACCGGGGAATGGTATCGCCATCACCGAGACCCTTTCACCAGCCCCCACCGCAAACGTCTGCGGTGGCGTCGGTGTGGACGAGCATCGGGCCGTCGAGAGCGTGGAGTGGCGACGGCTCGTCGAGCTGCAACGGGTGGCCCGCGACGTCGAAACGCTCGCGCGGGAGTTCACGACGACCCACGTCAAACTGTGCGGGTGCGAAGTTTGCCGGTTCTGGGCGGCGAAGGGCGGGCCGACGGCAACGGCGGCGCGGAAGTTGACGCGCACCATCGCTGGCCTGGCGAAGGTCGGGGCCGCGATCCGGGCCGGCGTGAGGGCGTGCGCCCCCGCTGTTGCGGCGGAGTTCGACCGGCCGGCCGAGGTGACGAAGCGTGGGATCGAGCGGGCCCGCCGGCGGTTGGCGGCCTCGCGGGGTTGCTGCGACCCGAAGGCCGACGGGTGACGCCGGCGGTATCGCCTGAAGCACAAGGCTCGACGGGGGCGGGCACGCCGTGAGACCGCCCCCGATCGAGCTGTCGGCCGTGTCCGCCGCCGGGGCGACGTTCGCCGGCGTGCCGGTCGCGGCCGTCCGGCTCGTGCTGGCCAACGGCAACGTCCTTCGCCTCCGGCTGGCGGCGACAGCGCATCCGGGCGTTGTCACGGCGGTCACGGGGGCACCGGCGGAGGGTCGGCCAGAACCCTTTTGCGCGACGGAATGCTCGCGGGATCTGCTCGGCGTGTTGCGGGCGAGTGACGGCCCGCTCGTGCTCTCGGCGATCCTGGCCCGGCTCGAATCGCGGAACCAGTTGCACGGCGAGAGCACCGTCAAGCGAGCGCTGGCGGCGATGGTCCGGGCCGGCGTGTTGGCGAACCCGGGGCACCGAGTTGGCTACTCGATCGCCGGTGTGGGCCAGTCGGAATGATGCGCCGGTGCGATTGCCGTGCGGGTGACATGCATCAGCGTTGGCGGGCGGCCGCCCGATCACTCATCGTGGAACTCGCTCAGGTCGAACGGCTTCTGAAGGTGGTGGTGGGGTTCCAACATGCCTTCCCACCAGCAGTCGTCGCCCTCCGGCGTGCGCGGCAGAGGCTCGGTGACAAGCTGATCACGGAACTCTTCGGCCACGTCCTCGGCTCGGAACGGCTCATCGCGCTCCCCCTGGCGGCCGCCCTCGAAGTCGCTGATCGGCTTGGCGATGACAGGATCGCGGCCGGGCTCCCGTCGTGGGCTGCGGAAGGTCCCACCGCCGCGCAGGCGGGCCGCCTCCCGCTGAACATAGGTCATCACGTCGCGGTAGGCCCACCCGCGGAATGCGCCGTTCGGGTCGGCGGCCGCCTTCGGGTCGTCCGGGCGGAAGTGGGGGATCTTCTCCAACGCGCGAACGTAGCCGGCAGAGATGAGGTCGTCGAGGGCGGCCTCGCCCCAGAGTAGGTACCGGGCGGCCACACGCAGGGCGATCTTCTCGACCCACGGCCAGAGGGCGAGCAAGTCCACGGGCGGAACACCGGCACCGGCCGGCTTGGGGCGACACATGCAGGGCACCGTCGGCGGGTGGGAAGATGGGCTGATTGTAGCGGCGTGGTGGGCAGGCGTACAAGTGCGGTTGCAGGCCGAACGCCCCTGTCGGCGCAGATCTTTGACATCTTGCCCATCGCGAAGGTGGGTGCAAGCGTTTGCACCTCGTGTGCAGTTAGTGGCCCCGGATCCAGGAAGCAAAATTGTACCGATTTCCACTATTGATAAACTTGCATTCGTAGGCAGGTTCTGTTTTGATGTTTCAGGGAATTTCTCGACCGGCCGGTCGAGAAATTTGAAACGTGGTCGACCGGCTTCCCGTTGCACCAGCGGGGCCGGTCGACCCGCCCACCTCACTGGTGCAAAATCATGTCCGACATTTCACCGTTCAATCCACCGGGAACCGATGTCCAGACAGAGAGAGAGTTACACCCGGGACTTCGGCTTCGTGTCCTGCTCTGCTCTGACGGGTGTCACAGACCACACGTTGAGTGGTACGAGGGAAGCGAGTTGAGACACGCCGGAGTAGGTTACGGAGAGCTGGTGAAGGGGCCTATCCCGATTGGCCTCGGATGGCCTCCGGTGCAATGGCCATGCGAGTACTGGCCTGCGAGACCACATATAGTGGACCCCATTTGCGAGACCAAAAACCGACGAATTTAAGCTACTCCTTCGCCGGCTCTTTTGACCGTCCGGCCCGGTACACCTCGGCCGGGGTCTTGTACCCCAGTGACTGGTGCAAGCGGGCCTCGTTGTAGAAGGTGAAGTACGCCTTCAACCCCCGCTCCAACTCGGTCACCGTCTCGTATCCCCGCAGGAACACGTCCTCGTACTTCACCGTCCGCCACAGCCGCTCGACGAACACGTTGTCCAGGCACCGCCCCCGGCCGTCCATGCTCACCCGCGCCCCGGCCGCCTCCACCCGCTCGACCCACGCCCCGGCCGTGAACTGCACCCCTTGATCGGTGTTGAACACCTCCGGGGTGCCGGCCGCCAACGCCTCGTCCAGCATGTCCCGGCAGAACGCCCCGTCGAGCGTGTTCGACAACCGCCAGGCCACCACGTACCGGCTGTACCAGTCGATGGTGGCGGCCAAGTACATGAACCCGCCGGGCAGCGGCAGGTATGTAATGTCGGCACTCCACACCTGCCCGACGCGGTCGATCGGCACGCCGCGGAGGAGGTACGGGTACACCGGGTGGCCCCGCCCGGCCGACAGCTTCGGCTTCGGGTGGATGGCTTCCAGGCCCATGACCCGGAGCAACCGCTGGACCCGCTTGCGGTTCGCCGGGTGGCCGTTGCGGGCCAGCCACCGGGCGATCCGCCGGCTGCCGTAGAACGGGCAGGCCGTGTACTGCTCGTCGATCCGCCGCATGAGGGCCAGGTTGTCGGCCGACTCCTCGGCCGGCCCCCGGTAGTACGTGGCCCGGCCGAGCCCGACCAGTTGGCACTGCCGACGGACGCTCAGGTCGGCGTGCCCGGGGTCGATCAGCGGCCGCAGGTCGTCAACCGAACGTCGCAGCTTTTTTTTTCACCCAGTCGAGCTCGACCTTGAGCCGGCCGATCTGCTCGTACAGCGCGGGTGTCTGGTCGTCGCCGGGGGCGACCGCCTTCGCTCCGGCGGCGAACACGGCCTCGGCCCCGGCCAGGAGTTGCTTCTTCCACCCGTGGATGAGGGTCGGGTGGACGCCGAAGTGGGCGGCCAACTCGTTGACCGTCTTGTCGCCCTTCACCGCGGCCAGAGCGACCTGGGCTTTGAACGCCGCCGTGTGGGTCTTCCGCTTCGCCGTCATCAGGACCACCTCCGAGGGCCGCCAGAGTAGCTTACCTGGCGGTCTCAGTTTCGGGGTCCACTATAAAGTTTTGGTGGGAAATGTGTGGTGGTTGAAAATGCCAGTTTCATTTGATGGCTACCTCTGAACCCTGTCAAGCGTAGTCTCTCCGGATTGCGGGATTTCATCCGGCATCCGATGCCCACGTCACGTCGGTTGCTGCCACGGGCCAAGTGATAAAAAAAGGCGACCGCGTGCGGCCCGCCACCCGGCGGGCCGCACCCTCGCGGAAGAGGAGGATCGTGTCGCTACTCGGACGTGGTTGATGCCCTCCGCTTCGATCGCGACTTCTTCGCCGGCGGGCCGTGGGCCTCCTCCGCGAAGGCCGTCACAGCCGGGTCGGCGTGGCCCCGCCGCTCGCCGGCCGACCACGCCGCCGGCGGCTGGCATGCCGGCAGCCCGTGCTCCCGGTACAGGTCGTTCAGCCGGCTCCCGTCCGATTCGTGCTCCGAGCGGCTCGCCGACCCGGCCTTCCGCCGGCAGTCGGTCAGCTTGTTCTTCACGACATCCAGCTTGGCGTATCGGTACGGCTCGTTGTGCTTGAGCATCAGGTACGCGATGGTCACCAGCTTGCGGGCCGTGGCGATCACCGCCACGTTGTACTTTTTCTTCTTCCGCAGCCGGCGAAAGAACGCCCCGATCGGGCCGGGGTGGTCGGACGCCGCCTGGACGGCCTGCACGAGCATGGCGCGGGTCTGCGGGCACCCGGCCTTGGTGATGCCGCCGTAGTGCCGCTTGCCGGCCGACTGCCGTAGCCGCGGGGTCAGCCCCAGGTAACTGGCCGCGTGGTCGCCGTCCGGGAACCGGCCGATGTCGCCGAGGGCGGCGAGCAGCGACAGGGCGACGCCGTGGGCGATGCCGGGCAACGTCATGAGCAGCTTGGCCCGGCCGTCGTCGTACGCCATCCCCATGAGCTGGTCGTCGATCTTCTTCAGCTCGGCGTCCACCGCGTCGTACAGCCGCAGGTACAGGTCCACGGCCGACCGCACCTCGGCCGGCAGCGCGACGGCCCGAAGCCAGGCCACCCCCTTGCGGCAGAACACGACCTTGACCGGGGGGACGACGAGCAGTTGCGCGAGCAGGCTCTGGACGCGGTTCTTGATGCGGGTGCGGTCGGCGATCACCCCGCCGCGGACGGTGGTGAGCTGCCGCAGCTTCTGGGTGGCCGCGTCCGGCGTCCAGACCGTCGGCAGGTAGTCGCACCGGAGCAGGTGCGCCAGCACCTCGGCGTCGATCTTGTCCGTCTTCACCTTGGCCTGGGCGATGGCCTTGATCTGGAGCGGGTTTCCGACGGTGACGGCGGCCACGAACGGCCGGAGGATGTCGGCTACCGCCCACGTGTTGGTGGTCGCCTCAGCGGCCAGCCGGTCGGTCGCCTGGAGTTTGACACGGGCGAACGCCTCCAGGGCTTCGCGGCGGCACTCGACGGTCTCGCGGAACAGCACTTGGCCCCGGTCGTCCAGGGCGCACACGACGAGCATCTTCTTGTGCAGGTCCAACCCGATGAACCTCATCCCGACCTCCCTTCGGCCCGTGCGTTCCGTGCCGCGAGGCCCTCGTACGGGCGGGGCCTCGCGGCACGGAACGCACGGCGGCGGTATGCGCACGCGAACCGTCCGGTCGTCGTGCTGGGACTCCATTGCGATTGGGCCGAGCGGCATCTACCTCTTCGAGCTCGCGGCTCATGCGGGTGAGCCGTAGGGGTGGTCAGTTAAAAAAACGGGCTCGCGGCCCATAGCCATCATCGACCGGCCCCAAGAAGGAACGGCCCCAAGCCTTCGGGAGAAGGCGTGGCTTCTTGCCCCACACCCGCGTGGGACATCTCATGCGGCGGTGTCCTCAACGACAACCGGCGGTTCGTAACGAGCGTGCCTCGCCGCAGCTCGCGGCGTCTGAATGGTTCATACCCGTAAAACGAAGTCTTTTTTCGGCACCGTGCTGGCATCTTCCAAGGTGCCGAGAAGGTGCCACCAGCATCTCGATTCGTCGCCTACAAAGGTGGTGCTACCTTTAAGGGCATCACTCATGACGACAGAATCACCGGACAAGCGAAGCCCAGACCTGCAATCGCTTGCCCTCATTCCTGACCCCGCCACAGTGCGTCAGATGATCGGGTATCGTGCGGCCGAGTTGACTTTCCTGCGACGCCTCCTGCGTCTCGCCGAAACTCATCGGCGGGTTCTTGATCCTGTTGCTGCAGACATTAAAGCCCACTCTCGTGTCGGCGACGGCCGCTAAGTGCCGCTCGATCACTCATCCGGTTCGACAAGTAGATAGGAACCCCATGATCCCTGATTCTCTGCGGGCTCACGTCCGCACGGGTAACTACGTACCAATCGTGGCCGGCACCGTCGTCGTGATCCCGGTTCCGAACAAGCCCGCAGACCCGCGGATGCTCCTGCGACTCGCCCCGTCGCATGGACGGCACGAAGCCCGTTAATCGGATGAAGCCGCGAGGGTTGGCGCCCTCACGGCTTCGAGTCGACCAGCGTTCCACCACCTCAATGCCCTACCGAGGCAGTCAGGAGTTCCAGCATTATGATCGTTCCAGCTCCCAAGTCAAGTGCCGCCCCGGTGTACTGGGACGAGTACTACCGGATTGCTGCGATTAGCGAACTGATCGCGGCCGTCGATCCCGAACGGCCCGGGCCGCGGCCGATGGCGTTCGCGGCCGTGTACCAGGAACAAATCGAGTTCCGCGTCCTGCACGAGTTGCTCCAGGCCCGTGCGATCATCGCCTCCGCCGAGCACGCCCTCCCCGGCATCGTCGAGCGCGTCGAGGTACTGGCCGACCGGATCGCGGCAGAAGACGCCGAAGCGGAAGACGTCGCCGATGTCGACCCTGATCGCGTCGTGCAACCTCCTTCGGAACCGGTCGCTGCCGCCACCGACGAACCGCCGCCGCTCACCGTCGAGATCAAGCAAGCGTTCCGCAAACTCGCCGCCCGCCGGGGCGACGCGCGGAAGCGGTTCCTCGCCTTGATGCTCGATTTCCTTGACGGCGGCGATCGCTTCCTCCGCCTCGGCGAGGAAGCGGAACGGGAGGAGGCCGTCCGCCGGAATCAACGCCCCACGAACCGCCTGAAGAAGGGAGGCTGCTGACCATGATCGCGACCCGACCTGAACCACTGACGTCGGCGGATGCGCCGCTGCGGCCCCAGGACCGATGGCCGACGAGGCAGATCACCTTGTTGCAGAAAGATCTTGCCGATGCCGAACGGTCCCACAACGCCGCCCGGATCGCCGCGGCGGACGCCCACTTGGAAGCCGAGCTGGAGTACTTGGCAGAGTTGGGCATGACACTCCTGCACTACGCGACGCTACGTCGCCCGATCACGACGACTTCGATCCTGATGCTGCCGCTCGACGGCGTTCGCCACGACCTCCTCGGCCTCGCGGCGCGGGTGGAAGAACTGGAAGCGATCGTCGCCCGCCTGGGCGCCGCCGTCGAGGGGCTGGCCGCGAACCGGCACCCGGCCCGGGAGGTGAGTTGATGGCGGCAGAAATCTCGTTCCGCGCGAGCCCCGCGAACCCGTGCCCGGTGTGCGGCGGCGGCAGCAAGGGGTGTTCGGCGGTGGCCGACGGCCTCCACTTCTGCCGCGGCACGCCCCGCGACGGGTGGCGTCGGGTCGGCCAGCCCGACGACAACGGCTTCACCCACTACCGTCGGGCGGACGACCGCGGGCACGACCGTGACCGGCCGGCCACCGTGCCGCTGTCGTCGGCCGCCACGCCCCAACAGCTGCGGAACCTTGCCGACGCCCTCAAGTTGCCGGCCGCCGCGCTGGCCGCACTCCCGATCGGCTGGGACGGCGAGGCGTGGACGGTTCCCGAAGTGGACGCGAAGGGGGCGACGGTCGGCATCCACCGGCGGTTTCCGAACGGCAAGAAGTACATGCAGAAGGGCGGGCACCGCGGGCTCGTCCTGCCGCGGGGGTGGCGGGAGAAGTCGGGCCCGGTGCTGGTCGTCGAGGGGATGAGCGACGCGCTCGCCGGCACGTATGCGGGCCTGGCGTGCGTGGGCCGGCCGAACAACGCGGGCGGAGGGAATCTCCTCGCTGAACTTCTGCGGGGCCTCCCGATCGACCGCGCCATCGTGGTCGTCGGCGAGAACGATCAGAAGGCCGACGGCCTTTGGCCGGGCAAGGCGGGGGCGGAAGCCCTTGCAGGTCGACTCGCAAATGACTTGGCCCGGCCCATCGTCGTAGCGATTCCGCCCGGCCCTTTCAAAGACGTGCGCGACTGGCTCACAGCGAAGATCGCCAAGGGCGTGCGGTGGCCGGACGCGGGCCAGGAACTGTGCCGGTTGCTGACGGACGGCGGAACCGTCACCGAGGCGCCGGCCAACCCGACCGCCGTTACGAAGCCCGGGGTGCAGGCGCCTGCGGTCACCGTGCCCGAGTACCGGCCGTTCCCCACCCACTGCCTTCCCGACCGGGTGCAGAACTTCGCCGAGACGGTCGCCCGGGCGACGAACACCGACCCGTCGTACGCCGCCCTCCCGATCCTGAGCGTGCTCGGCGCGGCCGTCGGCACGACCCGCGTCGTCTGCCCGAAGGCCGGCTGGCGAATCTTCCCGGCCGTCTGGGCGATCACCATCGGACGATCGGCGTCCGGGAAGTCGCCGCCCCAGATCATCGTCAACAACGCCGTGCAACTCCTCGAAGACGACCTGGAGGCCGAGAACGACGCGGCCCGTGGGGACCACGAGCGACGCCTGGAAGGCTTCCGCCGGCAGCGGCGGGAGAGCGAGGACGCGGTCCGCCCGGCCGAGCCCCGGGAGGCGCGGTTCCGCGTCGGCGACGTGACCGTCGAGTCGCTCGCCGGCATTCTCGCGGACAACCCGCGGGGGTGCTGGCTCTGGTGCGACGAGGCGGCCGGGTGGCTCACGTCGTTCACGCGGTACAAGTCGGGCGGCGGTGGCGACAGCGATCGACCGCGGTGGCTGAGCCTGTTCGACTCCGGGGCGCTGACGGCCGACCGGAAGACGGGCACGCGGCGAACGGTCCGCGTCCGCAACTCGCTGGTGTGCGTCTGTGGCGGGATCCAACCGTCGATCCTGAAGTCGCTGATGACCCCGGACAACGTCGGGTCCGGCCTGTTCGCCCGCATCCTCCTCGCGTACCCGCCCGAGCGCCTGCAGCGGTGGACCGAGGTGGGCGTGGCCGACGACATGGTCGAAGCGTTCGCCGGCCTCCTCCGCGAGCTGCGGGGGTTCGGGTTCGACACCCTCCGCGGCCGCCCGGTGCCGGCCGTCAACCACCTGAGCGCGGACGCCAAGGCCCTGTTCGTCGCGTACTACGACCGCAACCGGGAGGCGGCCCACACGGGTACGGACGGGGAGGCGGCGTCGCTCCTGAAGTTGGAGAGTTACGCGGTCCGGTTCGCGCACCTCCGGCACCTGTGCCGGCACACGGCCGGGGGCGACGGGCAGCCGATCGACGCCCTGGACATGCACGCCGGGATCGAACTGGCCGAGTGGTTCGCGGACGAGCTGTTCCGCATCCAGGCGGCCCTGCAGGAGACCGAGCACGAGCGGGCCGGCCGGTGCCTGGTCGACCTCGTCCACCGCCGCGGCGGGGCGATGACCGCCCGCGACCTGCAGAAGCACAACGCGCGGAAGTACCGGACGGCGGCGCACGCCGAGGCGGCCCTCCAGAGCCTGGTCGATGGCGGCCTGGGCGAGTGGCTGAAGGAGACGGCGGCCAACGGCCAGACGGTCCGGCGGTTCCGCGCCGCCCCGTCGGCGGACGGGCGTCAGACACCTTCCGACGCGCCTGCGGAAAACGTCGATTCCCCCGGTAAAAGCGCCAAGGTGTCTGAGCGCCTGAGCGTCTGATAGGGAATAAGGAACATGAAATCAGAAGGGTTCGAATCGCCCCCCGCGGCGGCTTCGCTGGCGGTCGACGCGAAGCGGCTCGGCGAGCTGCTGAGCGGCGTCTCGGAGCGAACGATTCGCACCTGGGACGCGGCCGGATACATCCCCGAGCCGGTGCGGGTCGGGGGCAAGGTCCTGTGGTCCGTCGCCGAGGTCCGGGCGTGGCTGGCGGCCGGCTCGCCCGATCGTGTCACGTGGGCCGCCTGCAAGGCTGTCCGCCCGTCCTGACCGCCCCGTCCCGGCTCGCCCTTCCGCACTTCCCCCGCCGATGGTATTCCTGTCCGTTCCCCCGAGGTCTTTCCATGGGTTCGCTCCTGCACCCGACGTACACGGCCCCGATCCCGAAGAACGCCGAGCGGGTGAAGGTGAAGGGCCGGCCGTGCGTCCGGTTCGCGTCCCGGGGCAAGGTGCGGACGCTGCCCCTCAGCGAGGACGGGACGCGGGTGGTGAAACAGGCGGCCAAGTGGTACGGGCAGTACGTGGACGCCGACGGCACGACCCAGCGGAAGCCGCTGGCCCGCGACAAGGAGGCCGCCCGCCAGCTGCTGGCCGAGATCGAGAAGAAGGTCGAGCGGCGGCGGAGCGGCCTCGTGGACGTCACCGACGAACACGCCCGCCGCCCGCTGCTCGAACACCTCGACGACTACGAGGCCATCCTCCGGGCGAAGGGCGACACCGACCGCCACATCGTAAAGACGGTCTACCGAATCCGCTCCGTCCTGGTCGGCTGCCGGTTCGCGTTTCCGGGTGAGGTGGATTCTTCGAAGGTCGCCGCGTGGCTGTCCGCGTTGCGTGAAGGCAGCACGCCGGCCGCCGTCCCGGACTGGCCCGCGTTCACCCCGGCGGAAGCCGCTGAGGTCCTCGGCATCACGACGCACACCCTGTCAATCGCCGTGAAGCGGCACGGGCTGGCCGCCACGGGCAAGAGCCGAGCCCGCCGGCTGCCGCGGGAGACGGTCACGGCCCTCGCCGCGATCGCCGCCGAAGGCGTCGGCCCGGCCACCCAGAACCACTACCTTCGGGCCCTCCGCGGATTCTTCCGGTGGCTGGCGAAAGGTCGGCGGATCGCACTCAACCCGCTCGACGGGCTGGAACTGGTGTGCGAGGAGGTCGACATCCGGCATGCCCGCCGAGAGCTCGACCTGGAGGAGCTGCGGACCATCTTCGCCGCGACCCGGGGGAGCAACCGCACGTTCCGCGGCCTGGACGGGGTCGACCGTCACGTCGTCTACGCACTCGCCGTCACGACCGGGTTCCGGACGGCCGCCCTCGCCAGCCTGACCGCCGACAGCATCGACCTGGCGGCTCGAACCGTAACCCTCTCCGCTCGCGCCAACAAGTCTCGCAAGGCGAAGGTGCAGCCGCTCACCCCGGACGCGGCCGAGCTGCTCGCCGAGTACCTCCGAGCCCGGCCGCGGCGGGGGCGATTGTGGCCGGGCTCGTGGGCGGGGCGGTCGGCCGACATGCTCAAAGCGGACTTGGAGGAGGCTGGGATACCCTACGTCGTCGAGGGCCGGGACGGTACGCCGCTGCACGCCGACTTCCACGCCCTGCGGCACAGCTTCCTGACCATCGGCGGCCGCTCGGGGATCGACCTGCGGACGCTTCAGGAGCTCGCCGGCCACTCGACGCCCGTGCTGACCGCCCGGTACATGCACGTCGGGAAGGGGATCTGGCCCGCGCCGTCGACCGGCTGCCCGGTTCGCTTACACTGCCGCTTGCACTAAACACTCGCACCGATCAGCAGCCGGCTGCACCCATTTACACTCCCGGCGGGGAAGCGTCTGACGGGCCCCAAGAGGAGAAAAGAGCAGAAACAGAAGGGAATTCACCCATTTTCATCGATCTGCACTCCGTTGCATCAAGTGGGCGAGGCGGGACTCGAACCCGCACACCATTGCTGATAGGGGATTTTAAGTCCCCGGCGTCTGCCATTCCGCCACTCGCCCCGGTGTACGGTGAATCATCCGAACCCGTTCCCGCCGCGGCAAGGGCGTTCCCTCATTGACCCGAACACATCGGCTGCGTACCCTCGGTAACAACCCTTCGACTCCCCCGGAGAAAACATCATGCTCACCCGCCGCAGTTTGCTGGCGGCCGCGGCCGCTTCGCCCTTGGCCACGCTTGGCACCTCGCTGGCGGCCGATCCGACGCAGGTGTTCACCGATTCGGACAAGCCAACGGATTATCGCCTCGGGCCGCCGAAGACGCTCAACGATTACTTTCCCTTCAAGGTGCCGAAGACGCTGGCCGATTGGGAGGACCGCAAGAAACGCCTCCGCGAACAACTCTTGGTGGCGACCGGCCTTTGGCCGCTGCCGGAGAAGTTACCGCTAAAGCCCGTCATTCACGGCAAGATCGAGCGGGACGGTTACACGATCGAGAAAGTGTTCTTCGCCAGCATGCCTGGCCATTACGTCAGCGGGAATCTCTACCGGCCCACTGCGAAGGGCGAGGCGAAGCGGCCGGCCGTGCTGTTCGCACACGGGCACTGGAACGACGGGCGGTTCTACACTGCACCCGAGAAAGAGGTGGCCGCCCAGTTGAAGAACAAGGCCGAAGGGACGCGCGAAAGTGCGCTCTACCCGCTCCAGGCTCCGTGCGCGACGCTGGCGAAACTCGGCTTCGTCGCCTTTACGTTCGACATGGTCGGCTACGCGGACAGCACGAAACTGGCACACCGCACCGGCTTTACGGACGTCGAGGCGGAACTCCGCGGGCACAACATGATGGGCCTGCAAACGTGGAACATGATCCGGGCTTACGACTTCCTCGAAAGTCTGCCGGACGTGGACGCGAAGCGGGTCGGCGTCACCGGGGCGTCCGGCGGCGGCACGCAGACGTTCCTGCTTTGCGCGATCGACGACCGCCCTGCGGCGGCTTTCCCGGCGGTGATGGTTTCGACTGAGATGCAGGGCGGCTGCACCTGCGAGAACTGTTCGCTCCTGCGGGTGCGAACGACGAACGTCGAGGTCGCCGCGATGTTCGCCCCGAAGCCGATGGCGATGTCGTGCGCCAACGACTGGACGAAGAACTTCCTGAAGGACGGGTACGGTCTGCCGGAAATCAAGAGGGTCTACGAGTTCTACGGCAAGCCCGAGAACGTGCAGGCGAAGGCGTGGCTGGAGTACGGCCACAACTACAACCAACCCGCCCGCGAGTTCATGTACTCGTGGTTCGTGAAGCACCTGATGGGCCGCGACGAAGTCATCGCGGAACCGCCGTTCGTTCCGGTGCCGCCGAAAGAGTTGAGCGTCTACGACGCCGACCCCCCGCGGCCGGCGGACGAGAAGGGGATCGCCGAATTGCGAAAAGAGATGACCCGCCGTGACGTGGCGTGGCTGAAGTCGGTCCACGACGCGCAGGACCTAGCGGTGGGGATCGCCTATCAACAAACCCACCGCGCCGCCCTCCGCGCGATGGTCAACAGCCACCTGCCGAACGAGGTCGTCGTTCGCAAAGGGCCACTCGAATCGAAGCACGACGGGTTTGTCCTGCACCGCGCGATCATCGGCCGCACGGATGAAGCAGACGCAGTGCCGTGCCTCGGCGTGATTGGGCCAAAGTTCACCGGCGAGAAGGTTGTCGTTTGGGCACACCCGGACGGCAAGGCGTCGGTCCTCGCCGACGGCAAACTCGTGCCGGCCGCGAAGCTTTTGCTGGACGCCGGGTTCGCAATCCTCGCCCCGGACCTGCTCGGCACCGGCGAGCAACAGCCCGCGAAGCCGTGGAAGGTCGATCCGACCTACGCCGGCTACACCTTCGGCTACAACCGCACCCTCTTGGCGAATCGTGTACACGATCTGCTCACCGCCATCGGTTTCGTCAAGACGGGGTTGAAGGCGAAGAGCGTCCACCTTGTCGGTTGGGGCGAGGCAGGACTGTGGGCCGTTCTTGCAAAGGCCCTCACCGGCGATGCAGTGGGGAAGTCGGCCGCCGATCTGAATCAGTTTTCGTTCGAGAAGGTAACGTCCACGAACGACCCCATGCTCTTGCCGTGTGCTGTCAAGTACGGCGGCCTGCTGTCGCTTCTGACCCTGTGCGCGCCCGAGAGCTTACTCTCTCACAACGCGGAGGTGCCGAACCTCAACGGATTGTCGCCGGTGAAAGGATTCACCCACTCGGCCGAGAAGTGGGCCGACGAGAAGGTCGCGGCGTGGCTCGTGAAGTAATCGCCCCTTGAGTCGCGTCGGCGGCTGAATAGCTTGAACCCATCGGGTTCTCCCTTCCAGCCGAACCGAGGTTAGCTCATGAAGACGATGAAAGTGGCCGTCACCGGGGCGGGCGGTCAGGTTTCCTACGCGATGCTCGCGCGACTCGCGTCCGGTGAGGTGTTCGGCCCGGAGACGAAGGTCATCCTTCACCTGTTGGAGATTCCGAAGAAGCCCGACTGGACGCCGCCGAACCCGACGGCCCGCCAACCGCTCGACATCGCCGAAGGCAACGCGATGGAGTTGCTCGACTGCGGCTTCCCAACGCTGCTCGACGTGGTGGTGACGGACGATGCGAACAAGGCGTTCAACGGCGTGAACTGGGCGCTGCTCGTCGGGGCCGCGCCGCGCGGGCCAGGGATGGAGCGCAAGGACTTGCTCGGCCTGAACGGGAAGATTTTCGTCGGCCAAGGGAAGGCGCTCGCGAAGAACGCCGCCAGCGACGTGCGCATCCTGATCGTCGGCAACCCGTGCAACACGAACTGCCTCGTTGCGTACTCGAACGGCCGCGAAATTGCTGCTGATCGCTGGCACGCCATGACACGGCTCGACCACAACCGGGCCGTCTCCGCGCTCGCCGTGAAGGCCGGGGCTAAGAACGAGGACGTGACGAACGTCACCATCTGGGGCAACCACTCGAACACGCAGTACCCGGACTTCACCAACGCGAAGATTAAGGGGAAGCCGGCGACCGAGGTCATCACCGACCGGGCCTGGCTCGAAGGAACTTACGTGCCGCAGTGCCAGAACCGCGGGGCGGCGATCATCAAGGCCCGCGGGCTGTCGAGCGCGATGTCGGCCGCGAACGGCGCGATCGACCACGTCAAGACGTTCGTGAGCGGCACGCCGTCCGGCGACTGGACGAGCGCGGCCGTCGTCTCCACCGGCGAGTACGGCGTGCCGAAGGGCCTCGTCTTTGGCTACCCGGTCACGACAGACGGCAAGGGGAATTACACGGTCGTCGAGGGCGTGAAACTCGACGCCTTCGGCCAAGCCGCGTTCCAGAAGACGCTGAACGAACTGCTCGAAGAAAAGGACGCCGTGAAAGACCTATTGCCCGGCTAACCTGAACGGCACCACACCCGGAGATCGCACCCATGCCAACGGCCAAGAACGTCCTCGGCGGCCCGCTCCAATCTTGTTCGACCAAGCCGCTGACCGGCTTCTATCGCAACGGCTGCTGCGACACCGGCATGGACGACGTCGGCTTGCACCTCGTCTGCACGCAGGTGACGGCCGAGTTCCTGGCCTTCCAGAAGGCCATCGGCAACGACCTCAGCACGCCGAATCCGCAGTACGGTTTCCCCGGCCTGCGGCCCGGCGACCGCTGGTGCGTGTGCGTCACCCGGTGGAAGGAAGCGATGGAGTCCGGGGTGCCCGCCCCGATCGTGCTGGAAGCCACGCACATCTCGACGCTGGAATACGTCGATCTCGAAGACCTCCAAAAGAACGCCGTCACACAGGCCGTCTAGCCTCACCCCTGGAGAGAACAACATGGACTGGTCGGGACAATCGGAAAGCTCGAACGTCGAGGACCGCCGCGGTGCCGGCCCCGCGGTTGCGGCCGGCGGTGGGATGCTGACCATCGTGGCAGTGGCCCTCGCGTACTTCCTCGGCATCGACCCGAATCAGGCCAAACAGGTTGCAGACAAAATCGGCGGCCGCATGGGCGAGAAGCGGAAAACCGACACGCCCCCGACGGAGGATGAGCACTATCACTTTGCCCGCAAAGTGTTGGGGTCTACCGAAGAGGTCTGGGACGCATACTTTCGCGACAACTACCGCAAGCGGTACGAACACCCCGGCATGGTCCTTTTCTCGGAGAGTGTAGACAGTGGCGGGTGTGGTACTGCTCCGTCGGCTGTGGGGCCGTTCTACTGCCCGGTGAGCCGCAAGGTGTTTCTCGATCCCACGTTCTTCGACGAACTCGAAAAGAAACTCGGCGGGGACAAGGGGGATGCTTCTCGCGCGTATGTCGTCGCGCACGAGGTCGGCCACCACGTCCAGAATCTGTTGGGGTATAACACCCGAGTGGAGGAGTTCCGCAAGCGAGAAGGGGAGAACGGCGGTATTCGCCTGGAACTACAGGCCGACTACCTTGCCGGCGTGTGGGCCAACCAGGCGTCGAAGAAGAATCCCAACCTCTTCAATCGCAACGACATGGCGTCGATCATCAAGACGGCTCAAGCCATCGGTGACGATCGCATTCAGAAGAAAATGCGAGGGTGGACCTCACCCGAGTCCTTCACCCACGGCAGCGCCGCCCAGCGGGAAAAGTTTTTCATGAAGGGCTTCGAAACCGGCAACGCGAGCAAGGAGGCACTTGACGTGCTGTTCAACCCGCGAGTCGCGCCGCTCGACCTGTAACGCCCCAGAACGCGAACGGCCCGAAGGGAAACCTTCGGGCCGTTCGCGTTCTGCAACGGGTTTGTAACACTCCCCATCTCCGCGACCGGCAAACCCGTCTCATCGGGTGTACGATGCACCGTCACCCGTTGGGAGTTCGAAGATGTTTCTGAACCGCCGCACCTTTCTCCATTCTGCCGGCCTCCTCTCTCTGGGAGCAATCATGCCCCTCAACGCCGCCGAGTCGCCGGTCGCGGACCTCGGTAGCACGACTGGCGTGAACCCGTTCGCGATCGACCTCTACAGCCAATTGAA
Source organism: Limnoglobus roseus (assembly GCF_008254045.1). Lineage (GTDB taxonomy): Bacteria > Planctomycetota > Planctomycetia > Gemmatales > Gemmataceae > Limnoglobus > Limnoglobus roseus. The sequence goes on along the minus strand of NZ_CP042425.1, from coordinate 6,725,501 downwards.
GTCGCAAAAGGGGAACGTCTTCGTCTCGCCGCTGAGCATCAGTTGCGCCCTCGGCATGACGGCGGCCGGGGCGAAGGGCGAAACGCTCACCCAGATGACCAAGACGTTGCGGTTACCCGAACCCGCCGACCGGCCGGAACAGCACAAGCGGTTCGCCCGATTGGTCTTCGCCCTCTACGGCGGCCCGGAACGAAAGTCGAGGCCGTACCAACTGCACGTCGCGAACGCGATCTACGCGCAGAAGGGCTACCCGTGGCGGGCCGAGTTCAAGAAGGTCGTCGGCGAGTACGCGGCCGAACTGAACGACGTGGACTTCACCGCCGAAGCGGAGAAAACGCGGCTCGCGATCAACAAATGGGCGGCCGATCAGACCAAGGATAAGATTCAGAATCTGTTCGCCGAGAGGACGATCAACAGTCTCACGCGGCTCGTCATCGTCAACGCGATCTATTACAAGGGACAGTGGGAGAAACCGTTCGTCAAGACGGCGACGAAAGACGCCCCGTTCCAGTTGGCAGACGGCACGAAGCTGGACGTGCCGATGATGTTCCAGAAGTCGCGCGTGAGGATGCACGAGACGGAAGAAGTGCAGTTGCTGGAACTACCCTACTCCGGGCAGCAAACTTCCATGCTCATCTTTCTGCCGAAAGCGAACGACGGGTTGGCGGACTTCGAAGCGAAGTTTACCGCCGATTCGGTGGCGAAGTCGATCAGCGAGTTGAAGCCGGCGGGCGAGGTGCAGATTTACCTGCCGAAGTTCAAGGTGAGCACCGAGTACACCTTGAACGACACGCTGAAGGCGATGGGCATGACCGACGCCTTCAACTTCGAGAAGGCCGACTTCGGCGGGATGGTCACGAGCAAGCCGGAGGGAGAGTTGGCAATCACGACGGTGGTCCACAAGGCGTACTGCGACGTGAACGAGGAAGGAACCGAAGCCGCCGCCGCGACCGGCGTCGCCGTTGGCGTTCGCAGTGTGCGAGATCCTTCGGAACGGAAGATCTTCAAGGCCGATCACCCGTTCCTGTTCGCGATCCGGCACAACCCCACCAACACGCTCCTGTTCACGGGCCGGGTGAGTAATCCGAAGGCGTGACCGAGGATCGTCAAACGGAACCGCCCGCGGCATTTGCCGCGGGCGGTTCCGTTAATGCGGGTGCGGTTTACTTGACGAGGTTGTTCACTTCGTCTTGCGTGATCTGCGTGGACGGCTTGTCGAGCTTCACGCTCAGCCAGCTCATCACCGACGGGATGTACGGCAGGCTGCCCTTCTTGACGATCGCGGTCATCCGCTTGTCGCGGCTCGCTCGTTCCTTCCGCTTCAGGGCACCGTTCACGGCCCGCGAAATCGCGGCATTATCCCGCGCCCGGTCCATGCGGGTCGCGGTTGACATTCGGTCGGCCATATCGTCTCCACGAAAACAGAGTGCTGTAGTTCAAAAAGTGAGTATAGGAACACGCCGGCCGAGAGAATAGACGGTCGCCGCCCGAATTTCCGCCGTTGTTGCAATAGAATGGCAAACTTGCCCTACCCGAAATGGATTGATTCGACGCCGTGAACACCACCGACCAGACCCTGATTGAACTGTCCAACGTGACCCTCGCGCGGGCCGGCGGCTCGCCCGCCTTGGCGAACCTTTCGTGGACGGTCCGCGACGGAGAAACGTGGGCCATCACCGGGCCGACCGCCAGCGGCAAAACGACGCTCGCCGAAGCCCTGCTCGGCCGGCATCGCGTCGTGGGCGGCACGATCATATGGCCGATGGTCGCGCGGTTCGCCGCTCGGTATCCGAGCGACGTGATTCACCTCGTCTCGTTCAAGGAAAACTCGCGGCTGTTCTCCTATGCCGGGTCGTACTATCAGCAGCGGTTCGAATTCGCCGACGTGGAACACCCGTTGACCCTGCGCGAGTTCCTCCGGTCGGGCCTTGCCGCCGATGACGAAACCATCGAGTCTCTGGCCCGGCAGTTTGGGATCGAGCAACAGTTGTCGCTCTCGTTGATGAAGCTGTCCAACGGCCAGACCCGTCGTGCCCGCATCGTTCGGGGGTTGCTCCTGAAGCCGCGGTTGCTGATCCTCGACGACCCCTTCATGGGCATCGACGCGGCCGGCCGGGACGAATTGACGGCCCTCCTCGGCAACCTCGTCGCCGCGGGCCAACGGCTTATGCTCATCACGAAGGCCGAGGCCGTCCCGGCGTGGGTGACGCACTGCCTCGAACTTCCCGGCACGGCCGAACCGGCCCCGGTGATCGCACCGCAAGAGAAGCCTCACCACTCCGCAAGCCCTGCGGTTCCGGTGCTGGAACTCTCGCACGTCACCGTTCGCCACGGGGGGAAGGCGATTCTCTCGGACTTGTCGTGGACGGTCCGCGAAGGGGACCGGTGGGCGCTGGTCGGGCCGAACGGGGCGGGCAAGACGACGCTCTTGGCCCTCGCGTGCGGCGACCACCCGCAGGCGTTCAGCAATGACGTTCGATTGTTCGGCCGACGGCGTGGCAGTGGTGAAACGATCTGGGATGTGAAGCGGAAAATCGGGCTGGTCTCGCCGGAGTTCCACCTCTACTTCAACGAACCGCTGACCGGCTTCGAAGCCGCCGCCACCGGCTACCACGACGCACTGCTGTACCGCGAGCCGAGCGTGCCAGAAGCGGAGCGGGTTCGAGAATTGTTCGAGACGTTCGGCGTGACGGCGTTGGCCGCGCGCCCGTTCCGCCAGCTCTCGACCGGGCAGCAGCGGTTGGTTTTGCTGATTCGCTCGTTGGTCAAGCGGCCGCGGTTGTTGATCCTCGACGAGCCGTTTCAGGGCCTCGACACGGCCACTGCCGGGCGCATCCGCAACTGGCTCGACGCGAACTTGGTCGATGACCAGACACTGATCTTCGTGACGCACAACCGCGAAGAGATTCCCCGGTGCGTCGATCAGACGATCCGCCTCGAAGGCGGGCGGCGGGTCGCTTAAACCGGGGCCGCGGGCACTTCGGGTTCTTCTTTTGCTTCCTTCACCTTGATGAGCAGCATGTTGCGGCCGTAGGTGCGAATGTCCCAGGTGTCCAGTTCGGGAAGTTGATCGACAGGGAAGTTGTCCTCGGCTTGAATCGTGAGGACCGATTCGAGGGGGGCCTTTTCGAGGAGGTTGTTGACGAGGGCCAGGAAGGAGGCGACCTTGTCCGGTTCCAGGTCGGGGAAGGGGGGGCTGAGGAAGAGGTTGACCGGGCCGGACTTCGCCGGCGGAACCCACCGCTCGCCCCACCGATAGCCGTCGGACCGCAAAACCTGTACGCGGTCGGCCACGCCGAACCGCTCGGCGTACCGCTGGATCGCGGACACTTGTTTGGCGTTCACCTCGATCAACCGGGCGTCGCTCGCCCCGCGGCTGACCGCCTCCATGCCGATGACCCCGGTCCCGGCGAAGATGTCGTAAAAAGTCCGGTTCGGGACGGCGTTGCCCAGGATGCTGAAGAGGGCCTCCCGCACCATCTGTGGCGTCGGCCGTAGGCCTTCGTGTACGAAACTGGCCATCCGGCGGCCGCGTAACGTGCCGGAGATGATGTGCACTTCGATCTTTTCCACGGTCGCCCCAACAGGTTCGGTGAACTCACGAATGGGACACGGCCCGTTCGCCCGGGTTCACCGGCTTTGTTCCTGTCACTATCCGGGGCGGGGCGGTTTTTCGCAAGAGCGCGGGTGATGTTTGTCTCCCGCCCGCGGTTCTTGTTTATACTGGTGGGAAGGGGTTTGAGGACACGTGATGCGCCTACTCGGGATGGCCCTCGCCGTCGGATTCTTGTCGACGGGAACCGCGTCGGCCGAGCCGACGGCGAGTGAACGGGGCAAGGCCAAACTCGAATCGAAAGCCTACATCCCGGCGTTCTGGCCGCGGGGGGCTTACGACCTCGCCTGGAAGCAGTGGGGCGTCGCCGAGAAGCCGAAAGACTACGCCACCGCGTTCAACGACCGCTACGGCCTGCACCCGGCCCCGTACAAGAACGACGGCCTGCCGATGGGCCTGCGGTCAGCCCCCTATCTCGCGCTCGTGAAGGGAATGGGCCTGGACTGCATGATGTGCCACGGGGGCAGCATCCTCGGCAAAAGCTACGTGGGCCTCGGCAACAGTTCGCTCGACATCCACACGCTGTTCGAAGACCTTTACGTCGCCGGGAACATCCCCGCCAAACTGCCGTTCACGTTCACGCAGACCCGCGGCACGAACGAGGCGGGGGCGTTCAGCGTTTACCTCCTCGGCTACCGCAACGACGACCTGAGCCTGCGCGAAGACTTCCGCGACCTCGGCCTGCACGACGACAGTTGCGAGGACGTGCCGGCATGGTGGCTGTTGAAGAAGAAGAAGACCATGTATTACGTCGGAGCGACCGACGCCCGGTCGGTCCGTTCCATCATGCAGTTCATGATGCACCCGCTCACGCTGCGCAAGGACTTCGAAAGGGCCGAAGCCGACTTCGGCGACATTCAAGAATACCTGGTGAACATCGAGCCGCCGAAATATCCCTTCGCCATCGACCGGAAACTGGCCGACCGGGGCCGCGAACTTTTTTCCGACAACTGTGCGAAGTGCCACGGCACTTACGGTGAACACGCGACCTATCCGAACAAAGTCATCCCCATCGACGAGATCGGTACCGACCGGAAGCGGTTCGAGAACATCGGCCTGAAGTTCGGCGAAGCCTACGCGACGAGCTGGTTCAGCCGGGAGTCGCCGCCGAAGCCGATCCGGCCCACGACCGGCTACCAAGCCCCACCGCTCGACGGCATCTGGGCAACGGCACCGTACTTCCACAATGGGAGCGTTCCGACGTTGGACGGTGTGCTGAACTCGAAGGCACGCCCGAAGGTTTTCACGCGCACCTTCCGCACCAACGAAGAGGACTACGACGCCGTGCGGGTCGGCTGGAAAGTTCGCGAGGTGCCACCGGCTTCCGCGACCGTCTCGGCTTACGACCGGCGGAAGATTTACGACACGACCCAGCCTGGTCGCGGCAATGGCGGCCATGATTACGGCGACCACCTGACTGCTGACGAACGCCGTGCGGTGATCGAATACCTGAAAACGCTGTAAACACTCTCCCCCGTTCGAGCGTGCCGAGATGCCGACCCGATCCGTTCCCAAACAGATTGCTCCGACGCGGCCCCGCGTTCTTGTCGCGGCGGCTGTCGTTTTCGTGATTGCCGGGGTCGCTGCGGCTGCCCTCCTTCTGCGAAGCGATGAGACGGGAACGCCGGACGGAGCGACGACCCCCGGCCCCGCGCCCGAGGGGATGGCCTGGATTCCCGGCGGCGAGTTCGTCATGGGCGACAACGGCAGCCAGGATCATGACGCCCCAACTCATGCCGTTACCGTTGCGCCGTTCTGGATGGACCGTTACGAGGTGACAAACGCCGAGTTCGCGAAGTTTGTGACGGTGACGCAGTACGTGACCGTGGCAGAACGCCGGCCGAACCCCGAGGACTTGCCGCCGGGCGTTAACCCGGCCGATCTGGTGCCGTTCTCGGCCGTGTTCCAGTGTGCGGAGTGCAACGCGAAGAATTGTGATCGGGAAACGGCCGAGCGCGCCAACGCCGGGCTACCTCCCACCGCTCCGCCGTGGTGGGTCCGCCGGACCGGGGCGAGTTGGCGGCACCCCGACGGGGCGGAGAGCAACCTCGACGGCAAGGACCGCTGGCCGGTCGTTCACATCGCCTGGCCCGACGCGGTCGCTTACGCGAAGTGGGCTGGGAAACGTCTGCCGACGGAGGCCGAGTGGGAGTTCGCCGCCCGCGGCGGCCTGAAGCAAGCCCCGTTCGTTTGGGGTCACGAACCGCAGGGCACCAACGGCAAGTATTTCGCCAACACGTATCAGGGGCGGTTCCCCGCGACCCTTGAGCCGAAGGACGGGTTCGGCGGCGCGGCCCCCGTCGGTTCCTTTCCCGCCAACGGCTTCGGCCTCCACGACATGAGCGGCAACGTCTGGGAGTGGTGCAACGACTGGTACGACGCGGAATACTACGCCATCAGCCCGAAGGCCAATCCTCAAGGCCCCGACGCGGGCCAACGCAAGGTCCGCCGCGGCGGCTCGTACCTCTGTTCGGACGACTACTGCCGGCGGTACATTCCGGGTGCCCGCGACAAGGGCGCACCGGACGACTGTGCCTGTCACATCGGCTTCCGCTGTGTGAAGGACGCGAAGTAGCACTTTCGGGGTTGCGTGCGATTCTGAGTCTCCGGTAGACTTCCGTCCTTCGTCTACGCTCACTCAGGATGTCGGCATGGAGGCCGTTCAGTCGTCCGACTTCACGTTCTACGTCGAGCGCATCGTCGAACCGTACACGAGCCTCCCGCTCCTCGGCGTCGGCGGCTACGCGCCGGCCCCCGGCTGGACGATCGAAGTTCGCTACGACGACGAACCGGCCGCAGTTCTGACGCCGCGACTTCAAGACGGTCGCCACCACTTCTCCACGCAACTTCCCCTTGAGCCGGCCGAGCGCGTTCGCGTCGTCGCCGTCGGACCGCGAGAAATCCCGCTCCTTGATGTGTTGCTCGCGGACATCGGCCATCGGGCCGGTGAATCGGCGCCGGCTTCGCAGGCCGGCGGAATTGCAGCGCGGGCGGTGCGGAGTGTCGCGACCGGAGAAATCCTCTCCCCGTCGCGGTGGGTGGCACGGTTCAGTCGGGCGTGGGAGTTGCGGCGGAAGGTCGCCCAGAAGCTTCGGTACAAGTTGCTCGCCCGTCGGTTCCGACCGCGCTCCCCGTACGACGGCTTTCTCGAACGGACGCAGACCACGCCGGCCGACGTGCAACGGCAGCGCGAGGAGGCCCAACGGTTCCGCAACCGGCCGAAGATCAGTGTTCTGATGCCGGTCTACAACGTGCGGGCCGAGTGGTTCCGCGAAGCCGTCGAGAGTGTCGTCGCCCAAGCCTACGACAACTGGGAACTTTGCATTGCCGACGATGCCAGCACGAAGCCGGAACTGATCGCCGAGTTCGCGAAGCTCACCGACCCGCGCATCAAACTGACGCGACGGCCTCGGAACGGTCACATCTGCGAAAGTACGAACACGGCCGCAGACAGTGCGACAGGAGACTTCGTCGCACTCCTCGACCACGACGACCGCCTCGCGCCGGACGCGCTGCTCGAAGTCGTCCGGGTCTTGCAGGACCACCCCGAGATGGACCTGCTCTACAGCGACGAGGACAAGATCGACGCCGGCGGCCGCCGGTACGATCCGCAGTTCAAGCCCGATTGGTCGCCCGAACTGTTGCTCAGTTACAACTACGTGAACCACTTCACCGTCGTCCGCCGGCGGTTGTTCGAGCGAGTTGGTCGCTACCGCGTGGGGTACGAAGGCTCTCAGGACCACGACCTGTTGTTGCGGGTTACGGAACGCACCGACCGCGTGCAACACGTTCCTCAAATCCTGTACCACTGGCGGGCGCACGAGGAATCGACGGCCGGGCAGGCGACGCAGAAGCCGATCGTCCACACCGCCGGCCGACGGGCCGTCGAAGACGCCCTGGAGCGGCGGAATGTCCGCGCCGCGCTATCCGTTCCGTACTTCGCCGCGAAGTTGGGGCTGCCGGTGCTGGCCCTAGAAGGGGCGAACACCGGCCCGACGGTGGCCGTGATCGTGTACGGCACTCAGGCAGCCGCAACCGCGCGGGCTGTGAAGGCAAACACCGCGTACCAGAACTACACGCTCTACCTCGTACTCGACGAGGCGAACACCGCCGACGCGCTGAACCGCATGGCGGCGTCCCGGACGGAAGATCATTTACTCTTCCTGCAAGGCGGCACGGAACCGCGTGACCAGCAGTGGCTGTCGCGGTTGGTCGTCCACTTCCAGCTTTCCGGCGTCGGGGCGACCGGCGGCTTGGCCCGCGATCGGAACGGCACCGTAATTTCTGCCGGCACGGTCCTCGGCCTCCACGACGGGACCGCCCCCGACGACGCCTGCCGCGGGCTGCCGGCCGATCAGATCAGCTATTACTTCTACGCCGAGGCAACGCGGAACACGGCGGCCGTGGGCCAGGGGTGTCTGCTCACGTCGCGGGCGCTCTTCGAGCAACTCGGCGGCTTCGACGCCGACCGCTTCGGGCAGACGCTCTTCGACGTGGACTATTGCACGCGCCTGCGAGGGCAGGGGCGGCGGTGCGTTCACGTGGCCGGGGCCGAACTGGTTCAGCCGTCGCGGGCCGGGCGGACCGACGACCCGGCCGAGTTGCTGCGGTTTAAGCAAGCCTACGGCCGGCCGGTCGACCCGTACTCGAACCCGCACTTCTCGGAGGCGCACGCCTTCCGCACGTCTGGTGACACTGCAGTGTCACTGCCACGGGCGAACCGCTCTCGACTCAAGGCGGTGGTCGCCGCCCACAACTTGAACAGCCCCGAGGGCGCGCCGCGGTACCTCTCGGAAATCGTCCTGGGTTTGCGGGGTCGTCAGTCGATCGAGCCGAGCGTTTGGTCCCCAAAGGGCGGTGCCGGTGAGGCCGTTTATTCGACTGTTGGTGTGCCCGTCGCCGTGGCCGACGCCGCCTGGAGCACGCGGTTCGTGGACGGGCAGTGGACCCGCCGCGAGTACGACGCGGCCCAGCGAACGCTTCGCCAGTACTTGCGAACGCAGCGGCCCGACGTGATCGTGGCGAACACGCTCCTAACCTTCCCGATGGTCGAAGCCGCCGCCCGGTTGGGCCTGCCGTGCGTGTGGATCATCCACGAAAGTTACTCGCCCGACGTGATGGCCCGCCTCTTCCCGCCGTTCGCGCGGTGGCGGGCGGAATCGGCGTTCATCCTCGCGACTCGCGTCGTCCCGGCCTCGCACGACACGGCGAAACTCTTCGAACACCTGAACGCCCGCGGCAACGTCCGGGTCGTTCACAACGGCATCCCGACCTTTCCGGTCCGCACCCGCGCTCGTCTGCCCGGGGCGAAGAAGCGAATTATCTCGGTCGGCACGGCGTGCGAGCGGAAGGGCCAGCACACGCTCGTCGAGGCGGCGGCCATCCTCGCCCAAACGCGACGCGACTTCGTCATCGACATTGTCGGCGTTCGCGACGCGGTGCCCTACGCCGGGTACCTTCGACAACTCGTGGCCCGCCGCGGGTTGGCCGAAGTCGTCAACCTCGTGACCGAGACGAACAATGTCGCCGACTATTACGAGAACGCCGACGTCTTCGTTTGCACGTCGCACATGGAGACGTTCAGCCGGTCGATTCTCGAAGCAGAAGCGTATCGTCTGCCCATCGTCTCGACCGCGTGTCAGGGGATCGGCGAGCAAGTGAAGTGGGGCTTCAACGCCCTGAAGTTCGAGACCGGCAACGCCGTCGATCTCGCTCGGCAACTGGAAGTGGTTCTCGCGGACGATGCTCTCCGGGCGAAAATGGCCGCTCGTTCCCGCTCGCTGTTCGACAACCACCTCGGCTACGAAGAGATGCTCGACCGCTACGACCTCGTGATCCGGTCCGCGGTCGGCCGGTCCGCGTTGCAGAGCCAACCCGCCGTCAAACAGCCTTCCCGTCGTGCGGCCTAACCAGGAAGTTCCGTCGAATGATTCACCTCACCCCCAACCTGCTCCGGCCGCTTCGAAGCCTCGGCGGGCGCGTGAAACGGCAACTCCGCGACCAACTCCGTGGCGAAACGGAAGAGACGTACTTTGACCTGCACGATCTGTCGAAACTCAACACCTTTCTGACGGCCCACGGTGTCCCGCCGTTGACGACCGACCCGCAGGAAGCGGAACAGGGCGCCGCGGGAGCCATGCGGTACATCCTGGGGCTTCTGGCCTCGAACCGCTCGATCAGCCGTCGCGATCCCAACCCCCTGTCGGCCGGGGAGGGCGGGGCGTTCGCGAAATCGCTCGTCGGCAATCCTTTTCTCTCCGCAGTCGCGCGGGATAACATTCGCGCGGCGTTCGCGTCGGACCCGGCCGCGCGCGTCAAGCGGGTCTACGAACTCCGCGAAGACCTCCGCGGGGCGTGGCCGTTGGCCCTGACGCCCAAGCAGCGCGGTGAGTACCTCGCGTGGCTCGTGACCTTCGGCCGAAGCGATTTTCAACTCACACCCGAGGCGGCGGTGTGGTTCCTGTTCGAGCAGGACGAAGACCCGAGCCGCGGGCTGGCGGCGAGTTTCCGGTTGCACCCCGAATGGCAGGCGGCCGTGCCGCACGGGCTGACGCGGTTCGGCTGGCCGGCCCTCAAGGCGTGGGTTCAGTCGCACTACCAACTCGACTGTCGATGGCTCAACCGCGCGACTCTACCTCCACAGTTCCGGCCGTGGGACGAACTGCTGTTTCTTTGCCACGCCGAGCCACAGTGGAAGGAACAGTTGCCGAACGGGGCCGAAGAAATCCTGACGTGGGTCAAGGGCACGCCGCGGATCGCGAAGTGCGTGGACGCTCGCTGGCTCGCCGAACTCCAACAGGACCTCGCCGACCGCCTCCCGACGCGGGCTGGCGTCAACGTGCTGGGGCTGTTCCGCTACACGTCGGGGCTACAGCACGCGGTCAAGAGTACGGTCGAATCGCTGACCAGCGTCGGCGTGCGGACGGGGTTGCGGGACTTCCCGGTGCTGTTCCTGCGCGAGCCGCGGAACAAGCAGGCGTTCGACGCGCTTGAGCCGTTCGACGTGACGATCCTGAACACCGGCATCGACGTGCCGGTGGCCGACGCCTACCACAAGAGCGGGCTGCACCGCCGCGAGGGGGTCTACCGCGTCGGCATCTGGTGGTGGGAACTGGAAGAACTCCCGAAGCAATGGCTCGACCGCGGCGACGGTGTCGATGAAATCTGGGCCCCGACGCGGTTCATTGCCGACGCCATGCGGACGGCCTTCCGCAAGCCGGTCTTCGCGATGGGGCCAGGGCTGGAGTTGCCGGTCTTCGACCCGCTCTCGAAGGAATACTTCGGCCTCGACCCGCAGCGGTTCACGTTTAGCTTCGTCTTCGACATGAACAGCCGGATGCAGCGGAAGAACCCGCTCGGCCTGATCGATGCCTTCCGCCGGGCGTTTCGCCCGGAAGACCCGGTCGAACTCGTCATCAAGGTGTCGCCGCCGGAGACGTACTACAAGGACCAGTGGCTCCTGCTAAGGGACGCCATCGCGGCCACGCCGAACGTCAAACTCGTGGACCGGGTGCTCACCCGGGCGGAACTGCTCGGCCTCCTGAACGCGGCCGACGCCTACGTGTCGTTGCACCGCTCGGAGGGGTTCGGGCTGACGTGTGCCGAGGCGATGTTGCTCGGCAAGCCGGCCATCGCGACCCGCTATTCGGGTAACCTAGACTTCATGACCGACGACAACAGCTACCTCGTGGACTACCGTCGGGTTTCGCTGGCCGAGGACATCGACCCTTACCCACGCGGCGCGATTTGGGCCGACCCCGACACGGATCACGCGGCTAAACTGATGCGGGACGTTTTCGAAAATCGTGAGGAAGCCAGGCGGCGGGGGGAACGCGGCAAACAGGATTTGGCGACGAGTCTTTCGATCGTCGCGGCCGGGGAGCGGATGCGGGTACGGCTGGACGCGATCCGCGAATCACGCGGCCGGTAGGCTGACGCAGAAACTACTCCCGGCCCCCGGTTCGCTCTCGACCGAGATCGAACCGCCGAGGCGGTCGACGTATTCCTTCACGATCGCCAGCCCCAACCCGGCGTGAACGCCGGTCGCGGTCCGGGACGAGTCGGCCCGGTAGAAGCGTTCGAAAATTTTCTCGCGGACCTCGTCCGTCATCCCGATGCCTGTGTCCTTGACACGGAACCGGACGTTCTCTGGGTCGGACGACACGTCCAATTCCACCCGCCCCCCGGCGTTGTTGTACTCGACCGCGTTGTGCAACAGGTTCGTCAGTACCTCTCGCAACTTGTCGGGATCGGTCTGCACCCGGATCGGCCCGTCGGACTTCATCTCGAATTGCAGGCCGTGGGCTTCCGCCAACGGTCGGATCACGGCCGCGCAACTCGTGGCGATGTCCATGACGTCCACCGGCACTTGAGCCACCTTCGTCTGCCCCGCGTCGAGGTAGGCGAGGGTCATCACCTTCTCGACGAGCTGGCTGAGTTGCTTCGTGATGGCCCGGCAGTCTTTGAGCGTTTGCAGATACGATTCGGCCGTCCGCGGCTTGCGGAGGGACACGTCGATGGTGGCCAGGAGCGATGCCACCGGCGTCCGTAGCTCGTGCGAAATATCGGCGACGGCCTGCTTCTCCCGCTCAAACGCCATGCGTAGCTGGTCGAGTGTTTCCGTGATTCTCGTGTGGATCGGTTGCAGTTCCGTGGTCAGTTCGTCCCGCTCCACCGCGAGGCGGAAGTCTTTTTCGGACACCTGACTCACGGCGTCCGAAAGGCGACTGAGCGGCGTCAACCCGCGGCGGATCAGCCAGGACGAGCCGAGGAGGCACGCAAGGAACGTGAGAACGGCGATGAATGCGAGCGTCAGACGAATCCAGCCCACCGTCCGCACGGTGCCGGTCTGGAGGACGGTCTTTTCGTCGGCCGCTTCCGAACGAAAGGTGGCGACGTGGTGTTCGAGCTCGTTCGAAAGTCGGGCGACGTGGATGTAAATGTACTGCGACGGGTCGGCCGGGGCGGGGCGGCCTTGCGATGGCCGGAAGCGGTCGAACCCCGGTGCCTGGATGGGCAACGGCGTCTTGAAAATCACCCGGCGCCCCGTCGCGGCACCGGGAAGGTGGACCTCGTCGTAGGTCCAGTCTTCGAGTACCTTGTCCACCCGGCTGCGTTCGAACGGGAGGACGAAGCCGGCCGTGATGAGGTTCTCGGACCGTCGGACGCTGCCGAACGTGCCGTTGATTTGCACGTAGTCGAGAATCCGGTCGTCGTCGTCGATCGGCTTCAAGTACAACTCGTCGATGCGCAAGTTGGAAAGGTAGGAGCGGGCCAGCGACCAGTACAAGAACTGCGGGTTGGGGTTACTCCCGCCCCGACGCGGCTGCTGGGCCAGTCCACTGTGCCAGGTGACGGCCCAGAGGCTGAACGTGGGGCCGAAGCCGGCAAAGTAACTGGGGGGCAACAACTGCGTGTCGAACTTCCGCCGTTCCGCGTCGGACTGGGGGAGGTACTCGCGGCGGGCGATCCGGGCGATCAACCGGGCATGGGTCAGAAGTTCGCGGTCGAACTTCTCCTGCTCGTTCCGAACCCGTTCGAGTGTCCGCAGGTCGATCGCCTCCGCAGCCGTTCGCTCTTTTTCGTCCAGAGCCCGCGTCACCACGCGGTCGGCCAAGATGACGACCACACCCAACCCCACGCCGAGGAGGGCGAGGAAGTAGACGATGAGGAGCGAGCGTGTCGAACGCATGACTGGCGACCTGAAAAGATCAGACCTTCCGCTTCCCTTCCTTCTCCTTGCCTTCCTTCACGGGCGGCGGGTCGTCCTCAGCCCGGAGCATGTAACCTTCGCCCCACCGGGTCAGGATTAGGGCCGGCTCGAACCCCTTGTCGATTTTGTTCCGCAGGTAGCGGATGTACACGTCCACGACGTTCGACGTGTTCTCGTCGTACTCGTCGTAGAGGTGTTCCCAGATCATCGTCCGGGTTACGACCTTGCCGCGGTGGAAGGCCAGGAATTCCAGCAGGGCGTACTCGCGCGGCGTGAGGTGGATCGACTGACCAGCCCGCGTCACCCGGCGGGCGGCGGTGTCGATGTTCATGTCGTAAATCTTGATGATCGGGTCTTTGACCTGGTGGCTCCGCCGCACGAGCGCCCGGACGCGGGCGAGCAACTCGTCGAGTTCGAACGGCTTCGTCAGGTAATCGTCGGCCCCCGAGTCGAGGCCCGCGATCTTATCGTCGAGCGTGGTCCTGGCCGTCAGCATGAGGACGTGGGTCGAAACCCCGCCCTGCCGCCAGCGCTTCAAGAGGGTGAGTCCGTCGACCTTCGGCAGCATCACGTCCAGAATGACGACGTCGTACTGCGTCGTCCGCGCTTTCGCGTCGGCCTCCTCGCCGTCGAGGGCGGTATCGACCGCGAAGCCCTCTTCTTCCAGTCCTTGACGGAGGGCTTTCGATAACGCAATCTGGTCTTCAACAAGCAGAACCCGCACGCGAGTGGTCCTCGGCAAATCTGGCGGAGCTTCTCATTCACTCATTTATCACGTCTGGCATGAAGGGCTTATGAGAAGTCCAGGGCTAAGAGCCGGAATCGAGGCCGAGGGGTGCCCAATAGTCCGGCACGGTAGCTTCGGCAACGAGTGGCTCTTTCTTAAACGGATGAATGAGTTCCAGGCGACGGGCGTGAAGGGCAATGACTCGATCGCGCGGGAGTTCCGCGGCCGGGCCGAAGGGCGGGGACTCGGCATAGGCCGTGTCGCCGAACACGGGGTGGCCTCGCCACGCCGATTGGACGCGCAACTGGTGCATCCGGCCGCTCAACGGCTGAAACTCGATCAGTGTGCCCCCGGGGATTGGTTGCAGGACGCGGTATTCGAGCGTCGCGAGCTTTGCCCCTGGCTCATTGGGTTTCGCCCGTACCGTTCGGGATTCGTCGGGAACTTTGCGGATCCAGTCCTCCCACCGCCCGGTTTCGGGCGTCACTTCGCCGACCACGGCCGCCCAGTAGACCTTGCGGACCGTCCGCTCTTGGAACTGTTCGTGGACCCGTTGAGCCGCCTTCGTGTTGCGGGCGAAGCAGATGACCCCGGAGACGGGCCGGTCGAGGCGGTGCGGCACGCCGAGGTAGACGCCGCCGGGTTTGGCGTACTTCTCCTTGATGTACGCCTTCACCATGCTTTCCAGGTTGGGGACGTTGGGCGGGGCTTGCGTCAGCAGCGGCGCGGGCTTGTTGACGATGAGGAGGTGGTGGTCTTCGAAGAGAATGCGGGCGGGATCGAGGGGCGGGTCGGTGGGTGTCATACCCTGTTTCGTATCAGGCCCGCCAGAACCGGACTAGCTCGCGGGTGAGGAAGTGCCAGAGTCCTTTTGCCGCCAGCCAGCTCTTGCCCGCCCGCTGTCGATCGCCGCGAAGCCAGCGCACGCCCGCCTGGACGAGTTTGGCAATGCCCTGCACCGGGGCGTCGAGGGTGACGAGCGCCTTGTAGACGCGCAACTGGTTCTTGCCGACGCCGTTCTTGCGGAAGTAGTGGACGTAACCGATGGCGACGTTCGGCGTGGAGAAACTCACGTTCGCCCGGCTCGCGACGCGGCCGAAGTGGACGATCTCGACGCTGCCGACGTACACGACGGGGCTCGTCTGGCCGACTTGCGTGGACAAGTCGAGGTCTTCACCGCCGAAGCGGTAAGCCTCGTCCCACTGGCCGGATTTTTCGAACGACTCCCGCGGCAGGAAGACCGCCGCCCCCATCAGGACTTCGACGGTGTGAACGCCTTCGGGGTTGAAGGTGTTCCGCCGGTAGTCGTAGTAGGCGTTTCGAAACAAGCCCGTCCAGCGCAACATGCTCACGCGGTGGAGGAGGGCCCCCAGCGTCGGCTTCCGGCGGTAGGAAATCTGGCACTGCCCGTCGCCGCCGCGGAGCCGGGGGCCGATCATGCCGACGTCCGGGTTCTCGCGCGTGAACTGAACGAAGTCTAGCAGCGTGCCCTCGGGGACGAGCGTGTCGTTGTTCAGGAAGAAGAGGTACTGCCCGCGGGCCACGGCGGCGGCCTGGTTGTTGGCCTTGCTGAAGCCGCGGTTGGTGTCGTTCCGAATGAGGCGGACCTGCGGGAAGCGGTCCCGGACCATCTCGACCGCCCCGTCGGTGGAGGCGTTGTCGACGATGACGACCTCGAACGACACGCCCTGGTCCTGGTCGAAGAGTGACAGCAGGCAGTCGTGCAGGAGTTCGCAGCAGTTCCAGTTCGCGATGCAGACCGACACCAGCGGTGACGATTCGCAGCGGAGCGGTTCTTCGAGGGTGGCTTTCGTCGTGACCCGCATGAGTCTCGCAGTCCCCGCGCGTTTCGCAGTTCGGTAGGCCTCGCCGGTTTAACACGCGAAGCCGCACGGGGTCAAGCTCGACTCAACTTGCGAGGCACTCGCGGAGGAACTTCACGCCGTGCTCGATGTCGCGGAACCGCTCTTCCTGCGTGCCAACTTCACGCTCGATGCACAGTGGCCCACGGTAGCCGCTTTTCTGAAGGGCTTTCACGAACAGTTTCGTGTTCGTCTGCCCGCGGCCTAACGGCACTTCCTCGCCCCACTGGGCTTTCACCGTCGGGCGGTTGGCGTCCTTCAGGTGCACGCTGCGGATATCCGGGGCGAGCAGTTCGAGGGCTTCGAGGGGGTCGTCCTTGTCGTACAGCAGCATGTTGGCCGGGTCGAAGTTCACCTTCAGGTTCGAGCACTGCAAGTCGTCGAGCGTCTGGCGGAGGAGCTTACTCGACTCCTGGCCGGTTTCGAATGCCACCGTCACACCGACCCGCTGGGCGAGGTCCGATACGTGCGCGAGCGTGTGCAAGAACGACGAGCGGGCGTCGTCGCCGACTTCCGGGATGAACCCGGCGTGAAGCATGATGTCGCTCAGACCGAGGGCCGTGGTGCGTTGCAGCCCCCACTGGAACCGCTCGATCCGCTGCGCTCGCGTGGTCGGGTCGCCGAATCCGCCGGTCTTTTCGATCGTCAGCGGCGTGGTGTAATCCTCGCCCGGGAAGCCGAGCATGCTGCCGCTCATGCGGAACCCGGCCGCCTTCGCCGCCGTCGGCAGGTCATCGCCCTCGTCCCAGGAGGCGTGGTGGGGGTCGCCGCACGCGATCTGCACCACGTCGACGCCGAGCCGGTCGAGGAACGCCTTCAGTTCAGCCACACTCTTGACCTGAAGTGACCAACTACAAACGCCGATGGCCAGGGGTTCGATCGCCATGATTCCGCACTCCAAGGGGAGCAGTTATCTTTCAGAACGTGGTGGCGAACAGCAAGATACCGACTCCGAATCCGGACGTCTGAAAAATCGACACCTAGTTCTGGGTGCCAGAATAGTGTCGGAATCGGCGACAATTAGTCAACTCGGCGAATTTATTGTTATCGCGAATGATAAATTTATAAATTATTACCGTAAATGATCTTGTGACGATAATGAAGTAGATTATCCAGTTTTGGCATCGTGCATGCAATTAAGTGACTCGACTAGCTTCGAATCGCCCATCGCCCGTTTTTGAGACATGCCCCCCCGTTCGCCTACGGGGGGGATTCCCAGGGGACCGAATTCAGCGTAACGCTCAAATGCTGGATTCGGCCCTGGTCGAGTCTCTTCCCTTCTGCTCTGTTTCGACATTTTCCTTGATCGCTCGACTCGAATCTGTTCACTTGATGCACCTCCCGCAACTACCACGGATCAAGTCATGCTGAACCGACGTCGTTTTCTCGCCGCCACCGGCGGTGCTCTGTTGGCCCCAAACGTATCGGCTGACACGGGCAAATTGCGGATCGCCGTTATCGGCGTTTCGAACCGCGGGGCGGCCAACCTGAAAGGTGTCGAGAAGGAAAACATTGTCGCCCTGTGTGACGTGGACCCCGGGAACGCGGTCAAAGCGCAACAGCAGTTCCCGAAGGCGGAGGTCTTCACGGACTACCGCAAACTTTTCGACAGGGCGAACGGCTTCGATGCCGTCGTCATCAGCACGCCGGACCACACCCACGCCCATGCGACGCTGACCGCCCTCAAGCTCGGCAAGCACGTCTATTGCGAGAAACCGCTCTGCCACACGGTGCAGGAGGTCCGGGCGGTGCGGAACGCCGTCCGCGGCACCAAACTCGTCACGCAAATGGGCACGCAAATCCACGCCGAGGAAAACTACCGCCGCGTGGTCGAGATCGTGCAGGGCGGCGTCCTCGGCACCGTGAACCGCGTTCACGTCTGGATTTCCAGTAAGCCGGTCGCGGGCAAGAAGACCGGCACGAAGCCGTCGGCGAAGTTCGATCTCGACGTTTGGCTCGGGCCGGCTCCTGTCGAGTTCTTCGAAGCGAAGATGGCGCAGGCGAACTACGCATGGCCACACTTCCACTGGCGGTGGTGGTGGGAATTCGGCGGCGGCACCCTCGCGGATCTCGGTTGCCACTACACCGACTTACCCTTCTGGGCACTTGACCTGAAAGCCCCGACGAAGGTCAAGGCCGTCGGCAAGAAGACCTACGACGGCGACAACACCACGCCGGACGTGATGCAGGTGGACTACCAGTTCCCCGGCGTTCACCTTACGTGGTACCACGGCACGAGCGGACCCAGCCTGGACGGTTCCGTGAAGTTCCCCGGTTACGGAGCCGGCGTGCTGTTCGAAGGCGACAAGGGCAAACTCGTGGCCGACTACTCGAAGCACCAATTGCTGCCGGAGGAGTTCGCGAGAGTTACCAAGAAACCGACGCCGACGATCTCCAAGTCGGTCGGCCATCATCAGGAGTGGATCGACGCCATCAAGAACGGCGGCCCGACGACGTGCAACTTCGAGTACAGTGGCCGGCTGACAGAAGCGATTCTCCTCGGCAACGTGGCCTACCGTTGCGGCGAGGAGCTTGAGTGGGACGCCGCGACGGCGAACGTGACGAACACCAAGAACGCGGCCGCGTTCCTCGGGCGGGAGTACCGCAAGGGCTGGCAGGTGTGACAGCCGCGGGCCTGTTACTTTGGCAGCGACTCCCGGTGTAACAGGCCCGCTCGTGCCCCTTCGATTCTGTTGCGATTGACCGCGGTTTCCCCTCGATCTACACTTCTCCGGCCTCCCGGCCGCACGAACGCGGGCAAGTTGGCACGCCGCTGTTGGTTTGTGGCATCGCGGGTGCATATGATGGCCCAGAGACGATTAAACCGTGAATCCGAAGGGCAACGCCCCGCCCTTGCACGCACCGGGATAGCTCTTCCCCCTCGGTCGTGAATTCCGCCAGCCGTCGTTTCCCGACCGAGTTGCTGGCGATCTCGGTCGATGGGGCAGACGAACAGGGAGACAGCACACGATGTTTGAACGCTTTACCGACCGCGCTCGGAAGGTGATGCAACTCGCCAACCAGGAAGCGCAGCGGTTCAACCACGAGTACATCGGCACCGAACACGTGTTGCTCGGGCTGGTGAAAGAAGGCTCGGGGGTGGCCGCGAACGTTCTGAAAAACCTCGACATCGACCTGCGTAAAATCCGGTTGGAAGTCGAGCGGATCGTTCAGCACGGCCCGGGTGGCGACTCCGCCACGCTCGGCCGCTTGCCGCACACGCCGCGGGCCAAGAAGGTGATCGAGTACTCGATCGAAGAAGCCCGCAACCTGAACCACAACTACGTCGGGACCGAGCACCTGTTGCTCGGCCTGCTCCGCGAACAGGAAGGCGTCGCGGCCCAGGTCCTCATGAACTTGGGGCTGAAACTCGAAGACGTTCGCGAAGAGGTTCTCAACCTACTGGGGCACAACATGCCGAACGAAAACGAAGGCGGCGGTGGCGGTGGCGGCCGGGAAGGTGGGTCGTCCGAACGGGGCAGCGGCGAGCGCACGTCGGGCGGCAAGAGCAAGAGCAAGACGCCGGCCCTCGACAGCTTCGGCCGCGACCTGACCGAACTGGCCCGGACCAGCAAGCTCGACCCGGTCATCGGCCGCTCGAACGAAATCGAGCGCGTCATCCAGGTCTTGAGCCGCCGCACGAAGAACAACCCGGTGCTGCTCGGCGAAGCCGGCGTTGGCAAGACGGCCATCGTCGAAGGTCTGGCGCAGATGATCGTGGACGGCAACATCCCCGACCTGCTCCGCGACCGTCGGCTCGTGGTCCTCGACCTGGCGATGATGGTCGCCGGCACGAAGTACCGCGGGCAGTTCGAAGAACGGATCAAGGCCGTGATGAACGAAGTTCGTCGGGCCAAGAACACGATCCTGTTCATCGACGAACTGCACACCCTCGTCGGTGCGGGCGGTGCCGAAGGCGCGATCGACGCCAGCAACGTCCTGAAGCCGGCCCTGGCCCGCGGCGAGATTCAGTGCATCGGGGCGACCACGCTCGACGAGTACCGCAAGTACATTGAGAAGGACGCCGCCCTCGCCCGCCGCTTCCAGGAAGTCATCGTCAACCCGCCGTCCAACGTGGAAGCCGTCGAGATTCTCAAGGGCCTCCGCGACCGCTACGAGGCGCACCACCGCGTCCAGATCACCGACGCCGCACTGCGAGCGGCGGTCGATTTTTCGGATCGGTACATCTCCGGCCGCTGCCTGCCGGACAAGGCAATCGACGTGATCGACGAGGCCGGTGCCCGCATTCGCCTGCGGTCGATGACCCGGCCGCCGGACCTGAAGGAAATCGACGAGCAGATCGAGAAGCATAACCAGGAGAAGGAATCGGCCGTCGCCGAGCAGGACTTCGAGAAGGCGGCCAGCCTCCGCGACCAGGCCGACAAGTTGAAGAAGAAGAAAGAAACGATCGCGAAGGAATGGCGTGAGAAGGCGAAGGAAGCCGACGGCGTGGTGGACGAGGAAGTCATCGCGGAAGTCGTCTCGAAGATGACTGGCGTGCCGCTGGTGAAGGTGAACGAGGACGAAACGAAGCGGTTGCTCAAGATGGAAGACGAACTGCACACCGCGGTCGTCAGCCAAGATGAGGCCATCAAGTCGCTCGCCCGGGCCATCCGCAAGAGCCGCCTCGGCTTGAAGGACCCGAAGCGCCCGATCGGCACGTTCATCTTCGCCGGGCCGACCGGCGTCGGGAAGACGCTGCTCGCGAAGTCGCTGGCGAAGTTCATGTTCGGCGACGAGGCCGCGCTGGTGTCGCTCGACATGAGCGAGTACCAGGAGAAGCACAACGTCAGCCGCCTCTGGGGTGCGCCCCCCGGCTACGTCGGCTTCGAGGAAGGCGGTCAGCTGACCGAGAAGATCCGCCGCAAGCCGTACAGCGTGGTCCTGCTCGACGAAATCGAGAAGGCCCACCCGGACGTGTGGAACGCCCTGCTCCAGATCATGGAAGAAGGCCGCCTGACCGACAGCGTCGGCCGCGTGGTTGACTTCAAGAACACGATCTTGATCATGACCACGAACGTCGGGGCGGAAACGATCGTGTCGGCCGACGACATGACAGCACCCCTGTTGCGCCACCGCAAGCAGGACGAGAACGTCAACTACGCGGAAATGCAGAAGAAGTTGCGGGGCCGGATGGACAAGGAGTTCCGCCCGGAATTCCTCAACCGCCTCGACGACATCATCGTCTTCCGCAAGCTGACGACGCTGAACCTGAAGCAGATCGTCAACATGGAACTCTCGAAGGTCGCGAAGCGGCTCAAAGAGAAGGGCCTGACGATGCTCGTCAACGAAGAGGCGAAGGACTTCCTGATCGAGAAGGGGAGCAGCACCGAGTTCGGCGCCCGACCGCTCCGCCGGTCGGTCGAGCAGTACCTCGAAGACGCGATGGCCGAGTCGTTGTTGAAGGGCGAGTTCCACAACAAGGACACGATCCACGTCAAAGTCGGCGAGGTCGAGGGCGAGAAGAAGCTCATCATCGAGGCGACCAGCGGCGTGAGTGAGCCGGTCGTTGCCGCGGCGGCGAGTGAAGCGCAGTAACGATTCGTTCGGTACGAACGCGAGCGGGCCGAGGGTGTTCCCTCGGTCCGCTTTTTTGCTTCACGGCTTCGCCGGATTCGGTTTCAGGACATGTTCGAAGAAGCGATAGATCACCTCGTTCGATTCCGGCGTGGGGTCGTGTGTCTTGCGGTTCGTCATGCCGACGCGGCCCTCGTAGCCGAGCAACTTGTTGACGGCGACGGCGTGGTTGAGCGCTTTCCACCGCTCCGGTTGGTCTTCCGAACCGCCCGATACGAGGAACGGTCGCAGGGCCATCAGGGCGTGGAGTTCGTGCAGGTCGCGGCCGCTCTCGATCAGCGTTTTGTACGGCCCCGTGCGCGGGTTCTCGGCCGTCGGCAGGCCGCGCTTCCGCTCTCGGCCCGGTTCGTAGCCGAGGTACCACGGCTCCCAGTAGTTGACGTTGCTCCGCTTCTCGTCGAAGACGATTCCGCCATCGGACCACGCCGCGCAGACGAACTGGTCGTTCAGACAACTCGCGAACATCGCCCACTTGCCGCCGTAAGAGTGCCCCATGATACCGACCCGTTTGCCGTCCACGTTCGGCAGGTTGGCCAGGACGTTCCGACAGTTGGCCGCTACGTAGGCGTGGTACGACAGTGGTTGGATGGTGGCCTTCTCCTTGTTCGGGTAGTACGACTCCGGCGGACTGCCGAGTGAGAGGGTAACGAATCCCCGCCGGGCAAGCTGGTACGCGAAGTCGCGGAGGGTGGCCTTCCCCTCGCCGACGCCGGTCTTCGAATCGTAGAAGACCACCAACACAGCGGGGAAGGGGCCGGGGCCGTCCGGGATCAGTAAGCGGGCGTCGTCGTTCATCCGGTCCGGCGCGACTTGAAGGCGGACGTGCTGCTGGGTGAATGTTTCCCGCTTCGCCGAAGACAGGACTTCGAGTTTCGGTTTTTCGATCACCGCCGGCCAGGCACCCATCAAGTCGTGCCAGGACGATCGAATCTCGTCCCGTCGCTTCTTCCACCCTTCGGCCGTTTCAACCTTTGTCCCGTCGGCCCTCACGAGTGGCGATTTCCAGGGGCCGGAGTCGTTCGCGAACTCGGCGGGCGGTGTGAAGTAGCCCTTCAGCTCCTTCGGCCATTCGCCGAGTGCGGCGAATTCGTCGGGCGGCTCCGCCCCAACCGCCCTCGCTCCGAACGTCAACAGGATGACACCAAGAACAAAACGAGATGTGCCCATCCGAACCTCCGTCGTGGGGGACGATGGTTCAAGATGATCGTGACCGGGCCGGGAGTCAACGAAAAAGGCGGTGTTGTGAATCGGTCACTTGGACCGAACCGCCGGGACCACGGGAACGCTGCCGCGGAGCTTCACGAGTTGGGCTGTCGCCGCGGTTGCCGTCGGGGAGTTCGGCGAGAAGAGGATCGCGAGTTCGTAACACTTCACGGCCTCGGCGTACTCACCTTTCAAGGCGTGCGCATCGCCGAGGGCTGACTGCAACGCGGCGGCCTTTTCGTTGGTCTGCCGGGCGGCGACGGCCAACCGCGTTGGGTCGGTCTTGATCTCGCTCGCCAGCGTCTGAGCCGCTTTCGCTTCGGACGTCGTCCCGAGAAGTTGGCACACGTCCAGTGCTTCAGAATAAGCCCCCGCTCGAGCCAGGTCGCGGGCGGCCGTCATCAGAGTCGGAGCGCGAAGGGAGATGGCGACCCGGTCCAACTTGTTGGCACCGAGCGCGATCAGGTGGGATTCCGCCCGCGAAGAAGCCGTCGTGCCGGGGAAAACTTTCACGACATCGTTGAGTGCCGCGACCGCGTCATCGTTCTTGCCCGCCGAGAGGAGCGAGTTTGCCCTCGTCAGCCGGGCGGCCGCGACTTTCTCCACCTCTGTGAGCAATTCGCTCACCCGCGGCTCGGCCGCTTTCCCCTTCGAGACGATGGCCAGCCGCTGGAGCAATGGCAACGCCTTAGCGTACTCCCCCGCTTTTATCGCGGCCGTCACCTCGGCCATTTCATGGAACGATTTCGTATCGCCCGCAACGAGATCCGTCGTCCGCTTCAACTGCTCCTTGAACTGATCGACGGCGACGTAACCCTGGACGAAGGCGTGAATCGTACCGTCTGCCCCGGCCAGGACGGTTGTCGGGTAGAGCTGAATCTTGAGAGTCTTAACGAGCGTCGTTTCCTTGTTGCCGTCGATCTTGAGGGGGATGAAGCCGTTCATCATGCCGAGAACGGCAACGTCGCGGAACGTCGAGGCCTCCATTTTCTTGCAGTAAAAGCAGTCCTCGGTGCCGATCTGAATGAGGATCGGCAGGCCGGTTTCGGCCGATTCCTTGCGGGCGGTGTTGTAGTCGGTCCGCCACTGGATCGACACCGCCGGGTCGGCCGCTCGCGATTGCAGTGGCACGACGACGAGGAAGATCAAAGCCGGCACGAGGGCCGAACGGAAAACGGCGCGAGGCATACCCCGACCCTCACAGGAGCCAAATCAAAGGTGCGATAGATTCAAGCCCGCGGCTACTCGGCCCGCGGGTGGGCCTTCAGGTAGCTGTCCTGAAGGCGTTGTGTCGTGACGTGGGTGTAAACTTGCGTGGTCGCGAGGCTCTTGTGGCCGAGCAACTCCTGCACGCCGCGGATGTCCGCCCCCGCATCGAGCATGTGTGTCGCGAAACTGTGGCGGAGCGTGTGCGGGCTGGTTCGCGGATCCATTCCCGCGAGAGCGAGATACTTTTCCAGCAACCGCCCCACACTCCGCGTCGTCAACCGCCCGCCGGACTTGTTCAGAAACACCGGCTGGCCGGACTTCCCGAGTTGATTCAAAAGGGTCTGCCGTTCGGGCAACCAGAGTTGGATCGAGGTCTTGGCCTCGTCGCCGAGCATCGCGAGTCGTTCTTTCTTCCCCTTGCCGCGGATGACCATGACGCCGTCGCGCAGGTCGATGTCTAGCAAGTTTAACCCGACCGCCTCGCTGACCCGCAGTCCGGCCGAGTAGAGGCATTCGAGGATCGCGCGGTCGCGGCGGCCGAAGGCGAGGTTGCAGTTCGGCATCGCCAACAGCTTCCGCATGTCCGCGACGGTCAGGAAGTGCGGCAACTTCTTGTCTTGCCGCGGCGTCCGCAGTGCTTCGGCCGGGTTCGTGGAGAACGTACCATCACGGCAAAGGAATTTCCCGAACGTCCGCGCCGCTGCCAAACGCCGGGCGATGGTGGACTTTGCGTACCCCTGCTCGTGCAGCCAAGCGAGATAGCTGCGGAGGGTTCGCGTGTTCCAGTCCCGCGGCTCGGCCGACGACTTCTTGAGGTGATCGCGGAGGTAGCCGAGCGCCTGCGACAGATCCTCACGGTATGACTTGACCGTTTGGACCGACGAATTCATTTCCAGGCCGAGGTGCTGCAAGAACTCGGCGAGTTTGCTTTCGAGCGTCAATCGACGATCCCGGAAAGGTCAGGAGAACACCGATCACAGTCGCGTCGGTTGTTCGCTGGGTTCCTTCCCTTGTTGCCGGGCACGCTCCGTGAGGACGGCAGCGTCGAACCAGTTGATCGGCGTCTGCGGGCTGGCGGCCGCATTGCGAATCGTGTCGATCAACTCGTCCCGGCTCTCGTCGTCGTAGACGAAGATGTACCGCTCGTTTCCCTTGAACAGTGCGAGCACGTTCAGTTCCTGGGTCACGGCCGATCCTCCGACTAGGACAGTGTCCGACGTTCATCGGCCGTGGAGGAGGCCGAGAATGAGGCGAAGCGATGGAAAGACAGGGTTCGAGTATTCTCGACGGGCGATTTGATCGTTACGCGACGTGAAATCGGTCCAATCTCCCTCTTTTCCCCATCCGCACGCGGGACGGAGAGTTGCTGAGTTTGAGTCTTTTTGCTAGACAGTGTGAAACTTTCGCGGATAGTATCCGTAAACTCGCGACTTCTTCGTCGAAACCTCTCTCATTCGGAGTGACGGCATCATGGGCGGGAATGAACCCCAACCCGTTCCGGCCGCAGCGCCCGGAACGAACGACAAAATGCTCTTCAGAGCCAGTTTCCTCACCCTCATCGCCGCCGGTATCGGGTTCTCCGTCCGGGGCTTCATTCTGAAAGACTGGGGCAATCAGTTCGGCTTCACCCAGGCAGAACTGGGTGGCATTAGCGGCGGTGGGTTGATCGGCTTCGGCGTGGCAATCATCTTCTTCAGCTTCTTCGCCGACTTGTTTGGCTACGGAAAGTTGATGTTAGTGGCGTTCCTGCTCCATGCCTCGTCTGCCATTGTCACGTTTGCTGCGACACCGGTCTACGCCACCTACGGTAAGGAAGGCGCGTTCGTCTGCCTCAATCTCGGCATGTGGCTGTTCGCGCTCGGGAACGGGACGTGTGAGGCCGTTATCAACCCGCTCACGGCCACCCTCTTCCCGCGGAATAAGACGCACTGGCTGAACATCTTGCACGCGGGTTGGCCGCTCGGCCTAATCTTGGGTGCGGTCGTCGGGGTCGTCTTCAAGCAAATTGACGCGCCGATCCGCTGGGAAATCAAACTCGGCATCTTCTTGATCCCGGTGCTATTGTACGGCGTCATGATGTTCAACCGCCCGTTCCCGAAGTCGGAGGCGGAGTCTGCGGGGATCGACCTGCCGCACATGATGGGAACGGTCGGCCTACTCGGGTTCGCTGTGGCCGCGGTCTTCCTCGGGTTGGCCGTCCCCACGCTGCTCGGAGCCGTCGGGCTGAGCGTCTCGCCGATGGTCGGCTACGGCGCCGGCGGGGCGATCTGGCTCGCGTACACCGTCTATTGTCGATTCGCACCGGGCAGTTTGCTAATCGCGTTCATCTACATCCTGCACGCCCTCGTCGGCTATGTCGAACTGGGCACCGACAGCTGGATCACGAACATCACCGAGCGCGTGTTGAAGGATGAAACGACGGCTCTCGGCGCGTTCATCTGGGTGAACGCCTTGATGTGCGCGTTGCGGTTCTTCGCCGGGCCGATTGTTCACAAGATCAACCCCATCGGGCTGCTGTTAATCAGCGCCATTCTGGGAACCGTTGGCCTGTTCCTCCTCGGCCAGCCGTTCACGAACACCATCGCGCTCTGGGTCGGGGCGGCCACGATCTACGCCCTCGGCAAGACCTTCTACTGGCCGACATTGCTCGGCGTGGTGTCGGAACGGTTCCCGAAGGGCGGGGCACTGGCCATCGGCATCAGCGGCGGCATCGGTATGTTGTCGGCCGGGTTGTTCGGTGGGCCGGGGATTGGGTACAAGCAGGACTTCGCCGCGGTCCAGAAGATCAAAGAAGTCTCCAACGATACCTATCTGCGATACGCGGCCCGGGACGACAAGGGCGAATTGAAGCCGAGCGGGTTCCCGATCGTTTCCGCCATCAGCCCAGAACTCGCCCCGCCGGTCGCCGGCTTGGACAACAGCAAGCTCAAGGTGTTCGACGACTACGCCGGGTACATCGCCAAGTCTGAAGCCGCGAAGGCCGCGGGCAAGGAACTGCCCAAGTTCGCCACCACTCTGGAGGAAGACTTGGCCACGCTCGCCAAGCAGAAGGCCGACAACAAGCCGGTCGGTGAGAAGTTGGAGAAAAACCTGACCGACCTCAAGGCGTGGTGGGACAAGGAAGGCAAACCAAACTTCGAGAGCGACAAGGGGCCACTCGGCGAGGCCCGCGACACGGGTGCCCGTAAAGCCCTCGCGTGGACTGCGGCCGTACCCGCCGCGCTCGCGGTCGGCTTCTTGCTACTGTTCCTTTACTTCTCCGCGACGGGCGGGTACACGCAAGTTCACCTCGATTCGCGTGGCCAAGCCCACGAAGACCCCATCTGACCATTTGCCCGCGGGTCGGCGTTGCCGGCCCGCGGGCGTATACTTTTCGTATGGCCTCTCGCTCCCTGATCATTCTCGGCTGTGGGACTTCCGTCGGCGTGCCGATGCTCGGCTGCGACTGTACGGTTTGCCGGTCCGACCACCCGCGCAACCAGCGGATGCGCTCGTCGGTCCTGCTCAAACTCCCGGCCGGCAACCTGCTGATCGACACAACGCCCGAGATGCGGTTGCAACTGCTTCGTGAGAAGATCCCGCTCGTGCACGCGGTCCTGTACACGCACTACCACGTCGATCACGTGTTCGGCCTCGACGACGTGCGCATCTTCCCCAAGTACCTCGGCGGGCCGCTGCCGATCTATTGCACCGACGACGTCGAGGAAGTGATCCGGCAGGCGTTCTCCTACGCCTTCCACCCGGGTAACGATGATCTGCCGCCCGGCGTGCTGCCGAAACTCGAGTTCCGCCGCATCACCCGCGAACCATTTTCCGTCCTCGGTGAGCACCTCACGCCGATCCCGCTGATTCACGGCCGCTTCGACGTGTTCGGCTACCGCATCGGCAACGTCGCGTACTGCACCGACGTGAGCAAAATCCCCGACGCGAGTTGGCCGCTGCTCGACGGCCTCGACGTGCTCATCCTCGACTGTTTGAAGTTGGGCCGCCCGCACCCGTCGCACTTCAACCTGGACCAGGCGCTCGAAGCCATCGCCCGCGTTCGGCCGCGGCAAGCCTACTTGACCCATCTGTCGCACGAGATGGACTCCGCGAACCCGCCCCCGCTCCCGCCGAACGTGGCCTTGGCCCACGACGGATTGTCGTTCGAATTTTGATAGGATGTTTCAGCATGATGGATCTGCCGCCCGATTTGGACCAGAAGCTCCGCTCGCACGACCAGCAGCACCTCGCCTTCGGCTGGGAAGCACTCGCGATCCCGGAACGGACGAACCTCGTCGAGCAACTCGCGGGGTTGGATTTCGAGCACCTGAAAGCGCTGTACGCGAAGAAGGACGAACCGAACGCGGTGCTGCCGTCGCGCGAGCAGATCGAGCCGCTGCCGGTCGAGTTGCGCTCGGACATCTCGCCGCAGGTTTACACGGCGGGTGAAGACGCAATCCGCCGCGGTGAAGTCGCGGTGCTCCTTGTCGCGGGCGGGCAGGGGAGCCGCCTCGGGTCGGACCGGCCGAAGGGCGTGTGGCCGGTAGGCCCCGTCAGTGGCGCGAGCCTGTTCCAGATTCACGCCGAGAAAGTGCTGGCTCTGCGACGGCGGTACCGTGCGAGTGTGCCGTTCCTGGTCATGACCAGCCCCGCGACTCACCATGAAACGACGGACTTCTTCGCCGAACACCAATACTTCGGTTTGCCGAAGGAGGCGGTGCACTTCTTCCAGCAGGGCACGATGCCGGCCCTCGACATCGCGACGGGCAGGCTCTTGCTCGAAAAGCCGGGGCAGTTGTTCCTCAGCCCGAACGGCCACGGCGGCACGCTCACGGCGCTCGCCGACAGCGGCTTGCTCGCGAAGCTGAAGGCCGAGGGCGTCCGCCACGTCTTCTACTTCCAGGTGGACAATCCGCTGGTGCGGATTGCCGACCCTGCGTTCGTCGGCCGCCACATCGAAACGGATTCGGAAGTGTCGTCGAAGGTAGTCTTCAAGGAGAAGCCGGAAGAAAAGGTCGGTGTGCTCAGCCTCGTGAATGGTCGCTGCACGATCCTGGAGTATTCCGACCTGCCCGAAGCGATGACGAGGGAGCGCACGCCGACCGGCGAACTCGCCTTCCGCGCCGGCAGCCCGGCGATTCACTTGTTCTCCGTACCGTTTTTGGAACGGGTGACGAGCGGGGCGACTCGCCTCGCACACCACCTCGCTCGCAAGAAGGTGCCGTGTCTCGACGCGGCCGGCAAGCCGTTCACGCCGACGTGCGAGAACGCCCTCAAGTTCGAACTGTTCGTCTTCGACGCGCTGCCGCTCGCCGACCGCTGGCTGGCCGTAGCCGTCGAGCGGGCGGACGAATTCTCCCCGTTGAAGAACGCGAAAGGCGCCGACTCGCCCGACACGGTGCGGAAGGACTCGATTGCCCGCGCGGCCCGCTGGCTTGAGGCCGCCGGCGTTGCCGTGCCGCGGTCGAACGGGGAACCGACGCACGCCCTGGAAATCAGTCCGCTGTTCGCACTCGACGAGACGGAATCCCGTCAGAAGGTCGACCCGGCTCTCCGCATCACCGGACCCACACTGTTGTCGTAACCCCCGAAAGGTTTCTCGATGTTCCACGCGATGATTATGGCCGGCGGCGGCGGCACGCGGTTCTGGCCCCGGAGTCGGAACGCTCGGCCGAAGCAGTTCCTGAGCTTCGCCGGGGATCGCACACTGTTGCAATCGACGGCCGACCGCATCGCCGCCGTCATCCCGCCGGAACGGACGTGGGTCATCACCGGGGCGGCCTACACGTCCGAATCGGCCGAGCAACTGCCGGAGGTTCCGCAGGACCACGTCGTCGGCGAACCGTTCCGCCGCGACACGGCCCCGTGCGTCGCGCTCGGGGCGGCCCTGATCGCGAAGGACGACCCGGACGCGACGATCATCGTGATGCCGGCCGACCACCTGATCGAGCCGCAGGCCGAGTTTCACCGTGCGGCCCTTGCGGCCGAGCAGTTCGCGAACGAGTTCCCTGACGCGCTCTTCACTTTCGGCATCCCCCCGACGTTCCCCTCAACCGGCTATGGCTACATCCACCGTGGCGAACCGGCCGGCGAACGCAACGGCGTGAAGGTGTCCCGCGTTCGCGAGTTCAAGGAGAAGCCGACCGCCGACGTGGCCGAGCAGTTCGTCGCCAGCGGCAACTATGAGTGGAACAGCGGCATCTTCGTCTGGAAGGCGAAGACGATCCTCAAACAAATCCAGGCCAACCGGCCCGACATCCACGACGCCTGCGTGCGGATCGCGGCTGCGTGGGACACACCGAACCGCGACGAGGTCTTCCGCAAGGAATACGAGGCGATCAAGGGCATCAGCATCGACTTCGCGGTGATGGAATCGGCCCCGCTGCGGATGGTCCTGCGTGCCCCGTACAAGTGGGACGACGTGGGCAGTTGGCTCGCCCTCGAACGGCACAACCCGCAGGACGCCGGCGGCAACACGGTGCAGGGCCGGCACGTCGGCATCGACACGAAGGGCTGTGTCATCGCGGTCGAACCCGGTCATCTGATCGCGACCCTCGGCGTCTCGGATCTCGTCATCATCCAGGCCGGCGACGCAACGCTCGTGGCCCGCAAGCAGGACGAGGGCCGCGTGAAGGAGATCGTGGACCGATTGAAGCAGGGCGGGGAACAGTACCTGTGACCCTTCCCGCCCGCGGCCGTTTGCTCGGCATCGACCCCGGCACCGTGCGGATCGGCCTTGCGGTCTGTGACCCCGACCGCATCATCGCCTCGCCGCACGGCACTTACGAACGCCGGTCGCCGGACGCCGACGCCGCCTTCTTTCGGCAACTCATGAAGGCGGAACAAATCGTCGGCTTCGTCGTCGGCCTGCCGATCAGTTTGAACGACACCGAAGGGCCGAAGGCGAAGGAGAGTCGGGAGTTCGCCATGTGGCTGACGGCCGAGACGGGACTGCCGGTCGCGTTCAGCGACGAGCGGTTCACGAGCAGTTACGCGGAGGACTCGCTGATCGCCGCCGGCGTCCGCCGCGACAAGCGGAAGGGGAAGCGCGACCGGATCGCGGCCCAGTTCATCCTTCAGGCGTTCCTCGACGTGAAATGATTTCGCCGGACAGGATCACGAGCGGCCGGCCGGCGTTCAGCATCAACCCGCTGACGCTCGCGATCAGAAAAGTGCCCGCACAAGTGGCGAACACGCCCGGCCACCCCCACGTATCGCGTGCGAGTCCGAGAACAATCGGCGACAACGCCGCCCCGAAGTTTCCCCACATGTTCGCCCACCCGAGCGCGGCCCCGACGTGCCGGCCGCCCACATCTTGGGCGAACGCCCATACGGACGGAATGCCCAGATCGACGAAAACGGTCATGAAGCACAGGGCCACGATGACCGGCACGTGTGACATGCGGCCGGTGTAAATGCACGATGCGTAGGCTGCCGAGCAGACGAACAGAGACAGGCCGATCGGCAACGCTCGCCCCCAGCGGAGACCGAGGCGGCGGGTCAGCCGGTCGGTCGCCACTCCCCCGACGAGCATTCCCAGGAGGCCGATCGTCAGTGGCATCGCCCCCCAGAAGCCCTTCTCGTCGCCGGTCAGTTTGTGCTCTGCTTCCAGGTAGTCAGGCAAGTGCGTGATGACGAACGTCCACCCGATGTTGATGCCGAACTGCGTCAGGCTGGCGAGCCACAAGTTGCCACTCACCAGGATTTGTCGCCACGGGAAGGGTTCTTTTTCGACTGCCGCCGGTGTGCCGATCAGGTCTGCTTCGGCCGCGTTTGCCGCTGGGTGGACGCGGGCGGAGTCGCGAACGATCGTCCAGAAGATGACCGCCCACGACATGCCGATGAAGCCGAACAAGATCAGGGCGTTCCGCCACCCTGATAGGCCTGCGACCCCCGCGAGGGCGACCATCAATAACGGCGTGATCCTTTGGCCGAGCGCCCCGCCGGCCCGACCGCCGAGTGCGACGATGCTATTCGCGGTCCCCCTGTTCGAGAGGGGAAACCAGTTCTTCATTAGTGTCGCGGCCGACGGGTACGCGCCCGCCTCCGACAGACCGACGGCTAACCGGGTGAGCAGTAGCACGGCCAACCCGCCGGCCAATCCGTTCAGGACGGTGAAGAACGACCACAGGAACAGGTATCCGGCCAGAGCGTTCCGGAACCCGAACCTGAGGGCCAGCGCGGCGGCGGGCACCTGGAAGAGCGCGTACGACCAGAAGAATGCGCTCTTTACCCAGTCCATCTGCTGTTCGGTCAGAGCGAGTTCGCGGCGAATTTCGGAACTGGCGGACGCCAAGCACACGCGATCGACGTACATGAAGACGGCGACGACGGCCGTAACGGCGAGAATGCGGTAGCGAATCTTGGTCGGCGGAACGGAATCGGGCATGGGTCACGCGGGCAGGACTTCGGAGAAGAATCGGAGCCAGTTGCCGTGCATGATGCCCTGCACGTCGGTGGTGGAGTAGCCACGTTTGGCGAGGAGGTCGGGGATCTTTTGGAGGTCGTAGATCGTGTCCAGGTCGGCCGGAGTTTGTTCGTTGCCGTAGCCGCCGTCGAGGTCGCTGCCGATGCCGACGTGCCGGGCGTTGCCGGCCAGTTGGCACATGTGGTCAATGTTCTCGACGGCTCGTTCGATCGTCACGACCGGCTTCGTCACGCCGCGGACCCAACCCGGTTGGAGCATGATCGCGTCGAAGGCGATGCCGATGACGCCGCCGCGCGAAATCACCCACTTCAGTTGGTCGTCGCTAAACTGCCGCTGCCAGTCGCAGAACTTGCGGGCGTTTTGGTGGCTCGCCAACACCCGGCCGCCAAACCGCTCCGTCACCTGCCAGAAGGCGTGGTCGGACAGGTGCGTCATGTCCAGGGCCATGCCGAGTTGTTCGATGTTCTTCAATAGCGGGATCGCGTCGAGCGCGAGGCCGACCTCGCTGCGGGTGCCGCCGCCGTACCGGTTCGGACCGTAGTGCGTGATGCCGATGGCCCGCAAGCCGTGGTCGTACCACTCACGGATGTTGTCCGGGTCGAGGACCGCGTCGCCGCACTCCATGCTCAACACGAAGCCGAACGGTGTCGCTTCCGGCTTCGCCCGGTAGGCGTCCAGGTGGGCGTGTAGGTCGCGGCGGGTGCGGAGCATCTTCACCCAGCCGCTCCGCTCCATCGCCCGGTAATACGCCAGGTGAGCGTGGCACATCGCGTAGCACGCTTCCGGCGAAGTCTTCCCCAGCGGGTGGTTGACCCGTTCCTCCAGACGCGCGAGCAAGGTCGCAACGCCGACGCCGACTTCGGCCCGCCGTAACTCCGGGAAACTGAGGGTGTTGGTCTGCCGGCCCTTGTCGGTCATGTTCAGGGTGCGTTCCTGAACGCGGATGTCATCGACGGCCATCCGCAAGTCCCGGTTCCAATCGACGCCGTTTAGCCCCACGTCGAGGTGCGAGTCGAAGATCAGCATGGACGAGATTCCCGAAAGAAGCGGCAGGCGGAAGAGTCGAGAGGGAGAAACCGACTCTAGTAGACTACTCACCCACTGTGGATGGAGAAGACTTCTTTCCCGCGGTGCCCGGCAACGGGCTGATCATCGCCACTGAAGCCGGGCTTATTATCCTTACAGGCGTTCCCGTCGGGCCAACGGTTCCCTCGAATCACGTGCGAATGTCGGAATCTTCTCAGGGAGCGGCCCTCAAACCCCGTCGGCTCGCGTATATTGAGGGCAAAAGTTGTTTCAACCAACACCACAACACCAGACTCTATTCGAACGCCGCACGTCATGAGCAACACCACCGAACGTCCCGCTCGTCGCGACACAACCCCGGCCACGAATTCCGATCACTGGACCGTTCTGGAATCGTTGCTGACTCAGTTGAGCGACACCAGTTCGACGAACCAAGCCGTGGCCTACGCCGTGGAGGCGGCCCGCGTGGCCGTGGAGGCAGACGTCGCGTTCTGGTTCTCGAAATCGACGGGCAAGGTCAACGGTCTGAGCGGCAAGAAGTCGTTCACGCCGGAACAGGCCGTGGCGCTGGCGAAGGCGCTGCTCGGGCGGTTGCCCGCAGGTTCGGAAACCCTGAGGTGGGTTAAGCCGGCCGCGAGTTCGGTCAGCGGGCAACCCGAGGCGGCGGTGGTCGCGTCGGACACTCGCACTCAGGGGTGCATCATTGTTTTGAGCTTCGACCCCGAGCACCGCTTCGACGACGGCGACACGAAGGCCGTCCGCATGGCGCTCAAGATTCTGCTCTCGCAGCGTGCCCAGGGCCAGGCGGCCACGAAGACCCTTCTGAACGGGCTGCTCCAAAGCCTGACAACCATCATGGACGCGAAGGACCCGTACACGGCGGGGCACAGTGAGCGCGTCGCCCGCATTGCCGTGTTGCTCGTGAGGCAGATGGGCCTTCCTCCTGCGCTGGAAGGCGACGTTTACCTCGCCGGCCTCCTACACGATGTCGGCAACATCGGCCTGCCGGACCAACTGCTCCACCGGCCGAAGCGGCTGACGCCGGACGAACTCGAAGACGTCCGGCGTCACTCCGTCATCGGCGAACGCATCGTGGCCAGCATCCGGCCGTTTGACCGCCTGCGGCCGGCCGTTCGGCACCACCACGAGCACTACAACGGGGCCGGCTACCCCGACGGTCTGACCGGCGAAGCCATCCCGCTTTTGGCCCGCGTTATCGCCGTGGCGGACGCCTGCGACGCGATGATGTCCCCGCGGCGGTATCGTGCCGCCCGCTCGCCCTACGAGATCGACGCGGTCTTCACGGCGGAATCCGGGCGGCAGTTCGACCCGGTCGTGGTGCGGGCGTTCATGGCGGTCCGGCACGAGATCTACCCGCCGATCTACCAGAAGGGGATTGGCGAATCGGCCTTCCACGCGATCGATGCGATCGTGAACAATCTCACCGACGGGTCGATGGTCGCATTTCCGACGGTTAAGGACGACGACACCAGCCGATAACGCGAGCCGCCCCGTGATGGCGTCGGGCCAATCACGGGGCGGTTTGTGATCGACGGTCTACGGGGTTAATTCCGCGGAATCGTCATTTTGAAGTCATTCCCCGCCGTGGGCTGGACGGGTGGCGGCGGGGCGTTCATTGACATCCCATTCATCGGCGGCATTCCGGCCGCCGGTGTCGCTGGCATCGGGATACCTCCGGCCGGCGTCACTCCGATGGCGGGAATCCCCATTCCACTGCCGGCCTGTTGCTGGGCGGGAGCTTGAAACCCTGCCGGCAGGCCATTCGGCCAGTTTTGCTGCGGTGCGGCCGGTTGCTGGAAGCCGGCCTGTTGAATCGGATTGCTCCCCAACGGCGGCACCCCCGTCGCCGGGAAGGTCGTCTTCGGGGCCGCCGGTTGGACACTGCGGGCGGCGTTCGCCTGTTGCATGAGAACCTTCGGGTCCGGCACGGCCATCTGGTTCGCCGTGAACTTCGCCTGGCTCATGCTCACCTGCGACCCGTTCGTGAAGAAGTCGAGCGTGACCGTCGACTGCGGCGCGAACAGGCGGAAGGTTCCCGGCTGGTCGTAGGCCGCCTGGATGAGCAGACGGTTCACGTCCTTCCATTCCTCCGGCCACGGCAGGAACACCGCGAGGCACTTGCCGAACCGCTCGTCCATCACGGTCATCTTCTTCAACGTGTCGGCGTCGAAGTGCCACACGTTCGGCTGCTTGGCCGGTTGCCCCTGCGGCCGGTCGGTGGCGTCGGTGGCCACGATGGTGAGCGACCCCGCGATGTTCGCCGGCAGGAACTTGTCGGTGTACAGGAACACCTGCCCGACGATCCCCGGGAAAATCGCCCCGTTCTTACTCGGGTCGGGCAACTGACCGAGCTTCGTCTGCCACGCCGTCACGAACTGGGTCGCGGGTTGACCCTTGAGCGTGGTCGTCAGCGGGGTGGCCAGTGCCGACGACGACGGCAGCGCCTCCTTCAGAGCTTCGTTCAGTTTCTCGACCTTGACCGGCTTGGTGCCCGACGACACGCACCCGGAGGCGGCGGCGAGGGCGAACAGAGCCGGGATCATCAGCGTTGCGGGAAGACGGACCATGGCTTGTTCCCCTCCGTGGGTTGTTGGGCGGTTTCCGGGAAGAGGGCAGGGGGCTTCGTGCCGCCGGCCGGTGGCGTGTCCTTTTTCGCCGGTTGTTGAGGTTGTTGTTTCGGCGCGTTCGGGGCGGTGAACATCGCCGACACCGCTGCCGTACTCAACGGCCGGGGTTGCACGTAGACCATTTGGCCCGCCGGCGGCTGCCACCCCGCCGGCACGACCACCTGAGTCGCTTGGCCCGGGTTGTTCGGCATGGTCGCCGCCGAGATGGGGTACGGGGCCGTCCCGGGGTACGTCATGTTCACCGGTGTCGCCGACACCTCGGTGGTCGGTTTGTTCGGCGTGTCCGCCTTGCTACTGAACGGCGGCAGCACGATGCCGGTGCCGGCGTCCGGTACGACGCCGCCGGGCAGCGATTGCGGGTAGGGTTCGGGGTTCACGATGTTCGGCCCCGTCGCCGGTCCGTACATGACGCCGTCCGGCACCACACCCGCGGGCAAGGTTTGCTGCGGGCCCCCGGGCTGGCACACACCGTTCGGCAGCGCGATCGCCTCGGTCGGCAGGCCGATGTAGCCCCCCGGACCGACGTCGCCCGGTGCGTAGGGGTTCTTGCCGCTCAGCACGTCGGCCCCGTAGCTGTGGACGCCTTGCACTTCCGGCAGGCACCAGTGCATCTTCCGGGCTTCCTCGGCCCCGATGCGGGCGCGGTCGGCCTCGGACCGCATGATGTGCGGCGTGACGATGAAGATGATCTCCCGCCGCTGCTGGGCCTGCGTCCGGTAGCGGAACGCCGACCCGACGTACGGCAGATCGCCGAGCAACGGAATCTTGTTCTCCAGGCGGTTGTCACTTCGCGTAATGAGGCCGCCGAGGATGATCGTCTCACCGTCCGAGGCGAGCACCGTCGTCTGGACCGTCTGCGTGTCGAACGCGGTGGCCGTCTGGCCGTTCCCCAGGCTCACCAGCGTCGGCGACGGGTTGGTGATCTGCGGTTCGACCCGCATCAGCACCTTGCCGTCCGGGTTGATCCGCGGCGTCACCCGCAGCGTGATACCGATGGCCTGGTAGTCCACCCCGGAGACAACCCCCGTGGCGTTCTGCGACACGCCGGTCGGAATCGGGAAGTTCTGACCGACCTGGAAGAAGCCGGTCTGGTTGTCGGTCAGGCTCAACTGCGGGTAGCTGAGCACGTCCACGCGGTTTTGCGCCTTCAGTGCTCGGATGAGCAGGCTGAAGGTGTCGCTGGCCGCGGAGAAGATGAACCCGCCGCCGGTCGAACTTGCCCGGCCGACGCCGAGGTTGCCGAGACCCTGGAACCCGACCACGCCGGGGTCGGAGTTCGTCGTGTTCGGCAGGGCGGCCGTGCTGTTGAAGTTGAACCCCGGCGTGCCCGGCGACGTGCCGGTGGAACTCCGGGCGAACAGCACCGGGCTTTGCAGGCCGACTTCGACGCCGAACTCCTCGTTGTTGCGGAGTTGCACTTCGGCGATCAGCACTTGCACGAAGACCTGTTGCGGCGGCGCGTCGACCTTCTCGATGAGGCCGATGATTTCGTTGAAGTAGATCGGGTTGGCCGCGATGAGCAGGGTCTGTGACACCGGCTCGGCCTGGATGTACACCTGCTTCTGCAACTGCTGGTAGGCCGCCGCAAATTGCAGGCTACTTTCGATCGAAATCTTGTTCTGCAGGAACGTGTAGACGGCGTTCTGCACGTCGGCCGCCGCCGCGTTCCGCAGCTTGTAGACCTTCGTCTGCAACTGTGGCGCGTCGGTGTCTTCTAGCCGGGCGATGATCGCGCGGATAGTGTCGAGGTCGGTCTGGCTGCCGGCCACGATAATGCTGTTCGTGCGGCTGTCCACGGACAACCGCAGGTCGAGCAGGGTGGCCCCTTCCGACACACCACCCGTGAGGGTGAGGATCGGCCGCTGGACCTGGTTTACGGACGTGGTTTGGCCGGTGTTCCCACCGAGCAAGTTCCCGCCGGCGTTACCAAACCCGCCCGTGGCCCCGGTGGTGCCGGTCCGGTTGGAACTGAACAGGGTCGTGAGCAACTGGGCCGTGTACGTGGCGTCGGCCTTCTTCAGCGTGAACACCTTCACGTCCGACTTCGCGGCCGACGGAACGTCGAGTTCCTCCAGGATCTTCTCGATCAGCCGCATCGTCTTCTCGGGCGCGGCCACGACGATCCCGTTGATCCGCGTGTCCGGGGTGATGTGGACGTCTTCCAACTGCCCCGTTTCCGTGATCTGGCCGTTCGTGCCGTAGAACTGAAGCGAGGTCGTCTTGGTCGTCAGACCCGTGCTCCCGCTGAGGGAACCGGTCGCCCCTCGGTTCAGGGCGTTCTGCCCCCCGAGAGCGCCTTGCTGGCCTCCGAATCCACCCTGCTGGCCGCCCAGGGCACCGAAGCCACCCTGTCCCCCGCCGGCTCCGGTGGCGAACGGAGACGTCGGCGTAGCCCCCCCCCCGATCGTCGATGCGGTTCCGGCGGTGGCCGGGTTCAACACGCCGCTGGTCAAAGAGGTGATCAGAACCTGGGCCACTTCGTCCGAGTAGGCGTACTTCAGGCGGAACAGCCGCAGTTCGTTCGTTGCCTTCGAGAAGTTCGTCTCGATCCGCTGGATGTAGTCCTCAATGTCCTTCATGTCGGCCGGGCCGGCCTGCACGAAGATCTGGTTCGAGGAGATGTCGAAGCTGATGCGGATCAGGTTCGATTGCGTCGTTTCGTTGATGTACCGCTGATTAAAGAAGGTCTGGAGCTGTTGCGCCACGACCTGCGCGGACGACCGCTTCAATTGGAACGCCCGCGGCGCGATCTGTGGGCTGCCGGGCACGTCGTACTGCTCGATCAGCTTCAGGATCGTTTCCATCCGAGCCGTCGTCGTTGCGACGAGGATGGAGTTTTGCCGCGGAACGGGTAGTAGGAACACGGAACCCACGGTCGAGGTCTGCTGATTCTGTCCCAGACCACCGAGTCCGCCGAGTGCGCCGCCGAACCCACCACCGAATCCGCCGCCGAACCCACCGAGGCCAC
This sequence comes from Limnoglobus roseus, assembly GCF_008254045.1. Classification (GTDB taxonomy): domain Bacteria; phylum Planctomycetota; class Planctomycetia; order Gemmatales; family Gemmataceae; genus Limnoglobus; species Limnoglobus roseus. The sequence goes on along the minus strand of NZ_CP042425.1, from coordinate 6,686,546 downwards.
CGATCCCCCCACGCTGTTGCGGGGGCAGAATCGTCGTGGACCCCACGCCGATGTTCACGCGAGAGAACAGGTTTGTCAAGAAAGTCGTCAGGCTGCCGGCGTCTTGATTCTTCAGTGGGACGAGCTTCATCTCCACGTCCGAACCGGGAACCTTGTTCCGCAGGAACTCGATCAGCCGCAGAACCTTCTCCATCTCTTCGGGGTTCTTGGCTCGGATGACGACAATGCCGAGACCTTCCACCGGCTCGACGCGAACGTCGGAAGGGGCGTCCAGCAATTGATTGGAACCCGGCGCGGGCGGTGTGCCAAGTTTCGGCGGCACCGCCGGGGGCATCATGGGTTGATTTTGTCCGCCCGCCGGTTGTGGCACGGGCACGACCGCTTGCGCTTGCAGCAAGTGCGGATCGGTTTGGGCTGCGTTGGCTCCGTTCAGATCGAGTTCGGGGTCGTAGATGGTCGAGAGGGCCGAAGGGACTTCCATGTCCCGGTAGTCAAAATTTTCGCGCCCTCCCCCGCCGGGAGTAGTATCGTCCGATCTCTGGTTTCTCCCGCCGCGACCGCCTCCACCGGCGGCACCCCGACCGCCTCCACCACCTCCACCGGCGGCACCCCGACCGCCTCCACCGGCCCCGGCTCCCCCACCGAAGCCGCCGGCCCCGCCACGGCCACCGGCGGCTCCTCCACCGAAGCCTCCGGCCCCTCCACCAAAGCCACCCTGGCCGCCTCCGAAGCCACCTTGACCACCGCCAAAGCCACCCTGGCCGCCGCGGTTCCCCGTATTTCCGCCGAAGCCGCCGCCGGTTGTGTTTCCATTGCGGTTCGGCGTCGTGGTGGGTTGGCCGGTCATCGCCGCGATGGCCTGTTGCAACAGGACCGGGTCAATGCCGTCCAACTTGATCACCTGGACCACGTCGGTCTGGTCTGCGGCCCCCTCGTCGAGGGTCTTGACGAGCTTCTCGACGTCCTTGAACACGGCCTCGTTGCAGTTCACGATCAGCGTGTTGGTGCGGTCATCCGTGCTGATGGTCAACTGGGCCTGCGGTTGTTGCGCCCCTGCGGCTTGGCCGGGAATGGCGAACGGGAATCCCTGGGCGACGACCCGCGGCGTGCGGGGGGCCATGAGGTTCGCGTAAACGTCACGCACCGTTACGGCGACGACCTCGGCCTCTTGGTTCTTCAGCTTGATCATCCACGTCTTCATCGCGCTCGTGGCGTCTTGATCGGGGTAGCTGTCGATCGCCTTTTCCAGCAACTTCTTGATCGTGAGCAGGTCGAGCGGCGAGGCCTTTACCACGACGATCGAATTGCTCTGCTTCTCGGCGACGACCCGAATCCGCCCGGCCGACGGCGAGGCTGGGGCCGTTGCCCCGATGCCGGCGAACTGGCCGAGGAACTGGAGCGGGTTGAACCCGCCGCCGCCACCGCCACCCTGGCCCCCACGACCACCGCCGCCGCCGGCTTGTTGCTGCTGCGGGCCGTTGAAGATTTCGGTGATCGCCTTCGCGGCTTCTTCGGCGCTGGCGTTCTTGAGGCGGATCACGTCAAACCGTGACTCGTCGACCACCTTCCCCTGTGAGATGATGAGCCGTGCGAGTTGGGTCGCGGTTTCGACCGCGACCGGATCGTCCCCGGTAATTGTGATCTTGTTCCCGACGACGAGAATCGTCACCGGCTTGGCGTTCGGGTCGCCCTTCCCGGCACCCGGGTCAACGATCTGTGCCCGCACGTAGGTCGGCCCGGTCTGCGGAAACGCGCGGCTCTTGATTTCGCCCGGCTTCGGGGCCGGGGCCGGTGGCAAGGGAGCCATCGGCGGCGGTTTCGGGAGGTCCACGCCGCGAAGATCGACCGGCTTCCCCATCTTTTGCAGCGTCTCGGCCAGGAACTCGGCGACCGTGGCCGCACTCGCCCCATCGACCGTGACCGATCGCATGTTCACGCCGGTGATCGCAGCGCCCGTGCCGCTCGTCTCTTGAGTGGCCTTGGCGGCCTTCACTTCCTTGATCTGATCGGCCGAGCCTTTGACGATGAGAGCCGGCGTCGGGTCGGTTCGGAAGTCGAGGAACGGCCCGCTGCCGGTGTCGGGCACCTGCCGCCGGATGGCGTCCATCATTTCCTTCGGGTCTTTGCCCGACGTGATCTCGATGACTTCGGTCGTCGTCGGCGTCCTGTTTTCCGACGAGGTTGTCTGGTTCAACTTCAACGCAATGTCGAAGTGGTCCGACGCCGGGGCGAGGACCATGATTTCGTCCTTGCCGGGCACCGCCGCGATGCGGACGAGCTTCGAGTTGCCGTAGCTCTCGTTCAAGACCCGGGCGAGCGTGTCCGAAGTCTTGGGCGGCACGGAGTAAATCTTCAGCGTCGGCTCGCTCGACTGGTACTCTTTCTGGCCGGGCCGGCCGACGTCGAGTTCCTTCAGGAGCTTTTCGGCCGTCGCGAGCTTGTCCGCGGGGCCGGTGATGATGATGGTGTTCGACCGCTCTTGGACCGTGATCTGCACGGTCCGGAAGCGGGACGTGACCGTGCTGCCGCGGCTCGAGGTGGGCGGCAGTTGCCCGGGGCCGCCGCCACCGAAGCGACCGTCACCGCCCCCGCCGAACCGACCGTCACCGCCGCCGAAGCGACCGTCGCCGCCGAAACTAAACGGGCTCACCGCCGGGGTGACGGCTTGGACGTTCGTGGAGTTGTCGCTGAGCAACTTCGTCAGGTTCTCGGCCGCCTCGGTCGCCCGGATGAACTTGCACTGGTAGGTGAGCGAGTCCCCGTGGGCGTCGTCGGTCTTCTTGATGTCCTTGACGATGGTGCGAATGTTCCCGGCCGTGTCGGTGATGAGGAGCTGGTTCGCCCCGATCGCCTTCACGTCGCCGAACTGGCCCTTCCGCTGTTTCACCTGTTCGAGGATTTCGTCCGCGTTCAGGGTCTTCAACTGGATGACGACCTGCACGACCTCGGTGTAGGCCCGCTTGTCGAGGTCCTCTTCCGGGATCCGCTGGATGTAGTTGTCCGGAATCTTTTCGTCGGCCGGCAGGACGGTGAACGTCGTCGGGTTGATCCGCAGGAGGATGAACTTCTTGTACGCCAGGGACGTGTTCAGAAGGTCGATCACTTCCGGGATCGTGTACTTCTTCATCGGGTCGGTCTTGATCGTCACCGAGCCGGTCGGCTTGTCGGTGGCGATCATGACCAGGCCGCTTTCCTTGGCGAACCAGTCCAGGACCTGGCTCCACGGCTTCTCTTCGAACATGAACGAGACGGTCTTTTCCGGCACGGCCGCCTTGACCGGTTCGGCCGCCTTCGCCGGCTCGGCGAGGTTTTTCGGGGCGGGGATGGCCTTCGGCTCTTGGGCCAGCGCGGGCGAGACGATGGCAGTAGCCAACACGGCCGGAAGCCAACGGCGGAGTTTCCACACCGGAACTCGGCTGAAGGTCCGCGTGAGATGCAGACGCATAGAGTTTTCCCCCAACGTGTCACACGGTGCGGCTTCCTGCCCCCATAGATTGGCGTGTCCCCCGACACCCAACCTCGTCCGCGGCCCGTGGATTCGGGCGGTGGTTTATCCTAAGCGTAACCTCTTCGCAATCACTTTTGTTGAGATGCCGGGAATTTTTAATCAGAATGAGAGCTTTAGGAGTCTCGCATCTTCGCCGGTAAACGCAAGGGGGGCAAGCCGTGTGGCTTGCCCCCCTTGCCGATCCCGTCTGGTTTTCAATTCTCCAAACCTCGCGGGGAGGGTGCGAGTTCTGGGGGCACGGGTGGCGTGGGAACGGTGGCCGTGACCTTCTTCAACAAGTCGTGTCCCTCGGCCGTCGGAAGGGGCTTGAGCAGGTCCAGCGTCTGGCCAATCCGCCAGACGAAGACCGATTCCGTCAGGACCGGCCTCGTCATGCCGATGCCGCCGACGGTGCCCGAAAGGGCGTTTTGCTCCTTGGTCGCCTTAACTGGTGCCTTGTCCTTTCCAGCGTCGCGACCGGGAGCACCACCTGGCCGGGTGTTATTTTTCTTCGGCTCGGGTGCGGCCTTGGCGTCCTTCTCCTTTGCTGTGCCTTCGGCCACGCTCTCCGAAAGGACCAGACCGTCTTCGTGGAAGGCGATGACCTTGAATTTGCGATCGACGGTCGTGCCCTCTTCCGCGATGACGAGTTCGGCGTTCCGTTCCATTCGCTTGAACTGCCCGCCCAGAACGTAAAACTTCTCGGCCTTAACTTCCGGCTTCCCGCCATCGTCCAGAATGCTGACCTCGTAAATGTGGTTCATAGACTTGTCCCAGATCGTCGCCTGCCGCACCCCAGCGGTGTTAGTCGTGATCGCGTTCAGGACGATGAAGTGTCGCGTATCTTCGGGCGGAGCTCTGAATATGCCAGCACCGTTGTCAACTTTATCTGGCACCTTGACCTCAGGCTTCGGCGGGGGCAGTGAGCCGTGGTAAGGGTCGCGGGCTTCCATGACGAGGTAATCGCGGAGGTTGTGCTCGATGCCGGCGGCCAAGACGGGCGGGAAGAGTTGTATCTTCTGCTTGCGATTCGCCTCTGGCATGTTCTGCATGGCCAGGTAGGCCAAGTTGCCGCCGACGGCTGCGACCGCGTCGGGGATCGGCAACAGCGTCCGACGGTTCTCGGCCCCGTCCAGGATGATCGCCTCGGTGTGCAGCGTCACTTCCAGGTCGGCCCGGTCGGCCCCGCGCCGGGAGATGCCCCCGGACGAGCCTTCCTTCTCGACCCGCTTCACGTCGAGGTGAGTGATCTGCTGGAGGAGGTTCAGGTCGTAGTAGCCCTTCAGCACCTTCGTGAGCGTCGGCAGGTCGACCTTTTGCATGCGGACGTCGTACCCGATGCGGTTGTACGCCGGCTTCTTCGGACCGATTTCCGGGACGCTCCGCAGGTCGCTTGCATCCTTCGGCACGATGGTATACCCGGCAGGTACGCCGGAGTCGCGCATGAGGAAGCTGAGCGTCGCCTCGTACTCCCGCTTCGCCACGTCCAAGTCGGCCGGGAGGCTCCGCTTCTTCGCCGCGGGAAGCCGTTTCAGGTCAAATCGCATCAAGTCTAGCGCAGTCGATTTCTCGCCTTGCTCGCCCGACAAACGGTTGAACTCGGCCCGCGATTCTTGGAGCGGAACCAAGATCATTTGGTACACGCCGAAGATCAGCCCGACCAACCCGAGTACCCCGACGACGAGTAACATTCGCTTTTCACGAGTGCTCATGGATTGGCACCTCCGTCTGGTAGGCCGCCGAGCGGGTCGCCGGGCAGGTCGTCGGGGTCCGGCACTGCGGGGCGTTCCGCAGCTGCCGCGACGGGCTTGGGCAGGGTTACGCGAAGTAACGCCGCGTAATCGACCGGCGCTCGCCGGACGACGTTCGCGTCGATGAAGAACTGCTGGACGGGGGTGCGGGAGGTTCCGCCCGGCAACAACGCTCCCGTCGTCATTCGCACGCCGGAGTAGAAGCGGGACTCGCGGGCCAACGCCTGGACGAGCTCTTGCGGCAGCGTCGGGTTCTCGGAGACCACGGTCAACCGGATCTTCGCCACCGGACCTGGCACGGCTTTGACCGCGGGAGTGACAGGCGTCGCTACGGCGGCGGGCTGTCCGGGGGCCGGTGGTGGTCCCTGGGCCACCGCCTTCTGCTTATTCGTCGGCGGCGGCAGGGCGTCCCCCACGTACGCGACGACCTTCATCTTGTTGATGTCCGGGAAGTGGACCGACAGGTCGTAAATCTCGTCGAGCCAGGGGACGTTCCGTCGGTCGTACTCCTCGGCCGCAGCGAGTCGCTTCACGTCCGGTTCCAAATTCTTGATGCCGTCGTCGAGTCGGGCGACCTCGGCACGGAGGGCCGTCGTCCGGGCCTCCGCGTCGCGAACCAGCACGTACCCGCCGAAGCCGAGGGCCGCGAGGAGCACAATCCCCAGGAGGGCGGCAACAGCCAGACGGTTGCGGTTCGGGTTGACCGCGGCCCGCGGTTGCCGCGGCTGGGCGAAGTTCATCGGCGCCGGGCCGATCTTCGCCTTGCCGGCCAGCAGGCCAACCACGCCGGCGAACCGGGATCGGATCCGCGGGGGAATCCGCTCGGCCGCGGGCGACCCGGCGAGCGGGTCGAACGCATGGACCGGCACCGGCAACGACGCCCCGAGGCGGCCGGACCAACCGCCGCTCCCCGTTTCCCCTTCCGCCAGGTAGATCGCTTGAATGGCGTCGCCGGCGGCCTGGGCCGAGTAGACGTTCAAGTTCTTCCGCAACTCGGCGACGAGCGTCGCCTCGTTCGCCGTCGCCATCGCCGAGATGGGGCGGGAGAACCGCACCAGACCGGCCTTGACGACCGTGAACTCGCCGGCCGATTCGCCGAGAGTGACGACGGCGGTGGCCGCGTCGGCGCTGTCCGGTGCAGGCACCGCACCTGTCGTCACGGCCCGCGCGGCCGCCGATGCGGCTGCGAACGGCCGGGGCGTCACGCCGGCGAGTTTCAGGTTGGCCGCGTCGCACATTGCGCGGAACGATTTGAACTGGTCATTGTGGAGGAACGCGACGGACGCCCGCCGTTCCCCGGCCGCGTCGCTGCCGAGGGGCAGGTAGTCCAGTACGCCGTCGTCGGGCGACTCGGTCAGTTCCTTGATCGCCTGGAAGCGGACGACGGCGGGTTCGTCCTGCGGCGGCGACGGCGGGTGCTTGATCTCCTTGAGGATGATCCGGTCCCGGCCGATGGCGAACAGCACCGGGGCCGGTGCAATGCCCGCGGTCTTGAGTAACTCGGCCAGTTTGCGGCCGAGCGGCCCGGCCGTTGACGGCGAGAGTGGTTGCGGGTTTTCCGTCCAGGAGAGCGTTTGCTCAAGATGGACGACCCCGCTTCGAACAGTGCCGGACGCCACGGTCAAGCCGTGGGCGTCGGCGTCGATCGCGAGATAGCGGGCCAAAAGGGGGACTCCAAGGTGTTAGCGCGGCGGGGTAAACCCACTGCCCAGGTCGGTGAGGTCGCGGAAGTAAACGATGCGCGGGTAGCCGCCGTTCGTGTCGACGACCGCCTCGACGCGGGCGACTGGCCCGCCGTTGGCGAAGTAGCCGATGGCCTGAACGCGGTACGTCTGCGTGTACCCGGTGATGTACGTCTCGATGTTCTTGAAGATGTTGATGTTCATCCCGGCCTGCGTGTACAGCCACGCCCCGGTCTTGTACTCGGCACTCGTCGGGTCGAGGTTCGCCCGCACGGCCACGGAGTTCGTCGCGTCTTCCGGTGTCACGCCGGGCAGGACGGACAGCAGCGTCGGAGGGCAGGTGTTGACGTTGATCCGCGGGTTCAGTTCGTAGTTGCTCTTGGCCGTCACCTTGTCCATGACGTTCGCGATCACAGACTTCAACTGCGTCTCGTCGTTGAGGGGGCAGTTGACCACCACGGTCGGGGCGTTCATGGGGGCGTTGGCCGCCTTCGGCAGCGTGACGCGGGTGTTCACCATCGAGAGCATCGAGTTGCGAACCTGCCGCTTGGCCGTGGGGTTCGCGGCCAGAGAATTCTGCACCGCGGTGCGAAGGTCGTTCACCGTCCCCGTCACCGTGCCGGTGGCCGGGGCCGTCGTCGATGCGGAAGTCGTGTACAACCGATACGCGATCGTGTAGTCGGCGAGGTCTTGGCCGACGATGGCCGCGAGATTCTGGTTCACCGTGGCCATGTTGGTGTCGTTGACATAAACCCGCGGTTGGCCGGTCGAATCGACGTTCAACTCGTGGCCGTAGACGGTGAGGTAGTCGGACCACCCGCGGTTGAAGTCGTTCCCGTCGTTCTCATCGGGGTCTTGCACGCCGTTGCGGTTGCGGTCGTTGCCGAAGAGGTTTTGAACGGTCACGCCGCGGACGAGCAGCAACTCTTCGATCGAGTTGATCGGGCCGTTGCGGGGGCGGTAGTTCGGGTACGCCCCCGACTCCGCACCGCTGTCCCGTTGGTCGTCGTCGGCGTCCAGCCAGTCGGTGATGGCGTCGGCAACGTCGTCCGTCATGTTCGGAAGCAGGATCAACATCGCGCGGAGGGCTTCCCCCGACGAGTCGATCCGCATCATCGTGTTGAGGTTGATCTTCCCGGACTCGTCCGTTACGCCGTACCGGAGGGCGTACTTATCGGCCCCGGACCCACCGGTGTCGCTTTCCGCCACGCTGACGATCGTGAACCGCCCGCCGCCGCGCGGCCCATCGCTCGTGACCGTCACGTTGACGAGCGCGTCGGTGTCGTAGGGGTCACTGCCCAGCACGTTCGCGAACGAGTCCGGGTCGGCCAGCAGGCCCATCGTGTAGTGAATGCCGGAGATGGCGAAGCTCTTCGCCTCCAACCCCTCGCCGGCGCGGTAGGCGACCTGCAACTCGGACCCCATCGCGTCGGCGAACCGGTAGGCCGTCAGCGACAGGATCACGATGACCATGACGACGACGAGGAGAACGTAACCGGGCTTCGCGTTCGGTCGGGTCGTCATTCCGAACCCCCCGTGGTCGTCGTGTCGGTCGTCGTGGTGTCGGCGGCGACCGGGGCCTGGTACGTGCCGACTGCCGCCCGGAGGGCGAAGACGTGTTCGATCGACTTCGTGACGCCGTCGGTGTCCTGCATGGTCATCGACATGCGAATGGCCCGCGGCGGCCCCTTCACGGTTTTGCCATCGCCCCCGTCGTCATCGCCCGCCCAGGTGTTCGTCCAGGTCGTGCCGTCGAAGTACTCGAAGGTCACGTCGGTCACTTCCTCGGCGATCAGGTCGAGCGATTCGCGGGAGTGATCCGGGTCGGTTGAGTTGCGGATGCCGTCGGCCGTGACCAGAAACTGTTCCTGCCGGCACAACCCGCCGGTCGCGCTGAGGTAGTACGTGATCCGCCGCAGGTCCGGCTTCGGGTCGGCCCCGAGCATCGTTTGCTCCGCCGACAACGGGTTGAGCAGGTCGGTCGGCACGCGACTGGCGTAGATCGTGAGTTGCTTGTCCGTCCCGAAGACGCCCCCCTGGAACGGCACGTCGGCCGACAGACTTTGGTCCGTGGTCGTTGCGGTCGTGTCGGTGGAAGTATCGGTGCTGGAATCGGTGGTTGTGGGCGTCGTGGTCGTGGTTGCGGTCGTAGTCGGCGTTGTGGTCGTTGAACTGGTCGACGTGCCGGAGTTGATCGTGCTGTCCTGGGTTACTCCACCGCCGGACTTGGGCTGGAGCGGCCCGAGGCTGGCCCCGAGGTCGGCCGTCATGCGGTTCGTGATGGCCCGCGCGAGGTCACTCTTTTCCGCGATTCCGCGGGCGGAATCGGTCTGCCGGAGGCACAGGTCGAAGGCGAAGTACAGGGCCGCCAGTAGGAACACACCGATGGCGCTGGCAAGCAGGACTTCGAGAATCGTGAAACCAGATCGGCGGGCGGTGGTACGGGTCGTCAGTATCACGGCGTGGTCCCTCCCGTCGTCGTTCCGGTCGTAGTCGCAGTCCCGGTCGTGGTCGTGGTCGTGGGATTGGCGATCTCACCGGACTTGCCCATCTGCCGCGAGTCGTAAACCATCTGCGTCATCGTCACCGAGTGGGGGTAACTCCCCGGGGAACGCGACACGGTAACGGTGATGAGGTAAACGTAAGGCACACTCGTCTGCGACGAGTCCATCTGCCACTGCCAGCCGGTTTCGGTATCGTAAGTTCCCGACGTGGACGAGTCCGGTGCGACCGCCCCGGCTTCCACCTCGGCGAGCTTCGATTGGGCCAACCGCATCGCGTCGGCGTGGAGGGACGCTTCCAGTGCGTTCCGGCTGCCGATCGTGATGAGTTGACTGAGGGCCGTCAGGCCGATGGTGAAAATGGCCAGGGCGACCATAGTTTCCAACAGCGTCAGACCGGGGCGGTGGGCCGATGGGCGAACGATCACGGAGATTTCCCCCCGGCGGTCAGGTTAAACAGAACCGTCGTGCCCGTCAGGCCACGGATACGAACCCCGAGTGGTTGAACACTCGCTTCCGAAATTTTGAGTTCGACCAAGTCTTCCCGGCAGGTGCCGTCGTTCAAAATCGTGGCCAACACAATCCACCCGTTCGCGTCCGGGCTGGGAGGGTCTTCGTCGATTGTGACGATTGTTACCCCCGTAGGCAGGTTGTCTTCTCGAACGCTGGGTACGCCCCCGGCGGAGTCGGGAACCTGGCCCTGGGTGTCCAAAACTTCGGGGGCGACCCGTACCCGGTTGCCGTCACTGGAGATGGCGAATCGGTAGTTCAAGCCGGTCTCAATGGCCTTGCCGCGGCCATCGGCGATGCAGCTCTGAACGAGGTCCGCAGCGGCCTTGGTCTTCGTGTCCCGGCCCAACCCCGACATGCTCGGGACCAGAACAGCCCCGAGGATGACCAACATGGCGATTACGACAAGGATCTCGATCAGGGTAAAGCCCGGTCGGGCGGTGGGGCGGATCATTGTCGTACTCCCGTTAGGTTTTCCACGTTACCGGCGGGCGTTGCTGTAAATTGGCCCCTTCTTGCTCGTGGTCCAAACCATCGGGTCCGGCTCGCCGGTGTATTGGTTGGTGTTGTCCGGGTTGTACTGATATTGGTTGCCCCAGGGGTCGAGGAGCACGTTCGGGCCACCGTCGATCAAAGGACTCTTACCATTGGTAGGTGCCACGAGTTCTTGGAGCGTGCCCGGCAACTGGCCGCCGTTCTTGGCCGCATAGGCTTTGCACTGCGTTTCCAGCATGGTGATGGTGTTGCGTGCGGTGTCAACCTTGGCGTCTTCCAAGTAGCCGAAGACGTAAACGCCAGCTCCACCTGCCAGGATCACGATAATCGCGACCACGACGAGGACTTCGAGCAGTGTGAACGCGGAACGCCGGGTGTGATTCAACGGGCTGTGTTGTGCGACGAGCATGGGAAGGACTCCTGGGAGAAATATTTGGCGGGCACCAATCCACTATAGGTGGACGTCGCTTAACAAGTCATGAGACTTTAAGTTCATATCAATTAGAAGTTTGCGTCCAATTATGAGAGCCGAATTGCGTTCGATTGCGACTCGCATTACTTCACGGCCTGCCCCATCTTAAACACGGGGAGGAGCAATCCGGCGACAACGATTAAGATGACGCCGGCCATTACCAACAGCATCAACGGTTCCAGCAACTTGACCATGAGTTCGAGGTTCCGGGCCGTCCTTTTCTCCAGACTGTCGGAGATGTTGATTAACACTTTCTCCAAGGTGTTCGCTTCCTCGCCGATGGCGATCATCTCCACCACGTCGCCGGGGAAGTACTTGCACCGCCGGAGCGGGTCGGCCAACTTCTGACCGCTGGTCACGTTCTCGGCCGACAAAGCGATAGCATCAGACAACACCCGGTTGCCGGTCGAGTCCTTGGCGATGGTCAGGGCCTTCAAAATCGGGATGCCGTTCTGGAGCATCGTGCCGAAGATGCGGGTGAAGCGGGACAACGACAACGCGAGGAACACCTTGCCGAAAAGCGGCAGCCGAATTTTCACCGCGTCCATGGTGGCCCGGCCCGGCCCCTTCGCCCATTTGAAGAACGCGACCACCGCGATGACGAACAGCACGGCAATGAGGAGGCCGAGCTTGGACTGCATCGTGTGGCTGACCCACGTCACCCAAACTGTGATCATGGGGAGTTCGTTTTTCTCCCGCAGTTTCGCGAAGATCGGCTCAAATTTCGGCACGAAGAAGATCATCAAGATGTTCAGTACGATCATCCCCGCCCCGGCGAGGAAGACGGGGTACGCCAGCGCGCCGATAACCTTGGCCTTCAGGTCTTCCTGGTGTTCCACGAACGACGCGATGCGGGTCAGGACGTCTTCCAAGAAGCCGCCTTCCTGACCCGCCCGCACCATACTCACGGCTAATTCGTCAAAGACTTTCGGGTGGGCACCCATCGCTTGTGAAAGGCTCGTCCCGTCGGCGACCTTGAGCCGCACGTCGCGCATGGTTGACGACAGCCGTTTATTCGTCGTTTGTCGTTCGAGAATTTCGAGCGCGCGCAGCAGGGGCACGCCCGAGTTCAGTAAGTCCGCGAGTTGGCCGTAGATCAGGGCCGTTTCGCGCTTGCTAACGCCGGAAAAGAGCGAGAACCCGCCACCTTCCCCGGACCGGCTGACCGACGCGATCTTGATCGGGAACAGGCCCCGCGAGTCGAGTACTGATGCGGCCTCGCGCTCCGACCCGGCGGTCAGCGTGCCGGTCTGCTTTTGGCCGGTCTTCGCGAGGGCTTCGTAGGTGTAGTCTGGCATGGGTGCGTTCGAAAGTTAGGAGATATCACCGGCCGTCGTTCGGCCGACTTCGTCGATGGTTGTCTTGCCGTTAAGCGCTTTGATCCAACCGTCTTGACGAAGGGTGCGCATCCCGTTTTTCATCCCCTCGGCTCGGATCACGGCCGACGTCACCCGCTGCGAAATCAAGTCGCGGATCAAATCGTTTGTGATCAACAATTCGTGAATGCCCGTTCGCCCACGATACCCGGACTGGCGGCACGCCCGACACCCCAAACCTTTGTGGACCCGCAGAACGGGAACTTCTTCCGAGGGCTTCCACGGGAAGTCGATTGGGACTTCTTCCGCCGAAGGTTCGTACTCGGTTTTACAATCCGGGCAGATCGTCCGCACCAATCGCTGGGCCATGATTCCCTCGACCGTCGTCGAGACGAGGAACGGTTCAACGCCCATATCCGTCATCCGCGTGAACGCACTTGGAGCGTCGTTCGTGTGGAGTGTGCTGAACACTAAGTGGCCGGTCAGGGAGGCTTGAATCGCGGACTGGGCGGTTTCCAAGTCCCGCATTTCCCCGATCAAGATCACGTCCGGGTCGTGCCGAAGGATCGACCGCAGAGCGGCTGCGAACGTCAGGCCGATTTTGGCATGCGTTTGAATCTGGCTGATGCCGGGCTGTTGATATTCGACCGGGTCTTCGACGGTAATGACTTTCAGTGTCTCGCTCTTGACCTCGTTGAGGGCGCTGTAGAGCGTGGTGGACTTCCCGGACCCGGTCGGTCCCGTCACGATCACAATGCCGTGGGGCAGGTCGAGCAACTGCCGAAAACGGCGATCGATGTCCGAAGCGAATCCGATGTTTTTGAGATTGAAGACCATTCGGCTCTTGTCGAGCAACCGCATGACCATGCCTTCGCCGTGGATCATCGGGATGATCGACACCCGCACGTCCACCTCGCGGCCCTGCACCCGCATTTTGATGCGGCCGTCCTGGGGCAGACGCTTCTCGGCGATGTTTAGACGGGCCATGATCTTCAAACGACTGACGATCGCGGCCGCGAATTGATTGATGGCCGGCGGCAGCTTCTGTTCTTGGAGTAGACCGTCCACACGGTAACGGACGCGAATGCCGCCCTCTTCGTGTTCGAGGTGGATGTCGCTCGCCCGCTCGTTGGCGGCTTCCACGAGGAACTCGTTCACGAGTTTGACCACGGACGCCTGCTGGGCCTGTTTGGCGAGTTCGCTGTCGTCGGTCTCGAAGTCTTCGAGAAACTCAACGTCGTCCTTGCGCTCTTCTACAAGGGCCGAGACGGTATCGCCACCCATGCCGAAATTCGTCTTGATGAGCCGGGTGATTTCTCGGGGCGAACCGAGGACCGGGTGGATGTGCAGGCCGGTCAGCGTGTGCAACTCGTCGAGGGAGTACACGTCGTACGGGTCAGCGGTTGCGACGGTCAGGGTGCCGTTGTGCCGGGCGATCGGCATCAGATTCTTGCGGTTCAGTAACTTGAGCGGCGCACCGCTCAAGGCTTCCGCGTCAACCTTGGTCTGCGTGAGATCGACCCACTCCATGCCGAACTCGTCGGCGAGGACGGGCATGAGGTCATTTTCCTTGACGAAGCCCTTTTCCATCAGCGTGACGTGGGGAGCCAGGTCCGGGGCCGACGCGATGGCATCGGCCGCCCGGAGGCGATCCCCTTCGGGAAGCACGCCACGCGAAATGAGCGAGTCGAGAAGTTGCATAGTCGGTCAAGCGAGTGGGTCGAGGGACTCTAGCCATTTATAATAGCCGACCCGGCATGAGAAGATACTGAGTTTACGGCAGGTTGCGCGACTGGGCGATCCGGTCCTGCCGGTTGTGGCGCGCCGGTGCCTTGCCGCTCGCGAATCTGGTCGATGGCCCACGTCGCCGCCTCTCGAACGACTTCGTTCACGTCCGCCAGCGCGCACGCCAGGATTGGAAGGGCTTTCTCGTCGCCGACGTTCCCCAGAACGATGGCCGCGTTTCGCCGCAGCCCCGACCATTTCGGGCGGAAAAGCGGCGTCGGCTTGAACCGCGTCCGAAACTCCGCTTCCGACATCGCCAACAATTCGAGCGGATCGAGGGCCACGAGTTCCGCATCGGCGGGGAAGGGGACCGGCGTTTTCCCGGCGTGTCGGTTCCACGGGCAGACCTCTTGGCACACATCGCACCCGAAGAGCCAGTTGCGGACCGCCGGTCGGAGTTCGAGGGGGAATGCCGACTTCGATTCGATGGTCAGGTAGCTGATGCACTTCCGTGCGTCGAGGGTCCCGGCTGTCACGAAGGCGTCGGTCGGGCAGGCGTCGAGGCAGGCGGTGCAAGTTCCGCAATGATTGGTGCGGTACGGTTCGTCGGCGGGCAGGTCGAGGTTCGTGAGAAAGCCCGCCAGGAAGAAGAAACTCCCACGGTGTTTGTTGATGAGCATGGTGTTCTTGCCGAACCACCCGAGTCCCGCCCGGCGGGCGAACTCTCGCTCCAACAACGGAGCCGAGTCAGTTACGCCCCGGAATTCAGCCGCGACGTCCTGGGTTTGCAGGAACGACCCGAGGGCGTTGAGTTTCTCCCAAATCAGGCCGTGGTAATCCGGTCCTCGGGCGTACGCCGCGACGCGGCCGAGTGACTTGTAACTCTCCTGAACGGCTTGCCCGTACTCGAACCCGAGCATCACCACGCTTCGAACTGATGCAAGGACCGACGCTGGCGACCGCCGGGCGTCCCGCCGCTTCGCGAGGTAGTCCATCTCGCCGTGATACCCTTCGCCCAGCCACGAGGTGAATCGTTCGAAGCCGTCCGCGTCGGTCGCGGTGGCGACGCCGAAAAGCGAAAAGCCGAGGCGGTTCGCCTCGGCTTTCAATTGCAGTTTCAGTTCGTTGGGGTTCATCAGTCGAGTCGTACCTTCGCACCGAAGTCCCGCTTCTGATCGTTGATGAAGTACGTCGAGCAGGCGGCGTCGATCAGGTCGGGGCTAAAGTTCACGCGCTCCATATTGTACTTCGCGATCGAGATCATCTGATCTAGAATGTCCCGCGGCTGGCACATCCGGAAGGGCCGGCTCGACGGCCGGTACCATTTGTCGATGAGGTAGTTCACGCCGCTCGGGTCGAAGTCCACGCGGCGGCCCTTGCAGACCAACTCCCAGATTTTGCGGTACTGCTCCTCGCTCGGGTCGCGGACCTCGATCTTGAACTTGATCCGCCGGAGGAACGCCTCGTCCGCGAGCTGAGTAGGGTCGAGGTTCGTGCTGAAGATCAGGATTTCGTCGAACGGCACCTCGACCTTGTTGCCGGAGACGGTGTTGAGGTAGTCGTACTTCTTCTCCAACGGCACGATCCAGCGGTTGAGTAGGTCCATCGCCCGCACCTGCTGCCGGCCGAAGTCGTCGATCATAAAGATGCCGCCGTTCGCCTTCATTTGCAGCGGCGCTTCGTAGTATTTGCCCGTGGCGTTGTACTTCAGGTCGAGCATCGCCATCGTGAGTTCGCCGCCCACGACGATCGTCGGCCGGCGGATTTTGATGAACCGCCGGTCGTGTTCGGACGCCTTCTTCAAGATCGTCGTCGTCCCGGCGTCTTCGTCCACCTCAGTAACGGCCGTGTGGATGATGGGGTCGTAGACGCGGACGATTTGCCCGCTGACCTCGACGGTGTGCGGCACGAAGATCGAATCGCCCATCAGTCGCGTGATCCGTTCGGCAATGCTTGTCTTCCCGTTGCCAGGGTAGCCGAAGAAGAAGATCGACTGGGCCGAGTTAATCGCCGGGCCGATCTCGTTGAAGGCCTCGTCCGAGATGATCAGATCCTGGAAGGCCGAGCGGATGCTGCGGCGAGTCACGGTGATTTTCTTCACCGTCTGGGCCAGCACCGCCTCCACATAATCGGCAAATGGGACTGGCAGCGGGCCGACGTAGTTCGTCTTTTCCAGGGCTTCCTGCAACGCGGCCGAACCCTTCGGCGGCTTGATTTCGTAGATGAACCCGGAGTCGCCGCTGTTGGGGCGTTGGCCGACGATGTCGATGAGGGTCTGCTTCCGCATCGCCTGCAACAGCGGGCCGAGGACGGGGTAAGGGACGGCCAGCAGGTCCGCGATGTCGGTGCCGGCAATCTGGCCGCGGGTGAAGATCACCCGCAACACCATGTCGAACAGGAACGCCGACTCCAACCCCAGGTCTTCCCACTTGGTCGGTACCCGCGGCGAGTACCGGTTCCCGGTGTCCGGGGCGGCCTCTTCATCCGTCGGCGGCGGGTCGCCGAGGAGTGTTACCCCGTCGAGACTGCCGTACCGTTCGGCGTCCGCGAGTAGTTGTTCGAAGTGGAGTTTGTGCAGTTGGAGGTGTTCGATCGCTTCCTTGTCGCCCTGGGCCTCGGCTTGTGCGAGGCAGTCCAGCACGGCCGGGGCGACGGCGTACTTCACGCCATCAATGTACATGTGGTGAAGGTACTCACCCGGCCGCACGTAACAGTCGAACGTGTGGTCCGGCTGCTGGAGCATCTGCTGGTAGAATTCGTTCGCGATAATGAACCGCATCACCCACCCACGGGAATGGAAGTTTTACGCTGACGGCGGAAGCATAGAACACAGTTGCGGAATTCCACCTGGGGAAGAAAAAAGAAAGGCCGCCGGTTTTCCCGGGCGGCCTGTTACGACTGGTGCGAGAACTTATTTGCCGCCCACGACCGCAACTCGGGCCGGTGAGTTGGGTACGTCCACGAGTTCACACCGCAGCTCCGACTTTCGTTTCGATCGGTCGACGACAACGGTGATAACGGTCGTGCCGGTTTTCACGTCGATTGCCGTTTCCGGCTTCGCCTCGACCGACTTCTCACCCACATAGACCGAAAGCCCTTCAACAGAATTCCACTTCAAGGCGGCGGCTCCTTCGACAGAAGCTTTCAGTTCGAATCGCACGACGGTGAGCGGGTCCGAACCGTTCCAGACGACAAAACTCGGCACGTCGGCCGTCGGCAGGTCGCCGCTGACGCGGGTGTACGCCGAGACCCAGGTGAATTGCGACGGCTTCTCGACCGCGGCCGTAACCCGCTCCCGCCGGAAGACGTTGGTTGCGGGGCCGGTCGGGTCGAGGTACTGCCACCGCCTCACGAGGCGAGCCGGGTTCGGGGCGTACGGGCCGACTTTGCCCAACTCGGAGAGGAAGCGGACGAGGTCCACGAGTTCTTGCCGCGTCAGCGTATCGACGAGGCCGTCGGGCATCAGCGAGCGGGTTTGCTTCTTCGTGTCGATGTCGTCGGTCGAAATACTCACTTCCTTGTCCTCGGCGTTGCGGAGGGCGAGTTCCGTCTTCGTCTCGCGGAGCTTGATGCCGGAGACGACCTTGCCGGACAGGGTGTTCACTTCGATGGCGTGATAGCCTTCCTTGATCGCCTTGTTCGGGATCAACAGCGATTCGACGAGGTAATCCGGCTGCGCACTCGCCCCGATGCTGGTCATGTCGGGGCCGACCTGCCCGCCGACGCCAGCGATGCCGTGGCAGGCGAGGCACTGCATTTCCTTCCGCCGGAAGACGGCTTCGCCGCGGGTCGCGTCGCCCGTCTTCAGCACGTCGGCGACGTACGCTTTCACCTCGTCGGCCGTCGGCTCCTTCTTCGCCGCCGCGAGGTTGCCGGCTTTCGTGAGCGCTGCAACCAAGTCGGGCACGTTCTGCGACGACGACCGAATCGCGCGAAGCCCGACCTTCGCCACGTCGGCCGGGATCGTCTTGCCCGTCAGACCCTTCGCGAGTGCCGCCGGGCCGCCCTTGCGGAGGAGGAACGAGTCGAAGAAGCCGCCGAGGTCGTCCTTCGCGTCGGAAGCCGACAGGACATCGCCCGCCGTTGCCGCCGCCGCGGTCAGGTCGAGCATCGTCAAGGCTTGGACCGCCAACCGCCGCGTGAGAATCGGTTGCTCCTTCGCGGCTTGGAGGTCGAAGAACTGCCGCGACTTCGGCCCGCCCAGGTGAACCAGCCCTTCCAGGGCGGCCGCGCGATCGGCCGCCGGCCGCTTGTCCGCGACGGCTTGCTGTTCCAGCGTCGCCCGCGCCGCGTCTTGCTTCAGCAGGCCCAACAGGCGGAGGGCCGCTTGGGCTTGGGGGGTGTCGTTTTCTTGGGAGAGTTCCGTCAGTGTCTTTGTGTCGAGCGCGGGAGCCTTGCCGAACGACGGACGGCGGACGTTCGCCTCCAGGTTTTGCAGCAGTTCCAACTTCGTGGGGCCGTCAGCGCCGGTAAAACCGTTGCCCAGGATGTCGCCCACTTCGTTCGGCCCGCCGACCTTCGCGAGCATCAACCAGAGGGCCTTCCGACGCTCTGCGGGGATGTTCGCGTCCTTCGCCAGCTTCAGAAGTGGCTGCGCGACATCTTTTGTACCGACCGCGTTTAGGGCGAAGGCGATGGCTCGGGCGTCGCCCCCGAGGGATAGCGTGCCGTCCTTGAAGGCAGTCAGCCAGTACGGTTCCAGGTCGCGGACGGTCAACCAGAGTGCGTAGTCGAGAACCGGGTCCATCGGCAGTTTCAACACGCCGAGGGCCAATTCAAGTGCCTCCGGCGTCTTCCACGCGGCTACGGCACGGACGGCTTCCATCCGCACTTGTGGGTGTTCGTCTTGCAACGCTTTCGTCCACTCGCCGGGCTTGTTCAGGCCCATGAACGAGTCGGAGAGCATCCGCACGGCCGCCGCCCGCACGTGCGGTTCCTTCGCGGCCAGCAAGGGGGAGAGCGTGTCCATGTCCACGTCGGCGAACGACTGCCGCACCCACGCGGCTTCCAGGCGGGCGTGTTCCGCGTCCGGCGGCAACGCCGCGACCCACTTCGCCAACTCGGGCAGTACCGCGTCCTTGCCGCGCTCCTTCAGCACACGCTTCGCCTTCTCGCGGGTCCAGCCTTCGGGTGCTTTGAGCTGCTCCAGCAACTCCGCCACGCTCGCGTCCACGAGTTTCGGCTTCGCCACCAGTGGCCGATCCTTCGCGGTGATGCGCCAGATGCGGCCGTGCGTGTGGTCGCGGCGCGGGTCGCGGAAGTCGACTTCGCCGTGCTGGATGATTGGGTTGTACCAGTCGGCGACGTAGATTGCGCCGTCCGGCCCCATCTTCACGTCGATCGGGCGGAAGGCGGGGTGGTTCGTCTTGATGACCTCCGTCATCTCGCGAGACTCGTAGCTCGATGCCGCGTCGCGGAGGACGAACCGACAAACGCGGTGGCCGCGGAAGTCGTGGGTGATGACGTTCCCCTGCCAGTCGTCGGGCAGGTGGCGACCGCTCAGCACTTCGAGACCGCAGTGCTTCGGGCTGCCGGGGTTCATGCCGTTCAAGAGGCGGGTCGCGCCGACGGCGGTGACGTAGTACGCGCCGGGGACGCCGTGGTTCACGCCCTCGCCGTACGCCCCGTCGGTCATGAACGACTGCCCGTACTTGTCGAAGTGGTGACCCCAAGTGTTGACGAACCCGCGGACGAAGACTTCGAGTTCGGTCGTCTCGGGGCGAAACCGCCAGACACCACCGCCGTTGAGCCGTTTGACGCCGTGCGGCGTTTCGAGGTGGCTGTGAATGTAAATCGACTGGTTGAAGTAGAGCGACTGGTCCGGCCCCCACCGGAAGGTGTGGACGATGTGGTGCGTGTCCTCGGTGCCGAACCCCGAGAGCAGCACTCGCGTGCGGTCGGCCTTCTGCCCCGGCTTGCTGGCCGACAGGTGGACGAGTTCCGTGCTGTTCGCGACGTACGCGCCGCCGTCGCCGGGTTCGACGCCGGTCGGGATGAGCAACCCGTCGGCGAAGATCGTCGTCTTGTCGGCCTTACCGTCGCCGTCGGTGTCTTCGAGGATCAGGATTTTGTCGTTCGCCTTGTCGCCCGGCTTGATCTGCGGGTAGACCTCGCTGGACGACACCCACAACCGGCCGGCCGGGTCGAAGTTAATCTGCAACGGCTTCGCCAGCAGAGGGTCGGCGGCGAAGAGGCTGACTTCGAATCCGGGGGCGACGATGAACGACTTCCGCTCGATCTCCGGGTCCGGGTCGGGGACGATGGCGTTGGCCTGGGCCAACCCGACCGCCGGCAACAGGAGAAGGAGCGAAAACGAGGAGAGTATGCGCATCGGCGTCGGGGGTGTTGAAGGTGTGTGGGGTGGGTGCGGTCACTTCGTCAGAATCGCCCGCAGTTCTTGTTCGGCATGATCGACGAGGGGATCGAACTGAACGATCTCTTTCGCGTTCTTCCCCTGTTCGTGCTTGCGGAAGCCGAGGAGGTACGTCTCGTTCTGCGGCCGCCAGCGGTAGAAGAAGAGTTGGTTCTTCCTCCGAATCGTGGCACGGGCCGCGTCGAACTTCTTCGGGTCTTCACCGGCCCACGACAGGCCCAGCGAGGTCATGAAGTTCGGGATGGTCGCCTCGTACCCGGCTTCGGTGAGGTGCATGCCGTTGTCGGTGAAGTGCGAACCCGCTTCGGTCGTCTCGTGAGCAAGGGCGAGGTTGAAGAGGTCCGCGTACCGATGGCCCCGCGAATCGGCGACCTCACGAACAGCCTGGGCGTAGAGCTGGAGGACTTTATTCCGCTCGGTCGGGTCGGGCAGGCTTTTTGCCTTCTCGAACGGCAGGGGCGAGAACAGCACGACGCGGGCCTTGCTCGGCGCGAGTGCGTCGAGCAACTTCTCCAGCCCCTTCTGGAACTTCGCCACGCCGGCTGGGCCTTCGAACGACTCGTTCGTGCCGTAGCTGACGAAGATCACGGTCGGCTTCGATTCCAGGGCCAGACTCACCAGTCGTTCGTAGCCCTGCTTCGGCGAGTCGAACCCGGCCCGCGCGTCGCCGAAGACGGTGTCGCCGGACCAGCCGAGGTTGCGGACCGTCACGTTTTGCTTGGCGAACTTGCTCAGGAGGGCCGTTTCCCAGAAGCCGTACTTCTGTTCGCGCTCGACGAGC
This sequence comes from Limnoglobus roseus, assembly GCF_008254045.1. Taxonomy (GTDB): domain Bacteria; phylum Planctomycetota; class Planctomycetia; order Gemmatales; family Gemmataceae; genus Limnoglobus; species Limnoglobus roseus. Next base: position 6,665,453 of record NZ_CP042425.1, on the reverse strand, counting down.
GTGTTGCCGATCCACACCACGCGGTCGTCGTCTTTCAGTTCGAACGGCGGCAGGGCGGACGGCGTGAGGGCCAAGAGGGAGAGTGCGAGAAACACGAGTCGATCTCCACGAGTTCCGGTGTTCGATTAAACCGCCACTTCGACGCCGTCGCGGGCCGACTTCGCGAGAGCGTCCATCACGCGGCCGGTCCTGATCGCCTCGTCGGGGTTCGGGTACGGCTCCCGCTTCTCCCGCACCGCGGCGGCGAAGTCGTCGAGCATGTGGACCATTTGGTCGTGGCCGGGCGTTTCAACGACCTCGACCGCGGTGCCGAAAAGCCCGTCTTGGCGGAGGATTTCGAACGTCGCCTTGTCGTCGGGAATCCACATGTTCGGGATGCGGATGCACCCGATTGTGCCAACGATTTCGACCCAGGTCCGCAACGGGTGGACGAAGCCGCAGTCGAAGTTCGCGGTGCGGCCGTTGGCGAAGGTCATCACGCCGCTCATGGCCACGTCCACGCCGTTGACGTAGGTCGCCGTCGCCCACACCTTCACCGGCTCGGCCGACATCCACCAGCGGATTGCGTAGGTCGTGTAGCAGCCCACGTCGAGCAGGCTGCCGCCGCCGGCTTCCGGTTGCAGGCGAATGTTCGAGGTCGGTAGGCCGTCCATGTTGAACGAGAATGCGGCGTTCACCTTCCGCACGTTGCCGATGGTGCCGGCGTCGAGCAGTTGCCGCAGTTTGTGCGTCCGCGGGTGGTGCGGCCACATGTAACCGTCCATCAACCGCACGTCCTTCAACCGGCAGTACGCGACGAGCTTCTCGGCTTCCGCCGCCTTCACCGTCAGCGGTTTCTCGCAGAGGATGTGCTTGCCGTGGTCGGCCGCCGCCCGCGACCACTCGTCGTGCATGTGGTTGGGCAGTGGGATGTAGACCGCGTCGACGTTCGGGTCTTTTAGCAGGTCGAGGTAGCTACCGTGCGCGACGGGGATGCCGTCCCGGGTCGCGGCGGCCTTCGACTTATCCATCGACCGGCTCGCGATGGCTCGCAGATCGGCCGTCTGAGACGCCTTGAACGCGGGCAGCAGTCGTTGGTTAATGGCGGCATCGCCGAGGATGCCCCAGCGAAGTTTCGGGTGTGTCATGGCGAAACCTGGGAGGGTGGGTTCGAACTAGTCTAGTGGAATCGTTGGGTGGTGAAAGCCCCAGGACAGACGGAGGCCGGGTTCGTGCGTACCATCAGGATATGCTGCGTGAACTGGCCGTCCAAAATCTCGCCGTCATCGAAGACGTTCGCGTCGAACTCCACCCCGGCTTCTGTGCCTGGACCGGCGAAACCGGGGCCGGGAAGTCGTTGCTACTCGGCGCGCTCGGCCTCTTGCTCGGCGAGCGTGGTTCGGCCGATCTGATCCGTAGCGGGGCGGAAGAATTGCGCGTCACCGGCCGGTTCGACTTCGTCCGACCGGAGCAGAAAGCCGCCGCGGAAGCGATCCTCAACGACACCCTCGCCGAGAATGAACTGATCGTCACCCGCCGCCTCAGCCGGTCCGGCCGAAGTGTGGCTCTGTTGAACGAAGTTCCGGTCGCCGTCACCACGCTCAAGAAGCTCGGCGAACTCCTCGTGGACGTTCACGGCCAGCGCGAGAGCTATTCGCTGCTTCAACCCGCGTACCAGTTGGAAGTGCTGGACGCCTTCGGCAAACTGACGCCGCTCCGCGAGAAGTACGTGACCGTCGCCGATCGCCTTCGGCTGTTGCGAACTCGCCACAAGGAACTCTCGACCGCGAGGCAGAACCGACAGCGGGAACTGTCGCTGCTCCGGTTCGAGCGCGAGGAACTCGACGCGGCCAACCTCAAGCCCGGCGAGTTCCCGGAGTTGCAGAAGGAACGCGAGAAACTGATCCACGCGCAATCGCTCTCCGGCTTCACCGCGAACGCGGCCGGCCGGCTGTACGACGATGATGGTTCCGTCGTCGAGACGCTCGGCCGATTGCTCAAGGACGCCCAACAGTGGGCCAAGTACGACGACGACTTGATGGCCGTGGCGAAACGGCTCGAAGCGCTGAAACCGGAGGTGCAGGACATAGCCGACACCTGCCGCGACCTGAGCGAGACGTTTGAGGCCGACCCACGACGTCTCGACGAGATCGAACGGCGGATTCAGTCGCTGAAAAAGCTGGAGACGAAGTACGGCCGGTCGGTCGATGAGTTGGTCGCCTACCGTGAATCGCTCGACCAGCAGGAAGTCAAATTGCAACGGCAGGAAGACGACCTGTCGGCCGTGGAAGCCGAACTGCGGCCGCACTTTATTGAGTTGAAGGCCGTCGCGGACAAGCTCAGCGGTCAGCGGGCGAAGGTGGCGAAGAAACTCGCGGCCGAAGCCCTGACGCACCTCAGTGACCTACAGATGGGGAAGGCCAAGCTCGATGTGGTTCTGCAAACGACGCCGGTCGGTGACGACCCGCTCGCCGTTGAGATTCCCGCGTTCGGGTTCGATCACCTGGAAATCATGCTGACGGCCAACCCCGGCGAACCGTCCCGGCCGTTGCGGAAAGTCGCGTCCGGCGGGGAACTGTCGCGGACGATGTTGGCCCTCAAGACGGTGCTGGCCGCCCACGACCCGGTGCGAACGCTGGTGGTCTTCGACGAGATCGACGCCAACGTCGGTGGCCGCCTCGGCGACGTGCTCGGCCAAAAACTCTCGGCCCTCGGCAAGACGCACCAGGTCTTGTGCGTCACGCATTTGCCGCAGGTCGCGAGCTACGCCTCGGCACACTGGACGATCCGCAAGCAGACCACCGGCAAGCGCACGGCCACGACCATCACCGTGCTCACGTCGAAAGAAGCCCGCGTGGAAGAGTTGGCGATGATGTTGCGGGGAGAATCGCGGTCCGAGACGACCCGCAAGGAAGCGGCCGAGATGCTGAACTCGGCCCAGGAAAAATATGACCGAGGGCCGTCGATTGTTCGGCGGCCCTCGTCTGCCGTTCATTCAGATTAGCCCACGAACACGCCGCCCTGGTAGTTCGGCGGGAAGGCCATGAAGCTGCGTTCCAGTGCGCCGAAGCGGTTCAAGACGCGGACCTGTGACGTTCCCGCACCGCCGCCGACGATGAGTTCGGCATGACCGTCACCGTCCAGGTCTCGCAGGGACACCGGCACGCCGCCCGGTTCGGTGCTGGTGTAGCCGAACGATTGCAGCAGGCGGACCTGCGGGCGATCGCCTTTGTAGACCGTGACCGTGGCCCGTCCGCTGACCACGCGGCCGACGGCGATGTCTGCCTTGCCGTCGCCGTCCATGTCCGCCGCCGAGACGAACACCCCGCCGCGGTCACCCGTCCCACCGACGCTGATCGTGGACAACTTCGAACGGTACATGCTGCCAGGCGTGTCGCCCCACGCGGCCGTCGTGGTGTAGACGTTGACGACCGCCGACCCGCCGACGCCCGGAGCCGCGATAATGTCGGCGATGTGGTCGCCGTTGACATCGCCGACCGCCACGCGGACCCCACCGTTGTAGGGGGCACCGAACGGCTGCAGTTGTGCCACCGGCGTCGGGTTCGCTTGCGTCAGGTCTTGGCCGCGGTAGATTTGCACGATCGAACCGCGGTTCGCACCCACGACCAGGTCGATCCGGCCGTCGCCGGTCACGTCCCCGAGGGCGACGAACGCGCCCGCTGTCGTGCCGGGGTGGGTCTCGAAATTGGCGACCACGGCTTGCGTCGCCCCGTCGTAAATCTTGACGCGGGAACTGCCGTTCAGTGCGCCGACCACGACGTCGTCGATGCCGTCGCCGGTCACGTCGCCGGTCGCCACGCTGACGCCGCCGGTATACGCCTGGCCGAACGGCTGGAACGTCGTCAACAGGGCGTTCGTGCCGCTTTCGTAGACGTTCACTTGCGTGGTTTGGCCCGCGGCCGAGGCGACGGCGAAGCGGTGCGCGTGGGCCGCGCTCGGGACGCTCAGCGTTGCCGGAACGTCGCGACGGTCCAGGGATTCAAGGTTCAGACGGGTGGATCGGGTGATGTTAGCGAGAACCATAAGGCACCTCCGAAATCGCGTCCTGCGGCGGTCGCACTGGCAACCGTTCGGGGCAGTCGATGCTTGTGCCACTGAAACGGGCACGGGCTGCCGGCTTGCGCGAGATTTCTCAGATCGCCCCCCCTCCAAAATCACCGCCCGGCTTCGTATGTTAATGAGACGGTGGCGGGAGCGGCGTGAACGATCCCCCCTCAAACATTCGGAGAGCGACAATGGGCAATCCCGCGAGCGTGCGACGCAAAAAGAGTGAAAAGCGTCGGGCCAAGTTCGAAAAGCGCCTCGGCGTGCTGGCTTATGTGCCGAAGGAGGTCCAGGAAGAGTTGAAGAAAGAACTCAAGAAGTAACAACAACCGCCCGATGACCGGGCGGTTTTTTCATTGGAAGTTCGGCTCGGCGTCGAGATCGTCCGGTGCGAACTCGTTGAGCCGCCACTTCTCGACCGCGAGAGCCGCCATCGCGGCGTTGTCGGTGCAAAGGCTCATCGGCGGGATGACCAACTCGACCCGCTCCCGATCGCACATCTCTTGAAGCCGACTTCGCAGCACCGTGTTGGCCGTCACGCCGCCGCCGACCGCGAGCCGCGACAAGCCGGCTTGCCGCAGGGCTTGCTTGCACTTCTGCACCAGCACATCGACGACTGCCGCTTGAAAGCTCGCGGCGAGGTCTTGCCGCGTTTGGCCGGCCGGCGGGGGGGTGGCCTTCGCGACGTTCTGCCCGTGGCAGGCGTACAGCACGGCCGTCTTCAACCCGCTGAAGCTGAATTCCAATCGCGTGTCGTGTTGGAACGCCCGCGGGAACGCGAACGCTTTCGGATTCCCTCCCGCCGCTTCGCGTTCCACCGCCGGCCCGCCGGGGAAGCCGAGGCCCAGGATCGCGGCGACTTTGTCGAACGCCTCGCCCGCGGCATCGTCGCGCGTCCCCCCGAGTAGGGTGAGTGACAACGCACTGTCGCACCGGAAAAGCGAGGTGTGCCCGCCGCTGACGACCAGACCGACGCACGGGAAAATGTCCCGCCCGGCCGCCAGCCGACAGGCGTAGATGTGGCTGTGGACGTGGTTCACCGCGATTAGCGGCACGCCGAGCGTCCCGGCAAGTGCCTTCGCCGCGGACACGCCGATCAGCAACGCCCCGACCAACCCCGGCGTGTTGTGGACCGCAACGCAGCCGATGCCGGCGAGGGAGACGTTGGCTTTGGCGAGGGCCTCGTCGATCACCGGCAGGATGTTGCGAAGGTGCGCCCGTGACGCGATCTCCGGCACGACGCCGCCGAACCGGGCGTGCAGGTCGTTCTGCGACGCGACGACGTTCGACAGAATGCGCGGCTCGTCCGTGAAGACCGCCGCGGATGTTTCGTCGCACGACGTTTCGAGGGCCAAGAAGTTCACTGCGTTGGCCACTCCCGCCAGTTATTGGACTGCCGCCAGAATTCGAGGGGGTTGTCGTACACGACTTTCTTGATGGCCGCTTCCGGGTGGCCGCGGCGTTTCATCTCTTGAATCAACTCCGGCACGGACAGCGGGTCGGACTTACCCCAGTCGCCGGCGGAATTGACCATGATGCGATCAGTGCCGACCATCTCAAGAATGTCCACCGCGCGTGCCGGCGTACACTTCGTGGTCGGGTAGAGCGTCATGCCGCACCAGAAGCCGTTGTCCAGGGCGAGGCGAACCGTGTGCTCCTCGACGTGGTCCACGCAAACGCGGTGCGGTTGCACCCGGCGGTCGTTCTTCAACATGTCCACGATCATCCGCGTGCCCTTGTACTTGTCCTCCAAGTGCGGCGTGTGAATGAGGATCAACTCGTTCGTCTTCGCAGCCAAGTCGAGGTGCTCCTGAAAGACCGTCGCCTCGTTCGCCGTGTTCTTGTTCAGGCCGATCTCGCCAATGCCGAGGACGTATGGCGACTTCAGAAACTCCGGGATCATCGCGATGACTTCCCGCGACAGGCTGACGTTCTCGGCCTCCTTGGCGTTGATGCAGAGCCACGAGTAGTGGCGGATGTGGAACTGCGCCGCCCGTTTCGGTTCGACGTGCGTGAGGTGGACGAAGTAGTCGCGGAACCCCTCGGCCGTTCTGCGGTCGAACCCAGCCCAGAAGGCCGGTTCGCTGATCGCCGCGCACCCGGCGTAGGCCATCCGCTGATAGTCATCAGTGGTGCGAGAGATCATGTGGATGTGCGGGTCGATGTAGTTCATCTTATTTCTATCTCCTTACCCAGCCGTGACTTGCGGGTTATTTGTCACGAGTTGCGTCACGAGTTCGGGGCGATCACGGTATAATGAAGCTCAGGAAATCGCTGCTTTCCCAGTGAATTCCGGCTCTTTCAGGATACCACGATGAAGCCAGGTCCGAAACCTTCTGTCCGTTACTGGAAGTCCAAGAAGGCCTACGGCTGCTCCATCGCGGGAGATCAGCACTTCCTCGCCCGCGGTCCCGATGACGCACCGGCTGGGCCGACGTACCTCGCCGCGCTCGACCGCTTCCGAAAGTTGGTCGCCCAGGACGACCGCAAGGGCACAGATGATTATCTGGTTTCGGCTTTACTTAACCAGTACCGCGCCCACCTGAAGACCACCCGGAAGAGCGGTGCCCCCGGTGTGTTCGAGGTCATGGCCCGGAGGTTCGCCGTCAAGTTCGGCAAGAAGAAGGTGGCCGAGCTGAAGCCCTACGACTTCGACCAGTGGCTCAACGAGCAGGAGACGTGGAACTCGACCACGAAGGCCCACGCCATCGCGCTCATCCTCGGGGCGATGACATGGGCGAAGCGGAAGGGGTTCATCGTCAACGACCCGCTCTCCGGGAAGATCGAGCGGCACCAGCCCATCCTGCGGGGGCGGGAAGCCCGGCTGCCGGAGGAGCTGATGGACCTGCTCATCGGCGAGTGCTTCGTCAGGGCGACCTACAACCGCAAGAACCGCACGGGTGCTCCCGCTGTCCACCTGAAGAACTCCGGGTTCTGCGAGACGTTTGGGAAGTTCCTCTGGCTGCTGCGGATCACGGGAGCGCGACCCATCGAACTGCGGAACGCCGAGGCCCACAACTACCAGAACGGGCGGCTCGTGTTCCGGTGGAACGCGACGAAGGGGTACGTCCACAAGACGGCCACGAAGACCCAACGGGACCGGATCATCTACCTGACGCCCGAAGCACAGGCCTACACCGAGGAGTGCGTCAAGCAGTTCCCCGAGGGGCCGATCTACCGCACGTTCCGGAAGGCGAAGTGGGTGCAGACGAACGTGACCAACAAGTGGCAGTGGCTGCTGAAACGACCGAAGATCGTCGCTTACCTCGAAGAGCACAAAATCGACCCGAAGCAGGTCAAGCCGTACAATTTCCGGCACTCGGCGATGTCGAAGTGGGTCGAAGAGGGTGGCGACATTTACATCGCGTCGCAGCTCTACGGCACATCGGTGAAGATGATCGAGCGTCGCTACGGCCACCCGAACATTGACCGGCTGCACGAACAGTTCCTCGCGTTCATGGCGAAGCACCACGCACCTGCGCCGGTGAGTCAGGGCGCGAGCGGGTGAGGCCAGCGGGACGCGGTCAAGCTGCACGAGAAGCTCGTGGCGTTCCACCGGATCGTGAGCGCCGTGACAATCGCCGAAGTCTGAGCAACAGCGAGGTTGGCAATGACGGTCAGGAAGTATCTCTCCGAGTTCGCCGTGAACATGCAGGCCAAGCAGGTGCTGGTCATGCTGCCGACGTATCTGGAGCATCTCCCGGCGGACTACTTCCGTCCTCCGTACCAGAGCCACATCTACGGGATCGCTCGCCGCCCTCGCGTTGCCTTCGATCCTGACTCCATCGTAGTCACGCCCGAAGCGATTCGCGGCACTGTCATCGCCCAGCGGCGGGGGAAGCCCCAGCAGTACGACTTCGAGGTGAAGAATTACCCGGCTGACCCGGTGGTCAAGTGCGAATGCGAGTACCCGTATTCGGATTTCCGGTTCATCGACGCCAAGGGCGAGGTGGCGTTGGAGGGGCCTGTCATCCAATATCTGATGAAGGCCGGGGTCGGAAGTGTTTACCCCGAACTGGTGGATCTGGAGATTCTCTACGTCGGGCAAGCTTACGGGAAAGACGGAAGCCGAACCGCGCCGCAGCGGCTGACCAGCCACGAAACCCTCCAGAAGATTTTGGCAGAGGCGATTCAGCGGTCGCCCGACATGCAGATTTGGATCGTCCTGTTCAGCTTCGGCGAGTGGCTGATCGCCAGCTTCGATGGCCGCGTGGAGGTAAACGAAGAGGAGCAGAAGGAAGACTTGTCCCACATGTGGAACGTACTCGGCACGCGGATCACCGAGGCGCAGCGCATCAACTACTGCGAGGCGGCTCTGATCCGGTACTTCCAGCCGCAGTACAACACGGAATTCAAGAATTCGTTCCCGAGCGCCAGCCACTCTTCCTACGCGGAGTGCTACAAGCTTGACCTGAACTCGGTCGCGGTGGAGATCGACTGCCGTCCGATTGGCTCAAGGTTCTGGTCGCAGACGGTTGAACCCGCTTGGGATCACCTGATTTCCTACCCGCTGCACTCGGAGGAGGAGCGGCGAGACATGTTCAAGATGTTTCTCGATGAACCGCCTGCCGCTCGCGGTTAGCCTCGACACAGGCTGCGAGAAGCGCGTGGCAGGGGGAACGGTTGACGTATGTTGCACCTCCCACAGAGGTGTCGATAGTGACATCCCACTCGCCCTTGAAAAAACGGCCATATCCGTATCCGATGCGTAGCGAACTTTCTGTTTCGTCGCACCATCCCCCCACCGCTTCCATGACGGCGTTCAGGTCTGCGTAACGCCACGTTTGGCGTTCACCCTCGCGGAGAACCATCAGGGAGTCCGCATACATTGTGGACGGCTTGGCATCCCACCCCATGCACTCACGGCAGAACTCAAGGGCAATCTGGGCGAGGGCGGTCATGACTGCTTGTCTATGGATTGAGTGGGTGAAATGTCATTCAATAAAGAGGCAAATTCCCTAGCCTCCATTATCTTGTCACCATGCACAGAAATATCTGTGCCAACCACTTCGTATTTATCCATCCACTCGTAATTTGTTGAAACCACCCTATGGGGAACATCCCACGCGTACACCGTAAAAAATGGGTGCTGTCGAGCCTTGGTCTTTCTACTGCTTCTGTAAATTTTCCCCTCGCCGCAATAAACCCTGAATTGGCAAAGCGTAATAAGATGCTCAATGATAGTTTCCTGCTTTCGCCAAAAACATCCGGTGGTGTCCCAATGGTGATTTCCACCCGGTAGCTTTGACGGAGCAGTAGAAAGGAAAAGGCCATCCTCCTTTCTGCGAATGCGGTAAATTACAGTGCGGTTATCGTTGGATGGCGTCATTGACCACCCTCTATTTCAGTGGTTTTAAGTTCCCAGCGGTACGCGGCGCATTTAAGAATGAAAAGGCGATATTCCTGTTCGTCCTTGGTCATCCTGTTCCACGCCGGGAATATCAATTTCGCGGTTTCCTCCAAGTCAACGACTTCCCGCTTCGTTGGGCGTAAATCGCGCAACATCCCGATACACTTGTGAACTACAGTCCAAGCATGGCTACATTGCTGAAGAAAGTAATTAAGCCGCAACATTTCTTGGATAATAGGGAGTACATCTTTCTCTGCGTATTCGGGCTGCGCGGCTTCCCGCTTGGGTGCATCAGCCACATGGCGACGAATAATATGTATGGCGCACTGAATCCCGCATTCCCACCCGTCTCGATACAAAACGGGATTCGAGTCCGCTTCTTTCGCGTTGGCTTGTAATTCAGCAATTATGGAAGCCCACTCAACCGGCTGCATATTTTCTTTAACAGCATCAGCATAGATTTTTTCGGCATTTAACGCCAATTCGTGCATGTTGTCTTTTAATATTAACTCAACCGGCTGTTCGGTCGCGGCGGCTTCTCCCCAGTAGGTCGGGTGTTCAAGAGCAAGGACTCTCAGTTCATCCCGCGTCTTCTCGACCGTCCCGGCAGTCTTGTAGTCGTTGCAGTAGAAAATGCCCTGCCAGCACGTGGCCTGTAAACAAGCCGAGCACACGGTCACGGTGGATTTGTTCATGTCACCTCTCTATCCAGCCCCTTAGCGCAGCAGACGCAATGAAGCGCCAGCGACCTGCATCTGCTGCGGTAAAGAGCTATGTGGGGGAATGAAATGATCGCTGGCATAGAATTCGAGACGTAGCACGGCCGAAATGCTCGCGCAACAGAAAAGGCCGCAGCATCCTTGCCACGGCCCTGTTGGACTATCTGGATTTGTCTTTCTCTTGCTCTGGCGCTCCTGCCTTGGCGTACCCCTCCAAAAGTTTCTCGAAATCCCTGTTCTCGGCAACAGGCGTCGGCATCAGCGCGCCATCCAAATACGCACCTCCGAGGTTTGCCTGTCGCAGGTCGGCCCCACGAAAGTCGGCCTGCTTTGCCTCGACGCCTTGCATCTTGGCTCCATACAGATTGGCTCGCTGGAAGTTCGCCTGCTCGATGTTGGCACCGCGAAGGTCGGCATACCGGAGGTTCGCCCCAGACATGTTGACCGCTCGAAGATCGACTGCCCGAAGGTCAGCACCTTCCAGATCGATGCCTTGCAAGTTCGTTCCACGCAGGTCAGCGCCACGCCAGTCGATTCTTCGGGGTTTCTCAGGCATCTTTCACCTCCTTCTGGTTCACCAGAGATCGAGTTTGACTGGCTCGCCCCTCGGCCTGCCCCGCTTCCTGACCGGCGGCGACGGTTCCTCTGGCGGAGGCGGCGCTCTCGCACTCCCTTCCATCAACTCGACCAGGCTGTCTTCCTCGATCAGCAGCTTGCCCGTGGCGCGGTTCGACCGGAGTAATCCACGAGCGGCGAGTTTGTAAACCAGCTTGACCGAGATTGCCCCGTTGAGCCGCTGCACCACCTGTTTGACAGAGAGGTAGCTCTTCACGGTTAGAACACCTCCTTCTTCGGCGGTTCGGGCTTCTCCTCCGTTCGGGCGGCAACCTCGGCCGCGATACCCTCGCCGAAGACCGGCACCAGGACGTGCTGCACGATGGCCTTCAACGCCTCGTCGCTGCCCTGCATGTGCCTGACGAGCCGCTTCATGCCGAGCCATGCGAGGAAACCGTAAAACGCCGTCGTCACCAAGAACGCGAACACGAAGATAAACATCGGTTGCTCCAGAAAAGGGGCATCCTTGCCCCGTGGTTGTTCAGGCACGACCACCGCGTCGCATGAACATGCCCATGATGATCGCGCCGACCACCGCGAGCAGGCCGCCGAGGAACGTCGAGGCCATCGAGTCGGCGGTCTTCTGCGAGACTTCGGTCTTCATGGCACCGAGGCCGCGCGGCATGGACATCGACATCGAGACGGTCTTCTTCTTCGGGGTCGGCGCTTCCGAGACGATCTCCGGCGTCATCCCGCTCTTTTCCGGGATCACCATCACCACGCCACACTTCCGGCAGGGGAATTCCAGCCCGCCCATGTCGTCCTCCACCCGGATCGGACGCTGGCAGCCAGCGCAGTTGAACTTGATCCACGCTTCCACCATCTTGTTTTCGTCGCTCATCGGTCCATCTCCTTGTTTTGCTCCTCGGCTCCCCGGCCACGTGCCGAGTAGTTTTGGAGCAGGTCTTGAAAGCTGCCGTGAGACGCCTCACGGTCTTGCGTCGTTTCGTAAGGCGTCGGGTTGAGCGGTGTTCCCATCTCAGGGGCGTGTTCCCCCTGCCCGAAGTAGGACTCGTTCAGCGTTTGCCGGACGTCCTTCACCGCTTCCCGCGCCATTGCCTTCAGCTCGGCACCGAGCGACGGTTGCTCGGCTGCCCATTCCGCCCGCTTTGCAGCGAACTGCTGCAAGATGCTTGGCTGTTGCTCCTCCGACATGGAATCCTCCGGTTACAAGCCTCTCCGATCATGCTGGCGAAGCTCCTCCGCCAGATACTCCTGCTCGATCTGGGCATCCCGCATGGCCCGGACCCGCTTCTTCGTCAGTTCGACCTTGAAGCCCTCGGTCGCCATGATCGAGATGAAACCGGCCATCAGGAAAATGCCGACGGACACGACGCCAACGTTCACCAGCAAGCCACCCAGCGCGAGGCACATGAACGCCTCACAAGCTTTGGCGTTGCTCTCTTTCTTGATTCGCGGGAACAGCTTGAAGGCGAGCCACGGATACCCGTCGTAGTAGGTGTGGACGTAGATGCCCTTCCGGTAGTTGCTGAACGTCCTCATGCGTTGGGCGACGAGCGCGACAATGAACCCCGCGAGGTAGAAGAACATCAGTCCGTCACCCGTGTAGCTGCCCCACGCGGTGATCAAAAACATCGCCCCCAGCCCGGCGACACCGATCCCCTCCGACCCGTAGTTCGTCCGCAGCGGGACGCTGACAGCCGCCGCGTGCGACTTCATGAGAAGCTGGATGAAGTTGAACGTCCCCTTCATGCTGATCTTGTCTTGCTCTTGTGGCTGTTGCATGTTGCCCTCTGGTTAGTTGGAACTTGGTCGCAAACGCTGCTCACGCCGAGCAGCTTGAGTCTCGTAACACTGGAGGCCTGCCTTCACTCGGGCGTAGACCTCGACGAACGCTTCACGCTTCTCCTCGTCCCGAAGACTGGGAGCGAACACTTCGACGATGTGAACCGCCGTTGCCCAAGCCACGTCATGCATCAGGGATTCGTTGACCACGGCGCACCTCACTTCTGGCTGAAGTAAGTCAGGAGCCAGTTGTCACCTGATGCGAACGCCTTTCCCGACCGGATCACGATGCAGTCGCAGATCAGCCCGTTTTCTTCGCCGCCCGTCCGCAGGCCGTTGAGGAACGTGTTGGGTTGCAGAATCTGCTCGTAGTGCTGGCTGTAGCTGCCCGTGTACTTGCTGTTGCCCATCAACTCGCCCCACGGCTCCTCTTGCGGAGCCATCGAGCCGCCGACGAAGGTCTGGAGCGACTTGCCGATCATCCCCGCCGCCCATTCGGCCGTCTGGACATCGCCGAGGGCGTGGAACACTTTCCCCGCCGCGAAGTTAGTGAGCAGCGCGTCGGCCTGATGCTTGCCCTTCTCGCCGCCGAGCGCGGAGTAGTAGGAGTGGATGGATTGGCTCAGGTAGATCATGCAGCCGCGATGGCTGCGACACTGGGCGAGGTAATGGGAGTCGTAACTCGTCACGCGGGTTTGGGCTTCGTCCGCCCAGATGACGTGCGGCGGGTCGTTCCCCTCCGCCTTCCGCTTCAGGATGAGCCGCTGCGTCAGGTACTTGAACCCGCCGCCGACGAAGAGGCCAAGGTCGCCCGTGTCGGACGGCGCGAGGTTGACGAGGATGAACTTGCCCCGCAGCGTGTCATCCGGGCTGCAATTCGTCGTCGTGCTGACCAGATCGTGAACCGCCCCGGTGCAGTAGACGTGCAGGATGCCGAAGACGCCCGTCTCGATGCTGGATCGCGTGCGGTCTGCCAGCGCCGGAAGCTCGCGAAGGTTGTACTCGGTCGCCTGTTCGAGGTCGTGCTTGTCGCGCTGCGTCTTCACGTTGTTCAGAGCGAGGCGGATCGTCTCCGGGTGGAACGTCTTGCTCCACGCCGCGTCACCCACCTGCGCGGCAGTGCGCGCCGCACCCGATACGAACTTCTGGAGGTTGGTCGCCGACACCTTCCCGTAGGCGAGTTGCACCGTCAGGCAGGCGAAGTAGATCATGCGGAACTGCTGCTTCTCCCAGAAGTCGCTGTCCTCGCCGCCCTTCGAGTCGTTCGAGTTCAAACCCTCCCCGATGACCATCAGCATCTTGGCCATCTCGCGGGCGTCCCAGCCCATCTGGCGGATGTAGTCGAGGAAGTTGCACCGCAGGTCAGTGCCGCCGAACACCAGCAGATCACGCGACCGCCCGGCTTCGGCGAAGATTGCCTTCCAGTCGTCGATGTCCTCCGGCTTGGCCGCGAGGATCAACCCGCCCGTCCCCGGAAGGCCGACGATCCCACGTGCGAGGCATTTCCCCGATGAACTCGTCTTGCCCGATCCGGTGCGCCCGAAGATGGCGATGCCGCCGTTGAGCAGGTCTCGGACGGTCAGCGGGTCTTTGTCCGACCACCAGATCAACACCCGGTCGAGGATGCCGCCCGCCGTCCTCACGACAGCGTTGCGTTTCTTGCCGAAGACCTGCGTGAGCAGGAACACCCCACCGAAGCAGATCAGCAGGTAGATAATGTCTTGCATGTTGACAGTGGTTCCTTGTTGTGGCACTGGTTAGGGGCTGCGGCGGTTGGCTGAGAGGTCGAAGGCCGTTCGTATGCGCTGGGTAGCTACCAGACGTGGGTTCAAATCCCACACCGCCGCAGCTTTACTCCGGCGTCTTCGCCTTTGCCCGATCACGCATCACGTTTTCCCACGTCTTCACGTCGAGCGACTGCTCGCGGGCCTTCTTCGCTTCCTTCCCCGCCTCCGCCAGCGCGTCGATCACCTCATCCAGCGAGATGCCGTCACCCGTGACCACGATGGACACTTCCGGCAGGGAAATCCGCACCCGCGACAATCGCACCGCCGGAGCCGTCGAAGCCCGGCGCTTCCGCCCCTGCTGCTCGATGGCGTCCCGGCTCGCGCCGTTCAGCTTCATGGCGAGCAGTTCGGCCTGCTGCGGTTCGTCCACCTTCGACAGGGCGTAGCAGTCGGAGATGCCGAGTTTCCCCGCCGCGAGGGCTTCCTGCGCCGGGACGATGCACTTGCTGGGGGAGAGAATCCGCGTGACCATCGACGGATCGAGGTGCAGGTGCTGGGCGAGGTCTTTCGCCATCCACTGCGGGTTGAGCTGCTGAAGTTCGACGCAGGCCTGCCACTTCTCGAACCCGGTCAGGTCGGCCCGGTGGACGTTTTCCGTAAGCTGGAAGATGCGGAGTTGCGAGTCGGTCAGCGGTTCCTCGCTGATGACGACATCGAGGGTCGCCAACCCGGCCAGCTTGGCTGCCCGGAAGCGGCGTTCCCCGGCGATCAGCGTGCCGTCCGGCTTGGCCACGACGGGTTGGAGTTGGCGGACCTTCAGCGATTCGCCGAGCAGCCGGAGTTCGGCCTCGTCGAACAGCTTCCGAACCTGTGGGTTCGTTTTGAACCAGGTCAACGGTTTTGAAGCGAACTGAGTCATGTGTCCCTCGTGGCTATGGCTTCCCTCGTGTCTGAGATGATTCTTCCCGGAATGGCTGGGCAAACCCATCCATCCAGCACGTCTTCTACAGGTAACTTGCGGGTGTCCGAGAATGAATGAGTCAGGTCGAGCGGTCAGGGTTGACGGTGCGAAAGTGAAGCAGCTACGCGCTGCCAAAGGGTTGACCGCCGAGAGCCTCGCCGACAAGTGCGGTGTGTCGGTAAAGACGGTGAGCAATGCCGAGCGAGGCAAAGAGGTGCTGATCGACAATGTGGCGCGGCTGGCGGATGTGCTTGGTGTAAAGGCGGCAGAGCTTATCTTTCAGCCCGAACGAAACCCCATTGCGAGACCGCTCCAACTCAGCATTCACATCAACTTGCCAGACCGGGCATCTGCGGAAACCGGGCTGATCGGCAACTTCATCAAGTTGCTTGAGATGATGGTTCAGTCAGAAGAGATGGCAAACCTCATTTCCGTGACCAAGGGCAGCATCATCATCACCCTTGAGATGGGTGAAGCCGATGTGGCGAAGCTGGTCGTCATCTTCCCCCGGTTCCGGGATCACGCCAGCCAGTACGTTCAGCTACTGCCGGACCACGTAGCCTTGATGGAGATGGTGAACGCGGTGACGGAGCTTCGCATCATGGCGAATCAACTCCCGAGGGAGGTACCACCTGAAGTGCCAACGCCAGTTCCCGTCGCAATGCCCCCGGAGGCTCCCGTAGAACCTGCATCGGAACCCGATCAGGCTGCCGACATAGACGACGATCTTTACGGCATCCGATGGGGTGACGCAGAGCACGAGTACAAAGCCGCAGAGAAGCTACCAAGCCCAGAGCGAGAGAGAAGGATTGCAGC
Organism: Limnoglobus roseus; assembly: GCF_008254045.1. GTDB lineage: Bacteria > Planctomycetota > Planctomycetia > Gemmatales > Gemmataceae > Limnoglobus > Limnoglobus roseus. The sequence continues at coordinate 6,649,475 of NZ_CP042425.1, read as the reverse complement.
AATCGACAAGGCGGTGAAGGAAACGGAAGAGAGAGACAGGCAAAAGCCCAAGAGTTGACAGCCATTTTGAAGTGCGCTACCTGTCGTCGGGTCTGCTCTCCGGTCGGGGGGCAGACACAACCCGACCGAAAGGAATCGCCCTATGGCACGCACACGCAAGAAGTCCGACACCGCTGTCGCGGAAGCACCAACCACCTCTGAACAAGAACCAACCTTCAACCCGTCCGAGTTCGACCCCGCCCTTCAGCAACAGGCTGGCGAGATCGTCCACGCCGTCGCCGAATCGACCCGCATGGAACCGGAAGCGCAGAGCAACGGATTCGCAAGCCAGCACGCACCCAAAGCTCGTGCGTCGGGCTTCGTCGCAAACCCGAGCACCACACGCCGCACGAGTCACGCTGAATCAGTCGGCAGGAAGCTTCCGGGCACGCTGTCCATCTTGGCCGGTGACCTGACGGTGAGGCTGATCGACAAGGGCGACAACGAGGCAGGAATCGGCATCCGTATCGAGACCCCGAATGGCCGCAAGCTGACCGACGAGGAAAAGGACATCGTTCGCCGCCACGTCAAAGGCGAAGAAGGCGAGCAGACCGGGTTCAAGTGGAACGCGGATGTAGAGATGTGGCACAAGCACATCGTCCGCGAGGGCGAGTACGTCGATCAGGTGCCGCCGAGCCGTCCTGTAGCCATCCGTCTTGACGCTGAACGCCGTGTCGAGAAACTGGCCGAGGCCTTACGCGAGCATTCCGCTGATCCAGTCGGGTACGCCGAGCAGGTGAAACAGCGACGTGAGCAAGCCGCTGAGAGTGGCCGCATTCCGGATTAACCCGACGCTGTAACCAGAAACGAAAAGCCCCCGGCACCTTGCGGTGTTTCGGGGGCTTTCTTTTACCCAGTCCAGCACAAACGGCACGTCGCGCAGCTCGTGCCACGTTCCTTGCCGAGAGGCGTTTCAGTCGGGCACACCTTGTCGAGCAGCGGCAGAGCCAGCCTGCGGAGCGGTCGGTCGAGGAACACCAGGTCGGCATTCTCCGTATCCTCCCCCACCTCAGTCTGCATCCACGCCACCCGACAACCGTCAGGCACTTCCGGCGGATAACCCGTTTCCGAGTCACCCGACAGCCACACCCTGACGTTCGGCATCACGGCGATTGCCCGGATGAGCGGGAAGATCGTCGGGACACGCCAGCTCCGGGTGTAAAACCAGAACGTGCAGTGCGGCGACCTGCCGATCACTTCGAGCATCTTGCGGGCGTAGGTCGGGCTGTAGATGTCGCCAGCGACGTGCCACCGACAGAGCAGGATGCCCTTCCGATACAGTTCGTCGGCCATCAGCTCCACGAAGTCAGCCCGCTTGGACTGGGCGTAATTCCACGCGAGGCGCTCTTGCACCTGCGGGAATGCGAACCGGCCCCGTCGAGCGTAGCACCTGCTTACGCAGAGCTTCGAGCGACCGGGACAGGTCAGGACAGCGGGGATGTCGAAATGGAACACACCTGCCGAAAGCTTGTCGTTGCCAGCGACGAGCAGCGGACGAATGACGCGAGACACGAGAAACCTCCTCGATACGCGGAACGCTTTGGGGCGAAACGCGAACAGGAGTGACAGAGATTTGAGAGATGCGCAAGCAAACAAAGTGCTGGACATGTCACACGGTACCGTGCTACCTCGTGACAGATGAAATGCTCTCGCTGTGGATCAAAGCTAAAGGAAAAAACCTGCAAGGAGTGCGGAAAGACGATTGCTGTCTGGTTCACCTGCTGGAAGACATATTGCTCTGACAAGTGCCGTCAGAGAGCGTGCCGCAAACGAAAAAGCAACCGCCCGAACGGGCAGAAGGAGGAGTGATGAGTATAGAGGCAAATGTGTTGAAGTGGGCACTGACCGGCCATACCGGCGCATCATCGAAGTGCATGGCTGCTCACTTGACTGGCAACGAGTGCGACGGTAGCTATCCGCACGACGCAGGGGATTTCGGTAGGTGTGCAGGTTTGTTGGATGCCGCTCCCGAGTTGCGTCCCCTATTGCCCAAAATGGCCGAGGTCAACCGCTACTGGGCAGCGCTCGTACCCCTATGGGATTCGATAGAAGCACTGTCCGGTGATTACCGCAAACAGACCGACGCGATCAGCAAGGCCATCAGGCCCATTGAGGACAAGGACAGTGGCGTTGTTCGGCTGGGCAAAGGCGCGACGATTCGATTCGGAGCGATCAAGCCATGACCGCCGCCCACACACCGCTGGTCGAAATCGTCGCCCGCAAGCTCGCTCCCGGAACCACCGGCTTCGAGTACGACGACCTGCTTCGATACCAACAGGCCGAACTCTGCGCACGGGTGAAGCCGGTTCTCGACGCCTGCCACGCCGAGGAGTTGCGAAACGCACTGCTGAAGTGCGTTAAAGTCCTGTCGGGCGAGACCATGACGAAATCGACATTGATCGGTGCGTTGGAGTCGGCGGCGAATGTCCTCACCAAGTTGGATGGCAAGCCGTGATCGCAAAGACTGCCTCTTATTTCCACTTCAACTCATCATGAACTGGCCTGAAGCCAAATGCAGCTTCAAATTCCGGCTGCGTCCCCTTCGCCCATTCGTGAAGCTCCTCGTCAGGGTCGATAAACCCCGGACGTTTGCTTTTTGAACTCTGATTGGTCAGCTTGATTCGGCCAATCTCCCACAGGTGGCTTTGTGCGCCTGCGTCGCCAGCCGCAATGCTTTCCTTGGTCACCAGCTTGGCTTCGGTAAGCACGATGCCCCCAGCGTCCACTCCGAGCTTGAGAAACAAGCCGCTCTGGTAGTATGTCGGCGTTCGGAGATACCCAGTCAGCTTCATCTTGTCGATGAGAATCTGAGTTGGCTTGTCGAAGTAGTGCGTCTTCACCTCGATCACCAGCAGGTTCGCCTTCTGGTCGCCTCTGTGATGTACGGCAACATCCGGGTTTGGCGTATAGTAAAGTCCGCCATCTTTGACCGACACGTCATGGTTCCACGGAAGTTGCTTGGCGTCCTTCTCTTCGTCGAGTCGGTTGTATTCACAATCGACGGAAATGTACGGTGCCTTCTTAGTTGTCTCGCCGAAGAGTGGGTCGATATATGACCGCAGATACTCGCCCAGCTTGTGCGTGACTGCGCGTTCATTGACGTGAATTGTCAAGAGGCCGCGATCACAAGTGTCGAGGTCTCTAAGGGCGTTCTTGACAAGCGGCTGGAAGGTCTTCCATTCGACGATCATGCTTTCCTCGATTCGCTAGCCTTTTTCCTTCGGCGTCACGTTCTCGACCTCGATTTTCGTCACGACGGGGTCTTTATCGTCCCCGAAGTCGCGGTCGGTCTGAACCAGCTTCCGCAGGCAGTGATCGTTCAATCGGTCGAACAGTCGCCGCAGGTTTCGGCCCACAACCGTGACTGCCCAGCTCTCCATCCCGACGAATACGACCTTGAACTCCGTCGGCGTGAACACGGACCTGACGCTCAGGTAAACGTACTGGAAGCTGACGACCGGGTTACCGGCTCGCTCGATGTCGAGCGCCTTTGCACCCTTCGGGCAGATGATCCCGCACTTCCCCAGCGAAACGAACGCTTCGCCTCCGTCGAGGGTTTCTGGCTCGCCGCTGGTTTTCGGGGCGAACCTTCCGATCGGGTCGTTATCTCGCATGCTGAATCTCCTTCTGTTTTACAGTTTGGGTGAGTGCTTCGACAGTCTGCTCGCGGAGGTAGCGGTAGGTATCGCGTACCCGCTTCACGAGCTTCCGGGCCTTGTCTCGGTACTTCGGTTTCGGCTTCGGCGTCATCAGTTCGGTCGCCGATTTCCGGGCATCGCTGCGCTGGATGGCTTCCCGAATCGCTGCCGGAGCCAGATCGGTGTAAATCGTGGCCCGCTCCCGTGCGCGCGAGACGCTGACGTAGAACTGCTCGGCATTGATCGCCGGGCGGGACTCGCTCCCCATCGCCACCAGGACGCGGTCAACCGTCTTGCCCTGCGAGGAATGGCTGGTGGTGACGTAGCCGTGGGTGATGTGCCCGGCGTCCACGGGGAGCGTGCGCGTCAGGCCCGTGGCCGTCTTCGCGACGATCTGGCCCTTCTCGGTGAACCCTGCAACGGTTAGGAACGTGCCGTTGTCGATCCGCGTGCCGTCAGCAGCCTCAATCCGTCCCGTGGTTCGCAGCAGATCGCCCGCCGCGAAGGACGCCTGCCCTTTGCCGTAAACCGCGAAGTGCGTGGGCCGCTCGTTCAGCGGCGAGAAGTCCGCCGCATCGACGGTATCGCCGTTCTTGTGCTTGCCGGAGTTCTGGAAGAACCGCACCACCTCTTCGCCCGTGTACCGGGACGGATCGGCACGCTCGGCTTCCGTCCAGCCCAGCGGCACGAGGATGTCGAACGCCCGCTCTTCTTCCTTGATCGTGCCCGTTGCCTTCAGCCGCGTCCGAATCTCGTCGGTAATCTCGTCCCCTTCTGCGTGCGTCGGAGCGACGACCAACATGTCCTTGCCCGCCCGCAACCCGGCGAGGTAGTCATCGACCAGCGGTTTATTGCGGTCGAACGCCGACACTTGGTTGATCCATCCCATCTCGGTCAGCATGTCGTGGGCCGCGAGGTAATCCTCGGCGTCGATGGCCGCGACCGCAGCTTTGAACGCCCCGCGCTGCCGCTTGATGTCCCGCAGCTCGGCCACCGGCAGCCCGGCATATTCCTGAAGCACACGGAAGATGTTCCCGTGACGGGCAACGCTCTTGTGCTGCTTCGGGTCGCCCTGAAGAACCAGCCGCGCGCGCTGGTCGGTTGCGATCTGCCGCAGGCGGTCGAGGTCTTTAATCGGGAGCAGTCCGGCTTCATCCACCCAGATGACGCCGTTCATCGTCGCGGCCTGCCGATCCTCGCTGCCGAGGAACGCTGCCACAGTGTCGGCATCCTTGAACCCGTCGCGGCGCAAGACACCACGGCTGGCTTCTGCCGAGGGAGCCAGAACTGTCACCGGGCGGTCGATCCCGGCGATGGCCGTCTTCATCGTGTGCGTTTTCCCCGTTCCAGCCCCGCCACGGATAAGGATCACCTGATCGGTCGAGTCCCAGACGTGGCGACAAACAGCTTGCTGTTCGGGGGAGAGTTGAGGAAAACCGCCGCTTTGACCGTGCGCGCTAAATGCGCGGATTTCGCCCTGTTTCTGCTCAAGAAGCGAGGCAGACTGCGGCGTTGACCGCGCGCGCGACATCGACCTGAATGTTCCCCGTCCATCTCGGGCGAACTGGATGATGCGGCCTTCCTGTGCTAGCACGTCGCGCGTCGTCGCGTCCCGATCCTTCACCAGCAACCCCTGCCGCTTTGCTTCACGCTGCACGCCTTCCGGCGTCACCGAGCCGATCCCCTGCCGGATTGCCGCTTCGTACAGCTTCCGCTCCTCGACCACGCTGTTCCGCTCGAACATGTGCCCGATGGCGTATTTCACCGCATCTAGTTCCGTGGAGGTGTAGGAAGGCTTGCCGATCAACCCCTTGAGCTGCGTCTTCTCCTTCTCAGTCAGTCGGCTGACCCAGTACGCCGTCAGGTCGTCGGAGCGGATGTCGATCTTGTGCATCCGGGTGGTGGCACCGAGCTTCGACTTCGCCTCGTCGCCGATGGACACCCCGTACTTCTCCTCGATGAACCGCTTCATCTGCTCGACCTCGGCGGTACGGCGGCTGAACTTCGCCACCAGGTCGTCGGACACGCCGTTAATCTCGAACGACTTCGCCTTCCGGCGGATGCCGTACCCGAGCTGCTGGAGGTTCGCCGCCAGCCGGTTGTGGTAAATCGCCTCGTAATACGGGGCGTCGTGCTTGATCTGGCCAATCTGGGCGGCCTTCCAGCGGGATTCCTCGGCATCGTGGGTCGCGTTGAAGACGACGACGTGCGAGTGCAGCGCCATGTCGGGAAGCTGGTCATCCTTGTTCGGGCGGGTGGTGCGGTGGACGACCTGCATGCCGATCAGGTTCCCGGTGATGCGGTCCTCGTTCTTGCCATCGACGCGGACGCGGGTGGCCATGTCCTGCTCGATGTGCCCCATCGCGCAGCGGACGGCTTCCTTGTGGGCTTCGAGGATTCGCTTGTCTCCGGTGAGCTCCAGAACCAGCCCGACCGATTTGGTGGAGTTGAAGTTGAAGTCCCAGCCGACGCGGCGATTCTCGCGGGTGACGACGGTCAGCGGACCGCCGTGGAACGGATCGAGGTTGTCGCACAGCTTCTCGAAGTCTTCTTTCCGGGAGACACCGTTCAGACCGAGCTGCTTTGCGCCGTCGCCGAGCCACTCGCCGGCGACTTCCATCATGTAGTCTGTCAAGCTGTAGTATGCTTTCGCCGCTTTCGAGTCAGTAATGGTGTGGATTCTGAGCATGGTGTCTTCCTTGCGTACACCACTTTATTTCAGCCAGTCAAGCAGCTTGTTGCGGCGTGCTCTGCAGCGGGACACTGTGTCTATCCTTTCCATCGCTTCCCCTGCGTTCTGACTGGACACTTCCCCTTCCGAGTCCGGCACACAGAGGGCCTTGGTACTGGCACTTTGAATCGGCCGCCGTGCCGGTCAATCAGAAAAGCCGCTTTCCAGAGGAAGCCTTCAGCTTTTCCGTTTGACCGTCGCGAGTGCTCACGGCTGTGGCCGCTTCTGAGTCGTGCCACAAGGCCTCGTGGTGAGGCCGGAAACGAAGAAGGAGAAAGAACATGTCCAACGAACAGCAAACCAGCAAAGCGCCGACGCACATCGCCTACCAGGTCCGCGACGGCAAGAACGACAAGGGCTTCTGGACCCGCATTGGTGCCGCGTGGCAACACAAGGACGGCAACGGGCTCAACATCCAGCTCGACTGCGTACCTCTTGACGGCCGCATCCAGCTCCGCGTCGCTACCGAACAGAAATAGGAGACGACCATGCAATCAGCGATCAACCCCTTCTACGCGGCCCGCATTCAGCGGGTCGCATACCTTCCGGCCCGCATGGATACGCGAGAGGATTCTGCGGCATACGCAAGACTTCCCCGTGCCCCGATCAACGGTAGCCCGGTCCCGCACCTCACGAGCCTTTACCACTCGGCCGAGGCGGGGGACTACGGGAGCCGCTCCTATCCCGGCAACTGCGGCGGCAACCTGATCAAGGACCTGATCCGGTTCTTCCAGCCGGGTCTGGTATTCGACCCGATGAGCGGGTCCGGCACCTGCGCCGATGTCTGCCGAGAACTCGGCGTGGGGTGCGTCGCCTTCGACATCCACACGGGATTCGACGCCTGCGAGCCAAACGGCTTCCCGCCAGCGGGCACGTTCGATTTCATCTGGGCACACCCGGCCTACTGGCGGATGAAGCTCTACGCCGACGATCCCCGCGACCTGTCGCGGTCACCGACCCTCGACCACTTTCTGCGACGGTACGGACAGTTCATCCGCAACAGTGCCCAGGCGCTCAAGCCGGACGGCAAGCTCGCCATCCTGATGGGCGATTACTCTGACCGCGAGGCCGGGTACGTCCCGCTGGTGTACCACACGAAACGGCTTGCCTTCGCAGCCGGACTCAGGCAGCACTGCACCGACATCATTCGATTTAGTCACGGGAACAGCAGCTCGAAGAAGGTCTACCGCAGCAGCTTCATTCCGGGTCTGCACGATGTGTGCATGATTTTCGAGAAGGTTGTGTCACGCTCAGAAGGGTGATACGACAGTTGGGCGGCTGACACCGCCCCACCTTTTTAACCGCTAATGGAGTAGCGATTATGGCCGACTCTAATCACGAAGCCAATCAAGATGCAAGCTGCCGCGCAGCCTTTGAGCAATGGGCAGCACAAGTAAACCCGGTAAGCGGACTCGAAGGCGCACTGAAACGCAAGCCAAATGGCGAGTACCTTTGGAGCGGAACGACTCTCGCTTGGCAGGCGTGGCAGGCTGGATGGGACGCCGCTGAAGCGAAAGGGCTTGCGGCATGACCAATACCCCCGCCGACCTCATCCGCCGAACCGATGAAATCCGGGAGCATTTCCCGCACTACTGGCGGGACGAGCAGGCCCAAGCGGAACTCGCTGCCATCTGGGGCGAGGCGATCAACCCGCAGGGCGTTTTCGTGGACCATCCCAACGAAGTGCTTTACGACCGCGACGGCTGCAAGGCTTCGATCAGCATTGGGACTGCGAAAGGCGTCTTCGCCTTCGGATGCAGCTACCAGACGCCGACGCAGGGATACGGCAGCGCACCGTCCATCTGGGATGATCTGTTCGGTTCCTACTCGGACGCCCGAGCGGCAGCCATCGAGTTCCTGCTGGCAAGGCTGCCCACTCCGGAGGGACAGCACGAGGTGAGCGAGCGAGTCAGGATTGACCGAATGCGGAACGCTATCGCCGCGCCGCTCCGGCAGCCGAGCCTGTTCTGATGACCGACGACATCTTCACCGACCGGTTCCACTGGTGCTCACTGGCGGCAGGCTTTCTCGCCGCCGCCGAGGGCCGCCTGGACGACAGCGAGTACGTCCGGAAGCTCGCCTACCAGTGGTACGAGGAGGGAGCGTTCGCCAACCGCGTGCCAGCGAAGCCAACACAAGCCTGACCGCTCACGTCTCCTTGTCACCGCAGCAGATCACGTTCTTCTTCTCGCTGTAGTACACCCACATCTCTTTGCCGTTGATCCCGTGGCCGACGTACCAGTAATCGTCCACCTGCTGGTAATCGGTGATGCCGACAGCCCGGTCGTAATACTGCCCGCCGAGGGCGGTCGCACCGATGGGCACGCCCGGCCAGCGCTGCTGAAGGGCTTCGATGGTCTGCTGGAAGTTCATGGGCTATCCTCTGGAGAGCGTGTAAGTCATCCGGCTGACTGGTCAGGGCAACTCCGGGTGCAGCTTCGCTTTCAGCCACAACTCCAACGACAACCGCTCGTCCGCCGACTTCCCCGGCATCGGGATGATGCACAGGGTAATCTGGTCGTCGAGCAGCGACTGCGGCCACGGGAGGTCGCGGGCACGGTAGCTACCGCCCACTTCCGAAGCCGTCCACTGATTCCAGTAACGCAGGTGCCCGTTCACGATTCGCCGACGTGCGTTGTCGGACTGCCCGACCTTGACGACACTCTTGCCGACCAGCCGGGTGAAGACGTAGACCGCGGGCGTGGCGTCGATGTTGGTTTCGAGACCCGCCCGGTCGGTGGTCATTGGCTCGGACGCGATGTCGTGCAAATCCTCGCAGGTCATGAACACGAAGCGGGTGGCCTCGGCCCGGTCCAGAAGGCGTTCCTTGGTGAGTTCGACCCACTGGTCGAACACTTCGAACGTCAGGCGTTCCTGTTCCGCGCGGTCCTCGTCTCCGAGCAAGTCCATCGTCGTGGTCCCGAGAGCGTTTTGAACGGGCATTGTCGCCGAGAAAACGAGCGACGGCCAGCAGGAAGTGCGAGGAGCCAAAAACCCAAGTAGCTACAGACGTCTCCCCGGTTCCGCGCTCAAGGCCGCTGGAACCGTTCACGCCGCCAAACGCCTTCGGCCAACACCTCCCGCCAGATGCGAAAACGGCCCGGTTCGTCGGTGCGAGCGATTATCAGCGCGTTGCCCTGACCGGCGCGGTACACTACCGCCGATTGACACAATACGCGCCGTGGCCCTCTTGCTCGGCTTCGGCGATTTATCTCCCTGAACGCTCCGATCGCCCGCAGCGATCGCCAGCGGGAGCGTCTGAATGGCTGCGCGGCCTGTCGAGCTGGTTATGGTCGTCTTCTTCGGCCCCGAGGCACACCGAGAGACTTACGGTCGCCAGGTGCGCAGAGGCGGGTACTCGAAGGATTACCTCCAGCTATCAAAAAAGAGCGAATTTCTTGACGCGATGGCAAACCTTTTCGGCGTTGACCGCAACGTGACGCAATCGGTGCCTTTGACCTATCAGTGGGCACGCGGCACCGCTGGGGGTGACTTCGTCTTCAGGTCAGGAGACCGGGCGCACTTGAAGTGGGTGACGGCCTTGGGAACTCCGCAAGTTTGGAGGATGTCGCCCGCACCGAGCGAGTCCACCCACGAAACCATCCCTGGAACTCCCGGCCATACCGATTTCGACTTGGCACAAGCCGAGCACGCCGGCCTCGCGGCAAGAGGGGCGGGGCAGCCGTACCTGATGGTCATAAAGTTGCGGGGGGAGGCCAGGACGTTGCACCTGCGAGCCTACTTGGAGGACCCGAACACCGCTTACGCATGGGCGGACATCCAGTTAACTCCGCAGGCCGTTCAAGACATGGCAAGCCGCACCACCCAGCACCGGACGCTGCAGTGGTCGCCGTTCCTGAGCGGAGGGGTGCTGGCGGGCGCGAAAGTGGTGGCCGCGCTGGCGCAGCTCGATGCCGCACCAATCCCTGCATCCGTGATCGCCTCGCTCGATGCGGAGACAGGCAGAGCGCTTGCTGCCTATCTTCGGCAGCCCGCCTACGGCTTGTTCTTCGACCCGACGCGGAATCACGATGCGTGGGTACAACCGGCGAGGCTGTCTTCAAAAATTACCTCGGCCACAACCGCTCTTTTGGCGGCAATTGACGCCCGTTTCCCGGCGGTGCCGCAGGGGGATGCGGCTGCCGAGACGTTGGAGGCCGACCCCGATCTGGTCGCATCCTTCAAAGCGCAGATCGATGGCGGGAACTTCGGGGTTCCGGACGCGACCGCGACGACCAAAACCAGAGGGAGCGCGCAGAAGGCGTTCGCTAAAGTGGTGAAGGCCAATTACGGTCAGAAGTGCGCCATCACGGGCATAAAGACCAAGTCGTTCCTCGTGGCGGCGCACATCGTCCCGTGGAGCAAGGATCAAAATATCCGGTTGGACCCGTCAAATGGCATCTGCCTTTCCCTGCTCGTGGACCGCGCTTTCGAGAGCGGAGTCCTGATTATCGAGGATGACCTTACCATCCGTATCAGATGGGACATGGTCGGGGACGACGAAAAGCTCAAGGGCCAACTCCAGCCGTTTGATGGGAAGAAAGTGACGCCGCCAACAGCAGGAGCGGCGAAGGCCGAGTATCTGAAGCGGCGGCGTGAACTCGTTGTTCCGCCTGCATGACTATCCGGCTTGCGACGCCTCAAGCTACTGGTTCAGCCACCGCAGCTCGCCTTCCGGCACCGCAACCGTCCGGGCGGGGTAGATCGCCGTATGGCCTTCGCGGTCCATGACCAAGGCCAGGACGATGAACAACAGCACGAAGAGTGTGGCGAAGCCGAGGAACTCGCGATTGGTCATTCGGGAAGTTCGCCCAACTCGCCCTGAATCATCAGATCGGCGTCCACGTTTGCAGCCACTCGCGGCTTGGCAGAGAAGTGCGAGCGGATTCTCTGGGCAACCACGGAGTCGAACGGCTGACCGAAATCAACGTCCCGCAAGGCCTCGGCAAGTTCGACCTCCCGCCCCTTAAAGGAGACGACGGCTGGCGAGTTGTCCGAATGGAACGCCATTCGCCACTGGTATAAGTCAGGGAACAGAGCTTCGTCGATGTTAATTGGAAAGCGCGGCAGGTAGTTCACCGAAGACTCTTTCGAGTCCCAGATGCACTCAGCCTTTACCGCTTCATGGAAGCTTGGGGCCGAAGGGCTTGGTTCGATCCGCCACGAGCAGCCGCGTGAACGAACTGCGACCAGGTGCTTGTTCAGAACCTTCCGCTCTTCGGAGGGTACTTCGGAGGTGAGGGGCTGGTGGTTCGTCATTCGGTTTGGGGAGGGGCAGGAAGTGGCATCCAGTGGGTGGGGCACAGGAATCGCTTTGGCTTGTTCCAATACCAGACCTCGTCCACCTCATCCCAGTAGGCAACTGCATAATCTGGTGGAAGCATTGCGGCAGGGTGCGACAGAAGCAGAACCTCTGTTCCATCCTTCGGCGCGGTCTCGATCGGCTGCCAACTCGATTCCCGCTTCATCGCTCTTGCGTTCCAGCCTTCCGAGAACGCTTCAAATTCACGCTGCACGTCATCACGGAGATAAGCAGCATTGTGCCCTTTCGATACTCGGAGAAAAACACGGGAGTCTGCATCTCGCCATCTCGTTTCAAATGCCGTTCTGCACTCTGCCGACTGCTCGATGCTCATACTGTCCTCAACCCCGCATAGGGGTGAGCAAACGGCTTCGGCGCTTCCCACGGCTGCTTTGCGTTCAGCGTGCCATCGAGGATGCCGTGGGCTTCCTTGGCGATTTCCCAGTCCCGCTGCTCGATGGCGATGCGGAGTTTCTGCAGTGCTCGTTCCTGTGCGTTCATGCAGCTAGTCCTTTCACAATGGCGTAAACTCTTCTGGCTTCATCCACGGTCCTGATTTCAGCGGTGTGGTACTCCTTCAACCCCAACTCCTTTGCCAACGTGGCATAAACCTTGCCGCGCGGCATCTTCCCCTCTTTCCAGATCGGGTCGAGAATCCGGTGGATGTGCTGGCGGGCGTTCTTCAGTTCCTTGGTCGGGATGTTACCGAGCGGTCGTGTCCTGTCCGTGGTCTTGTGGTGGCATCCGACATAGTTGCCGCAGGTGTCGCATTTCCAGAAGGGCAGGCTGAAGAGATCGGCCCGGTGCGGGTACACTTCGCGGCCATCCGTAAGCCGGGCCTGCACGTCACGGGTGCAACCGCAGCAGTAGAGAATGCGGGAGACGGAGCCAGTGCTCATAAAAGCTCCGGCATTGGAATCGCGTAGTGGTAAGCCTTGCTGGGTAGAACGCCATCAAGTGTGTCCAGCGCCCGATTGCCGCCTTCTTTCAACCACACTTCTCGGTCGTGAATGAGCTGTTGGCATTCTTCCTGCGTATTAAAAACAGACTGGCCTCTATAGCTTTTGCCGCTTTTGTCGAAGGCGTAAATACGCCACTGCATTGGGAGAACCGGTGCGGGCCTTTCCATTACACACTCATCCATCAGCACGATGCCCATCACTCCCTCCCTGCGTTGAACACTTCAGCGATCTTGTCAGCACGCTCCTGCTCGTTGCGGGGCTTGAACAGGACGCCTTTCGCCTCGCGTGCATCTTTGTGGTGCTGCTCGGCTTCGGCGTTCGACCGGGCTACGAGGCCAGCATGGGCAGTGGCTTCGGCCTGCGTGAAGCCCTCGGCTGGCGAGCCGAACTGCCAGTCCACGATCATGTCGGCAACTGGCGGGATGGCCAGAGCGACGGCGAGGATGAGGAGGTACTTCATGCGGCGAGTCCTTTCGCTTTGTTGATCGCGGCGTGTGCCTTTATAAAGGCGGCTTTGCTCGGAGTTGATGACGCATTCGTGCAGGCGCTGTCCCACATGGCCTCCAACGCATCCAGCAAATCAGGAGCGGCGGCGATTAGGCGGGCGTTGGCTTGCGCCTCAATGGGCTTGCCATCTGAGTGCATCCAAGTGCATGAGGCGACAAGCTCGCCGCTTTTTGCTCTGACGTAACTTAGCGACCCCATGCCGCTGTCAACTCTCCACGGCCCCGGTGTGTGTGTGGCTTTCGTCATACGCCTACGCCTCCAGCTTTGCGGCCACCGCTGGGGTAGCTGGGTTCACCTCGAAGGGACGCTTCACCGTGGCGAACAGCGAGTTGAACACGCTGGTCATCACTTCGTTCTCGGAAAAGTTCGCGGCGTTGAAGTTGGCAACCTCTGTCTCGGTGGCTTCTCTCGCCCAACCGTTGCTGATCGCGTGGCAAGCGGCGTTACCTGCCAGATCGTAGGTGACGCCGGTGTAGCAGCGTTTCGGCGTGAACCCGTCTTCCGACACGCGGCGAGTCTGAGTGAATGTGACGAACATAGTAACCTCCATATAGTTGTTGCAATTCCGTTTAAGTTCGCTCAATGTAGCTGCATCAATTCTCTCGCGCAACAAGTTTGTTTATGTCAGAACCAGTTATTTTAATTTCCGAGCTAGATCAACTACTTACCTTTAGTGAACTGGCCGCAGCCAAAGGGATGGGGCAATCTTTGCTCGCGTATCACCTCGCCAAGCCGGACGCTCCCAAGCCCTTTGTGGTCGGCGTCGGCAGACACCGTTACTACCGACCGTGCGAAGTCGCCGCTTGGGAGCCGAAACGATCACCAACCAAGGGGAGGAAACGCCGTGGCAGCCATTGATCGCATCCGTGATAAGTACCTTGAGCAGAACCCAACCCGCGACCCACTGTTCGCTGTCCCGCCGGACTGGGTAGCGGCAACCGCAGCGGTGCTGGACGAGGTCATTGCCGAGAACAAGCGTGCGGTCTCCGCGATCATCCACAGGAACGACTCGGCGTGAAGCGGAAACCACGGAAGGCCCGGAAGCCACGCAACCGCCGGGAGGAAATCCCGCTCACCGACATCACCGGGAAGGTGGTGACGATCATCCCGCCAGCCTACGCCACGGGCACTGCCCCCAGAATCACCGCCAGACCACGCACGAAAGGAAGGTCAGAGTGACGCTGCACCAGGTCTACCTGATGAAGGGATACCGGGACAAAGTAAAACAGGCGAAAGTTGCCGAAGAAGAAGGATATATCAGATGAAAGTCATTGTCAGGAACGTCGGACTTCGCCGCTGGAAGGCAGAGAACGACCCTCAGCTTCGAGAGTCGCACGGCCGCGGGTTAACCGACCTTGAGATTGCCAGTGAGATGGGGTTCGCCGAAGGAACGGTACGAACGCGACGCCTCGCGTTGGGGCTTGCTGCCAACGCTCGACCGATGAAGCCGAGGGGCCAACACCACACCGCAAAGGAACCGCCACTGCCCGTGTTCAAGGTAGACCCGCTGAAACTCGCCGAAGACACCTTGGGGACGGCTGACTTCGACAAAAAACTGATGCGTCTGCGTGGCTCAGCGATCAAGCTTACGCCGCTGATGCGGGAGACGAACGCACGCCTGAAAGCGCAGGGCAAGCCGCAGTGCCTGCACAACCCGGACTGGGCAGCGAAGTGACCGCCCTCGTCCTGACCCCATTCAGCACGCGGCAGAACGCCGTCGAGGTCGCCCGGCAGGATTACCGGTTGGCGAAGAAGCACTACCAGGACGTGTGCGAGCGACGCGACGCTACCTGCCCGGCATGCGTCCTCCAGTTCCAGTCGGCTTCGGAACGTCGGCAGGCGGCTTTCGAGGCTTACATGGCGGCGATGTCCGCTCAGTGAACGGCGGGTTTTCCCAGTTTACCCTTTTCCACCCACCGTTTTGCCAGCCTCCGTGCGTGGATTGAGTCCTTCGCCTCTGTCCGCCAGATCGGCACAACGGAGCGGCGGACAGTCCCGGTAATCCGCTGGAAGCAGACGACATGGCCGTCCACCTCTGCCCGGCGTCTGCCGGATTCGTAGGCCACACCGGTCATTCATCGTCCTCCTCGAACAGCGGAAGCATCCCGAGGGCGTTCATGTACGTTTCGAGCACCGTCTCCTGTTCCTCTCGTTCGCTGGCGTCCTGCTTGCGTATCTTGATGATCGAGCGAATCGCCTTCACGTCCCATCCCCCACCCTTGGCTTCTGCGAACACGTCACGGATGTCCGCCGCGAGGGACTCCTTCTCCTCGGTCAATTTTTCGACCCTCGCGATGATTGATTTCAACTGATCGACGGCGACCCCGCCTGCCCTTGGCTTCTTGCTATTGTGCCCTATCGTCATGCAGATTCCTTTCTGTTCGTTATTCGTTTTCTAAAGTCTCGTTCGGCAGCGGCAGGGCTATCCCCATCGTGGCCGCCCACGCCCGTACCTTTTCCGTGTACTCCTCGAACTCCACCGTGGTCAGCCGTTTGGTTGAGCCGCCGATCTTGACCACCACCGCTCGGCAACCTGCTTCCGCAACTCGACACGATGGGGCTTTTCCGCACGACTGCGGTCGTAAGCGCGAACCGTTTCGAGATTGCGTTCACGGTGGTCTGCAACTCGTGTCCTGACGCACGACTTGCACTTGTTGAGGTGACCGTCCGCCATCTGTGGGTGAGCGTAGAAGTGATCCAGCGGCCTTTACTCACCGCAATCCCGACACCGTTTCATGGTCAGAATGGGATTTCCGTCTCGATCAGCGTCGAGACTGGAGCCGAACGGGCCGGTTGCTGCTCGTCGTCCGTGCTTTTCGGGGACAGAAGCACCAGTGTGCCGCCGAAAGCCGCCAGGACGACTTCGGTGCTGAACTTCTCGACGCCAGCGTTGTCCGTCCACTTCCGTGTCTGGAGTTGTCCTTCCAGATAGACCTTCGACCCCTTCTTCAGGTAGTCCTTGGCCACCCGAACGAGGCCCTCGTTGAAAATCACCACCCGGTGCCACTCGGTGCGCTCCTTGCGCTCGCCTGTGTTCTTGTCCTTCCAACTCTCCGCCGTAGCGATGCTGAGATTGGCGATTTCTCGCCCGTCCTGCGTGCTGCGGATGTCGGGGTCTTTCCCGAGGTTGCCGACCAGAATTACTTTGTTAACACTTCCTGACATTCTTGATTCCTTCCTTGGTGGTTAAAAGTCTAGTTCGGGGGTTTCGCCGCTATCCGGCTTCTGCCGGTCGTCGGCCATCCGCGCCAGTTCCTTGTTCTCGTCGTGTTTTGGCAGGAGTAGCTTCTTCTGATTGCCGGTTAGTGTCTCCCAGAATCCAACATAGGCGGCCGTTCCCTGTGCCGCGTACTCGATCCCTTGTCGGAAAAGCCCTTCCGGGTCATCTGAGGCGGGCGCACCTCCATCAGACCACGCACGGAGCTTTTGGCCCATCTCTTTTGTGACCAGCGGTTGCTCCCCCGCGAACAGCGGCAGCAGTGGTTCGGGGCACTTCGTCACCACTGGGCGGTGCGTGCCTTCCTCAAGCAACAGGGAGAGAGTCATCTCGAACGCGAAGTTTTTCTCCTGCACTGGCTGAAGGCCCTTCGGGACGAACTGCTCCTTACCCTGGCTGTCCTTGACAATCACGGTCTTCTCGCGAGCGCGAAGGCAGAAGATCAGGTGCATCGAGGAGGCGAGCAAGTGGTTCATCATCCGCTTGTGTTCCATCTTCGCTTTCGCCCAGTTCGGCATTCCGCGGAGCTTGTTGTTCTCGGCGATGTCCGAGCATCCGCCGTGGCCCTCCCACTCGTGGGTCATGCTGTCGATCACCAGTACCTTGCACCCGTGCTTCTCGAAAGCCTCGATGGCTTGGGTGTACCGGGTCGGAGCGAACGGTTCTTTCATCTCGGCAATCTCGTACCCATCTGGAAGCGCCGCCATGATTCCGGGGCTGTCGGCGTACATGCTGCCGCGACCGTTCTCGGTGTCGAGGAACCCGACTGGCCCCTTCCCGGCCAAACCGGCGGCGAGTAGTAGAGCGGAGTAGGTCTTGCCTGAACCGGAAACCCCGGAAAGGCTGATGAGCATGGGGACGGCTTTTCGCTTAGCCGGGGTGATGGTAAAGGACATCGGAACCTCCTAGTAGCTGATTTTGAGGTGGGGAATTAGCCCTTTGGCGATGGCCTCGACCGCTTTCTTTATAGTGGACCCCGAAACTGAGACCGCCAGGTAAGCTACTCTGGCGGCCCTCGGAGGTGGTCCTGATGACGGCGAAGCGGAAGACCCACACGGCGGCGTTCAAAGCCCAGGTCGCTCTGGCCGCGGTGAAGGGCGACAAGACGGTCAACGAGTTGGCCGCCCACTTCGGCGTCCACCCGACCCTCATCCACGGGTGGAAGAAGCAACTCCTGGCCGGGGCCGAGGCCGTGTTCGCCGCCGGAGCGAAGGCGGTCGCCCCCGGCGACGACCAGACACCCGCGCTGTACGAGCAGATCGGCCGGCTCAAGGTCGAGCTCGACTGGGTGAAAAAAAAAGCTGCGACGTTCGGTTGACGACCTGCGGCCGCTGATCGACCCCGGGCACGCCGACCTGAGCGTCCGTCGGCAGTGCCAACTGGTCGGGCTCGGCCGGGCCACGTACTACCGGGGGCCGGCCGAGGAGTCGGCCGACAACCTGGCCCTCATGCGGCGGATCGACGAGCAGTACACGGCCTGCCCGTTCTACGGCAGCCGGCGGATCGCCCGGTGGCTGGCCCGCAACGGCCACCCGGCGAACCGCAAGCGGGTCCAGCGGTTGCTCCGGGTCATGGGCCTGGAAGCCATCCACCCGAAGCCGAAGCTGTCGGCCGGGCGGGGCCACCCGGTGTACCCGTACCTCCTCCGCGGCGTGCCGATCGACCGCGTCGGGCAGGTGTGGAGTGCCGACATTACATACCTGCCGCTGCCCGGCGGGTTCATGTACTTGGCCGCCACCATCGACTGGTACAGCCGGTACGTGGTGGCCTGGCGGTTGTCGAACACGCTCGACGGGGCGTTCTGCCGGGACATGCTGGACGAGGCGTTGGCGGCCGGCACCCCGGAGGTGTTCAACACCGATCAAGGGGTGCAGTTCACGGCCGGGGCGTGGGTCGAGCGGGTGGAGGCGGCCGGGGCGCGGGTGAGCATGGACGGCCGGGGGCGGTGCCTGGACAACGTGTTCGTCGAGCGGCTGTGGCGGACGGTGAAGTACGAGGACGTGTTCCTGCGGGGATACGAGACGGTGACCGAGTTGGAGCGGGGGTTGAAGGCGTACTTCACCTTCTACAACGAGGCCCGCTTGCACCAGTCACTGGGGTACAAGACCCCGGCCGAGGTGTACCGGGCCGGACGGTCAAAAGAGCCGGCGAAGGAGTAGCTTAAATTCGTCGGTTTTTGGTCTCGCAAATGGGGTCCACTATACTTGCCCGCCGCCTCCGAAAGACCAGCCTCAACCAACGCCGATAGTGCTTCGTTGTTGACCTTCGCCTTGTGCCTCTTGTCTGCTTCCCGCTTCGCGGCCGCCTCGACTTCTGCCTTACGAGCGGCTTCGGCACGCTCACGTTCAGCCTGCACGGCCGCTTCCGCATCCTGCTTGGCCTTGGCTTCAGCCTCCTTGCGATCCTGCTCGGCCTTCTGTTGCGAGGCAACCCGCTCGGCTTCGGCTTTGGCAACGGCGGCAAGGCGGTCTTCCTCCGCCTTCTTCGCGCGTGCTTCCGCTTCGGCTTTCTGGCGTTCGGCCTCTTCCTTCTCGCGCTGGATTGCAGCTTCACGGGCGGCTGAGGCTTCCTGCTCGGCCTTCACCTTGGCGGCCTGTTCCTCAGCTTCCTTCCGAGCCTTCTCCTCGGTCTCGGCCTTTGCTTTGGCGGCTGCTTCAGCGGCGATCCGCTCGTCGCGCTCTCGCTGCTCGCGTTCGGTCTGTTCGCGGCGTAGGCGCGCAAGTTCGGCGGCCTCAGCTTCGCGTTTCGTGGCCGCATCGAAAAGCTTCACGGTGCGAGCGATTTCCGCTTCCAACGCGGCGGTCGCCCGTGCCTCGAACTCCTGCCAGTCGCGGGCGGGGTATTCCTCCAAGTAACTTAACCGGGCAGAGAGCATGGCCGAGGTTTCGGCTTGGCCGTAACCAGGCGATTCTGGAATAGCCGCAAGTGCTGCCTCGTGGTCGGCAACCCGCTGCTTTTCCCTTTCCTCCCAGTCGGTGAGAGGGCGGCGGATTTCTTCCTTGAGGGCGTCGAGTTCGTCGCGGATGCGTTTGCGTTCGCCATCGACCAGCGCGAGCTGCTTCTTCTGCTCGGCCACCAACTCCTTACCCATGTCGTCGAGCAGTGTTTTCGACCTCGCGATCGTGTATGCGAGCGAGCGGATCTGATCGCGGCCACTTTCGGTCGAGATGTCGAGTACGTGAGAACGGGCTTCCTTCTTGAGTCTGTCGAGAATGTCGGAGGTGCCTTGAGGGGTGAAAATGTCGAGCGGCTTGAGTTGCTCCAAAACGACTAGTTGATTCATGCGGTTGGTCCTTTCAGTTGGTTGTCTAGCTAAACATGAGCATGGGCAGGTCGGTGTCTTCGAGGATGTGCGGCGGCGGCCGGTCTCGCCACGGCGCGTCGCCGTACTTCACCAAGCACTCGGCGTAAAGGTGCTTCATGTCGCTGATCCGCATGTGAGCAGACGACCAGAACACGTTGAGGTCTGCGCCGGGCGCTTCGGCCTCTTTCATCAGGACCATCCGCAGGTCGAAAGGCGGGGACGACTCGATGAACACGAGCACGAAGCCGTGCTCCTGCGTCTGCGTGAACTCCTCAAGCCACTGCTCACTAACGCTTCCGAAGGTCTGGATTTCACCTGAGGCGAGTTGCTGCCTCGCCAGTTCACGGACTTGGTTGTAAAAGACGCACTGGAGGTGATACCCCTCGTAGAAGATCGCCTCAAAGATGGCCTTTTCGACGGGTTTCCCGCGCGAGTTTGAAAAGGTCTTGATGTCGATGGTGGAGCGCGGGCGGACGTAATCCATCCGCGACTTTAGCATGACGCCAGTTTCCGGGTCGCGAACGAAGAACGAGACTTCGGGCATCCCCCCGGTCAGTGCCGCACTAGCGTAGGGGTCTGCGGCCAGCACGGCGGCTGCGGCGGCGATTCGCTTGCCCTCATCCGCACCGAGGAACGTCTTTCCTTCATTCATGGCAGCATACTTCGCCAGTTCCTGGTCCCAGATCACAGAAGGGAGGCCGCTCGCAACTATACGGTCCACGAGGTCCGACTTCTTCTTGCCCGACTTCGGCAACTTGTTGAGGTCGAGAAACGCCTTCATGTCGTCCACCGTCACAAGCGCGCCGGGGAAATCCTCCGGTGAGAGCTTGGGGGCGAAAGAGCGTGCGAATCGTTCGGGTTCGAGTGCGAGGGCGTGAACGGCCTTCCCGAATCTCCGCGCCCCAGTGTCGTCTTCCGGTTCACGGTCGGGGTTGAGATTGCGGTGCCAGTAGTTCAGCTTCGATACGGTAAGGTGTTTAATGCCGCTGCACGATAACCCTTCGGCGGCGTGGTAAAACTCCTCATCCATGTCGAAGTAAATTCCCGGCTCTACCGCGTGCCTTGGTTTGTTAGCCATAGCGAATCCATTCATTCGTTGACGATTTGTAAAAAGTGTGCCAACACTAGATGAGTTTTTCACCATCGTCAACAGGTTTTTTCACCATGCAGAATACCGAAATAAATGCTGCTGATATTCTTGAACAGGCAGTGCTAGCACTAGGCTCTTTAAGCGCCGTTTCACGTAAGACGGGGCTTGACAGGGGAACTCTGAAGTTCATCAGGAAGAAGCAGACACTTTCACCACATGCCGACACCATCGCCAAATTGGTCAAGGCCAGTCGCAGCAAGCCGGCGCAGGTCGTCGAGTGAGCGCGAACCGCTCCGTTGACCTCCTTGCGCTCCAGCTCAGGAAGGCAGGCATCGCCGGGGCGATCAACCCCACAGCACGGATGATCTGCGACCTGATGGACATGTTCAACGAGCAGCACGGCAACGACCGGGTAATGTACCGGAAGGAAGTCAGGGAACTGACTGACGAGGTGAAGGCACTGAAAGAGCAGGTGGAAAAGCTGCAAGGGAACGCGAATGGTTAGGCGGGCGGCCTCAGTGGACGAGAACCAGGCCGAGGTGGTCGCGGCGTTCCGCAAGATGGGCTGTTCAGTCCAACCGCTCCACACCGTCGGGCAGGGTTGCCCCGACCTTTTGATCGGGCATCTCGGAGTCAATCGCGTCGTCGAGGTAAAGGACGGGAAAAAGCCGTTGGGCAAACGCCAACTCACGCCAGACCAGCAGACGTGGCACAACCAGTGGCGAGGCGAAGTCGATGTGGCCGAGAGCGTGGACGATGCCGTCCGGCTCGTCCGCAAGTGGACCGGCTGGCAAAGCGACTCATAAACCGCTTGAACGAGCCACCCGGCTGTGCTAACGATCGAACTGCACTCACCTCCATGTTGTTTGCAAACGGGGGCAACGGAATAGCTACCGAGCTCATCACATCCTTTCCCGGATCGAGCCGCCCCCGTCATTTTTCACATCAAGGGAAAGAAGGGGAAAGGAGTCTCATGCAGCAGTACCGTGTCAAAGACTGGGAGGAATTCCAGCATTACAAAGACCGTAGCCCACCGTGGATACGGCTTCATAAGCGCCTGCTCGACAATTACCGCTTTCATTCGCTTCCCGATGCTAGCAGAGCGCTAGCGCCAATGCTTTGGCTGCTAGCAAGCGAAAACAACGACATCAGCAGTGGGGTAATCGACGGTCCAGACGAAGAGATCGCCTTCCGCCTTCGAAGAAGCGTTGACGAATTTCGCAAGGCGATGAAGCCACTGATTGAGAAGGGTTTTATAGAAGCGGTTCAAGATGCTAGCGACACGCTAGCAGACTGCCAGCGCGTTGCTACCTCAGAGGCAGAGGCAGAGACAGATAGGGAAGAGACAGAGAAAGAACCCCCTACCCCCAAAGTCGCCATCGACTACCAGCGGATGGCCGACATCTGGAACGAGACCGCCGGGCAACACTGCACGAAGGTCGGAAAGCTTACCGACTCTCGAAGGCGTTCGCTCCAGAATCGCCTCGCGGACTCCTTCGACGGGTCCGTCGAGAAGTGGCGGGCGTACTGCGAGACGATTCAGAAAAGCGGCTTCCTAACTGGCGGCAACGACCGCGGCTGGAAGGCTGATTTTGACTGGGCGCTCAAGCCACTAAACGCGGCGAAGGTGATGGAGGGCCGGTACGCGAAGAGCGGCGGCAAGCCGAGCAGCTTCGCTGAGCAGGACTACAGCGCAGGCACGAAAGGATTCCTCACATGATCGCGATGGAGGAGAACACCACGGCCCTCGCCTGCGAAAAGCACGGGGCACAAACGGCAAAAATCTGGCGGCTCACCGACTCAGCGGATTGGAGTCCGGCGCGTTGCCCGGAGTGCCTCCGAGAGCAGGAGGAAGCCGAGCTGGCCCGCAAGCAGGAACAGGAACGGAAGGCCGGCGTTCAGGCGAGGGAGCGGGCAATCGCCCGGCACATCGGCGAATGCATGGTTCCGCTCCGCTTTGCAGGGGACACGTTCGACACGTACCATCCGACCTGCCCGAAGGGGGGTGCCGCCCTCGAAACCTGCCGTCGGTACGCGGAAGGGTTTGCCACGCAAAGCGCGGGGTTGATCCTCTGCGGCCTCGCCGGGACGGGGAAAACGCACCTCGCCTGCTCCATCGTGAGCCACGTCATCCGGCACCACGGCAAATCGGCTCGTTTCATGAAGACCGCCCAGGCTGTCCGGGTCGTCAAGGAGACGTACTCCCGGAACTCCAGCCTGACCGAGCAGGAAGCGATCACGTCATTCCGGCGGTTCGACCTGCTGGTTCTCGACGAGGTGGGCGTCCAGTTCGGCAGCGAGGCTGAGAAGAACATCCTGTTCGAGATCATCAACGAGCGGTACGAGAACCTGCTTCCGACGATCCTCATCAGCAACTTGGCCGTGCCCGCGCTGGAAAGCTTTGTCGGGGAACGGGTTATCGACCGCATGAGGGAGAACGGTGGCCGGGTGATCGTGTTCGACTGGCCAAGCTACCGAAACAACCCGCCCGCATGATCGACGAAGCCCTCATCGCCGCGTGCCGCAAGAAGGGAACGGACAAGAAGTTCCAGCTCTGGCTACGCACGCAGCCTTCGGCCATCGACGGGCAGATGGATTACGACCCCGACACCGGGCAGTCGTGGTGCGACCCCTGCCACTACCGCACAGCGGCCAATTCGGGAACCGGGTGCAAGCCGGAATACTCCGCCATCCCGATGACCCACGCCCAGCACCTCGAACAGCACCGGGTCGGTCAGTTCAACTTCCGACCACGCGAATGGTGGGAACTTCAGGTCAATCGTCATCTTCGCCGCTGGCTGGCATCGTAGTTCCGATCAGCACGAGGCTGGTAATGAGGTAGATTCCCGAGAGCAGTTCCATCCCCGAGCAGTACCACCAGCGGGATAAGCGATCCATTCGGAAAACGGGCCGAGGTTATAAGCGCGGCGTAAACGAACGCTTGCCGACACTCAACCAGTTGTGCTACGGTCAGGAAAAGCACACAGGGGGTAGTGGATGCAGCGCGACGACATCGTCACTTTCGACCGGCCGGACCGCGACGACATCGAGGTCATCCGCAACGCTGCCGGAATTGTCATCTCCGCCCACGTCATCGACCGCAGCGTCCTCGCTTACCTGATTCGCATCGACCTAGCCGACCACGGCCACGAAGCGTCGGCTACGACCTTCCTCGACTGGCAACTCTCCTACACCTCCGTTCGGGGAATGAAGGTCGCCAAGTACGGACAGCACGGTGGCGGTGACGGCGGGAGCGAGAAGGCGTCGAAGTACCTCCGGCTCATCCGGAAACTCGGTCACGAGACCCAGAAGACAGTGGAACACTGCATCGACCCGCACTCAGCGTTGGACCAGCGCGAGGCGTACCGGCTGCGATTCATCTACCTCGCCGCACTCGATAAGCTGGGAAGGCTCATCCTCGCAACGAGAAAAGAATTTGAGGACGAGGCGAAGAAACCTGTTGCGCCGGAAGGCGATCCGCGCTAGCCTCGTAATTGGGTGTCGCCACAGGTGCGCCCAGATTCTGCCCCGCTCGAAGCGGGGTTTTTCATTTCAGTCAGCCGCCAGCCGGGGCCGGCTACAGTACGCGAAGCAAAAGTCCCGCAGAGGGATGCCACCGCGACCGCCCGGCACATAACAACCACGTAACAGGCATGACCAACACGCTCACTCCGAAGCAACAGCGATTCATTGAGGAGTACCTCATCGACCTGAACGCGACCCAGGCAGCAATCCGCGCCGGGTACAGCGAGAAGACGGCGAAAGCCATTGGCCACGAGAACTTGACGAAACCAGACATACAAGCCGCCCTGACCGAGGCCCGCCAGCGCATTACAGAACGCACCGAAATCACTCAGGACCGCGTCCTGAAAGAATACTCCAGGCTGGCCTTCCTTGACATCCGCAAGGCGTTCGACGAAGAGGGCAGGCTCAAGCCGATCCACGACCTCGACGATGACACGGCTGCTGCTATTTGCGGCGTCGAAGCTGAAGACCTTTACGAGGGGCGCGGCGAATCACGCGAACACGTAGGACGCCTGCACAAGATTAAGCTGTCCGACAAGCGCGGTGCGCTCGACAGCATCGCCCGTCACCTGGGCATGTTCAACGACTCGCTCGAATTGAAAGGCCGCCTCGCCATCACCCACGAGGACGCACTGAAGGAGTTGGCCGAGGAAGACAACGGTTA
The DNA here is from genome assembly GCF_008254045.1 of Limnoglobus roseus. Classification (GTDB taxonomy): domain Bacteria; phylum Planctomycetota; class Planctomycetia; order Gemmatales; family Gemmataceae; genus Limnoglobus; species Limnoglobus roseus. The sequence goes on along the minus strand of NZ_CP042425.1, from coordinate 6,624,496 downwards.
AGGCTGGTAGCTCGCAAGGGCACCGACCGACACCCACGCTTCCACTGGGCGTTTGCCTCCGTAGACACGCACATGGGTATCTGGACCATCGCGGTCGAGCAGGGAAACCTGCACTCCGTCACGGGTCATGAAGCAGCCGTGGTGGAACAGGTAGTCAGCTCCGCGAGCGTCACGCTGGAGCATCGCCTCGTACATCTGGCCGAGCAGTTCCTTGCTGATGCAGATCGGGAAATCAGATTTCAGGCTGTCAGCCTTCGCTGGTGTCGCCCCAAGAGCCGCGCAGATCGCGGCGAGTAATGTTAGTTTACGCATATTAAACCTTTCTATGTTTGCGCTCGTCATCGAGCATTCTGAGTAACGCAGCTACCGCATTCGGCACAGGGTTTTCCTTGCCCCATGCTGCGATGGTGCGACGTGACGTGTTGAGTTGTCGGGATGCCTCGGCTTGAGAGCCGAACAGCTTGTCAAGCAGCCCTACAAGATCGTCGCGGTTCATGCCGCCAGCGTTTGCTGCTCGGCCTCGATCAAGAAGCCAATCTGCTCGATGAGGCAGAGGTTGCTATGGGTGAGGGTCTTCTGGCCCAACATCTTCGCAAACAGCTTCGCCTTATCGCAGACAGGATAAATGGTCTTGTTGCCGTATACTTCGCGGACTTTGACAGTGATCTTCATGGCTCGATTCCTTTCGTATGCTGGCGGCTTCAGTGCCGCTCATGAAAAACACATTAGTGCAGATTATGCACAAGCGCAACAAGAAAGTGCATCATATGCACAACAAAATGCATGTATTGAGACTATTCAAACAGTTGCGGCATGACCCCGAGTGAAAAGGGTATCCGTCTCCGGCTCCGCGACGACTTTCGCTGGTACGCATCACGCTGCCTGACCATCCGCTCCAAAAGCGGCCGTGTCCAGCCGCTCAAACTGAACGAAGCCCAGCTCTACCTTCACGACAGGCTCGAAGAGCAGAAGGCAAAGACCGGCAAGGTCCGCGCGCTGGTGGTGAAGGGACGGCAGCAGGGCTGCTCGACGTACACGGAAGGCCGGTTCTTCCACAAGGTCACGCACCTGATCGGCATCAAGGCGTTCATCCTGACGCATCTCGATGAGGCGACGAACAACCTGTTCGGGATGGCGAAGCGGTTCTACGAGCACTGCCCGCCGGTCGTCCGGCCGTCGCTGCGGGCCTCGAACGCCAAGGAGCTGCTCTTCGACAAACTCGACAGCGGGTACAAGGTCGGCACCGCCGGCAGCAAGGGCGTCGGACGAGGTGACACCATCCAGCTCTTCCACGGGTCGGAAGTCGCCTACTGGCCAAACGCCGACACTCACGTCGCCGGAGCGCTTCAAGCCGTACCGGACGAACCGGGCACCGAGGTGATCCTCGAAAGCACGTCGAACGGTCGCCAAGGCCTCTTCTACGAAATGTGCGCGGCGGCCATGCGCGGTGAAGGCGAGTACATTCTCGTGTTCATTCCGTGGTTCTGGCAGCCGGAGTACCGCAAGACAGTGCCGGATGGCTTCAAGCCGACCGAGGACGAACTGGCCTACCAGACCGCATACGGCCTCGACGACCAGCAGATCGCGTGGCGCAGGGCGAAGATCGTCGAACTGAACGGCGTCCACAACTTCCGCCGGGAATACCCGGCCACGCCAGAAGAAGCGTTTTCCGCCGAAGTGCCGGGCGCGCTCTGGAAACGAGACCAGATCAACAACCTCCGCCACACTGGCGAACTGCCGGTGATGAAGCGCATCGTCGTGGCGGTTGACCCGTCCGGCGGCGACGGGGTTCAAAACGACGAAGTGGGACTCGTGGTTGTGGGCAAGGACGCCCAGAAGCACGGCTACATCCTCGCGGACCACTCCGGCAAGTACACGCCCGAGACCTGGGCGAGCAAAGCGGTGGCCCTCTACCGCCAATACAAGGCGGATCGCATCGTCGCGGAAGCGAACTTTGGCGGGGCGATGGTCGAAAGCACCATCCGCGTCGTTGACCGGAACGCTCCGGTCAAGCTGGTCCACGCCTCACGCGGCAAGCAAGCCCGAGCCGAACCGGTGGCCGCTCTCTACGAGCAGGGCCGTATGCACCACTGCGGTACGTTCATCGGCCTCGAAGACGAGATGGTGACGTGGGTGCCGCTGGAATCGAAAAACAGCCCGAACCGCGTTGACGCGCTGGTCTGGGCCGCAACCGAATTATTGATCGACGGGCCGGGCACCGCCACGGTGGCCCCGCTCAGGATGTGAGCATGACAGAAAACAACGTAGCAAAACAGTCGGACGCGGTTGAGCAGATGGCCCAGAACTGGGGCGTCATCGAAGCCCTGATGGGCGGCACCGACGCCATGCGGAAGGCAGGCTCGCGGTATCTCCCGCAGTGGCCAGCGGAAGACGCGGAGTCTTACAAATCTCGGCTCAAGACGGCGACGCTGTTCCCAGCTTACTCGCGGACGGTATCCGTCCTGACCGGCAAGCCGTTCAGCAAGCCGCTGAACATCGGCGAAGACGTGCCGGAGCGGATGGTGGAATGGCTCGACGATATCGACCTCGAAGGCCGGAACCTCCACGCCTTCGCGTCCGACCTGTGCTTCAACGCACTCGGCTACGGCATCTGCGGCATCCTCGTGGATTGCCCGCCAGCAGGCGGAACGAGAACGGCAGCAGACGAGAAGAAGGCGGGCATCCGCCCCTACTTCGTTCACGTCCGCCATGACGCGATTCTGGGCTGGCGCGCGGAGAAGCGGGGCAGCGTTTGGTCCCTGAGCCAACTCCGCCTGATGGAATGCGTAGAAGAACCAGACGGGGCTTTCGGCACGAAGTCGGTCCAGCAGGTCCGTGTGCTCGAACCCGGCAAGTGGACGACCTACCGCAAGACTAAAAGCACCACGGGTGCCGAGGAGTGGACGGAGTACGAAACCGGCACGACCAACATCAAAGTCGTCCCCTTCGTGCCGGTCTACGGCTTCCGCAAGGCGTTCATGGTCGGCACGCCGCCCATGCTCGAACTCGCCCACCTGAACGTCGAACACTGGCAGAGCAAGAGCGATCAGCAGACCATCTTGCATGTCGCCCGCGTGCCCATCCTGTTCGGCAAAGACCTCGGACCAGAAACGGCACTCAACGTCGGCGCGGGTTCATTCATCAGCGCTTCCGGCGAACACGCAGACATGAAATACGTCGAGCACAGCGGGAAGGCCATCGAAGCGGGCCGCCTGTCGTTGCTCGACCTCGAAGACAAGATGCGGCAGGTCGGAGCCGAACTGCTGGTCATCAAGCCGGGCAACCTGACGGTAGCCCAGACGGTTGCCGACAACGAGCCGGGCATGTGCGACCTGCAGCGAATCATGCAGTCGCTCGAAGACGCCCTCGACCAGGCGCTCGACCTGATGGCGATGTACGTCGGCGAGAAGGAAGGCGGTCACGTCTCCGTCTACAGCGACTTCGGAGTCGCGACGTTGGCGGAAGGCTCGGCCCAGTTGCTCTTCGAGATGAAGGCGGACGGGTCGCTCAGCCACGCCACGCTGCTGAACGAATTGAAACGCCGTGGCCTGCTCAGCGCCGACATCGACGTGGAGAAGGAAATCGCCGCTGCGAAGGCCGAGAAGCCGGACATCGAGCGTCAGGAGAAAGTGAACGTATAGCGGGTCAGCCCGCACACAGAATGCCGCAAGGGGGATTACCGAGCGGTGCAACCGGGGCCGGATGGTCCCACAAGACGGTCGGATGGCCGAGAAAGAGACGTACTACATGAAGCTCAAACTTGACGACAAAGGCGCAGTCGTGGTTCAGGACGGCAAGCCCGTCTACGTGACCGACGACGGCAAGGAAATCGCCTTCGATGCTCCGGCAACCCGCGACACCATCGCCCGCCTCAACAGTGAGGCGAAGACCCACCGCGAAGCCAAGGAAGCAGCCGAAGGCAAACTGAAGCTGTTCGAGGGCATCGAAGACCCGGCCAAGGCGCTCAAGGCGCTGGAAACCGTGAAGAACTACGACGACAAGAAACTGATTGATGCCGGTGAAGTCGAGAAGGTGAAGAAGGAGGCCAAGGAGGCCTTCGACCAGCAGCTCGCCGCCACTGAAAACAAGTACAAGCCCGTCGTGGATGAGCGTGACGCACTGAAGAACGAACTGCACCAGGAGAAGCTGGGCGGTGCGTTCAGCCGCTCGAAGTTCATTCAGGACAAGATGGCGATCCCTGTCGATCTGGCTCAGGCCCGCTTCGGCACCAACTTTGCCATCGAGGATGGCAAGATCATCGCCAAAGACGGATCGGGCAACCGCGTTTACAGCCGCGCGCGCCCCGGTGAAGTTGCCGAGTTCGACGAAGCGCTCGAAATCCTCGTCGATTCCTACCCGTACCGCGACAGCATCCTGAAAGGCACCGGCGCTTCTGGCGGCGGCGCTGGTGGGTCCGGAGGCGGCACTGGTGGGAAGAAGCAGGTTACCCGCGCGCAGTTTGACGCTATTACCGATCCGATGGAGCGTGCCAAGGTGGCCCGCGAGGCGACGATTACTGACTAACGAGAAGCCCCGCCGGATGGCGGGACGATTTTAACCTGCAACAACCAACTCCCTGCCATACCGGCGGGGTTTTTCATTTAGAAGGAGACTACCTATGGGTTCGAGTACAATCACAAACCTAATCCCAACTATCTACGAATCGCTGGATATTGTTTCCCGCGAGATGGTGGGCATGATCCCCGCTGTCACCAAGAACAGCAGCGCTGAACGTGCCGCGTTGAACCAGACCATTCTTGTTCCTGTAACGCAGCCTACCACGCTGATCGACAACACCCCTGCCGTGACCTCACCCGATAACGGTGACCACACGGTCGGCAACGTGTCGATGACCATTTCCAAGAGCAAGAGCTACCCGATCCGCTGGAACGGTGAGCAACAGCTCGGTCTGCGGTCTGCGGGCACGTTCAACGAAATTCTGCTCAACCAGTTTTCACAGGCTTTCCGCACTATCGTCAACACGATGGAAACCGACTTGGTGAATGCAGGCTACCAGGGCGCTTCCCGCGCTTACGGTACCGCAGGCACCGCTCCGTTCGGTACTGCTGGCGATCTCTCCGATGCTGCGATGGTTCGCAAAATCCTTGACGACAACGGCTGCCCGCAAAGCGACCTGCACCTCGTGCTGGGTTCAAGTGCTGTGGCAAACCTGCGCGGCAAGCAAACCATCCTGCTGAAAGCCAACGAAAATGGCTCCGACGCATTCCGCCGTTCTGGTGCGATTGCCGAAGTTCCACTCGACGGCTTCATGCTGCACAACAGCAACTCGATCTCGCAGATCACGAAGGGCTCCGGCGCGTCGTATGTCACCTCCGGTTCCACCGCGCCGGGCGTCAAGAGCATCGCGCTCGTGACCGGCACCGGCACGGTGAACGCTGGCGACGTGGTAACGTTCGCGGCGGACGCCAACAACAAGTACGTCGTGAACTCTGGCGTTGCGGCTCCGGGCACCATCACCATCGGCGATCCCGGTGCGCTGGTGACGATCGGCACCGCTAACGCGATGACCGTGGGCAACAGCTATACCCCGAACCTCGCGTTCCACCGTTCAGCTATCCAGCTCGTCACGCGCGCACCTGCTCGTCCGCTCGGCCCGAACGGCGAACCGATGGACTCGGCGGATGACGTGCTGATGGTGACCGACCCGATTTCCGGCATCACCTTTGAAGTCGCGGTTTACCGCCAGTTCAAGCAGATGCTGTTCCTGGTCGGTCTGGCTTGGGGCGCGAACGCGATCAAGCCGAACAACATCGCTATCCTGCAGGGCTAATCTGACGCAACCTGGGCGGCGGCTTCGGCTGCCGCCCATCTTTTAAGGAGAACTTATGTCGAAGAAAACCACCAAGGCTGATGAAGCCGAAACCGAAGCACAGGTCACCGAAGCGGCTGCTGCCGAAGAATCCACCGAAGGCCTCGTCAAGATGCACAAGAACGGCGAACACCTCCACGTTCATCCTACGACCGTCGAAGCCCACAAGGCTGCTGGCTGGCAGCACGCTTAACGACCAATGCTCCTCACTGATGACCAACTCGTTGACGTTCGACGCTTCATGGGCTATTCCGTGTCCGGCAACGCGACAGCGCAGCCGTACCGGGAACTCGTGTACTCGAACGTCTCCTACATGGGGCTTTCGCTCGACTACCGACTGGCCAACCTGTCGGTCAACGAGGAGATGGTCATCGTGAACACCTACCTTCCGGCCCTGAAGGCCCGCGAACAGGAAATCCAGGGCGCGGCGTCTAACCTCGACACGGAATCGGCGGCGGTCTGGAAGCGCAACAGCAACGAAATCAGCGACCGCATCAGCTTTTACAACTACCTTCGTCGCGAGTTGTGTACCTTCCTCGGCTTCCCACCCGGCCCCCAATTGGCGGCGGGTGGGCGGGTCGTCCGGTCCTGATCGTTCGATGAACGGCCAGTCCATTCAGCAGCGAATCTGGCGTGGATACGCCAAAGCCGCAGCCGTGCTCGGCTCGGCCTGCCAGTTCTCCCGCCCGGCAAGCGGCGTTACGCCTACCGTCTGGACTGACCCCGTCACGCACACGCTGAACAACCCACTGTTCTGCCGCTATGTCTCGCTGAACGCGGAGGACATGAAGTACAGCAAGCCGAACAAGTACGGCAAAGCGACGTGGTATGCACTCGTTGACGGGTGCGGCCTTCAACCCGGCGACTACTTCGTCGGTTCGGAAGGCACGTTCTTTGTCGCCGCCTTGCAAGCTCTACTCCCGATCCTCGTCGTGGAGTGCAACCGCACCGTGACGCTTTCCCGCGTCCCAAGGCAAACGGCGGTTGGCGCAGTCAGCTACAGCGGCATGACTCAGCAGAACGAAACGCCCTACGTCAGCGGTGTCCCATGCAGCATCTTGCAGGGCACGAAGGGCGAGAAGAACGAAGCCGACCTTCCGGGCGACGTGCGCCTGCCTTGGTGGGTACTGCTCATGCCTGCAAGTGTCGGTACCGTCCTTTACGGCGACCTGATCGTCGATGACCTCGGGAAGCGCTACATCGCCAGCTCGGTGGAGCTCACCGACCTCGGCTACCGCATCACGGCCATGCAGGCCAACACGTAACGAACTTAACAACCCATTTTGGAGGACTTATGACCGACGACATCACCACCCCGGCACCAGAGCAGGATAACGCCCCTTTGTCCGAATCGCCAGCAGCACAACCTGCTACTGTTCCTGCCACGGAAGACGCCCCTGCAGAATCGCAACCTGCTGCGACGAGTGCCGAGAGCAACCCGGCTGAATCTGTCGCCGAATCACCAGCCAAGTCCGAACTAGATGAAATCTCGGACGACCTGTCCGCCGTCCTCGCCAAGCTCGAAAGCATCGAGCACGCGGTAGCTGCTGAAATCAAATCCGGCGTCGAAGCATTGATCGCGCGGATCACGCAAGTCCTGTAGACACACGGAGCGCCGCTTGGCCGACCTGTCCGATGTTGAAAACGCCCTCGTAGCCGCAGTCACGCAGGCCATCTACCCCACCGGCACGGGCAACCCGTCCGTGGCGAACGCTGATTGCCGTGTTTATCGCGGCTGGCCGATCCCGGCGAGCCTCGACACCGACCTCGCGGCGGGCAAGATCAACGTCACCGTCTTTCCGCTCGATCCCGAGCAGAAGATGACCCGCTACACGAAGGACTGGCAGCTCCAGACCCTGCCGACCCCGGCACTGACGCTCACCGCGTCGGGCACCACGATCACCGTAGGAGGCACATCCAGTTCACCGCTGAATGCCGCAGCACTGGTGAACCGAAAGGGTTACGTCTACGCGGTGCAGCCCGGCGACACCCCGAGCAGCATCGCTACCGCTCTCGCCGCCCTGATAAACGCCGATACCCCCGCGACCAGCGTAGGAGCGGTCGTCACCATCCCCGCAGCCAAGCAGCTCGCAGCCCGAGTCGGGGCCGTGGGAACGGTCATCCGGGAGACGAAACGACAGAAACGGACCTTTCAGATCACCTTCTGGTGTCCAAACCCGACGCTCCGGGACGCAATCGTCGCTCCCGTGGACGCCGCGCTGGCCGGAATGGAGCGCCTGAGCCTGCCGGACGGCACCGGAGGCCGCTTGCTCTACGAACGCAGCCGGGTTTCCGACCGCGTGGAGCGTGCAGTGCTTTACCGCCGCGACCTCTTCTACTCGGTCGAATACGCGACCACCAACACGCAATCAGCCAGCCAGATCGTGGCCGAGCTGTTCAACCTGACCGGCGGCCTCGACCCGAGCAACCCCGCAATCGCAACCTTTACCATCTAGCCGCCAAGGAGATACGCATGGCCCAAGTTCTCGTCGTCACTAACCCGTTCGGAGGCCGCGCAGCCGGTGAACGCATCACCGATCCGCAGGAGATGGAACAGATTCTGGCAGGTGAACACGCTGGCAACGTCGTGCGCGCCAACCACGAGGACGCCCCGGCGGTCAAAACCACTTCAAAAACCAGCAATCAGGAGTAACCCGCCATGACCATCGTCCAGCAGGGCCAAATCAACACCAACGCGCTCATCGTACCCGACCTGATCGTCCAGATCGTCCCGCCGTCGTGGACGCTCCTCAACGGCGTGCCCACCAACGTCCTCGGCATCGTCGGGACGGCGACATGGGGTCCGGTGAACAGCCCGACCATCGCCAGCGGGGTGGCTGACACCGCCAGCCAGTTTGGCCAGATGCAGGCCCGCAAGTACGACCTCGGCACGGCCGTCGCCGCAGCAGCCCTTCAGGGAGCGGCCAACTTCCGTCTGGTGCGCGTCACTGACGGAACGGATGCCGCAGCCAGCGGCACGGCAGGCACCGGGATAGGCATCACCTTCACGGGCAAGTACACCGGCTCGCTCGGCAACAGCCTGAGCGTCATCATCTCGGCGGGCACGAACAGCACGTCCGGCACGCCGACGTTCAAAGTCACCGCTTCGCTGCCCGGCCAGCTTCCGGAAGTCTTCGACAACATCGGCGGCACTGGCAACGCAATCTTCGTCAACATGGCGAACGCGATCAACCTCGGCCAGAGCGGCCTTCGCGGCCCATCCCAGATCATCGTCGCCACGGCAGGCTCCGGCACCACGGCACCCACCGTTCCGCTGACGGTTTCCATGTCCGGCGGCATCGACGGCGCGGCAACAATCACTGCTTCAGTTCTCATCGGACTGGACACCATCCCCCGCAAGGGCATGTACGCCCTGCGCGGCACCGGCGCTTCCATCGCCATGCTCGCGGACGCCGACGATTCGACCCAGTGGTCGGCTCAGGTCGCCTACGGCCTGTCCGAAGGCACTTACATGATCCTCACCGGACCGGCGGGCGACACGATCAGCAACGCCGTCACCGTGAAGGGCACGGCGGGCATCGACAGCTACGCTGCGAAGCTGCTCTTCGGAGACTGGGTGTACATCAACGACAACGTGAACAACCAGGTGCGCCTGATTTCGCCACAGGGCTTCGTCGCCGGGATTCTGGCCAATCTGTCCCCCGAGCAGTCGAGCCTGAACAAGCAGATGCTCGGCATCGTCGGCACGCAGAAGAGCTACGCCAACCAGCAGTACAGCAACGCCGAGCTTCAGTCGCTCGGACAGGCGGGCATCGACGTAATCGCCAACCCGGTTCCGGGCGGGAAATACTTCGGCGCGCGCTTCGGCCACAACACGTCGAGCAACGCGGTGGTTCACGGCGACAACTACACCCGCATGACCAACTACATCGCATCGTCGCTGAACGCGGGCATGGGCATCTACATCGGCAAGCTCATCAGCCCGACCGAGATGCAGCAGGCCAAGGCCACGCTCGACAGCTTCTTCGCGAACATGTCCCAGCAGGGCATGATTCAGGAGTGGAAGGTCGTGCTTGATCTCTCGAACAACCCGCAGAGCCGCACCGCGCTGGGCTACCAGCAGGCCGACGTTAAGGTCCGCTACCTCGCCATCAACGAGGTGTTCCTCGTCAACGTCGAGGGCGGCCAGTCGGTCGTCGTCAACCGCGGCGGCACCGCGCCTGCATTTTAACTGACAAGGAGTATCGCCCATGCCAATCAATGATTTTTCAGTCGGCAAAGACGTGTCGCTGACCGTGGTGACCAGCTACGGCACCATGAAATTCGCCGGTCTCACCGACTTCAGCGCCGACCCGATGACCACCGACCTCAAATCGAAGGCTCTCGACGGCACGCCGCGCTTCGGGTTCATCCCGGACGGCTACAAGGGCTCCTTCAAACTCGACCGCATGGACCCCACGGTGGACAACTACTGGGCGCAGGTCGAAGCCGACTACTACGCCGGAAAGAACCAGAAGGCTGGCACGATCAGCGAGATTATCACCGAAGCCGATGGCTCGATCACCGAGTGGCGCTACACCGGCGTCATCCTCCGTCTGGAGAAGAGCGGCGACTGGGGTGGCGACAAGAAGGTGGAGCAGTCCATCACCTTCGAGGCCGCGAAGAAAATCAAGGTCGCATAGGGGGACGTATGGCCAAAGTCACAATCAACAAAACCACCGACAGCGAAACACCCAGCCAGTCCATCGTCAAAGCGGCCAGCCAACTGGCACACGTCACGGACTCGCGGGGCCGCTCCATCGCCATCCGTAAATTCAGTGCCCTCGATCGGCTTCGCATGTTTGAGGCCATCGGGCCTGAGAACTCGAAGAACGAACAGTATCTGGGCTATGCGGCGCTTGCCTTCCATGTCGCGAGCATCGACGGCGACTCAATTGATAAGCCGTCAACCAAAATGCAGCTCGAAGCCCTCGTGCAAAGGCTCGACGACGACGGTATGAACGCGCTAGCGGAGCACTTCGAGAAGCAGGCGATAGAAGCGACCTCGGCCCTGACGGGGAACGCCGCACTAAAAAACGAGTAGAGCATCCCGAACTGAACCTGTGTCTTTATCTGGTTAAGAACGGGGTGCCTTTTGACGTAGCGTTCAGCCTCCCTCCTGAAGACGCGATGGCGTGGACGATCATCTTCGGCCAGCACGACGGCAGGGAATGGGACTGGAATCGAATGTCGTGGAAAGAACGGGATTAGCTGATGGAACTCCTCGAACTGGCGCTCAAGCTGGGTGAAGTCGCCCTGCTACAGCACAAAATGGAGCAGTCCGCTCTCGACAAGGCGACCCGCATCGTCCAGAAGCGTGCCAAGGAGAAAATCGGCGAGTATCAGGATCAGGCCGGGCCGTTCGTGGCGTGGGCTGAACTGGCCGAATCCACGCTCCACGGCGGTTATGCCAACGGGATTCGATTCCCCGGCAAGATTGAACTCGGCTACGCAACGGAAGAGGATCACAAGCCTCTGCTGCGCACCGGCGAAATGCGCGACAGCATCGAGCGGAAAGTCACGGGCAACGAAGGACATGTCGGCTCGAATTCAGACATCATGGTGTACCAGGAGCTGGGCACCGCACACATCCCGCCGCGCTCCACACTCGGGGGTGCTTTGGTAGAGAAGCTGGATGAAGTTTTAACCACCGTCGGTGAACATGCCGTGGCCTCACTGGTCGGCAAGGGTGTTCACGGCGGCAAAATGTTGATTGACCATGACTGAGGCGTACAAGGTTGGCATTACCATCGCCCTGACGAACCAGATCAGCCGCGGGCTGTTTTTGATTCAGGGTGACCTCGCCAAGACCGACGCGCAGGCGAAGAAGCTGCACGCGACGCTGCGGGAAATCAAGACTCTTGGCCTCGCCGGAGCCATCTTCGGCGGGATCGGGTACGCCGGTCTCCACGCGCTGGGCAAAACGCTCGACGCCGCGAAGGAGTACCAGCAGGCGCTCGCCCAGTTCAAGGCAGTGGGCCTCGGTGACTCCATCAACAGCGACGCCGACAAGTTCGCACGCGGTGCCAGCGTCATCGGCGCTTCCGCGACCGACCTGATCCGCACCACCCGCGACCTGCACACAGCGCTGGGCGACTACGGCATGGCGAAATCGCTGGCCCCGCAGATCGCACAGATGAAGTTCGCGAACCAAGCCGTCTTCGGCTCTCACGGCATGGACTTCAGCGAAAACCAGCTCCGGGCGATGGAAAAGATCATCGAAATGAAGGGCGGGTTCAAGAGCCCCCAGGCGTTCATGGGCCAAGCCGACATGATGCAGAAAGTCATCTCCGGCACCGGGGGCATGGTGAAGCCGAGCGATTACCTGCAGTTCATCAAGACCGCCGGTGTCGCGGGGCGCTTGCTCAGCAACGAGTCCTTCTATTACACGATGGAACCGCTGATTCAGGAGATGAGCGGTAACCGCGTCGGTACCGCAACGATGAGCGCCTACAACAACCTCGCGCAGGGCCGGGCTACCGTCCGCGCGGCTCGCGAGATGATGAAGCTCGGCATCCTGAACCCCCGAATGGTCGAGTACAACAAAATCGGCGAGGTGAAAAGCATCCACCCCGGCGCGCTCAAAGGCATGGACCAGTTCGCATCCGACCCATTCCGCTGGATGCAGGAAGTGTTCATCCCGGCTATGAAGGCCAAGGGAATCACGTCCGAATCGGCGATCCTCAACGAGATGGGGTCGATATTCGGCAACCGCACCGCCTCGAACCTGTTCAGCCTGATGTTCTTGCAGCAGGACAAGATCGAAAAGAACATGGCGATCAGCAAGGGCGCGATGGACACCCAGCAGCTCTTCAAGCTGGCGATGACGACGCCGGGCGGGGCGGATAAGGCTCTCGGTGCTGCTTGGGATAACCTCAAGACGGCGGCGGGCAATTCCCTGATCCCGATCATCATCCCCGCGTTGAACAAGCTCGCGGAAGTCCTGCGAGCGGTCGGCCAATTTGTCTACCAGCACCCGCGCGTTTTCGACACGATCATCTACGGCTTCGCTGGCCTGTCAGCAGCCCTTTTGTTCAGCGGGTCGCTCCTGACCCTCAAGGCGGCTTTCATCGGCATCAAATTCCTGATGCCCACACTTGCCGCCCAGATCACGGGTTCCGTGCTGCCTGCCCTTACCGGCCTGACAGCAGTCCTCGGGCCGCTGGCAGCAATCGCCCTCGCCATCGCCAACGCCGAAGGCATCGGCAAATGGGCCGACGATCACGGCCTGACGAAGTACAACCCGTTCGTGATGGCGGAAAAGTTCGGCGAACGCATCGGGAACCGAATTCTTGCTGACAATCCCGGTCGATACGGTGTGACCCCACCTCGCGGGGGACGCGGCAAATCCGTGATCGAAGTCCCGGTCAATCTCGACGGCAGGCAGATCGCGAAAATTGTCTCCGACTACCAGTACCACGCCCTGAATACCTCGCAATCGTCCGGCAGCGGCTTCGACGGCAGGCAGTCTTTCGTATCGCCTTCCCACAATCCGTTCGCCCCATGACGACGCTCACCCTCGGCGGGATCGTATTCGCGGGCTTCGAGATACCGGAGACCATCAACTTCGGCGGCCAGCAGATGCTGGTCACCCACAAACAGCCCGGCGGCAAGCGCGTGATCGACGCGATGGGGCCGGATGACGACGATGTCCACTGGTCGGGGCGCTTTCGCGGCGACAGCGCGGAGGAACGGGCGTTGCTGCTCGACTTCATGCGCCGGGCAGGGAAGCAACTGCTCCTGACGTGGAGCCTGAACCGCTACCAGGTTGTCATCCGGGACTTCAAAGCCGATTTCCACCAGCCCTTCGAGATCCCGTACAGCATCACCTGCCAGGTCGTGACGAACGAGACGCAGGTCATCGCCGAAGCGATAGTCGGGTTCATCGAAGCGATGGCGGGCGACCTCGCGGAAGCCGTGGGGCTGAGCAGCGTCATCGCCAGTTCGACGATCAGCACCGCCGTCGGTGCGGTAGCCACTGCGTTCACGAATTATCAGGCTGGCGTACCCGCCACCACGAATGCGCTCGCAGGGGCTACAGCAGTCGCCGAAGGGCCGTTGCTGGCCAGCCTGCAAACCTCGATCACATCGGCTCAGGCGACAACTCAGGGCGTCATCTCCACGACCACGGCAGGAATCAACACCGCCCCGGTCAGTGCGGGAGGCTCGCCGTCAATCATGGGCGGCTTGCTCAGCTCCGGCGCTTCCGGCTTCAGCCAGCTCGGAAACCTGTACCAGCTCAACAGCGTGCTCGCCCGCATGGGCGTGAACACCGCGAACAAGGGGAACTGAACCATGCGCACCGTCACCGTCGCCGGGGGGAACCTCTACCAGATCGCCCTGCAATACCTCGGGGACGCGACGCAATGGAACCGGATCGCGCAGGAAAACGGCCTGATCGACCCGGTGCTGACCGGAATCGTCACTCTTCAGATACCTTCGGTCGATCCGAATGCGGGCGGAGGCATTTTTGTCCCTGCTTAGCAGCCTGAACAACCCACGTCTCGCCACCGGAGTTACCCGCAAACCCCGCTGCAAGGTCGCAGTCAACGGCATCCCCTTGACCGGGGTGACCGAAGTCGAAGTCACGAACGCCAGCCATTTCACGGCCGACACGTTCCGCGTCGTCGCCGCGAGCAGCGGCCTGCCGCCTGAACTCGCCCCGGCCTACTGGGCGCTCTCCTCCGGCGACCGGGTATCGGTGGCGGCGGGGTTCGAGGACGATTCGGGCAACCTGACGACCACACAATGGATTCTCGGGCAGGTGGACAGCATCGACTACGACCCCGTTCGCCGGTCGATCACTCTCACCGGGCGCGACCTGTCCGCCCAGCTCATCGACAGCAAGACGGCGGAAAAATTCGTCAACCAGTCGTCGAGCCAGATAGCCGAAACCCTCGCCAAACGCCACGGCCTGACGCCAGCGGTGCAGGCGACCACGACGAAAGCGGGCACGTTTTACGACATCGACAACGTCGTCCTGACGCAGGAGCAGACGGAGTGGGACCTGCTCGTCTACCTCGCGGGGCGGGAAGGCTTCGACGTGTGGGTCAGCGGCAACACGCTGTATTTCCAGCCGCCGCCGGTCAACACGGCACCGCCGTACATCCTCGCGTGGTCGGAGCCGCCGAACTCGAACGCAATCGACATCCACCTGACGCGGTCGCAGACGCTTGCCAAGGACATCATCGTCAAGGTTCAGACGTGGAACCAGCAGCAGCAGAAAAGCTTCGTCGTCACGTACAAGGTGACGCAAGCGTTCAAGAGCCAAAGAGGCGGCGGCAACGCACAGACCTACAGCTACGTCGTTCCCAACCTGACGCGGGACAAGGCGCTCCAGTTCGCCAAGGCGAAGGCCGAGGAGATCACTCGCCATGAACGCGTTCTGACGGCAAGCCTGCCGGGCGACAACCTGCTCACTACCCGCGCGATGGTGCAACTCGTCGGCACGAACACGGCATGGGACCAGAATTACTACCCCGACACGATTACCCGTCGCATCTCCTTCGAGGAAGGCTACCGGATGGAGCTTCGGGCGAAGAACCACAGTACTCAAAGCACGGTCGTACTCGGATGATGCAAGGACTCAACAACCTCAACCGCAGGGAAAGCGAAAAGGCGATGAGCCAACGCGCGCTCGTGCGCATGGGCATCGTCAGCAGCTACGACCCGAACCGATACGCCGCCAAGGTGACGATCCAGCCGGAAGGCTTCGAGACGGGCTTTCTGCCCGTGGCTACCCCGTGGGTGGGCAGCGGATGGGGCATGTTCTGCCCCCCGACGCCCGGCGACGTGGTGGACGTCCACTTTCAGGAGGGCGGCAAACTCGCCGCCTACGTCTCACTCCGCTTCTACGGCAACGCCGCACCGCCGCTCAACGTGCCGTCCGGCGAGTTCTGGCTGGTGCATCAGTCGGGAACGTGCGTGAAGATGACCAACGACGGGAAAATGACGATCAACGGGCACCTCGAAATCGACGCAACCGCGCCGACAATCAACATCACGGCTGCGTCCACCGTGAACGTCACCGCCCCCGCGATCAACCTGGGCAGCGTCGGCCAGACGCTCCAGAAACTGGTCACGTCGGCGATGCAGGCCCTATTCAACAGCCATACCCACCCGGCACCGGGCGGAACCACAGGGACGCCCAACCAGACGATGGGGGCTTCTCACGTCACTACAGTTACTTCGGCAGGATAGCTATGCCCGACATCGGACACTTTTTCAGCGGCGACCTCCAGCTCGGGGCGAACGGCGACCTGCTCGTGGCCGACAGCGTGCTGGAGAGTCAGCAGCGGGTTCTCCGCAGGCTCCTCACGAACCCGACCGACTACATCTGGCAGCCGGGCTATGGTGCTGGGCTTCCCCGCCAGATCGGCATGCCGATAAGGGAGAACGAGATCGACAGCCTCATCAAGTCGCAGATGTACCTGGAGCCGAGCGTGGTTCAATCCCCGGCCCCGCAGATCGTCACCAGCTCAATCCCGAACGGCCTCGACGTGCAGATTCAGTACGTGGAGGTTGACTCCTCGCAACCAACCGCGCTAAGCTTCAGCGTCACACCGTAGAGATTATGGCCTCATTGCAGACTTTCACGTTTAGCCAGCTCGTCTCGAACATCGCGACGGCCGTGCAGGGATCAGCCTCCGCGCTGGTCAACTTCACCGTCGGCTCCGTCCTGCGAGCCATCGCGGAAGCGACCGCAGCCGTTGTGCTGTGGCTGCAGGCGATCATCCTGCAGGTTCTGATCCTGACGCGGGCAGCCACAAGCAGCGGCGCTGACCTCGATAGCTGGATGGCCGACTTCGGCTTTACGCGATTGAAGGCCGTGGCGTCCACGGGACAAGTCACCCTAAGTCGGTTCACCCCAACGCAACAATCTCTCGTGCCTGTCGGCTCGACCGTCCAGACCTCTGATGGCACACAGACTTTCACCGTCTCCGTTGACACCACGAACGCAGCGTACAGCGCCACCTTGAACGGGTATGTCCTCGCGGCAAACACCTCAAGCGTCAACGTCCCCACACAGAACACGGTGGCAGGCGCATCGGGCAATGTGCAGGCTGGGACGATCACCGTCATCACCTCTTCCATCCCCGGCGTGGACACCGTCACGAACGCCTCGGCATTCACCAACGGTCTTGACGCCGAATCCGACCCCGCAGTCAGAATCAGGTTCGTGGCTTATCTCGCCTCGCTCGCGAAGGCCACCAGAGCGGCGGTCGAATACGCGATCAAGAGCACGCAGCAAGGACTGAGCGACACGCTGACCGAAAATCTGAACTACAACGGCACACTCAACAACGGCTACTTTTACGCGGTCGTCGATGACGGCACCGGCAGCCCATCAAGCGGCTTGCTTGCCAGCGTTGGCAGCGCCATTGATGCTGTGCGGCCCTTGTGCAGCACGTTCGGCGTCTTCGCGCCCACCGTCATAACCGCAAACGTCACGATGGTGCTGACCACCGCCACCGGGTACACGCACGCCACTGTAGTCGCCAACGTGGCCACCGCCCTCACCAGCTTCATCAACACACTCTCCCTCGGCGTCTCGCTACCCTACACCCAGCTCGCATCCATCGCCTACGGCATCGCGGGCGTGACGAACGTAACGGGCGTCCTACTCAACGCGGGAACGTCCGACCTCGCGGCAAACAACAAGCAGGTCATCAAGACCGGCGTTCTCACGATCAGTTAGCCGCATGACCACTGGCACCCAAGGCGACATCGTTACCCGGCTGAAGGCACTCCTGCCGAACGGCTGGTTCCGCGACAGCACGCCGATCCTCGACGGGGTGCTGAACGGCATCGGCTGGGCACTGTCGTCCGTCTACGGGCTGGCCAGCTACGCAAGGCTCCAAACGAGGATCTCTACCGCGACGGATGGCTTCCTCGACATGATCTCATTCGACTTCTTCGGCTCCGGTCTGCCGAGGAAGACGCAGGAGATGGACTCACCCTTCCGCTCCCGCATCCTCGCCGCCCTGTTTCCCGAAAAGGCGACGCGGCACGGGCTGATCCGGGCGCTCGAAATCCTGACGGGCCGCACGCCGTGGGTGTTCGAACCCGCGCGACCTGCTGACACCGGGGCCTACGGCACGAACACGATGGGCTACGGGGTTGCTGGGGCTTACGGCTCGCTGCAACTGCCGTTTCAGGCTTTCGTCGTTGCGTACCGCCCCACTGGGCAGGGCATCCCGTTCATCGCGGGCTACGGCGACCCTCACGGTGCATATGGCACGGCCAGCCAGATCGAATACGCGAACCCAAGTCTCGTTCTGGGAGCGGTAACCGATGCGGACATTTACGCAGCGATCGACGGCGTTAAGCCCGTCGGCACAATCATCTGGACACGAGTTTCCAGCTAACGGATCAGGAGAATTGAATGGATAGACAGATCATGTACACCGGTGCAATTCCGCAGGACACCGACCAGCTTTTGCAAAACCGCAACACGATGGTCGGCCTCGGGTACGCCCTACAGGCAATCCTCGGCACCGGCACCTATGTGGACGGGCTCGCCTGCACCCCAACCAGCCCGGCAAGCTTGGCCGTGAACGTCGCGGCAGGAGCGATCTACAGCCAGCAGAACGTGGACGGAACAGCCTACGGCAGCCTCGCCGCCGACACCACTGACCAGATCATCAAGCAGGGAATCGTGCTCGCCACGACGGTTCTGAACTGCCCCGCCCCGGTAACTTCCGGCCAGTCGATCAACTACCTCGTGCAGGTGGCCTACCAGGACACCGACAGCGGTTCGGCCGTGCTCCCGTACTACAACGCCTCGAACCCCGCCGTCGCTTACAGCGGCCCGAACAACACCGGCGTCTCCCAGAACACCGTGCGCAAAGGCGTCTGCCTCGTTCAGGTTAAGGCGGGCATCTCGGCCACGACGGGCACGCAAGTCACGCCGTCGCCAGATGCCGGATTCACCGGGCTCTATTCCGTGACCGTCGCCAACGGCCAATCCACGGTCACAAGCGGGAACATCGCGACGCTCGCCACCGCGCCGTTCATTAACCCAAAGCTCACCGGATTCCTGCCAACCGTTCAGAGCGGCGCATCAACCTACGCCGTGGACACCAGCGGCACGCCGAACACGATCACCATCGCGCTCAGTCCGATCCCAGCGGCACTGACAACAGGGATGCAGATCAGGGTGAAGGTCGCCAACGCGAACAGCGGCACCGGAAACACCGTGATTAACACCAACAGCCTCGGCAACGTGCAGGCCAACGGCCCGGATGGCAATCCGATCCGCCAGAACGCACTGAAAGCGAACGGCGTCTACACGTTTGCTCACGACGGCACGTACTGGGTGCTGCAAAGCGTCCCTGCGGACGGGGCACTCCTGAACCACGGCCAGTGCAAGCTAGCGAAGGTCAGCACGAACCTCGTCCTATCGCCGCTCAACGGCAACAAGTTGGCCATCAACGGCGTGCCCCAGACGGTTCCGTCGGCAGGGGTCTCGCTGTCACCAACAACGCCCGTATCGCTGACTCCCTCGACGCTTTACTACATCTACGCCTACATGAGCAGCGGCGTGATGACGCTGGAAGCCAGTGCCACCGCATACGCGACTGACACCACGACAGGCGTGACGATCAAATCGGGCGACTCAACCCGCACGCTCGTCGGCATGGCATACATCGACACCGGCCCAGCCTTCGCAGACACCGCCACGAAGCGGTACGTCCGCAGTTGGTTTAACGACAGGGGCGTAATGGCGACATCGGCCTACTCCACCAACCGCACCTACAGCAGCACCAGCGTGGGCGAGCCAAATAGCGAAATCCGCTGCAATATCGTGACATGGGCGAACGAGATCATCAACGCGGCTACAAACCAGATTGTTCAAGTCAGCCCGATTGCTGCAAGCTTTGTCGGCTTCGGCATCGACTCGACGAGCGTGGTGTCAGGGTTCACTACTCAGAAGATACCCGCATTTTCAACGAACGGCGACACCCTATCCAACTCTTACGTCACGAACACACTTTCCGAGGGCGTTCACTATGTGACTGTGCTCTCTCAGGCGACCAGCGGGTCTACCAACACTTTCTCGACAGGCGGCAACCTGAACATCGTGACTAGCAGGTAGGCCGTGATCGAACAGATCGCCTTCGGCCTCACGTTCGCCGTCCTTAACCGGGCGCGCGGCAGCAAGTTCTTCGGCTACCTCACCTCGACCAATGAAGCTCGGGCACTTGCCACGGCTGGAATGGCGGCGGCCACTGCACTTGTCGCGGGTGGTGACGACCTCCATCTGTTACAGGTCTTCTGGTGGACATCGGCCACGCTCGCCTTCTGGGAAATCTGGGGGTGGGGCAAATACTTCGCAGCCATCCACGGCATTATCGACGCCTCCGGCGGCTCGTTGAAGCCAGTTGACTGGCTGATGAGCAAGCTCAACCTGCCCACGGACACTTTCGAACAGCGCAAGCGCTGGGGAACCGTGGCGATGGGTCTGCGTCAAGCGATGATCGCCCCGTGCATCGTCGGGCTGGCATTTCTGACCGGGCATCCTGAGCGGGCATGGCTGGCGTGTTTCACGCTTCTTCTCGGCCTCCCGTACTACGCCGGTGGCAAGATCAGCCAGAAGTGGGCTGGCGTAATCGCCGAGACGACCACCGGGGTGATAATCAGCAATCTTATATTCAACTCAGTTACGGCATAAGGAGTAGTATGGTTCAACGTGTCTGGCGCAAGATAAGTCCCTTCTTTCACCTCATCGCTTTGCTCATCTCGATGGCGTTCACGGCAGGAATCGTGTCAGCCAACATCTCCGGCTACGAAGGGCGAATTGCCAAGCTTGAGGGCGACAGCAATAGCGTCCGGATGACGGTCGTGCGCATCGAGCAGAAGGTAGATGATCTGCACGATGCCTTCCTCGGAAAGAGTAGCCGATGACCGCCGCCGACACGCTCGCGCGGACGATCTGGGGCGAGGCCCGCGGGGAAGGGAAGCCCGGCATGGAAGACGTGGCCTGCTGCATCATGAACCGCGTGGCCAAGCCTCGCTGGTGGGGAAGCACGGTCGAGGAAGTATGCCTGAAGCCGTGGCAGTTCTCCTGCTGGAACGCCAACGACCCCAACCTGCCGAAACTCAAATCCGTCACGGTCGCCGATCCGGTCTTCGCACAAGCCGTAGCCATCGCCGAGAAGGCCGTGGCTGGCACGCTGCCGGACCGCACGCAGGGCGCAACCCATTACTACGACCGCCGCATGCCCCGCGTCCCACCGTGGGCCGTCGGCAAAACCCCGTGCTTCACGGAGGGCCACCACCTCTTTTTCAACGACATCAGCTAATAGGAGACTCTATGACCGACTTGACCGAGCGCACCACCATTCACGACGGCATGGGTGCCGGGGCCGTAATGAACCCCGCCATCGACGAAGGGATGAACCCGCCCGCCTTCAGCTACGACTTGGTGTGCATCGGTCCGGACGGCAAAGAGAAGTGGCGCGAAACCATCCACAACCTCGTCACCACGGTCGGCAAGACCGACATCGTGGACAAGTATTTCAAGGGGTCGGCCTATACCGCAGCGTGGTATCTCGGCCTGAAGGGCACCGGCACCGCCGTTGTCGGCGACACCCTCGCCTCACACGCAGGCTGGGCGGAAGTCACGCCGTACTCGGGCAACCGCCCGGCTATCTCGTTCGGCACCACCTCCTCGGGGTCGAACACCGCCACCGCCGTCTCCTACACGATCAACGCGAGCGCCACTGTCGCCGGGGCGTTCCTGTCCTCGGTCAACACCGGCACCTCCGGGACGCTCTACAGCGCGGGCGACTTCGCCTCGTCTCGAACCGTTGCGAGTGGCGACACCCTGAACGTCACCCCGACCGTTTCCGTCTCGTAACACGCCAAAGCCAAGCAAGGAGAACCGCCATGACCGAAGATCAAACCACCGAAACCGTCGCCGCACAACCAGCAGATGCCCCTGTCGAATCCACCTTCGATCCCGAACACCCAGTCAGAAAGCCGCCATTTGCCTTCAGCGAAGGGGAGGAAGTGATTCTTCCCGACGGCGTGAAGGGCAAGGTCGTGGGCATCACGAAGGACGAGGCAGGAGAAGCCTCGTACTCCGTCGTGGCTCTCGCGGTTCGCGAATTCTCCGAAGCCCAGCTTCTCAAAGCGTAACTCAAAGCGCGGGCGGATAGATGGCTTTCTTCATCCAGTACGATGCGGGCGGGTTTATCCTCGCCACCGTCGCCGGGGCGGCGGAACCGCCCGTGGTGGACAACGTGACCCGCTGGCAACTCGAACTGCCTGAGTGGGCAAGCACTGAAGGAAAGATGGTCGATACCACAACGAGGCAACTGGTGGACGCGCCGCCAACGGAGTAGTCGATGACGACCTACGTCAACAGCGTTCAACAAGTCACGATCACGATCCCGGTCAACGCGACCAGTGCCACGGCTACGATCAGTTCGGTAGGTGCAAACGCGCTGATTTTCTTCAACGGGTTCGGTACGCAGCAAAGTACCAACCCTGCGCAAGGCTGTCCACGAGTGGAGCTGACCAACAGCACAACTGTGACTGCTTATCGTGACACAGCGAGCGCTACCCAGACCGTTACTGTTGACCTCGCAGTTGTTGATGCGACATCGAGTCTGGTGACGAGTGTCCAAATGGGCACCATCGTTATAGCCAGTTCGACTGCAAGCAACACCGCCACCGTCGCGTCTACTTCTGCAAATACGACCATCTTGCATTCGCTAGGATTTACCACATCTGCAACTGCGATATCCTCCAGTGGTCTTGATCCGCTGCTTTCCATATCGGGAACTACTCTTACCGCCGCAAGACAAGCTGGCATATCCGGCACAGTAACAGTTGGATATCTTGTTTTAGAATTTGCTACGGGCGCTTTGGCCTCGAATGTCCAAGGTTACAGCGCGACAACGGCTACGACGGGCACAACTACACAGACTATCACTAGCGTAAACACTAGCAATTCAATCCTGATTCACGCAGGAAGCAACACCAGCAGCAATAACTCGGCCCAAGGTCGCCAGCGCGCTACACTTACCAATAGCACGACAGTCACACTTACGACAAATACCTCTAGCGCGGTAACTTCAAACTACAACTTCTGGGTAGTTGAGTTCGCTTCTGGGGTGCTTAAGAGCAGCGTGCAGCGTGGCACCGTTGTTCTCACATCTGTTACGAGCAATACCGCGACCATTTCTAGCGTTACTACGACGATGGCCGTCGCGAACAACCTGCAGTACTCCACGCCGCTCACTGGGGCAAATCTTGATATTACACGCCCCAGAATCACTCTTACGAACTCCACCACATTAACCGTTTCACGTAGCTCGACAACCAGCACCTTAACGGCCTCTTACGAAGTCTTTGAATTTGGAACTGGCGGAACCACCTACAACGTCACCGTCTCTGAGGCAGCGACGGCTGCCGATTCAAGCTCTGTCGTGCTGACCGCAACCCCGTCGTTTTCCGAAGCGGTCACGTCGAGCGACTCCATTTCCCTGACGCTCACGGCTAATCCCGCTATTGTCGAAGCGGTCACGGGCAGCGACACCCAAGCCGTCGCCGCAACTGCCCGCCCAGCGTTCACAGAAACGGTATCCGCGGCCGACATCGAAGGCGCTTCCGCGACCTTGAACCCCAGCTTGAGTGAAGCCGCGACCGGAGCTGATGCGCTCTCAGCGGGCGTGACGATCACGCAGACCATTTCTGAATCCGTTGCGGCGACCGACATCGCCAGCGGCGGGCTACTCATCAGCGGAACGACATCCGACACCGTCATCGGCAACGACTCCATTACAGCGGTCGCGACTTTCGCCCCAGCCTTTTCAAACGCCATCACCGGTTCCGACAGCCTTGCCGCGACAGCAATCCTGTCGCCTGCGATCAGCGAGGCAGCTTCGGCTTCGGAATCCTATTCTGCCGCAGCCACGTTGAACGCCACACTCAGTTCGGCCGTACTCGGAAGTGACAGCCTCGCCGGGTCAGATAACATCGCTGCAGCGTTGGCCGAATCCGTCGTCGCGTCCGTGTCTTACGCAGCAATTCTGGTCGCCAACGCATCGTTTGCCGAGGGCGCTACCGCGACCGACTTGACCGCCACGTCTGCGGTCTTTCAAACCGCATACACCTGCAGCCTTGCCGCCGCGGACGCTTCCAGTTGCGTGCTCACCGCCAACGCCGCGTACAGCGGAAGCCTGACGGCAACAGACGGCTTGACCGCCGGGCTGTCTTTCAGCGCGCTGCTCAGCGAGCCAGTGACTGCCGGGGACAGCACCAGCACCTCGAACGTCATCTCAACCGCGATCAGCGAGGCGACTGCCGCCACAGACGCAATCACGGCCGCAGCGGTTTACGAGCAATTCCTCGCGGAGAACGCGACCGCCGAAGACACGGTGCTCCCGCAACTGGTAATCGTCGCAAGCCTGATCGAATCGTGGTCGCTGACCGACGGGTACTCCAGCGCACTCGCAAGCTCCCCGCCACCGTCGCGCATCCTGCATCCGAACGCCCAGGACAAGAACCTGTCCCCTGACGGGCAGAACAGGTCGCTCGGCGCAGGAAGCCAGGACAGGCTGCTCAGCACCGACAGCCAAACCCGTAGCGTTCAAGCCAGATCGCAGATACGAATTATGCAAGCAACCAAGCAGACGAGGAACCTATGACGACCTGCATTCAAGAAACGCCTCAAGGGCAAATCGCCGTCGTCGAGAAAACGCCGGGCGAAACCGAAGATGTCCAGATCGACTGGTCAACTCGCGGGCTGGGCAACGACACCATCGCGACGAGCGTCTGGCAAGTCACGCCGCCCAGCATGACGATCAACTCTCCGGCGGCCACCATCGGCACCCCGGCGACAAGCACGACCGTCTGGCTCGGAAGCGGAGCTTCGGGCACCTCATACATCGTGACCAACACGATTACCACATTAGGAGGCCGGACGTTGGAGGAGTCTTTCGTCTGCAACGTCATCCCCTACCGCGTGATCGGGGGGTAATGGTCGACAGAAGCCTGCGCACATCACTTTTCAGCAACTCACTTTGCAAGGATGCCTATGAGACTCCACCGAAGCCCAAAATCCGCCATTCAGAAGCCCGCGACGTGGGCAGCCATAGGAACGCTATGCATGGGTGCCGCAGCACTCGTCGATGAGCCATACAAGCACTGGATCGTGTTCGCGGGTCTTGGATGCGGATGCCTTGGTGTCGTTCTTGGCGATCCACGTCCACCGGAGCAACGCCCATGACCCCGTGGTGGAAAATCGTCATCGTCCTCGGATGGACGCTCGCCAGCTTCACGACCGGCTGGCACGTCAAAGGCAAGTACGTTCAGGCCGCGCAGCTTGAGGACTACCAAAAGCAGGTCGCCGCCGCCCAAACCGCCCAGCAGGAGGCGAACGACCGGGCTGTCGACCTCGAAAAACAGCTCGCCACTGAACGCCAACTCGCCCACGACATCAACTCGAAGACGGAGCAGACCATTGAAAAGCATCCTGAGTTTACTTCTTGCAAGCTTCCTGACGGCAGCGTGCAGCTCCTCAACGACGCCATTGCGGGTCGTACCGCCAGCGGATTTAACGCAGGCATGTGACCCGCTTCCCGCCTTCAGGGGTGTGACGATGGGCGACCTGTTCAGGCACACCATCACCACGACCCAAATGTACCGCGAGTGCAAGGCCCGACACGACGCCCTGTCGAGCTGGGAAAGGGCTAAGAAATGACCCGGCTTCTGCGGAATATGCACCACCGCAGGTTCAAGCTCCGCCATATTCGATTTCAGCTCTGGATTCCGGGCATGTTCCTACTCGGATGCCTTTTGCTTGCGCTGACCGGGTGTTCTGAGCTATGTTCACAGCCAAACGCCAACCAGACATGTCCGCACCTGCTATGGTCGATCCCGGAAACTTCAAAGGCTTCAGTCTCCACGATCTGAGATCGGTCGGCCAGCACTGCTTCCACACGGCCCGACGAAACGGCGAAGACACATCCATCCCGCTCGGATTCCTCGGCATCGTCACAATGGGCATCGGAGCGATGATGACCCTCGATGCCTACCGTCAGCACTGCAAGAAGCCGTTCCCCGGCGGGCGAGGCCGATAAAGTCACCCCGCTCTTGCTGCCCCCTCTGGCTTCAAGCGTGACGTGGAAAGACGCCAAGTCGCACGCCTCTGGCCTCTGGGGTTCCGCTTTCGCGGGGCGTCCTCGACGGACGTTATACCCCGCGAAAGCTACACCCCGACGGCCGACGGCGTGAGAGACGAGCCGAACTTCAGGCAAAACTGCCTCGAAGACGACACCAAGACGAATGAACCAGCCCCGGTCACGCTTCGGCGTGCCGGGGCTTTTGTCGTTTCTGGAACCGGAAATCCGGCCAGCCACGGAGAAGCGAAGGCCGCTCGGCCGGGGCTAGCCCAAGCGGAAATCGGGAATTCCGTCGCTACAGACCGAGCAATCGTTTTCAGCCGACACTAGCGGTACGCGAGATACTGGACAAACGTCCCTGCCTGCCTTGACAAGTCTATCATCGGGGGATAGCCTTCGCTTCAGGAGACGCGGCGCAGATGCTTTACGATAAGTCTCTTGCGATCGGATACCGCCTCGAAGAGCTGATCCGGCTGATCCGCTCGGGGGAGCATTCCACGCCTGCGCTGGCCAAGACGCTCGCCGTTTCCGTCCCGACCCTTTCGCGAGACATCACCGCCCTCCGACAGCGAGGGTACTGCATCCGGTCCGTTAAACTGGGCAGCCGTTGGGTTTATCAGCTCGTTTCAGAACCCGCTGAAATTCCCCATCTGTAGGGGGCGGAGATTATGCCCACTACAACGGCGACCGACTGGCGGCAGGAATTTGGGCTGGCAGGCAGAAGCTCGCCCGGCTTTTTCACCGCCAAGAGCGAAATCACCCCATCCACGCCGCAGGCACACCTGCTCCGGCGGGCCTTTGACACGCTTGACGTGGACGGCGTCCTGTGCGCCGACCACTCGCCGCTGGTCTATTTCCGTGTCGTCAAACGGATCACCCCGGACGCAATTCTTGAGTTGCACCACCGCTTCTGGAACCACGGCGGGGCCAGCCTGCTGGTTCTGGTGACCGACGACAGCGTTCACGTCTACTCCGGCATGACCCGCCCCGCCGCTGGCCAATCAGACGCAGACCCTGCCGGGCTGGTGACGAACCTCAGCCGCGTTGCCGAGGGGCTGAAAGAGTTCGTCGTCTCCGTCGAGTCCGGCGAGTTCTTCCGCCAGCATCAGCGGTCGTTCGATCCGGCCCAGCGCGTTGATCGGGACCTGCTCAACAACTTGCTCGACGCTCGCGAAAAGCTGAACGCGGTGACCCGACGGAAGAACCCGAGCGAGGCGCTCGATGCGCTGCTTTGCCGTCTGGTGTTCACCTCCTACCTTTTTGACCGCGGGATCATCGACGAAAGCTACCTGACTGGCCTCGGCATCCGTGGCGCGAAAGACCTGCGGGAACTGCTCGCCAACCCGTCTCGCAGCAAGGCCAGAGACTCGCTGTACAAGCTCTTCACCAAGCTCGGCGAGGACTTTAATGGCGACTTGTTCCGCGACGACCTGAAGGAGGAGAAGGCCTTTATTCAGGAGGAGCACGTCAAGATACTTGACGATTTCTTCCAAGAGACGATCGTCCGCACCGGACAGCGAGTTCTGTTCTACCGGTATGACTTCCGCTACATCCCGATTGAAACCATCAGCGCGATCTACGAGCGGTTTCTCAAAGATGTCGAGAAGCAGCAAGGCGCATTTTATACCCCCCGGTTTCTCGCCGAGGTCGTGCTGGACACCGCGCTGGGCGGCACTCCCTCCCTCGCAGGCAAACGGTTTTTTGATCCGGCGTGCGGGTCGGGCATCTTCCTCGTGGGGCTGTTCAACCGGCTGGCCGAGGAGTGGAAACAGGCCAACCTGACCGCACGTAACGACCGGAAAGCCACCGAACTGATGCGCCTCTTGCGGGAGAGCATCTTCGGCGTGGACATCAGCCTGACGGCGTGCCGGATCACCGCGTTCAGCTTGTACCTTGCGTACCTCGATCACCTTGCCCCACGAGACATTCAGGCTCTTCAGAAGAAGGGTAAGGCGCTTCCCCGCTTAGTGGCCGATGGGGAGGATGTGGAAGAGCAGGGAAACATCCGCTGCGCGGACTTCTTCGACACGGACCAACGATTCCCGACGGACGTATCCCTCGTCATTGGCAACCCGCCGTGGGGCAGTATCGCGACGAGCGACTCGCCAGCGGGTGCATACTGTGACAAGCACGAGCGGCCACTCCCAGACAAGCAAATTGCAGCGGCATTCATTTGGAAAGCGACCGACCACGTTGCTGCCGAAGGTCGTGTGTGTTTCGTTCTGCCGCACGGAGTTCTTTTCAACCACAGCACAACAGCTATCCCATTTCAGAAAGCATGGGTCGCAACCCACGCACTTGAACGTGTGCTGAATCTGGCAGACTATCAGCGATTCCTTTTCGAGCGTGCTGGGCACCCGGCTGTAGTAGTTTGCTATCGCAAGAAGCCTCCGGTCAGCCAGGACGACCGAATCGAGTATTGGGGGCCTAAAGCGGACTGGACGGTGACCAAGGCTGAAGTCATCACCATCGTTCCGCAGGATAGGACAACGATCACGGTTGGCGAGCTCCTCCGCGACCTCGATGGCCCCGATGCTCCGCAAATCTGGAAGCAACGGTTCTGGGCGACGCCGCGTGATTGGCGACTGCTCGACAGGCTTGGGCTCTACACCCGCTTGCGAGAAAACGTCCGACGCGCAAAGGAAAGGAACTCCTCTAAGCCGTGGATCATGGCGGTTGGTTTTCAGCCTCTTGGTGACAACGACGATGCGGCGAAGGCCGAGACAATTACTCTTCCTTCACGGCACTTTATCCGTGCGACCAGTGCGAATCTGGATCTATTTCTGCTCGAACGGGACTGTCAGGAGTTGGAGGCGGCACGGGTAACGGTTCGCAGCGGATCGAACAAGTTGACTGATGTGTTTCGTGGGCCGCATGTGCTCATGGCTAAAGGCATGACAAGCACCGCATTCGCGGCCTTTCATGTGTCGTTTCAAGACGCGGTCCGAGGTATCCACGGCCCGGAAGCGGATCGCGACATGCTGGTATTTGCAGCGGCCTATCTCAGGTCGCCGCTGGCGCTGTACTACCTGTTCCACACATCGTCGAACTGGGGAATTAGTCGTCAGGAGGCCCATGTTGAGGAGGTGTTGCGCCTTCCGTTCCCGCTACCCCATCAACTGCCCGACCCCAAGCGCGCACGGCAGATCGTGAGCGAGGTGGCGAAGATCGTGGATGCCGCTGCTCTAGAGGCAGACACCGATCTCGTTGATCGAGCAGGCATCGTCAGGAGTGCGAGCCTGAAGGTAGAGCCGTTGATTGAAGAGTACCTCGACGTTCTCCCGCATGAAAAGTTCCTGATCGAGGACACCGTCAACGTCATCATCGAGAGCACTCGTCCCACACGCGCGCGCCCTCTCGTTCCGACTGTTACCCCGGCAAACGCCGCATTTCGACAGACATACATCGAACGGGTCTGTGAAACCTTGAATGGCTGGGCGAAGAGCGGGCAATTCGCCGTTCGCGGCCAGGTGCAGGCGTCCGAAACCCTCGGCGTCGGTGTGGCCGTTCTGGAGAAGGTCAAGCGTGCCGCGATGGCAGAGCCGATGCCGCAGATGGGCACCGACTTGCTCCACACCCTCGACGCTGTGCGGAAGGCCATCCCACGGCAACACGCCACACTCGACATCGTTCGAGGCGTCATGGTGTTCGATCAGAACCGCTTGTACATTGTCAAGCCGATCGGGCAGCGATTCTGGACTCAGACGGCCGCCTTGAATGATGCGGACGAAATCGCCGGAACGATACTCATGCAATCTCCGCGGGGGGACGCATGACGCAGTTCGGGTCGCCCGCCGAGTGGATCGATTTCCTCGAATCCCAAGTGCCGACGATTGTCGGCCTCGTCGTCGGCGCATGGGAAGCCATGCCGCCTCCGGCAGGCAATGAACTTGAAGACCGGGTTTCCGAAGCGCTGTGCCGCATCCTGCGTCAGTCGCGTGAGAGTCGCGATCTACCTTTTCAAATTCATCCCCAGCTCGTTGAGCTTGACCCGACTGCGGGAGAAGACCAAGGGCGGATGGACATCGTGTTCCTCCCTCTGGTGAACCGCGAAGACATCTACTTCTGTCTTGAGTGCAAGCGGATCAATGTCCGCGAAGCCGATGGCGTGCGGCCGTACTTTGCCGAATACGTCAGTTACGGCATACTTCGCTTCGTTCGGGGGCAATACGCTCGTTCGGTGCGGTACGGGGGGATGCTCGCATTCGTTTTGGACGGCGACGTACCTAGTGCCGTGGCTGGAGTCGAGGGTAACATAACGGCCCGGCGCACCGAACTCGGCATGGCGGCCCCCGGACAGTTTCGCCCCTCGGCGATACGCCCGGCCGACAACCGCCTTCGGGAAACCGCCCACAGTCGAGGCAGCGACCCGGCACCGTTTGTAATTCAGCATCTGTTCATGGCGGGCGACCCGAAAACGCCGCTGCGCCCGCCGCCTCCGCCGAAGAAGCCAGCGAAGACCAAGAAGAAAAAGGCGGCGGCGAAGCCCAAAGCGAAGAAGCCCAACAAGGGACAGCCATGAGCAAGCAGTCGGTGAAGCGGGAACCCGTGTCCTCCACGTCGGGCGACGTGCTGGAAGCCCAGGTGGCGAAGCTGAAGTCGCTGTTCCCCGAGTGCGTCTCCGAAGGGAAGATCGACTTCGGCAAACTCCGAGCCACGCTCGGCGACGCCGCCGAGGCCGGGCCGGGCCGGTTTTCGTTCTCGTGGGCTGGCAAGGACGACGCGGTGGGCCTTCTGCAGACCCCGAGCCGTGGCACGCTCATCCCATGCCCGCACGAGTCGATCAACTTCGATGACACCGGCAACATTTTCATTGAGGGCGACAACCTCGAAGTGCTGAAGCTGCTGTTCAAGCCGTACTTCGGCAAGGTGAAGCTGATCTTCATCGACCCGCCGTACAACACGCTTCAGGACTTCATTTACCCGGACAACTACACCGACCCGCTGAAGAACTACCTCATTCAGACCAAGCAGATGGACGACGACGGCAACCTCGTCACCAACAAGGTAGACCGCACTGGCCGCATCCATTCCGGCTGGCTGTCGATGATGTACCCCCGGCTCTTCCTCGCCCGGCAACTCCTGCGGGAAGACGGCCTGATCTGCGTGAGCATCGACGACAACGAGATGCACCACCTGCGGCTACTGATGAACGAAGTCTTCGGTGAAGAGAACTTCGTCGCCACCTGCATCTGGCAGAAGAGGTACTCCCGTGAGAACCGTGGGATCATCGGCGATGTCCACGATTACCTGATCTTCTTCACCCGCGACCTCGCCGCTTACACGCCGACGAAGAACATGCTGCCCCTCGATGACGAGAGTCGGGCAAACTACCGCAACCCGAACAACGACCCGCGAGGGCCGTGGCAGTCGATTTCCCATTCCGCACAGGGGTATCGGCCGAACCAGATGTACGAGATCAAGGCCCCGAACGGCACCATTCACAAGCCACCGCAGGGCCGTTGCTGGGCGACCATCGAGTCCGAGTACCGCAAGCTGGAGGCCGACGGGCGGGCGTGGTTCGGCGCAGACGGGAACGGCGTGCCCCGGATCATCCGATACCTCTCGGAGGTCGAAGGCCTCGTTCCGTGGACGTGGTGGCCGCACGAGGAGGTCGGACACACCGACGAGGCGAAGAAGGAAATCCACGCGTTCTTCGGCAAGGAGGAGGCGTTCGACACGCCGAAGCCGACGCGGCTGATGAAGCGAGTGCTGGAAATCGGCACCAAGACCGACCAGAACGATCTGGTCCTCGACTTCTTCTCCGGCTCCGCCACGATGGCTCAGGCCGTCCTTGAACTCAACCACGCGGACGGCGGAAACCGGAAGTTCATCATGGTGCAGTTGCCGCACCCCACGGAAAGCAAGGACTACCCGACCATCGCCGACTACGGCAAGGAGCGGATTCGCCGAGTCATCGCCAACCTGAAAAAGGACGAACAGGGTAGCCTCAAGTTCGACAGTGGGAAGCCGCCGGAAGACCTCGGCTTCAAGGTCTTCAAGCTCGCCATGCCGAACATCGAGCAGTGGGTGCCGGACAATGACCGCGACCCGGAAAAGTACGCGGCCAAGTTGGGCCTGTTCGATGACCCGCTGGTCGCCGACTGGACGCCTGAGAACGTGCTGTGGGAGGTGGCGCTGCGGGAAGGCTTCAGCCTGAACACCCGCTACACCCTGAAGAAGCTCGCCAACGGCAACACCCTGTACGTGGTCACCGACCCGGACAAAGACCCCCAGCAGAGCTTCTTCCTCTGCCTCGACGAGGAGGTGCGGGCCGACCTGAGCAAGCACCAGCCGTTGACCACCGACTCGCTGCTCATCTGCCGGGACAAAGCGCTCGACGACTCCGCTGCCGCGAACCTTGCCCTTCAATGCCGCCTGAAAACCATCTGAGGGGTGCGAGATGCGATTCCAATTTGACGGCAATCAGGCGTACCAGCTCCGCGCCATCGAAGCTACGGCCGACATCCTTCGAGGCCAACCTCGCGGGACGGTCGATTACGATACGTTCGAGATGGGCGAACTGCTCGGCCCCGTCTCCAACCGTATCGACATTACCGAGGACGTGCTGCTCACCAACCTGCAGGAGGTCCAGCGGCGTTTCGGCATCACGGTAGACAGCAAGCTGGAAATGATCGAGGAGGAGATCAAGACTGCTGGCGGCAACAAAGCCGTCCGCTTCCCGAACTTCTCCGTCGAGATGGAGACCGGCACCGGGAAGACATACGTCTACATCCGCACCGCATTGGAACTGCACCGCCGGTACGGGCTGCGCAAGTTCATCGTCGTTGTCCACTCGGTTGCTGTCCGGGAAGGGGTACTGAAGACCCTCAAAATCACGCAGGAACACCTGCGGGCCATCTACCACAACGTTCCCTACCGCTTCACGTCTTACGATTCTCGGAGCATTGCCAAGGTGCGGCAGTTCGCCCAGAGCGACTGCGTCGAAATCCTCGTGATGACGATCGACTCGTTCAACAAGGACGACAACGTCATCCGGCAATCGACGGACCGCCTGCAAGGGGCGATCCCGCTTTACCTTGTCCAGTCGGCCCGGCCCATACTGATTCTGGACGAGCCGCAGAACATGGAAAGCGAGGGCCGGATTAAGGCGCTCGCGTCGCTCCACCCGCTGATGGCCCTGCGGTACAGCGCTACACACCGAAACCCTTACAACCTCTGCTACCGCCTGACGCCGTTCGAGGCGTACCGTGGTGGGCTGGTCAAGCGAATCGAGGTCGATTCCGTCCGTAAAGAGGACGACTACAACCAGGTGTTCCTGCGGCTGGAAGAGGTCCGTAGCAACAAGAAGGTCGTGCAGGCGAAGATCACGGTCCACCAGCGCATGGCCGAGGGGCAGATCAAGGAGAAGGCGTACCTGTTCAAGCCGGGTGACTGCCTGAGCGAAAAGTCCGACCGCCCGGAATACAGCTCGTTCGTCATCGACGAGATTCACGCCCGCGAGGAGTTCGTCCGCTTCGCCAACGGCATCGAAATCCGCGTCGGTCAGACGCAGGGTGCCGATCAGGCCGAGCTGTTCAAGCAGCAAATCCGTCGTTCCATCGAGACGCATTTTCAGAAGCAGAAGAAGCTGAAAGCCGCTGGCATCAAGGTGCTGTCGCTGTTCTTCATCGACCGCGTGGAGAACTACACCGGCACAGTGCCCCCGGAGCGCGGGACCGATAGCGTGGACGGGCTGTACCCCGGAATCATCCGCGAGCTGTTCGACGAGGCGTTCAACGAGCTGAAGGGCAAGTACCCGGACTTCGCGGAGTTGGAACCCTCCGCCGTCCGCAAGGCGTACTTCGCGCAGAAGAACCGCCGGGGCGGGGCCGTCGAAGTCCTCGACTCGACGACCGGCCAGAGCAAGGAAGACCGGGACGCCTACGACCTCATCATGAAGGAGAAGGAGCGGCTCCTCGGCTTCCGCGAGCCGGTCGCGTTCATCTTCTCCCACTCCGCGCTCCGCGAAGGCTGGGACAACCCGAACGTGTGCCAAATCTGCACGCTCAACCAGACCGTCTCCGAGGTCAAGAAGCGGCAGGAAGTGGGTCGCGGCATGCGGCTGATGGTGGACCAGAAGGGCGTCCGCAACGCCGACCCCAAGCTCAACGTGCTGACGGTCATTGCCAACGAGAGCTACGAGCAGTTCGTGGACGGGCTGCAAAAGGAGATGGAGGAGGCGTTCGGGAAGGAAGGAGCCGCCCCTCGTCCAACCAACGTCCGGGCGAAGAAGACGGCCACCCGCAAGCCGCTGGAGCAACTCCCGGCCGAATTCGCGGAGCTGTGGGAGCGCATCAAGCACAAGACCCGCTACCAAGTGACCGTGGACACCGCCAAGCTGGTCACCGACGTAGTCGCCGCGTTGAACAAGGTGAAGATCGAACCCCCGCGAATCATCAGCCAGACGGCCGACGTGCATGTCGGCGACAGCGTGGACAAGCTCGACTACCGGGTCGGGGGGAAACGCATCCTCACCCGCCTGATCGGCCGCCACTCGCTGCCCAATCTGGTCGAGATGATCGAAGACCTGATCGCCCACATCACCCCGCCGGTCAAGCTCACCCGGCGAACACTGGCGTCGATCGTCACCGGCATCAAGGAGCGGCAGGCCGCGCTCGACAACCCGCAGGAGTTCGCATCGCAGGCCGCCCGCGTGATCCGCGAGAAGGCGATCCAGCAACTGGTCGATGGCATCCAGTACGAGAAGGACGGCAACTGGTACGACATGACCGAGTGGGTCGAAACCGAAGAGACCGTTTCCGACCGGCTGGTGCCGGTGGAGAACTCGATCTACGACCAGATCGTCGTGCAGTCCGACACCGAGCGGAAGTTCGCCGAGAAGCTCAAAAAGCGGAAGGACGTGAAGCTCTTCGTGAAACTGCCGAACTGGTTCAAGGTGACGACCCCGGTGGGCAACTACAACCCGGACTGGGCACTCGTCATGGAGAAGCCCGACGAGGACGACACGCTGCTGTACCTCGTGCGGGAGACCAAAAGCACGACAGTCGCCGACGAGCTTCGGGGCACGGAGAACCAGAAGATCCACTGCGGGGAGAAGCACTTCGTTGGCGGGCTGAACGTCGATTTTCGCGTGGTCACGAATGCCGATGAGCTACCGTAACCACCTGAATTGAAGGCAAATGGCTCGCCCACGTCGGCGAGCCTCGACCGTCACGAATTAGTACACGAGTTCTGTGGAAACGGGCGAAAATATAGCCAAAACGCCCCGTTCCAGTCACCAGCCGATTTGACGCAAACCCTTCGCCGGACAGTTGGTTAACGGCCGTTCCAGTCATGTAAATCTTGCGGGTCGATGTAGTTCATAAGAGTCCACGATCTATTTCTGACAAGCATTTCCGGAGGACGCTCTCGCCGGTCCGACCGACCTCAACACCCTCGTCCGCTTCCAGGATTTGCTCGAACGCGAAGAGGGGGAGGACAACCTTGATTATCGCGTTTCCGCCCGACTTAACCAGTCCCGAGCCCGCCTGGAGGCCCCCGAAATTTCCCCGAGATGCGGACGCAACCCGCGGGTTCCCGAACGGATCGTCTGAACATCGGCCTCCACTTGAGCGTCATCAGCCCGATGTTGTTCGCACGGCTCATCCGGAAACCGTTGCCCGATCCCGAGCGGGGTTCCCGAACGGCGGCTGAAATGAGGGGGCGACTCGCTATCCTCTTAGCATCCCGACGGCCACAGCGGTCCGGGCGCCCGGAGGGTGAGATGATTAAGTTTCTCCGCAACCTCTCGTTGACGCATTGGATCCTCATTTCGATGGCCCTCGGCACCCTCATCGGGTGGGCGTTCCCGGACGCGGCCCAGTACCTCAAGCCGCTCTCCACGATCTTTCTGCGGATGATCAAGTCGCTCATCGCCCCGCTCATCTTCGCGACACTCGTCGTCGGCATCGCCGGCCACGGCGACGACATGAAGCGGGTCGGCCGCCTCGCCCTGAAGTCGCTGATCTACTTCGAGATCGTCACCACGCTCGCCCTGTTCATCGGGCTGGCGGCCGTCAACCTGACGCGACCCGGCGTCGGCGTGCCGCGGGCCGTCCCGACGGAGAAGCACGCCGAGGCCCCGCCGCGGGGGGACGTGACGTTCTCCGAAGTCCTGGAACACATGGTTCCGGTGAGCGTGTTCGAGGCGGCGGCGAAGAACGAGGTGCTGCAAATCGTCTTCTGGTCGGTTCTGTTCGGGGCCGCTCTCACGCAGGTGCCGCGCGAGCCGCAGGCGGTGATGCTCCATGCGATGGAAGCCCTGGCCGAGACGATGTTCAAGTTCACGGGCATGGTGATGAAGTACGCCCCGGTCGGCATCGGGGCGGCCATCGCCGTCACCGTCGGCCACAGCGGAATTCAGGTTCTCCTCAACCTGCTCTACCTGATCCTCACCCTCTACGCGGCCCTGTTCGCGTTCATGGTGTTCGTGCTGCTGCCGGCCGCAATGTGGGCGCGGATTCCGCTCCGCAAGTTCGGCCGGGCGGTGAAGGAGCCGGCCTTGATCGCGTTCTCGACGACCTCGTCGGAGGCGGCGCTGCCGAAGGCAATGCTGGCAATGCAGGGCATCGGCGTGCCGAAGCGGATCGTTGCGTTCGTCATGCCGACGGGGTACTCGTTCAACCTCGACGGCACGACCCTCTACCTGGCGGTCGCGTCCATCTTCGCCTGCCAGGTGATCGGCAAGGAGATGTCGTTCGGCGAGCAGTTGGTGATGATGCTGACGCTAATGCTAACCTCGAAGGGGGTGGCCGGGGTACCGCGGGCGTCGCTGGTGATCCTGTCCGGCACGCTGGCGTCGTCGGCCAAGCTGCCGCCCGAAGACGTGGCCTTGGTACTCGGCCTCATCATGGGCGTGGACGAACTGATGGACATGGCCCGCACGACCGTCAACCTGATCGGCAATTGCCTGGCGACGTGCGTGATGGCCCGGTGGGAGGGGGAGTTCGACGACGCCGCGACCGGAGTTTTGGCAGCAGAATCTAACGCGCCCCAGACACCACCGCCAACGGAAGTGATGCCCGGATTGGAGAGCACCCGACAACCCCACTGAACCGGCCCCCTTACCCTTATCACCGCCGTCCGAGAATTCTGTGCTGCGCCGATTTTTGATTTTCCGCGCAGGACGGCCGTTACTTCCCGACGAACCGATAGAGTTGGGACTCGGTTCGAACGTAGAGACTGCCATCGACCGGAGCGAACGTCGCGAACGTCTTCTCCTTGAGGGCCGACTGACCTACCGACTTGAAACCCACCTTCGTGGCCTCGACCACTTGGCCGACGCCGTCTTCGCTCGTGGTGTAAATCAGGCCGTTCGCGATGATCGGTGACGAAGAATAGCCCTTCCCGGGCAAGCGTTCGGTCCAGTGAACGGTGCCGGTTTTCGCGTCGAGACAGGTCAGGAACCCTTGATCGGTGACGGTGTACACTTCATCCCCGAACGCGACCGGCGTCGGTGTGTGGGGCGCGCCCTTTTTCGATGACCACGCGACCTTCGCCGGGCTATCGCTCGTGTCGAGGGCGAGCAGGTATGGAGTGTCGAAACTCGTTTGCACCACCACCCGGCCGCCGGCCAGAATCGGCCGGCCGGCAATCGAGTAACCGCCGGCCGGGTACTTCGTCCTCCAGACTTCCTTGCCGTCCTTCGGGTCGTAGGCGGCGATAAAGTCGCTCGCCCCGCTCACGATCACGCGGCGGTCGTTCGCCGTGATCAACTGCGGCGTCGAGAACGAGAAGCGCTTCGACGCGGTCGATTTGCGGTCGGTCTTCCACCGCTCGTCGCCAGTCGCCTTATCCAGCGCAGCCACGAACTGCTGGTCGCCCCCGTCCGCGCTGAAAACGACCAGGTCGTCCACGAGGATCGGCGAGCCGCCGGTCCCGTGAACGGCGTTGTATTGGTAGTCGGTTCGCTTCCACACGACCGTGCCTTTCAGGTCCAGGCAGGCCGTACCCATGTGGGCGAAGTGGACGAAGACGTGTGTGCCGTCACTCGCCGGGGTGGCACTGGAGTAGGAGTTCTTGGCGTGCGCGCGGCCGGCCGTCTTGGCGTCGGCGAAGATCACTTCTTGGTCCCAATCGACGCTCCCACTCCCGGCGTCCATGCAGATCGCGTGCAGCGATTGGCCGCCGTCCTTCGGGACCGCCGTCGAGAGGTAAACCTTTCCTTTCACGACAATCGGCGAGGACCACCCCTTGCCGGGGATCGGCGTCTTCCAGGCGACGTTCTTATCCGGCCCCCACTCGGTGACGAGCTTCGGCCCGTCGTACTGCCCCGCACCGTTGGGGCCGCGGAATTCGGGCCAGTCGGCGGAGAGGGTTGGTGGAATCAGTACGATTGAGGCGAGAATCGACAGGAGCAAGCGGAGCATTAGGCGGGAACCTCGACGGGTACGGCGGGCGGCTTCGACCAGTTTACTCGCGTAGCAGCTTGCGGGGCGATTTTATAAAATCTCGGACGCCCCACCCGCCGTGAGATGATCGCATGTCCCCGCCGAAACCGCTGGAAGGTTACACGTCGTACAAGGGCATCCCGCCACTGGCCGGGCTGTGTTCGATGGCGGACGCGCTGAAGCCGGGGCTGTCGGTGGAGGAGTGCGTGCGGTGGCTGAAGCGGTTCCACTACACCTTCGTGCGGTTGCACCAGATTCTGACGGCCCGCATCACGGCCGAGCCGATCTACGAACTGAAGACGGCGTTCAGCCACCACGCCTATCTGTGTGCCGAGCACGCAGCGGCGTTGCGGACGCGGGTCGCCGAGATGCGCGAGCCGCCGCTGGGGTTGGATGAGGTGCCTCACCCGGCGTTGGAGGCGTTCTTCGACGAGATTCTGAACGCGCCGTCGACGGGGGAACTGCTGACCGGCCTGCGTCTCGCGTTCCAGATGCTCGACGACACGATCACCGTCTATCAGTTACATACGCATCCGCTCACCGACGCACCGAGCAAACGGTTGCTTCGATTCGCCAACATGGAAGTCGATGACATGATCGCCTTCTACGACTCGGCAATTGCGGCCGTTGACGCGAAGATGACACCCGATTGGTACCTCACCCTGATCGCCCTTCTTCGGGAATCCGGCGGGTTGGATGGAACGCAAGAATCACAGTCAAGCGGACCGCTGCCGCGGGGATACTCCAAGAAGCCGTTCCAGTACGATCCCATCCCCCAGCGCGACGAGCGGTTCACCGACCACTGGAACCAGGGCGTGAACGCCGAGGCATTCCTGTACTCGGAGCAGTACCCGGCGAAGGCCAAAGCGCTGATGATGCTATTCAAGCGCATCCGCGAGATCGACGTGCCGGAGATGATGGCGTCGGTCGTCGCGCAGACGCCGGGGAAGCAGTGGGGGTACTACCGCGACATGGCCCGGCAAATCTGGGACGAGGCCCGGCACGCCATGATGGGCGAAGTCGGCTTCGTCGCCCTCGGCGTCGACTGGACGCAGGCCCGTGTCACCTGGAACTGGTCGTACCGGCTGAACACCGAATGTACGCCGGCCGAACGGCATGCCGTGCTGTTCTTCATCGAGCAAGGGCTAATGCCGAAGACGGGCAAGCGGTACGAGTACGAGGTCGCGCACGAGTCGGGCATTCCGCTGATGGCGACGATTCAGGACTTTGACTGGGCCGACGAGGTACTGCACAGCCAGATTGGCCGGCAGTGGCTGGTGCCGGAGTACGGCGGGCTGGCCGCGGCGATGAAGTATGGCGATCAGTGTTGGAGCAAAATTCTGAGCAACTGGACGACCGTCCGCGATCAGGGGCTGACGAAGCACGACAACTGGTGGCCGGCGGTCTACGCCCAAGCGTGTGCCGCGGCCGGCGAGGAACCCGATCCGTTGGTGATGGGCTATGCCGAAACCTACGAGGCGAAGCGGGCCGACGTTCACCGCGGTGGACTGGTCGGGGAGTAGCTATTTCCGCTTCAACCGCTCCAGTGCGGCGGCTGCGTCGTCGCTGCCCGCTCCCTTGTCCGTGCGAATCGCTTCCAGCTGGTGAACCGCGGCCGGGGTGCCGATGAGTTCCAACGCCCACACCGCCCGGTTCATCCGCAGTTGGTTCCCGTACGGGCCGTGCTTCGGGATGATGTGTCCGCCCTTCTCCAGTTGGGCTGACAGTTTCTCGGCCCGCCGGACCACTTCCGGGTCCGCATCCTTCTCCGCGGCGGCGACGGCGGGTACGGCGAGGACGCCGAGTTTGAACAACTCCTTCTGAGCCGTTTCGCGTGTGGCGAATTGCGGGTGGCCGAGGTCTTTCACGAACGCGGCCACCTTCCGCTCGATCTCTGTACTCTCGGCCGCCGCTTGTCGGACGAGTGCGAGGGTTCGCTCGCCGCCGGCCGCGAGCCGCTGCACGTTCTCGAAGCCGAGTTTGCCGTCCCGGGAGAGGAGTTTCTCCCAGGCCGACCTCAGTTCGGCGTCGGTCGGGGCGGCGCGTTTCGGGGCCAGTTCCCACACCAGCACGTTACCGTCCACCGACGCGGAGACGAGGCGGTAGTCGGGGAGGCAGAGCAGTTTCGTTACCGAACCACAGCCGCCCTCGAAGCGGCCCAGCGGCGTGCCGGTCGCCACGTCCCACACGCTCACGCCGCCGGCACTGCCCTGGGTGCCGGCGGCTACGAGCCGGCCGTCCGGGGAAAACGTCACGGGCTGGAACGGGCCGTCGTGCCAGTTCCGCTCGCCGTAGAAGCGCCGATGCCCCGTTGCGGCCTCAATGACTTCCATGCGGACGACCGACGTGACCGCGACGAGCTTTGTGTCGGCGCTGATGGCGACCGACGGGCGGAGGCTGCGGGTGACACGAATCGACCAAAGCTGCCGGGGAATGCCGTTTGCTGCGTCGTCGAGCTTCCACGCCCGCGCGAAGCCGTCGCGACCGACACTCGCAAGGAACCGACCGTCGGTCGAAACCGCCATCGACAACAGCGGCGATGGCGCTTCCCAGGCACGAACGACGGCCCCAGACTTCGGGTTGAAGCCGCGGACGGTTTTGTCTTCGAACGACACGAACGCGAGGCCGTCGGCCGGCGACGAACACGCGGCCATCGGCACCACGCTCGG
This sequence comes from Limnoglobus roseus, assembly GCF_008254045.1. Classification (GTDB taxonomy): domain Bacteria; phylum Planctomycetota; class Planctomycetia; order Gemmatales; family Gemmataceae; genus Limnoglobus; species Limnoglobus roseus. The sequence continues at coordinate 6,583,470 of NZ_CP042425.1, read as the reverse complement.
CAAGTCGATCACGCGGCTCGCCGCTCCACCCTCTTTCGGCCAGATGCTCAGTTTGTTGTCGCCGACCGTGAGTGTGCTCCCCGAACCGACGGCGACAACGGCCGCGGGTGACGTTTGAATCAAAGGCTTCGACGCCGTGCCGGGCTTCCACGCCACGACGCCGCGCTCGGCCGCCACACAGATGAGGCCGTCGGCGGTCGTTCCCAGGTCGCGAATCACGCCGAGGTCGTCCGGCTCGGTCCATCGCTGCTTGCCGGTGGACACGTCCCAAATCGCGATCCGCGGTTCGGGGCCGGACGTGGCCGCGACCTTGCCGTCGCCGGAGAGCGCGAGAACCGACACGTTCTCGCCGAAGGTTCGCCCGGGCTTGCCGGTTCGGTCCCACACCGTGACGCGCTTGTCGTTCAGGCCGATGACAGACTCGTTCGCGAAGAACGCCGTGCCGCCGTTGGCCACCCACTCGGCCGTCGGCTTGTCCTGCCCCGGCTGCCAGAGTCGAATGCGGCCCGTCGGCCCGGCGTCAGCCGAGAGCAGCGTTTCGCCGTCGGCCGACCACGCCAGTTTCGTCACGCCGTCGGCGCTCAGGTGCGTGCAAGAACTCAGGTTCTCGCCGCTGACAACGTCGGTAGTCCGCAACTGCTCGCCCGTCTCCGCGCGGGCCAGTCGCGCGCCGTTCGGCGTGAACGCGACGGCCTTCCCCGGCATCGCTTGTAGGCGCTCCAAGCCGTTCTCGACTTCGTAGACGTGCAGCGTCGATTGCGTCGTGACCGCCCCGAGGATCTTGCCGTCGGCCGAGAGCGTGACCACGTCCGCGTTCGGCAGCGACACGGTTCGCGTTGCCTTCATCGTGTTGGCGTCGAGCAGGTGAATGAGGCTATCGCCGAAACGGGCGGCGACCCGCGTGCCGTCTGTCGAGATGGCCACCGACGAGGCGTAGCCGCCCTCGACCTTGTAACTGCCGAGCAGGCGGCCGGTGTCCGTGTCCCACAACTTCACAATGCCATCCGGGCCGCCCGAGACGAGCCGCTTGCCTTCGGAATCGAGGGCCAAGGCCAGCGGGCGTTCGCCGTGTCGCAGGGCCGGGGAGCCGAAGCGAGCCACCGCGCCGGCCGGCAGTTCCTCGGCCGCGAGCGGTGGAACGCACAGCAGGGCAAGAATGATCGCGAGATGCCGCATCGGGGCCGCACCTTGAGGAGAGATTTGCGTTCCACGATTGTGGACGATTGACGGGCGACGGGTTAACGGAAAAGCTCTGGCCTTATCGCACTTCGATGTGAAACTCGAACTCGTTCTCTCGCCCCGCTACGACCTCGCGTTCTAGCCCCGATCGATCCGGCCGCCGCAGCGATTCCGGGAACGGCGACACCGACGCCAGCCGCGGCGTGTCGCCGGGGATCGGCGTCGTCCACGTCGGTGGGTCGGCGATCGACACGCGGTACCACCCACCCGTGACGTACGGCTGCCCCTCGACTCGCAGTTTGTACTCACCCGTTTCGTTGATGTCGGCTGTGGCGGTTTTGCCGGTCGTGCCGCGGTCTGGGTGCGGGGCGAACACGATCATCCCACCCGTTAGCGGCCGGCCCTGAAAAAGAACCCGACCCCGCACGGTGGCGACTTCCCGGTTCTCAGTCCGCCCCCCGCACCCCGTTGGCGCAAGGACCAGCAACAACGGCACGATCAGCCGCGCGAGGCGTTGGCGACAGGTTCGAGGGTTGTACGGGCGCACTTCTCCGCTATCGACCGGCGGCCCGAGGGGAGTTCAGTCGGAAATCGCAGATTTCGTTTGCAATTGTACATTTGTTCATGTAAATCTTGCGGCAGTGACTATTGGTTCACTAATCCGAGGTCGTCATGACTCTCCGCCGCCTGCTCATCGATATGAACTCGTACTTCGCGTCCGTGGAACAGCAGGACGACGAAGACCTGCGGGGGAAGCCGGTCGCCGTCGTGCCAGTGATGGCCCGCACGACGTGCTGTATCGCGGCGAGTCGTGAGGCGAAGCTGAAGGGCGTCAAGACGGGGATGGCCGTGTGGGAAGCATTGCAATTTTGCGAAGGTCTGCGGTTGGTGCTGGCCCGGCACGACCGATACGTCGAGGTCCACGACCAGATTGTGCGGGCCGTGGCGAGGTGCCTGCCGATCGACCGCGTGCTGTCGATCGACGAGATGGTCTGCACTCTGCTGAAGAGCGAGTGCCATCCGGTCACGGCCGAGCGGCTGGGGAATCAGATCAAGGCCGAGATCCGGCAGTCGGTCGGTGAGTGCGTAACGTGTTCCATCGGCATCGCCCCGAACCACCTGCTGGCCAAACTGGCGTCGAATATGAAGAAGCCGGACGGCCTCACAGTCATCGAAAAGCATGAACTGCCGCAGCGGTTGTACCCGGTCAAGATCACCGCGTTCTCGGGCATCGCTCGGCGGATGGAAGCCCGCTTCCGCAAGTTCGGCGTCGTCAGTACCGAGCAACTGTGCAGCCTCTCCGTTCAGACGATGTCGCTGATCTGGGGCAGCAAGATTCACGGCGAGCGCTGGTTCTATCAACTCCGCGGCGAGGAAGTCTTCGAGAAGCCGACGGTGCGGCGGACGGTCAGCCACTCGCACGTGCTGCCGCCGTCGCTGCGGAACCATACCGGGGCGCGGGGCGTCATGGTCAAACTCATCCACAAGGCCGCCGCCCGACTGCGGACGCTGGAAAACTGGTGCGGCAGCCTCGGCGTGCGGCTTCGGTACGAGGACGGCCAAACCTGGGGCATCGCTTGCAAGGTTATGCGGACGCAAGACACGCTCACGTTGTTGCACGCCTTCGAGAAGCTCTGGCAGTTGCGGCCGCGCGGCGAGCCGAAGCAGGTGGCGATGGTGCTGTTCGATCTCACGCCGGCGGCAATGACTACGCCGTCGCTGTTCGACGTGGACCACGACCTGACGGAAGTCTCGCACACGATGGACAAGATCAACCGGCAGTTTGGCAAGAACTCGATTCACTTCGGCACTCTCTGCGGCAGCAAAGACACCGCCCCGACGCGGATCGCCTTCACGCAGATCCCCGAGTTCGACCCGGCGAGTACCTGAATTTCAGGCGAGCGGCCCGGCGTAAGCGGGCCGTGTCCGTGTGTTTCAAGACACGGCCCGTTTACGCCGGGCCGCTCGCCGTTGCATTTCGTTCCGACTCGCGGTTCATATCCTGACGGAAACGCACCGCGAGAACCACGACCATGATCGAGACGATTGCCGAGAAAGTCCACGCCGGGGAACGCCTAACCTTCGACGACGGCCTCTTCCTTGAGCAGCACACCGACTTGCACACGCTCGGCGAACTCGCCAATCACGTCCGTGAGAAGCTCAACGGCAACGTCACCTATTACAACGTCAACCAGCACCTCAACCCCACCAACGTCTGCGTCTACCGCTGTCAGTTCTGCTCCTTCCGGGCCGACTTGAAGTCGCCGAAGGGATACGTGATGACCGACGATCAAATCCTCCAGCGGGCCCGCGACGCCCACGAACAAGGGGCGACGGAACTGCACATCGTTGGCGGGTTGCACCACCAACTGCCCTACGAGTGGTACCGCGACATCATCAAGAACATTCACGACCACTACCCGGAACTGCACCTGAAAGCGTGGACGGCCGTCGAGTGGGACTGGTTCGAGCGGCTCACGAAGCGGCCGACGAAGGAACTCCTCGCGGACATGAAGAGTGTCGGCCTCGGCTCGTTGCCCGGCGGCGGGGCGGAAATCTTCCACGAAGATGTGCGGTCGCAGATTTGCGACTACAAGGCCGACGGCGAACAGTGGTTGCGGGTCCACCGCGAGTGGCACGAACTCGGCGGCAAGTCGAACGCGACCATGCTCTACGGCCACATCGAGAAGCCGGAACACCGCATCGACCACATGCTCAAGCTGCGAGAACTGCAAGACCAGACGGGCGGCTTTCAGACGTTCATCCCGCTCGCGTTTCACCCGGAGAACAACACCCTCGGGGCGAACCTGCCGAAGCCGAGTGGCCTGATGAACCTTCGCCAAATGGCCATCGCCCGTCTGATGCTCGACAACTTTCCGCACATCAAGGCCTACTGGCAGATGCTCACCATCAACATCGCGCAGGTGGCCCAGAGTTACGGAGCCGACGACATCGATGGCACGGTCGTCCACGAGACAATTTACCACGCCGCAGGCAGTGACTCGCCGCAGGCAATGACCGTCGCACAACTGCGGCGGCTGATCGAGGAAGCGGGCCGCACGCCGGTGGAGCGGGACACTTTGTACCACGAAGTCGTGCGAACCGCTCCGGCCGAACGCGATTGGAAGCAAGGTCGGCGGTTGGCCCTGGTGTGAGGCAAACCCTCCAGGCGGAAAAATCGTTGCGGGCACTCTGGCGCGTAGGTAGGCCGCTGGGCCGATGCGTAACTCGTCGGCACGGGCAAAGTGTTGCAGGATCGGCCGGCTTGGACAATCCTGCTGCGTCGAAATCAAACACCCGTCAAACGATTTTCAAATTCTCCTATGGGGGACTCGATTTTCGGCTAGAGAACATTCCGCGGGGCGAATAGAACCGAGGACGTTCCCGACCGAAAACCGAGTTTGCTCCATGAAACGCCGCCTCATTCGCCTAACGACTCTGGGTCTGGTCGCTGGTGTTGGAATCTGCCTCATCTCCGAGGGACGGGAGTACGCCCGGTTGTGCGATGTCATCCGGGAGAAAGAACGGGAGGAGGCGGTGCTCGATGAGATGGTCGCCCTGAACCGCACGGAAGACGACGTGCGGTTGATCCGCCATCGGGAGGACGTGCTCCTCGTGAAGGCCGGTGGCCGATGAGGGGCGATTACTTGTCCGCCTTCGGAGCATACCCCTTCCACACCCATTCGAGGGCGTGCGGAAGGAACTGCGCCTGGGCGTTACCGACGCCGTGGCCGGCCCCACGGCAGAACAGGTATTGATACTCATAGCCCTTGGCCTTCAGCACCTTGGCCGTGCGGTGATTGGCTTCCACCCAGTCGTGCATGCCGTCCCGCATCACGTTGGGGTTGAGCAGGTCCGAATCGCCAACGGAGATGAACAGTCGGATGGGCTTCTTGGGGCTGTTGGGGATGAGCGTTTCGTGGAACCCCCAAGCCCCGTCGGGGTACTTCGGATCGAACGGCCACGCTTGGTTCACGAACGTGCCCGACGTGGTCAGAACGCGGTGGTAAAGATCGTTGCGGAACCAGGCCATGATGAGCGCGGCCGAACCGCCGGAACTGTTGCCCATCGCCGCGCGACCGTCGGGGTCTTTCGTCAGTTTCACCGCGAAGTTCTTCTCCACGCGAGGTAACACTTCGGTTTCGATGTACTCGGCGTAGTCGCCGTTCATGTTGTCGTATTCTTTGCCGCGCTGGTGCCCCTGGGCGTCACCGCCCCCGTTGGCGATTGCAATGACGACGATGGGGGGAATCCGCTTCTGGGCGATCAGGTTGTCGAGGATGGTCTTCATGCCCAAGTTGGCATTCTTGTTGGGACCGGGGCCGTCGTGGACCACCAGGAACGGCGCTTCGGTGCCCGGTTTGTATTGCGCGGGAATGTAGACCGTGACCCCGCGCTTGTAGTCGATGGCGTGCGTCTCGACGATCAACGTCTTCGGGTTGCTCGGGTCTACCTTTCCGAACTCTTTACGGGCGATGCCGGGGTTCAGGAGTTTGGTCTCCTTCGAGTCGATGACGAACTGCTGCACCTTCCCTTGCGGAACCCCGTTGACGGCCTTGCGTTCCGGGGCGGGCACGTACTCTGGCCCGATGACGAAATTGTCGTCCGCGTCGAGTGGAGGGTTCTCCCCGGCTTTCAGGACCTTGAACGGCGGGGCGCCGGAGTCGTCGAACTTGCGCACCGGCGGCGCTGCCGACAAACTGGGACACGCGAGTGCTGTCATCAAAAGGGCCATCCGCAACTTGAACATGAAACTCCTCGTTCTTTCTTTCCTGAAGCGAGCGATCCTGAGGATGCTCGTGTGATCGCCGTGGTGCTACTCTGTCTACCCGATTCGGCATCGATCTGCGTGCTTTTCTTTCCAAACCCGAGTCGCCAGTCTGAACGCGAAAGCGGTCAGACCCTGGCGCGGGAACGAAATCGAACTTAACCCTTCCACTCGGCCGTCTGGCCGGTGCGCAGGGCTTGGTTGGCGAGGTGGGCCGCCGACGCCCCGGACACGCCGGCTTCGGCCGGTGCGGTGGGAGTCTTTCGCGTCTTGATGCAGTCGAGCCAGTTTTGCAGGTGCAATAGCTCGCCGTCTGGCTTGTCATAGAAGTCTGCCCCCGGTGGCCCGCTGCCGAGGATTTCTTGCAGGGGTTCGACTTTCTTGTTCTTCTCGGGTATCAGTTCCAATCGGCCGCGGTCGAGGTAGATTGTCGCCTCGGTGCCGAGGAACTCGATGCGGGCCGCCGACCGGGCGTTGCTGAACGTGCCTTCGAAGTGCATCTGGATTTGGTTCGGGCAGGGCCATCTTCTTCGCTTCTTCGAGTGCCTTGTCCCACACGTCGCACAGCAGCACGATGCGGACGTTCGGCATGTTCACCAGCGACTTCATCAAGTGTCGTGCACGGCCGCCGGTGCCGACGATGCCGACGTTGATGGTTTCGTTCGCGGCGAACGCGGTGGCGGAAGACCCGGCCACCGCGAGAACGCCGGCCGACGTTTGGAGGAAACTGCGGCGCGAGGGCAGGGGAGAGGACATGCCAGGCTCCGAGGGTGGTTACTTTCGCGGGAGGGCTTCGACGGCGAGGCGCTGGAACTCTTGGCGGATCGGCGACGCATCGCCGTTGCCGAGGTCACTGCGGGCGATGAGCAGGATCACGAACAGGTCTTGCTTCGGGTCGATCCAGTATTGCGTGCCGAACGCACCGCCGTGGCCGAACGTGCCGGCGGAGAGCATCGCGGTCACACCCTTCGATTCCTTCACGACCGCGAACCCGTAGCCGAAACTCATGCCATCGACGAAGCCGGTCTTGATGTCGCCGGTCTGCGTCTTGGTCATCTCCGCGAAGTTCTTCTCGCTAACGATCCGCACGGTGCCTTTCGCCCCGCGACCGAGCATCGCCTGGCTGAACGTCGCCAGGTCGCCCGCGCACGAGTACAACCCGCCGGCCGGGACTGGATGTTTGGCGTCCTTCGCGAAATCGAGGATCAGGTTGGACGCCGGCACGAGTTGGCCGTCCTTCTTGGCGTAGACCGTGGCCGAGTGCCCGACTTGATCCGTCGTCGGGTAGAAGGTCGTGCTCTTCATTTCCAGCGGGTCGAAGACTCGCTTTTGCAGGAAGGTGTGGTACGGCTCGCCGGACACGACTTCGATGATGCGGCCGAGGGTGTCGATGCCGGGGTTGCAGTACGACCACTTCGTCCCCGGCTCGAACGTGAGCGGTTGTTTGGCGATGAGCGCCGTCGTTTGGGCGAGTGTCTTGTTCCGCTTCGTGTACACGTCGGCCGCGACGGGCGGATAGTTCGGCAGACCGGACGTGTGCGTCAGCAGGTCGCGGAGGGTGATCGGCCGGGCTGGTGCCTTTAGCTCTTGTCCCACCTTCAGCATCTGCCCCTTGAAGTCCGGCAGGTGCTTCTCGACCGCATCGTCCGGCGACAACTTCCCCTCGTCGGCGAGGATCATGATGCCCATCGCCGTGATCGGCTTGGTCATCGACGCGATCCGGAACAGCGTGTCTGTGGTCATCGCCTTGTTAGATGCAATGTCGGCTTCGCCGACCGCTCCGAGATGGATGATCCCACTACTCCGCCCGACGAGCGTGACCGCCCCGGACAGGTCGTGGGACGTGACGAACTCTTGCATCCGGGTCGTGACCGCCGGAATTTGCGGCGGTGCCGGCGTCTGTCCGAACGCCGGCACGAGGCACGCCAAGAAGAGCGCGACGGAGAAGGGGTATCGCATGACTGTTCTCGGGTGGGAGGGTTACTTCAGCAGGTCCGCAGGCTTCACACCGGGCTTGTGACCACCGGCTTTGAACGGCAGCGGCTTGAACTCGCCGACGATGTCGACTTTGGTTTTCTCGGGGATCGCCGACTCCAACCCGGCCGCCCAGAAGCAGGCGTTCGCGATCATGCGGCGGGTCGCTTCGAATTCCAAATCCTGCGACGAGCCCATCGTGGTCGTGAAAACGCGGCCGGTCTTGTCGCCACTCTTGTAGGATTTCGTCCACGCCACCGGCATCATCGGGTCGTTCTTTTTGCCGACCACCGCCTTCGAATCGGGCTTAAGCGTCTCCGTGACTTCGCCCATCACGAGCGGTTGGCTGTCGCCGGGGAGCGGGAGTTTGACGGTGTACACGTCGGTCGGCCCGAAGATTTCGCCGTCCTTGATGCCCTTCAGGATCGGATGGGTTTCTTGCCCCTTCACGAACCGGCCGCGCGTGCCTTCCTTGCCGTGGGAACCGTGGTGTGCCACCCAGGTTTCGCCGAGGATCGTCCGGCCGAAGCCGCCGTCCTTGTTCGACCAGTGATATTCCTGAAACTTGCTGTTCTTCAAATTGAAGCCGTGGGTGGCCGTTCGCAGGCCGACCACCGGCTTGCCGGTGTGGATGTAATCAACGACGTGCTTCATCTGATCGTCCGGCAGATTGCGGAACCGGGTGAAGATCACCATCAGGTCGGCCGTGGCCAGCGCGTTAAGACCGGGGATGTTGTCCACTTGCCCGGGGTTGATCGTCTCGCCGTCTTTCTTGTCGATCGCGAAGAGGACGGTACACGTGAAGCCGTGGTGCTTGCTGAGAATCTTCGCGAGTTGCGGCAGTGCCTCTTCGGAACGGTATTCCTCGTCGCCACTCACAAAGACAATGTGCTTACCCCCGCCCGGTCCCTCGTGCCCCGGAAGAACGATCCACGGATCGGCCGCACGGGCCAAAGGGGATGAAATAAGCACCGCGAGGAGGGTGAGCAGTCGTGCCATGAGTGGAATCTTCGAGAGGGTAGGTGGGTGATTGCAGAGTATATGGCAGGGGCGGGATCGGGTGAAGAGAATCGCCGAAATCTTCCCTGGCGGGTCGTCTATTTGCCCCAGATTGTCCAGGCTTCCCGATCCGACGTTTTTGGTTAACCGGCACATCTCTCAAAACCGCGCTTATCTGTTGACACCACATCTGACGATGGTATGTGACAGCCTTCCAGGTGAAGGTACGGACACGGTCTGCTCGCGGAGAGGGCACATGGACGCCGCCAACTCGTTCTCGTTTCGTCGACTGATCAAGTACGTCGTGCTCGTTTATGTCGCGTTCGCCGTCGTCAGTTACGCGGTCGACCCGCGAGTGGACGATGTCCAAAAAAGGACGGCCGACTACGCCAAGAAGCAGCAGGACCTCGCCGAGAAGAAGGCCGCCCGCGAGCGGTTGCTGCCGCACGGCGACGGGACCAAGGACACCCGCGAACCGAACTACTCGACCGACCCGGCCGACCCGTACCCGATGCCGCCCGAGTTGGACGGCGTGAAGTTACTGGAACAAACCGAGGAGCAGAAGTCCGCCAAGAGCGGCGGGTGCATCGTCTGTCACCAGACGGCCCACGACCCGCACTACAAGGACACGGTTCGCCTCGGCTGTACCGACTGTCACGGCGGCGATGCCTGCGCGACCACGAAGGAGAAGGCTCACCCGCTCTCGCGGTTCCCGCAGTTCTGGGCGTCGTCGGCCAACCCGGTGCGGTCGTACACGCTGCTCAACCACGAGTCCCCGGAGTACATCCGCTTCGTGAACCCCGGCGACTTCCGCATCGCGCACATCAGTTGCGGTACGTCCGGCTGTCACCCGAAGGAAGTGCAGGTCAACCGGAAGCAGATCATGACGACCGGGTGCATGCTCTGGGGAGCCGCACTTTACAACAACGGGGCGGTGCCCTTCAAGAAGGCCCGCTACGGCGAAGCGTACTCGATGAACGGTGCGCCGGTGCGGATGATCACGTGGCCACCGCCGTCGGAAGAGGAAATGGAAAAGAAGGGCGTGCTGCCGTTCCTCGACCCGCTGCCGCGCTTCGAAAATAGCCAGCCGGGGAACATCCTGCGCATCTTCGAACCGGGCGGCCGCTTCCGCCCGGACACCGGCATTCCCGAGTTGAAGGAAGAACCCGGCCGCCCGCGGACCCGCCTCAGCGAACGGGGCATCGGCACGGCCAACCGGACCGACCCGGTGTTCATCGGCCTCAACAAGACGCGCCTCTTCGACCCGACGCTGAACTTCCTCGGCACGAACGACAACCCCGGTGACTACCGCTCCAGCGGTTGTTCGTCGTGCCACGTCGTCTACGCTAACGACCGCTCGCCGGTCCACTCTGGCCCTTACGCCAAGTACGGCAACCGCGGCATGTCGGCCAACACCGACCCGACCATCCCCAAGAACGAACCGGGCCACCCGATCGAGCACCGGTTCACGAACGCGATCCCGACGAGCCAGTGCATGGTCTGCCACGTCCACCCTGGCACGACGGTCATGAACAGCTACATCGGCTACATGTGGTGGGACGAGGATAGCGAGTCGGACAAGGTGTACCCTGATAAGCAGTTGAACCCGTCGCCCGAGCAACTGGTGCGGTCGTTGATGCGCAACCCGAACGAGATCGCGGCCAAGAGCAAGATGGGCAACCCGGACTTCACGGCCGACATGGCCCAGTTGAATCCGGAGATGACGAAGGCCCAGTTCGGCGACTTCCATAGCCACGGGTGGGCGTTCAACGCCGTGTACAAGCGGGACCGTGTGGGTAACTTCCGCGACCACTTCGGCAACGTCGTGGCCAACCCGACCCCGCAGCAACTCATGGCCGCGACCGACTTCGCGACGAAGGTGAAGGACTTTCACAAGACGAAGCAAGACACGGCCATCAAGTCGAAGGTCGCGGAGGAAGTGTTCGACAAGGAGCGAGCCGGCCAGCCGGTCCACCTGCGGGACATCCACATGGAGAAAGGGATGCACTGTGCGGACTGCCACTTCGTGCAGGACGCGCACGGCAACAACCGCATTCAACAGGAAGTGCGCGGGGCCACGGAAATCCTGTGCGTGGACTGCCACGGTACGGCGTCGGACTACGCCAGCCTCCGTACGTCCGGCCCGGCGAGCTACACCAGCGACCCCGACGGTCGCGGCCGAAACCTCGCCGCCATGCGGACGCCGTTCGGCAAGCCGCGGTTCGAGGTCGAGGAACTGCCCGGCGGCAAGAAGCGCATCTTCCAGAACTCGTCCGTCGAGAAGGGCGTTCGCTGGGAGGTCGTGCAGACGAAGGACACGATCAGCCGCGACCACCCGCGGTACAACGAGAAGTCGGCCCTCGCGAAGACCGTGCGCATGGAGAACGGCGAGATGGTCTGGGGCGACCTGCCGGAAGGCGGCGAAAAGTGCGCCGCCCACCAGAACTCGAACATGAGTTGCATCGCCTGTCACAGTTCGTGGAACCCGAGTTGCTTCGGGTGCCACCTGCCGCAACGGGCGAACATGAAGATGCCGCTGCTGCACGCCGATGGCGACCTGACGCGGAACTACACGTCGTACTGCTTCCAGACGCTGCGGTCGGACATCTTCATGCTGGCCCGCGACGGCGACGTGACCGGCAACAAGGTGAACCCCGCCCGGTCGTCGTGTGCGGTCCACGTGAGCAGCTACAACGGTAACCGCGAGTTGATCTACTCGCAGCAGCAGACGATCTCGGCCGACGGCTACGGCGGCACGGCGTTCAGCACGAACGTCCCGCACACCGTCCGCGGCAAGGGCTGGCGGGAGACGAAGCAGTGTACCGACTGCCACGTCTCGACGAACAACGACAACAACGCCATCATGGGCCAACTGCTCATGCACGGCACGCAGTTCCTCAACCACATGACCCGAATCGGCTGGATCGCGACCGGCGAGGAAGGGCTATTCGGCGTGACGCTCACCGAACAGTTCGAGCCGCAGGCGATCGTCGGCAGCGACCTGCACCGCGTGGCCTACCCGGACAACTACGCCAAGTTCCTGGAGGGCGGTAGCCTCTTGAAGAATGCCCACGAGCACCCCGGCCGCGACGTGTCGTTCGGCTTGCTCAAGCCTTTCAAGACGCACGAAGTCTTGCAGGTGCAGGCCCGCGGCGAATACCTCTACGCGGCCTGCGGCGAGAACGGCATCCGCGTGTACGACATCGCGTTCATCGACGACAAGGCGTTCGCCGAGCGGATCACGACCGCCCCGGTGTCGCCGGTCGGCCAGAAGTTCTACGTGCCGACGAAAAACGCCCGGTACATCACGGCCCCGACGAGCGTGGCCGTCGACCCGACGCGGAAGATGAACCCGGCCAACAAGGAGCAGCCCGTTCACCTGATCTTCGGCTTCCTGTACGTGGCCGACGCCGAGGAAGGGCTGATCCTGATCGGGGCTGGCACGACGATCGACGGCAACCCGATCAACAACTACCTCAAGCGGCAGGTGACGTTCAACCCGGACGGCTTGCTGAAGGGGGCGCAGTACGTCCACATCATCGGCCACTACGCCTACGTCGCCTGTGACGCCGGCCTGGTCGTGGTGAACCTCGACAACCCGCTGGAACCGAAGGTCGAGTGCGTGGTGGACGAGAAGTTCATCAAGCACCCGAAGAGCATCCAGACGCAGTTCCGCTACGCATACGTGGTGGACGAGGAGGGGATCAAGATTCTCGACATCTCGGACATCGCGCACCCGAAGCCGAAATCGCTCATCCGCATCGACGGCTGTAACAACATCTACGTCGCCCGGACCTACGCTTACGTCTCCGGCGGCAAGCGGGGCATGATCATCCTCGACATCACCAACGCCGAGGAGCCGAAACTCGATCAGGTGTTCAACTGCAACGGTGCGCTGGACGACGTCCGCGACATCAAGTTAGGGATCACCTACAACACGTCGTTCGCCTACGTGGCGGACGGCAAGAACGGCATGCGGGTCGTGCAACTCTCGTCGCCGCAGCAACCCGGCAACGACGGTTTCAGCCCGAAGCCGACGCCGAAGTTGATCGCGACGTACAAGGTGCCGCACCACGGCAAAGTTCTGTCAGTCGGCAAACCGCTCGACCGTGACCGGGCGGTGGACGAATCGGGCCACCAGATCGGCGTCTTCGGCCGCGTCGGTGCCCGCCCATTCAACGCCGAGGAGCAGCGGAAAATGTACATGAAAGACGGCCAAGTCTGGAAGGTGTCGGACAATCCGAAGGACCCGATCTACCACGACAAACGCCCGCCGTTGCCGGAGAAAAAGTAGTCTTCGGTGGCCGAACCTGGGCACGCAATCCGGTGTCCAGGTATTCGGACGATTCGAGTTTGTGGCGTTGCAAGTGAGACGCCTTGTCACATTCGCTCGTGTTGATAACTTAATTGTGCCGGGACACTAGTCACCGCGCCGCCTTAGCTCAGCGGTAGAGCACGGCTTTCGTAAAGCCGGGGTCCAGAGTTCAAATCTCTGAGGCGGCTTTTCACTTCAATCGCCCTCGACGGGCCTCGATCACCCTCAATTGCCTTCGGGTCAAGCACTTCCGGCGAGTCAATAACCTGACCGCCGGTGTCTTGTGTTCCCTCAATCGCCATCGATTCCCCCCCGCTCGCCATCGCTGGTTGGTACATGTTTAGGACATGTGAAACCGAGCCGGGGTGTATTTACCACCTTGGTCAGTTGCTTCAAATCCGGCCGATCCGTTCCTCCGTGAGGCTCTGAGGTTCGCGGAATCGCAGCACCGGTTCGCGGCGATCGGGACGGTCGACGACCGGACGGTGTTGCCGGTCTTGAAGGCCTGCGAGCGAGACGATGGGGAAGATGAACGTGCGATGCGAGGCCCTCCGGGCGTACGCGACTCGAATTAACCACAACGTAACGGCGGGGCAATGGCGGGCATGGGGGAAGTGTACCTCGGCTTGTTCTGACAGCAACGGACGATCGTCGACCTGCTGCCAAGCCAGCCACGCACCGCTGGCCGCACATCGTCCTTGCCTCCCGCGGCCATGCTCGTACCGTGACATTGCACGTCCGCCCCACCCTACCGAGCCACTTCCATGTTTCGCACGCTCGTGGTCCTACCCGCCGTTGTCTCCATGGCCGTGGCCGCCCCACCGCCAAAGGGGGCCGACAAGGATGCCGGGCTCTACTTCCCGACGAAGGTGGGGGTGAAGCGGGTGTACATCGTCACCACCGACGCCGGCAAGGTCGAGTCGACCGAGACGGTCACGAAGGTCGAGGGGAAGGACGGCGACTGGCGGGTCACGACGGAGTGGGATCTCGCGGACGTGGACCGGGCGGACACGGTGACCGTGACGGCCGTCTCCGCGAAGGGGGTGTCGGTCGTCGCCCGCCGGGGCAAAGAGTTGGCCGACGCGGAGCCGACACTCCGGTTGCCGGCTATGCCGGGCGACGAATGGGAGTTCTCACCGACCCCGGAAGCTGGGGCGGCGCAGCGCACCTACACGTACACCGTCGGCAAGGCGGAAGACGTGGAGACGCCGGCCGGGACGTTCAACGCCGTCCCGGTCGAGGGCAAGCGGAAGAACGCCCGGGGGCCGTTCTCAGACAAGTACTGGTACGCCCCCGGCGTCGGCCTGGTGAAGTCGGTGGTCAAGGTCGGCGACTTCGAGCAGACGATGACCCTCAAATCCTTGACGCGCGGCAAATGACCACGAAGTGGGCGAGGGTTGGTCACGGGCGCAGGCCGGCCCCCAAGCCGCGGCCCGTTCGCCCGGGGTTAGATTTGGGTGCGCTCGCTCGTGCTGCACGGAGACCTCAACCATCGGAGCTCAAAGTGGCAGCGCCCGGTGTGCAGCCAATGGAGCTGACTCGCGTGACGCCTTCGGGCATTGAGCACATCTTCCCGCCGGGGTAGTAGACCGCCAACCCGCCGTGAGGCGTTCGGCACACGTTCAACTTGCCAACGGCGGCGGGATCGCGAATTCCGCCCCTGTGATCAATTCGGATCCGGGGTAGTCTCATCCTTCGCTCACCACGTAAAATGCCTCCCATTCCAGCCGGCCGCGGGCGGCTCGGGGAGACGCCGTTCCGTGATCGATCGAGGTGGCCGTGAGCGACGCGAACGACCCGGGCCGAAATGGGGCGACCAAACCGGTCGATCACCAACGAGGCGAGGAGGCCCTGCGGCGGAGCGAGGCCCGATACCGCGCGCTCGTCGAGGCGTCGAGTCAGGCCGTTTGGTCCTGGGCGCCGGGTGAGTCGGACGGTGACTTCGCGGCCACTCAGCGGTGGTGGGAGGCGCTCACCGGGCAGACCCTTGAGGAACAACGGCGGACCGACACGGCCTGGCTCGATGTGGTTCACCCCGACGACCGTGCGGCCGCGGCGACGGCCTGGGGATCGGCAATCGCGACGGGCGTACCTTACGACGTCGAGTACCGGGTTCGCGCGCGGGAGGGCGGGTGGCGGAACGTGAAGGCTCGCGGCATCCCCATCTCCGGCCCGGACGGCACCACGCTGGAGTGGGTCGGCACCCTCCACGACGTGACGGAACAACGCCGGGCGGAAGACGCCCGGCGGGAGAGCGAGGCGTGGTTCCGCGGGCTGGTCACGGCCACCTCGGACGTGGTGTACCGGATGAACCCGGACTGGACCGAGATGCGGCACCTGAGCGGCCGGGCGTTCATTGCCGACGCGGCCGACCCGACGCGCTCGTGGCTCGACACGTACATTCCCGCGGACGAGCGGGGGCGAGTCGGTGCGGCCGTTGCGGCGGCCGTTCGCGAGAAACGGACCTTCGAGTTAGAGCACCGGGTCATCCGGGTAGACGGTACCGTCGGGTGGACGTTCTCGCGGGCTATCCCGATCCTCGACCCGCACGGGAATGTCGTCGAGTGGTTCGGGGCGGCCGGCGACGTGACCGATCGGAAGCGGGCGGAAGCCGAGTCGGCCCAACTGGCCGAGAAACTCCGGCTGGCGCTGGACGCGGGCGATTTGGGGACGTGGGAGTGGGACCCGGCGACGGACGAGATGACCTTGTCGCCCCGCGCCGGCGAGATTTACAGAGTCGCCCCCGGCGTGCCGCACGGGCGGGAAGAGTTGCGCCATCTGATCCACCCGGACGACCGGGATCGGGCACGGACGACGGCCGCCCGCGCGGCCGCCGCGAGGACGGACTACGACATCGAGTACCGACTGAACCGGACGGACGGCGACCCGGTGTGGGTCACCGCCCACGGCCGCGGGGTGTACGGCCCGGCCGGGAAGCTGTTGCGGGTCCACGGGGTGGTGCAGGACGTGACCGACCGGCGGCGGTTCGAGGACGAACTGCGGGACATCCGGTCCCGGATGGAGGCGGCACTGGCGGCCGGGGCGATCGGCACCTGGGCGTGGGACGTGCCGAACGACCGGTTCTACGGCGATGCGAGTCTGGCCCGGCTTTTCTCGGTCCCGCCCGCGGCCGTCGCCGGTGGCCCGCTGTCCGGCCTGATGGATTCGATCCATCCGGATGACCGCGCCTGGGTGGGCGAGCGGGTAACGCGGGTGGTCGAGTCCAGAAGCCGATACGAGGCCGACTACCGGGTGACCGACGGGGCCGGCGGGTGGCGGTGGGTGCACGCCCGCGGTCAGGTCGAGCGGGACGAGACAGGCCGGCCGGTGCGGTTCCCTGGGGTGGTGATCGACGTGACCGACCGGAAGCGGGCGGAGGAAGCTCTGGACCAACTGACGGCTGAGGCGGCGCGGCGGCGGAAACGGCTGTACGAGGCGGTCCTCTCGACCACGCCGGATCTCGCTTACGTGTGGGGGTTGGACCACCGGTTCCTGTACGCGAATGAAGGCCTCCTGCGGATGTGGGGGAAGACCTGGGACGAGGCAATCGGCCGGAACTGCCTGGAACTCGGGTACGAGCCGTGGCACGCCGAGATGCACGACCGGGAAATCGAGCAAGTGCGGGCGACGAAGCAGCCGCTCCGGGGCGAGGTCCCGTTCGCCGGGACGTTCGGCCGCCGCGTCTACGACTACCTCTTGATGCCGGTCCTCGGGGCGGACGGGGAGGTCGAGGCCGTGGCCGGCATCACCCGCGACGTGACCGACCGGCAAGCGATGGAGCAGGAACTGCGAGACCAGGACCGGAAGAAGGACGACTTCATCGCCCTCCTCGCGCACGAATTGCGGAACCCGCTGGCCCCCATCCGCAACGGCCTCCAGGTTCTGCGATTGGGGGCCGGGAACCCGGAAGCGTCGGCGAAGGCGCGGGAGATGATGGACCGCCAACTTGGGCACATGGTCCGGCTGATCGACGACTTGCTCGACGTTTCCCGGATCAACCGGAACAAGATGGAACTCCGGCGGGCGCGGGTGTCCCTGACCGACGTGATCGCGAGCGCGGTTGAAACCGCTCGGCCGGCCCTGGACGCGGCCGGGCACGAACTCACGGTGGCCCTGCCCGCGACCCCGGTGGTTCTAGACGCCGACCTGACTCGAATGGCCCAGGTGTTCTCGAACCTGCTCACCAACAGCGCGAAGTACACGCCGAAGGGCGGCCGCGTGTGGCTGTCGGCCGAGCGGGTCGCCGGCCGGGTGGTCGTGTCCGTCCGCGACACCGGCATCGGTATCCCGGCGGAATCGCTGCCGGCGATTTTCGACATGTTCAGCCAGGTGGACCGGTCGGTGGAGAAGGCGACCGGCGGCCTGGGCATCGGCTTGGCCCTGGTAAAGGGCCTCGTCGAGATGCACGGGGGAACGGTGACCGCGGCCAGTGCCGGCGAAGGGCAGGGGACGACGTTCACCGTTTCTCTTCCCGAGGCCGAACGGGTGGAGTTTCACGGGCCGACCGTCACCGAACTTCCGCCCGCCACTTCGGCCCGCCGAATCCTCGTCGTGGACGACAACCGGGACGGGGCAGAGTCGATGGCCGACATGCTCCGGCTGTTGGGCCACGAGGTGCGGACCGCGTTCGACGGCGTGGAGGCGGTGGCCGCGGCCGAGGCGTCCCGCCCGGACGTGATCCTGATGGACGTGGGCATGCCGCGGCTCAACGGGATGGACGCCACCCGCCGCATTCGGGAGCAGCCGTGGGGGAAGGGAATCACCATCCTTGCCCTGACCGGATGGGGTCAGGAGAACGACCGGGAGCAGTCCAGTGCGGCGGGGTGCGACGGCCACTTAGTCAAGCCGGTGGAAGCCGCGGACCTCCTGAGGGCACTGGCCGAAGCCGCGAAACAGGGGGTGGGGCTGATGTAGTCCCGCATCGAACCGGGGCATTGGGCGGGTGTCACTCTTATTCCTTGTGGGCCTTCAGGAACCCTACGACTGCCTTGCGAAATTCCGCAGTCAGAAACGTGTCCGCGTGCGTGCCCTTGTTGATCACGACGATCTCGGCCTTGGGTAGCAGCTTTCTGACGGCCGCGATCCCTTCCGCCAGGAGTTTCACCTCCCGGCTGCCGTGGATGAACTGGACCGGCACCTTCACCGCCTTTAGCTCCGCATCGGTGACCTCGAGCTCGGCGAATCCGCGGAGGGCGGCGGCGAGGGCCGTCGGGTCCTTGCCCCTGAGGAGCAATTTGCTGAACTGCTCGATCTGCTCCGCCGTGGGCTTCTCGTCCCCCTCAGGCGTGAGGGCGAGCACGAGTGGGCCGATGCCCTTACCCGCTTCCAGGGATTCGATCATGTCTTTGATCGGCCCGGCGTCTTTGGGCGGCTGAAGCACCGGCCCACCACCGCCGAATGTCACGCTGAGCAGCCGATCCGGGTGATCTACCAATAACCGCCCGGCGATCATGGCCCCCATCGAATACCCGACGACGTGCGCCTTTTTCACTTTCGCGTGATCGAGTAGCCGGACCACATCCTCGGCCATCGCCTTGCCGTACTGCTTGGGGTCGTGCGGCTTGTCGCTCTTGCCGTGGCCGCGGTGGTCGGGGGCGAGTACGCGGTAGCCCTTGAGTGCCGTCACGAACTGCGTCGTGGCGAACGGCATCTTGGTCCACATCTCGGCGGCCGACGTGCCGAACCCGTGGAGTAGCACCACCGCCTCCCCCGCGCCCTCGTCGAGATAGGCGATCTTCACCCCGTTCGAGTCGAAGGACTTCTCCTCGGCCCGGGTCGGGACGGCAAAGGCGGCGGCGAGAAACGCGATGATGGCAAAACGCATGCGGAAATCCTTCTGATCGACCGAACGGCTCTGTGACCGTCATGTTCTCGTTGTGTTGTATCGAGAGAGCAGGACGGGCAACGGCGTAGAACGGACCGAATCAATCATTCGTGGGCCGCCGTCTTCCAAGGTGTGCAATGTCTCACCGAGGGTGAGTATTACCTGACGGGGGCACACCCAGTATCGCATCTTCGACTGGATCGAGGAGACGGTTTTTTCGTGACTGGCGTGCGCCAGTGCGAAGCCGCCGCCTGGATCCAGTTGTACGAGTGAGAGTTCTGCAACAGACGCCGTTTGAGCAGTGCAGCCTTCACTTCGCGAGTGAGAAGCACGCAATCTCTTTATCATTGCGGACGAACACGCACTTGTCCGCGAACGCTGGGTGCGTCCATACCACCTTCCGTCCGAACGCCCCGCCGCTCGGGTCCAGCAGCTTCGCCCGACTCAATTCTTCGTACCCTTCGCGCGATAACTTGGCGATGATCAGTTCGCCCGTCTCGGCGAACAGGAAGTAGCGGTCGCCGTTCTTCACCACGAACGCCGTTCCTGACCCGGAGCCCTTGAAGTCTTCGTCCTGCTCCTTGCCGATCACCGGCTTGTGCGTGAACCACAGTCGCTTGCCCGTGCCGAGTTCGACGGCCCGGAACATGCCCGGTTGGTCCACCCCGTAGATCGTGCCGCCGTCAACGAACGGCGTCATGTTGATCGGGTACAGCCCCTTCGCTTTCGGCGGCTTGTCGGCCATCGCTCCCTGCCATACGACCGTCGCGCCCGGCTTCTCGGCGTCCAGTTTCAGCACCGCGCTCGCGCCGTTGCCGCCGACGTACAGCAGGTCGCCGGCCTTCCGCGGGGCCATGATCGACATGCCGTAAGACGGGGCGAGCGGGACGCTCCAGTACTTCTCGCCGGTCTCCGGGTTGAGGCCGTTGATCGACTCCGCGTGCCAGATCAGTACCTGCGGCTTGCCGCCGGCCTCGATGAGGGTCGGCGGGCCGTACCCGGGCTCCTTCGCGCTCAGAGCCTTCCAAACCTCCTTGCCAGTCTCCTTGTCGAACGCGACGGCCACGCTTCCTTCTCCGCCGACCAGGCAAATGAGCAGGTTCTTGTACACCAGCGGGTGGCCGCTGAACCCCCACATGGGCGGCTTCGCGGCGTAGTCCTTCGGGAAGTTCTTGGACCAAACCACCTGGCCGGTGCCGGCGTCGAGGCAGTACAGGTCACCCATCGCGCCGAGCGAATACACCTTGCCCGCGTGAACCGTGGGCGTGCACCGGGGGCCGGACGGGTAGCTGATCTGGTAAGGGCAGTCGTACTCGTGCTTCCATACCTGCCGGCCGGTCTTGGCGTCAAGGCACTGGACGCGCTCCGTGCTGCCGATTTTCGCCTTGGCGTCGAACGGGTCGTCCGGGTTCTTGGCACCCGTCGCGAGCACCCGGTCGGTCACGTACACCTTGCCGTCGGCCACGGCGGGTCCGGCGTACCCGGCCGCGATCGGCACTCGCCAGAGTTCCTTCGGCCCGCCCGCGGGCAACTGTTCTACGACCCCGGTTTCGGCCCACACGCCATCCCGGTTCGGTCCCATCCACTGCGGCCAGTCGTCGCCCTTCGCGAGCGGCGTCACGGCGGCCACTCCAAGGAATGCCATCAACGGGAGACGAAACATGAACTTCTCCGGGAAACGGTAAGCGACGGGCGTGATGTGGGTACCGAGTCCCGACCGAAACCTTACAAAACGTATCAAGAACCACAAACCGTCCTCGACATGTCGATTGCCGAGGGGAGACTGGCGATCGGCCGGGTCTGTCGAGAAGGTCGGACGATTGTGGTGCGCTCGTAGATGTGGTGCACCACATCTACGAGCGAGGCAACCCCAGGATGCGCCTCGCATTCTCCGAATAGACCTTGTTCAGCACGTCACTCGGCAGATCCACCCCGCGCAGCGTGGGACCGGGCTGTTCGCCTTCCCCCGGAACGTAGTCCGGATCGTGGATGGGGCTTGGCCTCGTCCAGGCGCTTTCCCATAAGGTCCGCTGGCACCAGTACCGGCTGACGTAGTGGTCGCGGGCGTGCATGTGCCCGGTGACCAGATCGGACCCGAACAGGAACCGATCCGGATGGCGGCACACGAGCGACCGAACGGCGTCGCGGTGGCGCGAAACCTCGCGCACCTGCCACTTCGTCGCGCTGGTGTCGAAGTGAAGTTGTGGGAACTCCTCCAACAACCGTTCGAGATGATCGGGGTGTTCCGGATCGCCGCCCATGTGCGCGCCGATCCACGTCAGGTCCGGGAACATCTCGATCATTTTTCGGAGCGGCAGGTACTGATCGGCCTTCGTGCCGAATTTCGTCACGTCCTGATAGGTGTGATTCCACCAAGCATCGGGATCACCGACATGAACCATGACGACACGGATGCCGGCCGAGCGGGCACGATTCAGCGACTCGATCCGCCACGGCGCGTCGAGCAACAGGCCATGATCCCGACCCCGCGGAGCCGCCCAGAGCTTGACGATTTCGATCCCAACTTGGATGAACTGATCCAGCGTGCGGTACGCGGCGTCGTCGGGTTCGTCCGGCTTTTTTGAAATCATACCGTTGAACGCAATGGCCGCCCCGAGTCGCGCGCGGAGGGCCGCGATGTCTTGCGGAGGGCACATGCTGTACGTCCGACCGATCCCGAATTCGGCCGCGGTCGCGAGCATTCGTTCGGCCGCGTTCGAGACCCCTTCGGCCTTCTCCTCCGGACGGGTCATGGTGACGTGCGCGTGAATGTCAATGATGGGAGGGCCGGAATACACGAGGTGTTCGCGACTGTTGAAGTCCTGCCCGGTCGCGTTGTAATCGGGGAGTGGATTGTCGATCATCGTAGTTCACTTGGTCGGTCGAGAAATTCGACGAAGTCCGTGGGATGTAGACTGCGGAGATGGTCGCAACATCGGGCCTTGCTTCACTCGCGGTTTCACGATGCCCGCATTTTCTTGGTCAGCCGCCGGATCTGGTCTCGCATCTCGGCTTCCGGGAGGTGAACCGTCTGGCTGTGGCCGGGTAAGACCCACTCGAACCGGTAGTCAGCTAACCGACTCACCGATTCGACTTGCTCCGGCCACGAGTGCCAGCAGTACCGTTCCATTGCCGCAAGGTGCCGCTCATCGCGATCCCAATCCAGGTGGTCGCCCGCGAACAGGAAGCGATCCCGAAACAGCAGGACGCAGTGCCCTTGTGTGTGACCGGGCGTCGAGATCGCGAGGAAGCCGGGTGCCAGTTCCCACGGCCCGTCGCCGTCCAGCACGACCTCCGCGTTCGGCTGCGACGTCAACTCTTTGCGGTGGATGATGCGGCGGGCGTGGAAGTGGTCGGCAAACCGGTCGGCATCGGCTACATCGTCGCGGTGCGTCAGGAAAACGTGGGCGACACCGCCCAACTCTTCCAGCCGCTTCACGAGCGGGGCGATAAACTTCGGCGAGTCAATTAGCCAGTTGCCATCCGGGTGCCGGACGAAGTAGCTGTTGCCGCCGTAAGACTTCGGCGAGTTGTACCCGCAGTAATAGACCGGCTCCTCGACGGCGAGCGGGAAGTCCAGCATCACGGCTTTCACGTCGTCGTCACCCAAGTCGCCAATGGAACCCGTCGGGCAAGACAACAGCGCTCGCAGCGCAACTCTCCGGTCGGCTGCACTGGGTTGAGCCTTCACGAAAGAAGTGCTTTCGGCTTCACAAAAGACCTGCGGGGCGATCTGGCGGCAGGTGTCGCAGTTAATGCAGGTCGAGTCCACGAAGAAGTCGCCGGGGGCATTCTCCGGTACGCGCTTCTTGGGATTTGCCACGGCGCGTCTCCTTCCCAATGTTGCTGGCTTGAGCGGTAATACCTTAACACGCCCCGTCTTCTTTCAACGCCTCAAGTGGCGCACGGAATTCTCGGCGCACTCCGGGCACAAATCGAGGTGTTCGGCCGCCCTCCGGAGCGGCTCCAGCACCGGCTGGCGGGCGGCACCGAGTGCGGCGTGGTTCGGTGCTTACCCGAGCCGGTCGTCGTACCCGATCACTCTTCCTCATCCCTCTGGTGATCGACGGCGACGACTCAGCGGGTGGGGCTAGCTCGGCCGGTACTCCATTTCCCGATCGAGGAAGTCTATGTCCTCCCATCGACGGCAATGGGGCCCTCAACCTCTGGTTCCGCGATTCCGATCCGTGATGAGGTGCTCTTGACCCCGGCGTATCTGTTGGATACTTTGTTGTGCAAAGTGTTTTTCATTCGAGCATTCGCTTGAGGAAGGCACTTCCGAAGGGGCAGTCAGGAGAGAGTCATGAAGAGCGCTGGCCGCCGCATCCAAGGGGTTATTGGAATGAGTCTCGCATGGGGAGCAGTTTGGGGTGCTGCGGGCGGTCTGGTGGCACGAGTGCCCGGTTTCAACTCGGATCTCCCGTTTCCGCTCTTGCTCGCGCCGTTCGGCATCGTGTACTTGTTTAGCGCCCCATCCGGCCCCAGGGCAGTCGAACGCGGGCTGATCTGGTAGTATCGCGGCATGGACGAGCCTGCGTGTCCCCGCTGTCGGGATCTCCTCAAGCGTGTCGCCGAACTCGAAGCCCAGGTCGCCGAGTTGACCCGGAAGCTGGAGGAGGCCGTCCGCGCCGGCAAGCGACAGGCCGCCCCGTTCCGCAAGGGGCCGCCGAAGCCCGACCCAAAGCCGCCCGGCCGCAAGTCGGGCGACGCCCACGGCACTCACGGCCACCGTCCGCCGCCCCCGCCCGAGCAGGTCGCCGAGTGCCACGAGGCGCACCTGCCCGACGCCTGCCCCCACTGTCGGGGCCGCCTCGTCGAGACCGGCACCGCCGACCAGTATCAGACCGAGATCCCCCGCACGCCGCTGATCCGCAAGTTCCGCGTCCACGTCGGACACTGCGAGGGGTGCGGCAAGCGCACCCAGGGCCGGCACCCGCTCCAGACATCCGACGCCCTGGGTGCGGCCGCCAGCCAGGTCGGCCCCGACGCCCAGGCCGCGGCCGCGGTCCTGCACACCCAGATGGGCCTGTCGCACGGGAAGGTCGCGTCGGCCTTCCGGACCCTGTTCGGCATCACCCTGACCCGCGGGGCCAGCGCCCGGATCGACCTGCGGGCCGCGGCCCGGCTCGAACCGGACTACACGCTGATCCTCGACGACGTGCGGTCGTCCGAGCAGATCGCGGCGGACGAGACGGGGTGGCGGGTCGGAGGGCACCCGGCCTGGCTCCACGCCTGGGTCGGTGACCGTGCCACCGCGTACGGCATCGACTCGAAGCGCAGTGCCGACGCCCTGGAGCGGGTGATCGGAGCGGACTGGTCGGGTGTCTTGAGCCACGACGGGTTCGCCTCCTACGAGCGGTTCGAGGGGGCGATCCATCAGCAATGTGTGGCCCACGTGCTCCGCCGCGCCCGCGACCTGCTGGCGACCGCCACCCGCGGGGCCGTTCGCTTCCCGCGGCAGGTGATCGCGCTGTTCACCGAGGCGATCCACTGGCGGAACGGGTACGTGCCGGGGACGTGGACCGACAACCAACTCGACGCGCATCGGGTGTCGTTCGACGACCGCCTGCTGGATCTGGTGCGCCGACCGCGGGCGGTGCCGGAGTACGCTACTCTGGCGCGGCACCTGCGGAACCACTTCGAGCAGTGGTTCGCGTTCGTGTTCGACCCGCGGATCGAGCCGACGAACTGGAAGGCCGAGCAGGCGATCCGCCCGGCGGTAGTGAATCGTAAGGTCTGGGGTGGGAACCGGACGGCGGCAGGTGCGCAGGCGCAGGGCGTACTGATGTCCGTGTTCGAGACGTGCCGCCGCCAGACGCTCTCGGTCGTGGACCACATCAGCCAGACGTTACGCTGGTTCGGCAACCGGCTCCTGACACGCCCGCCGCTGTTCGGGTGATGAACGAGCACCGGAAACGGAGGAAGGCCAGATGCGATTGCCGGAGAAAGAATGCGTGAGCGGGAGAGAAGGAAGTCGTGTCCATTAGTCGCCAACAGGTGACCAACGGGAGAGCCGTTGGTACGTGCGTGGCGGCCAAGAAGAACCAGGAGCGAAGCGGAGCCGGAATGGATAAGGAAGCAGTCGCGGTTGAATCCGTCCGCCAATTCGTGTGGTCGGGTTTTTACGATGCCGACGGGATCGTCGAGATGATCGACGAGGCTGTGCTCAGCCCGGGTGAGCTTGATCACGGCTGGCTCCGAGCTCGCATCGAAGAGGAGTTCCGCAAGAAGCGTGCGGACGAGCTGGCCTGGCCAGCCATCACTGACTGTGACCGCTTGGATCAAGTCTTTGAGTTGTTGGAGCAGCAAGGCATTCTGGCGTTGCAGAACGCGGGCTATACCCAGGACAACGGCCTAGACGATGTGACTCAGTTCTACCACGAGGCTGGTGGTGAGCAGTCGGGCATCGGCGGCTACTGCTTCTACCACGGTCAGGATCTGGAGCGGGTCATGGAGAACGGTGATCTTCATCTTACCTATGGCGATATCCGCGGCGACGACGAGAAAGGCATCGAAATAGGCCGACGGATCAAGCGAGCCTTGGAGACGGCCGGCTTCACCGTGGTTTGGGACGAGGCCATCAAGACACGCCTGCTAGTAAAGGGCATCAAATGGCAGAGACGGCTATCCGAGTAACCGATCGGCGAACGAGACCCAACGAGTTGACCCGCTAAACAAGTACGGCATCGTAACGGGCATCATCTTTTCCTTGTTTCTCACGGTCATTGAGGGGCGTCAGCGTATTGACCGCGTGTCGCGTTCGCGTTTTGCGGCGTGGGGTGCAGCGAGTGGCCTTCTGCTGGCCGCCTACGTCACAGCCCTACGAGGAGATATCATCGAAGTCTTGGTATTCGGACCTGTGCTCGCCCTCACTGGAGAGGTCTGCGCGGTGGTTTCACTGGCCCTGGCCAAGCGATCTGAAACGGCCCTGCCGGGTTCCGAACCGTTCGCGAATTCGGCGTGACGCCCGCATGTCAACGTTTGCCTCTTCCGTGGACCAAAGCAGGTGAAGCCCAGATCGGGGCAATCGGCAATCAGCGGTTCGGCTCGCAGCAAATCGCGGCTGGCATTGCTGACTTCCGCCCTTCTCGGTACATCGGTACGACTAAACGCCCAGGAACTCTCGGCAGGATCGCCATGATGCCATCCACGATCAAGGTCGCATCGTTGCTCGTAGCAGGGGCCTGCGTCGGCTGCACGACGGCCGGGCGACCCCCGACGGGGGATCAGCCACCGGCCGCCGAGAAAGTCGCTGTCGAAGTGCCGCCCGATTCCGACACGAGCAGGCTTCAGGGCAACTGGCAAATGACGTCCGTCGAGATGGCCGGCAAGGTCATCAAGCGGGGCGACTGGTCGCTGTTGGGCTTCCTGGCAAGGCCCGTATTTTCGGGAGAGATGTTCTTCAACGCAGACAGGACGGGGACCGTCGGGTACAGCAACCTGCGGTTCGAGTTGGACGAGACACAAAACCCGAAACACATCACGATCTACGACAATGAGGGTAAGGTGACCTTCCGGGGTATCTACGCCCTTGACGGCGACACGTTGAAGATGTGCATGAACGGTGACGGGAAGAGCGTGTCCCGACCGGAAGAGTTCTTGACGAAGAAGGGGACGCCGGTCGTCATCACCAACCTCCGGAGGGTGGTGAGGAAGGAAGGTACTGCTTCCAAGTGAATCAGATCGGCGCTTGAGTCGATTCTAATAGTCCGGCGATAGGCATTCCTTCCAATTACAGGATTCGTTCGCGATTGCGACAGGCGAAGGTACGGGAAGCTCATGGCCTCGCGTCTTGGGCCTACGTAAAAAATGACGACCCGGTTTCACCGGCACGCTCCGGAGATCCCGATGGCCGAGTTGCTCGGTCTGCTCAACCTGCTCGCCCCGTTCTTCGGTCTGATCGGCCTCGGATTCTTCTGCGGCAAGGTCGTGAAGCAGCCCGAGGGCGGGCTTGCGTGGATGCAGTTCTTCATCATCTACGTGTCTTTGCCGTGTCTGTTCTTCCGTCTGATCGCGGACAAGCCGCTCGATCAACTGACGAACTGGCCGTTCATCGGGGCGACGACGTTCACGACTTTCACGGTGTTCTGCCTGTCGCTAGCGGTCGGATGGCGGTACACGCGGGAATTGCCGCAGGCGGTGATGCAGGGCGTGGCCGGGTCGTACTCGAACATCGGGTACATGGGGCCGCCGCTCGTCCTGTCGGCCATCGGGGCGGCGGCGAGCGCCCCGGTGGTCCTGATCTTCGTGTTCGACAACCTGTTGCTGTTTTCCCTCGTTCCGCTGCTCATGGCGTTCGCCGGGCGAGAAAAGGCGAGCATGGCGGTCACCGTCCGCCGGATCGTGTGGCGGGTCGTGACGCACCCGTTCAACGTGGCCACCGCGATCGGCGTTGCCGCGAGCGTCCTCCACGTTCAGCTCCCGGCGGCGGCGAACCAGATGGTCACCTGGCTGTCCGGCGCGGCGGCACCGTGTGCCTTGTTCCTGCTCGGCGTGACCGTCGCCCTGCGGCCGTTGGGCCGGGTTCCGGGCGAGGTGCCCGCCCTCGTGTTCATCAAACTGGTCCTGCACCCGTTGCTGGTGTGGGTCGTGCTGTCGGCCGTTGGCGACTTCGGACGGGACTGGACCTATGCGGCGATCGTGATGGCCGCGCTGCCACCGGCCCTGAATATCTTCGTCATCTCGACGCAGTACAACGTGGGGGTGGAGCGGGCGTCGGCGTGCGTGCTCATCGGAACGGTCGCCTCGATACTGACGCTGACTGCGATTCTCTACCTCACGACGAGTTCGGGCACCGTGCCACATGACCTGTTCCCGTGACACGCCTCCGAGCGGTCGATACACGCCCGGCTTACGGCGACAGAGATGTCACAACGCAGCTTTATACTTCCAGAACTTCCACTTCGATGATGGTGACGGTGGTGGTGACGTAACGCTGGTCCCCCCTGACCGTCTCGATAGGCCTCCCGCGTTCGGCACGATTACGGAAGGTTCATATTCCTGGGCGGGTCTCACGTTGACCGAGGAGCGGAAGTTGACCCCGTTCGTCCGAGCGTTTATCCTGCAACAGCCGCCGGA
The DNA here is from genome assembly GCF_008254045.1 of Limnoglobus roseus. Lineage (GTDB taxonomy): Bacteria > Planctomycetota > Planctomycetia > Gemmatales > Gemmataceae > Limnoglobus > Limnoglobus roseus. The sequence goes on along the minus strand of NZ_CP042425.1, from coordinate 6,555,333 downwards.
CAGGAACGCGATGGAATCCGCCCCTGGGAATGACAACGTGCCCCGATGAGTGACTCTGACCGCCGACTCGCGGACGTATCCAACTCTCGCTTCGGCGAGCCCGAGGCGGTGTTCACGTCCGGGCCGGGACAAACGGCGGCCGGGATGATGGTCGGCCTCACCCTCGCGGCAGTGTGCTTCGCGGCGACCCTGACCGCAGAAGGTGTTCAGCCGACCTCTCGGTTCCTGATCGTGGGTCTCGGCCTGGCGGGGACGGGCTTCGCGTATTGGATTTTCCGACTCCGGAAGTGGCGACTGAGCGTGTGCCCGGGAGGCGTGGTACAAGTCCGCGCCTGGTCGGTTGACGAAGCGGCGTGGTCTGAGGTTCGGGAAGTCGTCGTCACCCGAGTGAAGGGGACGGCGTCACCGTACAAGGTGACGGTCGTCACCGCGGCCGGTGAAATCGTGGTCTCCCCGATCAACTGCCGCCGCCGAGAACAACTCTTCGAGACGCTCCAGGATGCAGCGGCAAGGCGGCAGATCGCGGTTCACACCGAGTGGGTCGAGCCATCGGATTAAACGATGGCCGCCCGTTCCGACGTTGATCGTGGGGGCGAGTGAATCTCCTGTCCGGTGGCGACCGCCTGAGCCGCACCGTCGGCAGATCTTTTCCACCGCCCGCCGCACTTCCACTGGCGGCGTGACCGAACATCGTCCTTGCCCTCGCCCTGGCCGGCGGGTAGCGTCAAGGGGGCTGATACCACCCTCGCGAGGCTCGCCATGTACCGCTCACTACTTGTCTTGCTCGCGGCTGTTCCGATGGCCGTGATTGCTGCCCCACCACCGAAGGGGGCCGACAAAAAGGCGGAACTATACTTCCCCACGAACGTCGGCACGAAGTGGCTGGAAGAAAGGACGGACGCGAACGGTGCGAAGAGCGAGCAGTCCTACGAGGTCACGAAGGTCCAGGAGACGGACAGCGGATACCGGGTGCGGGTCGAGTGGTTCCCGGCCTCCCACCGGGTGACCCAGGCGGTCGAGTACCTCGTCAGCCCGGCGGGCGTCACGCGCCTGAACGGTGGCGGGACCGATTTCGAGGAGCCAGAGCCCGTGCTAAAGTTGCCGGCGAAGGCGGGCGAGTCGTGGACGTTCAAAGTGCTGCGGGGGGACGGAACCGCTACCTGCGAGGTGGGGAAGGAAGAGGCCGTCGAGGTTCCGATCGGGAAGGTCCGGGCGATCCCGGTGGTGCAGACCTTCTCGGCGGACCCGGTCACCGTCTGCACGCGGTGGTATGCGGCGGGCGTGGGCGAAGTCAAAGTCGTGAGGAAGGACAAGGACAAGGTCACGGCGTCCCGCCAACTCAAGTCGTTCACGGCGGCCAAGTGAAGGCGGGGTAATTGGACCGGGACCGCTCGGCTAACCGTCACGGGGTTTACGGATCGATGTTCGAATGGGCCGTCCAGGCCACTCCGAAATAGCTCTTGAAATTGGCCGGAACTGCCGTGCCGCAAATCTTGATGGTGTAACTCCCTACCCTCGTTGGCATGAACTCCACGAACTCGTAATTGTTGACCGAACTCATGGAGGACGCGACTTCGTTCATATCCGGGTCGAATACCATGAGGTCCAGATCGGAGTCCAGTTCCCCCGCGGGAGAACAATTTTCCCCTTTGTTCCAAGTGAAAGCGATCCGCATGCGAGAGCCGACGATGTTGTGGTGAGCCTTCCAAGTTTTTTTGAAGAACCCGTCTTGGAACTGCGCTGCGGTGATTTCGCCGTAGTCGTGGGCACGGTACTGGAGTTGAGTCCCCTTCTCGCGGCGCTTCGCGGTCCGATGGGCGTACTGTGCGTTAATCAGCCCCGTGCCATCTTTCCCGTCCGAGAGGGGGGACCAGTCTGCCCCATCGCTGCCTTGGTAGTTGGCCGTCGCCAGCAGGATCGCACGAACGCCCTCGGGCCACACCTTCAATTGCGGTCTGTCGCACATCAGCACCGCCGCAATAGCCGCTGCCGCGGGGGTCGCGGCGCTCGTACCGGTGTGAATCCCGCCGAGTAGTTCGTGGGCGGTTCCCGGGGCTGCGATCGCAGGAACCTCCCGCCCGCTCGTCGGGTTCCGCCAACTGCTGGAACTCGTGATCGTATCGTTCGCCCGGTTGCCGTCTCCGTCGTTCCGAACGTCGCCCACACCGAAGAAGTGATAACCCTTTCCGGATGCAAAAGCACTAGCAGCGGCCTCGTTTCCGGCTGAGGTAAAGATGCTGGGGAACGGATCCCGGACGGCCCAGTAATCGAAGTAAACATCGCGAGAGTGGAGATCTCCGTTCGTTTCCTCGGAGGGGAAGTGCCAGCTCATGGTAAGGACGTTCAACCCATTCGACCGTGCCCATTCGTAGGCCTTCTGGTAACTGCCATCGTTCGCCAACACCACCTCGGCGTCCGGAGCATACCCCTGCCAGGGGCCGTCGTAGCGGCCGTCCTTGTACCTGTTGCCGATCATACCCACGCTTAGAGTGGTGTGCCCAAAGGGGATGGCCAGAGGATCCTGGATAGCGGAGATCCGAAAACAGGAACTGTCGATGGTCAACATTCTCGGCTCTAGCACCGCGATTTTCACTCCCTGTCCCTTGGCCCCTAGGGCATGAACCAGTTGGGTCCTCGTTGTGGGGAGAGACTGAGCAACGCTCGGATAATCGAACACCGGCTTTTCCTGATCCATACCAACGAACAGTACCCCTTTCTGCCGCGAGAGCCGGTCAATCACACCCGCCGGCAACCGGGTGGCGACAAACGGCCCGGACTGGAACCGGCCTTCGGGCAGCGCGGCATCCAGTCTGCGCAACAACTGGGTCAGCAGCTTCAGAGTTTCTTCTTCCTGGGTCGTCTTTTTCGTCTCGATGGTTTTGCGGTCGGCTACGGGCTTGTCGTCCTCCCTCCGGCCCAGGTCGGGGGAGATACCTGGTACGTCCATTTGGACGAGTACGGGAATGGATGTATCTTTCGCGGCGCGCTGCACGAGACGTGACAGGGCGAGTTGCATACAACCGTGCTTCTTGAAATGCTCCTCGCGATTTTGTGCGGCGAACTCCTCATACGGCACAATCTTGCCGCCGTCGTCAGCGACAATACGTATTAATGTTTTTGTCTTAGTATCCGATATTTTATATAGGGTAAAAGTGTCCTTCACGTCCGGAAGCTGGAGAGGACGTTGGTCCAGAATCCGGACGTTGAGAGGGGCAGTTTTAAGAAGTTTCGCGAACTCGGCCTGACGAGCTTCGGTAGCGAGCGATAGGCGTTTTTCGAACTCGAAGTCGGGTTCCTGCCCCCGGATGGGAACATTGATGGACAGAAACACCAGAATCAAGATGAGGTAATGCCGGGCGCTCATTGGTGCGTCTCCTCTTCGAGTAACGCGGGCAAATCACCTCAATCGGGTCTCGATTCAGAACCGACTTGCCGGCCCCAGACGCTGATTGGTCTTGACGAGTTTACCGACCAAGGTGCCTTGATCAAGGACGGAGTACCGAGTTCCGTACTGCCGGTATCGATGACGTGGAGCCGATGACGGTGTATCCCAGGTTCTTTTGAAACGTCTGATGAGGGTCGGGAGGAACGCGCGCAACATGGGACCGATATCGTGTTTGGGGCTGCCGTTCCAGATCTTGATCGTGATGACCTGCATGCCGGGACAGGCTTGGAGGAACTACGCCGTATTTGATGCTGACGAAACTCCTCAGCATCAGGGATGCGACAGTCCCGGCGAGACGGGCGGGACAAATACGGTGAACGGATTATTCTTCCTCGCTCGCCAGGGTGAATTTGGCGATCGGGTCGAGCGGCACGGACCAAGCTCCGAACTCATTCCAGTGGTTGTCGCGGTGCCATTCCGGGCTGGGACAGTGGGCACCGTCCTCGGCCCCGATGTTCTGCGACCTTGCGAGGTCCGGCTGGATCTGACACCGGTCTCCGCGGAGCCGGTTGGCCCCGATGTCCCAGGAATACGACGCGCCAAACGGCCAGTTCTCCCGCAGTTCGAGCCAGCGGTCGTGCCAGGTGCCCCAGCCCCAAGAGTTGAACCACCGGACCCGCCGCGCGGAGTAGTAGCGGTCCGGCCCGACCTGCGATTTTTGATAGGCCGACACTGTGAAAACGTCTTTCTCCCCCTCGAAGCGGTTCCGGGCCCATTCGAAGTATCGCAAACAATCACGGGCCGGCGCGACATCGTCCTCAAAGTGGATGACAAAGTCCGCGTGCCTGAATCCGTGATCCAAACTCTCGTAGATGTTGCGGGTACACCCGAGAAGAGCCCTGTTCTCGACAACGACCTTGCCCGGGTGCGGGAATTCTTGCGCGAGGTCAAGAACCGGGTGGCATCCGGGTTCGATGTGCAACAGGATCGAGTACTCCTCGACCCCGTGGCACTGCCCGAGCCAGTCCAGCACCCGCGACGTGTAGGTCGGGCGCTTGAACAAGGTGACGACGATGACTTTCTTCACGCGACCTCGCGGTGCTAGTAACCCGGCGAATAAAGGACTACCTGACTCGGATTCAGAAATAGCCTGTCGAAGCCGGCCCGTTTCATGCGATCGTGGAGCCCCGTGTGTTCCACACCGGTGTCGCTCGCATAGGCGCATTCGAGCAGGCACGCCGACCGATAGACACCCAGCCCGCCGAAACAGGATTCGACCGGCAGCAGCGGGTCGCCGCGGTGCAAGCGCAGGTCCGCAAAGTTGGTCAGTTGTCGCGCCGCGGTACCTTTGGCCGGGTGGAAAGCCCAGGTGTCGAAGTGAACGTACGGGAACTCGTCCGCCCTCCGCGGGACCCGCCCGAGCAGTCCATAGGAGCCGACGAAGTCCCAGCTCTCGTGGCCGAACGTGTGGGCGATTCCCTCGTAGCTCCAACCACCCATGAGATCGGTGTCCAGGACGATCACGTAGTCGTAGTCGGCGTAGGCTTGGGCGAAACGCTCGCGGTACCGGTTCCGGCACTTGGCGAGCCAGGCCGCCCGGCGGAGATCCCGGGTCGCCGGGTACTGCCGAACCCCGAGTTTCTCGCTGATGAACTCGACACGAGGGTTGACCGATGCCCAGTCGCGGAGGAACTCTGGCGACGCATCCTCGGAGTCGTTCTCGAAGAAGATCGCCCGGTAATCCCGGAACATGCTGCCGAGCTTTTCGACCCGTGCGGCGGTGCGAGGCAGGAAGTGGCGGACGTTCCGGCAAAGGCCGCAGATGACGACCGAGTGCCCGGCCATCCGCTCCCGACCACGATCGACACGATCCTGGTACCCGCTCTGATCCCGCGCGGCGCAGGGGAACTGTTCCTCCGGGAACGCGGCAAAGTTCTCCTCGGCGGCGAATTCGGTGTCGATGCTCCCACTGAACCAGTGGGCCTTCCGCCCCCCCGAGATGTGCGCCTCGGACCAGATCGTGCTGGCGTTCCCAGCGTGCTGCGAAAGGCTCGGGTTGGCGAACCAGACGTCGACACCCGCACGCACAACCCACTCGTGGATCCGCTCCGGGATCGGGCTGTGTGGGCCGCCCGCGGTCGCCAGCCAGGTCCGGGACAGGTCGGCGTCCGCGAGCATTGCCCGGGCGACCCCGGGAGGGAAGACGAAGCCCTGAGCGCCCCAGTGCCAGCCCGTTCGGCTCCAACCGTGTCGCGCGTCGATTCCCGTGTAGAAGAGGCTGATCACCCCAGGCCGATCACCCGGCCACAGAACCCGCTCCAGGTATTCCCGCAGCGGTCCACGGTCGTGTAGGAGGACATCGTCCTGGAGGATCACGTAAGCGTCTGCGTCCGGCCGCTGGAAGCACAACTCGGCCATAGCAAGGTACCACGCCGGCCAAGCCCCGATCCCGTTCTCGCGCCAAGTGACCGGCAGATCGGCGTAGCGGTCCGGGATGCGAACCGTACCGTCGAGGAACAAGAGCGGCTCCTCCCACCCCGCACGCACCACCCCGTCCAAGCACATCTCGAGGGTTGGCTGCCGTCGCGGGGAAGTTGTAATGCCGACCCCCCATTTCCGAACCGCGGGACCGCAAAGCCGCTCAGGGGGCGGCACAATCTCGTCGAGCGTCAGGGGTCGGGAAACGCTGGGTCGAATCGCCCAGTCGTGACACATCTTGCAGATCGAAGGTGAAGCCCATTCGTGCCGAGGGTGCCGACACCGGTGGGTCACGGTTTTATCAACCGGCCCGTCACTTGCTGTCACGGCGGTGCCGAGCCAATGGCACGGTATCGTCTCCCGCGCCGGCGTAATCCGACGGGAGTCGGGGTGAGCCACGTTCAACGAACGGAGCGCACGCTCACGGACCTGACGTGCCTTTTCGACACCGTCCGCCGGGATCGTGCCGTCCGCGAGTACGCGGCCCGATGCGGTGTACAAGAGGCTCGCTACCACCGGATTCAACTGCTCCGGCGAAGGCGGGAAACTCCGACAGCACGCCTCACAAACGTCGGCGCTCAGGGGAGCCGTAATGCTCGGGCCGACCTCGAGAACGGCCGCGACCAGGCCACAAGCCCGCGAGTCGTTGGTCGTGATCTGCCACCGGCAGGTGTCCGCCGTTGGGAGCGTCAGGAGAGCCTTTCTGGGCATCGGTCTTCCATTGGTCGCGAGAACGATGGACCACGTGCCGGGGTATCGGGGTCGGTGGTGCCCCTCAACCGACGGGCTTCCTCGACGTTCCGACGAACCGAAGGATCTCGGGCGCGGCCGTCTTCCAGGCGTGCTCGGATTCGACAAAGTGTCGCGCCGCGGAACTGTGACTCGCGATGTTTTGCCGGTGAACCGAGCGCAACACATCTGCGAGGTCAACGGGGTCGATCACCGCCGCGCTGGTGAAGAGGTCCGGACCGAGTTGTACTGCCTCCGAGGTGCACGGGATGACCGCCAGCGGTCGGTGTTCGTTCATCGGTGCGGCATCGGTCGTGATTAACGGCAGCCCCGCCGCCTGGCACTCGAGCAGCGGCAAACCCAGCCCTTCCCAGTGGCTCGGCTGGACGCACACGTCTCCCTCGTCGAACAACTGAGCATTGTTCTTTGGAGGCCGGCAAACGGACACGTTCTGGGGAGGTGACGGAACGTCCCGCAAGGGCGCGTACACCAGCACCGGGATCTCGGGCACCCGCCGGGCCGCCTCAACCAGAACGGAGAGCCCCTTGCGGTTAATGTGCGAACCGTCACCGCGTTCGCCCCGCGCTCCGCCGGACCCGTGCACGTAGACGAACCGACCGCACGACCGGCGCTGACGGAATCGGAACCGGTCCACATCGATCGGCCAGGGGACACACTCCACCGCCCAGGCGAACCCGTAGCGCTGCTTCCAGTCGGCGAGGACGCGAGCGGCGTGGCGGGTCGGACAGATCATCAGATCGACCTCGCCGAGCCACTCCATCCCCGGGTGAAGCCATTCCAGCATGGGCACGCACGCGACAAGCGCCCCCGCCCGTCGGGCCGCGCCCGTTAAGTCCGGAAAGAACGGCCGCTCGGCGAAGAGAACGACGTCGAGCCCTTCGAGCCACGTTTCGAGTTCCACCGTACCCGCCTGGTGGGACACAACGTCCGTTCGACACGACGTGTCGCTCGCCGGGCTTCTGGGGCCGACGACGAGCCACCGGTCGATACCGAGGTGGACCGCGACGTCCCGGTTCAGGTGGGCGAGGCCGAAGCCCGCCTGCGGTCCGACCAGCCCGATCTTCGGGTGCCGCGCCGGATCGGAAGGGGACCGATCGCAAACCGCCGCCCGTGCGGCCTCCTCGATGTACGGGATGACCCGCTGCCCGTTGGACAAGTCGGCCAGCCAGCGGACGGCGAAGCTGGTCAACTGCTCGCACGCAATTCGCTGTGAAGCGTTGACCGGGCCGCGGGAACTGAGTTCGCGGACGGCCGAAAACACGCGCGAAGCGACCACCGGATTGAGGCGCGGCCCGGGTGGGAGCGCGTACCGGCAACACGCCTCGCAAACAGCCCGTTCCACTAGCCCACCAGCCGGCAAGTCACCGAGTAGTTGGAGCACGGTTGCGCACGCCCATCGATCAGGCCCGACTTTCAGCGCCGGCCGCCGATGCGGACACGAGTCCGGGCTGCGATGGGTGCTCATGGCGAAGAGGCGCGGGTGGAAGATTGCGATGACTCGGTCAACTGCGTCCAGGTCTTCGCAACGTCGCCTTCGAAAGCTCCCGAGAACGAAGGCGGAACGCCCGGATCTGCGGCGCCGGCCTGAGAAAGACAATGCCACCGCCCCGCTCGCCACTCCCAGACGATGAACACACCGTGTACCCGAAGGCCGATAAAACCGGACACATGGACGTGGTCGAATTTCGGTAACTCTTCCGCATTATGATCCAAGAACCTGAGGATGGCCGGGAGACGTTTGTTGAGAATGGCCCGGATGGCGAAGTCGATTCGAATAACAAACACGAGCACGAGGGCGGCAATAAGTGTGAGCAAGATCAGGAATGCGAGCTCTCCCGTCATCTCTTGAACTCCTGGCGATTGGGAGGTCTGTCGGGGAATGAACTTTAACGGATTGGAGTTGTTCTGCTGACTTGTACCGGATCGAGACGACACAGGCAAGGCGATGGGTCTCTATTTTGAGACGTTGACATCTATTTCTCCCGCCGGTGCTGCGGCTCCGGGGACTTGCTGGGCCCGACCGTTCGGGCGATCCGGAACCCGGTGAAACTGTATCCCGTGTTCGAGAGGGGCTGGCGCAGATCCGAGCGGAGCGCTCGGGCTTGTTCGTTGTAGGAGCTGCCGCAGATGACCCCGGTTTCCTTCGGTGCCCGGGTGGAGTGACACCATTCCGCCGCATTCCCTGCGATGTCGAACAGCCCGAAGGGGCTCGGCATCAATTGGCCGACCGTGTGGAGGCGCCCCTGACTGTTTCGCGCGAACCACGCGAATTCCTCCAGTTGTTGCTCGACCTCCCCGCAGAGCCAAGTCGTCGACGAACCGGCACGGCATGCGTGTTCCCACTCGGCATCCGTCAGCAACCGGTAACCGGTCTTACTCCGAGTTGCGTCCGTAAGGACCGCGTGCTGGGGTCCGATTTCTGATACGGGCGGGTAGCACATCTGATCCTCGGGGATCGACTCCCGTTCGCTCAACCACCGACAATACTGGATCGCGCCGACGAGCGAGATTTTGTTGGCCGGGCACCTCTGATCACCGGCCACTTCATTTGCGAATTTCGCATCCGGCCGAAACCGCTCGAACTGTTCCATCGTGATCTCGTGCGCGCCAACCGCGAGGGCGTGGTGAGCGGTGCGCTTCTCGCCCCCCTGCTCGGCCTCACCGGCGAGCGATCCGGGCCCGCGGACGAGTACCATTGTGTGGCCCTCGGGGGTCAAGCACCAGCCTCGTTCCGACAGCCCGGCGTCCGACGATCGGGAGGAGCGGACGAGTTTCTCCTCAATCGCTTGGACGCGGGCTTCCTGACCCCATTTGCGGAGTAGCCACACCGCGCCACTGCGTTCTGCGGGGTGTTGTGAGGACTCGGCCAGCCGTTCCAATTTCGCAACAAAAGTCGCCCGCGCCTCATTTGGCAACTCCACGTCGCGGTACCGTCCGAGGGCGAGCAGCACGGCCTGACGGGCGACCGGATCTTCGAACCGGTCGAATGCACCGACCAGTCGTTCGGATGGGCTGCCGAATGACCGCATCTCAAGGATCAATGTGGTTCGAAGGGTCGGATCGGTCGAGCCCGAGAGGGGGCCCTCAATGTCGTTCGGGAGGCCGAGTTGGAGCAGCGCGACCGCCGCGTTCCGGCGTCGCCCGAGATCCCGCCCGTCCTGCGGGTTTCGTGCGCTACCGAGGAGGTCACGGCACCCCTGACAGATCTCACGACTGTAGCGCCGACACCCGTCTACCAAGACCGTGTGCTGGGCCGGTGTTGAGACACAGATTAATTCTCGAAGCGTCTCGGCGTCCGCGTAACGGGCGAGTACACGGGCGGAGGTCAACCGCTCCGCGTCGCTGTATGAAGCCGTCAAGAATCGCACGCGCAGTTCCGGCACGAGATCCCGATGCACCGGTTCGAGCAGTTCTGCCCAGCCATCGATGTCGAGAGAGGCCGCGGTTATCAGTGCATCGGTCACCTTCGCGGCGATCTCTGACCAGTGCGCCCCTTTCGGATCTGCGACCGCGAGGAGTACCGCCGCGCGAAGGCGAGAGGAAGCGGACAAATTCTTCTCTCCGACCACCTCCCACAGTTCGCCTCGGTATCCGTCGGCGTGGGGGGCGATCCTGTCGCTGACGACCTTGATGTGGGCCAGATCACACGTAAGCGAGAGACGGATTAGATGACGCGCGTGGGGAGCCGGGCCATCGGCCAAGGCAAGGGCTGCCCGGAATCGCTCGGGGGCGGGTCGCCCCTCATTGTCGGCGATCACCTCAAGTAGAGGAACATGCCGTTCGGGTCGCTCCTTCAAGGCTTCGAGGATCGAGGGTAGTTCCTTCACGTCGGCGACGCGGAGTTTATCAACGAGCGCCTGCGCTTGTCCCCGTGCCCGGTCCTCGGAGAACTGTCGGTACCCGAGCAAGACGGCGGCAAAGACACCGAGCAGGATCAGGCCGCCGAAGGTCGCACGAACCTTTTGCCGTTGACCGGCACTGGTCATCATTCGCCGCTCAGGATCTGACCACCCATTTGATTGGGTGAAAATCAGAATGTTGAGGTACTCCCCGAGCGAGGGCAAATAGCGCCGTTCCGGTCTGTCGTTCCAAAGGGCCGCTCGGTCTGCCAGCAGCAACTCGGCCCGACCCCGGCGGGTTTCCTTCTGCTTCCTCGTCAGCCAGTCCCGTAACGACACAACCAGATAGTCGTGGGTGAGTTGGTAGTACCGTTGGAGTAGAGGCGGCGAGACGGAATTCGCGGCGGTCGAAACAGTCTCTTCTTCGTCGGCCGTCCTCCCACCTTCGTCCCTTCCTTCCGGGTCGGTCGGCGTGATGAGGCGGAGTTCGCCATCAAGGATGCGGATCAGGTGGTCAAAATCGGCTGGGCGGCTCCGGTAACCCGAAGCGTCGAGCAGTTCGCCGTCCGACCGCATGTGTCCCTTGATGTCCGCGCCTGCTTCCGGGAGCAGCGCTTTCAGGACGCCCCGGGCCGCCTTTTCGCGGTATCGGTGTTCCGGAGGAGCGGTCGCCGCGCTGAACGTCTCCTCGAGGAACGTGGCCCCAATCCCCTCGGTCCCGCCCACGCGCTTGAGTGTGGCGGGGGTCCAGGCCTTATCTTTCATCATTTCCGCGAATAAGGCCAGGCGCACGGGGATCACCTTCCCGTTCTGAGCCAGTCCGGACACCGCCAGTTTGAGGAACTTCTTCTGGTCGCTTGTCGGTGCCGTGGGGGCCGCTTGCAGCGCCCCGAAGGCGCGGCCGAACGCGGTCAACACCTTCTCGGCGTGACGGAGGGTGAAGAGTTCGACCGCCGCCGAGTTGTGAGCCTCCACGAGGCGGACTTCCAACTCGTTCATGAACTGGGTCGCCGCCATCCAGAAGTCGTCCCTTAAGAGGATGATGCACTGGACCCGACTGCCGTCACAGTGGCGCAGGGCCGAAACCAGTTCCGGGTTCGCCTCGTCCTTCCTCTTGTGTAACCACTGCTCGAACTGGTCGAGGACGATCAGTATCTTCTTGCCCTCTGCGAGCCCTTGGCCGCGCCGCAGGGCGGCCACCGCCTCCGTTAACCCGAGGTTCCCGGGCAGCGCAGGGCATCGCTTTCGTAGACCGTTTAGCAGCCGCGTCTCCGTGTCCCCGGCGGTCGCCTCGACGTAAACGGCGGTTACAGTGTCGGGCAACCGGGTCAGCAGTCCCGCCTTCACGAGAGACGATTTTCCGCACCCCGACGGCCCGTAGATCAGGCCCACGGAAAACGTGTGGTCGGGGTCGAGTTCTCCGATCCGGTTCAGCCAAAATCGGATACTGTCGGGCAAGCCGTTCCGGTCCCTCGGCCCCGGCAGCAGTTCGAGGAAGAAATCGGCGTCGTGAGCATCGAACGACCGTAGTCCCTTTGGTACAACCTTGATCGGCCCGCTATTGGAGGTGGGAATCGCCCCGGATGCGGGTTCAGCGAGACCGATCTGCGGAACCGGCGTGCGAGAGGAGACCAACGCGCCCGCGGCCAAATAGTATCGCAGGTCGTCGGCCATGTCCTTCGCGGTCGTGTACCGGTCCGACGCCCGCTTCGCGATCGCTTTCAGGCAGATTCGTTCCAGTTCCTTGGGGACAGAGTCGTCGTACTGGCGGGGCGGCCAAGGGTCTAACAGCTGGACGTGTTCCAACAACTCGGAGATCGTTTCGGCCCTGAACGGACGGCGCCCTGCGAGCAGTTCGTAAAAGACGACACCGAGGCTGAAGACGTCGCTCCGACCGTCGACTCGGTGCCCCTCGCCGCGGGCTTGTTCCGGCGACATGTACTCGGGGGTTCCGGCGTAGTTCGGAACAGAACCGATGTGCTCGTCCTTGAGGGCGAGTCCGAAATCCACTACGAACGGCTGGCCGGCGTTATCGAGAAGTATGTTGCGGGGCTTGATATCCCTGTGGACGATGCGCTTCCGATGGGCGTGATGGAGCGCCTCTGCGACAGTAGCGATCAACCCTGCGGCCTCCGCGAACGACAGCCGGTCGGTGTTGGTCCGACTCGCCAGGGTGCGGCCTTCCACGTACTTGGAGACGATAAAAAAGGGGCAGTAGTCCGCAGTGCCGACATCGTATACTGGAACGATATTCGTGTGGTCGAGACTGGCGACGATTTGGGCTTCGGCCAGATAGGCATCGACATCCGCGGGTGTGGTGATGCGATGGGGGTGGGGGACTTTGATAGCCACGATCCGGTCGAGTTGCTCGTCGTGGGCTCGGTACACCTGTCCAAACCCGCCACTGCCGAGCAATTGTTGGATGTGGTAGCGCCCGATGCGTGTCGGAAGGGGTGCTGGGGTCGTACCGGGGTTGTATGATCTCGTGTTGATCGAATGGAAGTTAACGGTTTCGTTGGGGTCGTTCATGGCGAGAGTCACCCCGGGGAATTCTAACGATCCCTCTGATTTAATGGTTGCAGCTATCGAAGGCTATAACAAGTTGTGACACAACCTCTCGGCATGATCTTTACGCTACGGCCGTGGAACCGCTCCCATTGTGGAGGTTCTTGGCGTGGCAAATGCGCAGATGCCGGCCGATTTCTATGAGGCCGTCGCTCACCACTTGCCGCCGGAGCGGGCCGTCGAGCTCGTGGCGGGCGGCCGAGCGAACAGTGCGGGACCGTCGCTTACAGAACGGCTCTCACTTCCGCGAGGCGGTCAGCCAGCCACGGAATCTCCCCCACGTTCGCCTCGCCTGTTTGCCGATTGCGGTAGAAAAACGTAGGCGGTATCTCGGGTCGAAATTCCCAAGCGATGTGCCATTCGCCACGGTCCCATGACAGTGTCAGCACGCCGTCAGGGCCGGTACACACGGCCGGTGGGGACAGCACTCGGCCGAACAGTTCCCAGTACCGTAACCACGCATCTAGCGATCGCGCCGCAGTCTCTCGTGAGATGAGATGTGACCTGTCGGTGGACATATCGAGTAAGTGTTTGGCGGTGTCCACCCATGATTCCCATAACGCCACACTCGACTCCGTCTCGCACAAGCGGAGCAACACGGATAGGTCGGTGAGGGTTGTCATAGGGTCATCATCACCCTGAAACGGCCCACTGTCCAGGTCCGCCTGAGCATCGGAACTCGGTGGGCCGTTGACCGGTTGATCAGCCATTCACGAACCGCGGTGACTGGCTGACAGCCGCCTGCGAGCGCAGCCACACCCGATCGACGTAGGTCTGCCCGAAGGGCATCGGGCAGACCTACACCCCAATCAGGCATTCCCGAATGTCTGTCTGGACAAAAGTTGTTTGAACAGATATCGTCTCCGAGACACCTACCGGAGGTCACGATGTCCCGGATCGACACGCTACCCGCCCCGCGGACCGGCCCCTGGCTCAGCGCCGTGGCTTATGTCACTCTTCTCGCCGTGGGCATCGGGGCGGTTGTCCTCATTTGCCGCACGGGGTCCGACCTCGCCGGGCCGACGGCGGCCGTTTCAACCGCCGCCGCCAAGCAGGTCGATGTGGTGCTGCACGTCATGGCCACCCTGGTCGCTGTCATCCTGCTCGGCACGGCCCTCGGTTGGGCCTGCCAGTGGGTCGGCCAGCCGCCGGTCATCGGCGAGGTGGTCGCCGGCATCGTGCTCGGGCCGTCCCTCCTCGGGGCAGTCTGGCCCGACGCGATGCACCTGCTCATCCCGTCGGCCGCCGCCGACCCGAAGGGGCAGGTGCCCGCCGCCATTAAGGCCGTCTCGACGATTGGCGTCGTCCTGTACATGTTTCTCGTCGGCCTGGAGTTGAACGCCGCGCGGCTGCGCAAGCAGGCCCGGTCGGCCGTCGCCGTGTCCCACGCCAGCATCGTCCTCCCATTCGTCCTCGGCTCGGCCCTCGCACTGGCCTTGTACCGCGGGTTCGCCCCCGCCGGGGTGCCGTTCGCCAGCTTCGCCTTGTTCATGGGCGTGGCCATGTCCATCACCGCCTTCCCGGTGCTCGCCCGCATCCTCACCGACCGCAGGATGGAGCGGACCGAGTTGGGGATCGTGGCCCTCGGGTGTGCCGCCGCGGATGACGTGACGGCGTGGTGCTTGCTGGCGTTGATCGTCGGGGTGGCGCAGTCCGAGCTGACCGGGGTCGTCGCCGTCACCGCCGAAGCGGCGGCGTTCGTCGCGCTCGTGCTCCTAGTCGCCCGGCCGCTCGTCGCCCGGTGGAGCGCGAAGGTCGATTCGACGGCCGGTCCGCTCCACCCGCTGGTCGTCTCCGGCACGTTTCTCGCCGTCTTGGCGTCGGCCATGACGACCGAGTTGATCGGCATCCACGCCCTGTTCGGGGCGTTCCTCCTCGGGGCCGTCATCCCGCACGACGGGCGGTTGGCCCGGGAGTTCGCCGCCAAGGTCAAGGATCCGGTCACGGTGCTGTTGCTTCCGGCGTTCTTCGCGTACACCGGGATGCGGACCCAGATCGGACTGGTCAGTACCGGTGCGGACTGGCTGTGGGTGGGGGCCATCGTGCTGGTGGCCACGGCCGGGAAATTCGGCGGGGCGACGGTAGCAGCCCGGCTGACCGGCCAGTCGTGGCGGAATGCCGCCGCCCTCGGGGCACTCATGAACACCCGCGGCCTGATGGAACTGATCGCCCTGAACATCGGGCTGGATATGGGCGTTCTCAGCCCGGCCTTGTTCGCCATGATGGTCATCATGGCCCTGGCCACCACCGCGATGACCAGCCCAGTTATCGGCCTGCTGGTCCCGAACGGTCCGTCCGCAGGTCGAGAGTGAGGGTTGACCACGGGCGCAGGCCGGCTCCCAAGTCGCGGCCCGCTCGCCCGGCTCAGAATGGTTGCCGGGCACGGACTGTGGCGGTTAGGCGCTGTCTGCTGAATCGGTCTGAGCGTTCAGAAGGCGGAGGTAGCGTCGGATCATAGCCAGGTGTACGCCGGCCAAGTAATTGACGGCCAAGTTGTCGAACCGCGTGCCGACCGCCCGGTTCTCCTTGAGCCACCCGACGGACTGCTCCACCCCGGCCCGCCGGCGGTACGAGGTCTTATCGAACCGCCGGCGGGCCGCCCGGCCGCTCGTCCTTGCGACGGGGGATGACGGCCCGGCCGTTCGTCCCGTCCACACAGTACAGGGCGTGGTCGATCCGCCCGGCCGCGTTCAGCCGCAGTTGCAGGGCCGCCAGGATGTCGGCCAGTCGGCCGGACGCGCGAAGGGAGGCGAACCGCTCGTACACGTTCTGCCACGGCCCGGATCGGCCGGGCAAGTCCCGCCACGGGCAACCCGTCCGAAGGCGATGGAAGACGCCGCTGAGCATCGTACGGTGGTCCTTCTACTGGCCGCCCCGGTGGGCCGGGGCGGCGGGGAAGAAGGGAGCCAGGAGGGCCCAATCGCGGTCGCTGAGGTCACCGACAAGCCCGCCGACGCTCGCATTTGGCCGGGGCTGTGGTGGGAGAAGGCCGCGGTGATGATTCACCGCGACACGGCGGCCGCGGGCGTGCTGATCGAAGTGAGGAGCGGGCCGACTTCCACTCCATTCGCCATAGCTACACGTCTCTGTTGGCCCGCACCGCGCCGGTAAAGGTCGTTCAGGAGTTGGCCCGTCACTCGACGCCCACGCTGACGATCGGCGCTACAGCCACACGGAGATGAAGGAGAAGGCCGACGCGGTCGCCCGGTTGCCGCTGCCGGGAGCAGGGCAGACGAGTGGGCCATTCTCGGGGATGACGCGGCCCGACTTGGAGCGGACGGCCGAGACGTTGCTTGCACTCGTGAGCTTTTGGTTTGCACCCCGGCTTGCACCACTTTTTAGCGAAGACGGGCGAAAGTATGCGACGACCGGCGACGGAAGCAATTTCTCCGGGTGAAACGGATCAGATTGAGAACGGTTAGTTTTCTAGGGGTTTGTAACGAGAAGTGACGAATTGCAATGACCTGCGAGAAGTACATCCGGTGAGGCTCGAACTCACAACCTGCCGCTTAGAAGGGGGAAGGGCATACTCGCGTTTCCCTTGAATTCCAAGCGGAAACACGACTTTGACCCGGTCACATGTACCCCCACATGTACCAAGTTGTCACGGGTCGTCGAAGCCTGGCCGTCTCTGCCGGACCACGTCCAAGCCGCCATCATTACCCTTGTGGAATCGCAAAAGCCCCAGACGAAGGCCCCCGCTTTGCCCATCCACAAGGCCGCATGATACCTTTCTCTTTTTCTCTTTACCTCCAGGGAGGGAAGATGCCTGTCCCTCCTGTCCCTCCCCTTCAAGATTGATGACGTTAATGCTTGAAATCTAGGCACCTCAAGGGAGGGACAGGGGTGAGCATGAACCTGTCCCTCCCCCTGTCCCAAGCCTGTCCCTCCCCCGTCGCCCACATCATCCTCACAGGTGCCAACTCCCGCCCGGCCCGGAGCCTTGGTGGCGGCACCCGGCGAGCAGGGCCAAGACGAGCGCGACGAGGAGAGGCGCGAAGCGGGCGGGGCGGCGCATGGATCACCTCGGGCGAATGAAACTGAAGTGCGGGCGTACCGTCGGATACAACTGTCGTCAAGGCATCCCTGCGGCGGCGCGGTGACCGTGAGCGACCGGGCGACGCCACGAGCGAGAAAGTGAAGTGGGTGATGACGATCCGCCCCGTCCCGACGTTCGTCGGCATGTCCTTGGCCCTCGCACTGATGTTAACCTCCGAGGTAAGCGCGAAAGGGGTAGTGGTTGTCACGTGGGGCGAGACAATCAACCACGTCGGAACCCCACTCGATCAGGTGCGGCTGTTCCACAAGAGCAACGGCATTGGGTACAAGTACCACTACTTCGGGCTCTTCTGGATCGACCTTTGGACGTCCGAGGGCACGTACTGCGTCTACGACAGGGACAAGTACGACGCCATCTCCTCGGCCAAGGCGGCCGAGTTGCTGGGGGTGAGCGAATCCGACCTCAGCCCGCCCTTTTGGTACCGGTGGCCGCCCGGATGCGTTTTCGTTGGGACGGCTCTGGTTGTCGCGGGCTTGTGCCGTCTGGCCGCGAAGCCACTCGGGTTGGGGTCGCCCGTGGGCGGCCAGAGTAACTTTGTGCTGTTCGAATCGATCAAGAAAAATTTGGAAGGCAAGTCCTCGGAAGAACTGCGCCAGATGCTGGAAGCGAACGACCGCGAGCAGTACTCCGAGGAAGCCTTTCTAGCGGCAGCAGCCCTACTCCGTGATCGCGAGCGTCGAGGGTCGTGCGAAAAGCCGCCGTTGACGGAACACGGCACCGCACCTGAACAACCCGGACGCGATTGACCTGGGTAAGGGTGTATCCAGTAGATACACCCTTTGTTCGTCAGCGACGTGAGCCGAGATGGTGACCGGGTATTTTATGCGTTCCCATAAAATACCCGCGGCGCGTTCAGGTTGAAACCGTTTCAACCTAGAGCATCTCCAACCGTTGGAGTTGCTCGGCCCAGCGGGCGATCGGAATGAACGAGATCACCTGCTTCAAGCACCCGCGGCGAAACTTACTGACGTCAGTAAAATGCTCGGCCAAAGCCTTTTGCTACCAGCACTTTCCGCCAAGGGTGTCGCTATTGGCGACACCCTTTCACCACCCTGGTATCTCCACTGGATATAGCGTACACCGGGCGGACTTTAATCGCGGAACTCTCTACGGTTTCAGCACTTCCGGGAATATCCTCTACCCGACTTAGGGTATTCGCGATCTCCTCCTTCAAGAACCTGCCGCCGCCCCGACTTCCTCACGCACCACGTCCGGGATGCGCAACCGACCCGCCGGCATCGGGTCGGCCCACGGCCGCCGGTACCGCCCCAGGTACAACCGCCAGTCGGCCCCGAGCTGCCCCTGCACGATGCGCACCGCCGCGGCTTTCGCCTCGTCGCGCGACGCGAACCCCAACTCCCCCCGTCGGTCGGCGAACACCAACTCCGGCACCCCGGCGACCCAGATGCGGCCGACCCACACCGGCGGTCGGCCGTTGCGCACTTCGTCGTCGAAGGCGTCCACGTCCGGGAGTGTGAGCGGACGCGCCGCGGGAGCCCAGGCGTCGCCATACCGCCACTTGAGGAACCGGACGGCCGCCTTGCCCGCGGTCGACGCGGTGTGGAACCGGCCGGCCAGGTCGGCGGACGCGGCGGGGCCGCCGGGGGGCGACTCGGGCAGGCGGACGCGGTACGAGACCCGCCCGAACCGGCCGACCGTCGTCGCGTACACGTGCCGCAGCCGAACGGCCTCCCGGATGCCGTAGTGGTTCGGGTCGTAGGTGCGCAGCTGTTGGACGTCGTCGAGGGACGCCGGGACATGGGACAGGTCGAGGGCGAACGCGCGTGAACCGGAGCGGGCGACGGGCATCGGGGGCCTCGCGGGGGTCGAGACGGGCGATGGCTCAATCGTAACGGGGATGGGGGAAGGAACGCAGGACGTGCAGGAACGCGGAAAGAACACCCCGGTCGTTCGCCGGCCCCACACCGACGTACCAACCATACCCGACCGGGGCGTGGCTCACTAATCGCCGGGCCAGTCGTGCGGCCCCGTCTCGGCCGGGAGGAAGATCGTCGGCCGGCCCTTCGCCCATTCCGGCAATCCCTGCCCCGGCGCGAGGCAGAGGCGGGTGTCGCCCTTCCGCGGGACGGCCGGCTTCGGGTCGGTGTCCGGCGTGCAGCCGTAGCGGACGACCAGCGGCCCGGTGTCGCCGGCCGCGGCCTCGTCCTGTTCCAGCTTCGCCAGGCGGGATTCGATGTTCACGGTTAGCCCTTCGTAATCATGCGGGGGTCGTAGTTTCCGATCGCCTTGGTGACGAACCCGGGCGGGTGCGGCCGGGCGGCGGCGACCGCCTCGTTCGGGTCGTACCCGAGGAGGGACTTGATCGTCACCCCGGGGTCGCCGTTGACCAGCGCGAACGGCGCGCCGCCGTCCCCGTCGCGGACGAACAGCAGGGCGTTCCGCTGCCCGCCGGCGAGGGCCTTCGTGACCTGTGCCTCGGAGTCGAACACGTCGATGACCGTGTGGACGCCGCCGCAGTGCGGACACCGCCCGTCGCCGTCCTGGCGGCCGGTGACGCGGTCGCCGACGATCGCCTTGTACACGGTCATCCGGCAGTGGGGCATGGACGCCATCCGCTCGGCCTCCGTCCGACTCGGCGTGTAGTCGAGGCCGGGGACGGCGCTCGCGTTCGCCGGGATCATCACGGTACTCATCGGGCATCCTCCAAGGTTAAGTCTTCTTCTGCTTCGCCTTCCGCTCCAGGGCGGCCAGGCGGGCTCGCACGTCGAGCAGCTCGCCGAACTTCGCGGCCCAGCCGAGGACGGCGTTGGCGGCCTGGATCTTCACGGCCGGCGGGGTCACGTCGCTGGCGAGTATCTTCGCCAGTTCCTGCACGGCCGAACTCGTGCTGTTGTGGAGCAGGCCGACGGCGGCACTTACGGCCGCCTCTCTCGCCTGCCGGTAGCGATTCTGGAACCCCGGCTGTTTCATCCACCGTTGCGCTGTCGAGCGACTGATCCCGGCCCTCGCCGCGGCCTCGTCGACCGTCCCGCAGAGGAGCAGTTCCGCGATCAAGCGGAGTTGGAACCGGCGGCGGGACGGCTTGTCGTCGTCCGGCGGGCCGGCCGCGGGGGTGGGCGGGTCGTGTGTCATACGGTGTCACGCGGTGTCAATTCGTCTCACGGGTGGCCCAGGACGCGGCCGTGTCGCGGGCCTCGGCCACGGCCCACTCGACGGCCAGTTCGACGGCGTTCGCGTCCCCGCGGGCCATGTCGCGCAACTCGTCGTCCGTCGTCACCGGCTCGCGGAACGCCCGCTCCGCCATCCGCGACACCACGAACGGGTCGACGCACTGCGGGGGCAGGTGCAGGGGCGTGGCGTCCGCCCCGTCGCTCAGGTCCGCTTCCAACTTCGCCAACCGCGATTCGATGCTCACCGGCGGCCCCCCCGCTTCCAGTCCCGGTAGGCCGCGAACCCGTCGTGCAGTTCCGCCCGGGCATTCGCCATGGTCTTCCACAAATGGTCGAAGGCCGCCGCCTCGACTTCGTCCAGGTGCGCGACGGCGACGGCCAAACGGGCGTCGTCGGTCCCGCCCGGGGCGAGGTCCGCCAGCCACAGGCCGAGGGCGACGGGGTCGGCGAACGGCACGCACCGCGTCGCCGCGTACTCGGCCAGCGTGCTCGCCTTCAGCACCTGCGACAGCCAGAACGGGATGTCCTCGTCCGGCGTCGCGTTCGCCCGGTTCGTGGCGTCGACGTACGCGGCCATTACTTCGCCCCCGCGAGTTCGCGCCGCAGGGCCTCCATCTCCCCGACCGTGATCGGCCGGCTGAGCCGCCGCTGTTCCTCCCGCTGCCGGTCCTCTTCTTCTGCGGCCCGCAGCCGTTCCTCGTCCTCGCGCTGCACGGCCGCCTGGTTGGCGACGAGCGCCGCCGTGTGCCGCTTGATCGCGTCGATCGAGAAGAACGGGCGGACGCGGCCGTTCACGAACGCCGGCTGCGTCCGCCCGAGGCAGTAGTACCGGCCGCGGAACAGCGCCTCCGCCGGAAGCAGGCCGGGCAGTTGGTCCCGCGCCACGTCCCCGTCCTCCCACCGGGCCGGGACGACCGCGTAGTCGGCCGTCAGGGGCGAGCCGGCTTGCCGGACGCTGACGAGGTGCTCGACGCGCAGGCCGTGGGTGGCGACGAACCCGGCCGGGGCGTACCGGTCGGCGTTCTGGGGATAGTGGATCAGCATCTCCTCGCGATGGGCGAGCGCTTTGCGGACCCCACCCGGGACGGCATGGAGCGAGTATTGGAGAGACCCGGCGAGGCGGCGGGCCAAGAGTTCCTGATCGGATTCGAACTGGACGAGCAGGCCGAGGGCGTCGTCGACGTGCGGGTACCGGAGGTGGAGGGCGGCGAGGACGTCCGACAGGTCGCGGTCGAAGTCGTGATTTTGGACGCCCTCGAACGCCTCGACGGCGGCTTGCACGGCGGCGATCGCGGCCAGCGGGTCGGCGGGCGGGGTCACTCCTGCGGCGGGGGGCATGTCGGCTCCGGTGGTTGGTACGGGGGTAGGGCTTCGGGCGTCAGCGCGTCGAGCGGAACGCGGACGCACCCGCCGACGCGGACGGCCGGCAGGCGGCCGTCCGCGAGCATGGCGTCGACGAGCCGCAGGGACACGTTCAGCCGGCGGGCGGTCTGGACGCGGGACAGGTACGCCGGTTCGGACGTGGTCGTCGATCCCATGCCCCGACTGTGGCGGCCGGACGGGGAAGGACGCGATGCGGGGAACTGCGGGTTGCTGCGGGGCGTTCCCCGGATGCGGCCACAGTCGAGGAACATTGCCGCTGACCCAGGACCCCACCCGATGACGACTCCCGTCCAGGAACTTGCCGCTGACGTGCTCCGGATTCGCGACGCGGTCGTGTCACGGTTCCTGACGCGGATGACCGGCGTGGCCGACGTGGGCCGCCTGACCGCCCCGCCGGTCGACGTGTCCCGGTTCACCCGCCCGATCATCACCCTGCCGGCCCTGCCCAAAATCGCCCTCCTCACCCGCTGAGGCTTCCCCCGATGTCCACGAATTTGCCCGGTTCCGCCGGCCCCGCCCTCGTCACCCTCGGCGGCCGGGACTTGATCCTGCGACCGATTCCGACCGCCGACGCTTGGAAACTTCGCAAGGCCGCGGTCACGAAACTTCAGGCCAAGATGC
Organism: Limnoglobus roseus; assembly: GCF_008254045.1. Classification (GTDB taxonomy): domain Bacteria; phylum Planctomycetota; class Planctomycetia; order Gemmatales; family Gemmataceae; genus Limnoglobus; species Limnoglobus roseus. Next base: position 6,533,121 of record NZ_CP042425.1, on the reverse strand, counting down.
ACAGCCCGATGGAGTTGGCCCTGCGCGCCGTCGCCGACGCCCGCGCCGCCGGTTGTCCCCTGTCCCCGGACGACCGGGCCGCCCTGTTCCGGGAAGCGATCGACACGGCGGCGGGCGGGAAGCGCGAGCCGACGGACGCGGAAATTCAAAGTTGGACACAGACCCCCGAAGGGATGCGCGAGTTCGTGTACCTGGCGGCCGTCGGGAACACGCCGGCCGTGACGCGCGAATGGCTGAAGGAAGTGCTGACGGAAGAAAACTTCGTGGAGTTTCTGATCGGTGGCACCTCCCTTGTGACGCCGATGGGAGAGAAAGCCACGGGCCAACCGGCTGATTAACATCCCCTTCCTTCACGCAACGGATGACCCATCATGTTCCCGCCTCCGAAGCCACCGAACCGCCCGCAAGGCCAGCCCGACCCCCGCCGGCAGCAGGCAGCGGTGAACTTCCACCTAAAGAACTACGACAAGGCGATGTACGACCTCAAGGAGTTCGGCAAGGAAGTCGAGCGGGTGAAGAAGGCGCTCGCCGACCGCGGGTTCCAGTTCGTATCGCCCGTCAAGTTGCCCACGCTGCCAACCGTGCCGGCGCAGTCGCCCGCCCGGTCCGTTGCGCCGTCGGGATGGGGCACTCCGGGGCCGCTCGGGGGGTTGATCCGCTCGACTAAACTGCCGTCGCCCCAGGACACGATGCCCGGCCGCGCGGTGTCGATGGCGGCGGGGTTCGTGGCGGGCAACAAGGGCGGCCCGGCGGGGTGGGGCAACTCCGTCAAGAACCTGCCCGTCACCATCACCGGCGTCACGGCGAACGCGAGCCGCGCGATGGGGGCCGGGCGGCCGGGCGACGGGTCGAACCGCGGGATCCGCGCCGCCCCACTCCACGCGCTGACGGCCGCGGCGACGGTGGCTACCGGCGGCATCCTGGGCATGGTCCGGGCCGGGTTGAGGAACACCGTCGAAGGGAACATGCTCGCCGCCCAGTTCACCATGCTCTCCCGCGAGTTGGCGGGGATTTTCCTGCCCGTCGTCCAGGCCCTCACGCGGCGGATGCAAGCGTTAAACCTCTGGCTGTCGAAGCTCACCATCCGGCAGCAGGATCAGCTCATGCACGCCGGCCTGGCCGTCGGCGGGGTGGCCGCGGCCGGGGCGCTCGCCAAGCCCGTCATCGGCCCGGTCGTCGGCCTGTTGGGCGGCGCGATGAAGGCGGTCGCCGGCCTCGCCCCGGCCCTGATCGGGGTGGCCGGGGCCGGTGGACCCGTGACGATCATCCTGGGGGCTTTGGCCGCCGCGGCGACGGCAGCCGGTGTCGCGTTCGCCACACTCGTGGCCGCCTCCGAGCCGATCCGGAACGCGCTCGGCAAGGTCTTCGCGGCATTTGAGAAGGTGTGGGTCGCGCTCGCCCCCGTCCGGCAGGCACTCTTGGAACTCGCGGAAGCGGTGGTCGTGCCGTTCTTGGAAGAGTTGGCCCAGGCCATCACCGACCTCGCGACCGACCCGGAAGTGATCGGGTTCATTCAGGACTTAGCCGACCGGATCGACGGCCTCGGGGTCGTCGCCCGCGGGGTGGCCGAGATCGTCCGCGAGGCGATGGCCGCCATCGTCAACCTCCGCCCGCCGGACTTCCAGGGCGTCGTGAACGGCATCATCGACGACGCGCTCCAGAATGCCGCAAAGCGGGGGAAGAAGGAGAAGCCCGACGACCCCGGCGGTCACCGCCTGCCGATGCCCGTGAACCCGGGCCGCGAAGACGCGATTGGGGCGTTCAACCGGCTTCAGGACTCGATCACGCGCGAAGGTGGCATGACCGAGGCCGAGAAGCAAACGATGCTGCTGGAGGCCATCAAGAAGGCGCAAGACGCCCTGCTCCTGCAACAACAGCAGCTGGCCCTCCAGCAGCAGTTCGGCCAGCGGCCGGCGAACAACGGGCGGCCGGGGTGACGGGGTCGCTCACCCGACGACGGCGACGACGCCGTCCTTGTAGTAGAGGTGCACCTCCCGGACCTTGTTCCCGCCCGGGGCCGTAAAGTCGCCCTCGTAGACCGACACCGGCCCGTCCCACGCGCCCGACAGGTCGTCGATCGACCGCGCCGGCGGGCCGTACTTCTTCTCGACCTGCTCCCGCGTCCGGCCGTGGACGCTCTCCTTGAACGCCGCGAACGTCATGCGAAGCGCCTTCCGCTCGGGGCCGACTTCGGCGTTCGGCGCGACCCGGGGCGGTACGTTCGGGGCCGCCGGCGCGACCATCGGGGCCAGGGGCGGAGCCGGGGCGGGTGTCGCCGCCGTGCGGCCGATCAGGAACCCGCCCGCGAACCCCGCGGGCAGGCTCACCATGATGCACACCGCGGCGACGATCGCCACGTTCGCCGGCTTCCGCCTCGCCTCCCACTCGCCGCTGTCGTCGTCTCGGTCGCGCATCGGCCCGCCCTCCCGGAAGTGCGGCGCATCATCCCGCGGGGGCGGGGGTGAGTCAAGGACGGTAGAAATCAGCGAGCGGGTAGAATCGGGTGGCGAGTTTCAACCGACCTAAAGGGGTTCAGCATGACTACGGCGAACGAGTGGACGGGTAAGGGCGACGTCGCGGAGCAGGCCGGGGACGAACCGGCGGCGCAAGCGTGCCACAAGCGGGCCGCCACGCTCCACAGTCAAGCGGGCGAGTGGGAGGCGGCGATTTCGGCCGGCCTGCGGGCCGTCGACTCGCTCCTCCGGGAGGCGAAGACGAACGGCGGCCTGGCGTGGGTGGCCGGGGAGACGCTCCGGCACGTCGAGGACGCCACCTGCCCGTGGCAGCGGGAGCGGGTGAGCGAGGTCGTGCACAACGCCGTCCTGGCAAAGCGGGACGAGATCGACGCGGCGAAGGACGCCTGGCGGGCGCGGTTCGCCGAGGTGCCCCCGGCCGTGACCGCCGAGGCCCTCCGCGGGCTGGGCGACGCTTTGGGCGGCGCGCTCATGGCCGGCGGGTACGCGGAAATCGACCTGGGGCTGGCGGCGAAGGGGCGGCGGGCCACGGCGAACGACGACGGGCGACTCGTGAGCCTCTCGCACGGCTATGACGAGTGACGGCCAGTGGCGGGGCTGGGAACCGCGGGGAGAGCGAAGGAGTGGAATTTGCTTGACAGAACTATCAAACGGGTGGACGATCTCCCTTCCCTGCTCATCCCCATCGGCACGGTCGCCGCACCCCCTGACCCGACCGTCCCCATGCCCCCGAAGAAATCCCTCACGGCCAAGCCCGTTAGCAACCTCTTCTCGTCCGCCCTCGACGCCCAGAGCATCTACTGCGGCGACAACCTGAAGGTACTCCGGGAGTTGCCCGACGCCTTCGTGGACTTGATCTACATCGACCCGCCGTTCAACAGCGACCGGAACTACGAGACTTTCTGGGGCGAGACGAAGGAGAAGAGAACCTTCGACGATCGACACGGTTCGACTAAAGCCTACATCGACTTCATGCGGCCGAGGTGCGTAGAGTTGGCCCGGGTTCTGAAGAAGACGGGCAGTTTCTACTTTCACTGCGATTGGCACGCCAGCCACTACGTGAAAGTGATGCTCGACCAGATCTTCGGCGAGAACAACTTCATCAACGAAGTCATTTGGAAGCGGAGCACCGCCCATAATGATGCCCGTCAGGGCAGTAAGCACTTTGGGCGTATTCACGACACCGTGCTTCTGTACTCAGGCGGATCGGACCACACATGGAATCACGTCTATACAGGTCTCAGTGAAGAGTACGTGCGGTCTCACTACCGACACAAGGACAGTCGTGGTCTATTCAGGTGGGACAACCTCACGGGGCCGGGCGGGGCGTCCAAGGGGAACCCTTTTTATGAGGTTTTGGGCGTCAAAGGCTACTGGAGATACAAGCGCGAGCGTATGGAACAGTTAATCGCGGATGGCCTTGTCGCGATCCCGCCGAAAGGAACCAAGCCGAGCCTAAAGCGATACTTGAAGGACTCGAAAGGAGTTTCGCTCCAGAGTGTCTGGGATGATCTACCGCCGGTGAATTCTCAAGCAAAAGAGGCGATCGGCTACCCGACTCAAAAACCCCTACCCCTGCTGGAAAGAATGACCAGCGTCAGCAGCAACGCCGACGACCTTGTCCTCGACGCCTTCTGCGGGTGTGGTACCGCCCTCGTGGCCGCCCAGCAACTCGGTCGCCGCTGGATCGGGATCGACGTTTCGCCCACCGCCTGCCGGGTCATGTCCGAGCGGTTGGAGAAGGTCTGCAAGTTGAAGGAAGGAACGGACTTCGTCGTCACCGGCCTTCCCTTCGAGGAAGACACACTCCGAAAGATGCCGCCGTTCGAGTTCCAGAACTGGGCTGTCGTCGCGCTCGGCGGTGTCTCGAACAAGCGGAAGACCGGCGACATGGGGATCGACGGGAAGATTTACCCGGTGGACGCGATTGACGATGACGTTCGCCGCAAGCCGGACCAACTCGACTTCATGGACCATTGGTACCCGGTCCAGGTCAAGCAGCGGGACAGCGTTGGCCGGCCCGACATCGACGCCTTCGAAACAGTGCTCCGGCGAGAGAAGCGGACCCGCGGCTACTTCGTCGCGTTCGACTACACGAGCGGGGCGAAGAAGGAGATCGACCGGTTCCTGCGCGACGAGAAGCGGGCCATCATCCCCCTCACCGTGAAGCAGATCCTCGACGAGGAACAGGAAGTGCTCCGGGCGATGACGTAGGACGGCCGACTCCAGCGTCACTTCCCCGCCGTCCGCCCGATGCTGATCCGCCACCCGCCGAAGTGCAGCGTGCCGAGGATGTCGGCCGCCTGGGACGGCGTGAAGACGCCGTCGGCGAAGCTGTACGCGACCCGCCGCCCGTCCCTCGAGTTGGTCAACACCCCGGCGGCGCGAAGGCGGCCGAGGTGGTGCGAGACGTTGACGTATGCCGCTCCGATCCGCCGCGAGAGGACGCCGACGGTACACGGGCCGTGGGCGATCTCGTGGACGAGTTGAATGCGGGTGGCTTCCGACAGGGCCGTGAGTTGCTCGGCCAACGTGCGGGCGGCTGGGTAGTCGGTCATGGGCTTTCAGTGGCGGGCCGGGCGATCGGTTGGCCATCCCGGGACCTTACCCGCGCACCAGGCCGAGCGCAACCCGGAAGTGCGGGACACCGTTGGCGGCGATTCTTGTCCCCGCTGCCCGCCCGATCGGTTATCCTACACCCGCCGCCTTCCGGCGGTCCCGGCGACGGGGTTCGGTCCCGTACGCAGTCGTGGTCAGCGGCGAGTGCCAAGTGGGTGATTTGCCCGCGAACCGCCGCAGTCCGTGCCACGGTTTAAAAAGTCCCGGGGCGAGCGGGCCGCGGACTTGTGGGCCGGCCGGCGAACCCTCGCTCACTTCTTAGCCCGGAGTTCCTTTGCCTTCTTGGCCGACTCCTTGGCGTAGTAGTCGATCGCCTGATCCCTGTTGCCGACGTGTTCGGCCGACCGCCCGTACCAGGTGGCGGCCTCGTCGGTGTCCTTGAGTAACTCGTAGCACCCGCCGGCGCAGTACGCCAGGTAGGCTTGATACCACTCTCGCTTGTCTTTCCGAGTGTCCGCCAACTTGTACAGTGCGGCATAGATGTCGGCCGCGCGTTGGACCTCCCCGCCGCACTTGTGGCAGTGGGCCAGGTACACGGGGAAGCCGTCGCTTCGTCGGTCGTAGATGGCCCACGCCTTCAACGCCGACTTCCACGTGTCCTTCGTCCCGGTGTCCTGGCCGTACTTCATGTGGAGGTACGCGGAGACGTCCTTCCAGTCCTTCAGGTCCTTGGGGACATCCGCGTCTACCGACCCCCACCAGGTCGGGAGGGCGTACTCGTAGGCTCCGAACTTCCAGACGGGCGACTTGCCGCCACCTTTGGGGACCGGGGCGGCCGTTGCGACCAGGAGGGCGACGAGCAGAGCGACGAGCGCGCGGAGCATCGGGTGTCCTCGGTAGAGATGGGGGCGGTGTGAACTGAGCGTACCCCGCCAAGCCGGAACGGGGCAAGGACGATGTGCGGGCGGTTCGCTGCGATTCTGGCCGAGCAAGGGGTCAGGAGAGGTATGGCCCTGATACAGCGGCGAGTTCGGCACGCCTTACTCAGATACCGTCGGTGCCGAACCCTCCCTCCCACGTCTCCAGCGTTCTCAATGCGAGAGTGATGAAATGGAGGCACCGGCCGCAGAAGATGTTGGTCGGGCGGAACGGCGCCCAGCCACCGTACCTATTCCGCCGCTCCAGCCGCGAATGACAGGCCGGGCACTGGAACCTAGCCATCGGCACCACATCCGGCACCGGCAGCCCCGCCAACTCGGCCACCGCTCGCTCCAGGGTGTCGATGGCTGGCGGGATGGTCGCGCGGTCGGCGAAGTAGTCGCGGGCCAGTCGCCGCATCTCGGCAAAGGCGGGGAGGCACCTGTCTCTCAGCCTCGCCCGCTCTTCGCGGCCGGCGACGGTCATCTCCCGACAGGCGCGCAGCACGGCGTCCATGGCGCGGGAGGCGGCGAAGATCGCCTGATTAAGTGGCGAGTGCAGATCCCCGCCGAGCATTGCCGCCTCCGTGTGAATACAGGGCCAAACGACCAAACGATGTAAGTGCCGCGTTGCAGAGAGCAATCGGTCAGGAGTTGGCCGGGTCTGGTGTCGCGCCAGGTTCGGTGCCTGGGGCCTCACGACCCCCACTCGATCCCCTGCGCCCGCATGACCAGCCACATGGCCAGCGGGACCGCGAGGAATTGCAGGACGCCGATCCCAATCGTGACAAGCCCGTACCACCGCGGCCGGACGAACAACTGGCGTACGCCCAACGCGAGGCACACTAGCCAACAGGCGTGGCCGAACAAGAAGGTCAGTGCGGGCAGCGGGGTCATGACGCGCAAGCTGCCCCCGACGAGGCTGACAGCAGGTCCGCGAACACCGCCCAGAACATCACGACGGAGGCCCCCGCCACGAGGCCCGCGGCAATGATGTCGGGCCGTGACTCACGCTCGCCCACCCGCGTACCCTCTGCCGAGCAGTGTATTCGTATGCGCCGGCGCATGATAACACCGGCACGACATTGGACCCCGCCGGCGGCCGCAAGTCAAGAACCTGGGGGACGAACCGGCGCGTTGCTGAGTGGGTAAACGGCCAAGGAGTCACCGCACGGCTAAGGTCAACCGAATACGTCGCTGTCACTTGCCCGGGGTGAACGACTTCAATTCCCGGATGAGTTCCGGCTTCTCGTTCCGGAATTTCACGAGGCCCACACCCGGGGCGTACCAGTGGGTGTTTTTCGTCCCCGATTCCTTGGGCTTCTTCCCGTTTCGCTCGGCCTCCACGAACTGAACGGGGTACGCCCGGAACTTGCCGGCGGGGACCGTCACGTCTTCGGCGGTGCCGACGGTGTACTCTCCGGGTTCATTTCGGATGCCCCGGACGACGGGCGGATCGACCGACCACTGGTCGCCCGTCGCGAGCGGAAGCTTGAGGATTCGCGCTTCGATTGGGAACTTATCGGTCGTCACCCACGTGACCCCGTCGGCCGAAACGCTGAAGATGTCCTCGGACAATGCCTTTCCTTCCGTTCGCCGCACGGTAAGCGTTGTGACCGCGTCGCGCTGCTCGGCCGCCGTGATCTCGTCCATCCACTCCCGCTTTTCCTGCCGGTAGACCCACTTCGTGCCGACCGCGGTCGGGTAGAACGGCTTCTGGTCGGCAACCTTGGGCACGGGAGCGGCCGAGGTGCACGGGACGCCGACGAGGAAAATTAACAGCGACGCAGAGAATGCGCATGTGGGGAGTTGTTTCAACATCGGGTGTCTCGTGAGTTTGTTCTGAATTTACGGACGCCGGTCGAGATGGGTCAACTGAGAACGTGGTGAGAAGTCGCCGCCGCTCCGCTTTCCGCCCTGTTACCCCTTGCCCAGCACCCCGTCGACGACCCAGCACCCGCGGACGTGCGGCCCGTCGCCCCGGCAGTGGGCGAGAATCGCTTCGTCCTCGCACCCGGCGTCCTGCAACGCATCCGCGAGGATGGGCAGGCGGTCGAACGCGCGGTCGGCGTAGATCGCTTCCGCGAGGCCGACGGCGGTGGTGGTGAGCCACGATGGGGAGAACGTCACGGGGCGGAACGGGTTGCCAAAGATGTCGCGGAGGATCACACATTGACACCGTCGTTCTACCTCTCGGACGGCCGCATACCTGTCGTCGTGGTCACGCGACGAAAACTCAACTTGTGAGCTGGCAATGAGGTTCGCCGAGTAGAAGGCGGCACCGATCACATCGCGGACGATGTCCCGACCACAGGCCCAGAAGCCAGCGTTGTAAACTGGTTCGCCCGGATATAGTTCGAGCCGACTTTCGACATTCGCTTGCGCGCGGTCCATCGCCGCGGAGTCGGCCCGTCCGTCACAGAACGCCTCCGCAACTTCTGCGGCATTTTCCCAACAATCCCACGCCTCGTTCGCCGCCGGTTGACGACGGCAGCACGCGACCGCGAAGAGGCGGAGTTTCCGGTGTGACACTGTTGCGTCGAAGAAGGCGAGCGTCGGGTCCGGATCAGATGCCGCCAGCCACTCCGCTTCCGTCATCGCCTGCCCTCCCCGCGGTCGCGCCTAGACCGCGTAGACCAGCCAGTACCCGCCGCACTCCAGATCGACGTACCACACGTCGGTGGACTTCCTACCCGGCGGCGTTGGGGGCAACCCCTGCGGCCGTTTCACCACCCCCGCGCACTCGCCGGAGTGAACCCTCATGGTGCACCGATTGGTCCAAAGGCGCTCCTCCGTTGTCTCCCCGTCGCTCAACGTCGTGTAGCGCTCGCACCGGACCACGGCCACCGCACGCCGGCCGTCGAACACCGGGGCCGGGAAGGTGAACCGGAGGTTGATGAGCATCCCCGATTCGGATCGGGCCGTGGTGAGGAACAGTGTCGGACGCGGCTCCCGGAGCGAACGAACAATGCGGAGGACCACGACCGCGAGCAGGACGCCCCCGACGGCCGCCGGGAGGAGTGTGAGGTCCGGCCAGGGCGGCGGCCAGTGGTCTACGCGCGAAAATACGACCGCGATCCCCGCGAGCAGGCACCAGACCACCGTGACGATTGACCCACTGATGGGGGCCCCGCCGAAAGTGGGAGATGGCAACTTCCCCCGGGGGCTTTGACCGGACGCCATGGGGAGCAACTCCATTTCGGACTCTCCCGTCGCTCTGGACGACGGGAGAGTTGTCGGAAAACGGCAACAGGGCCGTGGGGCGATCACTTCACCACACGCCGGTGGCGGCCGGGGACGAACCAGAACAGCACGCCAGCCAGCAGGAGCACGACGGCGACGATGATGGGCATGGGTGTCGAGGTTCTATCTGAAACCGTTTCAGATAGAACCGAAGTGCGAGCACGGTCGCGACGATGACGGGCATGGCTACTGGTCCCAGGGCCGCGGGGCTTCCCTCTCCTCCACCCGGGTTCCTGTGTCCCAGACGATGTTGCACTTCCGGCACCGTAACCAGCCCGCCCGCGGGCGTCGCCGGGCCACTTCGCCTTCCACATGCCGCGAGAGCAGCGGGGGCACGGGAACCCCCGGTAGACGACGTAGCACAGTCCGACGGAGACGATGGCGAGAAAAAGGATGACCGACTGAGAGGTCGGCCAGTTGTACCACGCGCCGAGGGCGGCGAGGGCAGTGGTCACGGCCGCCCCGCCGGCCTTGCTCTGCCACGAGTAGAGGGTTTTCGCCCGCGGGGGTAACTCTCGATTCTCCGGCACGGTGGGCATCCTGGTGAGGATGGGACAGGATCACTCCTTCGGGAGTCGCTCACCACACGACCAGCCCCCACGACGGGGACCGCTTGTTCTTCCCGGCCTCGAACCGGCGGATCGTCGCGAGCGGGACGCCCGTCTTCTCCGCGAGTTCCTGTTGCGTCAGGCCGGACGCGGCGCGGAGTTCGGTCAGCTTCTCGGCGAAGGTGGGCGGGGTCACTTCTTCTTGCCCTTCGCAGGCTTGCCATCTTCCTTCGCCTTTGGTGGAAGGCCAACAACTGGAGGCGGCTGTTCAGCGTCTTCGGTGAAGAAGAAAGCGCAGTCCACTTCCAGCCCCTTGCAGAGCGCCTCTAGGGTGTCGTGCGTGGGATTCACCTTGCGGCCCTGCTCCATTGCTTCGATGTGGCGCTCCGGCACACCGCACTTCTCGCCCAACTGCTTCCTTGTCAAGCCAAGTTCTTCGCGACGCTGCTTCAACTTCAGATGCGGAAAGGGCATAGGGACCACTGGGAAAAAAGTTGGGAGAATCTTTGGAAAACTACTCCCAGAGGAGTAGACAAGGTACTCCTCTGGGAGTATTCTACCACCACAGCACCACCTACGCTATGTGAACCTGGGTTCAGGCGAGCGGAATCGTTCCGCCGTCCGCGTCGAGGGTGCGCGCCGAGGAACCTGCCATGCCCCTCCCGACCTGCGGCCAACTCGCCCCGACGCTCACGCACAAGGCCGGCCGCCGGTGGGCGTTCTTGCCGTCCGCGGACGCCATGTCGCCTTCCATCGGCACGCTGACGATCGTTCAGAGCAAGCGCGACACGGTCAGCTACGGCGTCGCCTTGGAAGAAGGCCAAGTGCTGTTCGTGAAGCTGACCGACGGCGAGGTGTACGGGGTGACGCTGAACCACCGCGGCCAGCCGGTGAAGTGCTCCTGCACGGGGTACTGCTTCAAGAAGACGTGCAAGCACTGCGACTGCACCAAGGAACTCCTGGCAGATGGCGTCCTCGACGCTGCCCCGGCGCACGCGGCCTGACCCCACTTCCTTCCCTCCCCTTTGAGGGGGAGGGTGCGCATCACGACGAACGGAGTCACCGACATGAAAGCGAACGCCACCGCGCCCGCAAGTGCCGAGGCTGTCTTCGCGCTCGATCTGGTCGCCGTGCTGAACGCCCTCGACCGGGCGGGGAAGCCCGTGGCCCACCTTCTCATCCCGATCGATCAATTCGACGACATGCCCGCAACCGACCTTGCGCCCGACGGCCGGCCCCCGATGATGGGCGGCGGGAAGCAAACACCCCCGAGGCAGGGACGCCTCTCCCCCCGCGCGGTCCGGCAGAGCCGCCGGGGGTCGATCCAACACCCCGAGCCTGGGACGGCGTGATCGTTGCCCCCGCGGCGGCGCAAGGAAGCGATCCGCCGCGGGGTTCATTGGAACACCCTAACCCCCGGACAATCGCGTACACCCACTCTCGCCGGTGGGCCGGGGAGTCTGCGCGCACCTACCCGCGCGCAGGCCATCACCACACGGAGGATTGCCGATGACCATGGACACGAGCGCCGCCAGACTGTCCACCCAAGCGCGGGACGCCATCGCCGAGATGGTGTTCCCCGCGGTGAAGCGGTTTTGCGAAACTCACGCCCCGGCCCACACCGCCGACGACAGCGGAAGCGCCGCGATACGGCCCGCCGCCGCGAACTCGACCAACTGCACGACCTGGGACGCCTTGCCGCCGCCGTCGGCGATGGACAATAACGCCATCGCCGCGGAGCTGGCCGGCCTCTTCACCTTGTCGCTGTCCGTTCTGAAACGCGCCGGCGACTTACTCCTCGAAGCCAACCGCCGCGGCCTGAAGATTCAGTTCCGGTCCGTCGTTTTTGGGGAATGGCTCCCGGCCATCGCCGCCGGCAAGCTGTCCGCCGAACTCGTCAGCAGTATGGCCGACGCCCCGAAGGCACTGAGGGCGCTGGCCAAGTTCCCCCCGGCCGAGCAGGTGAAACTGGCCGCGGACGATCACCGCATCGCCGTCGTGAAGGAAGTGGGCCAGTCGCCCCACGCCATGAGCGTGTGACAAGCCTTCGACGCCGGGCTGACGCACTGCGTCCTGCACGGCCGTGTGCTCACGCCCCGCGAGCAGGAAGTGCAACTCAAGGCCAAGCAGAAGGCCGCGACGAAGCCGAAGAAGGAGAAGGCCCCGCCGCCCCCGAAGGCGGACGTGCCGACGGACGATCAGACGGATCGGCTCGTGTGGAAGATTAACGAAGTTCTGGCCGCCAAGAACCTGCGGCCGTCGCCGCGGGAGATCGTCCGCATCGCGATTGCCGAGGGCTGGGGGCCCACGAGATGAATGCCGGCCGCCCCGTGACCGAACTCGAAGACCGGGAAGTGCTCGCCGAGTTGGAGGGCATATTCGCCGTCACCGTGGCCGGGTTGGAGCGGGGGGCCGCCCTGTACGCCGAAGTCGTCCGCCGGGGGATGACGTGCTCGCTGAAGTCCGTCGTGATGCGCGAGTACCTACCACCGATTGCGGCGAGGACACTGTCCGCCGCCGCCGTGGTCCGGTTCGCGGACCTTCGGCGGGTGCTGCGGGCCGTCGCCCGATTGCCGATCGAAGTTCAAGAGGCTCTTGCGGCCGGTCGGTTGGTCGATGTCGTCATGGGCGGCGAGGTCGTGAGCGTGTCCGCCCGCGACACGTTTCCGTCCTACGTCCGGCAGGTGTTCGTCGGCGGCAAGGTGGCCACCGTCGAGGAGCAGTTCGCCGAACTGGATGCCCGCCGCCGGCGGGAACTGGCCCGCGAGTTGGCCCGCGTCGAGCGGGCCGTCAAGCGGCTGGAACAGGCCGAGGTGACGACCACGGCCGCCACAGTGGAGGCGCTGATCGCGATGGGATGGGCCAAGGGCGACCCTGCCCGGCCGCCGTTTCACAACTCCTTCGCCGGCGGAGCAGTCTCCGGCGACGCGGCCCCGGCGTGGACCGCGACGGCCGGCAGGACCGGCGGCCGGGGGTGAAGTACTCCCATCGCGGCCTGCTCGTACTGAACGACTTCCGCCCGAAGCTCCAAGTCGGTCAACTGCCGGGAGGAGTGATCGAGTTGATCGGCGTACCGGCGGTACTCGACCATGGTCGAGGTCAACAGGTATGCGGTGCCAGCAATGAACACGCCGGGGATGACCCGGGAGGAGAATCGTATCGGCATGGGAAGTCTCCGAGCGGGCGAGAGCCTACTCAGTAAGCCCCCGCCGGCGACTCGCCACGTGCGGAAAAACCCAGCCGTCCGACGGAATGTCCGAAGTTTTGCTTCGTGTGTTCGGTTCTGCGGTACTGCTTCGACACACACCGTTCGATTCCGCCACGGTTGAGGCGATCGGAGGCGGTTGGCGTGGGAGGTTAGATCGAGCACCGACCTCAGCGGGGAATTGCGAGATGAGCGTTGCCGGCAACAACTGGTTCGCCCGCGGCCTTACCCTTGGGGACGCCCCCCCCGTCCTGGGCGAAGGCGAGGAGCCGACGCCGCTGCCGGTGGTGGACGTGTACCCGCACTTCGTGAGCGTCGTGTTCGCCGGCGACACCATCGCGCCGCCGGAGGTGCAGGAACAGCGGTTGCGGAAGCGACGCGAGCGGGCCGAGGGCGGGCCGGCGCGAGCGGCGAAGCGGCTGGAACGACTCATGTCCGAATGGCAAGTCACCGCCCTGACACCGATGCGCGCGGCCGAACTGCTCGTCGCGGCGGGGCTACGGCCGGGCCGAGATCTTTGACAACTCGGCCGGTCACTCAACGAAGGAAGTTCGGCCGCGGTCAGTTCGCCGCGCGGATGCCGGTCAAGCCACCTCTTGCCGCTACGGGTTGGCCCGGACTGACGAGGGCGGATCGGCGAACCCGTCCGATCGCTTCTCGCGGAAGCCCTGCCGGATCGTTCCGGCGATCCCCTCGCCCGGCTCGCATACCTGAGCCGCGCCGCTCTCGGGCGTTTCCGACCACAGGCCGTCCGGGCCGCGGCGGAGCCAGCCCGGGTTGGCGAACGTCGCCAGCGTTATCCGGCCGAGGGTGACGCACGCCTTTCCGCCGGCCACCAGCGCGATGACCGTGCCGTCCGCCCCGACGGTCATTGCCACCGCGTCGGCCGGTACCGGGGCCAGGGCTTGCGCGAGGGCGTGCCCGGACTGCGTCGTCAGCTCTCCGGCCGGCCCGACGCCGAGGACGCCGAACCGGGTGTACCCGACCCCGCCATCCGGCCGAGCGAAGGCGAAGAACCCGGCCCCGTCAACCGCCAGGTCGAAGGGCGCGTCAGTCTGGACGAAATCACGCCGGCCGGTGGACGAGACCGATGGCTCGGTAGTGGCCGCCGCGGCAGGTGGGGTTGGGGGACCGGACGCCGTGGGCTGCGGGAACGCCGGCAGTAGGTAGGTAAAAGGTTCCGGCTCCGGCGGGGGTATCGTCGGAATTGGCCCCGGCGGTCGAGGAACTACACAGCCGACGACGGCGGCGAACGTCGGCACGAGCAGGCGTCGGATCTTGCTTGGCACGACTCTCTCCCGTATCGGGCAACGGGCAAGAATGGTAAGCCGCTCGCCGACGCCGCGTCAAGACGATCTGGCGAGGATGACCGACAGGAAATCACTACACCAGTCGGGTCCGAAATCTTAACTCCGAGGACCAACCGTGACCGACCGCAACCCGCACTACCGCGTCGCCGAGGGCGCCGACGCCTGGGCCCTCGAAACGGCCGTGAAGACGCTCATGGATGACGGCTGGCTGCCCCAAGGGGGCGTCTGCGTCGTGCCGATCGGCGTCGGCGAGGCCGGGACGAAGTTCTTTCAGGCGATGACACGCAACGCCGTGCCGATCCTCCCGGTGACGGCCGTCGCCGACGTGATCCCATTCCCCAACCCGGTCAGCGGTCCTGACGGATTGTGACCGCCCGTACGTGCCATGGGGATCGCACTACCCGCCTTCCGCCACTCGCGTGAACGCCGGTATACTTCAGAGTGCAGTCGGCGCGGTGACGGCCATCGTCGCGCCTGAAAACGCCGGCCTTCGATTCCGTTATCCCTTTCCGGATCGAAGGCCGGCGGGCTGCTCGCACAAAAAGGGAACACCGATGTCTGCATTCGATGCGGATGAGGACGCTGACGAACGGCTGCAAGATCAAGTCGAGGAAATCCTCACCTACCACGAAGACGCTTCGCCCATCACTTCGGCGTTACACTATTTGGCGAAATACCTCATCCATGAAGCCGCTGGCGAACCGCACAGTGCCGGGTTCCTGTTCCTTTGCCGGCTCGAATCCGCTCTGATCGCATTCCCCGAAAAGCACATCCCGTCGGACCCGTTCGGGGACGGGCTGGTAAACTTCCGGCTGTACAAGTCGGACGTATACGGCACGAGCTTGCACGACGCTTGGGTCCGCGCCGGGTGGCGTGTGTTTGAAGGTCTTCTCTGCAACGCGGGCGCTCCACCCCTCGTCGTCCGAGAACTCGAAGCGGATCCGGACGACGAAGACGCTTTCGTCGCCGACCCGCAATCGCACGCAATTTTTTATCCGGACCCGGTAAACGGGGCATACGTTCGGGTCTTGGACACGGTCACGAGTTCGTCTCACGGCCCGAGGTGGTCGATCCGCCCGCAAGGCAATCGGATTGAAAGCGTGTTTACGACCGTCCAGGCCATCTTCGACAGGGTGGAGGGGAGCGAAATCCGGTTTCAACTCGCCCGCGAAGCCCGTCAGGCCCAGACGCGCATCGGTTTCACCCTTGAGATGATGCTAGAACAGGCGATGCCGGGGGTGGATGAGATCCTCCGCCATCACTTGTTGGACCGCTCCGAACTGGTGGCGGCACTGACGCAGATCGACTCTGCCACCGACGATACCGACGTCGACTCGAACCACAAGCAAGTTTACGAGGACGACTGGGCGTACTATTGCGACGACCAGTTGTATTGCTCACCCACGTTCGAAGTGGTCATTCGCACATCCGACAACCAGGAGTTCGATTTCCCGGAGGGGAGTTGCTCGTTGAAGATCATCAAACACATGATCCTCGTGACCGACAAAAAATTGAGGACGACGTTCACGAGCAGTGAATTGCGCCGAAAGAGTGACTCCGGGGATGACACCAAGGCAATCGTCCAATTCTTCCGGAGCGGGAAGCGGAACCGGGCAGCGTGGGACAATCTCATCGTCGGCGTTCCGGGCGAGCGGAACAAGTACACACTCAGTCTCCGCCCCTTACTTGACGACGAACAGAATATCTAATGCCGGTCAGTGCAATGAAAGTCACTTGGCCAATGCACTCTGAGTCACTGAAACGCGCAACGAGAATCACGGGTTTGCACAAAGCGAAGTCACTTCACGTCCACTTAGAGTTTAGCCAGACGTATCCAACAGGAGGTCTGGCTCATGCCACGGGTCCCACCGTCCGTTCCGCTTGAAAGCTCCTCGACCCGCCAACTCATCCCGCCGAAGCACGCCATCAAGGCACGCCTCGCGTACTTGTGCGCCGAGGTTTGCGTTCTTCGGAAGCTGTTGAAGCTCGCCGAAAGACTGCCCGACCACGAACCGCCGCCGGTCGCCCCGGTCTGGAGCGGCTCATCCTGACCGCTTCCAACCCATTCCCCGCGCATCCGCCACAGTCACCCGCATGGGCGGCAAATGACGCATTCGCCGGCATCGTCGGCGGGGTTGGCCAGAGGCGGCGCTGTGTTCGCGAGTTATGCCCCCCGGTCCACCAGGGGAGAGGAGAGTTATGCAGCAGTTAATTGAAAGGCTGAAAACCGAAGGTTTCCTGCCACTGGCGGAGGCCGCGAGGGAGTTCGAGGTTTCGCCGGATTCCATTGCCCGGTGGCACACGCAAGGTGCGAGGACGCCGTCGGGTGAGATCGCGCGTCTGGAGGCGGTGAGGATGCCGGGAAAGTTGCTCACGAGTCGGCCCGCGATCGCGCGGTTTCTGGAACGGATCGGAGGAGTCGTGACCGCGAAATGACGGGGCCGAGACACGCCACATGCCTCGGCCCCAACCCAACCCCAACGGAGAAAACCCAACTTGGTCAATCATCTGGTCACTTCCATTGTACCCACACCCGCTGCGGACTTTCGTCCGATCCCGGGGAGTGGCTTGAATACCCGCAAATATTGTCACGGCTGCGGCGCGATCTGCAACTCGTGCTTCCGTCCATGGGCAGATTGTCGGGGTGAGTGCGACATCATTTTCGGTGAGCTGACGTGGTGTGACGTTTGTCGCCCGGTTAGCCCGGCCATGCTTTACTTCGTGGAGGGCTTCACACATGGCTGATGTACTTGCTGATGATCCGCCGCCGGCTACGTCGCCAGAAACGGCCGACCCCTTCTGCCCTGAACACGTCGCCGAACTGGCCGGGTCCGGCATTCCGCCCGAGTTCGCTCTGGCGGCCGGGTGGCAAACCGAGTTCGACGCCACGATCAACGGCAACACGCTCAACTGGAAGGGGCCGGCCGACGCGATCGGCCCCTGTCTTCGCATCCCGTACTTCGACCCCGACGGCCGGCCGATGCGGTTCACCGCGCCCGGTTGGAACTGGCCAAGTCGCTCCGTGCCGAAGGGGCGGACGTTGTCCTTGTGGACTTGAAGGACGGGCCGAACGGCGAGAAGGTGGGCCTCGACGATTTCGTGGTGGCGAACGGCGAGGCCGCGTTCCGCAAACTTGTGCAGGACGCGGTCGACGCCAAGCCGCAAGGCGAGGCGGACGCCAAGGAAGAACTCAACGTCTCGGCGGTCAAGGCCCTGGCGCTCATCGCCCGCAGTCAGGCCGAGTTCTGGCACGATGATTCTCTGGCGGCGTGGGCGACGATCGGCAAGCGGTCGCTGAAGGTGAAGTCCCCGGCCTTCAAGTCCTGGCTGACGAACGCCTACCGCAAGCAGGCCAGCGAGATCGCCCCGGCCGAGGCCCTGAACAACGCCATCAACCTCGTCGAGGCCGAGGCGGTTTGGGACGGGCCGGCGGACACCCCGCACGTCCGCGTCGCCGGCCACAACGGGAACATCCTCGTCGCGCTGTACGACGCCGCCGACACGGTCGTCGAGATCGGGCCGGGGTGGTGGCGGCCGTGCCCGGAACCGCCCGTCCGGTTCGCCCGCCCGCCGACCGCCAAGCCCCTGCCGGTGCCCGAGCGGGGCGGCGACTTGGACGCGCTCCGCGAGCTCCTCAACCTCGGCAGCGACGACGACGGCCGCGAGCAATTCACGCTCCTGGTCGGGTGGGTGTGCGGGGCGTTCCTGCCCGGCGGTCCGTACCCGGTCCTGAACCTGGCGGGCGAGCACGGCAGCGCCAAGAGCACCACGGCCACGGTGTTGAAGCGGTTGACCGACCCGGGGAAGGCGGAGTTGCGCAAGACGCCGAAGGAGAGCCGCGACCTGATGATCGCGGCGGCGAACAACCACCTTCTGGTGTTCGACAACCTTTCCTACCTGCACCAATGGTTCTCGGACGACCTGTGTTGCTTGGCGACCGGCGGCGGGTTCTCGACGCGGGCGCTGTACGCCGACGACCAGGAGATGGTGTTCGACGCCAAGCGGCCCGTCATCGTCGGCGGCATCGAGGACTTCGTAAAGTCGGCCGACCTGTTGAGTCGGCTCATCGCCGTCCGCCTGCCGGCCATCCCGGAAGAGAAGCGGATGGAAGAATCGGTGTTCTGGGCCAGGTTCGAGAAGGCGCAACCGCAGATCCTCGGCGCGATCTTCGACCGGCTGGCCGTCGGCCTCGCCACGCTGCCGACGGTGGCCCTGACCAAGTTGCCCCGCATGGCCGACTTCGCGAAGTTCGCCTTCGCCTGCGAGGGCGGCGGGGACGAGGCGAAGTCGCCGTTCCTGACCGCCTACACCGCCAACCGCTCGGGGTCGCAAGAGGCCGCGGTGGAGAACTCGTCGGTCGCGCAGGCGGTCGTGAAGTTCATGGCCACGCTGAAAGACCAAGGCGGGTCGTGGGAGGGGACGGCGACCGAACTCCTCACCCAACTCGAGGCCCACGGCCCGACGACCGACCCGAAGCCGAAGGACTGGCCGGCGTTCGCCAGCGACGTCACGAACAGGATCACCCGGATCGCCGACGACCTGCGGAAGGTCCACGGGATTGACTTCCAAAAGGCCCGCCGAAACGGCGGCAATCGGGAGCGGTACCTCACCCTGAAGTTCGTGGGGGGAGGGACAGGGGTGCCCGCCGGTGGGACGGGGGGAGGGACAGGGGTGCCCGAAACGAGCGGCCGGACGGAAGTGCCGAAGGAGACGGACTTTAACGACGGCAGGCGGGACAGAGGGACGGGGAGGGACAGGGTTCCCGGCCCTACTCCGGCTCCCCCGCGAAAGGACTGGCGGTTCGGCTCGCCCGACCGGAACTCCACGAAGGCGAAAGGAGGCCCGGCATGACCGCCGCCGACCTGCTGACCACGCTCGTCGCCCATGGGTGTGCGCCGTCCGTTGATGGGCACGAACTCGTCCTCGCGGCCCCGCCGCCGACCGGCTTGGAAGTCGCCGTCTCACTCCTGCAATGCCCGCTCCGCGGCCTGCTCACGGGCAAGAAGGTCTACGCCGTGGACAAGGACGCCCGGCCGCTCGGCGACGGGGGCGTGATCGACCCGCGGGAGTTGCTGCCGGCGAACGTCCACATGGTCGTCGTCGAGTCGGGCGGCGAGTGGGACCGCATCTCCCCGTTCGCCCGCGAGACGCTCCCACACCTGTTCGCCCCGGCGGAGGCGAAGCCGGCCAAGAAGCCGAGTCACTTCAAGACTGAGAGGGCACGATGAACTCTATCGACCAGTCCGCCCGGTGGGCGATCCTGTACCGTCGACCCGGTTCACGGGTGTGGCTCGAACTGGGCACTGCCGGGACCGAGGCACAGGCGTCCGCGTGGTTGTTGCGGTTCTTCGCCACGGGCGATTACCGCATCCGCCGACCATCCGCGGCGAAGGAGGCGGCCCGTGCCTGATGCGACCGCCAAACGCCGAACCTGCCCGCCCGGCCTCCTCCGACGGGACGATGCTGCCGCCTACTGTGGCGTCTCGGCCGCGACCTGGGACCGCTGGACCGCCGCCGACCTGAACCCGGAGCCGCGGAAGATCGGCGGGGCCGTCCTCTGGTCCCGCCACGAACTGGCCGAGTGGTGCCGCCGGGGCTGCATGGCCCGCCGCCAGTGGGCCGCCGTGTGGCTTCAGATCCTCGCCCGTCGCTGACCTTCTCTTTTTGACCTGCCGTTGATTCACACCCGGTGGAGGGCGTACCCTGTTCGCTCCTGCGATGAGGGTACGCGCGTGAAAATGTACAAGCCCACGTTCACGAAGAAGCTACCGCCGAACGCCGAAGTCGTCACCCGCGATGGCAAGCCCCATGTGAAGATGCGGGACGGCGGCCGGACGGTGTACTACCCGCTGACCGAGTGCGGCACCAAGTTCCTCAAGGAACTGGACACGTGGTACGCGAAAGTGAAGCAGCCGAACGGTAAGCGGAAGCCCGTCCCCCTGTCGCCGAACAAGCAAGCCGCGGAGATGATGCTCGGGCAGATCCTCCGAGACATCGAGATGCGGAAGGCCGGGGCCGTCGACCCGCACCGGGACCACGGCCGCACCCCGTTGGCCGACCACCTCGCCGCGTGGGGACTGCGACTGACCGACGACGGGGCCACGCCGAAGCACGTCGCGCAGACCACCGACCGCGCGGCCAAAGTCTTCACCGCCTGCCGGTTCGTCTTCCCCACCGACATCGACCCGGAACCCGTGCAACGGTACCTCGCCGGCCGCCGCCGCGAGCGGGGCCGTGACCTGCCGGCCGGCCAGTCGTGGTTCAAGCCGAAGGAACTGGCCGCGGCCCTCGGCATCAAGCCCACGGCACTCGCCCCCACCATCCTGCGGCACGGCCTGGCGGCCGAGGGCGCCGGGAAGTCCCGACGATACCCGCGGGCGACGGCGGAAGCCCTGTTGGCGGTCCGGAACAAGGGCGCGAGCGTCCGCACGGTCAACACCTACGTCGCCAGCCTGAAGGCGTTCGGCAACTACATGGTGAGCGCGAAGCGGATGGCGGCCAACCCGTTCGACGTGCTCACGATCGGCAACGTGGAGTTGGACCCGCGGCACCACCGCCGGGCGTTGTCGCCCGCGGAACTGGCCCGCCTGGTCGCCGCCGCCGAGACATCGACTCAAACCGTTCGCGGGCTAATCGGGCCGCACCGGGCGACGCTCTACATCTTCGCCGCGTCCACCGGCTTCCGGGTCAGCGAACTGGCCATCCTTTCGCCGATGATGTTCCGGCTCGACGCCACGCCGCCGACCGTGACGCCGCCGGCCCGAGGGGCGAAGAACCGCAAACTGATCCACCAGCCGCTACCGCTCGACGTGGCCGGGCGGATGAGAGGAGTCATCGCGGGGAAGGGGAGTCGGCAAGCCATCTGGCCGGGCGACTGGTCCAACGACGCGGCCGAGATGCTCCGAGTGGACCTGGCGACGGCCGGTATCCCGTACGCCGTGGACTCCCCGAACGGCCCGCTGTTCGCCGACTTCCACGCCATCCGCCACACGTTCATCCGCCGCCTCGACGAGGCCGGCGCGACCCTCAAGGAAGCCATGCAACTGGCCCGGCACAGCGATCCGAAGCTCACGATGGCCGTCTACGGCCGGGCGTCGCTGGAAGAATTGGGCAGCGTGGCCAACCGGTTAGCACCGATTCCACATGTACCGCCACATGTACCAACTGGTGCGGAAACATGCGGACGGGTGACGACCCATGAGGAAACTTGTCCACCGGGGACGGGTGAACAGGGCATCGGTAGGAAGGCTGGAAAACAAGGCGATGAGGGCCAATGCGGAGACATGAGGGCTGATGACGAATGTACACCCGGTGAGGCTCGAACTCACAACCTGCCGCTTAGAAGGCGGCAAAACGCGGGATCTGCAAGTTGTTTCTCAGCAACAGCTTATGGCCTATGTAGGCGAGAAAGTCCTTTTGCACACATCGCAGGAATTGGCTTGGTTTTGCTTGTAGACACTTGGTTTCGCTGACCGGTCAGACTTCGGATGGCCGGTTTTTCGGGCTGTCAGAGAAGTACCCCCGGCGCGAGTCGAACGCGCAACCGACGCCTTAGAAGGGCGTTGCTCTATCCAGTTGAGCTACAGGGGCAAAGCCATTTTCATCTTACCGAGGGAGGCTGCGATCCGCTACCGGGTTCGCCCACGACAGGTGGGTGTTCGCGGATCATCGGCGGCACGAGTGCAGCACGACGCATGGCACCAGCGGTTTGTCCGCTGTAGTACGTCGTGATATCTTCTCAGTGCCACCGGCCACCCTTTCCCCGATTCTGACATGCGGCGTACTCCACTGCACATCCCGGACATCCTCCGCTGGGCCGACGAGTTCCACCAACGGCGCGGTCGATGGCCGACCCGCGATGACGGTCCGATCGTCGGCCCGCTCGACCTTACCTGGCGGCAGATCGACTCCGCCCTGAAGCTCGGCAACCGTGGGCTCAATCGTGGGTCTTCCCTCGCCAAGCTGCTCCTCGCGAGACGCAAGCGGCGGCACAAAGGAATGCCTCCGACGCTGACCGTGTCCCAAATCCTGACGTGGGCGGATGCTCACCACACTCGGAGCGGAGAATGGCCGATCTACTCCGCCGGAAGCATACCTGCCGTGAAGGGTGAGACGTGGAGCGCAGTCGATCACTCGCTGCGGATCGGACGACGTGGATTGCCCGGCGGCTCTTCACTAGCTCAGTTGCTTGAAGCTCAGCGTGGCGTCAGAAACGTGCAGGCTGTTCCCGACCTGACCGTGCGGCAGGTGTTGGGGTGGGCTGATGCCTATCACGCAAAGAACAGCTCGTGGCCCACGCGCGACTCCGGCCCGATCGACGGTACGGTCGGTGAGACATGGTCAGCGGTGGCACAGGCATTCGTCGTCGGTGGCCGTGGGATTGGTGAAAGAAGCTCACTGGCTAAATTCCTGTCACGTCATCGTGGTGTTCGTAATCACCTCGATGCATCTGCCCTGGCTGTCGAGACGATCCTTGCGTGGGCCGATACTCACCAGAAGAAAATGGGAACGTGGCCGAAGCGTGGATCGGGATCGATAACTGGCGTGGAAGGTGAGCTGTGGTCGTCAGTGGATGCTGCTCTGGTCATGGGGGTGCGCGGTCTACCCGGCAATTCGTCACTTGCCAAGCTGCTGGCTATAGTGGACCCCATTTGCGAGACCAAAAACCGACGAATTTAAGCTACTCCTTCGCCGGCTCTTTTGACCGTCCGGCCCGGTACACCTCGGCCGGGGTCTTGTACCCCAGTGACTGGTGCAAGCGGGCCTCGTTGTAGAAGGTGAAGTACGCCTTCAACCCCCGCTCCAACTCGGTCACCGTCTCGTATCCCCGCAGGAACACGTCCTCGTACTTCACCGTCCGCCACAGCCGCTCGACGAACACGTTGTCCAGGCACCGCCCCCGGCCGTCCATGCTCACCCGCGCCCCGGCCGCCTCCACCCGCTCGACCCACGCCCCGGCCGTGAACTGCACCCCTTGATCGGTGTTGAACACCTCCGGGGTGCCGGCCGCCAACGCCTCGTCCAGCATGTCCCGGCAGAACGCCCCGTCGAGCGTGTTCGACAACCGCCAGGCCACCACGTACCGGCTGTACCAGTCGATGGTGGCGGCCAAGTACATGAACCCGCCGGGCAGCGGCAGGTATGTAATGTCGGCACTCCACACCTGCCCGACGCGGTCGATCGGCACGCCGCGGAGGAGGTACGGGTACACCGGGTGGCCCCGCCCGGCCGACAGCTTCGGCTTCGGGTGGATGGCTTCCAGGCCCATGACCCGGAGCAACCGCTGGACCCGCTTGCGGTTCGCCGGGTGGCCGTTGCGGGCCAGCCACCGGGCGATCCGCCGGCTGCCGTAGAACGGGCAGGCCGTGTACTGCTCGTCGATCCGCCGCATGAGGGCCAGGTTGTCGGCCGACTCCTCGGCCGGCCCCCGGTAGTACGTGGCCCGGCCGAGCCCGACCAGTTGGCACTGCCGACGGACGCTCAGGTCGGCGTGCCCGGGGTCGATCAGCGGCCGCAGGTCGTCAACCGAACGTCGCAGCTTTTTTTTTCACCCAGTCGAGCTCGACCTTGAGCCGGCCGATCTGCTCGTACAGCGCGGGTGTCTGGTCGTCGCCGGGGGCGACCGCCTTCGCTCCGGCGGCGAACACGGCCTCGGCCCCGGCCAGGAGTTGCTTCTTCCACCCGTGGATGAGGGTCGGGTGGACGCCGAAGTGGGCGGCCAACTCGTTGACCGTCTTGTCGCCCTTCACCGCGGCCAGAGCGACCTGGGCTTTGAACGCCGCCGTGTGGGTCTTCCGCTTCGCCGTCATCAGGACCACCTCCGAGGGCCGCCAGAGTAGCTTACCTGGCGGTCTCAGTTTCGGGGTCCACTATAGCCGGAACATCGCGGCGTGAGGAACAAGCAGGCGTTGCCCCGCTTGTCGATCGGAGACATCAGGTGTTGGGTCGAAGCCCATCGTGAGCGAACTGGTGAGTGGCCGAAGCCTGGTTCGGGGCCAATTCCTGAATCACACGGCGAGACATGGGCGGCTGTGAACTCGGCATTGGCACGCGGAGGGCGTGGGCTGCCGGGTGGATCATCGCTGTACGGCGTGGTGTGCGAGTGCGGTGAAGTGACTTTTTTCGAGTCAGCCGATTGAGCAGGTCGTGCGTTCGTCAACTCTGGGTGGTGCAACGGTCACAGGCCACGGAGGTTGCTTGCACTTGCCACGCGCGGTAGACTCACCCTCAAACTCTGCCCCCCGAGAATCAGCTCCTCATGGGTGACTTCGACCGTTTGGTCCTCGTCGGGCAGACCGCTCTGTTTCGAGCATCGAGTTTTCGACGGCCGTCCTATGACGCTGACCGACTTCCACAGCGCGTTCTTCGCCCACGAACTGACTAAACGATGCCCCTCCGACAGCATCGAAAAGTTCGCCGGTGCCCTCGTAGATGCTCAGGTAAAGCTTCACCCCCACCAAGTCGAGGCCGCCCTTTTCGCGTTCCGCTCACCGCTGTCCCGAGGAGCGATGCTTGCGGACGAAGTCGGGCTGGGGAAAACGATTGAGGCGGGTCTTGTGATCTCCCAAAAATGGGCGGAGCGCAAGAGAAAGCTCCTCGTTATCACCCCCTCGAATCTCCGCAAGCAGTGGCACCAAGAGCTACAGGAGAAGTTTTCACTTCCCTGCCGAATCCTCGAAGCGAGGTCGTACAAAGCCGCGATCAAGGAAGGCACGCCTTCGCCGTTCGAGCCGGGCGAGGCGGTGGTGATCTGCTCGTACCAGTTCGCGAAAGCAAAAGCAGCCGACATCACCTCTGTGCCGTGGGATCTCGTCGTCATCGACGAAGCCCACCGGCTGCGGAACGTCTACAAACCGTCGAACGTGATCGCCAACGTCCTGAAGACCGCCCTGACCGCCGCCCCAAAGCTGCTCCTGACCGCGACCCCGCTTCAGAACTCGCTGCTCGAACTGTTCGGTCTGGTTAGCTTCATCGACGAGCATGCCTTCGGAGACCTGAAGAGCTTCCGAGAACAGTTTGCCAACCTGAGCGAGGAGGAAGTTTTCGAGGCACTCAAGGCAAGGCTGCGGCCGATCTGCCACCGGAGCCTTCGCCGTCAGGTGGTCGAGTACGTGCCGTTCACGAAGCGGCACGCGATGGTCGAGGAGTTCACGCCAGCGGACAACGAAGACCGGCTCTACAACGAGGTGTCAGCCTACCTCCGTCGCGACAACCTGCAAGCACTTCCGGCCAGCCAGCGGTCTCTTATGACGATGGTGCTCCGCAAGCTGCTTGCGTCATCGACGTTCGCCATTGCTGGTGCGCTCGACACGCTGATCTATCGCCTCAAAGGGAAGCTCGTCAGCAAAGCCCCGCCGAGGCCCCTCGAAGAGGAAATGGAAGAGGAATACGAAGGGCTGGATGAGACTGCTGAAGAGTGGGGCGACGACGAAGACGACGAAGCTCCCCTGTCAGACAGTGACCGTGCCGCCATCGATCAAGAAGTCCGCGACCTCGAAAGCTTCCGTGACCTCGCGCTCAACATCACGCAGAACGCGAAGGGTCTGGCACTGCTCACGGCGCTGGGCAAAGCTTTCGAGGAAGCGGATCGGCTCGGGGCAGCGCGGAAGGCGATCATCTTCACTGAGTCACGGAAAACGCAGGACTACCTTCTTCGGCTGCTGGGAAACAGCCCGTATCACGATGGGATCGTCCTGTTCAATGGCTCGAACACTGATAGCGGGTCGAGGGCTATCTACGCCGAGTGGGTGAAGAAGCACGCAGGTTCGGAGAAGATCACCGGCTCGAAAACCGCTGACATGCGGTCTGCGCTCGTGGACTACTTCCGCGACCAAGGCAAAATCATGATTGCCACCGAGGCCGGAGCTGAAGGTATCAACCTTCAGTTCTGCTCCCTCGTGGTGAACTACGATCTGCCGTGGAACCCCCAGCGCATCGAGCAGCGCATCGGGCGGTGTCACCGTTACGGCCAGAAGTTCGACGTGGTGGTCGTCAACTTCATCAACCTGAACAACGAGGCTGATCGCCGGGTTTTCGAGCTGCTGGATGAGAAGTTCAAACTCTTCGAAGGCGTCTTTGGAGCAAGCGACGAGGTGCTGGGGGCTATCGAGTCGGGCGTCGATTTCGAGAAGCGGATTGCGGGAATCTACCAAGGCTGCCGGACGGCAAATGAGATTGCGGAGTCTTTCGTCCACCTCCAGCGAGAGCTTACGTCGCAGATCAACGAAGCGATGACCAAGACCCGCCGTCAGCTTCTGGAGAATATAGTGGACCCCGAAACTGAGACCGCCAGGTAAGCTACTCTGGCGGCCCTCGGAGGTGGTCCTGATGACGGCGAAGCGGAAGACCCACACGGCGGCGTTCAAAGCCCAGGTCGCTCTGGCCGCGGTGAAGGGCGACAAGACGGTCAACGAGTTGGCCGCCCACTTCGGCGTCCACCCGACCCTCATCCACGGGTGGAAGAAGCAACTCCTGGCCGGGGCCGAGGCCGTGTTCGCCGCCGGAGCGAAGGCGGTCGCCCCCGGCGACGACCAGACACCCGCGCTGTACGAGCAGATCGGCCGGCTCAAGGTCGAGCTCGACTGGGTGAAAAAAAAAGCTGCGACGTTCGGTTGACGACCTGCGGCCGCTGATCGACCCCGGGCACGCCGACCTGAGCGTCCGTCGGCAGTGCCAACTGGTCGGGCTCGGCCGGGCCACGTACTACCGGGGGCCGGCCGAGGAGTCGGCCGACAACCTGGCCCTCATGCGGCGGATCGACGAGCAGTACACGGCCTGCCCGTTCTACGGCAGCCGGCGGATCGCCCGGTGGCTGGCCCGCAACGGCCACCCGGCGAACCGCAAGCGGGTCCAGCGGTTGCTCCGGGTCATGGGCCTGGAAGCCATCCACCCGAAGCCGAAGCTGTCGGCCGGGCGGGGCCACCCGGTGTACCCGTACCTCCTCCGCGGCGTGCCGATCGACCGCGTCGGGCAGGTGTGGAGTGCCGACATTACATACCTGCCGCTGCCCGGCGGGTTCATGTACTTGGCCGCCACCATCGACTGGTACAGCCGGTACGTGGTGGCCTGGCGGTTGTCGAACACGCTCGACGGGGCGTTCTGCCGGGACATGCTGGACGAGGCGTTGGCGGCCGGCACCCCGGAGGTGTTCAACACCGATCAAGGGGTGCAGTTCACGGCCGGGGCGTGGGTCGAGCGGGTGGAGGCGGCCGGGGCGCGGGTGAGCATGGACGGCCGGGGGCGGTGCCTGGACAACGTGTTCGTCGAGCGGCTGTGGCGGACGGTGAAGTACGAGGACGTGTTCCTGCGGGGATACGAGACGGTGACCGAGTTGGAGCGGGGGTTGAAGGCGTACTTCACCTTCTACAACGAGGCCCGCTTGCACCAGTCACTGGGGTACAAGACCCCGGCCGAGGTGTACCGGGCCGGACGGTCAAAAGAGCCGGCGAAGGAGTAGCTTAAATTCGTCGGTTTTTGGTCTCGCAAATGGGGTCCACTATAGAGGCTGATATGAGCGTCGTGGAAAAGCCTTACGAGATAGACCATGTGCCTCCGCGCCTTCACAGGGATTTCGACGGTCGCGTGCCGCCGGCGAAGACCGGGAAGACGGACAAGGAAAAGGAAAACAACTTCCTTTCCCGTGCGCTGGCCGCGTTTGCCGTGCATCGCTTGACGGGATGCGGGCTGGATGAAGCAGCGGCGTCGCTGGTCGATGGCGGTGGCGACGCAGGCATTGACGCAGTGCATCACTCGCCGACATCGAACACTCTCTATGTTGTTCAGTCGAAGTTCATCGAGGTCGGCCGGGGTGAGCCTGACCTCGGCGACGTGAGCAAGTTCCGCGACGGCGTCGATATCCGTAGTGCTCGTACCCGCTGTGATGCGCGGCGAACATCGGGTGGTTCGACGGGATTTCCATCGCTTTCTTGGTCATCGCATTTCCCTCTTTTGAGAAGCCGGGGCGCTCTCGCCCCGTACCGACCGTCCCGCATGTCATGTGAATCTCGTACACGAGCATCGTAGCGCGGTTGGGTTCGAGGTAAATGACATTGTTCCCTCGTTTAACGCCATTAGGACGCCGCCCAACTCCACACAGAACCACGCGAAGACTGCTTTTGAGATGAGCCGATGTTCGCGACTGATTTGGCTCGAACTCGCTCGTCGCTTATGATGGCGGAAAATGCCCGGAAGCCTCGTATCTCGACGAGATGGGGTTGAACACACGGGGTTCGACATGAGCGCACGCCGAGTCAAACGGGTACCATCGAATGAGCAAGCCGGCCCCGCGGATAGGGGGCAAAAGCCTGCGGAACGACTCCAGCCACGACCGGCGGTGCGAGCGCTCGCTTCACGCGACGCGGCGGCCGGTACACCCGCCCGTGATGTCGCCTTTCTGGTTTTTCCGGGCTTCCAGATTCAGGACTTGAGCGGGCCGTTGGCAGCCTTCGAGATCGCGGGAGCGAACGTGGTCAGTGGTTCGTACAGGCTCCGGGTGGTTTCGCCGGCGGGCGGTCCGATCATGAGTTCAAGCGGCCTGGTCGTCCTGACCGAAGCCGTTGGGCCGAAAGCCTGTGACACCTTCGTGGTCACGGGCGGCGATCTGTCGAAAACGCCCCCGAACCTGATGTCCGAAATGCGCCAGGCCATATTGAGCGGCATCACCGGCGCCCGCCGCGTTGGGAGTGTCTGCACCGGCGCGTTCTTCCTCGCTAACGCCGACCTGCTCAACGGCCGTCGCGCGACGACGCACTGGCGTCATGCGGCCCAATTGCAACGGCAGTTCCCGAAGGCGAAAGTCGAAGGAGAGAGCATCTTTACCAAGGACGGGAAGGTGTGGACCTCGGCCGGTATCAGTGCGGGTATCGATCTGGCTCTCGCCATGATCGAGGACGACCTCGGCCGGGATGCGTCACGGGCCACCGCGCAACTGCTGGTCGTTCACTACCGCCGTCCCGGTGGCCAATCGCAGTTCTCGTCGCTGCTCGACCTGGAACCCGAGTCCGACCGCATGAGGGACGTTTTGGAGTACATTCGCGAGCACATCGCGGAAAAGTTGTCCCTTGAGCACTTGGCGGACGTCGCATCCTTGAGTTCCCGACAGTTCGGGAGGGTGTTCTTTGCGGACACGGGCGAGACCCCTGCCAAGGCGGTTGAGCGCATCCGGGCGGAAGTGGCCCGGTCGAAGCTGGAGGGCGGGGATGAGTCGGTCGAGTCGATCGCCCGCAAGGTCGGGTTCGCAGATCCGGAGCGAATGCGCCGCGCCTTTATGCGAGTGTTCGGTCATTCACCGCAAAGCATCCGTCGGATGTCGAAGCAATCGTAAACCGGTCGGGGGCGTCTTCTCAGTGCGGTGGTTATGCTCCGTCACCGGCATGGGCGTTGCAACTCGGTGATGCGCAGATTGCCCGTCAGCAGGAGAAAATTATGATCCGCAAACTGAAATCAGGCGAGTACCGCCTGTACTCCCGCAAAACGGACCCAAAGACCGGTAAGCGGCGGAACCTCGGCACGTTCTCGTCTCGCGAGGCGGCTGAGAAGCATGAGCGGGAAGTTGCGTATTTCAAACGGCACTGATGACCCGTCTCCCACTCCAAATCAACAAAAGCCCCGGCCACGCCGAAGCGCGATCGGGGCTGCTTTCACTTCGCGAACAGTCGGGCGATGCTAACGACTTCGTTGACGCCGAGAGTCTCGACCAGAGTCTTGATCGCATCAATGTGGAGCGAGAGTCCTCCAGCAGGAGCAGACACAGCAGTAGACCGTGCTGCGGCCGGTGCCGTTGCGGCGCGTGGTGTTCGTTTGGCGGGCTTCCCGCCGTTCTTGATCTTGCTCTTTATGGTGCTAAACGCTTGGTTGCTGAGCGTGATGTTGAACTGCCCTTTCACATAGGGCACGCCTTCGGCCGGGGTGTCCATGCCCGCGGCGAGTGCCTTCTCGACGGCTTCTCGCTGGGTCAATTTCCCGGTCGTTGCTTCGGCTTCCTGTGCAGTGGCCTCAGCACTCGAATCGACAGCTTTCTTCTTGGCCATGTCTGCACCGTAGAGGGATAAGGGCGTTACATATCCTCTAACCCGCAGGCTCTTCCCAGTCCAGAATCTGCCGCTGGATTGCTTGGGTTGGCGCTGATTGGGATCGTTACAACCGGCCTTTGGCTTCTTTCACAGAGCAGTTCTCGCCCTGCCTTTGCCTTCCCGTCGCGTCGGTCGCTGTATGGGGTGTCGGAGCCATAATCCGCGAAGCGGTAAAATGGCGGAGATGCCCCAGGAAGCGGCCAGAGCGGCGGTGACGGGGCAGGTTTTGAACGCCATCCTTGAGCGGAGCGAGCTGGTGGGGTGTCTTATCTTCCCCTGCCCTGCGATTGGCTCATGCCCTTGCTGAACATGATTGCTCCGATCAGGATCGTGGCCACACCTGCGATGGCCATGCCTTTGCCGGGGTTGGCTCCGTCCTCGCGAGCCTTGTGCGTGAGATGGTAGCCGAGTGACCGCAGGTGGTGCAGATTGGATTCTTTGAACAGTTCGTGCATCGGCGGATGATGCCCGTTCCTGCGGGTTCGCACAAACGAAAAAAGCCCCGCACGGGGCGGGGCGAAACAGGAAATCAATGAAACTTCACGCGGGGGGCGTGAGCGATAAATGTGGCACGGTTCCGTGCCGGTGTCAACTGGGTTTTAGGCCGTGTTGATGTTCCTGAGTCGCCGTAGTCGCAGGACGCCGAACACCAAATGGACCACACCGAGGAACATCGTCTTCCGCTTCTCGTACCGGGTGGCGAACCGGCGGAACTGCTTGGCCTTGCCGAACAGCCGCTCCACCTTGTTCCGCTCTCGATACCCGTCCGGCAGGAACGGCTGGGGCTCGACCCGGTTGCTCCGGCTGGGAATGTTCGGGAACACGTCCCGGTCGACGCACGCCTGCCGCTGGTCGTCCCCATCGAACCCCTTGTCGCACACCGCCTCGTCGAAGTGCGGCACGCGAGCGATGGTGGCGTCGAGCAGCGGCTCCAACCGCGGGGCGTCGTGGGCTTGGCCCGGCAACACTTCGACGGCGAGGGCCGTGCCCTCGTCGACGGCCGCCACGAGAACCTTGGTGGTCAGCCCGCCCCGGCTGCGGCCAAGACCCTCACGGCGAGCACTTCGTGCCGCCCCGATCTTTTTTTCTTCCGCCGTGCCCCGGCCGCATGCTGGTGGGCGCGGACGACGGTGGAGTCGACCAGGATGCGGCGGACGTCACCCAGGTCGGGGTTGGCGGTCAGCAGTTCAAACAGCCGCCGCAGGCTGCCCGAACGGGCCCACCGGCCGAACCGGTGGTACACGGCGTCCCACGCCCCGAACTCGCTCGGCAGATCCCGCCATGGGATGCCGGTCCGGGCCCAGTACAGGATTGCCTCGAAGAACATGCGGTCGGACAGGCGTGGCGGCTGGCCGCCGGTGAACTGCTTGGCCTGGGCGACGAGCGGTTCGAGGATGGCCCAGTGGTCGTCCGTGAGCAAGTACCGCACGGCGTCGTGCCTCGGAATGGTCGGGATCGACCTAAACTCTTACCCCGAACGAACACGGCTCGTCAACACGGCCTAGTTGCTTCCACATCAATTATCCCCCGGCAAGATAGTTCTGAGCTTACGTACCGGGGTCGAGTGGGGTCAACTGAGAACCGAGTGAGAGGTGCTGAACGTCTTGAGGCAGCGTTGCTGAGTGGGAAGGCGGTCAGCAGGTTTCTGTGCAACGGCCGGCGCAATCCGTTCGCCCGACCGCGGCCGACTGCTTCATCCGAACCGCCCAGTCGAGCACGTCCAGGATGACGGCCGGGTCCACGGGCTTGACGCAGTGGAACCGGATGCCGGCCCCGCTCGACAGGTTCCGGCTCGTCCGCCCGTCCCGTCCCGTTACGGCGGCGATCACCGGCGGGCGGACGGTGGCGTTCAACCGCCGGGCGACGGCCCACCCGTCCACGTCGGGCATCATCAAGTCGAGGATGGCCAGATCCGGCGGGGCCTCGGCGGCGAGGCGGAGGGCGTCCCGGCCGTTGCGGGCGACCCGGGGGCGGTGGCCGCGGAGGGCGATGATCTGGGCGAGGGAGTCGGCCGCGTCGGCGTGGTCGTCGGCGACGAGGACGGAGAGCGTGGTGTCAATGGCGTTCATCATGGGAGAGGGTCGCGGGAGAGCGGGAGGATGCTGCCCGGGGCGACGGAGGGTGATTGTACGGAACGGGAGGACAGCAATTCCTGTTCCGCGTCACCCCTTCCCGAGCACGCCGTCGACGACCCAGCACCCGCGGACGTGCGGCCCGTCGCCCCGGCAGTGCCCCAGAATCGCCTCGTCCTCGCACCCGGCGTCCTGCAGCGCCGCCCTGGATCGGCATCCGGTCGAAGGCGCGGTCGGTGTAGATGGACTTTGAAGAGGCCGATGACAGTGACGATGATTCCGGGAAGAGGCCGATGACAGTGAGGATGATCCCGGCTGGGGAGAATGTCACGGTACGCAAGGGGATCGGGTCCACCACGTCGAGAATGATGCGCAGATCATGAGCCACGTGTCGGGCGGACCCCGCCCGACAC
The DNA here is from genome assembly GCF_008254045.1 of Limnoglobus roseus. Classification (GTDB taxonomy): domain Bacteria; phylum Planctomycetota; class Planctomycetia; order Gemmatales; family Gemmataceae; genus Limnoglobus; species Limnoglobus roseus. Next base: position 6,500,310 of record NZ_CP042425.1, on the reverse strand, counting down.
GGTCACATTTCGGCTCGCTCGCCGCCACGCCGGGCGGTACAATCTCCCCTTTTCACGAGAGTGTTGCCGAAATGCAGAAGTCGAACGACACGGCAGCCGCGGGCCGGCCCGCCGCGAATCCGCCCGCCGAGATCACCACCAGTGCTGCCTACGAAACCCACCAACCTTCCGCCGCCGCTCCGCCTAACGTCCCCGAATCGCTCCCCGCGTTTGGCCCGCCCCAACGGCCGGAGGAAATCGGCACGCTCGGCCCCTACCGCGTCGTCAAGGAACTCGGTCGCGGGGGCATGGGGGCCGTCTACCTCGCCTTCGACGAGCGGTTGCACCGCAAGGTCGCCCTCAAGGTGATGCCCCCCCAGTACGCCGCCGTCGCCAGTTCTCGCCGCCGCTTCCTCCGTGAAGCCCGCGCCGCCGCCTCGATCACCCACGACAACATCGTCACCGTCTACGAGGCCGACGAGCGGGACGGCGTTACCTACTTGACCATGCAACTGCTCCAGGGTAAGCCGCTCGACGTGTACTTGAAGGAGAAGGGCGGGCTGAAAATCCGGGAGGCGGTACGGGTCGTTCGGGAAACGGCCCTCGGCCTCGCCGCCGCCCACGCCCGCGGCCTCGTCCACCGCGACGTCAAGCCCGGTAACCTGTGGCTGGAGGCACCGAAGGGGCGGGTGAAGATCCTCGACTTCGGACTCGCGAAGCCGACGGAAGCGGCGGCCCCGGATGCCGACCTGACGGCGACCGGGGCGATCATGGGCACGCCGTCCTACATGGCCCCGGAACAGGCGTTGGGCGGGGCGGTGGACTTCCGGGCCGACCTGTACAGCCTCGGCGTCGTCCTCTACCGCCTGTCCGCCAACCGCCTCCCGTTCACCGGCAGCACCGCGACGGCCGTGTTGGCCGCCGTACTGACCGAAGAACCGCCCCCGATCCGCGACCTCAACCCGGCCGTGCCGGAACCGCTGGCAAAGCTCGTCCACCAACTCCTCGCGAAGAAGCCGACAGACCGGCCGGCGTCGGCGGCGAAGGTGGCCGAGGAGTTGCGGCAGATCGAACTCGGCCAGACCGTGGCCCCGCCGGCGCAGCCCCTTCCGCTGGAATCGCTTCCCACGGCCACGCGCGTTCCGCCGGGGGCCGATCACTTTGCCCGCCTCGACGCCACCGAAGAAGACTCGGCGGAATCGCCCGCGGCACCCGTTGCCCGTCGCCGGAGGACGCCGAAGTGGCCACTGGTTGCCCTCGGACTGCTGCTGTTGGCGGGCGTTGCCGCCGTCCTCCCGCAGATCATCACCGTCACCACGCCGAAGGGCACACTCGTCATTGAGGCGAGCGACCCGGACGTGGAAATCACCGTCAAGAAGGACGGCGCGGTGATCGTGGACAAGTCGAAGAACCGCGAAATCGCACTGTCGATCGGCGACTACACGATCGCCGTGGCCGAGAAGGACGGGCTGAAACTCAGCACCGACAAGTTTGAGATCACGAAGAACGGAAAGACGACGGTGGCGGTGCGGTTGGACAAGCCGGCCGTAGCGACCGCCGTCCAGAAACCGGTGCCCAACACGGCTCCTCTTCCGAGGGCCGAAAAGCCGCTGGCCCCGACGCCGAAGGGCAATGCGGACGCCGATCGTGCCGTGGCGGAGTTAGTACACGAGGCCGGCGGAACGATCCGAATCGCGATCGGCGGGGAGGAGCGGTCCATCTATCTCGCCGATCCCCTTCCGGCGGGCGCATTCGGTCTATTGGAGGTCATGGGCCACGAGGATCTGAAGTTCGACCGAGCGTTCGCAGAGAAGTTTCGTCAGGTTCAGGAAGTCCGAACGCTCGTCACGCCGGTGGGTAGCCTGACCGCGGACGGGTTGGAGGCACTGTCTACAACCCCGGTCGCCAAGAGCCTGATCGGGTTGGCCTGTACTCACACGGTGTTGAAGGACGCCGACTTCGCGCCGTTGGTCCGATTCCAGAATCTGAAATCGATCGACATAACGGGTAAGGAACTGTCGGACGCGGTTCTCGACCACGTCGCAAAGTTGCCCCGACTGGAAGCGGTCCACCTCAGCAAGACCGGCGTGACGGAGAACGGCTTGAGGAAGTTGAAGGACGTGAGTTTGTCGGCCATCTACCTGAACGACTGCAAGGGCGTTACCGACGCCGCGTTGGCGGAACTGACGGGACATCTGAACCTGCGGCTCGTCGAAGTCGTAGGGACGGGCGTCACCGAAGCGGGCGTCCGCCGGCTCTCCGCCAGCCTGCCACGATGCCGCATCGCCTGGGACGGCGGCACGATCGAGCCGGTCGGCGCGGCCGACCGCAGATCCGCGGACTACGTGCTGTCGGTCGGCGGGGCGGTGTCGATCAAGGACCCCCCTGTTTGGATGAACGACCGCGACGCCCTCCCCGGCGTGCCGTTCGTCGTGAGCGGGGTGGACTTCCGCGCGAGCGACAAAGTTACTGACGCCGGCTTGGCTTGCTTCCAGGGATGCACCGGGGTCAAGCGGCTTCTCCTGGAAGGAACCTCGATCGGCGACGACGGGGTGGCCCAATTCACCCGCGCCAGGAACCTCCGCGTCGTGAGCCTTGCCGGGACGCGGGTCACGGACAAGGGGCTGGAGGTGTTGGCCGGGTGTCAGGATCTGAAAGAACTCGATTTGCGTAAGGCCACGGGTATCACGATGGGCGCGGTCCGGAAACTCGCCACTGTCCTGCCGAAGTGCAAGATCACCTGGGACGGAGGTGAGACCAAACCGGCCAAGTGAGGATCGATTCTTGAGGACGTTGTTCGCCGGGATGGACCGATATTCGTCCACCAGCAGGAAGGCGACCACGTGGCACACAGGGCCTGCGCGTAGTTGCCATACTCGGTGACGGGCGTTCATCATGCCCGCCGTGTGGGTCTGAATCTCCGCACTGCGAAACGTGGACGACCGGCTGGCACCTCACACGCCGCCCACAAGGGACGTTTCGTCGGGCAGGCGGTAGCCGATCGACACGGCCACGCGGAGCAGGTCCACGGCCGTCGGGAACTTCACCCTGTTCTTCGCCTTGTACGCATCGACCGCCCGAAGGAAGCGGAGTTCGTCGTCGCTGTACATCACGCCCCCTTCGGCGCTGTTGCTCTGCAGCGCGATGCTCTCGTGCGGTCCGCGCCGCGGAAGAAGTTGTCCACGCCGCCCGCGTCGAACTTCTGAATCTTCCCGGTCACGCGGTCCAGGAAGTTGCCGACGCCGGTGTTGTCGATGAACGACTTACCGACCTTCCCGGCGAACACGTCTGCCGACTCCCGCAGCGCCTGCAACCGGCCGCCGAACGTGCGGCTCTTGTCGTCCATCAGGCCGAAGAACCGCCCGCCGGCGCTGGTCATCTTCTCGAAGGCCTTCTCCACGACGGCCGCGGACACCTGCCCCTGTTCGGACAGGCCGAGGAAGGTGTTCACGCCGACCCGCTTGCCGGTCTGATCGTTGTAGGCGTTCGCGAAGTCCCGCACGCCGACGCCGGCTTCCGTGAACTGCCGAATCTCCCCGCCCTGCAACCGGCCCTTGGCGATCACCTGCCCGTAGGCCAGCGACAGCCGGCCGAGGTCCACGCCCGCCCCGCTGGCCACGTCGCCCAACCGGCCGAGGGTCTTCGTCAGGTCGCCGGCCGCCACGCCGTACGACAGCAGCAACTTCGACTGGTCGAGCAGTTCCGACGACGAGAACGGCGTTTTGAGGGCGAGGTCGGTCACGTCGCCGACGAGGGCCTTACCCCGCTTCGACGACCCGAGCAGCGCGCCGAACGAGACTTCCGCGTCCTCCCGCTTGATCCCCTCTTGCACCGCCTTCAGGGCGGCCGACTCGAAGGTGTGCAACCCGGTGGACACGAGTTGGCCCGCGGCCCCGGCCACCGTCCCGGCGATCCGGCTCAACCCGGTGCCGAGGAACGTGCCGACCGTCGTACTGAACAACGGCGACACGAGTCCGCCGGCCCCGCGCTGGGCGCGGGCGAACGGACTGTTCGCCCGCCGCTCGGCCTCTTCCGCGCGCTGTTTCTCCTCCTCCTTCCGCCGCTGCTCGGCGAGGGAGAAGGCAATCCGCGACCGACGTTGGGCCTGATCCTCGGCCTCCGTCCGTTTCTGGTTGGCCAAGGACCCGGCGACGCGCGACCGGCGTTGGGCTTGGGATTCGGCTTCCTGGCGACGCTGGTTGGCCGACGCCTGCGTGGTCGCCGCGGCCTTCTCCTCTTCCTTCCGCCGCTGCTCGGCGAGGGAGAAGGCGATGCGAGACCGCTTGGAAGCGTCCGACGAGCCGAACGCGGCCGGCTGCCCGGGCTTGGGCACGTCGTCGAGGAGGTTGAACGAGTCCGCGGTCAAGACCTTTTCGCGGGCCACCCGCCGCCGCTCGCGCTCTTCGCTCCGCGCGGCCAGCTCCTGGAACGTGGACTTGCCCGGGTCGAGGACGCCGAACGTGGCGTTGACGCCGCGGAAGAGCTTCTGCTCCCGCTTGCGGATGTCGTCGAAGATCCTCTCGGCCTTCTGGAAGTCCTTGGCCTCCTGCTTCGCGCCGGCGAGGATGCCGAGGTCAGGGCCGAGACCGGCCCCGAACCGGCCGCCCGCGTTGCGGAGGAAGTTGGCCGCGGCCGCCCCGCCCGGCACCGATTTGAGGGTGGAACCGGAGAACTGGCCGGTCGCGTCCTTGGCCAGCTTCGCGGCCCGGCTCACGTCGTTGAACGACTTGGTGAGGCGGTCCAACTTCGCCTCGGCGTCGGTCGCGACCTTCGGCAGTTTGCCGACTTCCTTCGCGAACTTGTCCGTGCCCGTGTCAACGCCCTCGGCGTCCACGATGGCCTTGATGGCGACGGTTCCGACGTTGACGCGGCTCATTCTCGGACCCTTGCGTTCGCGTGTTGCGCCAGCCGCTGTTGCACGGCCGCCGCGTACTCCTCGTCAGTCATCGCTTGCTCGCCGGCCGGGGCCGATCGCCGCCCTCTCTTGGCCCACGGCGTGATTTCGTCCGCGTCGAAGGGCGGCTTCCCGCACACGAGCGACGAACTCGCGATCAAGTTCAGGATCGTCGCCGCCACCGTCGCCAGGTGGACGAGGCGGTCTTCGGAATCGTCGAGCCGGTTCACGCCCCCAGGTGGGCGCGGAACTCGGCCTCGGTCATCAGCGGCTTGAGGACGTCTTCGGGCAGTCGGAACCGCCGGCACATTTTCAGCCAGTCGTGCCGGCGGTCATCGCGTTTCCCGCCGCGTCCTGGAACTCGTCCTCCGCATTCACCGACGTGGCCAGTTCGGCGAGGGCCAGGACGGCGGACGTGTTCCCGTCGCACAGGTCGTCCACGTCGTCCTCGGTGAAGACCGGCTTGTTCGTCTCCGGGGCGACCACGGTCGCGACCACGAACAGGGCGTTCCCGCGGGTAACGGACTTGGTCTTCGCCCGGGCGGCCGCGTACTTGTCGTAGGCGTCGCCCGTGAGGGCCAGGACGCGGACCCGGCCCCACGGGGTGTCCGCGTCCTTGAACCGGGGGGCCGCGATCGCGGCCAGGAAGCTCGTTTTGAAACTCACGTCAACTCTCCGTCGGTTAGTGCCGGGCCGTCACAAGCCCGCATGGGTTGTGGTTCGTGACTCCGCGACCGCGTGACCCGCCGGCGGTCGGGGAAGTGTAGCCCCAAAAGTAAAACAAAGTAATACTAAATCGCCATAACTTGTTCGTTGTCGAGTCCCTTTGGATTGGACCATCGTCAATTTCGGCCAACGTGTAAGCGCTCACCATTCCTCTAATGCCGATGGCGAGCGTGCGAGTACTTCCCCAATCGGGACGCACTCTCACGGTGAAGGGCAGGGGAGAGGTATTGAAAAGTCCCATCGGAAATCATCGGAAATCAGCCCACCATCAGAAAATCTGCTGGAAAATGTGCGAACTTGTGTCAGGATGCAGGCGGGTAGAGCGTGCGAAAAGTGGCTGATAATTGAGGGTTATTGAGTTTCGAGGGGGTTAACTGACCGCGTTCATACGGACGAAGTCACAGGTTCAAATCCTGTACCGCCCACTGACTTACGGCGAATGAATGGTGCACGCTAAAATGCACGCTTCGCCGGTAAAGTGAAAAGAAAAAGCCCGGCCAACCGTTCCAGCGGTTGGCCGGGCACACGTCACAGCAAGCCTTCCGGCTCATCACCACACTAGTCCGGTGATCCCCGAGCAAGGGGGCCAAGTCATGGCAAAATCGCCACATCCGTAGTTTCGTAAGCAGACCGGCTGGTGGATGGCCCAGGTCGCAGGTAAACAAAAAAAACTTGCGCTGGGGGCAAAGAGAACAAGAAGTCCGCCGAGCAAAAGCTTCGCGACGTTCTCACCCTCCGCAACGCCAACCCCGAGGCCGACGGCCGGCGGTTGACCGTGGCCGCCGTCATCGACCTGTACATCGAGTACGCCAAGTCTCGCCTCGAACCCGCGACTCTCGAAGAACGCAAGCGGTACTTCCAGTCGTTCGCCGAGTCCCACGGCTTTCGCGGGGTCAACGACCGCGAGTGCCTGCCGTACCACCTGACGGCTTGGGTCGATTCCCACACCGAGTGGGAAAGCGACTGGACGAGGAGCCACGCTGTGTCGATCATCCACCGCCCTTTCAACTAGGCCTTTAAGCAGCGCCTCGTCCCGGCCAACCCGTTTCGCGGGGTGACCCACCGCCACGGCTCGTCTCGGCGGCCGATGACCGACGACGAGTTCGAAGGGCTGGCGGCCGCCGCGCACGGGCGGAAGGTGAGAGTCGGCCCGCACCCGGTGAGCGGTTTGTCGAATTTCTGCTGTTCCTACGGCTGACCGGAGCCCGCCTGTGCGAGGCCCGGCGGCTTCAGTGGAACGACATCAACATGGACGCCGGCGTCATCGTCCTCGTGAAGCACAAGACCTCGAGAACGCAACGGGTGCCGAAGCCGCGGGTGATTTCGCTCGACGCCGAGATCGTCCGACTGCTCATTTCGATCCGCTCGCGGCAGGAAGGCGGGGAGTTGGTCTTTTACAACCACCGGGGGACGCCGTGGAACCGGTCGAACCTGTCGCTCCGCCTTCAGCGGGGCCGCAAGAAGGCGGGCATTCCCGCCGACGCCAAGCTCTACGGCCTGCGGCACGCGTTCGGCACGCGGGCCATCGTCAACGGGGTGGACATCAAGACGCTCGCGGAGCTGATGGGCCACACGACGACCCGCGTGACCGAGCACTACGTCCACCTGGCGGGGAACAAGGCCCACCTCCACGCCGCGTTGCGGAAGTTGAACGGCACGGTCACACCGACTTCACCCCTTGAGCCTTCCACGCCGCCAGCAGCCGATCCGAGTCCAGATGGCCGAACGACTTGACGCGTGTTCCGCGCGGTGGGGGCGAGACGCCCGCCGGTTCCACCGTCCCCTTGGCCAGGTACTCCTGGATTGAATCGGCCGGGATGAGGATCTTCCCCCGTCCCACGCCGACCCGCTGGTGCCGCAACTTCTTCACGGCACAGAGGGCGTAAATGCTTGCCACGGAGAGCCGGAGCGAGCGTGCCGCTTCCTTCACGGTGAACACCTTTTCGTCTGCGATCATGGTTGATTCCTTGTCCGGTCGTAGCATTTGCCAAAGGTTCTCACATCGTGCCCATGACGAGACCGCTCTGCAGAGGCGGAGATCTCACGTGGGGGGAACAGCCAACCATCATGGCCCGAAAGGGACGCGTGGTGACTGTACGAATTGTTGGGGGCAGGCCGAGCTGCCTAGTCCTTCGATGAACGCCGGCCGATTGTCAACAGCAAGCGAGTCGATTCGTTCAAGCCACCGCGTGCAGCCCAGTCTTCGATCCGAGCATCCGGGGTGAACCCGTAGCCCAAGTGGGTCGGTTCCGAGCGGGTGACGACTGCCCCAACTACAGTCGAGTGGCCGACGGGTCGGCAACCCAGGACTAGACCGAGCGCGTCGTCACACCGCGGGCTCGCAGTGGTTCTCCTCTTCTCCTCGCCAGCTCTTGGCTCGTTACGCCGCCGCCTTCACCGGCTGCACCTGATGGAACAGCCACCGCACCCACCGGTTGGCGACGGCCGCGGCCACCACGCTCCCCGGCTTGCCCCGGCCCTTCATGTCGGCCGCCAGTTTCTTCCACCGGGCGTCGTACCGCACCAGCCGGTGGGCGGCCTCGATGAGCACGACCCGCAGCTGCGGGTTGCCGGCCTTGATCAGCCCGGCGTCGGCCTGCTTCTGGCCGCTCGACGCGTTCCGCGGCGACAGCCCGCAGAACCGGGCCGCCTGCTTGCCCGTCCGGAACCGGTCGAACCGCCCGATCTCGGCCCGGATGGTGGCCGCCGTGACCAGGCCGATCCCCTTCATCGTCAGCAGATTCACGACCAGGGCATCCTCGGCGGTGACCTGGGCCAGGCGTTGCTCGGCCGCCTTGACGTCGCCGGCCAGGGCCTTCAGGCGGCCCAGGTGCCGGTCCATCACCCACCGCGTCTGCTCGCTCAGGGCGGCGTCGCGGGTCAGCCACGTCAGCCACGCCACCGTCCACGGGTTCACGCCCTCGGGGGCGGCTACCCGGTTGTCGCGGAGCAGGGCCCCGATCCGCAGCTTGACGTTCCGCCGCTCGCCGACGAGCTGCTGGCGGTACCGGACGAGCCGTCGCAGTTCGCGGACCTCGGCCGGGGCGTGCCACACCTTGGGCAGGTACCCGACCCGCTCCAGGTCGGCGAGCATCTTGGCGTCCGAGTAGTCCGTCTTGTCCGGGTTGCCCTTCATGCGGGCCACATACCCGGGGTGGGCCAGGTCGACCAGCCACCCGGCTTTGGTCACCAGTTCCTCGGCCAGATCGGCCGACCCGCTGCACGCCTCGATGGCCGCCCGCACGTCGGTGCCGAACCGGGCGACGGCGTCGCGGATGGCCCGCCAGTCGTTCGCGCAACTCTGGTTGAGCAACACGCGGCCGCCGCGGTCCAGGGCGCACACCTGGACGGACAGGGTGTGGTAGTCCAGGCCCACGAAAACGGGGCCGGTCGTCGTTGCCGCGGGCATGGCTGGTCCTCGAAGGTGTGGTCCTGTTGATGGTGACCACACCCACCCTCTCCGGCAACCAGCGTTCATCCCCATCTACAGTCGTAGTTGACATGATAGCCACGCCAAAGGAGTTAGGGCGAGGGTGGGCCATGTCCGGACAGCCGACTCAGCGTGTCGTGAAGAAGTGGGCCGCCGAGGTGGGGGCGGTGGGCGAGCGGATCGGCCGGCACTTCGCCCGCAGCGAACCCCGTCAGCGAGCGGCCGCCTACCTGCGCGGGTTGCTCACCGACGCCGAGCGGAAGAACGGGTGGCAGCTGGCCGAGTACCTGGGCGAGGCGACGCCCGACGGGGTGCAACACCGGCTCACCCGCGCCGACGGGGACGCGGGCGCGGCCCGGGACGACCTGGCCGGGTACGTCCACGAGCACCTCGGCGATCGCGGTGGGGTGCGGATCGTGGACGAGACCGGGTTCGTCAAGAAGGGAACGAAGTCGTGCGGGGTGGCCCGCCAGTACACCGGCACGGCGGGCCGGATCGAGAACGCCCAGGTGGGCGTGTTCCGGGCTTACGCTGGCCCGAAGGGGCACGCCTTCCTCGACCGGGCACCGTACCTGCCGAAGGAGTGGGCCGGCGACCGCGAGCGATGTGACGCCGCCGGTGTGCCCGAGGGCGTGGGGTTCGCGACGAAGCCGCAGCGGGCCGAGCGGATGATCCGGCGTGCGCGGCGGCTGGGGGTGCGGGCGGCGTGGGTGGCGGGCGACACGGTGTACGGCCACGGCGGGAAATTCCGGCGATTCCTTGAGGAGGCGGGGCCGCCGTACCTGCTGGCCGTGCCGTCGAACCAGCCGCTGTTCGACGGGCGGTTCCGCTCCACGGTCGGGGCGGTCGCCGACGCGCTCGCGGCGGGCGCGTGGCGGCGGGCCAGTGCCGGGGACGGGAGCAAGGGGCCGCGGGAGTACGACTGGGCGGCGGAGGCGTTCGGCCCCACTGGCGAGCGGGGGTGGCCGTTGTGGCTGGTGGTGCGACGACACCGGGAGCGGCCGGGCGAGCGGGCGTACTTCTTCGCCCGCGGCCCGGCGGCGACACCACCGGCCGAGCTGGTCCGAGTGGCCGGGACTCGGTGGCGGGTGGAGGAATGTCTGGAGTTGAGCAAGGGGGAATGTGGGTTCGGCGAATACGAGGTGCGGTCGTGGGGGGGCTGGCATCGGCACGCGACGCTCAGCCTGTTCGCCCTGGCGGTGGTGGCCGTGATCCGCTCGCGAGTGCCGGCCCCGCGGCGGGAAAAGGGGGCGCGGGGCGAATCCGGGTGAGCGTCCCCGAGGTGCGGAAGTTGCTCGCCCGGTTGGTGTGGGCGTTCGCCCCGTTGGCGAAACAGGTGCTGGCATGGTCGGTGTGGCGACGACGGCACCAACATCGCGCCCGCGACTGCCATTACAAGAAGCGTGAGGCCAAACCGCCCGATTGAACAACTACGACTGTAGATGGGGATGAACGCTGGTTGCCGGAGAGGGTGGGTGTGGTCACCATCAACAGGACCACACCTTCGAGGACCAGCCATGCCCGCGGCAACGACGACCGGCCCCGTTTTCGTGGGCCTGGACTACCACACCCTGTCCGTCCAGGTGTGCGCCCTGGACCGCGGCGGCCGCGTGTTGCTCAACCAGAGTTGCGCGAACGACTGGCGGGCCATCCGCGACGCCGTCGCCCGGTTCGGCACCGACGTGCGGGCGGCCATCGAGGCGTGCAGCGGGTCGGCCGATCTGGCCGAGGAACTGGTGACCAAAGCCGGGTGGCTGGTCGACCTGGCCCACCCCGGGTATGTGGCCCGCATGAAGGGCAACCCGGACAAGACGGACTACTCGGACGCCAAGATGCTCGCCGACCTGGAGCGGGTCGGGTACCTGCCCAAGGTGTGGCACGCCCCGGCCGAGGTCCGCGAACTGCGACGGCTCGTCCGGTACCGCCAGCAGCTCGTCGGCGAGCGGCGGAACGTCAAGCTGCGGATCGGGGCCCTGCTCCGCGACAACCGGGTAGCCGCCCCCGAGGGCGTGAACCCGTGGACGGTGGCGTGGCTGACGTGGCTGACCCGCGACGCCGCCCTGAGCGAGCAGACGCGGTGGGTGATGGACCGGCACCTGGGCCGCCTGAAGGCCCTGGCCGGCGACGTCAAGGCGGCCGAGCAACGCCTGGCCCAGGTCACCGCCGAGGATGCCCTGGTCGTGAATCTGCTGACGATGAAGGGGATCGGCCTGGTCACGGCGGCCACCATCCGGGCCGAGATCGGGCGGTTCGACCGGTTCCGGACGGGCAAGCAGGCGGCCCGGTTCTGCGGGCTGTCGCCGCGGAACGCGTCGAGCGGCCAGAAGCAGGCCGACGCCGGGCTGATCAAGGCCGGCAACCCGCAGCTGCGGGTCGTGCTCATCGAGGCCGCCCACCGGCTGGTGCGGTACGACGCCCGGTGGAAGAAACTGGCGGCCGACATGAAGGGCCGGGGCAAGCCGGGGAGCGTGGTGGCCGCGGCCGTCGCCAACCGGTGGGTGCGGTGGCTGTTCCATCAGGTGCAGCCGGTGAAGGCGGCGGCGTAACGAGCCAAGAGCTGGCGAGGAGAAGAGGAGAACCACTGCGAGCCCGCGGTGTGACGACGCGCTCGGTCTAGTCCTGGGTTGCCGACCCGTCGGCCACTCGACTGTAGTTGGGGCAGTCGTCACCCGCTCGGAACCGACCCACTTGGGCTACGGGTTCACCCCGGATGCTCGGATCGAAGACTGGGCTGCACGCGGTGGCTTGAACGAATCGACTCGCTTGCTGTTGACAATCGGCCGGCGTTCATCGAAGGACTAGGGCCTGTTATGAACTTTCGCTGACCAGGTCGGTGAGTCGTTGGAGGAGTAAGACGCCGGCCGCCACCCCGTGCCAGCCGGCCCGCGTCTCGGTCAGCCGCTCGTAGTCCCGAGCCAGCCGCCGGAACCGGCCGAGCCAGGCGAACGTCCGCTCCACCACCCACCGGCTGGGCCGCAGCACGAACCCCTTCTTGGCCTCCGCCGGCTTGGCCTCCGCCGGCTTGACGACCACCAACGCGATGCCGTGGTTGCCCACGTCGGCCGCCGGTTGGCCGCCGGTGTACCCTTGGTCCGCGAACGCCACCCGCACGCTCTGCCCGGTCGCCTCTTGCACGTCGGCGGCCAGTTCGAACACCTGTGCCCGCTCCTGCTCGCTCGCCGCCGTCACCTCCAACGCCAGCAGATTCCCGAGCGTGTCCACGGCGATATGCACCTTCGACCCGTTCTTCCGCTCGTACCCGTCGGCCGCGGCCCGCGACCCGCTCTCCCGGGTGGATTGCCGCGCCCGCCCGTCGAGGACCGCGGCCGACGGGTGGGCCGCCTTGCCGACCGCCACCCGCACGACCATCCGCAGGGCGTCGGCCATGTGCTCGAACACCTTGGCCGCCACCCACCGCCGGGCCTGTTGGTAGACGGCCGGCCACGGCGGGACGTCGTGCGGCATGAGCCGCCACCGGCCGCCCGTCTTCACGATGTACCGCAGGGCGTCGAACACGTCTCGCAGGTCGTGCACCCGCGGCCCGGCGTCGGCCGGCAGGAGGGCCAGGTACGGGGCGACGAACGCCCACTCGTCGTCCGATACGTCCGTCGGGTATGCCTTCCGCTGCTCACTCATCCCGCCAAACTATGCCGACATCAGCCCTTGAGTTCATAACAGGCTCTAGTGCTCCATTGCGCCTGAATCCTGCCGTTGATATCCTTCTCCAGGCCAGGGTGGAGGAGAGCGGCGATGGCACGGGCGGACAAGGTGGTGGTGCGACTGGCCGGCGACCAGCGGCACGCCCTGGATCGCCTCCGGCAGACGGGACCGCACCCGGCCGCCCTCCGCCGCCGGGCCGCCATCTTACTTCATGCGGATGCCCGCGGGCCGGACGCCTGGACGGACGACGACATCGCCGACCACCTCGACACGTCCCGCAACACGGTCATGCGGGTCCGCCAGGAGTTCGCGGCCGACGGCCTCGACGCCACCCGACACCGGAAGAAGCCGACCGGCCGCCAGTACCGCAAGCCGGACGGCAAGCCGGAGGCCCAGCTCATCGCCCTGGCCTGCTCGGCCGCCCCCGACGGCCGGGGAAAGTGGGCGATGAAGCTGCGGGCCGACAAGCCCGCCGAGCGGGCCGTGGTCGCGCCGATCGACCCGGCCACCGCGTGGCGGACGCTCCCCAAAACGACCTCAAGCCGTGGCTCCGGCAACCGTGGGTCATCCCGCCGAGGGCGACCGTGGCGTTCGTAGCGAGCACGGAGGACGTGCTGGGCACGTGTGCGAAACCGCCGGACCTGAAGCGGCCGGTCGTGTGCGTGGACGCGGGCGGCAAGCAACTCATCGGCGACGTGCGGGAGCCGCTCCCCGTGCGGCCGGGGTCGCCGGCCGAGCAAGACCGCGAGTACACGCGGGGCGGCATGGCCAACCTGTTCGTGGCCGTGGAGCCGCTGGCCGGCCGGCGGCACGTGTCGGTCACGGACCGGAAGACGGGCGTCGACTGCGCCCGGTTCTTGCGGGTGCTGAGCGACGAGCATTACCCCGACGCCGACCGGATCGTCCTCGTCTGTGACGACCTATCGACGCACACCCCGGCGGCGTTGTACGGGGCGTTCGACCCGCCCACGGCCCGCCGGTTGGCCGGGCGGTTTGAGTGGCATCACACGCCCAAACACGGGTCGTGGCTGAACATCGCCGCGTGCGAGTTGGGCGCCCTGGCCCGCCAGTGCCTGGGCCGCCGCATCCCCGACCGGGCCACGCTGGCCCGGGAAGTAGCGGCCTGGGAGCAGGATCGGAACGCGGCGGAAGTGACGATCGACTGGCCGTTCACCACCGCCGACGCGCGGGTGAAACTCAAGAGACTGTAGCCCAAGAATCAGACGCAATGAACCACTAGGTCCTACGGACATTCGATCTGGCATTGTGGTTGGGCATTGGTGAGGGTGGGCGTCGCTCACGGAGGAGTGCGGCATGCGACATCGCCATGAGCCGACCGATCCGCAATGGGAGACGACCCCGGGCCTCTTGCCCGGCAAGGCGGGCGACCCGGGGCGGACCGCCGTCGACAACCGACGGTTCGCCAACGCCGTCCTCTCCGCCCTCAAGACCGGAATCCCCTGGGCCGACCGGCCCACGCGATTCGGTAAGCCCAACACGGTCGGGGAGCGGTTCGATCGGTGGTGCGCGGCGGGCGTGCGGGAGCGGATCGCCAAGGCCCTGGGCGACCCGGACCGGGAGGAGGTCCCGATGGACTCCACCACGGTCAAGGCTCATCCGGTGGCCTCGGCGGGGCGACGCTTGCCCCGGGGAAAAGAGGCGGCGGACGAAGCCGCGGCGGGCGGACGACCGAGCGGCATGCGGCGGTCGACCGACGGGGTCGGCGACTCACGCCGGTGGTGACGGCCGGCCCGCGTGGCGACGCCCCGCACGCGGGAGCCCTACGGGCCGGCTTTAAGCCGGGCGCTGTCGGCCATGTCGTGGCCGCCGCCGCCGACAGCGATGCGATCCGCGCGTTCGTGAGGCGGTTGGGGGCCCGGGCGTGCATCCGTCCGAACTCGACGCGGAAGCGGGTGACGTGCGACCGCCGGAGTCGGTACAAGAACCGCGACGTGATCGAGTGGTTCTTCGGCCGCATAAACGCGACCGGCGGGTGGCGACGCGGTCCGGGAAGGAAGCGGCCCACGACGCCGGCTTCGTCTGGCTCGCCGCCCGGATAAACCAGTGCGGCTGAATGGCCGGAGGACCTAGTTCGCCGAACCGGAATGCCGGAACTACATCCGACATGCCGGCTACGGACCGCAAGACTGAAATTCAAAACGCTCTAACGAAAAAAAGGAACGGCGGCTCAGCCGCCGTTCCAGGATTGCAGACGATAGCCCTTGAAAAGTTAGCCGACGTAAATCCCACCGGCCAGCGGCGAAAAGGCGTCGAACTCGGACGCGAACAGTGGGTCGCTCGGGGCCGCCAGGATGTCCTTGCCCAGAGCGATCTGGACCAGGCTCCCGGCCCCGTCACCCGTACCGGTCACGAGGTCGGCGAAGTTGTCGTTGTCCAGGTCCTTCACCGCCAACCGGACGCCGCCGCGGTTGCTCGTGTCCCCCGCAAAGAAGTTGGCGATCTGGGCCGAGTCCGGCAGGTTCGTTGCACTCGGGCCGGTCAACACGGCCCCCGAGAAGATTCGCACCCGCGGCCCGCCGCCCGGCCCGCCCCCGACGATGAGGTCGGCTAGGCCGTCCCCGTTGATGTCCCCGGCCGTCAGGAAGACGCCGTTGCGGAGCGTCAGTTCGTAGGCGAAGAAGTCGCCGAACAACCGATCGGGGGTGGCGTTGCCGACGATCGTCTTCCCGCTGTACCCGGCCACTCGCGGGCCGCCGCCGAACCCGGCCCCGACCAAGAGGTCCACCCACCCGTCGCCGTTCATGTCCGCCACGGCAACCCGGGCCCCGCCGCGGAAATTCGGGTCGTCGATGCCGAAGAAGTCGGTGAGCGTGTTGCCCGTCAAGCCATCGAAGATTCGGACCCGCGGGCCGCCACCCTCGTCGGCCGAAACAACGATGTCCGCCTTGCCGTCCCGGTTGAAGTCGCCGACGGCCACATACCCGCCGCCGGTGAAACTCGTCTCGAACGGGAAGGTGTTCAGGATCACCTTGCCGGTCACCCCGTCGAACACCTTGAGGTTCACGGCCGTCCCCGGGCCGGTAATCGTGATGGTGTCCGCTACCCCGTCCCCGTTCACATCGCCCGACGCCGTTCGAACGCCGCCGGTGAAGGTGGCGTCGTAGGCGGTGATCGTCGAGGTCGGGGTCTTGGAAAGTTGGTCGTAGGTCTGCACCACCGGGGCACCGCCCGCGCCGGCCCCGACCGAGTACTGAGTGTCGCCGAGCAAGGCCGACGGTGGCACCGGTGGCAGAACTTCGATGGTTTCAGTGACGGTGACCGCGACGGTCGCGGTCGCGGTGCCGCCGTTGCCGTCACTGACCGTGTACGTGAACGTGTCGACCCCGACAAAGGTGCCGTTCGGTGTGTACGCCACGCCCGATCCGGAAATCGTTACCGTCCCGTTCGCCGGCTGCGACACGCCCGTGATCGTCAACGCCTGGCCTTCCGGGTCGCTGTCGTTCGACAGCACGTTGATCGTCACTGCGCCGCCATCTTGGGACACCGTAGCGCTATCGCCAACGGCCACCGGGGCGTCGTTCACCGGCGTGACGGTCACGTTGACGGTCGCGGTCGCCGTCCCGCCCTGGCCGTCGCTGATCGTGTACGTGAACGAATCCGGTCCGTTGTAGTTCGCGTTCGGGGTGTACGTCACCGTGGTCCCGGTGAACGTCACCGTGCCGTTCTGGGCCGTACCCACGGCCACCACCGTCAGCGGGTCTCCGTCCGCATCGAGGTCGTTCGTCAAGACGTTGACCGTGACCGACCCGTCTTCCAGAACGGTCGGGGCGTCGTTGGTCGCGGTCGGGGCGTCGTTGGCACCCGTGACGGTGATGGTCAACGTGCCAGTCCCGGTGCCGCCTTGCCCGTCGTCGACGACGTAGGTGAAGACGTCGGTCACCGTCTGACCGGCCTTGAGGGCTTGCACGGCCGGGCTGGAGTTGTTCAGGGCGTACAACCAAGAACCGTTCGCGGTGAGGGTCAGGCTACCGTAGGTGCCCGCGAAGTTACCGGCTGTGACCGTCAGGGCATCGCCATCGGCGTCGGTGTCATTGGTCAACACGTTCCCGGTCGCGGTGAGGGTGCCGTCCTCGGACACCGCCCCAGCGTCCGGGTTAGCGACCGGCGCGTCGGGCACCGGGTTGACCACGATCGGTACCGACTTGCTGTCGGACTTCGGCCCGTCGGAACCGAAATTGCCCTCGTCGTTCACGGTAATCGCCAGGGAGGCGAGGCCGTTGTAGTTGGCGTTCGGCGCGAACGTAAGGCCGGCCAGAGCCGCGTTGACCTGGGCGATCGTCCCGCGGAACACCATATTGGCGTCGGCCGTTCCGTCGCCCAGGTCGAACGTCAGTCCGGTCAGGGAACCGAGCGTCAGGGTGCTATTGGTCACGGACAGTACGACGAGAACGCTGTTCGAACCGGCGTCAACATCGACGACGGAAATGGCGTTCCCGTTAGCCGTGGAAAAGACGAGCGCCCCGCCGGTAGAGTCCTCGTTCACGAACTGAATCGCCGCCGGGATCGTGATGACCGGAGCTTGGTTGATGGCGATAACTGTGAGGATGCGAGACACCGAAGTGCTGGCGTTCGGCGTCGGCCCGTTGTCGCTCACCGTGAACGTCACGGTCCGATTGACCAGGCTTCCATCCCCCGTTGGGACGGCACTGGTGGAGCGGTAGCGGACGAGCGCCAGGTCTTGCGCGTACTGGGCGCGGGAGGCGGCCCCGCTCAAGGTCAAACTGCCGGCACCGTCGTAAGCGAAGGTGACGCCGCTCGGAAGCGTGCCCGCGGTGGCGAACCCGCTGCCGAGGTTGATCCCCAACTGATCCCCGGCCACGAACGATGTGCTGAGTGTGACGGTGGCGATGGTGATCGTGTCGTTGAGCCCGACATCAGTAATCGATGCGGAAGCGAGCAGAAGAACACCGGCCGTGTCACCTTCGGTGTAACTGGTCACGCCGGAGGTAACGATCGACAGCGTCGGGGCGACGTTGGTCACCGTGAGGGTGTGCGTGGCGGCGACACTAGTGCCGCCGTCCTTGTCGGTGACGGTAAGGGAGATCGTGTACGTGCCGTCGTCGGCCGGGGTGAACGTGAACGCCGGGACCGCGGTGCCGCCGACGGTGTACGTCGTGACCGTACCGGTACCGTTCGGGACGCCCTGACCGTTCGTGCTCGTCACCGTCCAGGTATAGGTGAAGTTGACGTCCTCGCCGGCCCCCGGGTCGGTGAACAACCCGGTGAACGTGACCGCCGTACCCTCCAGTCCGGACGAAGATGCCCCCTGGGCGATCGCCACCGCCGGGGCCACGTTGTTCACCGTGACCGCCGCCGTGACCGCGGTGCTCGTCGCCCCGTCGTTGTCCACAGACGTGACAGAGATCGTGTACTGGTCCGGCGTCCCGGCCGGGTCGTCGGCGTACGTGTGCGTGGCCGAGAAGGTGTACGTTCCGGGCGAAACCAGGGTGAGGCTGGCGACCGGCAGGACGGTGTTCGGCGTCCCGTCGCCCCAGATGATGGTCACCGTCTGCGTGTCCGCCGTGCCCGCGTCCGTCACCGTGCCGCTGACCGTGACCGCCCCCCCCTCGCCGATCGTGGTCGCGCTCAGCGTCAGCGGCGACTGCACGATCGGCGCGACGTTGGTCGCGTTCAGCACGAACGTGACGGACGCCGTGTTGTTCGCTTCCCCGCTGTCGTCCGTAGCAGTGATCGTCACGACGAGGCCGCTGATGTCGTCCGTCGCCAGGTACGACCAACTCCACGTGCCGTCGCCGTTGTCGATCACCGTACCGATGGACGCGGTGAGGGTCACGACGTCCGTGCTGTCCGCGTCACCGAACGTCCCGGTGTTCGTGGCCGTCGTGCCTTCGTTCACGGTCACGACGGGGCTATCGACGGCGATGGTCGGCGCGTCGTTCGTCCCGAGGATACTCAGGGTGATGGTCGCGTCTTGCGCGACCCCGTTGGCGTCGGTGAAGCGATAAGTGAAGCTGTCGGTCGCGGTTTCCCCGACGGCGAGGGATTCGAACGCGCTGTTCGGGTCGTAGGTGAAAGTGCCGTCCGCGTTCAGTGTGACCGTTGCCCCCGATGTCAGCGTGTACGGCGTGCCGACGGCCGGCGAGGTGTTGCCGGTCAAGACCGTGACCGTGCCGACAGTCGAGATCGGCTGTGTGTACCCCGCATCGCTGGTGGCATGCTCTTCGTCCGTCGGGATCGCAGTGAGCGTGCCGTAGTCCGCCTGGAACCCGGTCGTGCTCGGACTTGCGTCGCCTGCGCCGAGCCAAGGGTTGTAGGTGGTGGCACTGCCCGCACCCGCGTTGACAATCAGCGCGACGATCCCGGACTGCGTCGCCACGCCCCACCAGTTGCCGGTGGCGGCAACGGTGTTGCCGGAAGCGTTCCTGACCGCAACGGCGTTTCCGGACAGGTCGCTGCCGTGAACTTCCGCCGTCCCCACGGGGACGTTCACGCCGTTGTCGAACCCGTTAATCTGGGCGTTCAGCACGTTGACCGCCGCCAACGCACCGACCGTCTCGATGCCGGAATCACTCGTGCCGGAGTCGCGGATAACGGCCCCGCGCACGACGAGCCGGGTCGCGGTGCCGCCGGTCGCGTTGACCAGGACGCCGTCGCCCGCCGCAGTGGTAACGGGCAGGCCGTCGAGGATGACCGTCGACGCCGCACCGGGTCCGCCGGCCAGGAAGTTGGTCGTCCCGACCGGGTTGAAGTTCAAGTTGTTCGTGAGCAGCACGCCGGCGGTCGTCGTGCCGGTGATCGCGTTGGTCGCCCCGAGAGTGATGGTGTTGGACGTGGGGACGTTGAACAGGCCGATGCCGTACGCCGTGCCGGTGATCGTATTGCGGGTGAAGGTCGGGTTGACGGCGTCCTGGATCGATACCACGAGCACGCCGAAGTTGTCCGCGACGGCCCCGACCTCGGCCGAGAACTGGTTATTGTCGACGGTCAGGCCGGTCGCCCCGTTGTACTGGAGCCAGTACAGGAGCCCGCCGGCGTAACTGTGCACCTCGTTGCCAGACACCGTCCACGAGCCCGGCCCACCGGCGCCGTTGAAGTTGTTCGTGTGAACGCCGGTCCACACCTTGGTCATCAGGTTGTCAGTGACGTCGGCGTAGCAGTTGGTCCGCAGCGAGACGGCGTACCCGAAGTCGTAGTTGCCGATGTCGTGGAACCAGTTCTGGCTGATCGTGCTCCCCGCGGAGACACCCGTCACCCCGTCCAACCGCACGCCGACGCCGACGTTCCGGATGACGTTGTTCGTCACGTGCAGGCCGCTGATCTGAACGGCCCCGGGTGCCCGGTTCGTGACCCCGTAGGCCGTGTTCGAATCCGCACCGCTGAACGTCGCACTCCCGGCGAGGCTCGGATCGTCCCCGTCGATCGTGAACCCGTCGATTGTGACCGCGTTCGCAGTCACGGCGAAGACGGAGTTCTGGTTGCCGTTGGTCACGACCACCGTTTCGCCGGTCCCCGGCCGCGTGCGGGCATCGACCCCGGTTTGGGCCCCGAGCAGGGTTACCGACTTGTTGACGACCACGTTCTCGGTGAACGCCCCGGGCGCCACGTTGACGGTGAACCCGGCCGACGCCGCGTCCACCCCACGTTGGATACTACCGCTCGCCGGGGTAACGTACACGTTGTTCGGCACGACCGTGACGAACCCGAGCGTGCCCACGTCCACCTTGTGGACGATCTTGTCTTCCAGGCCGAACAGTTCGGCGAGGCTCATCGCCGCCGGCCGCTTGGCGGTGCCGGTCACATCGAAGAGGTTTTCCGAGGAGTTGAAGTTGGCGACGACCGGCCCGATGACGGCCCCGCCGGTCGGTGCCCCCGTCGGCCCCCAGTACGGATTCAAGCCGCTATTCAACTGGATGAACGACGCAAACGGCCCGGAGAACGTGTTCGCGGCCGCCCCCGTACCGCCGAGGGTCACGCTGCCGTAGGTCGGGGCGCTGGCGGGGGAGGTGTTGGTCACCCCGTTGCTGTTGCCGTTGTAGAAGGAGACGGCCGTGCCGGTCGCGGTCGCGCTCCCGTTGAACGTGTTGCCCTGCAGGGCGAACGATACCGGGACGAACGTGCCGAACTGATCCCCGGCCCGAATCTGGGTGTCAGAGATGAAGTGGGCGTACGCCGTCGTCAGGCCGGTCGCGACCGAGAAGGTGTTCCCGGTCAGGTTCACGTTCGTCGAATCGGCGAGGACGACGCTCACGGTCCGGGTCACGAACGTGTTGTCGGAAACCGTCACCGTGTGGCCGTTGTACAGGTGGTTCAGGAACAACGACTGCGTCGCGTTCGCCCCCTGAGCGAAGGCGTTCTGGGAGATGGTGATCGACCCGGTGCCGTTCGGCTCGGTGACGTTGACGCCGCCCTCATTGAACCGGTTGTTCTGGACGAGCACGTTTGTCCCCGCCGACAGGAAGTTCAGGTGCAGATCGCTCGCCCGACCGTAGTTGAAGGTATTCCCTTCGGCCGCGGTCGGCCCGCCGACTAGCGCCCGCTGGAGGCCGAGCAGTTCGACCGTCCGGTAGTAGAAGTTCGCAGTCGTCGAGATGTCGGCCGTGAACGTGTTGCCCTGGATCGTGACCCCCTGGGTGAGAACGGTATCGCTCAGGTAGACGGCCCGTGCCTCGGTGACGACGGCGGTGAAGGTGTTGTTGAGCAGCTTTAAACCGTCGAACGTGTTGCCGTAGATGGCCGCGAACGGGTTGCCCCGTTGCCCGGACGGCGTCCGCTGGTCTACCTGAATGGCGAACCCGCTGATGGTGACGTTCGTGGCGGCCACGACGAACACGTTGTTGCTGCCCGGGGCCGACACGGCGACACCGGCGTCTGCGAGCAAGCTGATCGACTTGTTAATGGTGACCGCCGCGGCGTTAGCGTAAGTGCCCGCGCGGACGATCACGGTGCCACCGGCCGCGACCGCGTTGACGGCCTCCGAAATCGTCGCGAAGGCGTTCACGCCGAAGATGCCCGGCTGCGTTCCGGCGGTGGTGGGGTCGATGTCGACCACGCTGCCGCCGTTCGTCCCTGCGAGGGCGGCGTCGACGTACACGGTCGCCGGCGCGGCGGCGTTCACCAGCACCACGTCGTTGCCGTCGCCGCCGTTGTAGAAGAGTCGGAAGTTCGTGCCGTTGATCGTGACGACGGCCCCTTCGACGTTCGGCGAACTGGTGCTGGCCGTGGTCGCATCTGCGAGGTCGTTATGAATCAGTGTGAACAGGCCCGGGAGGGCGGCGGCCACGATCGGGGTCCCGGTGTCCGGATCAAGGAGGGTGAGCGTGGCTCCGCTCAGGTTCACCAGGCCGTTGACGTTGAGGACGTCGTAGCTGGCCGCGGTATCGACCTCGAACTCGACCGTACCCGTGGGCGTAAAGTTGCCGGTGATCGTCATTGTGCCGACGCTGTTGCCGGGGGCGACCTTGCCCGCACCGGTCACATCTCCGGTGATCGTCCCGCCGCTGCTGCCGAGCGTACCGCTGGCGTTCACGGTCACATTGCTCGTGACCGAACCGTTGACGTTCAGCCGGCCGCTGTTGACCGTGGTGGCACCTGTGTAGGTGTTCGCCCCGGTGAGGGTGAGCGTGCCCGCCCCCGTCTTGACGAACGGGCTGTTGGCCCCGGCGATCACGCCGGACAGCGTGCCCGTCCCCGTGCTGGTGACCGTCACGCCGCCGGTCGTGGTGATCGCGCCGGTCCCGCCGACGTTCCCGCCCGTCAGGGAAAGGCTCGCTGCCGTGACGGCCGCGTCTGCCGTGACGCTGCCGGTGGCCGCGAGGCTGAGCGCGAAGGTTGCCCCGCTCACACTCGTCCCGGTTCCGGTGAGCGAGACGTTGCCCGCGGTGGCGGATGCGGTAATCGAGCTGAGCAGCGTGATCGAAGTCGGCGTGGTCGCGTTGCCGACAGTCAGGCTATCGATGGCGATCGTCCCGGCGGTTGATTCCAGTCTCAGCGTCTTGTCGATGGTGGCGCTGCCGGCGTAGGTGCCCGCGTTCACCAGCAACCGGGGGTTCGTGCCCGTGAGCAGGCCGACTGCTTCCGTGATGCGGCTATCGGTCCCCGCTTGCGCGCCGTCCGGGGTCACGGTGAGGTCCGAGAAGTTCCCCTGGAAGCCGTAGGTCGCGGTATCGGTGTCGGTGCCGATGTTCAGCCACGGGGAGAAGTCGAGGTGCGTGAGGCCGCCGACGTCCACGATATCGGGAGTGCCACCGGGGTTAGTCTTGGTGCCACCCGGGAAGATCGCCGGAACCTGGGTGGCGTACCCTTCCTCGGTCGTGTTCGTGGTGGAGGTGGTCGGGGCGTTCGTCCCGAACCAGTTGCCGGACACGTCGATCACGCTCGTGGTGTCCGACCGGTTGACGATGCCGCCGTACCAGTTGCCGGTGATGGCGTTGTTGCGGACCGAAACCGACAGCGGGGTGCTGCTCGTCTCCGTTCGGAACAGGATGCCGAGGGTCCAGTTGTTGGTGATGAAGTTCTGCTCGATCCGCAGGTTCGTCAGGCTGTTGACGACCTGGATGCCGGTCCGGTTGTTGTCGATCGTGTTGTTGAGGATCTTGATGCCCGAAGCACTCTCGGTGTAAACGCCGTTGCGGTTGCCGGTGACGAGGCTGTTGCGGAGGGTGGCATCGGTCAGCGACGTGTAGAACAGAACGCCGTAGGCGTTCAGGGCACCGCTCGCGTCGTTCCAGTCAGCGGCCGTATTCCCGTCGCGGGTGATCGTGAGGCCATCGACGACAACGCCGTTGGCCTGGATCGTGAGCGTGGTCGCACTGCCGTTCTTGGCCCCCTTGAGGACCGCCGCCGGGCCGACGACCCCCGTTGGGGCGTACACCGCCGTCGTCCCGTCGCCGCGGAGCGTCAGGTTCGGCGTAGTGATGGTTACGTCTTCGACGTACGTCCCGGCCAAGATGGTGACAGTCCCAGACGCGGCCGCGGCGTCGACACCGGCTTGCACACTGGCGAATGCGTTGTACCCGAAGATCTTGCCCGTCACCCCGTCCCCGCCGACGGTGTCCCCGGCCTGAAGCCCGGCCCCGCCGCCGGACGTGTCCGCCTCCTCGGTAAAGTTGTCGTTGACCCACACCTGCGTCGGGCGGACCAAACTGAGCGTCACCGCGTTCGCCGCATAGTGGATCGTGAACGGCAGATCGCTCAGGGTAATCGTCGCCCCTTCTGCGTACCCGGCGAACGTGCCGCTGACCCCGCCGGTCGCCGTCAGGATCGTGAACACCGCCCCGGGCGTCGGGGTGAACCCGCGGGCGACGGTGAGAGTCGCGGCGGTGATGTTCGCCGTGCCGGTCACGTTAATCTGGTCGTACCCGGTCCCGGCGGTCAGGCCGTTGAGTTGAACCCGAAGGGTGTCCCCGGCGTTCAGGGCGAGGTTCCCGGTCAAATCGACGACGCCGGTGCCCGGCGTCCCCGTTGCCCCGACCGTGTCAAGCGTAACGTCGCGACCGGCCGCCGTGGCGTCGGCTCCACCGACGTACGCTCCACCGCGGACGATCAGTGTTCGGGGGGAAGCCGAGGCGATGTCAATCCCCTCTTGGAGGCGGCCCGCCGTCCCGGCCTGTGTCCCAATGGTGGTGATCGTCTGGCTGGCGAAGTTCCCCTGGAAGCCGTACGCCGCACTGGTGTCCGTGCCACTGTTGAGCCACGGGGCGAGGTCGAAGTTCGCCGACGCCGGCCCGGCAACGTCCGGTTGACCGCCGGGGGCCGTGGCCGTTCCCCCGAACACCGTCGGGATCAAGGCGGCATAACCAGATTCCGCACTGTTCGCCGTGGTGATGATCGGCGAACCCGTTCCGAACCAGTTGCCGCTGAAATCTTTGACGTTGGTGCCGGCCGCGGGGATGCTGCCGCCGGTCTGGCGATCGACGACTTGGCCGTACCAGTTGCCGCTGATGTCGTTGTTGAAGAATCGGCTGTTCGCCGACTGTTGGAGCGGGGAGTTCGTGCCGCCACTGCCGTCCAAGAACAGGACGCCCACAGTGCGGTTAGCAGTGATCGCGTTCTCGGTCACGACCAAGTTGTCGGTCTGGTTGCGGAGGATGAACCCCGTGTGGTTGTTCGTGATGACGTTGTCGCGGACGGTGTGGCCGTTGCTATTGTTGATGTCGATCCCGGTCCGCATGCCCGTGATCAGGTTGTCGTGGATCAACGCCCCGGTGAGCGCCTGGCCCTGGATCGCGATACCGGCTGAGTTCAAATTGGGATTGTTCCAATCCGTCGTGTTGTTCCCCGCGCGGGTGATCGTGAACCCGGCCACCTCGACGTTGCTGGCCGAGATTCCCACGGTCGTGCTCACGCCGCCGATCGGCCCACTGATGACCGACAGGTTGGGTCCCGCGCCCAGAAGCTTCAGGCCGTCCACGTTCGCGATGACGTCTTCGTTGTACGTGCCCGCTGCGACGTTTACCGTCCCGCCGGTTGCCACCGCACCGATGGCGTCTTGAATCGCGGCGAAGGCGTCGTACCCGATGCCAACGGCCGGGCCGGCGGGGTCCGTGCCCTGGGTCATGCTCGCGAAGGCGGGATCGACGTAAACGGTCGTCGGCTGACCCAGGACGTTGATCGTGAGGGTCGCGGGTACGGCTGACAAGGCACCGCCGTCGCCCGTGTTGCCGCCGTCGTTCGCCCCGATGGTGAGGGTGACGGTAGGCGCGACGGCGCTGTGCGTGAACGTCACGCCATTGGCCGCCGACAGTGTGGCGTTGATCGAGGTGAGCGTCCCCGTGAGCGTGACCGAGGCCGTGTTGTTGGTGGCGATGTCGCCGGCGGCCAACCCACCGACCACGTCATTGCGGACAGTCAGGGTTCCGGCCGTTACACCCAAGGAGACGGTAATGGCCCCACCGGCCGCATCGACGTCCGCCACGGACAAGCCGGCGACCGGTAAGGTTTTGTTCACCGCGACCTTCAAGAGACTTGCGGGAGCCGCAACTGTCGGCGCATCGTTGAGCGGCTGGACCTGTAACGATTGAGAGGAGGTCACCGACGTCGCGTCGCCGTCGTTGAGGGTGGTATCCGTTACGGAGAACTGGACGGTCCGCGTGGCACCGGACGGGTTCCCGGTGTTAGTGTTGACGTAACGGATCGCTTGTAGACCCTGCGTAAACAACTCGTCCGAAGCGGGAGTGCCCCCGGGCGTCGCGATTGTCAGCTGTCCCGTGGCGGCATTAAAACTTGCCGACAAACCCGGCACCGAGTCCATGCTCAGTACGTCTTCTGTCGGTACGAAATTTCCGGTGATCTGGGCCTGCAAAAGCACCACGTCGTCGTCGGCATCAACAATCGTGGACGCCGACGCGATGAGCTTCGCCGGCGCGTCCTCGGTGAAAGTCTGGGTGGTCGGGTTTACGAGAAGGGTCGGCGCCGCCGGGGTAACCCGATCCTCAAGGCCGAGTATCGAGAGCCTGGCGCGGTTGCCGCCCCCGGTCAGGCTACCGATCCCGTGGCCCATGCCCAAAATAGCGGCCAGCCGCTCCCGCATTTCCAAGCTGAAGAACCGCGACTGCCACTTGCTTGAGGACGATCGGGAAGCCCGCCATGCCTTCTTCGCCCGCTTACCTTGCAACCACGACGGGAACAGGTTTTGGAGCCCAGTGGTGGCAGTGCGAAGCCAGCGGAAGAAGTTCATTGAGGACCTCCAGATTGTTGAATCGCCGTCACAAAAATGAAAGCGAAAGTTGGGGGACAAACACGAAGAACCACCAGCCTCTTAATGGCAAATGATTGAGAGACTGTATATTTGTCGAATTTTCAAATTGCGGACATATCCGCATGATCGCTGGAATTTTCGTCAAGGAAAATATTTGCGCCACTAGCCTATCTATTCACTTTCATCACGGCTCAGACTAGGTGGCTAGCAATGAAAATTTCAACGAAACGGAATGAAGTGTCATCATGAAGATGCACATCGGTAGGAAAGAGACAAAACCGAGAGATTCGGGTACCTTCTTACTCGTCGGTATAAAAAGCCGTCTGGTCGTCGGGGGAAAAATCGGCGAGGCAAGGCGATAAAATAATCTTAAAATTATAAAATCAACTCAGGGTGCATTCCGACCAACGAAATAAATTAGGCGAGGGAAGTAGAATGCAATGCCTATGCTAGCCGATCGAAGTTGATGAACAACTGGTCTTGAGCAAAAAAATAGATTCCGTCTCAGAGTTACTCTTCAGCGATACGAAGCCTGCTAACGGTTCTTAACAATAAACAGGACG
Source organism: Limnoglobus roseus (assembly GCF_008254045.1). Classification (GTDB taxonomy): domain Bacteria; phylum Planctomycetota; class Planctomycetia; order Gemmatales; family Gemmataceae; genus Limnoglobus; species Limnoglobus roseus. The sequence goes on along the minus strand of NZ_CP042425.1, from coordinate 6,473,380 downwards.
ATTATAAGCAATTACAATTAATCAATAATATAAATCTCGCTGCTACTTGCCTCTCATTAGTGACCATCGGGCTGTTGTGGCATTCCTTTTTGCGTCCCGGGAAGGAGGGCTTGATCATGCTAAAATGTCAGGTATCAACTCAAGCAAGTCAAAAGCGACAATCGAAATAACACTTGTATTATCAATAGTTTTTCTCGCTACTGATCGCAATTCAATTGACGCGATAGGGAGGGCAAAAATCTTCCCCATCGCAACGATAATCAGCACAGATCCGACAGCGGTTCTATTGGTGATGTACAGGAACAATGTCGACCGGATGATTTTAGTAACAGTCAAACTTTTGCTCCAACCCGTCAACTTTTGTCTCCACTGGCAGGCGGATATCGCGGAACCGGAACAATCGATGAGAAGGAAAAAATGCGATGGGATTGAGTGCTACAGTCGAACGGATTACTCGTATCTAGCGGTCCCCTCGTCCGCCATCGTTTGATCTTCAAATAGTTGACCCATCCGTCCCTTCCTGGCGTGAGGCCGGGTTCGGGCGAATTTCCCCAGTTCGGATTGCTGCGTCGGTCCTTCCGTGGCCCTGCCACGGCCGGGAATCTGCGCGCCTGGGGTAACGGAATGAATCGTCGGCAGGACTGCCACTTGGAAGAACAACACCCCCGTAGCACTGCCATGCGTCGCCGCTCGCGCTCCGTTCTCGCCGTCGAATCTCTGGACAATCGCCTCGTCCCGGCGGTTAGCTTACAGTTCGATTACTCGCTCGACGCCAACGGTTTTTTCGCCGACGCTTCTCGTCGCACGGCCCTCGAACAGGCCGGGGCCGAGCTTGTTTCTCGCCTCGACACCGACTTCGCCGCCATCGCCCCGGCCGGCGGCAACACGTGGAGCCTGCTGCTCAACAACCCGTCGTCCGGAGAACAGACCGAGATCAAAAACCCGACCGTCCCGGCCGACACGATCGTCGTCTACGTCGGGGCGTACAACCTGGACGCTGCGGAGGCCGGCGAGGGCGGATTCGGCGGGTACAAGGCCGGCGGCGACTCGGACTGGCTGAATCTCGTCAAGACCCGCGGCGCGGCCGGCTTCTCCCTGTGGGGCGGGTCGATCGCGTTCGACCTCGACTTGAACTGGAACTTCTCGGCGAACGCCCCGGCGCGGGGCCAGACCGATTTTTACACGGTCGCAACGCACGAACTCGGCCACCTCCTCGGCATCGGCACGGCCCCCCAGTACTTCAACCTCGTGTCCGGGAACACGTTCACCGGAGCAAACGCCACGGCCGCTAACGGCGGCGACCCGCTGCGCCTGTCCACCGACCACTCGCACCTGGTCCAGGGCACGCAGGATCACGGGGCCGAAGCGTCCCTTCAGCCGCGAATCGTTTCCGGCAAACGGTACGGATTCACGAACATCGATTACGCCGTCCTCCAAGACATCGGGTGGACCGCCAGCGAAACGGCAACTAGCCCACCGACGGCCACGGCGCCCATTACGTCGGCCGCGCCAGCCGGTTGGACGACCGTCACCAGCGACTTGGTCGCCCTGAGTCAACCGGGCGGGTCGGTGCAACTGTTCCGTCAGAACGCGGCCAACCAACTCGTCCCGGTGGGGGCCGTTTACTCCCCGTTCGGCGAGACGGCCAGCGCCGTCCGGTCGGCCATCGCGGACGTGACCGGTGACGGCAACCCCGACCTTGTCTTCGCGGCCGGCCCCGGGGCGGGGTCGCAGGTCCGAGTCATCGACGGCCAGACCGGTGCCCCGGTGGGCGGCACGTTCTCGGCATTCGAATCGAGTTACACCGGCGGCCTGTTCGTGACAGCGGCGGACGTGGACCGAGACGGGCATGCCGACGTGGTTGTCACCCCGGACCAAGGGGGTGGCGGTCGCGTGGTGGTCTTCAGTTTCGCGACCGGTGAGCCGAAGGTGATAGCCAACTTTTTCGGCATTGACGACATGCAGTTCCGCGGTGGAGCCCGTGTGGCGGCAGAGGATATCAACGGCGACGGGGCGGCCGACCTGATCGTCGGGGCCGGGTTCGGTGGCGGCCCCCGCGTAGCAATCTTCGACGGCTCGACGGTCGCGACGGGGACGCCGAAGAAATTCGTGAACGACTTCTTCGCCTTCAGCGGCCCCGACCTCGCCGGCCTCCGCAATGGCATCTACATCGCGGCCGGTGACCTGAACGGCGACGGCAAAGCGGAGGTGATCTTCGGCGGCGGTCCCGGCGGCGGCCCGCGAATCACGGTCCTCGACGGGGCGACGCTCACCCAGAACCCGGTTGCGGCGGTGGCCAGCCCGTGGGCGAACTTTTTCGCCTTCGACGCGGCTCAGCGCGGCGGCGTGCGGCCGGCAGTGAGGGACGTGGACCGGGACGGGCGGTTGGATCTGGTCGTCGGCAGCGGCGAGCAACTGCCAGCGGCCATTCGGGTGTACACGGCCGCGAACGGAACGCCGGGCAACGGCCTGCAAGCGGGTTACTACACCGAGCCGTTTGGCGACACGCCGATCGCCGACGGCATCTACGTTGGATGACACTCCACCCGCACGATTGCTTCAAAGATGGGTTCTTGAAAGGACACTACTCCACCCAGCCGAGAAAGATAGCCCGCTCGGAGCGACGGAACTTGCAGACGTCGGCGAGCGACACGTCGCCCCTCTCATCGCGACGGCAATCCGTAGCACGTCGGTCGCGGTCTTCACGTGCCCGCGCAGGACGGCCGCGGTGTCGGACGTGTTCCGCAGCAGTTCGGCCCCGAGGATGCCCAAGTTCTCTTTGCACGGGATCTGGTCGGGGAGGAGCCGCTTGATGCCGTCGCGGTATTGCATGACGAACCACCTCACGTCCTCCCGGTCCTGCGGCAAGAACGGGGACTTCGACTTGGCGAGAAGCGTGAAGACGCCCTCGAAGTCCTCGCGGCTGTCGAGCCGGATGACGCCGTACTTCGGTTCGTCTTCAAGTTCCGGCCGCCCCTCGGTGTCGAGATCCGGGAGTTTTTGCGTCCAGTAGTGGTGATCGCGCGGAAGAACAAGTCGGCCTCGGTCATCGCCATGACCGGGACCGGGAAGTTCGGGTAGATTGGCTGGAACGGCCGGTCTGCTCCGGTCACTCGATCACGCCCTCAGCGAGTATGAAGCCGAGGGGCCTCCAAGTTCTTCTGGAGCTACGCCAGCACACTGACCGGTGTAGCACCCGAACCCTCCGGGAGGATCACTTTCCGTCGGCGGCAAAGGTAGATTGCGTTTATGGGATGCACAAAAAAAGCGGTCCCACCGGCGGGTCGCGTAAAAATGACGGGAAGCGAGGACCCTAGGTTACGTGAGTTGAGAAGGAAGGATCCTAATTGTCGCCACGGTTTAGGCTGCCGAAACCGGCCGCAATAGTCAACGGGTTGGTCGGCGTACCGCGCCGCAGGGGCTGAAGAAGGTTCGCGCGAGCGACTCGGCATTGTAGTCTGTGGCGTCGGGGGGGGCGGGCTGACGATGACGAGCGACCCCGGCTCACTTGTGCTTCCGATCCGCCTCCTTAAGGGCATACCCGTGCGACATCCCTGTTTCATCACGGCGACCGGACAGTTTCTCCCGGGCGAGCGGGTCACGAACGAACGGATGGAGGCCCGGTTGGGGCAGATCGGTCCGAAGCCGTCCGGGCTGCGGGACCGCGTTCTCCGGCAGAACAAAATCGTCGGGCGGTATTACGCGATTGACGACCAACAGCGGACAACCCACACCAACGCCCAGATGGCGGCGAACGCCGTCCGCGACGCACTCGCCAACAGCCGGCTCGACTTGAAGGACGTGCGGCTGTTGGTCGCGGCCACGTCCCAAGGCGACCTCCCGTTGCCCGGCTTCGCGAGCATGGTTCACGGAGAACTCGGCCTTCCGCCGTGCGAGATCGCCACCCTCCACGGGGTCTGCGCGTCCAGCGTCGTCGCCCTCCGACACGCGACGCTCGCCGTCGGTGCCGGCGAGGCGGCCAACGCAGTGTGCGTCGCGAGCGAATTCGCGAGCCGGCTCCTGAAGGCGTCGCGGTTCCAGGCACAGGGCTATGGCGACGGCAAGCGACTGCCGTTCGAAACGGAGTTCCTGCGGTGGATGCTTTCCGACGGGGCAGGGGCGCTGCTCATCGAGTCCAGCCCGGGGCCGGGCCTGGCGCTTGAGGTGGAATCGATCACCATCAAGTCGTACGCCGGCCAGTTTCCCCCGTGCATGTTCGTGGGCCACCGCGATCAAGTGTTGGCGGCGCCGCCGGTCGGCTGGCTCGACCACCCGGATTACGCAACCGCGTCCGCCGCCGGCGCAATCAACCTGCACCAGACCGTTGAACTGCTCCCCGACGTGGTGCGCGTGTGCGTGAACGGCGTGTTCGAGTTGATCGAAGAAGGGAAGCTCGACCCGAAGGCGGTCGATTGGTGGGTGACGCACTACTCGTCCCACCTGTTCCGCGAGCAGGCGAACGAGCTGTTCGCCCGCGGGGGGCTGACGATCCCGCCGGACCGGGTCTTCACCAACCTGTACACGTCCGGCAACGTCGGCTCGGCCTCGTTCCCGCTCATGCTCGGCGACCTGTTCCGCAGCGGCGAGTTGCGGCCCGGCCAGCGGATCGTCTGCATCGTGCCCGAAAGCGGTCGCTTCCTATTTGGGTACGTTGTCCTCCGCGTCGTCGGGGGCGATGCTGCCGATTCCCGCCCGGCCGCGGTCCCGCCGAGCGTGTCCGAGCCGCCGGACATCAAGACGACGGGGTCGCCGCTTGAGGAGTCGCTGGTGCGGCAACTCGCCGGCGTGTGGACGGCGTTCGAGACGCGGCTGAACCGGGTACCGATCGTGGCGAAGATGTACGACGGCCGGCTGACCCTGCAAGACTACCGTGACTTGCTGTTCAACCTGCGGCAACAGGTGATCGACGGTTCGCGGTGGATCTCGCGGGTGGCGTCGAACATCACCCGCGAGCACTTCCCGCTCCGGTCCGCGTTTATCGGCCACTCGCGGGACGAACACCGCGACTTCGAGATGATCGAGCGGGACTACGCCTCCGTCGGCGGGAACGTGGAGGACATCCGCCGCGGCCGGAAGAACATCGGCAGCACCGCCCTGTCGGAATACGTTTTGGGCCGTGCGAGCCGGGAGAACCCGTTCGACCTGATCGGCGCGATGTTCATCATCGAGGGGCTGGGCCGGCGGGTGGCCGCCCGGTGGGCGGCCCGCATCCGAGAGCAACTGCACCTCGCCCCGGAGCAGGTGTCGTTCCTGGCGTACCACTCGGCCAGCGACGACGTCCACTTCGAGCGGCTCGACGCCGCGGTGCAGTCGGGCATCCTCACCGAACAGTTAGTGGAGGAGATCGTGACGGCGGCCAAGGTGGTCGCCCGCCTGTAGGTGCTGCAACTCGAAGAGATCGGGAACTTCTAACGATGCCGCCCACCGACGCCACCGAAAAGCTGAACCGGATCAAGCACAATCCGCTCGACCCGAACCCGCGGCTGGCCCTGTACCTGGACACGAGCGTGCCACTGCACGCGGTCGCGAAGGCGAACTTCCTGATCGACGTGTCATCCACCTCGCGGCAGTGGTTCCTGCCCGTCGTGCGGCCGTTCTGCCGGCTGACCATCTGCGCCTTCAAGCTGCTGAAGACGGTGATGCCGCGGTTCCTGACATCGACACGGCTGCTGCACCACTCGATCCACTGGGGGTTAAAGTGGTTCGTGTCGCCGTACGCCAACTATCTCATAATGCGGCACTTCCACATCGGCACCGAACTGCTCCAGTTCATCGCCGCCAACGCGAAGGGGGTGCGGATGGAGTTCGTCGGCTTGCGGCCGCAGACGCTCCACGACCTGACGAAGAACGTCTTCCTCCAGCACGACCTGAACATCTTCAACTTCATCATCGAGATCAACCGGCAACTCAACGAACAGGGGCTGGAACTTCAGCCGAAGGGCGAGCTCGACTTCGGCTGCATCACCGACGGCGACTTCCCGATCGAGGACATGCCGTGCGGCTGGATCAACCGCATCGACCTCGAGTCGGCCATTGAGATCTACACGCCGATGTACCAACTGCTCCTGACCGACAGCGACTTCTGGCGGGCGTGCAACTCCCTCCAGCTCGACGAGACCATCGCCCTGTACGCGACAACGCTGCTGAACGACCACCGATACCTCGGGCTGGTGAACAACAAGCACCCGATCGTACCGAGTTCGACGCTGGGCGCGGCGCACCGGCTGATGCTGCACGGCTTGGCGGCGGAATTCCTGCACGCCTTCCTCGTGCGGCAGAAGCGGGCGCACGAGCGAGCCCGCGACGCGCTGAAGCAGGATCGACCGCCACAAGCAACTCCCGCGGGAACCGACACTTGATCTTCAGCGAATGCGAGTAGACCCGATTGGAATTTGTCACCGCCGAGCGCACGGGTGGGTTAGCATGTGTTGGCGAGTGCTTTCGAGTCGGTTAGCTTCGTTCGGGGAATGACAGTGTCGATCGGGAGACAGTCGATGACAGACGGGTTTTCCAAAACGCGATATCGGGTTGCCCAACACTGGCGATACCGCAATGAGACGCCCGAAGCGAGCGACATTCTCATCATCCTCGGCGTTGAAGATCACCCCACGCAGGGCATTATCTGCAACGTCAACGTCGAGTACGTTCCTCCCTTCGCAGTGGGCCCATCGAATTTCATAAGTGGCGGGTGGTACTGGGTGACGCAGGACGCCCTGGACCGGAGCGTTCTTGACCTCGTCGCCGAGAAGGGGCCACTCCCGCAGAGTTTCGGAACCACGGGCGATTTCCGCTGCGGGCCGGAGTTCTGGGGACGCAACACGGGACCGATGGCCGTGGACCGCACAGTCTGCGATCTGGTGCGGGAGCAGACGGAACGTTATAAGTCGGAGCGCGAAGAGTACGCCCGCCAACCGCCACAGGAACAGCCGCCGGCCGAGTCGCTGGGGCTGTGGTCGCTCATCGCCCGTAGCGAAACAGCACGCCTCTGCGAGCTGGTGCGGCAGCATCCCAGCATCGCCACGGACCCGCTCCCTCGCGACGAGTCTGACGAGTACTGTTATTCCGGCGAGGAGTACGAGGGGTGTACGCCACTCATGCTGGCCGCGGAATTGGGCGAGGTGGAGGCGGCCAAAGCCTTGTTGGAGTTTGGCGCGGACCCGAATCACCGGAACGCCCAAGGCGAAACCGCGCTGCATTTCGCCGGCCGCGCGTCGTGCCGATCTGACGGGCCGGCCAAGGTCGCCCTACTACTGTGTGAGCACGGCGCGGACGCTACGAACGCCGTGGGCAAAACGCCGATGACTTGTTCCTACTGTTCGACCGACGTGGCCGAGGTTCTGATTCGGTTCAGTGCTCCTCCGACGCTGAATCATGCGGTGCGGTTGCGGATGTTCGACTGGGCGAGGCGGGAACTGCGAAACAACCCGAATGCCGTCCGCGAGACCGTTTTCCCCGACGAGTTACTTGACGACATCGGACACGAAATCCGGAACGAGGCCGAGCGGCGACACGGAAGAGAGGTCCGCCTCGGTCGCGGCGAGAAGCCGGAGGACGGGGAAGGCGAATGGCCGGACATGATGGCCTGTTCGAGCGTCATGGCCTTTCACCTCACGGACGGCTCCCCGGCCGATGACGATAAGCTGGCGGTCTGGCGTCGGCACGCCGAGTTCGAGCGTGCGGTATTCGAGGAGTTTCGCGACCTGCTCGACATGGCGCTGGCGGGGGGAGCGGATGCGAACGCCGGCAGCACGCTGTTCTACGCGGTGACGATGCTCGACACGTCGCTGGCGGAATTGCTACTGCACAACGGCGCAGACCCGAACCGGGACGTTAAAAGGGGCGTCGCCACCTACATGCCGGACCTGGCCCGGACGCGACGGATGGCGAACCTCCTGCGTCGACATGGTGCCAAGGAGAACCCGTACACCAAGCAGGTTGAACCGTGGGAAGCGCGGATGAACCTGCTTACCGATCGCTTGAAGGAAGAATTCGATTGATTCGCCCCGCTTGCACTTGCCCGGGAGCGACGCCACTCGCGATCGTGGAATTGCTGTAAGCAGCCAGGTAACGGCCCGCGGCCCCGCTGCCTTACGTCCGTGCCGGGTTGCCTGGTTCCAGGGAAGAAGGAGACTGCGACGTGGACCTTCCCGACCAAATGCCGGAGGGGTGCAACTTCTAAGGGCTACTGCGCACGTCTCTGCCTCCGGAGGCAATCGCCCAACGGTTCACTTCCGCCGGTTGGAGTGCCGCTCCCGCCGTCGGTGAGGTCTGCGTTGAGATCGCCTGGGGCAAGCTGGCCGTGTTGCCGGGCGACCCGCTCGTCGTTCAAGGCCGACTGGACCGGCCGGACGATCGCGTCGGCGAGTTGCTCGGCCTGCTCGGGGGTCGCGAGATCGAGGGCGTGTACCAGTGGATCAACCCCGATGGTCAGTTGTGGCGGGAGTTGCCGTTCGACGAGTCGCTGCTCGACCCGAACGACCCCCGGCTGCCGGCCGACGTCAAGGCGTCCATCCGCGCCGGCCGAGCCGTATCACACGAAGTTGAGCGCCCGGTCCGCAAGCCATGGTGGCGGTTCTGGTAGGAATTGCCCGCGGGACGACGAAAGTGCAGTCCCGGTCCGCCGTCCGCCCCGCACGATGGAGCAATCATGCGAACTCGTCATCTGTATTTCGTCCTCGCTGCCGCGCTCGCTACCTCGTTCGCCGGCCGGGTGATGGCTGATAAGGAACCGGCCCTCGCCACCGAGGACGCGAAGTTCCTCGACGGGCTGATGACGGAGTTCCTGTTCGACCCCAGGGGGGCCGAGAGGGTGAACGTCCCGGTCGTCGTCCGCACCGCTTGGGGGACCGCCGGCGAGGGCACGGCCGACGGGTGGCTGGTTCCCGGTAAGGGCGGCCAACCGGACCGCGTTCACTTCACCGACGGCGCGTCCGTCCCGGCCCCGGCCGCCGGGAAGATGAAGAAGGTCGATTTCGTAGCCGCGTGCCGGACGCGGTACGCGCCGCACGCCGGGCCGCCGGAGCCGAAGAAGGGCGACCCGGACGACCTGAACCGCGACGAGGTCTTCAGCCGCATGAAGCGGGTCGCGGTCGGCGGCCTCGACGGAGACGACCTCGCCCAGGCGGCGTGGCTCCACCGGCACGGCCACGACGGGCTGGCCGCCCCCGCGTTGGCCGCCGCCCGCAAGGCGGCCCGTGACCCCCGCACCGGGGAGGGCGACGCCCGCAAGCAGTTGCGGGCCGAACTCGCCTGGTCGGCGTTCGCCGGCCTGGTCCACGCCTACATGGTGCGGGCCGACGACGAGGCCCTGGCCCACGGCGAGCGGCTGCTCAAACTCTACCCCGAGGAGTCGAAGGCCGAGGATTTCCAGCAGGCCGGAGCGGTGGTGGCGGAGTTGAAGCGCCGCCGGCAAAAGGGGTCGTTCGGGAAGCCGCCGCCGGAGCAGCGGCCGGACGGGTTCGACAAGTGGGACGCGGGGCGAAAAGTGGCTCACCTGATCGACGCCCTCGACGAGGTGGACGCCCGCCAGTGGGGGCAGCCCGGCGGCGTGGATCTCGCCGCCGACCGCCGCGTCCGGGAGCTGATCCGGCTCGGCGACGCTGCCGTCCCGGCTCTGATCGACGCCATCGAAAAGGATGAGCGGCTCACGCGGTCGGTCCACTTCTGGTGGGACTTCGCCCGTAGCCGGACCGTCCTCGGCGTCCGTGAGGCGGAACTGGTGGTCGTCATGTCGATCCTCCGCGTCCGCGTGTTCGAGCCGGTCGCCACCGGCGACAACTTCACCGCCCGCGGCGAGGACACGGCGAAGGCGACCGCAGCCCGGTTGCGGGCGTACTGGAAGGAGTACGGCGCCTGGCCGTTCGACGAGCGGATGATGAAGGTGCTGACCGACCCGAAAACGAGCTTCGAGGCCAAGCGGGAGGCGGCCGACAACCTCGCCAGCTTGGGCGACGACCGGACCTTCGCCACCACCGTGTTCACCGACCGCGCGGGCCGGGAGCGCACCGGGGTCAACCCGGCCGTCGCAAAGTTCAAGACCCCGACCGCGGCCGAGGCGATCCTGGCCGCGATGGACGCAGACCTGAAGGCGCACGACGCCAAGCCGGTCGATGGCCTGCACGACTACCACCGGCGACACCTGGAAGACGCCTACCTGTCGCCGCTCGTTGCACTGGGCGACAAGCGGGTCGCCGCCGAGCTCGCCCGGCGAAGCGCGGCCGCCGCCGGCCGCATGCGGCGGAAGTGGGCCTACGCCGCCCACGGCCTCGGCGACCCGCAGCCGTTCCGGCGGTTCGCCGCCGACTTCCACCGCGGCCTCGTCCGCCTGCCCGCCAACGACCAGCCGCAGACGAACGCCGACGACCAGCCCGGCACGGTCGAACTCCGGGGCATCGTCGGGTACTTCGTCGGTGCCGCCACCCCCGAGGCCGACGCCGCCCTGACCGCCCTGGCCGAAGCGAAGCACCCGCTGCACCGCGCGGTCGCCGACCGCGTCCTGCACGAGCGGGCGGACGGCAGCGACGCCGGAGCCTGGTTCGCGCACCCGTTTTGCCTCCGCATCCTGCGGGCGGCACTGGACGACCCGACGCCGACCGGCGCGACGTTCGCGATCGAGGCCGGCAACCTGCGGCGGAAGGTCAAGGACGGATGGACCGGCACGTCGATCCCGGATTTCCTCACCGACCCGGCCGTTCGTCGGGCCGAAGCGGCGGAGCGTGCCTGCGACGCCGCGGCCGAAAAGCTCGCGGAACTGGTCGTCGGCTTGCCGCGGTGTCACCCGCTGTACAAGGACGCCGACACGCGGTTGGGCGCGTTGCGAACCGCCTTCGACCGCTTCGCCGGCAACTACCGCCGCGCCACGGGGCGGGAGCGAGAAATTCTCAACCTGTCTTCGTGGGCACCGGCCTACCTCCCGGACATTCCCCCACTCGGCCGTGCCGCCAACGTCGCCGACGTTCGGGCGGGCCGGGCGGTCTTCCACCTGGACGGCATGGGGAAGCTGGCCGACTTGAAGTTGCCGGCCGTGGCCGGGCTGACGCGGGACGGGGGCCGGGAGCGGTCGCCGCGCGTCCTGATCGTTCAGGCGGAGGTCGGTCCTGGAGACGTGACGACGTACGGCGTCGTCACGCGGGACGGGGTGCGGGCTATCGCGGGCCAAGAGCTGATCAGCATCAAGACCTTCGCGGATCTGGAACGCGAAGAGAAGGAAGCCGCCCAGAGTGACAAGCAGAATAAAGAGTGACAGCCGTCACACCGACCTTCCCGAGCGATGGGGGGCATTCACTTCACACCCGGAGGTGCCGTATCATTGCTGAGATGGCATAGACACGGTCCGTCCGTAGAAGCTGAATCCTTTCTCCATTCAGTTAGGCCGTGCCCGAACTACGACCGGGATGAAACCAGCGCATCCATCGCCAAATCGCCCATCGCACCTACGCCCTCCGCGGTTCAAGGATGGCCGTACAGGAGGACCCACACACACGCGCACTCGCTGACCGTGGTCCTGCACGCCCCGCGAGGCCTGGCCATAGCGAACAATCCGCCCCGAAGGACGGCCTGTTCGATCTTGTCCATGACGGTGAGGTGATCGGGGAACCATGGAAGGTGAGATGTGCGGGGGGAAATAGGCGTCGCAGGCGAACCGGAAGTCGGCAGGCCTTCCGGCCCGGGTCGGCGACGGGCGACAGGTCGCCGGTGTCGCAGCCGGCGAGGGCGATGGCGGCGTTGCGGGAGCGGGAGCGGCCTTCAGTTCTTCGTAGGTGTCGCCCACGGGTTCGACACTCGGCTTCGGCGTGTGCCGGTCGTGGGCGAGCCAAGCGGCGTACCCGACGCGGGACTCGCTTGCGGCCGCCCTCGGCCCATGTTTCGATCGGGCGGATCAGCACGACGTCGGCCGGGTCGAACAGGGCGCTGACGAACCGGGCGATCGTTGCGACGACCTGATCCGGATCGTAGCCGGCTTCGTCAGATCGGCGGCCTTGACCGCGGCCACGATCGCCCACACGTTCCGGTGGTGCCGCTGCCACCCTCTCGACCGCGTGTAGGCGGACGCCTTCGCCGACGGGAATACGTATTACCACCGCAAATCGGCCGCCGCGTGCGGACTTGGCCGCCAGGGCATGCGGCAAGAACACCCGGCCATCACGTTGGCGGCGTGCTACCGCGAGACCCGTTCGAGTTGCTCGCGGAGGGGCGGCACGGCCGCCGGGTGCATCGTCCGTCGGTCCTTGTCCCCATCCCCTCGCGGACGAGGATCTCACCGGCCCCGAAGTCGATGTCCTTCACGCGCAGCCGGAGAGCCTTCCCGGATGCGAAGCCCGCCCCCTATTGAACCATGGCCACTAACAGCGGTAGGCCCGTCCCACCAATCGAGAACTTGTCGAATCTCGCCGCGGGTCCAGACGACGGGCAACCACGTCGAGCGGGTCGCGCGGACGACGCGGAGTTGGTCGAGTGGGCGGCCGAGGACGTACTCATCACGAAACAGGAGGTCGCACTGAGTCTAAGTCGATGCGGTTACCGGGCGATCGATGGCGAGGCGGGTCAGGTCAGGAATGCGTTCAGGTCTCCCTCGGCCACGTCAACCGGGTGCCGCTTGCCGTGGAACAGAATGAACCGGCGGCACCCGTCGCGGTCGGCGTCCTCGGTGCGAATCGCGTAGTGCCGCACCGGAGGGCGTGGCGGAGTTGGTCTAGGAGTTTAGGCGGCTGGGATACGGCGATTCCTACCGAGATGGACTGTCTCCCGTCCCCTTCGCCGGCCACGAAAGCATTCGCGGGCACCGGTCACCCGCCGGCCGGGACGAACCGGCACGCCGCCCGGAGTTCAGGCTCGCGGGCGAACGGATCGATCTCGCCACCGAGGACGAGGAGGTTGCCCAGGAACCGGAAGTCCGGCTTCGGCACGGTCGGGTCGTAGACGAGGACCTCGGTCACCTCCTTTACTCGCACCGGCCGGTCTGGGGCGGTCGGTCGGCACGAAGTCGATTTCAGAGAGTAGGCGCGCACGACGGACGAAGGTCCCGATCCGCATCATAGGTCGTGGCAACCATAAGACCCCGTTGTCTTCCCGGTTGCCCAAGCATTGACTGCGGCAAACAATGTCGTGTGACTGCTTACGAAGGAGATTTACTTCGTGAACGGTTTAAACAGCCGTGAGAACTCCAGCGGCGACTGGACGAGGCTACTGGAGGTGAGATCCACGTAGTTGATCGCCCCGCGGGGGTTCTGGTTGTCGCGGTTGAGTGACCACATGGCCAGCAGGCCGATGTTGTGAGACTGCGCCCAAGTCAGTAGTTCGCTGGCCTCCTGCTGGTCGAACGTCTCGGTCGTCACGTCGTTCAGGCCGATCATCGGCGTCACCCCGACCATCTTCCACCGGGCGGCTTCGCTCAGGCCCGGCCCGTACACCGCGGTGATCTGGTTGAACAGGCTGGTCGCCGCCTGGATGGCGTAGTCGCCCATGCGGCCGGCCGGGTTCGGGGCGGCCGAGTCGCCGTAGTCCATCGCCATGATGTTCACCACGTCCACCCGCGCGCCGGCCTGACGGGCCGACTGCAAGAGAGCGACGCCGTCCGGTGTCAGGCCGGTCGGCAAGACCGGCAGCGTGTACCGCACGTTCAGTTCCCGCCCGGCGGCTGCGGCCTCTTGCTGGAGGACAGCGATCGCCTGGTTGCGGCGGTCGTTGGCCGCCCGGTTGACCAGTGCCCCGCCCTCGATGTCGAAGTCCACGTGCGTCAGGTTGTACGCCTCGATGACCGAGCGGTACGCGGCCGCCAGAGTGGTAGCGTTAGTGACAACCTCGGCCAACTCGCGGCCGGCCGCCCCGCCGAACGACACGGCCACGTCGCCGCCGGCCTCCCGCAAGGTGGTCACCTGGGCCTTCAAACTCTGGTCGAACTCGCTGCCGAGGCCGTAGGAATCGTACCCGCCCCAGGCCGGCTGGTTCTGGGTGCCGGCGGTGATGAACGCGAGGGTAAAGTACTTCACGCCCGCCGCCTGCGTCGCGGCCGACAAGTTGTAGGTCGGGTACAGCGTGGCATCGACGTACGGGGCGAAGACGCTGCTCGGCCACGCCGACGCGGCCGGCGGCACCGTCGGCGGCACCACGGGCGGGACGACCGGGGGAACGACTGGCGGCACCACCGGCGGGACAATCGGGGGCACCACGGGAGGCACGACCGGGCTGGTCGCGGTGAGGACGAAGTTCGTGGGGGCGACGCCGCCGCGGTCGGCGGTGAACCCGAACGTCAAGCTCCCGTCGACCGGGATAACGGCGTTGTACGCCTTTGGGGCGACGGTGTACCGGGTGCCGACGCGCGACGTGACGCTCGCGTCCCAGATCGACGAGACGCCAGCGGCGAAATCGAACGCCAGCGACCAGCCGCCGATCGGCTGCGTGCCGGTGTTGCGAACCGTGATCTGGCCGGTTTGCCCGGTGCCCCAGTCGCTGCCGACGGCGAAGCTCACGGCTCCGCTGGCCGGCACCGGCGGAACGACGGGCGGTACTTGCGGGTCGAGTTGCACGCCGTTCAGCACGAACCCGCTCGCGTCGCCGGACGTCGTTCCGGGGGCCGCGACGAAACCGAACGATACACTCCCTTTGGCCGGGAGGGCCGTGTTCCACCCGCCGTTCGTGACCGTGTACTGGTTGCCCACCTGCGAGACGACCTTGGCGTCCCAGATCGACGTGACGCTGGCCGGCAGGGCGAACTTGAGCGTGGAGAACGGCACCGCGACGGGGTCATCGTTGGTCAGCCGGACCTCGGCCTGGAACCCGCTCCCCCAGTTCTGTGTGACGGTGTACGCGGCGTGGACGCCGGCCGGTGTCAGGCGGTCGTCGAGGCGGTCGAGGTGGAGTTGCGGGCGGCGAGCATGAGTGGACATGAACGGACCTCGGATCGGAAGGACTTTGGGGAGAGGTCGGACACGCCCGAGCCTCACTTCCTTGATCCGCGGGGTGTGACAGCATTTTTCCGCGCGCGAGCCGGCGGGCGGCTACTCGATCAGGTCGCCGAGTTCTTCGCGGAGGCGGCGGAGGACGCGGGACTTGGCCTGGCGGACGGTCGCCGCACTCACGCCGAGATCGGCCGCCACGTCGGCCGGCGTTCGGCCGTCTACCACGTATTCCCAGAAGGCCCGCCACGTCCGCGGCTCGAACTCGCCGCGGACCAGTTCCAGCCCGCGGCGGTACAGGGCGTCCACCTCGGTCGTCGTGCCAGCGTCCTCGGCCGGCGTCTCGGCGACGGCGTGCAGTTCGAGGAACGCCTCCGACCCGCCGACCGCCTGCGGCCGCCGGCCGGCGGCCGTCGCGTGCCGCAGCAACACGTTCCGCGTGACGCCGTGCAGCCAGCCGCGGAACGAGTCACCCGGGCGGTCGCGGCGAAACCCGGCCAGGCCGCCGGCGACGGCCCGAAACACGTCCTGCGTCACGTCGTCGGCGTCGGCCCCGGTCACCCCGCGGCGGGCCGCCCAGTACCGCACGAGCGGCCCGTAAAGGTACACCAGCCGCGCCCACGCGGCCTGGTCGTCCCTGCGGAGGCGAACGAGCAGGGTCATGGACGTGTCGCCGGGGTGGCCGGCCGGTGCGGTCATGACGGCTCCGAACCTCGAGGGAGTGTCACACGGGCGAGATGACTGTTATAACACACCGGCGGCCGACCGCTGCCGGCCCCGCCCCGGAGGTTGTCCGTGCCGCCCACCGCTTGCCCGAGTTCGGCCGAACTTACCGCCTTCCACCGCGGCGAAATCGCCCCCGTCGATGGCGACCGCGTGACCGCCCACCTGGAAGACTGTCCCGCGTGCGAGGCGGTGCTCAAGAACCTCGACGCCCGGCAGGAAGACGTCACCCGCATCCTCCGCCGCGGCCGGAACCTGTCGGTTCCGCATCTGCCGGCGGCCGGACCGTCGGCCCCCATGGGACCGGCCGCCGGGGACGTGATCGCCGGCCGGTACGAGCTGGTCGAACGGCTCGGCGAGGGGGGCATGGGGACCGTCTGGCGGGCTGACCAGCGGGAGCCGGTGAAGCGGCCGGTAGCGATCAAACTCGTCAAGCCGGGCATGGACTCGCAACAGGTGCTCGCCCGGTTCGAGGCCGAACGGCAGGTCCTCGCCCGCATGGACCACCCGCACATCGCCCGCGTGTTCGACGCCGGGGTGACGGCCGACGGCCGCCCGTACTTCGCCCTCGAACTCGTCGCCGGGGAGGTCGTCACGCGGTTCTGCGACGCCCACGGGCTTACTCTTCGTCAGCGGCTGGAACTGTTCCTGCCGATCTGCCGGGCGATCCAGCACGCGCATCAGAAGGGGGTCATCCACCGCGACATCAAGCCGAACAACGTGCTTGTAGCGCTGGTGGACGGGAAGCCGGTGCCGAAGGTGATCGACTTCGGCGTGGCCAAGGCGGTCGGCGAACCGCTGACCGACCGGCCCCCCGACACGATCGCCGGCACGGTCGTCGGCACGCCGGAGTACATGGCCCCGGAGCAGGCCGACCCGCACCCGACCGACGTGGACACGCGGGCCGACGTGTACGCCCTCGGCGGACTGCTGTACGAACTCCTGACCGGCTTCCCGCCGTTCTCGCGGACCGAGTTCGCATCGGCCGGGTTGCACGAACTGCTGCGGGCCGTGCGGGAAGTCGATCCGCCGCGGCCCAGCGTGCGGCTGAGTTCGGCCGACACCCGTCCGGGCACGCCGAAACAACTCGCGGCCGCCGTGCGGGGCGACCTCGACCGGGTCGTGATGAAGGCCCTGGAGAAGGACCGCGACCGGCGGTACGATTCGGCCGGCGCACTGGCCCGGGACATCGAGCGGTTCTTGGCCGACGAGCCGGTCGAGGCCGCCCGCCCGTCGCCCGGCTACCGGCTGCGGAAGTTCGTCCGCCGCCACCGCCGGCCGATCGCCACGGCGGCTGCCGCCAGCGTCCTCCTCCTCGCCGCTGCCGGCGTGAGCACCTGGCTGGCCGTCGAAGCCGTCCGCGAGCGGAACGAGAAGCGGCAGGCCGTCGCCGACCTGAGCGACGAACAGATTCGGACGAACGCCGCCCTCGCGGACCTCGCCGCCCAACAGCGGGAGACGGCTTCCGCCCTCGACCGCGTGACGACCGCGGAGGCGAGCACGAAGGCCGCGTTCCTTCGGGCCGAGGAGGAACTGACCTCGCGGCGGGCGGTGCAATCCTTCTTCCTCGACACGGTCATCGCTGCTGGCCGCCCGACCGGGCAGGGCGTGGGCCTCGGCCGCGACGTGACGCTCCGACGGGCAGTGGACGCCGCCGCCCCGCGCGTCGGGCCAATCTTCCACGGCCGGCCGCTCATTGAGGCGACCATCCGCGTCAACCTGGCCGAAACCTACCTCGCTCTCGGCGACGCGGACCGAGCCGGCGAGCAGTACGCGGCGGCCCGCAGACTCCGCGAGACGGGACTCGGGCCGACCCACCGGGGCACCCTCGAAGCCGCCGTCGGCGTGGCCGTGGCAGCCGGCACCGCCGGCCGGCCGCTCGACGCCGTGCGGCAGTTGCAGGCTGTGGTTGCCGCCAGTCGCGCGGCCCACGGCCCCGACGACCTGACCACGCTGCGGGCCGTCGGCGATCTGGCGGGTTGGTCAGTCGCGGCCAACCGCTTCGCCGACGCCGTGCCGCTGCTCGAAGACCTGGTCCCGAAGTTCAAGGCCGCCATCGGGCCGGACGCCCCAGACACGCTGACGGCGATGGTGAATCTGGCCGAAGCGTATGCCCGCGACGGCAGCCGGCCGGACGCCGACGTCCGTCGTCGGCTGGCCGTGGAACTGCTCGAAGCGGTCCGCCGGTCGCGGCAGGAGACGCTCGGGGCGGATCACCCGCAGACGCTGATCGTGGCCGGCACCTTGGCCGACGCCTATGTCGAGGCCGGCCGCAACGCCGAGGCCGTGGCCTTGCTGGAACAGGTCACCCCCGCCCGCGAGGCGGTCCTCGGTGCCGACCACCCGGACACGCTCATCGCCCAGACGGCGCTCGGGGCCGTCTTCCTGAAACTCGACCGCCCGCAATCGGCCATCCCGCCGCTCGAAAAGGCGGTCGCCGCCTTCGCGGCCCGGCCGAACCCTGATCACCCGGAAGCTCTCAACGCCCGAGCCAACCTCGCCAAGGCGTACGGGCTGGCGGGTCGGGCAAAGGAGGCGGTGGACCTTCTTGAAGGCGTGCTGACGGCCCGTCGCCGCGACCCCGGCCCCGACCACCCGCGGACGCTGGCCACCGCCCTGACTCTGGCCCGGCAGGAGTTGCGGGCCAAGTTGCCGGACCGGGCGATGGCTCACCACGCCGAGTTCCTGGCCGGATACCGCAGGCATTTCGGGGCCGACACCCCGCTGTACGCCGACGCCCTCGTGTGGGTGGCCGAGAACCTGCTCGCAGACGGCCAGCACGCAGCGGCCGAATCGCACCTGACCGCCGCCCTGACCGTCCGCGAGGCACGTCAGGGGGACGAGTGGGTGCGATTCCACACCGAGTCGCTGCTCGGCGAAGCGCTCCTCGGCCGCGGTGACCATGCGACTGCAGAACGCCGCCTGACTGCCGCCTACTCCGGCCTGAAGGCTCGCCGCGAATCGGTGCCGACGGAAGCCCGGAGCGTGCTCCCCGAAGCTGCCGACCGATTGCGACGGCTGTACGCGGCCCTGGGCAAGCCGGCCGAGGCCGACCGCTGGCGGGTCGAGCGGGACGAAGTTGCGGCAAAGCCGCGACCATGAGGCCGGTCGAATTCGGTGCTACACTGTCGGACCCACGGAGTTGAACGCGATGACTGAAGATGTCGATTCCGGCACCCAGGCCGCGACCCCGGACCAGAACCGGCGGTCGGCGCAAATCTCTTCGGCCCCGGCCGTCGACCCGCCGCCGCGGGCCGGGGAGCGGTACGAGTTGCAAGAGCCGATCGCCCGCGGCGGCGTGGGGGCCGTCTACCGGGCGTGGGACGCCGTCCTGCACCGATCGGTCGCCGTCAAGATGATGCACGACGCCTACCGCACCGACGCCAACGCCCAGCGACGGTTCGAGTACGAAGCCCGCATCACGGCCCAACTCCAGCACCCCGGCATTCCGCCCGTGCACGACCTCGGCACCGCGTCCAACGGCTGCCTGTTCCTGGCCCTCAAGCTCATTCGTGGGCAAACCCTCGACGCCCTGCTGAAGGCCCGCTCTAGCCCGGCCGCCGACCACCCGCGGCTGGTGGCCGCGTTCGAGGCCGTCTGCCAGGCCATCGGGTACGCTCACAGTCAGGGCGTCTTGCACCGCGACCTGAAGCCGCTCAACGTCATGGTCGGGGCGTTCGGCGAGGTGCAGGTGATGGACTGGGGGCTGGCCAAGTTCCGGTCCGACGCGGGCGACGTGCCGGTCGATCCGGACGGCGCGTTCCGGGACCCCCGCGCGGCAGACGACGGGGGCACGCTCGC
Organism: Limnoglobus roseus; assembly: GCF_008254045.1. Taxonomy (GTDB): domain Bacteria; phylum Planctomycetota; class Planctomycetia; order Gemmatales; family Gemmataceae; genus Limnoglobus; species Limnoglobus roseus. Next base: position 6,453,962 of record NZ_CP042425.1, on the reverse strand, counting down.
CGACATGATCATGGGGACGCCGGCATTCATGCCGCCGGAGCAGGCCCGCGGCGACGCCACCAACGTCACCGAGCGGAGCGACGTGTTCGGCCTCGGCGGCATCTTGTGCAGCATCCTGACCGGCCGGCCGCCGTTCGTCGGGGTGGACGTGCAGTCCACGCACGAGCAGGCCGCCCGCGGGGCCGTGCGGCCGGCGTTCGACCGACTTGACGCATGCGGGGCCGACCCGGCCCTGGTCCGGCTAGCGAAGCAGTGCCTGGCCGTGGACCCGACCGACCGACCGGCCAACGCCTCGGTTGTGGCGGCCGAGGTGGCCGAGTGGCGGGCCGACACCGCCCTGCGGGTCCACCGTGCCGAAGTCGCCGCCGCCGCCGCCGACACCCGCCGTCGCGTGACGACGCGAGCCGCCGCCCTCGTGGTCGCCGTACTGGCCGGCGGCGGTGCCGTCGCCGCCTGGCAGGCCGTGCGAGCGACGCACGCCCAGGACCGGGCCGAGATCGGCGAGCGGGAGGCCAAAGAGGCGAATGAACTCGCCCAGGGCCGGTTGGTGCAACTGGAGTTCACGAACGAAACCTTGTACGGAATGATCGCGGGCCTCGACCCGCAGAAGGCCAAGGAGGCGGGCACATCGCTGGAAAAGATTCTGACGGAGCGGGTGATCGCGGCCGTCAAACAGTTCGAGGCGAAAGCCTTCACCCACCCCAGCATGGTCGCCCAGTTTCAGGACGGCCTGGGCCAAACCCTCATGCACCTCGGCGAAGTGCACGAGGCCCTCGCCCTGTTCGAGAAGTCACACCGGACCTGCCTCGCCGCACTCGGGCCGAATCACGACCTGACACATCGGGCGGCCAACAGCCTGGCCGGTGGGTATCAGGCCGTTCATCAGTTCGACAAGGCCATCCCTCTGCTCGAAGCCAAACTGGCCGCGTGGAAGGCAAAATACGGGCCGACCCACGAGTTCACGCTCCGGGCCATGAGCAATCTGGCTACGGCCTACCGCCTGACTGAACAGAACGACAAGGCCCTGCCGCTGCTCGAAGAAGCCGCCCAACGACGGGAGGCCGCCAACGGGCCGGCCGACGCCGAGGCGCTCTCGTACCGCTTCAACCTGGCCCTCGCCCACCAGACGGCCGGCCGCCCGGACAAGGCCGTGCCGTTGCTCGAAGCCGTCCTCGCCGCCCGCACCGTCGCCGCCGGGGCCGACCACCTCGACACCCTGGGCACCGCGACGGCTCTCGGCAAGGCGTACGTTGCGGTCCGGCGGCCCGACCGCGGGTTGCCGCTGCTCGAAGACACCCTCCGCCGGGCCGTTCGCGTGCTCGGGGCCGGCCACCCCAACACGCTCGTCGCCCGGTCCGCCGTGGCGACGACGCTCGGGACCGTCGGGCAGAAGGCGGCTGCCCTTCCGTTATTCGAGGAGAACGCCCGCCTCTTGCTCGCAAAGTACGGTCCGGACCACGACGACACCCTCGGGGCGCAGTTCAATCTGGCGCAGACGTACCTGGACCTCGGCCAGCCAGCGAAGGCCATTCCGGTGTACGCGGCCGCCCTGCCCGGGCTGCGGCTGAAGTTCGGCAACGAGCACCCGATGACGCTCGGGTGCATCGTCGGGCTGGCCGGCAGTTACACCGACACAAAGCGCGGCGAGCCGGCGGTGCCGCTGTTCACGGAGTATCTGGCCGTGAGGCGAAAGACGGTAAAGCCGAACGACCCGGCCTTCGCCCTCGCACTGTCGCAGATCGCGGCCGACCTCCACGGAGCGGGTCAGTTCACCGCCGCCGAGAAGTTGCTCCGTGAGTGCGTGGCCATCCGCGAGGCGGTCGAGCCGGACGGCTGGGCGACGTTCGACGCGAAGGCACAGCTCGGCGAAACGCTACTCGCCCAGCGGCTGTACACGCAAGCCGAGCCGCTACTGTCCGCCGGGTACGACGGCCTCGTCCGACACCGGACAGATTTGCCGAAGGCGGCGGCGGGCCGGCCCGCCGAGGTCGCCCATGCCTTGGCCACCCTGTACGCCGCGGACCGCGGGAGTCCCGCGACCGGCTCGAACGAAGTTGCCCCGCCACCCCGGGCCAAGGACTGAGGTTCAACGTGGACTTGAGCCGAGCATCCCGAGGTGCTGACTCACCTTCACTCAAGCCGCCCAAACTGTGCGGCATGTCCCATCCCATTTCGCTCCACCCGCCCTGGCAACTCATTGATGAAAGCGCATCGGGCGCCCTGTGCAGAACGTGCGGAACTCTTCCCCTCCCGGTTAAAGCGGGAGGACACTCTACCCGCACCTCGCCCCAACTTCCTTCACGGACATATGAGTCTGAAAAAAGGTTCCGCAGGTTCCGTACGGTGGCGGAGGCGCCTCGAATCGCAGACGATCCCGCGCGTCTTCTGCCCGAATGGCAGGTGCCGCAGGGCGTCCCTAATCCGATCGGGCGCGCGACGAGGCCGGCCGGTCACGGCCTAATTCGTTCACGTCAATGCGGGCCGTGTGCGGCTGGCGGTGGGGCGACCGTGCGGTGGCGGACGAGCCAGAACACGAACCCGATGAGCCCCGCGTTCACTGTGAAGAACGCCAGGAAGAGGACGAGGCCACCCTTCCCAAAGGCGTCCGCGTGGGCCGGGTATAGGGCCTCGAACCGGGCCGCCCCAAGAGTGTGGATCCGGACTGCCTCCCGGCACACCGTCATACCCCCAATCGTCAACGCCAGGCCGACCGAGCACGCGAGCAGCCGGCGAGCATGGAACTGGTCAGCCGTCCTGACCCACCACCAGCCGCCGGCCTGAGTTGCCAGGCCGGCGACGGCCGCCGCGAAGTACGGCCAAGCCATCGGCGACCGGAACGCCTCGCGGGTGGTGGCATCGGCCGCCAGGGCGTAGCCGCCGGCCGCGGCCGACACGAGTCCGAGGCCGACGCCCGCCAAGCCCGCGATCGAACGAGGCCGCCCCGTACCCCGGTACCAATGCTGCCAGGCGAGCACGACCGCCAGCGTCGGCACCGCCCCGAACGCCCATACTAGCAGCCGGGGAACCAGTTGCGGCTCGGTGTACACCTGCGACCCCGTGGCGTAAAAATCGCCCCAAAACGAGGGGCTGCGGACGCTCAGCAGGTGGTTCTCGGTCCACGTGTACCCGGTGAACGCGACGCACGCGACCGGCACGCCCGCCACGGCGGCCCGGACCCACGCCGGGCGGCGGGTCAGCCACTGCGACTTGAGCAGGTAGAGGGCATAGAACCCGACGATCAGGGCCGGCAGGATGGCCATCCACCGGTTGAACAGCAAGAGGTTGGCGGTGTAGTACCCCCGCTTGTAGAGGATCTGGACGAACAGCAGCGGGGCGATGCCGGCCGTGATCGCCCCCGACAACATCAGCGGCATCCAATCCTTGAGAATCGCGATCGACTCGCCGGGCCGTGGTCGGGGCCGAGCGAACGCTACCGCGAGCAGGGCCGTTCCGGCGAGCACGTAGTTCATGAAGACGACGTGGGCGGTGAGCGTCACGACGTAGGCCGTCAGATAGAAGGCGGTCGGCAGTGGCAACGCGAACGGGAATGGCAGGTCCATCAGCGGCTCCCTTCCGGCGTCCGGCGGAACGCGGGGTGCGGTCCGGCCTCGTCCAGCCACGCCCGGATGCGGGCCAGCCGGGCGGCGTACTCCGCCTTCTCCGCTGCCGGGTCGGGCCACTCGCCCGGCCGGTTGGCCTCCAGCCACGTCACGTACTGCACCAGCGACTCTAGTTCCTCGGGCGTGCCGACGAACGGCGGCATGAACGGCTTGAGCCGCTGGAGCTTCGCGAAGTTCTGCCGCTTCATGTCCGCGTCCCACCCCTTCGTCAGCCCCGGCAAGGCGTTCACCCCGGCGACCGTGTGACACACGCTGCACTGCTCGCGGAAGACCAGTGCCCCCGTGCGAAGGTGCGGGTGCGGACGGCCGGCGAGCGTCGGCAGGTCGGCCTCGCCCCGCAGCGGGAACGGGTCGATGGCGGTCAGTCCCGTCCGCCGGAGTTCCGCCACCTGTTCCGGCCGCACCGCGTTCGAGTAGAGCAGTTCTCGCAGCGTGTACGGTTTGCGAACACCTTCCCGCACGAACTCGCCCCCGGCGGTGGCGGCGAACGCGAGTACGCACAGCACGGTGGCCGTCGCCCCATTCACGTAAAGGCGGTTCCGCAGCAGGCCGACGAGGGCGTACCCGCCGACGAGGGCCGACGCCCCGACGGCGATGTTGAGCATGAGCGTCATGGCGATCGACCCGCCCATAATCCACTCGCGGCTGTCCGGTGGCATGGCCCCGACGAACCACAAGCCAAGCAGCGGCATGGCGGCCATCGGGGCCATCAGCCACGCGGCCCGGCGGACCAACTCCTCGCGCTCGGGCCGCGTCAGTTCCGACGCCAGGTTGACAACGACCATCGCTGACAGGGCCGCGACCACCAGGGCTGCGATGGTGCGGTACAGGAGGGACGGCAGGAACGTCGGGTTGAAGAAGGCGGCGGCCAGCGACCGGCTCTCCAGCCACGCCCCGGGCGTCAGTTGGAAGGACAGGATGCCGTTGATCCAGAACAGGCTCATCCACGCGGCGACGGAGTAGAGGGCCAGAAGCGTCAGCCGCGCCCTGTCCGTCAGCCGCGATCCGTACCGGAAGGCGGCGTACCCGGCCACCACCTCCAGGCTGAAGAACGTCCACTCGATGGCCCACAGCCAGTGGAACTCGTCGACCATCAGGCCGATCGTGACCGGGCTGACCTGGATGGTGGTGAACCACATGCCGACGCCGGTGAGCGCCCCGGCCACGAAGCTGATGAGCACCAGGTAGCGGAAGTAGCCGTCTACGAACGCTCGGGCACACCGACACCGGCCGGTCATCGATAACCACTGGAAGTAAGTCAGCAGGATGCCGCCGCCGATGGCGAAGTGGGCGGTGAAGACGTGGAAGATGCCCAGCCCGCCGATGACCAGCCCCTTCATGAGCGGTCCGAAGTCGTTGGTCGGGTACAGTACCGCGTCCATCCCCTTCCCTCCGTCGTGCTGGCCGGTGCCCGTGCTGCCGACCCTGGATGACGATACCGCCCCGGCGAGGGGATGTCATGCGGAAAGCCCGGATTGTCATTCCCACATCCGAGACGCCGCCGCGGCCGTATTCTCAAGGTGCCACTTCGCCCGGGAGGTCTGCCGTGAATCATCCCACCCGCCCGCGTTGGTTTGCCGTCCTCGTCGTTGTCGCGTGCGTCACGTCGGCCCGGGCCGACAAACCGGCGGATCGCAAGTACGAACTGGACGCGCCGCCGCTGACGATCTTCGACCGGCTGGAGGGCCTCAAGCTCGGCGACGTGCCCCGGCTGCCCGACGACGAACGCAAGCTGCTCCTCGCCGCCTGGGGCCGCAAGGAGCAGCCGCCGGCCGAGGTCGAGGCCGACGTGATCTTTGACGCGATGCTGTTCGCGTCGGGCGTCGAGGAAGCGGAACCGCGGCGGAAGTACCGCGAGCGATTCGACGCTCTGTTGGCCGACGCCAAGGCGGCCGTGAAGGACGCCAAGACCGACCGCGACCGCGGCGAGGGCGTGATGAATCTCTTGCACGCCACCGTGATGAAGAAGGGGTACGAAGGCACGCAAACCTCACTCGCCGCCGTGTTCGACACCGGCACGTACAACTGCGTCTCCGCGTCGGCGATGTACTACCTCGTCGCTTCGCGGGTAGGGCTGAAACTCCAAGGCATCTCAATTCCGGGAAGCGAATACCAGCCCGGCCACGCCTCGCTCGACCTGATCGACGGCCCGGACCGCGTCCAGATTGAACCGACCAACCCGGACAGGTTCGACTGGGCGGCCAAGCTCAAGCGGCCCGGCGTCCAGGTGATCGGCGTTGTGCCCGACCGCGAGAAAGGGCACGCGGTGGACGCTCTGGGCATCGCGGCCATGATCTACTCCAACCGCGGAGTGGCGTTGGCCCAGGAGAAGCCTGCCCGACGGCTGGCGGCCGCTCGATGCTACCTCGCCGCCTTGGCCCTGGACCCGACCGACGGGACCGCGTCGAAGAACCTGCTGTCGGTCTTCGTCAACTGGGGGCCGGACCTAATGGCCGACAAGAAGTACGAGGACGCCGTCCGCGCCCTCGCATTCGGGCTGAGCTTCGCCCCGAAGGCGAAGGCGTTGCAGAACAATCACCACGTGGCCTGGGAGAAGTACCTCGACGCCGCGGTGGACGCCGGCGACGACCCCGCTGCCGTGGCCCTGATCGCCCGCGCGGCCAAAGCCGTGCCGACTGAGAAGGACTTCCGAAACTCCGCCCACTGGTTCATCCGCGCCGGCCAGCGGCACGCCCAGGCGAAAGACTGGGCGTGCCGCTGGCCGTGATCGAGCGAGGCACGAAAGTGCTTCCTAAGGCGGAAGCCAAGGCCCTTTCGGCCGCCCGGATCAGCATCTTCCGCCAGTGGTCGCAGGAGTTGCTCGACAAGCCGGACGCCGACGGGTCGCTGAAGGTGCTGGCCCGCGCGTACACCCTGGCCCCGACGGACGCGGAGGTAGTCGCGGGGATCGCCTACCACACGCAGCAGGCCCTGGCGGCCCTGGAGAAGACGTCCGCCTCCGCGATGGCAGACCACTACGCGGCGGTGGCGAAGCAGTTCCCGAAGGTGGACGCCGTCGCCGAGGCCGGCAAGGCCCACGCCGCCCGTGCCCTGGACAAGCTCGCCGACGACAAGAAGTTCAAGGAAGCTCTGGCCGCCGTCGGCACATACCGGCCGCTCCTGGCGAAGTCCGGGCACGAGGCCGAGGTGGCCGAAATGGTGTACGACCGGTGGGCCCGGTCCCTGACCGCCGACGAGAAGTGGGCCGACGCCCTGGCGAAGTACAAGGAAGGGATCAAGGCGTACCCAACGGGCAAACTGTTGCGAAACAACGCCGTCGCCGTCGTGGACGAGTGGGCGGAGGCGGCCACGAAGAAGAGGGACTGGGACGCGGCCATCGCCGTCTACAAGACCGGACTGGACGTCTTGGGCAACGAAGAGCATTTGCAAGGCAACAAGGCGTACTGCGAACGGATGAAGGAAAAGAAATAGGTTTGGGGTCGTCCCATCCGGAGAAAAGAAGCCCCTATCCCGGCCGACGGCAGCCGTTATGTTGGTCCTCAGACCCGGCGTGATTGTCCCGCTCCCGAGCCGGAGACCCCTCAGGATACTACGCCGTGGTCTGTGCAGCAGGTGGGGATGCCGCCAGCCCGGTCCGGGTCACGAGCTGGCGGCCGAGCAGTAACCGCGCGGCAGCGATCCCCGGTCTCCGGGTTCCGGAGGGAAGTCGGAGAGATAGAGCTAAACGTCGCACGTCGCTCCCGGTGATATAATCCGCCTGACCCGTCACTCCTCGCGACCACCTCACCGCGGTTCGATTCTGCCATAGATGCCGGGTAGGGGGCAATTTCCTTTGGTGATTAGAGCGGTTCCCGAGTAGGCGTAGCGGTCGGGTAGCCGCAACTGCGGAAGTAGTTGCGGCACTCCTCGGGGGCGAACGCGGCCGACCGTTCGCCCCGGTAGTCCTCGACCGCCCGGATCGTCCGCTTGGCCGCCGCCCGCAACCGCGCCTTGAGCTTGCGGAACGCCCTCTCGATCGGGTTCCGGTCCGGGGAGTACGGCGGCAGCCGCCGCCGCGCGGCCCCCGCCGCCTCGATCGCCCGCCGCACCCCGGCCCGCTTGTGGCACGCCAGGTTGTCCATCACCACCATGTCCCCCGGCCCCGTCGATGACCGTCGGGGCGATCATGCCGTCCGCCCGCAAGGCGGCCACGAACGTGGTCGTCTTCCCGTGCCCGTGCGGCACGGCCATCACCAGCCGCCGGCCGGTCGGGCACCGGCCGTGGGTCCGGGCCATGTTCGTGCTCGCCCGCGTCTCGTCCACGAACACCAACGTCGCCGGGTCCAGCCCCGGCTGCGCCGCCCGCCAAGTCGTCCCGCTGTTGCTTCACGTCCGGGCGGTCCTGCTCGGCCGCCCGGATCGACTTTTTTTTCCGCGACAACCCGAGGGCGACGAGGGCCCGGGCCAACGCCGACCCGGACAGCGAACCGCCGGCGGTACTCGGCCAGTGTGGCGTCCGGGGCGGCGACGGCCCCCGGCGTGGGCCGCCGGGGTCACCCGACCCTCCTCCCGCCGGGTCTGCTGGAGCCGGCGGACCCACGACGCGCTGACCGAAAACGTGCGGGCCACCGCCCGCGTCTTGGCCCCACCGTCGCAGGCGGCCAGCACCCGCGCCCGCAGGTCCATCGAGTACGCCCGCATCGCTCGCCCTCGCTCGGTACGTCCAGCATAACCGAGCCGAGCACGACGCGCTAGACCCGACCGGGAACCGCTCTTATGGTTGCTCCCATGTTGATGACCCTGCCCGGTTCCGCCGACCCCGCCCTAGTCACGCTCGGCGGCCGAGACTTGGTCCTCACCCCGATTCCACCCGCCGATGCGTGGAAATTCCGCAAGGCCGCGGTGACGAAGATCCAGGCCAAGATGCGCGACCCGGCCGAGTTGGCCCTCCGTGCCGTCGCCCAGGCCCGGGCGGCCGGCGAGCCGCTCAGCGCGGAGGACCGATCCGCCTTGTTCCGAGAGGCACTCGCCGCGGCGGCGGTCGGGAAGCGGGAGCCGACCGCCGCCGAGATTCAAGCGTGGACGATGACAGCCCAGGGGATGCGCGAGTTCGTGTTCCTGGCGGCCGTCGGAAACACGCCGGCCGTGACGCGAGTGGCTGAAGGAGGTGCTGACGGAAGAGACGTTCGTCGACTTCCTAACCGGCGGCACCACCCTCGTCGCGCCGGTGGAAGAGAAAACCACGGACGAGTCGGCCGAGTAACGTCACCTTCCTTCATCTCACAGATCACTCGCCATGTTCCCGCCCCCCAAACGCCCGAACTGACCTCCGGACCGCCGCCCCGACCAGACTCACAGCGTGCAGGTGGACGTGGACTTCGACCTGAAGAACTACGACTCCGCAATGCGCGACATCAAGGGGTTCGACAAAGAAGTGGCGCGGGTGAAGGCGGCGCTCGCTGACCGGGGGTTCCGGTTCGTGTCGACGGTCAACCTGCCCAAGGTGCCGACGCCGGCTCGATGAATTGCGCCTGCCGGGTGGCCCATCCCCGGGCCGATCGGTGGGGTGATTCGCTCAACCCGACTGTCAACGCCACAAGACACGATGCCCGGCCGCGCGATGGCGATGGCGGTCGGGTTCGTCGCGGGCAACAAGGGCGCCCCGGCCGGGTGGGGCAACTCCGTCAAGAAACTGCCCGTCACCATCACCGGCGTCACGGCGAACGCGAGCCGCGCGATGGGGGCCGGGTGGCCGGGCGAGGGTTCAACCTCGGGATCAGCCCGCTCCAAGCCTTGACGGCCAGTGCGCCGGTGGCCACCGGCGGCACCCTGGGCATGGTCCGGGCCGGGCTGAGGAACACGGTCGAAGGGAACATGCTCGCCGCCCAGTTCACCATGCTCTCTCGCGAACTCGCGGGGATTTTTCTGCCCGTCGTCCATGCCCTCACGCGGCGGATGCAGGCGCTGAACCTCTGGCCCTCGAAGCTCGCCATCCGGCAGGAGGACCAGCTCATGCACGTCGGCGGGGTGGCCGCGGCCGGGGCGCTCGCCAAGCCCGTGATCTGCCCGGTCCTCGGCCTGTTGGGCGGTGCGATGAAGGCGGTGGCCGGGCTCGCCCCAGCCCTGGTCGGCGTGGCCGGGGCCGGCGGCCCGGTGACGCTCGTCCTCAGGGCCATGGCCGCGACGCCGGCCGCCGACCGCCGACGTCGCGTTCGCCGGCGTCGCGTTCGCCGCCCTCGGGGCCACCTCCGAGCCGATCCGGAACGCACTCGGGAAAGTCTTCGCGGCATTTGAGAAGGTGTGGGTAGCGATGGCCCCCGTCCGGCAGGCGCTCTTGGAACTCGCGGAAGCGGTGGTCGTGCCGTTCCCGGAAGAGTTGGCGCAGGCCATTACCGACATCGCGACCGACCCGGAAGTCATCGGGTTCATTCAGGACTTGGCCGACCAGATGGACGGCCTCGGGGTCGTCGCCCGCGGGGCCGCCGAGATCGTCCGCGAGGCCATGGACGCCATCGTCAACCTCCGCCCGCCGGACTTCCAGGGCGTCGTGAACGGCATCATTGACGACGCCCTCAAAACGCCGCGGAACGGGGGAAGAAAGAGAAGCCCGAAGACCCCGGCGGCCACCGCCTGCCCACTCCCCGTCAACCGGGCTGCGAAGACGCGATCGGGGCGTTCAACCGAATTCAGGACGCCGTGACGAAAGAAGGTGGAATGACCGAGGCCGAGAAGCAAACGATGCTGTTGGATGCCATCAAGCGGGCGCAAGACGCCCTCCTCGCGCAATAGCCGCCGCCGCAGGCCCTCCAGCAGCCGTTCGGGCAGCGGCCGGCGAACAACGGCCGGCCGTGGTGGCATCGCTCACCCGACGACGACGACGCCCTCCATATAGTAGAGGCGCACCTCCTGGACCTTCGCCCCGCCGTCGGTCGTGAACTCGCCCTCGTAAAACGACCCCGCGTCCCGCCCGACGAAGTCCGCCCTCATCGACCGCGCTGGCGGGCCGTACCTCCGCTCCACCTGCTCCCGCGGCCGGCCGAACACGCTCTCGTTGAACGCCGTGACCGTCATCCGGATCACCTTCCGGGACGTGCGACCGCGAACGCGCCCGCGAACCCCGCGGGCAGGCTCACCGCGATACACTCCGCGGCGGCCATCGCCGCGTTCGCCGGCTTCCGCCGGGCCTCCGGCTCGCCGCTGTCGTCGTCTCGGTCGCGCATTGGCCCGCCCTCCCGGAGTGCAGCGCATCATCCCGCGGGGGCGGGGGGTGAGTCAGGGGTCGTAAGGGGCGGATCGGAATTGTTGACCGTGTTGACGTGGGGGCAGTTATAGACTTTCGCTTCGGCGAATGAAGCCGGACGACAGCGGGGCCTACGGAGCGGCCGTCACCCGGTTGGAGCCCCGCTCGCCGGGCAATATGTCTGAACGCTCTTTTGTGCCGCGACTTCTGGGAGGCGAAGCAGACGACGAAGGGGAGCCCGCCGAGGACGGTGAGATCGAGCAACGCCGAGATAGACGCACCCACTCCCGGAATCGATTTCACCGAGCTAATCTCGTGCTCACGAACCTTGGGGAACCTCAATCTGCCCGACAAATCACCCCGCCTCTCGCCCTTCGTCCCCGGGGACGCTACTGAGGGCTGGGCGGGCGAACCATCGGCGCGGATATCGCTCCCAGAGCAACTGCGCCGGCGTCGCGAACGCATACCAGCACGAGAGGAGCGGTGCGGCGACACGGGGGATCGCGGCGATCATCATCACGATGAACACGAGCCGGATGATCGCCGGGCCGTCTCCACGGCCGCGGGCCAGGAGGTGGCGGTGGTAGCGGATGCGCGAGACCATCAGGCCCGCGGCCACGAACGTGACGATCGGGAGCACCCGCGCCGCCACCCAGTCGAGCGCGGACCCGATCTCCGGCCCCCACATGTTATCGTACGCCGGGTCGGCCAATACTGTCGGGCCGAACGCCATCATCGGGAACGCGGCTACCACCGCCGCCGCCGCGGGCGACGGCAGCCCCGTGAAGTCCTTCGGATGCTTCCCGCCGTCGTCCGACTCGACGTTGAACCGCGCCAGCCGCAGGACCGTGCACACGACGTACAGTGCCCCCACCATCCACAAGAGCCGCGGGTGGTAGCCGTACGTGACCGAGAACTGGATCATCAGAAACGCGGGCGCGGCGCCGAAGGTGATGGCGTCGCAGAGCGAGTCGAGCTGCGCGCCGAACTCGCTCTGCTGGTTCACCCAACGTGCCGTGCGGCCGTCGAACGCGTCGAGCACCATTCCCAGGTAGATCAGGCACGACGCCACGAACAGCGACGTGGGCGTGTCATAGTTCGCCCACCTCGACGCGAACGTGATCGCACCGAAGCCGCAGATGCCGTTCCCGAGCGTCAGCGCGGTCGGCAGCACCGCGAACACCTTGTCACGGCGGATCAGAGGGTCTCGCTTCACCGATTCATCCCGTACGCGCTGCCGGGTTCGTCACGCACTCGGCGAGGATCGTACTCCCGGCCCGGACCACGTCGCCGAGCTTCGCCACGACTTTTAGCGCCGCCTCGCGGGGGAGTACGAGTTCGGTCCGCGAGCCGAGCTTGATCATGCCGAACGGCTCGCCGCGCGCGACATCGACGCCCGGCTTCAGCGTGCAGACGATGCGGCGGGCGATGGCCCCGGTGATCTGGCGGACGACGTAGCGGCGGTACGGAGCGGCCGTCTCCTGCATCCGGATCTCCATTCGCTCGTTCTCGCGGGCCGACTCCGGGCGCAGGGCGTTGAGGAACTTCCCCCGGGTATACTTCACCCCGATCACCCGCCCCGCCACTGGCGCGCGGTTGATGTGGACGTTGAATATCGACAGGAAGATGCCGATCCTTGTCGCCGGACCGCCGATCCATTCGTCGTGCTCGATCTCGTCGATCGCCACGACCTTCCCGTCGGCCGGCGAGACGACCAGGCCGGTCTCCGCGGGGATGCGGCGGGGCGGGTCGCGGAAGAACCACACGATCAAGAGCCCGAACACCAACAATGTCGCGGTGAGGAGCCACCCGACCACCCGCACCGCCGGCTCCGGCTCCGAGGCGAGGAGCCACGCCGCCAACGCCGCCGCCGGGCCGAACGTGAGCGCCGAGAACACCAGCAACTCGGCAAGGCCCCACCGGGCGAACGGGATGCGGTCGCGCCACCGGAACGGGTCGTCGGCCGGTGCCCAGTGGTAGCCGTCCTGGTTTTGGAAGAATTTCACGTCGCGGGGATCGATGACCTCGTGCGGACAGCCGTTTACGGCCCCCTTGCGGGTTGCCGCCATGCGGCGGACATAGCCGGGGCGGAATGTCTTGAGCCAGAACCGACGCCAGTAGCCCCACGCGAGTTCGAGCCGACAGACGACCCCGCCGCCCGGTTGAATCCACAGAACCTGCGGGTCCATCGGTTCGATCGGCAACAGTTCGGCGGGATGGGGGGCGGCCGTCCGTTCGATGGAATTGGCGGTCATTGGGGACTCGGTTCGCTCCGGACGAAGTGGAGGACGACTGCGGGTGGGACGTTCCACCAGACTCGCTTCGAAGGCAGGCGTTCGAATCCGACGGCCTCGAACCGGCGCCACGCCCGTTCCGAATAGGTGAACTGGACGTAGGGCCGTCCCGGTCGCAGCACGCTCGCCACCGAGGCCAAGATCTGCTGCGGCAGGTCACCGGGCAGTGTAAGCAGCGGGAGGCCGCTCACCACCGCCCCGACGTTGTCCGGGGCCAAACCGTGCCGGGCGAGGTGGGCAGCGAGTTGCGAGGCGCACCCCTGAACGACCGTCGCCGAGGGGAACTCTTTCCGCAGCGGCGTGATGAACGGCTCGTTGATCTCGACGGCCAGGATGGGGTTGCGGGGGAATCGCTCGACGAGCGCCCGAGTAATAACGCCCGTCCCCGGACCCAACTCGATGATGACTTGACCGTCGGCGAGGTCGCCGACCTTCCGGGCCATCGTTCGCGCCAGCGACCCGCCGCTTGGTGCGATCGCCCCCACGGTACGCCAGCGGCGGGCCATCTGTCCGGCGAACAACAGCGTTTTTTTCATCGTCGTCCGTTCGTCTAGTCGCCGCCTGGCACCGGAATTCAGCTCGTTCAATTAACCTATGTGTTGGCCAGGGTCCGAAAAGGCTCGCCCACTTCGCATCTTCTTCCCGCGATCAGCCCCGCGAGCTACGTCACCGCTCCGACTCCGGTCGGCCGAACAGGTGTTTAGATTGCGCCGGCGGCTTGTTCACCTCACCCCTTCCCGAGCACACTGTCGACAACCCAGCACCCGCGGACATGTGGCCCGCCGCCCCGGCAGTGGGCGAGGATGTCGGCGTCCTCGCATCCGGCGTCCTGCAGCGCGTCGGCGAAGATCGGTAGCCGGTCGAAGGCGCGGTCGGCGTAGATGCCTTCTGCGAGGCCGACGGCGCTCGGCGTGAGCCAAGCGGGGTCGAAGTTCACGGGGCGGAACGGGTTGCCGAAGATATCGTGTAGGAGGCGGATGATGGATCGCTCGGCCGCATCCCGCTGGCCGAGCAACTCTGTGGCGTTCAGTATTTCAGTGGCGACGTAGCACGGATACGAGTTCTGCTTTCTCGCATGATGCCATTCCCGGTCGCGGTGCGGGCTCCCTGCGTTCAAGATCGCACATCGGACGCTGTGTTCCACTTCTTCCCGGAGTGTCGGACCGCTCTCACCGCTGAAAAGAGCCTGATACCATTCGTGCTCCCGCGATCGAATGGATTCGATCTCACGATTCACCCGGTCTTCCAGGCCGCTCCCATCCGCCACTCCTTCGATCAACTCAAGCAAGTGAGAAAGCGATGCCCCGTCCGAGAACGGTGCCACCGTCCGGCACCACGCAACGCAAGAGAGCCGCAACTTGCGGTCGGATGCGCCGGTGAAGAACAACCAGTTGAAAAGTCGGTGCGGCCAGTCGGAAGGCCCAGTCCCTGCCAGCCACTCCGCTTCGGTCATCGCCCGCCCTCCCCGCGACCATCCTTCAGTTGGCGGACGAAGATCCAGAACATCACGCCGGCCAGTAGGAACACGACGGCGACGATGACGGGCATGGCCGGGGTTACCTCGCGAGGAGCACCACGGCCGCCGCGACGACGACCCAGGCGACGATCTGAAAGAAACGGTTTCCGTCACGGCTCCTTCGCTCGGCCCGCCACCCACGCGGCGTGGAACTCGGCCGACACGCCGTCCAACGTGACTCGCCCGTCGGCCTTGCTCACCACCCCCAGCGGCGGCCGAGACACCCACCGGTGCCGCCAGCAGGCCGGGTACGTCACGGCGGCCTTGTCCGACCGCGCCCACGTGATGATGGCCGCCGCGGCCGAAAGGAGCGCCACGATGCCGCTGACGGCGTCCTCTCCACCGGCCGGGGCCGTCGATGCGGGCACCCCACTCAGCTGCACCCGCCCGACGCCCTTGGCCGGTCGCCGGCACCCGATGCAGACGGGCACCCGGCACAGTCCCTTGGCCGCCTCCGACACGTCAACTTGCATCCGATGCCCTCCGTGAGCGGGTTGGCTACGGCCCGTCCGGCCCCGCGGCGTCTCACTTCTTCGGCGGCGGGGCCGCCTCAACGATCGAAGTGAAGACGAGCAAGGCCACGAATGCGCGGAGCATGGGGTGTCCTCGACACGGATCGGAGCAGTGAGAACTGAGCGTACCCGCCGGTCCGACGTGGGGCAAGGACGATGTGAGGGGCGGCGGTTCGTGTTAGAGTGGGCAGGTGATCAGGCCGTGCCCAGATCGACGGCGGGCGGGACCGTTCTTGCGTCGGCATCGTCGGGTCGATAGGCTGGAGCGACGCGGGTCGGAGGTCGTCGGCATGGAATGGGGCGGGCTAGTCGCGGCAGTCGCCATCCTATTCGGGGTCCAACTGCTTATCCTTCTGCCGGCCCTGGACTGGTCCCGGCCCCGGCGGTCGGCCGGGGTGCTGGACCGGTTGACGGCATGGAAGCGGGGGCGGCAGGGCGGTTCGGCCGGACGCCCGCGGCCTGTCGGAGACGAATAGGCCCCAGCGTAATCGCTGGGGTTGGATCCGGGTGCCCACCAATCCCAGAGGTCGGGATCGACAACGGTCTGGATGCGGTCACCTTTTCGGCGACTCACCGCCGCGTGAACTTGAACCGATCGCCATCCGTTTGCGGCAGCCAGACCCAGTCGCGGCCCACGCTCGCCCGAACCGCGGGTCCGCAACGTCCCACTCGATGCTCGCCCGGCCGGCCGCCTCCCTTCGCCTTCGGCGAACGGGTCTCTCGTACAGCCGCTCGGCCCGTTTCGGCGTCATCCGCATGGTGCGATCCCGCGGGCGGCTCGTCACTTCGTCTTCTGGTCGCTTCCGGAAAGGCGATCCAAGTCCTTCTGTATCAGCCCATCCGTGAAGTCCGGGACTTTGACGTACTTTCCCATCTCTTGAGCGAAGTCTTCGCCGGTCGGCTCGCGATTGAGGAAGTCGCGTATGTCCGCCAGCATCGAACGCCTCTCGCTGACGGTCATCGCGATCTTTATGGTCGTGTAGCCTCGCGGCCATGTCAATCGTGACGCCCGCGATGTAGTCGGCGACGATGTTTCCGAAACGAATGGCCGGGTCGGATACGTCGAATTCGATGAGTTGGTTGTAACTCATCCGCAGCGAGGTCAGTTCCTTCGCTTGCTCGGCCGTGTACTTGTTTGTCCGCTTGGGCTTCGTGCTACTTCCCCTCAAAAGAATCTGTCATTTCTTCGCCGCGCCGTCGCCCTTCGCCTTCGGCGGGCGTCCCCGTTTCGGCTTTTCGACGGCCGGCGGTTGTTCGGTATCGCCGGCCGTCAGAACGCCCGTCGGCGCGAGGCACTGGCGGAAGTGGTCGCACGGCACGCCGAGCGCTTCGCAGAGACGAAGGTAGTTGTCCGCCCCAAGTCGATCGCGGTCGCCCTTTTCCAACTTCAGAAACAAATGCCTGCTTCACACCGATCGCATCCGCGACAGCCTTTTGGCTCAGTGACTTGCTCTCACGCAGTCGTTTCATCTCATCGCCAAAAGTCATAGCTTCCTCAAAAATAATAGGGGCTGTCCTGGAAGATTTGCTCTTCTAGGGTGCCTTGATGGGTGTCAAGTTCTCGAAGCTGACGCCCACCCAGGCGGGCGAGTTGCTCAAGCTGTTCGTCGCCGGCTCGACCGCCCGCACGGCCGCCGACCTGGCCGGCGTTCACCGGAACACGGCCGCCCTATTCTTCTCGAAGGTGCGGGCGGTGATCGCCGCTCACCAGGAGCGGGCGATGGCTCAGGCGTTCGACGGGCCGGTCGAGATCGACGAGTCGTACTTCGGCGGCCGCCGCGAGGGGAAACGGGGACGCGGGGCGGCGGGGAAGGTCGCGGTGTTCGGGATTCTCAAGCGGGGCGGCAAGGTGTACGCCCAAATGATCGCCGACGGCGGGCCGGCGACACTCGTCCCGATCATCCGCCGGAAGGTGGCCCCGGCGAGTGTCGTGTACTCCGACTCGTGGTCCGGGTACGACACCCTGTCGGTCGAGGGGTATGAGCACGAGCGGATCAACCACGACGAGGAACGGGTGTCGGCCGATGGCGGGCGGCACATCAACGGGATCGAGAACTTTTGGAGTCAGGCCAAGCGACACCTGCGGCGGTTCAACGGGGTGCCGAAAGCGTCGTTCCCGCTGTTCCTCCAAGAGTGCGTGTGGCGGTTCAATGCCGGAACACCGCGGGAGCAGCTCGAATCCCTGCGGAAACTCCTCCGTCGTAAAATGATTTCCTAGGCGTGGGTCTACCTCGGCGACGCGGCGAACCCGTTTACCGTGTTCGACCTGATCCCCGGCCGGTCGCAGGGGTACCCCACGCGATTCCTCGGTGGGTTCGCCGGGTTCGTCCACGCGGACGTGTATGCCGGGTACAACCAGGTCCAAGTGGGCGCGTCCGCCAGTGCTGGATGCACGCCCGCGGCGGGTTCCACGACGCGAGGGACGGCGACCTGCGGGCGACCGACGCCCTCGCCTTCGTCCGCACCCTGTACGACGTGGAGGGGCGGATCGGGGACAGCGGCCTACGGGACGCCGGCGTTACAGCGTAACGCCGGGAGCACGCCGGGCCGGCCCTCGCCGCGTTCGCCGTGTGGCTGACTGAACAACGCCGCGTCGCCTTGCCGTCGGGCCTGTTCGGCCAGGCCGTGACGTCCGCCGTCAACCAGTGGCCGACCCTGGTGCGATACCTCGACGACCACCGCCTGGCGATCGACAACGGCCCGGCCGAGCGGGCCATCCGCCCGCTGGCCGTCGGCCGCCGCAACTGGGTGTTCGTGTGCGGCGACAACGGCCTGACCTCGGTCGTCGTCCTGCTGAGCATCGTGGCGAGCGCCAAGCGACATGGGCACGATCCATGGGCGTACCTCTAGAGCGGTTCCCGAGTAGGCGTAGCGGTCGGGTAGCCGCAACTGCGGAAGTAGTTGCGGCACTCCTCGGGGGCGAACGCGGCCGACCGTTCGCCCCGGTAGTCCTCGACCGCCCGGATCGTCCGCTTGGCCGCCGCCCGCAACCGCGCCTTGAGCTTGCGGAACGCCCTCTCGATCGGGTTCCGGTCCGGGGAGTACGGCGGCAGCCGCCGCCGCGCGGCCCCCGCCGCCTCGATCGCCCGCCGCACCCCGGCCCGCTTGTGGCACGCCAGGTTGTCCATCACCACCACGTCCCCCGGCCGCAGGGCCGGGGCCAGTCGCCGTTCGACGTCGGCGACGAACAGGTCCCCGGTCACGGCCCCGTCGATGACCGTCGGGGCGACCGTGCCGTCCGCCCGCAAGGCGGCCACGAACGTGGTCGTCTTCCCGTGCGGCACGGCCATCACCAGCCGCCGGCCGGTCGGGCACCGGCCGTGGGTCCGGGCCACGTTCGTGCTCGCCCGCGTCTCGTCCACGAGCACCAACGTCGCCGGGTCGAGGGCCGGTTGCCCGGCCCGCCAGGCGGCCCGCTGTTCCTTCACGTCCGGGCGGTCCGGCTCGGCCGCCCGGATCGACTTTTTTTCCGCGGCAACCCGAGGGCGACGAGGGCCCGGGCCAACGCCGACCGGGACAGCGGGAGGGCGAACCGCTCGCGGTACTCGGCCAGGGCCGCGTCCGGGTCGGCGGCGACGGCCGCCCGGATGGCGTCGGCGTGGGCCACCCACCCCGGCGTCGGCCCCCGCCGCTGGGCCGCCGGGGCGGTTCGCCCGGTCTCCCGCCCCACTTGCTTGACCCGCCGCACCCAGGACTCGCTCACCCGGTACTTGGCGGCGACGGCCCGCGTGCCCGCCCCGCCGTCGGCGTCGGCCAACACCCGCTCACGAAGATCGGCGGAGTACGCTCGCATCGGTGGCCCTCGGAGGGAGCCACTAATCTACCGCGACCGACAGACCTGCGCCAGATCATCTCGGGAACCGCTCTAGTCCTTCGATGAACGCCGGCCGATTGTCAACAGCAAGCGAGTCGATTCGTTCAAGCCACCGCGTGCAGCCCAGTCTTCGATCCGAGCATCCGGGGTGAACCCGTAGCCCAAGTGGGTCGGTTCCGAGCGGGTGACGACTGCCCCAACTACAGTCGAGTGGCCGACGGGTCGGCAACCCAGGACTAGGCTGTGTCTGAAAAGCGGTTGGTGGGGCGTAGAATGCGTGGCCCTCCCACCGGACGACCGCCATGCAGACGCCGCGCTACGCCCTGACCGATGCCCAGTGGGCCGCCCTCGGCCCGCTCCTGCCGCCGGCCAAGCCCGGCGGGCGGCCGCCGTCCGACCCGCGGCGACTGATCGACGCCATGCTCTGGGTGCTGCACACCGGGGCCCCGTGGCGGGACTTGCCCGACCGGCACGGGCCGTGGCAGACGGCGTACCACCGATTCAACGCGTACCGCCAGGACGGCATCTGGGACCGGGTGGTCGAGCACCTGCAGCGGCACGCCGACCTGGACCACGGGCAATGGAACGTCGACGGAACGGTGGTGCGGGCCGCCCGGCCGGCCGCCGGGGCGAAAAAAAAAGGCGGTGGCCGGCGAGCCGGCCGATCACGCCCTGGGCCGCAGCCGAGGCGGGTGGGGGACCAAGGTGCACTTGGTGTGCGACCGGGCCGGTAACCCGCTGGCCGCGGTGCTGACCGGCGGCCAGGAGCCAGAGGTCGTGCACCTGGCCGCCGCCCTGGCGGCCGTCCCGAAGGGCCTCGGGCCGCCGAAGGCCCTGGCCGGGGACAAGGGGTACTCGGCCAACCGGGTGCGGGCGACGTTGCTCGCCGCTGGCATCGAGGACGTGATCGCCCGCCGCAAGGACGAGTTGGCCCGATTGCCCGCACCGCCGGCGTTCGACACGGGCAAGTACAAGCGGCGGAACGTCATCGAGCGGCTGAACGGGTGGTTGAAGGAGCGGCGGCGGGTGGCCACCCGGTACGAGAAGTTGGCCGTCAACTTCCGGGCCATGATCCAACTCGCCTTCGCCCTGTGGTACCTGACACCGTAGCTTTTCAGACACAGCCTAGGCTGTGTCTGAAAAGCGGTTGGTGGGGCGTAGAATGCGTGGCCCTCCCACCGGACGACCGCCATGCAGACGCCGCGCTACGCCCTGACCGATGCCCAGTGGGCCGCCCTCGGCCCGCTCCTGCCGCCGGCCAAGCCCGGCGGGCGGCCGCCGTCCGACCCGCGGCGACTGATCGACGCCATGCTCTGGGTGCTGCACACCGGGGCCCCGTGGCGGGACTTGCCCGACCGGCACGGGCCGTGGCAGACGGCGTACCACCGATTCAACGCGTACCGCCAGGACGGCATCTGGGACCGGGTGGTCGAGCACCTGCAGCGGCACGCCGACCTGGACCACGGGCAATGGAACGTCGACGGAACGGTGGTGCGGGCCGCCCGGCCGGCCGCCGGGGCGAAAAAAAAAGGCGGTGGCCGGCGAGCCGGCCGATCACGCCCTGGGCCGCAGCCGAGGCGGGTGGGGGACCAAGGTGCACTTGGTGTGCGACCGGGCCGGTAACCCGCTGGCCGCGGTGCTGACCGGCGGCCAGGAGCCAGAGGTCGTGCACCTGGCCGCCGCCCTGGCGGCCGTCCCGAAGGGCCTCGGGCCGCCGAAGGCCCTGGCCGGGGACAAGGGGTACTCGGCCAACCGGGTGCGGGCGACGTTGCTCGCCGCTGGCATCGAGGACGTGATCGCCCGCCGCAAGGACGAGTTGGCCCGATTGCCCGCACCGCCGGCGTTCGACACGGGCAAGTACAAGCGGCGGAACGTCATCGAGCGGCTGAACGGGTGGTTGAAGGAGCGGCGGCGGGTGGCCACCCGGTACGAGAAGTTGGCCGTCAACTTCCGGGCCATGATCCAACTCGCCTTCGCCCTGTGGTACCTGACACCGTAGCTTTTCAGACACAGCCTAGACCGAGCGCGTCGTCACACCGCGGGCTCGCAGTGGTTCTCCTCTTCTCCTCGCCAGCTCTTGGCTCGTTACGCCGCCGCCTTCACCGGCTGCACCTGATGGAACAGCCACCGCACCCACCGGTTGGCGACGGCCGCGGCCACCACGCTCCCCGGCTTGCCCCGGCCCTTCATGTCGGCCGCCAGTTTCTTCCACCGGGCGTCGTACCGCACCAGCCGGTGGGCGGCCTCGATGAGCACGACCCGCAGCTGCGGGTTGCCGGCCTTGATCAGCCCGGCGTCGGCCTGCTTCTGGCCGCTCGACGCGTTCCGCGGCGACAGCCCGCAGAACCGGGCCGCCTGCTTGCCCGTCCGGAACCGGTCGAACCGCCCGATCTCGGCCCGGATGGTGGCCGCCGTGACCAGGCCGATCCCCTTCATCGTCAGCAGATTCACGACCAGGGCATCCTCGGCGGTGACCTGGGCCAGGCGTTGCTCGGCCGCCTTGACGTCGCCGGCCAGGGCCTTCAGGCGGCCCAGGTGCCGGTCCATCACCCACCGCGTCTGCTCGCTCAGGGCGGCGTCGCGGGTCAGCCACGTCAGCCACGCCACCGTCCACGGGTTCACGCCCTCGGGGGCGGCTACCCGGTTGTCGCGGAGCAGGGCCCCGATCCGCAGCTTGACGTTCCGCCGCTCGCCGACGAGCTGCTGGCGGTACCGGACGAGCCGTCGCAGTTCGCGGACCTCGGCCGGGGCGTGCCACACCTTGGGCAGGTACCCGACCCGCTCCAGGTCGGCGAGCATCTTGGCGTCCGAGTAGTCCGTCTTGTCCGGGTTGCCCTTCATGCGGGCCACATACCCGGGGTGGGCCAGGTCGACCAGCCACCCGGCTTTGGTCACCAGTTCCTCGGCCAGATCGGCCGACCCGCTGCACGCCTCGATGGCCGCCCGCACGTCGGTGCCGAACCGGGCGACGGCGTCGCGGATGGCCCGCCAGTCGTTCGCGCAACTCTGGTTGAGCAACACGCGGCCGCCGCGGTCCAGGGCGCACACCTGGACGGACAGGGTGTGGTAGTCCAGGCCCACGAAAACGGGGCCGGTCGTCGTTGCCGCGGGCATGGCTGGTCCTCGAAGGTGTGGTCCTGTTGATGGTGACCACACCCACCCTCTCCGGCAACCAGCGTTCATCCCCATCTACAGTCGTAGTTGTTCAATCGGGCGGTTTGGCCTCACGCTTCTTGTAATGGCAGTCGCGGGCGCGATGTTGGTGCCGTCGTCGCCACACCGACCATGCCAGCACCTGTTTCGCCAACGGGGCGAACGCCCACACCAACCGGGCGAGCAACTTCCGCACCTCGGGGACGCTCACCCGGATTCGCCCCGCGCCCCCTTTTCCCGCCGCGGGGCCGGCACTCGCGAGCGGATCACGGCCACCACCGCCAGGGCGAACAGGCTGAGCGTCGCGTGCCGATGCCAGCCCCCCCACGACCGCACCTCGTATTCGCCGAACCCACATTCCCCCTTGCTCAACTCCAGACATTCCTCCACCCGCCACCGAGTCCCGGCCACTCGGACCAGCTCGGCCGGTGGTGTCGCCGCCGGGCCGCGGGCGAAGAAGTACGCCCGCTCGCCCGGCCGCTCCCGGTGTCGTCGCACCACCAGCCACAACGGCCACCCCCGCTCGCCAGTGGGGCCGAACGCCTCCGCCGCCCAGTCGTACTCCCGCGGCCCCTTGCTCCCGTCCCCGGCACTGGCCCGCCGCCACGCGCCCGCCGCGAGCGCGTCGGCGACCGCCCCGACCGTGGAGCGGAACCGCCCGTCGAACAGCGGCTGGTTCGACGGCACGGCCAGCAGGTACGGCGGCCCCGCCTCCTCAAGGAATCGCCGGAATTTCCCGCCGTGGCCGTACACCGTGTCGCCCGCCACCCACGCCGCCCGCACCCCCAGCCGCCGCGCACGCCGGATCATCCGCTCGGCCCGCTGCGGCTTCGTCGCGAACCCCACGCCCTCGGGCACACCGGCGGCGTCACATCGCTCGCGGTCGCCGGCCCACTCCTTCGGCAGGTACGGTGCCCGGTCGAGGAAGGCGTGCCCCTTCGGGCCAGCGTAAGCCCGGAACACGCCCACCTGGGCGTTCTCGATCCGGCCCGCCGTGCCGGTGTACTGGCGGGCCACCCCGCACGACTTCGTTCCCTTCTTGACGAACCCGGTCTCGTCCACGATCCGCACCCCACCGCGATCGCCGAGGTGCTCGTGGACGTACCCGGCCAGGTCGTCCCGGGCCGCGCCCGCGTCCCCGTCGGCGCGGGTGAGCCGGTGTTGCACCCCGTCGGGCGTCGCCTCGCCCAGGTACTCGGCCAGCTGCCACCCGTTCTTCCGCTCGGCGTCGGTGAGCAACCCGCGCAGGTAGGCGGCCGCTCGCTGACGGGGTTCGCTGCGGGCGAAGTGCCGGCCGATCCGCTCGCCCACCGCCCCCACCTCGGCGGCCCACTTCTTCACGACACGCTGAGTCGGCTGTCCGGACATGGCCCACCCTCGCCCTAACTCCTTTGGCGTGGCTATCATGTCAACTACGACTGTAGATGGGGATGAACGCTGGTTGCCGGAGAGGGTGGGTGTGGTCACCATCAACAGGACCACACCTTCGAGGACCAGCCATGCCCGCGGCAACGACGACCGGCCCCGTTTTCGTGGGCCTGGACTACCACACCCTGTCCGTCCAGGTGTGCGCCCTGGACCGCGGCGGCCGCGTGTTGCTCAACCAGAGTTGCGCGAACGACTGGCGGGCCATCCGCGACGCCGTCGCCCGGTTCGGCACCGACGTGCGGGCGGCCATCGAGGCGTGCAGCGGGTCGGCCGATCTGGCCGAGGAACTGGTGACCAAAGCCGGGTGGCTGGTCGACCTGGCCCACCCCGGGTATGTGGCCCGCATGAAGGGCAACCCGGACAAGACGGACTACTCGGACGCCAAGATGCTCGCCGACCTGGAGCGGGTCGGGTACCTGCCCAAGGTGTGGCACGCCCCGGCCGAGGTCCGCGAACTGCGACGGCTCGTCCGGTACCGCCAGCAGCTCGTCGGCGAGCGGCGGAACGTCAAGCTGCGGATCGGGGCCCTGCTCCGCGACAACCGGGTAGCCGCCCCCGAGGGCGTGAACCCGTGGACGGTGGCGTGGCTGACGTGGCTGACCCGCGACGCCGCCCTGAGCGAGCAGACGCGGTGGGTGATGGACCGGCACCTGGGCCGCCTGAAGGCCCTGGCCGGCGACGTCAAGGCGGCCGAGCAACGCCTGGCCCAGGTCACCGCCGAGGATGCCCTGGTCGTGAATCTGCTGACGATGAAGGGGATCGGCCTGGTCACGGCGGCCACCATCCGGGCCGAGATCGGGCGGTTCGACCGGTTCCGGACGGGCAAGCAGGCGGCCCGGTTCTGCGGGCTGTCGCCGCGGAACGCGTCGAGCGGCCAGAAGCAGGCCGACGCCGGGCTGATCAAGGCCGGCAACCCGCAGCTGCGGGTCGTGCTCATCGAGGCCGCCCACCGGCTGGTGCGGTACGACGCCCGGTGGAAGAAACTGGCGGCCGACATGAAGGGCCGGGGCAAGCCGGGGAGCGTGGTGGCCGCGGCCGTCGCCAACCGGTGGGTGCGGTGGCTGTTCCATCAGGTGCAGCCGGTGAAGGCGGCGGCGTAACGAGCCAAGAGCTGGCGAGGAGAAGAGGAGAACCACTGCGAGCCCGCGGTGTGACGACGCGCTCGGTCTAGTCCTGGGTTGCCGACCCGTCGGCCACTCGACTGTAGTTGGGGCAGTCGTCACCCGCTCGGAACCGACCCACTTGGGCTACGGGTTCACCCCGGATGCTCGGATCGAAGACTGGGCTGCACGCGGTGGCTTGAACGAATCGACTCGCTTGCTGTTGACAATCGGCCGGCGTTCATCGAAGGACTAAGACATCCTGACCCATGTCCCGGCCCGGCCGCCCGACGCCGACGTGTCCGACCTCTTACCCGACCGCTTGGCGGTCGTAGGGCGACCGAGGCCGAACGCGCACGCCCTTGAATAGACCAACTCGCCGGACGCTTTCGGAACGCCATTCGCGCCGTCCGCCGAGTTGCGACCCACTGCGGGTTCCGCACGCTCGCCGACGTGACGCCACGCGCGGCGGAATCGTGGCTCGCGGCACGTGTGGGGGAAGGGATGGGGGCGCGATCCCGGAACGCCTACCGCATCGCGCTCGCCACGTTCGCGAATTGGTGCGTCACCGACGGCCGCCACGCCGCGCACGACCTGGAACGGCTGCCGCGGGCGAACGAGAAGGCCGATCCCCGTCGAAAACGCCGGTCACTCACTGAGGACGAGTTGCGACGATTGCTCGCCGTCGCCGCCGACCGCCCGCCGACGCCCGCACTGTCCGCCGCGGCAAACGAAGAGGGGAACTCGTCGCCAACCTCCGCCCGGAAACGGTCGCCAACCTCCGCCACCTCGGCCGAGAACGCGCATTGATTTACAAATCACTCGTCCTGACCGGACTCCGACGCGATGAACTCCGCACCCTGACCGTTTCGCAACTCGACCTCACGCGGGGTGGGGAGTTTCTGCAACTCGACGCCGGGGACGAAAAGAGCCGCGAGGGGAGTTCGCGGCCGATCCGCGAGGACTTGGCCGCAGACCTCCGCTCATGGTTGGCGGATAAACTGATAGCCGCACAAGCATCGGCTCGGGCGGCCGGGAACCCGATACCGGAACGACTGCCGGCTAACGCGCTCGTTTTCACGGTGCCGTCCGCACTCGTGAAGATTCTGGACCGTGATTTGAAGGCCGCCGGCGTCTTGAAGCGCGACGACCGGGGCCGGACGATCGACGTTCATGCCATGCGTACGACGTTCGGCATGCTGATGATTCGAGCTGGTGTCGTCCCGCGAACCGCTCAGGCCGCCATGCGACGCTCGGACATCAAATTAACTATGTGGGTCTACACCGATCCGCGGTTGCTCAACATCCGCCGGGCCGTAAACGCCCTGCCAGTGATCCCACTCGCAAGGGGAGAGAGAAGGTGAGAACCTAATGCCCAAAACACCCTCCCTGGAAATGTTGCCCCAAATGTTGACCCGACCCAGTCCGTTCGGGTCAATTATTGTCATGAGATTGCAAATTTGAACAAGTATAAGAATTAAATTTGGTTGCCCGAAATGGTAAAAAAAGCCTAAAAATACCAATAAAAACGCCCAGAGTCATCTCCTGACAACTCTGGGCGTTCAGTCGGACCGGGGAGATTTGAACTCCCGACCTCTTGCACCCCAAGCAAGACTTGGGTGCGGCGCTACGCTTTGGAGTTTGCCACTGTGAGGGGTAGATAGCTAGGGGAGT
Source organism: Limnoglobus roseus (assembly GCF_008254045.1). Taxonomy (GTDB): domain Bacteria; phylum Planctomycetota; class Planctomycetia; order Gemmatales; family Gemmataceae; genus Limnoglobus; species Limnoglobus roseus. The sequence continues at coordinate 6,427,671 of NZ_CP042425.1, read as the reverse complement.
TCGCGACGTGAAGCGCGCAAAGGTCGTTAGAGACGGTCTTCCCTGAACAATCTTCTCCTTTTCTCAATTCTAGACGGTGATATCCCAATTGCAACGAATGGCGAAAGCCCGCATGTTGGTGAGTCTATGCTCACCCTCAACCATCTGATCGATTCTTTTCAAGCCAACATCCAGGTGCTCGTCAGCGCCGATCAAAGGGAGCCCAACACGTGGAAGTACTACTACTGGCAGCTCAAGAAGCTCAGGCCGCTCGGTCACCTGCCGGCTGAGACCATCCGGACGCACCACCTGGTGGCGATCAAATTCACGAACGCCTTCGTCCGTTCCTTGAAGGCCCTCTACAAGTGGGGGCTCGAAGAGGAACTCGTGCCGAAAGACCCGTTCAAGAAGTTGACAGTTCCGAAGTGTGGCCAGAGAACGCGGATCCTTCAGCGATCAGAGATGGTCGCGCTCTACCTCGCATCGCCGCGGCCCTTCCGACTCTTCCTCTACCTCATGAGGTTCACCATCGCCCGTCCTGGGGAGTTACGGAAGCTTCGTTGGTCGCAAGTCGATCTTCCAGGTGGTGTCCTTCGACTTAAGGACTTCAAGGGTAAGAAGCGTCGGCGAGACGGATTGAAAGAGCGCACGATCGCGATCGGACCGCGGGCGGTGCGGATGCTCGAAGCCTGGATCCGGCACCGAAATCCCAAGCCGACAGATCCGGTCTTCCCGGCCTCGAAAGGCGGCGAGCGGTCCGCGAACGCACTGCGGTGCATGATGCGGGCGGCCCGAACCAAAGCGGGTCTCGACGCCACGGGCGAAGAAGAACGGATCGTGGTGTACACGATGCGCCACACCGGCGCGACCGAAGCCATCCGGAACGGCGTGCCGCTCCCCGTTCTGTCGAAGATGCTGGGTCATACCAAGACCGACATGACCAACCGGTATATCCACATGGGCGAGCAGGATATGAAAGAGGGGATCGCCCAAGCCACCAAACGCAGGAAGAAGACCGATGACAGTTGAGGAAACGATCGTGGCCACGCTGGCGGCTGACCCCGACTTGGTGCAGATCGTCGGCGCCCGCGTGTACGCCGTGCACATCCCCGAGCACGAGTACCCGTTACCCTGGGTCATGTACCGGCTCGACGAGAGCGAGCCCGTCACAGAGATCGACGGTACGATCCGACTCGTGCGGCACAGTATGCAGTTCGACGTGCTGGCCACGGAGTACAACCAGGCCCGCACGCTCGAAGCTCACCTGGTGCGGATCCTCCACGACAAGCCTGGCAAGCCGCGGCCGGCCTTGCCCGTTCACGTCGTGCAGTGGACCCGCTCGGCCAAGACGCCGCGCGACGAAGGCTTTCAGGTCGAGGTCACTTTCGAACTGACGGCCGACCACGTCGCCGCCTGATTCCGCGGCGCGACTCGCGCCGATTTCTCCGCCGCGGCGATCGCCGCGGCGGGGTAGGGGGGTCTGGACTTCGGCCCGGGCGCCGTCCGACCCACCCGCCTGTCGTGCGTGGGGCCGATCCAATTTTCAATTGTTTTGTTCTGCGCGGCGCGGCGGTAGATATTCACGCCATGCCGAAACCACCGTTCCCACTTCGCGCCGAAGCTCAGGATTTTTGGAACGCCCACGCGGACCAACTTGAGCGAGACGGCATCCTGACAGCCAAGGACCTGCACGCCTTCGCCGTCTGCGCGCTGACCTGGCAGCGGATCTGCGAGCTGCAAGAGTTCCGGGCCGGGGCGGACAACTACCGCGAGATGATCCAACTCGCGAACATGACGAAGCAATTCCATTCGTTCGCCAAACAGTTCGGGCTGATGCCCCGTGAGCGGGCTCACTCGAAGCTCGATCGACCCAAGGAAGAACAGAAAGACGAGTTCGGACTCTGATGCCCATCGCCCCGCCCTCGGTCAAGCCGCTCGGCACGAAGTACCGTCCGAAACCGTCCTCCACGGCGAGAGGGTACGGGCACGAACACCGCAAGCAGCGGTCCCGGATCCTTGACGAGCAGCCACTCTGCCAGGTCTGCCGGAACGCCTTCAGCACCGACCTACACCACGTCGACCTGAACCCGCACAACCACGCCGACGGCAACGTCCTCGCGGTCTGCGAGACGTGTCACCACTCCGTTCTGCACCGCCGGTAACCCGTGCCGCACCACTGCCCCGACGACAAACGGCCCCCCGCCTGGGCGGTCCGAACGGCCGCCGACCGGAAGGCCCTGGAAGCGGGATGCTTTTGGGACGCGGCCGCGGCCGAGCGCGTCATCCGCTTTGTCGAGAAGTACGTCACGTCGCGGTTTATTGAGGGCGAACTCCGGCTGTTTGAGTGGCAGGTGCGGTTCCTTCAGTCCCTGTACGGATGGCGGAGCGCCGACGGCACGCGGCGGTTCAAGACGGCTCTGTTGCACGTCCCGAAGAAGAACGGCAAAACGCTGCTCGTGTCGGCGATCGCCGCCTACGAGCTCTTCGGGGCCGTGCAGCCGAAGCCCCTGGTGGTCTCGGCCAGCACGACCCTGAAGAACGCCGAGCAGGTGTTCGACAACCTCAAGTCCACGGTGAACAAGAAGGGCAACGAAAAGCTCAAGGCGATCTCGAACCCGGTGCCGAGCGAAAACCTGATCGAAGTTCCCAAGCGGGAAGGCGAGTACAAGGCGCTGAGTTCCGACGAGGGCGGGTCCGAGGGCCTCAACTGCTCATGCGTCATCGTCGACGAGGCCCACAAGCACAAGTCGCCGGCGCTCTTCAACACGCTCGAATACGCCACGCTGGCCCGCCCCGACGGCATCCTCATTATCATCTCGACGGCCGGCGACGACCTCACCCACTGGTACTACGGGTACGTCCGCCGCGGCCGGAATTTGCTCGAAGGCAAGGACCTCGACCCGACGTTCTACGCCGAGCTGTACGAAGCGAAGGAGACGGACAACCTCGAAGACCCGGCGGTGTGGAAGCGGGCCAACCCGTCGCTCGACCTCTACGACGGCTACACGTCCGAGCGGTTCGCCTCGACGCTCGCGACGGCGAAGAAGGACACCGCGGCCTGGCTGAACTTCGTGCGGTACCGGCTGAACATCTTCTGCCGGTCCGAAGACGCCGTCTGGATCCAGCTCGCCGAGTGGGACCACTGCCGCGAGTCGCGGCCGGCGGCGGCCGTACTCGCCGGCTGCCGGCTGTGGCTCGGGCTGGACGGATCCCAGACCACGGACCCCACGTCCTTGAGTGCGGTTTGGCTGCTGCCCGACAAGCGGTACTACGCCGAATCCCACGCCTGGGTGGCAGAGGACGGCGTTCGGAAGCGGGAGAAATCCAACCTGCCGAAGTACGCTCAGTTCGTGGCCACGAACTGCATGACCATCACGCCCGGCAACCTGATGGACAAGAACGCCGTCCTGCCGGCGATCCTCGCGTACCAGGGCCGCGGGCAACTTCAGCAGCTCGTGATGGACGGCAGCATGGTGTGGGTCTTCGGCTCGGAGATGACGAGCGACCACGGCATCAAGGCCGAGAAGATGCCGCAATCGAACCGGTACTTCGGACCGGTGGTGAAGCAGTTCAAGTTCGACGTGCTCGAACGCCGGCTGATCCACGACGGGAACGAGTGGCTCCGGTGGTGTATAAACGCGGTCCGCCTCGACGTGAACAAGTACGACGAGGGCCGTCCCTACCGCAAGAAGTCGGCCGATCACATCGACGGGGCGGTGTCCCTGCTGATGGCCTACTCCCAGGCCGTGCAGGCGGCGGCCGTCCCCGAGCAGAGTTCCGCCGGCGTCATCTTCCTGTGACCGTAGATAGTGGCATGCTCACCGGCGTTCAACAGTGGGTTCGCCGGCGGGCGATCCAGTGGTTTCCCTCTTCGATCTTCTACGGCCCCGGCCAACCGATCGGCATTCCGCCGTCCGGGCCGTCGGCCGTCCGCACCCCCGACGAGGCCCTCACCCTGTCCCCGTTCTGGGCCGGGGTGCGGAAGTACCAGTCCGCGCTCGGGTCCCTGCCGCTCGTCACCTACCAGCGTGACGCGAACGGCGACCGCAAGCGGCTCGAAAGCTCGCCGACTTACTGGATCCTCCACGACCGCCCGAACCCCATCCAGTCACGGGCGGCGTTGTTCGAATGGGTCGCGCTGCAACTTTTCACCGAGCGAGAGGTCCTGTTGCACGTCCGGCTGACGGGCACCGGCTATCTGGTCGGCCTGTACCCGATCCACTGCTCAAAAGTGGTCAACGTCCTGATCGACGACGACTGGAACCGGGCGTGGGTGGTCAGCACCCCCGAGGGCGTGGAGGTCTACCGCGAAGACGAGATCATTCACCTGTACCTCTTCTCGCGGGACGGGATCCGCGGCACGCGGCTGCTCGACTACGCCGGCTCGTCGCTCGGCTTGCACCGCCAGGTGCAAGAGTCGGCCGGAGCCTTCTACGAGAACGCCGTCCGACCGAGCGGGTACCTGAAGTACTCCGGCACGCTCGACGCCGCCGCGGTGAAGCAGATCAAAGAGCACTTCCTGGCGGACTACGCCGGCACGGGCAACCGGGGCAAGCTGCCGGTGACGATGCAAAACGGCGAGTTCCTCCCGCTGAACAACACGAACGCCGACGACGCGAAGATCATAGAAGCCCTGAGCACGTCGGTCCCGGACATCGCCCGGTGGCTCGGCCTGTCCCCGCTCTCGCTCGGGGACCTGTCCCGCGGCACTTACTCCAACCTGGGGGCCGACCGACAGGCGTTCTACGGGGACTCGCTCCGGCCGCTCCTCGAAAAGACCGAGCTCGAATTCAACGCGAAGATCTTCGGCGTGACGAGCTCGGTCTACTGCGAGTTCGACGTGAACGGCCTGCTCCGCGGCGACCCGCAACAGCAAGCCGACGTGGCGAACGTGGGGATTCAGAACGGCACCGTGCTGGTGAACGAGCAGCGGGCTTGGCTCAACCTGCCGCCGGTCGACGGCGGCGACGTGCCGCGGATCCCGCTCAACATGGGTTCGGCGACGGATCTGACACAGATCTCCGGGAAGGGTGACCCCACGGCATGAAGATTCGCACGTTGAGCAGCGCGCCCGAAGTCCGCGACGATCGCCGGCTCGTGTTCTACGCCGCCGTGTTCGACACCCCGGCCACGGTCACCGAGAACGGGGAGACGTTCTCGGAGGTCATCCGGCCCGGGGCGTTCCGTCGCACACTGGCCGACCCGGCGGTGGACGTGATCGCAGACTTGGAGCACGACCCGGCGAAGACCTTCGCCCGGCGGTCCACGGGTTTGCTCCTGCAAGAGGATCCCCGCGGACTGTTCGCGTCCGCCTACCTCCCGCCGTCGGCTCTGAACGATCAGATCCTTGCGGACGTGCGGTCGGGTCGGATCAACGGGGCGTCGTTCCAGTTCACGGACGCCCCCGGCGGCCGCCGGCGAACGGCCGCGGCCGGCCCGGGCGGGCTGCCGACCGACGACGTTACCGACGTGACGCTCATCGACGTCACGCTGTCCGCCGGCCACCAGGTCTACAAGGCGACGACGGTGTCCGTCCGCACCGCCGGCCCCGATCTGGAAAATCTGTTTTTGCGTCTCCGGTTGGCGAAGGCCCGCCGTACATAGTGGTGCTGCCCGGGCGGCGGGGTTTGGTTCCTTTACCCGCCGCCCACTTCCTCCCGCCTCGATCCGAGTCACACTTCCCAATGCTCTGCACTTCGCCCCGCAAGCGTACCGCCGACACCACTTCCCCCGCGGCCGATCCGGCCCGCCACGTCCGCACGCAACCGGCGGGGTCGACGACCCCGCCGGCCACGCCCGCCCGCACGCTGGCCGAGCTCCGGACGGACCACGCGAACACGATCACGGAAGCCGACGCGCTGCAGACGCGGAGTCGGACGCAGGCCCTGACGGCAGAAGAGCAAACCAAGTTGATTTCTCTGGTGGATACGGCCGAGCTGCTCGCCGGCGAAATCGACCAGGTGCACACGGCCGAGCGACTCGCCGCCCAACGGAACCGGGCCACGGCCCCGACCCGCCCGGCCCCGGCCGCGCCGACGATCATCGTCGCCGGCAATTCCCGGGTGCCGAGCGAAGAAGAAGGTTTGCGGATCTGGTTGAACAGCTTCGGCGGGCGGGTCTCGGCCGACGACGTTTACCGAGCCCGCACCGCCGGGTTCGACGTCGGCAGCGGCCGCATCGAACTCCGGGCGGACTACGGCGGCACGCTGAACGCCCACAAGCGGACGATCAGCAAGGGGGCCGACCCGGGTCAAAAGTTCATCCCGACCACGTACTCGGACAAGGTCACCGAGTACCTGACGTTCTTCAGCTCCGTCCTCGGCTTGGTCGACAGCGAGACGACCAACGACGGGAACGACCGCACGTACTTCGTCGTGGACGACACGGCGATGATCTCGGACTACACGACCGCGAGCAGCGGGACCGAGCTCGCCCCCACGATCCCGGACAACGACCCGACCCTCGGCTCGGTCGTCATCAAGGCCCGGACGATCACGAGCGGCTACCACAAGTTGACCCGCGAGGCCGCCCGCGACACGGCCGTCTCCCTGACCGACAAGCTGGCCAAGGCGATCGGCAACAGCCACGGGCGGAAGATCGAGAAGGACGTGATCGGCGGGAACGGCACGACCGAGGCCCAAGGCCTCATGACCGCGTCGACGCAGTTCGGCTCGCTCATCACGGACATCTCGACCGACTCGTTCGACGACCTGTATTTCGCCATGCCCGAGCAGTACCGGAACGGGGCCATCTGGCTCGTGTCGCCGACGCTGCAGGCCCGGATGCGGAAGAAGTTCAAGGACACCACCGGCCGCGCGCTGTTCAGCGACGCGATCGAAGGCGACCGCCGGGTGATGCGGTACGGCGGCTGTCCGGTCGTGGCGAGCACGTTCATGCCCGGGTGGGCGGTCAACAAGAAGGCGGTCGTCTTCGTGAACCCGCTCTTCTACCTGCTCCGTCTGGTGGCGGGCCAAACGATCGACGTCCTCACCGAGAAGTTCCACCCCCACCTGGCGTTCGCCGGCCTCATGTCGTTCGGCGGCGGTTGGCTCGGGCCAGCCGCGGCGAACCAGTGTTTGACGACCGCGGCCAGCGGCCTGGCGGCGTAACGACCTACACCCCGAAGTAGACCGCGGCCGGCGCTTGTGGCCGGCCGCGGTCGCTAGTTCAACCGGCCCATGCACACCGACCCCGTCGAGATCCTGACGCCCGCCGACACGCTGCCGGTGACGCTCGGCGAACTGAAGTCGCACTTGCAACTCAACCGGGCCGACGACGACGTCGACCTCACGCTCTACTTGGCCGCGGCTCACGGCCTGTTCGAATTCGAGACCAGCCGCGCTCTCATCACCACAACCTTCACGCAGTACTCGGCCTTCCCGCGTGGCCGCACGCCGATCCGGCTCGCCCGCGGGAAGGCCACCTCCATCACCGCCATCACCTACGCTCCGGTTGGCGGTGGCACCGCAACGCTCACGGGGTTTGTCCCCGACCTGGTCGCGCCGATCGGGTACGTGTACCCGCCGGCAACGGGGTGGCCGGCGGTCGACCCGCTCAGCCCGCGGCCCGTGCAAGTTAGGTTCGTCGCCGGCTGGCCGACGGCGGCCGCCGTCCCGCCGGACGCCAAGGTTGCGGTCCGGCAACTCGCCGCCCACTACTACGGGCACCGGGACGCCTACGAGGCCGGCAGCCTGGACGAGACTCCGGACGGCTTCCGCCGCGTGTGCAACCGGTACCGGCTCGACATGGGAATCGTCTGATGCCCGCGACGAACTACCCCGACCTCTTCGCCTGGGGCGTCTACTCGCGGTCCCCGGACACGTTCGGGGACCCGAAGCCGAACGAGCACTGGAGGGCGTGCGGCAAACTCCGCGGCCGACTGGAAACCCGGACGGCCACCCAAGAGACTCGCTTCGAGGGCGTTCGGCAAGTGGACCGTACGACGATCTACCTGCGGCAGTACCTCAGTGTGAAGCCGCTGGACCGCCTGACGGATACCCAGTGGGGCGACGTGTGGACCGTTGAGACGGCCCGCCGCGGCGACAACGAAACCATCGTCGACGTGATCCGCAAGCCGGCCGATGAGTGAAGGCTCGGTCACGCTCGACCTTGCCCCGCTCGACGGCATGCGGAAGGGCGTCAAGCTCGCACTGAAGATCGCCGGCAACCGGGCGGCCAAGCCGATCCGCGAGCGGGTCATTGCCGAAGCGACCTCGATCCAACGCTACGGGTTCCTGGCCGCCTCGATCGGGACGAAGACGCAGAGCTACAAGCCGACGAACATCGTCAGCGTCGTCGGCCCGAAGATGAGTTTCACGCGGACCCGCGGTACATACAAGCGGGGGCCACGGAAGGGCCAGAAGCGGAAGCACATCCCGTACCTGTACTCCTGGCTGGTGGACAAGGGCACGAAGCGCAGCCGCAAGTTCGGCTTCCTCGACAAGGCTTACAACTCCGCGGCCGGGAACTACGCGGCCGACCTGACCAAGGCATTCGCCGACGAACTGGCGAAGCGCAACAAGTGAGACCAAATGGCCAATGAATTCACGATCGGCTTCGGGGCGGCCCTGACCATGGACGCCACCCCGGTGGTCGGCATCGCGATGATGCAGATCCCCGCCCGCGAGTTCGGCGAGTCGGAGGTCACGTCGATCGACCAGGCCGACATCGACCGCGTCTTCATCCCCACGCTCCGGGACAACGGGACGGCGACGGCGGAGCTGTACGCCAGCGCCGAGAACGTCGCCGCCGCGCTCGCGCTGCACGGCGTTAAGAACAAGACGTTCGTGTGCAAGAGCCCCGACCCCGACGGCGAGGGGGCCGCGCTCGGCAAGACGTTCACCATCACCGGCTTCCTCAAGAAGATCGGCGAGACGAAGTACGAGAAGGATCAGCCGAACAAGTTCACGATCGAGATCCGGTGCAACAAGATCGTGGTTTCCAACTCCGCCAACGTAGGTGCCTAACCTTGCTCTCTAACCTGTACACGCCCATGAACCGCAACGACTTGAAGAAGGCCAACGTGGTCCCCGTGCCCGGCGTGCCCGGCGTGTTCGTGCGGGAGATCTCCGGGAAGGAGTACCGCAACTTCCAGGGCGCTTGCTCCTCCAGCAAGGTCGACCTGAGTTTGAGTGACGACGATCGGAACCTCCGCGCCGTCTACCAGCTCGTCAACCTCACGGCCTGCGACGCAGACGGCCGGCGTTTCTGGACCGACACCGAGATGGGCGACACGGAGGAACTCCCCGTCGTCCGGGCCAAGGCGATCTTCGAGACCGCGTTGGCACACAACGGCCTCAGCCCCGACGCCGAAAAAAAAGTGAACTGACGGACCGGGACCGCTTCGAGCTGTCGCTCGCGCTGCAGTTGGGTTGGCCGTCGCGGGCGGACATGCTTCAGGGCATGACCGCCCGCGAGCTTTTGCAGTGGGAGGCGCTTTGGAACCACTCGCCGTGGGGGCCGATCGCCGCGGATTGGCGGTTGGGAATCCTGATGAGCAGTTGGAACGGTCAGGCCCCGGACCAGAATCGCCCCAAGTGGGGAAGGGAAGCTGGCCACCGCGTCGTGCAACTCACCTTCGATCAGGCCTGTCAGGCTTTCTCACGAACCCGGTAACGCATGGCCCTCTCGATCGGCACCGCCAGCCTGAAGCTCGTCGCGAATGCGGACGCCCTCACGGGGGTGCTCGACGGGGCTTATGCGTCGGTCCAAGGGTTTCGCAAGAAGGCCGAGGCCGCCGCCAAGTCGCTGAGCCTCGCGCCACTCACCTCGTCCATCCCGCTCATCGGCGGCCCGCTCACGGCCGCGTTCGCCGCGGTGACCGGCGGGGCCAAGTTGTTCGGGGATGCCGTCGCCCGGACCAAAGAGTTGAGTGACATCGGCCGCCAGGCCAAGTCGATCGGGGTGGCGGCCGACCAGTTCATGGGCTTGAGCGCCGCCGCAAAGGGCGCGGGCATCGAACAAGATCAGTTCAGCAAGCTGTTGTTGAAGGGGTCGGCGACGATCGCTTCGGGTTCGGCCGCGGCGGTGAAGGGGCTCGCCGCGATCGGCTTGAAGCTCTCCGACGTGCAAGGCCTCTCGGCCGACCAGCAGTTCTACAAGATCGCCGACGGCTTGAAGGGCGTCACGGATTCCGGGACGAAGGCGCTCGTCGCCCAGGAGTTGTTCGGCAAGGGCGCGTACGACCTGTTGCCGGTTCTGGCCAAGGGCGGGGACGGCTTGAAGTCGTTCGTCGCCCAGCAAAAGGCGATGGGCACCGCGCTCAGCGACAAGGACATGGCCGCCGTCGAGCGGGCCCGGTCGGCGATGCCGAAGATCCAGGGCGTGTTCGACGGGCTGTTCAACAAGGTCGTCGTGGCGATGGCCCCTCTCATCGAAACGGTCGGCACCGTCTTCTCGAAGATCGTCGGCAAACTCCAGCCCGTGTTCGACTGGATCGCCCGCGCGGCCGAGGCCTACTTCGGTGTGATCGGGCCGATCGTGGAAGAGGTTATCGACGCGGTGTCCGAAGGAATCGGGTCCGTGGCGGACCTCTTCGGGGGGATCTTTGACAACGCGGCCCAGATGCCCACGATCGGGGAGGTCATCACCGGGACGGTCTGGGCCGTGGTCAAGGCATACGCCTACGCCCTGGACGGGGTGAAGGCGTTCGGCGGGGCCGTTGGCGTCGTCGCTTCATACGCGGTGGATGCGTTCGGGTCGGTCGTCAAGGTCATCGGAGACGTCATCGCCATCGCGGCCGAGCTGCCCGAGAACCTGGGCGGCGGCATGTTCAAGGACGCCGCCGCGGCGGTGACGCGGTTCGGGGAGCGGTCCAAGGCCGCGGCCGATGACATGCGGGCCTGGGGCGGGCGACAGGTCGATGCGTTCGGGTCGAACGCCGCGCAGGTCGACGCCTGGTTTGAGAAGTTGCAGGCCAAGAAGACGGTCGAGTTGGAAGTCAAACCGTTCGTGCAGAAGATCCCGCCGGTCAAGCTCACAGTAACGGCCACCGTCACCGAAAAGTACCTGGGGGCCGCAGCCCTCGAAGAAGGAAGCAAGGAAGCGTACGCCGTCCGGGCCAAGTGGGATTTCGGAACGACCAAGTTAGCGACGGCCCAGGAGAAGGCGAACCAGATCCTCGGGGACATCAAGACCGGGATCGACGGCGTGACCCAGGCAATCGAATCCATTCCCGCCCTTCCGGCAATTTAAACCATGCCCATCACGGTCTACGAGCGGCCCGGCCGCACCTTCACGGAAGACGAGAAGGGGTACGTCAGCGGGTCGCGCAAGTGGAAGATCGTCGTCGACACGCTCAACGCGAGCCCGATCGACATCTACACCGCCGTCGGCGTCAACAAGTACGATCAGCACCCGTACTACACCCAGGCGATCGCCCGCACACCGAAGCTCACCCAGGATGAGACGGACGTCGTCGTCTGGAATCTGGAGATCGAGTACTCGTCTGCGCCCTTCGAGGCTTCGGGGCAGCCGGACGCCGGGTCTCAGCAAGCCCCGAGCAAGAACTCCGACCAGTGGAAAGAGCCCGAACTCCGGCCGCCGGTGTGGGCTTTCACCCGCAAGGAAATCATGCGGGTTCTGGAGGTCGACGCGGTGACGGGATCCTACGTCACCAACTCGGCCCGCTTCCCGTACGACCCGCCTATCGAAGTGCCGTCTTCGAACATGTTGATTCGCATCGACTTTTGGACCACGTCGATTCAGATCGCCACGCTCCGGACGAAATGGGACCGAGTCAACAGCGCGGCGTGGAAGGGGTTTCCCATTCGCACGCTGAGAATCAACGACTTCAACGCCAAGACGCATTACGAGAAAGCCGACGGTGGCGGCCTGCTCAGCTACTGGGAATGCTCCGTGGAAATCGAACACTCGGAGATCCCTTGGAACCCACGAAAGATTCTCGACCAGGGCAGCGTGAAAATCGTCAATGACAGCGGGGTCATGCGATACGAACGGTGCAAGGACGGCACCGGGAACCCGATCGTCGTGCCGTTGAACGGTAGTGGGGAGGAACTCCCCGCCGGCGACGACCTGGTGTTTCGCGAGGTCAACGCCTATAAGGAGGAGGCTTTCGCCACCATTCTCTTCCCATGATCGACAAGCCCGCCCTCGTTTCTTCCCGCACCGCCGAGCGCATTCGGGAACAGATCGCCACCCGCGACAGCGGCCCGGCCGAATCGCCACGCCAGCCGGGACCGCGCCAGATCATTTGGGTGACGGTCACCGGTTCGCCGGCGGCCGGTTGGTACCCCTGTCGGGTGGACATCGCGAGGGTCTCGACGTGGCTGAACATGCCGGGCAAGGCCGAGTGTCAGCCGAACGTGGACGGCGGACCGCTGACGAACGGCGAGCGTTACCTCGCCATTAGTCAGGGTGACTCCGACGCGGGCGTGGCCCGTTACCGCGTGGTCGGTGAGGCCGGCGTGAAGGCGATCGTGAGCGGGCTGGAAACCGCGTGGTGCGGCGGTTTGCTGTCGATCGGCAGCCAGTCCATCAAGGGGGAGAAGACGTTCCGGGACAAGCTCACTTACCAGCTTCCCGGGGACGATTGCGCGATCGTACTCGACCGTCAGACGACGAAGACGGCAATCCTCACCATCTTCTCGGACACCAGCGACCCGGACGGTGCGTTCCTCCGGATCGGTGCCGGGTACAACCCTGGCATGTATTTGAAGGGCCGCGACGGGACGGTCGGCACGTTCGGGCTCGACGACACCACGCACGCGCTCGTCCTCACCTACATCAGCGGCACGCAGGCGATCACGATCAGTTCTGGCCTGAACGACTTCTCGCACAACATCTGGTGTCACGGATGGGTCAGGGCTGACGACAAGTATGAGGTCAAGCGGGTCACCCCCGGTAGCCCACCCGTCACGGTCGTGCACCAAGGCCTCGACGACGACTACACGGTTCGTCTGGCCGATGGATCGACCCGGCTCGTGACGGTCAGGGGCGGGATCCAAGTACCGCCTCCGCCCCCGCCCCCACCACCGCCGCCGCCACCGGAGAGCCCACCGCCCCCGCCCCCACCACCACCGCCGCCACCGGAGAGCCCACCGCCCCCGCCCCCACCACCACCGCCGCCGCCACCCTGCACGGACGAATGGTCTTGTTACGTGCTTCGGCCCACCGGCGGCGGCGACGAAATCATGCGGGGGTGCCTTTGCGCCCCAGGTACGCCGGCGACGATCGACGTCGGCGACGGGACGACGTGGTTCTGGAGTGCGGCGTTCGGGGCGGACCAGGCCGCGTGCGAGTCCGGGTGCGGCACGTCGCCCCCTTCGGGCAGCGGGTCTGGGGGCGGGCCGTGAGCGAGATTCGGTACACGCGGATCGTCAACGGGCGGCGGGTCGAGTTCATCGGCCGATCCGCTGGGCCGCCTGTTGACCCGGCCCAGCTGATTCCGCTCCCCGCGGCCCGGCCGCCGTGCCTGTACGAGGGGCCGGTCGTCGAGTACTGCACGGGCTGCGCCGGCGAGGGCCGGCACGTCCGCCTGTGTGATCTCGCCGGGGCCGACCGCGACACGTGCACGCGGGCCAGGGTCGGACCCGCGGTCCAGGCCTGCGCGGACTGTCCCGACTGGCGGCCGCAGGAGGCACCACTCCCGCCGTTCCCGCCGCCGCCGCCGCCGATGTCCGCCCACTCGCTCACCATCATCCCTTGGCCGCCGTAACGGGCCGCGGTCCCGGGAACCCGTGAAAATGGCGGCGCGTTCGGGCGGACGCGCCGTACATAACGTCATGACCTTCTGCCCCGCCCAAGGCAGCATCCCTGCCCCCGCCACGGACCCGGCGAGCGACGTCGCCGCCCCGCAAACCCCGGCCCATTACGCGGACAACGCGGAACTCCGTGCGCTTGCTCAACAAGCACGGGCCGACGGTCGCCTCCCCGCCCGGTTGGCCGATTTCTTCTACCGGATCGCCGACGGCTACCTGGAAAAGTTCGGCGGCGTTCCCGAATCCGACGTGGACGACTTCCGCCAGGACCTCGTCATCCACTGGATCGAGCGGGCCGTGCCGCGGATCTTCGAGAAGGGCGGGAACCCGTTCGCCTACCTCACGGAGGCGGCGAAGAACTTCGCCCGGGACCGGTACAACCGGGCCGTGAAACTCGCGAGTGATCTCGAAGAGTACCAAGCCACCTGCCACCACTTCGGCCGGTACGTCTCCGTGCCGGATTCCCCGCCCGTGCCCCCGCCCGTCCCGCGACGGCGGAAGGCGTCGCCCCGCCGCCCGCGGGGCCGCGCCCGGGCCTGACCACCAACGGACTCGTCCCGGAACGCACCTTGGAAAATGCAACCGTCATCGCGAGCCTGAGCGCGCTCGTGCTCTCGATCACGAACACCGTCGTCGGTCTGTTCAAAGACCGGGACAAGCTCACGTACGACAAGGATCTCGCCATTCTGAAGACGAAGGTCGAAGAGTGCGAGAACGACCGCGCCGAACTCCGGAAGGACGTCGACCGCTTGAAGGTCAGCGTCGGCCCCGCCTGAATGCGGCCGCCCGGTTCCCCCAAACCCGAGACCTCACCAGTGACATCGAGCCCGCTCTTCGGCAGTCCTCTCACCCCGCCGCACCAGGCCGACGAGATACCGCCGGTCCGGTTCTGCGCGTTACCGGAAACTCTGACGACCGAGGACGTCGCCGCGAAGTGGGGCAAGGCGGCCAAAGGCCCGCTGGCCCATTGTGCGACTGGCCTCCTGCCCGGCGTGACGCAAGAACAATGGCTGGCCGCCCTGGACATTGCCTGCCAGCAGTGGGCCGACGTGTGCGGGCTGACGTTCGTCCGGACCGACACCGCGGCCAAGGCCGACATCCTTCACGGCGTGGGGCCGATCGACGGCAGCGGCAAGACGCTCGCGTGGAGCGAGCTGCCGAACGGGGCCGACACGCGGCTCAAGCAGCTGTACGACAGCGGCGAGCAGTGGGCCGTGGGGCCGGGCGTGCCCGCCAACAAGATCGACATCGTCGCCGTCGCCTGCCACGAGATCGGCCACGCGCTGGGCCTCGGCCACGACAACGCCGGCGGGGCGGCCCTCATGGACCCGTTCTACTCGCCGAAGGTCACGAAGCCGCAAGCGAGAGACATCGCGAGAATCCAAGCCCTCTACGGCCCGCCGAAGGCCGTCCCGACGACGCCCCCTGTCGCCCCGCCCGCGGGGCCGCCGGCCACACCGACGACGTACACGGCCGAGCAGGCGATGGCCGACGTGCAGGCCGTCGTGTCCCGGTTCAAGGCCGCCCGCTGATGCGGGTCGCGTGGCTGTTCCTGCTCGCCCTGTCGGCGCCGGCCGGGGCACAGACGCCGGCGGCCGCGGTCGACGCCGCGGCGCTGGACGCGGCCCGCGTCCGCTCGGCCGAGTCGAGGTACGTCCGGTACCTGTCCCTCTACGACGTGGCCGACCCGAAGGAGCTGACCCGTTGGGACCAGCTCCTTCGCTTTTGGGCCAACAGCCTTTCCCGTGAGGTGGACCTCACGCCCCCGACGCGGGTCACGCCGAACCTCTGGCGGGTCGATCTGCGGGACTACGGTTGGGACGCGAAGGTGTGGGAGAAGTTGGCCGACACCGAGCCGTACTTCCTGGTCAAGCTCACCGCCGCAGTCACCACGCCGGCGACCACGGAACGGAAGTACTGGCCGGGCGGTGTGAACAGCACGGACGGGAAGCATTACGACGCCGGCTGGTACGACGTCGTGACCCCGGCCAAGGCGGCCGCGAAAGTCGCCTTCGGTCCGCAGGTGGACGGCCCGCGGGCGTTGACGCTCGCGGCCTACACCGGGTCCGCCGTCCCGGTCGTGAAGTTGAACTGGTGGATTACCGAGGCGACACGGGCCAACGACCGGGGGACCGGCTATTACTCGTGGCTCGGCCTCGGAGCCAAGGAAGCCGACTTCTTGAAATTGGTCGGGGCCGACGTGAAGGAGGCCCAGCGACTCCGTCGGGAAATCGGGGCGATCGTGTCGCGGTCCCCGGTGACGTTGAACAACCGCGGCCTTGAGCGGTTCGACGCCATCTCCGGCCCGTACTGGCGGAGCCGAGACTACGCGCGGAACAACGCGGAGAAGAACGCCCTGCGGCTGCTCGACGGGGACATTCAGGAGGACGCGAGCGAGCAATACGGGAGCCTCCCGAACCGCCTGTTCGCGTTCTGGCTGCAGAACAACAAGGGCGAGCGACAGGACACGGCGCCGGACAACATCGCCTCGGACGGGAAGAGCACCGGGACGGATCGCCGCGTGGCCGCCGGCATGAATTGCGTGCGGTGCCACGTCGAGGGGATCCGCCCGATCAACGACTGGGCCCGCAAGGTCTACAGCCCGCCGTTCAGCCTGGACGATCGAGACGACCGCGAGCAGCGGCGGAAGCGGTCGAAGTACCTGAGCGACCTGGTCGACCAAACGGCGGACGACAACGCCCGCTACGCCAAGGTGTTGACCAAGACGAACGGCCTGACCGCCGCGGCGAACGCCAAGCTCGTTGGCGACTTGTGGGACCAGTGGGTGGAGCGCGACCGGTCCCTCGCCGACGTGGCCCGCGAGATCGGGGCCGACCCCGGTCGCCTGACGGCGGCGCTGAAGGCGGAAGCCAAGCGGACCCAATTGGACCCGATCTTGGCCGGCCTGGTGCAGGGCGTTGACGCCCGGTTGGAGCACGTCGAAGAGTTGGTCCCGCTACTGCACGAAATCCTCGGGAGGCACGGGCATTGAACGCGAGATGGGGATGGGGTTTGTTATTGGTCGTGCTCCTGGTCGCCGCCGCGACGTCGAGCCCGCCCGCGGGCGGGACGTACGCGACGGCCGACCACGCGCCCACGGTGCTCGTGCCGGCTTACGGTCCGGCGTTCAGCGGCAGTGATGACCTGCTCAAGCAAATTCTCGGAGAACTCAAGGGCCTTCGCGGCGACGTCCAGGCGATGCGGGGCGGGGCGGTTGCCCCCGCGGGCAACGCCGTCGGCGTGATCGGGGCGCGGTGCGCCTCGTGCCACAAGGCCGAGACCGCAGAGGACCGCGGCGGGGGGTTCGTCCTCGTCGAGAAGGACGGCACGCCGGCGGAGCTGTCGCTGAGTGAGAAGCGCCGCCTCGTGCGGCTGGTCGGCAAGGGGGAGATGCCCCCGAGCGGCAAACTGGCCGAGGCTGAGGTGAAGCAGCTCTCGGACTACTTCACCCCTTCACCGCAGGAGAAGAAATGAAGCAAGTCATGTTGATCGTGGCCGCCCTCGCGGGGCTGGCCGTCACGGGGGTAACCGCTCAGGCGGCCCCGCTGATCGTCCAACGGAGCATCACCGTCGGGCGGGCACCCGTGGTGCAGCGTGTGCAGGTGCAGCGTGTGCAGGTGCAGCGCGTCCAGGTGCAGCGGGTTCAACGGGTCGTGGTGCAGCCGATCGTGCAGGCCGTCGCCGTTCAGCGGGTGCAGAAGGTCGTGGTCGCGCCGGTCCAGGCGATCGCCGTCCACCCGGTCCAGGCCTTTTACGCGGTCCCGGCGGTTGTCGGGACGACGGACGCCGAATCGCTCCGGCTGGAGGTCGAGGCACTCCGCCTGGAAGTGCATAGGCAAGGACTCCAACAACGCCTCACGGCCCCGGATAAGTAACCGGGGCGGGTTCCGAACACGGCGGGCCGCCTCCGAGCGGTCCGTCGGCACACTTCCCGCCGGCCTTCACTTCCATGCCATTCGTAACGCGACTCATCCAAGGCGAAGACTTCGACGTCACCATGACCACGGACGACGGCTCGGACCAGTGGACCGGCCGCACGTTGACGTTCGAAATGGTCTCCCCCGCTGGTGCACAGATCACCGTGGAAGGCACCGTCCTCACCGGCGGGGCCCAGGTGCTGTTTCGTAAGCCCGGCCCAACGATCACCGTGGCGTGGCCCCTTGGCTCGTGGACCGTGGACGTGTGGTCCGCCGCGGCCGGAAGCCGGGATTGGATCGACGGGGGGACGATGATCGTCGAGCGGAGGACGCTCCCCCAATGATCGGCGTCACCATCACGTTCAACCACGAGCGGTTCGCCGCGGCCGTCGCCCCGAGCGTGGGCACGCACATCCACCCGAGCGGCCCGAACCTCATCACGGCCGCCACGTCGACGAACCTCAACGGTTTCCTGACGGGCAACCGGTCAGTCGGCTCGCTCCCGTATGCGGATGCGCCTTCGGAGGGCACTTGGCTCGCCGGGGCCGAAATCGACGATCAAGGCAACGGCCAGCCGGTGTGGGTTGCCCCAGGAACGGGCGGACCCGGCGGATCATTAACGGTCCGCGAGATCGACGGTAGTCCGTCCGTAACTGCCACGGTGATCGAGTTCCCGAACGGCACGCTAACGAACCAGGGCGGCGGTGTGGTCCGGGTCACGACGGTCACTGGGCCGGCCGGCCCCATCGGCGCGACCGGACCAACGGGCGCAACAGGGTCACAGGGGCCGAAGGGTGATAAGGGTGACACTGGAAGCCAGGGGCCGCAAGGCGCGACGGGTGCGACCGGATCGCAAGGGCCGAAAGGTGACACGGGCGATCAAGGGGCAACGGGTGCTACAGGAGCCGCCGGCGCAACGGGATCGACGGGGGCAGCCGGGGCGAAGGGCGACAAGGGAGATACAGGCGACACCGGCCCGCAAGGGCCAGCGGGGGCGACAGGTTCGGCGGGGGCTGCGGGCGCAACCGGCCCCGCGGGTGCTGACGGGCAGGGCGTCCCGACCGGCGGTTCGACGGGGCAGGTGCTGACGAAAACGAGTGGTGCCGATTTCGCCACGGCGTGGCAGACGCCGGGAGTTGGTGGGTCGAGCGACCTCCTTTCGACCCTCACTGCGGCCGAGATCAGCGTCACGACGACCGCCACGGCGACGATTTCCCGGATGCACGGTTGCTCCGGCACGACCAGCGACTACACGGTCACACTGCCCACGGCCGTGGGCAATGCGGGCAAGCTGATCGGCTTTCGCATGGCCGCCGGATTGACGAAACTCGTCACGCTCGACGGCAACGGCAGTGAGACGATCGACGGCACGCTGACGCGGGTGATGTGGTCCGGCGAGGCGTGCATCCTGCTCTGCGACGGTACGGGGTGGACGAAAATCGCGGGCAAGACGCGACCAATGGCGTGCGCCGTGGGCCGGTCCACCCTCGTCAGCGGCGACATCCCGAACAACACCGTCACGCTCGTCCCGCTGAATAACTCAATCCTCGACGCCACGGGGCGAATGGCCGACACCGCCACGGGCCAGATGCTGGTCCTGCGACCGGGCCTATACTCTTGCACCGGCGTCATCACGTACTCCGATGCCGCCGGGACCAACCCGATGGGTGCCGCGGGTTTCGCGCAGTGCCGGATACACGCGAACAATTCGAGCACCGTGCTAATTGCGACGAACGACCACAACACAGTGAGTTGGACGCCGATCACCCTTGCCGTCGTCGACTACACGTTCGCGGCTGGAGATTCCGTGCGAATGTACGCCTACCAGTCGTCCGGCGTGTCGGTGAACGTGTTTACCGCCGGCGGCAACGCCACCACCCTCACCATCACGGAGGTGCCGACGTGGTGACGCTCGCCGACGCCTTGACGGTCCTGTACCCGGCCGCGTCGCCACTGGTGGACTACACCGTCGCCGACGACGGCACTGGCCCGCGGATCGCCGCCTGGCACCTGCCCGGGCTGCAGCCGACCGCCGAACAACTCGCGGCCGTCACCCCGGAGCATGTTGCGATGGTGCGGGCTGGCGCCCAGATGACCGCCGCCGGGGCACTGCTCCTGTCCAGCGAGCCCGTATCGCGGGCGGTTCGCGCTTCCGACTCGGTCGGGTACGAGTTGCGAAACAACGTGGCCGAAGTCCTCGGCGTCGTGATCGACCACGTCGATGAGCTTGCCGCCATGCCGCGGGCCGGCCGTGCTGCCGCTATCGCCGGGTGGATCGCCGCCGACCGCCTCGCGTGGGAGCAGGACGGGGGCGTGTGGGCAGAGGTGCCGCCGACGCCGGCAGCCGTGCTGGCGACCGGCACCGACCGCGTGCAGCGCGACGAACTACTTCCGCTCGTGGGGGCGGCCGTGGCCAGTGGGGTATGATTGACGGGGAAGCCAATTCCGTTGGTGTGACCTCTCACTAAGATGCCCGAATCTGCTCGGAGGTGAGAATGTCTGATCGCAAAATTGGGCTCGACTACGTTCGCTCAGTCGCCATCCTGCTGGTGGTGACGTGTCATCTCGCGAATGATTGGTATCAGGCCCGACCGGCTTACATCTTTCCGCTCGGCGTGCTGGGCGTTGAACTGTTCTTTGTCCTCAGCGGCTTCCTAATCGGTGGCATCTTCCTCAAGCAAACAGTGGCGAACGGCAATCGGGTTACACCAAACTTGGTGCTCGTGTTCTGGGCACGTCGTTGGCTGCGGACCGTGCCGAACTACCTGCTGTTTCTGATCGTTTTTGCAGTGTTGTTGCCTTCCACGCCGTCTTGGTCGGCCGCCGCGTACCTGACCTTCACCCAGAATTTGGCGTGGCCCATTCCGCCGTTCTACTCAGTTAGCTGGTCACTCTGCGTCGAAGAGTGGTTCTACCTGCTGTTCCCTGTTCTCTGTCTCATCGCCTTCACGGTCACGGGGCGTGTTAAGTATGCTTTTCTCACTGCGGCGCTACTGCTCTTTGTAACGCCAATCGGTCTGCGAATCGCGATCGGGCGGGGGCAACCGTGGGACGACGGCGTCCGGAAGATCGTTGCGTATCGGCTTGACGCCATCATGTGGGGCGTTCTCCTAGCGGCGGCACACCGATACCGACCAGACTTGTTTCTCTACGTTCAGCGACGGTGGGTTGGAATCGCGGGGTGGGCGTCATGCCTGCTCTGCTGCCTTTGGCTCGCGGGCCGGTACGCGGGGGAGCAGACAGACTTCTTATCTCGCCCTGACGACACGCTCATTTTTTGCGCGTTCAGTTTTTCTGCGGCCTTGGTGGTTGCGTCTGCGTCGGCCTCCGGCAGCGTTCTGCGATTTCTCGACCGTGCGGCTCTGCTCACCAGTCTCTGGTCGTATTCGATGTACCTCTGCCACATTCCTGTCTTGATCGGCTTGATGTCCGTCGCCCGCCGCCTGACGATGCTCTACCCGTCCGTGGCACCTCCACGCGAGGCGTGGGTAGCTGCTACCGTGGCGGCCATCTACGCAGTTTCTGCGGCCACGTACTACGGTTTTGAATCTCCTATTCTGCGGATGCGTGATCGCTGGACCGGACACCGGCAGACTAAAGCGTGATGACCCGTTGCGAGGAACGCGAGCGCTAGGGATCAGGGGTAGCCGTGCAAACCGGCTAGGGAACAAGAAATGGACCCACCCCCGAACGGTCCGGCAATGCCGGGCCTCGCGCTCGACGAGCTGCTCGACCAGGTCCTCGACGTTTCTCAGTCAGCAAGCGGTACCGCGGGTAGATAGTGGTGCCTTCACCACCAACCCGAGGACCGTATGGATTTCAACACCTGCTTCACCATCTGCTTCGCCTTAGCCGTTGCCTACTGGATCGCGGATTCGATCTGGGGAAAGGACTTGGGCTGAGGAAATGAAAAGAGCCGCGGATCATTCCGCGGCTCTTCCTGTTCCCGGGCGGCGTCAGAGCAATTAGGCGTGTTGCTGTGACAGGATCAGGGAAGGGAAGTGTACAGCGCCTTTCGGACTCAATCAACCAAGTAATCCCAGACCACCCGTTCCAGGTTCTCGGACCCTCGGTGTCGGGCCAGATGGCGAGCGTAGCTCAGCCGATCGAGGTTCGCGCCACCGAGTTGCTTGATCGGCGGCCCACCAGGTGGGAACTCTCGCAACGAATCGTTCAGCACACCCAGCGCGACGTTGAAACTCACGTCGGCGTCCGCACACATTTTCGCCAACCGCTCACGAGCAAGGCACGACATACCGGCAACTCCAAATGGAAAGGGCCGCGGGTATCTACCCGCGGCCCTCAGTCGTTGCTGCCGGAGCAAGAGGTTAAGCGGTCGTCTGCGATCCCGCTTGGCTTCTACTCTGCTGGGTGGGCAAGCGGTCACAGTTTGACGCGGGACAGATCGCAGAGAATCGTCAGGCACGAATCGAACTGGTCCGTTGGGTGGTCATAATTGAATCGGCCGCAACGCGGGCAAGTAACATCGCCACCGGCCCGGATAAACTCGTCTCGCCGCTTGGAAGCCTCGTGAGGCTGCTCAACTAAGGGCAACAGACGGGAGGCTTCGATGAGGCCGATGGCGCCCCGGAGTCGCACGCGCACAACGGGCGATCCAGGCTCCAACCCGAACCGGCTCGCGATCTCGGCCAGCACTGGAACTTCCGAGTCTGGTTGACCGAACGGCCACCAGCGAACAGGAGTCCCACGCGGCATGAATTCGGAAAGCCGGTCCGACTCCGCGATCTTGAATTTCAGCACGTCTTCAATCAGCATGGTCGCTCCCAATGAGGTACTTTGCTCAACCGGCACGCGGTCAGGCGTCCAAAGGCGTCCCCAGGCCAGCCATCAGCCGCCGCAGTTGCTCGCGTGTTGCGGTTGGGCCGGGTAAGCGAGTGAGGCCGTCTTCCGCCGACGACAGATACGCGGCGTCTTCGCCCATATCGTAGACAACCCACTGGCGGCCCGAAATCCGCCGTTCGACACGGCCCTCAATGGGGCATTGTCGAAAGCCTGCCCGGCCCAGCCATTCCGCATCGGCAACGGTGTCGTTCGCATCGCTCTGTTCCGGCATCTCGACGAAGTCAGCCACTTTGTTCTTGGCTTGTTCCAGCAGGCAGACGGCCTCTGTCAAAAGCGGGTGGCACCCCGCCCGCTCCACTGCAAGCATGGCCTCACGAATGGCCGTCTCAGTCGGGGTGTACAAGTCGATTCGGCACCGGCGGGCGATGCCATGTTCCACGATCTTCATTGTCAATTCTCCATGGGTTAAGGGGTACTTTGCTCATCGGGCAAGGTATCAACTGTCGCGTTTCACGATCGTTAGGGCCGTGACGTTCCGCTCTTCGAACCAGTCCTTACCGTTGCTGGCCGGGTGTTTGCAGTCGTCGTCCGGCCACAGTTTCAACGCCCATCCGTCGTCGTCCTGGTGGACGCCGCTGACCGTTCCGGTGTAGTCGGTCACGTCGAACCCAGCGCCGGTACGCCCGGTGATCCGGATCTCGTCGTATGGTCGAACTTCGCTGAACGGCGTTGACATATCTTCCTCCGCGACCGCTTTCACGTCAGGCACGTTGCGCTTGCCGTTCCCGCTGTTCTTGTTGGTATGTCTCTTCCAGGTCGATTCGCCGTTCCAGGATCTCGATCCGAGCCTGCAGGCCCTGGATGATTTTGAAGAGTTGCTCCATGCTCTGAAGACCCTTCTCGGACAGGCCGATCACGCGATCGATCTCGCGGTCGATTCTCTGGACTCGCTCTTCCAGCATCATGACATGACCTCGGTGAGTTTGGGAAAGCGGCCGAGCACGTGCTCGGCCGCGAAGACTTGGCATTAGCCGGGGTACCTCCTCTGCGGCACGCCGGCCGGCGGCGGCGGCGGCGGTTGCTTCTTGAGCGTTTCGAGAAGATCCTTCGCGAAGGGGGTGTCGACGTATCGATCCCGTGCCCAGTTCAGAACCCGCCGACGCTGGTGCTCGTCAAGGGGATCGAGAGCGGCGACGATGGCTTCCATCGCGGACAGTTCGGCGCGCATGATCTCTGCAACAGTACTCACGATAACTCCGTGAAAGGGTGAATGCGGCCGGGCGTTTGCTCGGCCGCGTGGAATTCTGCTGAGGCCGCGTTATGCGGCGCCAGTCTGTTCGATCTCACCGAGATCCGCGGCCGCGATTCCGGCCGGCGTGATGTGATAGCACGCCTTCCCGTCGAGTGATCGCCGGATGACGACCAGGCCGAGTCGTGCGAGCTCCCGCAGTTGCTGCTCTTCCTTGTCCTTTCGGGACCAGTTCCGAACCTGCAAGAACGTCAGCCCTTTCGGGTGCGCGTTCAACAGACGTCGGAGCATCCGCCACGGCGCGGCTTCGAGGTGTCGTGTCAACGCGCACCTCCTTCCGACACCGGCACGGAGCTCCGAAGCCGGCCGATCTGAACCCGGACATCACGGATCGCCGTGTGTCGATCGCCGTGGCCGCGGCCGAGCTTGTCAGCCATGATCGACAGTTCGCCGGCGACGTCGAGGACTAACGCGTGAGTGACCGCGGCCATGCGATCACTCAGCGCGTCAGCGAACAGAGTAGGCTGACTCTCCGGCCGCTCGATGATCGCCTTGACGGTCTCAGCGAGTCGACGTTCTGCGTCCCTGCAGGCAGAGAGGTCAGCCGGCTTCCTGCTTCGGAAATAGTCGGCTTGCATCTTCAGCAACCGGTCCACCTGCCTCGCGAGGTCGACCAGCGCCACGCGGGGCACGAGGGGGATGTTCTTGCCGTTCAAGCGTCACCCCCTTCCGCAAGTAAACTCAGCACGGAAGGCGTGCTTTGGTACTCTGCGATTTCGCGGATGATGTTTTGAACCGCACTTTCGGCGATCAAGGCTTTTTGCTTGGAGTGGGGCACACCATGCCTCTCCTGACCGTGGGCCTTGATCATCTCCTTCACCAGGTCGACGAAGTGGAGCCACCCGGCGACGTCGCCGTTCATCATCGCCATGACTTGCTTGAACAAGTCGAAGGGCTGCTGAAGAGGCGACTCGGGGAAGAGGTTCGGTTGATTGCTCAAGCGGCACCTCCTTCCGCCGGCCGTAGCTCGTCGGTCCATACCAGACAGACTTCGGGGTCGATGCCGTCGGATGGTCGGAGCCAGCACGCCGTGCGATCGCCGACCCGTTCACTCCGAAGGATCTCGCCGGACCGCTGGCCGAAGCGGGTGTCGATCCAGACGACCCGCGCGCCGATTCGAGGCGTGGTCATGCGGCACCGCCTTTCACCGGCATCGGCTTGCGGGCGATGCGGAGCAGGTTGTACACGCAGACGCACTCGCGCCAGTTGAGCTTGTAGTCGCTCGCCACCCACACCACTTCACCGACGGTGACCGAGTTCAGTGCCACGCCGCCGCGGACGGCCGCGTCGAGCAGTTGGCCGACGGTGTGGATGCCACGGGCCACCAGGTGGGCGGTGACGATCTCGGGAACTTCAGGGATGTCGCAGATCAGCACTTGAGGAGGCATCAAGCGGCACCCCCTTTCGCCATCACCGGCGAGAACGAGCGGCCGAGCACCCAGTCGACCACGTCGCCGTGGTTGAGCACCCACGAGGCCCCGAGCTTCGAGACCACTTCGGCCTTGAAGTCGTGGTACCACTCAAGGGCTGTCTCGCGGCCGACGGCGTCGTTCATGATCGCCAGTGCGAGTTGAGCGGCGGCGGTCCCGTGATCGCCCCAACCGAGTTCGCCCGCGTGCTGCCGAAGGTGTGTGCAGAGCGATAGGCGGGATGACACCGCGTTGACGCTGATTCGACTGACGAACCGCTCGCCGGCGATCGTGACGCCGACGTACGCCGCCGTTTTGGGGTGGAGGGGAGCGTTCAAAGGGCACCCCCTTTCGCCGGCTTGCCGTGGCGGCCGTTGGTCGGTTCGGCCGCAGTCTCGCCCGCCTTCACGGGCACGGAGTACACGCCGATGCGGAAGCGGCCGGCCTTCAACTTCGCCGTCCCGTCGCCGTCACCGCCGGTCGGCGACGGGTCGGTGTCGAGCGTGACGCCGCGGCCGCGGAGCTCGGCCGCGATCGCATCGGCGAGCTTGTTCATGCCGCTATCGCGGTAAGAGGAAATCATCCCGATCAACTGCTCGTTCGGGAGGGCCTTCAGCGACTCGGCGAACGTCGGCTCGGCCGGCGCGACCGCCTTCGGCTTCAAAGCCACGCGCTGCTCGCCCAGGTAGACCGGCGGGAACTTGGCCGGGAACCACACGCTGTTCATCACGGCCTGCACGTCGAACTCGTCGACCGGCGGCGTCTTCGCGTAGCTGAACGTGTACTGCCACTCGCTCCGGGCCCCGCTGCCCGTAAGCTTCTTGACCTTGAACACGCGGCCGCGGAGGTTGTCCCCCAACCCGAAGTTGTTCTTGAAGACGCGGAGCACGCGGGGGATCCACACCTCCACGCCTTCGAGGGATTGGCCGTTGCGGACGAGCACGGCCGCGAAGCCGTTCGGCCGCGGCGGTTGACTGGCACATAGCGCGCACTCGTCCCCGACGCAGGGGACCGTGTTGCGGCTGCCGAAGTGCGTCTGCACTTGGTAGATGTCCCCCAGGAACCAGACGAGGTCGAGTTCGCCGGGCGACCAGGGGATGAGGCGGCTGTCGTCGTTGCGGATGGCTTGGCCCGGCGTCGGAGGGGACGCGGGACCGGACGCGGGTGACGAGGTCACCCGCACCCAGGTGGGTGTGGACATACTGTGGACTCTTGTGCCGGTGTCCGCTGGTCGCGATCGACCCCCCACCGCGTGGTGAGGGCTTGCGTGTCGATCGACGACGTGAACGCGGGTCATCCGGCAAGGCGACTCTAACCCACCCCCGACCCCGAAAAAAGTGACCGGCTGTCCACCACCGTACCAGGGCCGTCATGACCACTTTTGGCACGCATCGTGCAGTGGTCAAAAAGTGATCATTTCAAGTCCGGAAAGTCCGTTTCACTTCTAAGCCGCCTAATTTGCCCCAGAATCGATTTTCTCCGTCCGGACGGGAAAAGTTCCGACCGAGGGGGATATCGTGCGAATTTTGGGCATCCTGTGCGATTCTGGGCGGCATCGGCTCGGCCGTCAGACCCGGACCCGACCACTCGACCCGACGTCCGGCGGCGAGCGGCGACCCCCGCCTCGGACCGGCCGCGGGCCGTTTTCAGCCCCCCGGGCGGTTGGGAGTCCCGAGCGCTCGGGGTCCCGAGCGCTCGGGGTCCCGAGCGGCCGGGGTTCCCGAGCGCTCGGCAGGCCCGAACGCCCGGGGTTCCCGAGCGTCCGGGGTTCCCGAGCGTCCGGGGTTCCCGAGCGTCCGGGAGCCCCGAGCGTCCGGGGACCCCGAGCGTCCGGGACTCCCAACCGCTGAGGGGTCCCGGACGCCGGCCCAACCCGGGCGTTCGGGGAGGCCCGGACGTACGGTAAGGCCCGGGCGAAGAGCGCTTACGCTTCGCTTCGCCTCGCTTTTTTGGTTAGAACAACCTCAAAACGAAGCGAAGCGAAGCGAAAGCGTCTGCCAGGGGTGGGGGTCCGGGGGCGGGGCGGTGGCCGATGGGTTCGTGGCAGAAATCAGCCGGGACGGGCCGCGATTTCGAATCGGCGACGGCTGGCGTTGCGACGGCCGCGTTTCGGACCCCAAACCGGGTCAAATGTGGTCCGAGGGGGAGATCGGGACCGCTAGGGCCATCCTGAGCGATCCCTGAGGGGTCCGATTGGCCGTGCTGAGGGTCGATACGAGGGGGTCGGGAAGGCCCGTTTCCGGCCGGAGAAGTGGCCCCCTGCTCGCAGGGCAGGGCAGGGGGGGTGGGAATGTGCGTTGCGGAAATATTCCGAAAATATTTTTCGGGAAATTTTTCGGGACTATTTTGGGTCATCCTTCGGCCGAAACGCCTCTTCCAATTTCTTCTGATCGGCCTCCAGTTGATCGGTCGCCTTCTTCAGACGGTCGCTCAGCTTGGTGTCGGCAGGGCGATCGGCCTGCCACTTCTTCAGGTTCTCATTGGCCTCCTTCGAGGACTTCTCCGCGGCCTGGGTGATCTCGCCGCGGACCCAGGCCCGGCCGCCGAAGAACAGGCAGGTGCCGG
Source organism: Limnoglobus roseus (assembly GCF_008254045.1). GTDB lineage: Bacteria > Planctomycetota > Planctomycetia > Gemmatales > Gemmataceae > Limnoglobus > Limnoglobus roseus. Next base: position 6,399,971 of record NZ_CP042425.1, on the reverse strand, counting down.
CCAGCATCGCGCCGATCCAGACGGCGAAGAGGGTGGTTAGGAAGTGTTCCAACGGGCTCATCGGCTCGTTGGGGGCGGTTCGGCTGCTCATCGGATCAACTCCCAAGGTAGTCGAGATCGGTCACCATTTCCTTAGATATTGAGTGAGGACTCGCGGCCACTTCGGCCGCGGTGGACTTACTCATAATCGACGGAGCGGACTGTGTCAGACCCTTACCTCAGGTTTCAAGAATTCAAGGACGGCGAACTCATTCCGGTCGAGGTGCGGCAATCCGAGGTGAACCAGCTCGGCGGCTTCATGGTGGGTGCCGGCTTGCGGGTGCCGGACGACTCAGACTTGGATGAGCGGTGTCCTGGCTGTCGACGAACGCTCGCCATCCGCAATCGAGCCCGGATGGTCTTACTCCGGAAGGCCGTCGATAAGTTTGCCCTTGAGCACCGTGACGAGTGGGAAAAGCCAGATGTGCAAGGCGGCACGAGAGAATCGTGACCACAGGTCCGCATCACTCGGGGTCCATGAAGCTGACGGCCAACCCTTCGCCGTGCGGCTTGACGCGGACCTTCGCCCGGGTGGGCGGCACGCCCTCCCCGTAAAGCATTAGGGTCACAACGTACTCTTGGACCGGCTTGGATCTGCCGTTCCTGGATGACCAGATGAGGTGCGTGCTCCCCACCGGCATCCAGCAAATCTCGATCTCCTCGGACTCGCCTTCCCGAAGTGTGTATGTCCCGCTGCCGAGGGGCAGCTTCACCAGCTCGGGGCCGTTGAAGGCCCCTTCGATCGTGTCGGTCAGCAGGGTCTCAAGCATCAACCCGCATTCCTTCAGCGTCGACCGGGAGGTGTTCCGGATCGTGACGCAGTACCTGAGTCTATCGTTCCCAGGGCCGGACGGGGGATCGGAGAACCGTGTTCCGAAAATCGCCCGGCGCACGAAATCCAGGTCCGGGGTGGGTCGAAACTTGTACGCGGTCCAAGAAAAACAAACGATCAAGTAGATGGCCAAACCGATGCCGCCAACGAGCCATCCAATGGGTACGTTGACGGACGTATGGAGGAAAAACTCACTCACGGCTGCCACGCTCAGACCCACGAAGGCGGCCAAGGACACGACCCAACCGCCAACGCTCCCGACCTGATTGTAGCCCGCGCGGGCCATTTTGCCGGCCTGACCACCGTACCGAACGAAGTCCTTCGCCTTCTTGTTCACCGCCCACCCTGTTCGACTGGGGATGTGATGTGCGGAGCAGGGTGGCCCGCAGAAGACAAAAAAAACCACCCGCGAGGATTTCCTCGCGGGCGGGGTTGTGAATTTCCCCTCCCCCGACGCAAACCAGGGGAGGGGGACGGTCAAGGCTCGTCCACCAAGCCTCAACCAGTCGGACCGGGGAGATTTGAACTCCCGACCTCTTGCACCCCAAGCAAGCGCGCTAGCCAAGCTGCGCTACGGCCCGGACTCCCACTTTGTACCAAATTCGAAGGCATCGACAATCGCACTTTTCGGAGTGATCCCAACGTGTTGCCCCGAATGACAAATCGAACGGCCGACAGGTTCACGAACTGCTTGCATCGGGGCGGGATCACTGATAGCCTAAATTTACGGTGGGTGTGATTCGACTCACGAATTGCCGCCTGCTGCGTTACACAGATACCTGTCGTCGCTCCTTTTCCACCTTTACGCGGGTACACCCGACCATGCGTTCGAAACGATCTGTACTGGCCACAAGTACGTTTCTACTCATTGGCGTTGCCCTCAGCGGACCCACCGTTTCCGGTCAAAATCCGCCCGCCGCGAAGGCCGAGACGCCTCGTCCCGCACCGCCGCCACCCCGGAGAATGGTCCCGCTCGACAGCTTCAAGTTGACACCGCCCGGCAATACGAGTGGTGCGCGGACGGCCGTCATCAACATGCGGGACGGAAAGTCGGTCATCATCGACCCGAACACGAAGAAGGTGGCGAAAGACAAGCAGGACGCGATGAATCTCTTCGCGAAATCGCTCGTCTACGTCCTCACCGACAAGGTCTACTACACCCCGCCCGATCCGAAAAAGGGCGAACTCCGGCCGGTCCCGCCGGAACTGACGCTCGAATCCTTGTTCGACGCGGCCAGTTCGTTCATCCTCGTCCCGACTTGGGGTCAGAAGCAGAAGCTCAATATCGATCAGTCCGACTATATCGGCGGGTTCGGCGAGGCGATGGACGCGGCCATCCGTGATATCCTTCAGCCGAAGGGGGCGAAGCAAGGCGATCCGCCGCCGGCCGTGCCGGAAATCATGCAGATCAACGCCGCCCGGATGCTCTCCCTAGCGGCGAAGTCCGGCGCGCCGGCGCACTACCCCACGATCCTGACCCTTCTAACGGACCCCAATACCGACCCGGCCATCCTGATCTACGCCATCAAGGCCGCCGAGGGCTTGATCGGTGCGTACAACCCGGTTTGGGCCAACGACGTGAAGTACGCCACGCACACAATCAAGGACGCCGAGATGGTCAAGTTGGTGGGCGCGCTCGATGCGATCGTGAAGCGGACCAAGCCCTACGGCCTCCCGTCTCGGGCGCCGAAGCCACCACCGCCGCCGATGCCCGTCACGCCCGCTCCGAGCACGGTCGATGCGAAGAACGCACCGCCGACGGTCGGCCAGTTGCAAACGGAAATGGTGAGCAAGGAACAGCAAATGGTGGTCCGTTACTACCGGCGGGCTGCTCTTCGGGCGATGGCCCAGTGCCGCTACCCCCAGTTCATCGACGCCCAAGACGGTAGCTCCGTCCGACCGCTCGCGACGCTGGCGAAGATGGCCATCGGCGACCCGTCGATCACCCGGACGCCTGGCTACGATGAAATTGCAATTGCCGTCATGGGCCTGTGCAATCTCCACGACTATAAGGACGTGAACATGGACGTCCTCTTCGACTGTGTCGCCCAGGGCGTTCTCAATTTCAGCGGGAAGAAGACCGGCAAGCCGGAGGACCATTCGATCCCGTGGAAGGTGACCGGGAGCTACCTGATTACGGCCCTGACGGACTGGCAGAAGGTTCCGAACGCCGCACGGTATCGGAACAAGCTCGAGTCGCTCGCGACGGTGCTGGTGGAGCGAGTGCTTGTGCCCCTCGAAAAGATCGGCACCCCGGGCTTCGTCCCGAATGCCGACGCGGTCGCCCGGTGGCGGGAGCAAAACCCCGTTCCGGAATTGAAGTTGTTCATTGAGGCCAAGGAACCGCCGCTGAAGGCGGGTTTCGTTGAGCCGACATAAATCCGAGGCCACTGCCCGTTGCGACTCTCGCGGCGGGCGGCCATAATAGTCTTCAGACTCACTCTTTCGGCAGACTGCCGGATCATTTCGTTGGAGGTCCGCGATGCGACGTTGGCTCCTCATCCTCGGGGCCGCTCTGGCCGCAAGTTCACCAGCGGCTCAAGCCCAGTCATCGAAAGATGTCCTGACGCCGGGTTATCTCGTCATCCGCGTCATTCTCGACGGCGTGGGTGCGCCGCTCGATCCGATGGGCGGTGGACCTGGGGCGCCGCCCGTCCCCATGGGCTCCAGTGGCGAAGGCAGTTCGGGTGGTCCCGGTTTCGGTCCCCCAGGCGGTCCGCCCGGCTTCGGCCCGATGGGACCCGGGGGGCGGTCGGCGGAAACCGCGAAGTCGATCTTCGTGGTGGCCCCGTACCGGTCGATTACCTTCAAGCCGCTCTACCCGAACAAGGCCGTAAACGCTCAGACGAACCCCGGAAGTTTGGCGGCTGTTCGCACCAAGTACGGCACCACGTACCTCTACCAAGACAACACGTCGATCCAGGTCCAGCCGATCCGCGAACCGTCACGCGGGCAATTGCAGACCTCGCTCGAAACGCCCATTCACGAAAGCCACAAGCGGTGGTCGAATAACCGCACCTTCGAGCCGATCTACCAGATGACGATCGACGCCCTGGCCCTGGGAATGATCGACGACGCTTTCAATTACGCGAACGAAGTGATGAAGCTCGTCGAGGTTCTCAAGGACAAGACTCCATCGCAGAAGATTCTCGACTTCACGAAGGCCTGGAAGGCGGTTTCGGACAAGATCGAAAAGGACGCGACGCCGTCCCCGGAGGGCGAAGAGTGGCGCTCGCGCCTATCGGCCGGGAGCGTGAAGAACAGCAAGCACTACTCGCTGGTGTACTGGGGCGAACGGCAGATCAACCCGGCCGAACTCGACCGCCGGTTGGCCGCGTTGGAAAAGAACTTCAAGGCCTTCTACCTCTGGCACGCGCTCCAGGGGATCGCGCTAACCGTTCCCGACAAGACGTTGATGGTCGTTCTCGCCGACCGCGCCGCGGACGTCTACCCGCTCCGCACGAAACTCGACGGGCTGGCGATTCAATCCGACGCCTTTTACTCGCCGACGAACAACCTGGTCGTTCTTTCCCCCGAACGGTTGGACAACCTCGGGGCCGCGTTCGCGGACTTGGCACGGTCATCGTACAAGAACGGGTGGAGCCGTGAGGAACTCTTGAAGGGCGTGCCCGCCACTGGCGGGCAGAGACAACCGCCCCTCGAAATCACCCGGATGATGACCCTCGCGCTCGTCGATCGGTTGCTCGAAGAAGAAATGGACGGGTCGGCAATGAGCCGGGAAGCGACCCGCCAGCTTTACGTCGCCAGTGGCGTCCTCCCGCAGAACGTGCAGTTGCCGAACTGGCTCGAATCGGGCCTGGGCAGCCTCATGCAACACCCGAAGGGCCCACTGTTCACCCACGACGACAAGGGGGGTCATACGGCAATGGTCGCAGGTTTGGCGCACGGGTACGGCTCGCCGAACTACATCCTCCACCGGGAGTACAAGCAGCTCGAAGCGAAGCACGAACTGAACCCGAAGCCCGAGGTCTTGCTGCGGAACATCCTCACGGACCGTTACTTCGAGGCCGTGCGGGCGGGTGCCGATGTGGACCCGCCGCCGGTACGACCGAAGGCCGACACAAGTGTTCCCGTCGGTGGCTCGCCCGGCGGGCGACCCGGGTTCGGCCCCCCGGGTTCCGGTCCGCCCGGCAGTCAGCCCCCCCCTGGTAGCGAAGGTTCGTCCGGCCCCGGTGGTCCTGGAGCCCCTGGCATTCCTGGGGGCACGATCACGATGGAAAACGAAGTGGGCAACAAGCGGATGTTGCGCGAAAAGCTCCAGATGAAGGCCGAGGTCACCTCCTGGGCACTCATGTACCATCTCACGCACGACCGGCTGCTAGGCATGCAAAAGTTCTACGCTGAGATTCGCCGGATGCCACGGGATATGCGGTTGGACGAGAACTTCGTTCTCATGACGTTCTGTAAGTGCTTCAACCTGATGGACCGGCAGAAGCCGAACGAGATCGACCAACTGGCATTCAAAGACTTTGCCGAGAAGTGGGTGCGCTCGATGCGGATCGTGCCGCCTTACGGATTGGACGTGCCGATCGAGGAACACCATCAGCAAAATGGTGGTGGCTTCGGTGGCCCTGGTGGACCTGGCGGACCCGGCGGCGGGCCTGGGCGACCCGGTGGCCCCGGGCAGCCGTAAACCGACTGTTGTCCTTTCGGGCACTGCCGAATCCGATCCCGATCCGGGGTCGGATTTTTTTGTGTGCATTCACCTGCGATCCGCATACCCTCTCACAGCGGTCCCGTCGAACCCTCCGTCTCACCTTTCGGAGTCCTCCCCATGACCCCGTTCCCGCGTCGGTTGTTCGTGTCCGGCATCGTATTCCTGGCATTGTCCTCCACGCTCCTGGCACAAACGCCGGGCAAGAAGGCGGAACTCAAGAAGGGTGTTCGCGTCGCCGTGGTGGGCGATTCGATCACCGAGCAGAAGCTGTACAGTCGATTCCTCGCGGACTACCTCACGGCCTGCTACCCCGACCTCGACGCCCACATCGTTCAGTTCGGCTGGGGCGGCGAGACGGCCGACGGGTTCTCGAAGCGGATGGACAACGACCTGATGCCGTTCAAACCCGACGTGGTCACGCTCTGCTATGGCATGAACGACGGCGGATACTCACGGTTCAGTAAAAGCACGGGCGACCGGTACGAGAAACCGCTGACGGAGATCGTCAGGAAACTCAAGGCGGCCAACGTCACGGTGGTGGTCGGGTCGCCGGGAGCGGTCGATGATTACTTCTACGGGCGGGGACCGAATCAGTTGGAGATGACCGAGCGCTCGAAGATGTACAACCCCACGCTCGCCAAACTCCGGGACATCGCCCACAAGATCGCCGACGACGCCGGGATGCCGTTCGCCAATGTCCACGATGCGATGGTCGATAGCATGCGGAAAGCCCAGACCGCCGACCACCTCGGCCCGAAGTACGCCGTCTGCGGGGCCGACGGAGTTCACGCCGACGCCAACGGCCAGCTTATTATGACCACCGCCTTCCTCCGGGCGATGAAACTCGACGGCGACCTCGGCACCGTTACCATCGACTTCACCGGCGATTCGACCGCCGAGAACGGTCACAAGGTTGCCAGCAGCGACGGCGGTAAGGTCGTGGTCGAGAGTTCCCGCCTGCCGTTCGCCTTCACCGGCGATGCGAGGGCGACCAGCGGCACGCGGAGCATCCTGCCGTTCCTGTCGTTCAACGCCGAGTTCAATCGCTTCACCCTGAAGGTGAAGAACGCCCCCGCCGAGAAGCTGAAGGTCACGTGGGGCCAGGAATCGAAGACGTTCACGAAGGACGAACTTCAGAAGGGGATCAACCTCGCGGAGGCGTTCGAGACCACCGCGCTCTCGGACGCCTTCGCCAAGATCGACACGGCCGTGAACCACCAACAGCACTTTCAAACCTTCATGATCAAGAGCGTCATCACCAACCACCGCGGGTTGGCGGGGCTGGCGAAAGAGGATCCCGAGATCGCAACCGCGCTGGCCAAAATTCAGGAACGCCTCTGGGCGAAGGAAGACGCGAACCACGCCGCCGTGCGGGCGCTCGTGCCGAAAACGCCGGTCACGCACACGATACTGGTCGAGAAGGCCGAGTAATCGGGTGATATAAAGGGAAGGGGCCGGCCGGCGGGGGAACTGCCGCCGGCCCTTTGGCGTCAGAACTTCGTACCTCCCGACACCAATACCGAGGATCCGAGATGAACCGGCGTTTGTTACTCGTCCCCGCCCTGCTCGCGGGGATGTTCTTCGGCCTGGCGACGGCCGACGACAAGGCCAACGCCGCCAAGGCGAAGAAGGCCCTCCAGGACGTCGGCGAGTTCATCGGTCAGTGGAACCTCGACGCCCGGCCGGCCAAGGGGTCGTCGTGGAAGGAAACCGCGACTTGGGGCTGGAAGTTCAAGAAGGACGATTCCTGGATCGAGATCGAGGTGAAGGACGGCAAGGCCTTCACGAAAGGCGAGTTGAAGTACCTCGTTGACAAGAAACTCTACGAGCTCACCACGACCGACAAGGACAAAAAGACGCAGGTGTACACCGGCGACTTCAAGCGGGGCGTGCTGAAACTGGAAGGGAAAGACCCCAAGACCGGCGACGCCCACCGCCTCACCATCAACACCTTGAGCGAAGGGGTGCGGATGGCCATGAACTTCGAAGAGCAACCCGGGGGCAAGGGCCTCTTCACCGATGTGTACAAGGCGACCGGCACCAAGGAGGGCGAGTCGTTCGCCGGCGGGACCGCGTCCAAGAAGCCCGAGTGCGTCGTCACCGGCGGCATCGGCACGATGGCCGTCAGCTACAACGGCAAGACCTACTACGTCTGCTGCTCCGGCTGCCGCGACGAGTTCAACGACAACCCGAAGAAGTACGTGGATGCCTTCGAGAAGAAGAACAAGTAAACCGAACGGGCCGCCGAATTTTCCGGCGGCCCTCTTCGCACGAGGTGGACAATGGTCGCGGCCGTTCGCTGTCCGAACCCGAAGTGCCGGAAGTTCATGCTGGTCGAGGACACCGATCAGGGGAACGTCGTCGCCTGTTTGATTTGCAAGCAGGCGATCAAAGTTCCGGCGGCACCGGGCAAGGCCCCGCCCACCGCGCCGCCGGTCGCCCCCGCCGTCCTCACGAAGCCGGGCACGGGCGAAGACTTGATGCCGATTTTCGACGATGACGAACCGCAGTTCAAAGTCGATTAACGATTCCTTCGACGGCCCCTTCACGGTATGCTCAGCGGAACCCGCCCGACGGAGTTCCGCGATGCGATTCGTCTTGACCCTTCTCGCTCTCGTCCCCGTTTCCGCCCTCGCGGCCGATCCCCAGCCGGACCTCTCGGCCGGCCGTGCGATGATCGACAACTACTTCCGCGTCCAGTCGAAGCAGATCGCGGATCAATGCCTGAACGACCTCACCACGAAGGCCGATTGGGAGAAGCGGCGGGTCACGTTACGTCAGCAGTACCTGGAGATGATGGGCCTCTGGCCGATGCCCGCCCGCACTGACTTGAAGCCGGTCGTGACCGGCACGGTGGAGGCTGAGAAGTACCGCGTCGAGAAACTGCACTTCCAGTCGATGCCGGGGCTGTACGTCACCGCGAACTTGTACCTGCCGAAAGGGGACGTGAAGAATGCCCCCACCGTTCTATACGTTTGCGGCCACGGCAACGTCGTCGAGAAAGGGGTCTCCTACGGCAGCAAGGTCTTCTACCAGTACCACCCCGCGTGGTTCGCCGCCCACGGCTACGCTTGCCTCATCCTCGACACGCTGCAACTCCACGAAATTCCCGGCCAACACCACGGCACGTACCGCGAGAAGATGTGGTGGTGGCACACCCGCGGTTACACGCCGGCGGGCATCGAACTGTGGAACGCGATCCGGGCCATCGACTACCTCGAAACGCGGCCCGAGGTGGACGCGAAGCGGATCGGTCTGACCGGCCGGTCCGGCGGCGGGGCGACGAGTTGGTGGACGGCGGCGGCCGACGAGCGAATTCAGGCCGTCGTGCCGGTCGCGGGCTTCGCCGACCTGACGGCCCACATTTCCGACGGTTCGCAACCGGGTTCGCCCGACCGCCTGAAAGCCGGCGTGATTGCCGGGCACTGCGACTGCATGTTCCCGGTAAACACGTACCGCTGGGACTTCGCGCAGATCGCCGCCCTCATCGCCCCGCGGCCGCTCTTGCTCGGCAACTCGGACGCGGACGACATTTTCCCGGTGGCCGGCTACCGGCGGATCGCGGGCAAGGTGCGAAAGGTCTACGCCCTGTACGGGGCGGAAGAGAAGTTCCAACTGCTCGAAACCAAAGGCCCGCACAAGGACACGCCGGAACTCCGCGTCGGCATCAACAAGTGGATGAACCGCTGGCTGAAGAACGACACCACGGCTGCCGTTGAGGACGACCTGCCGCCGAAGTTGCCGCCGGAACAGTTGAAGGTTCTCGCGAAGACGCCCGAGGATTCGATTAACACGACGATTCAGGACTCGTTCATTAAGCCCGCGAAGATCGACTTGCCTGAATCATCAGCGGTGACGAAAGAGTGGTGGTCGCACAAGCGCGGCCAACTCGTGGCCGACCTGCGGGACAAGGTCTTCTCGGGGTGGGCGAAACAGCCGCCGGCTCTGGGCGTGAAGGCGGCCGGCGAGGTCGTTCACAACGGGGTGAAGTTGCAGGCGTTCGATTTCGTCTCGGAGGAGGCAATTCCGCTTCGCTTGTTCGTGATGAGTTCGCCGGAAGTCACGAAGCCGACGCATGTCATGTTGTCGGTCCTCGACGAAATGGGCTGGCAGACGTGGTGCCGCGATCTGGGGCCAGAGTACGCGGCGTTGTTGCAACGCAAAGAGCCGATCGAACGCGACGAGAAGAAGTTCGCCCAGAACGCGGCCGTGATGAAGCAGGAGAAGGTCGCATTCGCCGCCGTTTGCCCGCGGGGGATCGGGCCGACGCGGTGGGCCGTTGATGGTTCGACCGACGACACGCAGATCCGTCGGCGGTTCCCGCTCCTCGGGCAAACGCTTGACGGGCAGCGCGTCTGGGACACCCGGCGGGCCGTGCAGGCGCTCGCGGAATCGCTAAAAGACGTGCCGGTGCGACTGCACGGTGAGCGCGACGCAGCCGGGATCGCGCTGTACGCCAGTTTGTTTGAACCGGCCGTGGCGGGTCTGGACTTGTGGCACTTGCCGACGACGCACCGCGACGGGCCGATCCTGCTCAACGTCGCCCGCGTACTCGACGTGCCGCAAGCGGTCGCGCTGACGACGGTCCCGGTCACGCTCCACGTGAAGCCGGCCGACCGCGAGGCGTGGGCGTGGCCGGTGCAACTGCAAAAGACCACCGGCGAGCCGCGGCTGAGGTTGGTCGAAGACCGGCCGTGAAAAGTGTGGCATACTCTGTCATGCGACCACCAAAAATCAGCGTCGTCTTCGGCACCCGGCCGGAAGCGATCAAGCTCGCGCCGCTCGTCCTCGCGGGCCGAGCCGACGACCGTTTCGCGCTCGAAGTCTGCGTAACGGGTCAGCACCGGCAGATGCTCGATCAGGTGCTCGACGCCTTTCGGATTCGCCCGGACGTCGATCTCAACCTGATGGCCCCGAGTCAAACACTCGCCGATCTTACCGCCCGAACGCTCACCACGCTCGACGCCCACTTCGCGAACTCAAAGCCCGATCTCGTGCTGGTGCAGGGTGACACGACAACCGTTTTGGCCGCCGCACTCGCGGCGTTCTACCGTCGCATCCCGGTCGGACACGTGGAAGCCGGACTGCGGACGGGCAACCTGCAATCCCCGTTCCCGGAGGAAGCGAATCGCCAACTCACCACGCGCCTGGCGGCCCTCCATTTCGCCCCGACGCAATCCGCGGCCGACAACTTGCTCGGCGAAGGCACCCCGGCTGACCGCGTCCATGTGACGGGAAACACGGTCATTGATGCACTGCTTCACGCGGTTCGTGAGATCGAAACCAATCCGCCGCCCGTGCCCGGTGTGCCGCTGTCCGAGTGGCCGGCCGACCGGCAGTTCGTGCTCATCACCGGCCACCGTCGCGAGAACTTCGGCGCGGGGTTCGAGCAGATGTGCGCGGCGATCGCCCATCTCGCGGCCCAATTCCCAGACGTGGCGTTCGTCTACCCGGTCCACCTCAACCCGAACGTCCGCGAACCTGTTCACCGCATCCTACGCGGCCGGCCGAATGTCTTTCTGACCGAACCGCAGGGCTACCGTGAGTTCCTCGAACTCTTCCGCCGATGCACGCTCGTACTCACTGACAGCGGGGGCGTTCAAGAAGAAGCGCCGACGCTGAACAAACCGGTCCTCGTCATGCGCGACACGACGGAACGGCCCGAGGGCGTCGCGGTCGGGGCCGTGAAGTTAGTTGGACCGTCGTTCGAAGGGATCGTGGGTGGCGTGTCGGAGTTGTTGACGAACCCGGCGGCATACCGAGCGATGACCGGTAAACCGAATCCCTACGGCGACGGGAAGGCGAGTCAGCGCATCCTCGACACGTGCGCAACTTTTCTCGGGCGGTGACGGGTCACGCGAGGCCGAGGTCGCGCTTCATCCGCGAGTACCAATCGCCGCCCCACCACTTCTTGATGCGTGCGATGCCGCTGTCGTCCATCGTCGTCATCACGAGTTTGCGAACATCACCCTCGGTGCGGGTCGTACAGCCGACCAAGTTCGACGCTTCTCGGACGACGCTCTCGAACGCGCTCTGTCGGATGGCCCGGTTGCGGCGGGCTTTCGCGAGCAACTTTTCGCGAATCTGCTGCACCACGACGGCCTCGATCACGTACCCGCGTTCGCGGCACACGTCGGCCAGGAACGTGCGGGCGCGGTCGGTCGAGAAGCCGTGTTGGATGGCGATCTGCATTAACTCGCGTTCCTCGACGCCGTCGATGTACTTGTCGTCCACGCCGCGCTTCTCGATCTCGGCGACGTAGCGCGATTGCAGTTCTTCAGGCGACATGGGAGTTGCCCCGGCGAACACGAATCGTCTCCCGGAATTGTAACAGAACCTATGCCACCGGCCGCGGAAGCATCCCGACCCTTTGGCGGACGAGTTCCATCGTCTTGACCGCTTCCGCCCGTGCTTTAGCCGCCCCGGCCTTCAGCACGGCCTCGACGCGGGTGGGATCGGCGAGCAGTTCCTTCCTGCGTTGTCGGGCGTCGGCGAAGTAGCCGTCGATCTTCTTCAAGAGCAACTGCTTGGCGTGGCCGTAGCCGAACGGCTTTCCCTCCCGCTCGTGGGCGTTGAGCAGCGGGTCGCGGTAGTGAGCGGCCAGGTTTGCGACTTCCTCCGCCGACGCGAAGAGCTTGTAGAGCGTGGCTACGTTGCAGGTGTCCGGGTTTTTCGGCGATTCGAGCGGCGTCGAGTCGGTAACGATCCCCATGACGGCGGTCTTGAGGGCCTTCCCCTCGGCGAAAATCTCGATGGTGTTGCCGTAGGACTTGCTCATCTTCCGGCCGTCGGTGCCTGGGACGGTCGGCGTCTCGCCGAGTTGCTCCTGCGGCAACGGGAACACCTCGCCGTAAGCCTGGTTGAAGTACCCGGCCATGTCGCGGGTCATTTCGAGGTGCTGAACCTGATCCCGGCCGACCGGCACGACGTTCGAGCGCACGATGAGTATGTCCGCCGCCATCAACACGGGGTACGTGAACAACCCGACTGCCGGGGCGATGCCCTGAGCCACCTTGTCTTTGTAAGAGTGAGCGCGCTCGAGGAGGCCCATGCCGGTGACGGTCGCGAGCATCCAGGCGAGTTCGCAGACTTCGGGCACGTCGCTCTGTCGGTAGAAGCACGCCTTCGCCGGGTCGAGGCCGAGTGCGAGGTAGTCGAGGGCCACGTCGCGGACGTTCTCGGCCAACAGTTCGCGGGCGGACTTCCAGGTCTTCTTCCCGGCCTTCTGAGCGGCGTCGGCTTCTCGGGCTTCGGCTTCGCGCAGCGTCGTCAGGGCGTGATAGTCGGCGATGAAGTAGAACGCCTCGCCGGTGTCCTGCCGGGCAATGTGCTGCTGGATTGCGCCGAAGTAGTTGCCGAGGTGCAACTTGCCGGACGGTTGCACGCCACTGAGGATGCGTCGTGGGGCAGGGGCTTCAGGCATCGTTATCTCCGGGCGGCCGGTCGGGCTTGGACTTTACGATCGAGGACGGACACGGTTAGATTAGGACGGGTTCGACCGCATTTCATCGCCCGTTGGGAGAGGTATGGAAACCGCCCTGCTCACGCCGGCCGCCCCCGCCACGGTGGCCGAGTTGGAAAAACAGTCCGAATACCTGCTCGACGCGCTGAAGGTCGCCACGAGTTCCGCTGGCGAACACCGGCTCTTTCGATGGGGCAAACTGAACGGCCTGTTCCCGAGCCGCGTCGGACCGTCGGCGGTTGCCGCACGGTTCGCGCTGTCGCAGGGGTTGCTGGAACACGTCCGGACCGAGGCGAAGGGCCGACTCGTCGTCGAGTGGGTTCGAAGTCTGCCGAAGGCGGTGGAATACCTGCACGACCACGATTCGCCGAAGGCGGTGCTCCGCGAACTGCAAGAAGTCATCGGCGAGACGCGAGCCGGTGTGCCGGTCTGGATGGCGCAGGCCCGCGATGAGGCGGCTCAACTTTCGCTTCGCTTCGACCACACCGCCCGCGAGATGATGAAGCGACTCGACGCCCTGAGCGAACGAGTCGATGCCGCCCTGCAACGGGTGGCGTGTGCGACCCCCACGCTGGGGCAGGGGATGACACGGTTGGTGCCGTGGGCGAACGCGGTGTTGGCGGACCTTGATTGGCGGGCGGCGGGCGATTCACCCCGCCCGGCGACGTTGAGTGAAGTCTTCCAGGTGGCGAACGGCAGCGACGCGAATCTGTCGGTGTTCGGGTTTCACGAGGGCATCCGCAAGCTCTGCGATGGCGGCCTACTCACGCTCGTGGCGGCTCCGGTTGAGGATATCGACGAACCGGAGTACGCACTCGAAATCGGCGGGCAGATGATGTGGCTGGTTCAGCGGTGATGGTGGTTATTTCACCGGTTTGAACGGCCACTGCTTGCCGAGGGCTGCTTTTTGCAGGGCCGTGATCTCCGCGATCCCGGCGGTGCCGAGGTCGACGAGGCGGTCGAGTTGCTTGCGAGTGTAGGTCGATTCCTCGCCCGTCCCTTGCACTTCCACGAACGTCCCACGGCCGGTCATCACGAGGTTGAGATCGACCTCGGCATCGCGGTCTTCCACGTACTCCAAATCGAGCCGCTCTTCGCCTTCCACAATTCCCACGCTGATTGCCGCCACGCTGTCGGTCAAAATCTCGTCGAGCGGGGCGGGAAGGGCGGTCCGAATCGACTGGAGCGCATCGACCACGGCTACGAACGCCCCCGTGATGCTCGCGGTGCGAGTTCCGCCATCGGCGTCGAGTACGTCGCAGTCGATCCAGATGGTTCGCTCGCCGAGTTTCGCCAAGTTCACAACCGCGCGCAGACTGCGACCGATCAGGCGCTGGATTTCGACGCCGCGGCCGTCAATCTTCCCCGCCTTGTCGCGGGCCTTGCGGCTGTTGGTCGAACCGGGCAGCATCCCGTACTCGGCCGTCATCCAACCCTGGCCCTTACCGACCAGGAAGTCGGGCACATTATTGGCGATGGTGCAGGTGCAGAGGACGACAGTATTCCCCGCTTTGACCAGCACACTGCCGGGGGCGTTGCGGGTGTACTTCCGCTTGAAGGTCAGCGGGCGGAGTTGGTTTGGTTTTCGGCCGTGCGGGCGTTCCATAGCCGCTACTCTACGGATCACACGACCCATTGGAGGCCGAACCCTTACCGTCTAACCGATTGGAGAAAGTCCGGGTGCCAGTTTACCAATCTAATTCTTGACAGTAGTCCTTGACATGCCTAGAGTTGAAACGACGGATACCTCATCGTTTTCTCTCAGCCCTCGCGGTGGAGGTTTACGTGACCAAGAAAGAAATCGTAAAGTCGATCTCCGAACGAGCCAACTTGACGCAGCTCAAGACGAAGGAGATCGTTCAGTGGACGTTCGACGCGATTATCGCCACGCTGGTCACGGAAGGCCGAATCGAATTAAGGAACTTCGGCGTCTTCGAAGTGCGGCAACGAAAGGCCCGCAAGGCCCGAAATCCACGGACCGGCGAGGCCGTGGACGTCCAGCCGAAGAATGTCGTTAACTTCCAGCCCGGCAAGGAAATGGAGATCGAAGTCCGGAAGGCGAAGGTGGCCACGAAGAAGCGCAAGACCCGCAAGCCCGCCGCGGAACCCGTTGCCGCGGGAGCCAATCACAGCCCCACGAGTAATCACGCGGACCTCGACAGCGAACCGCTACACGAAACGACCTCAGCGGAGTCTCCGGAAGAGATTCCGCTCAAGCCCCGGTGAGAAAAGTCTTATCCCGGCGTACGCGACAGCCGGCCTCACGTCGGCTGTCGTTATTTCCGACTTTGCCCTTTTTCGAAAAGCCGATCGTCCCGATTCAAGTCCTGTATCGACTGTGCCGATGATAACAACCGATACGGATATTCGACGTGCCCGATCCGCCCCACAGGCCGACGGCACTACGACGGGAGGGGTCGTGCTATGGTCCGAAAGCTGGTACTGTTGGCCGTGATCGCCGGTGGCTTGGCGGGCAGCACGGGCTGCCTCATGAACCAGTACGCCGCCGATCCGAACGTGCGGATGGAGCAACTCATTAACCAATCCGAAGACCAACGGCAGATCGGCGAGTTCTGGCGGCGCTTCTGGTTCAACGACCAGCCGAGCCACCTGACGCCCGCCCGCATCCACGGCGGTATCTAACGCGGCGGAAGCTGTTGATCGAACCGAGCGGTCGGCCGGAATGCGTTCCGGCCGACCGCTTCTTCGCGTTCCCTCGTTTCTCAACTCGCTCCTGATCCCCGGCTTTCGTACACTTCTCGGCAGGGCCGGTTCCACGGCCAACTCAACCCTCTCGGAGTTGCCATGAGCAGCTTACCCATCCGGCAGGACGCCTGCGCGCTCGACTTCCTTTCTCTCGGGGCTTTGGTCCACCGCCTCGACCCTGGCATCACGCCCTTCCGCAAGAGTCGGTCGTTCGATGTCCACGTTTCCGGCGGCGAGTACAACGTGGCCGCGAACCTGGCCGATTGCTTCCGCCTCCGCACCGGCATCGCCTCGGCAATGGTGAAGTACCCGATCGGCGAACTCGTGCAGGCTCGGGTTCGCGAGAGTGGCGTGACGCCCTTCTTCAAATACTTCGACCACGACGGCGTCCGCGGGCCGAACATCGCCACCGTGTACAGCGACCGCGGGGCAGGGGTTCGTGCGCCGGTCGTCTTCTACAACCGCTCCAACGAAGCCGGGTCGATGCTCAAGCCGGGCGACTTCGACTGGAAGGCGATTTTCGCCGCCGGCGTGAAGTGGTTCCACACCGGCGGCATCTTCGCCGCCCTCTCGCCGACGACGGCCGACCTGATCCTCGAAGGGCTGAAGGCGGCGAAGGCGGCCGGGGCGATCACGTCATTCGACTTGAACTTCCGGGCGAAACTTTGGGCCGTCGCTGGCGGGGCCGACCGTGCGCCCGAAGTTCTCCGTGAGATTGTCAGCCATGTCGATTGCCTCATCGGCAACGAGGAAGACTTGCAGAAGGGCCTCGGCATTCAGGGGCCGGAAGTCACGAAGCAGACCGAGTCGAAGCTCGACTCCGACATCTTCTTCGGCATGATCGACAACGCGGTGAAGAAGTTCCCGAACATCAAGGCCGTCGCCACGACGCTCCGCGAGGTCCACTCGACCAACCGCCACGATTGGGGCGCGGTTCTGTGGCTGAACGGCAAGAAGTACGTCAGCCCGACGTGCCATCTTGACGTGACCGACCGCATCGGCGGCGGCGATGGCTTCGCGGCCGGCCTGATCTACGGCCTCATTAGCGGCCGCACGCCGGAAGAGGCGCTCCGTCTGGGCTGGGCGCACGGCGCGCTGCTGACGACTTACCCCGGTGACGTGAGCTTGGCCACGCTCGACGAAGTCGAGGCGTTCGCGAAGGGCGGTTCGGCCCGCGTGCAGCGGTAATTCACCCCCCGTTTCCTCTTCTCCCGTGGGAGCCTCTCATGTTGGATCGACGTTCCTTCCTCGCGCTGTCCGGGGCCGCCGTCGGCTCGGCCCTGTTGCCCCGGTCCGCTGCCGCGGCCGACGACTTCGGCGGCCTGACCGTCGGCATCCAGAGCTACACCTTCCGCAACTTCAAGGAACTGGAGTCAGCCCTCAAGAAGACCCAGGGGGTCGGCTTGAAGTACGCCGAACTGTACCGCGGCCACCTCCCGACCGACAGCAGTAAGGAGAAGATCGCGGCCGCCAAAAAACTGTGTGCCGAGTACGGCGTGACCCCGGTCGCGTTCGGCGTCGAGAGCTTCTCGAAGAATCACGAGAAGAACAAGAAGCTGTTCGAGTTCGGCAAGGAACTCGGCATCAAGGCGTTCTCGGCCGACCCCGATCCGGACAGCTTCGACAGCCTCGACAAGCTCTGCGAGGAGTACAAGATCGCCATCGCCATTCACCCGCACGGGCCGGTCGGCGGCGGCAAGATGCACCGTTGGGCCGACGCGACGGCGGTGATGAAGGCCGTCAAGGACCACAACGAACTGATCGGCACGTGCCTCGACACCGGCCACCTCATCCGCTCGGCCCAACTCGGCATCGACCTCGACCCGGTCAAGCAAATCTTGGAGATGGGCAAGCGGAACTTCGGCCTGCACTTGAAGGACCACGACAACAAGCGGAAGACCGATGTGCCCTACGGCGACCCGACCGGCAAACTCGACGTGCCGGCCGTGCTGAAGGCGCTGAAGGACGTGAAGTTCTCCGGCTACATCAGCATCGAGTACGAAGCCCACCCGGAAGACCCGTCGGCCGACGTGAAGAAGTGCGTCGACTACCTGAAGGACGCGACCAAGAAGCCGGCCTGATGGCAAGACGGCACTCGTTCGTATAGTAAAACGGCGGGTTCCTCCGCCCTCGCCCTTGCCGGCGGGGGCGGTTCGCTTTCATCCGAGAGCGGCGGAGGGTGAGCGTCCCATGAGTCCGGAAGAAATCGCCCAACTTCGGCAGGCGCGGTACAACGCGACCGTGGTTTCGTTGCGGATGCTCCACGCCGATCTGATGATCCTCCGCGTGAAGCCCGATTTCCCCCGCCACGACCACCACCCCGGCCAGTATTGCACCCTCGGCCTCGGCTACTGGGAACCGCGGGCGGAAGAGTGCCAGCACGAACACCTGAAGCCGGAAGACCTTTCGAAGATCGTCCGGCGGTCGTACTCGATCAGCTGCTCGATTTACAAAGACCGCCTCGGCGGCCCACTCCGAGATCTAGCCCACGACGACTGGCTGGAGTTCTACATCGTCCTCGTCCGCGAGAATAGCGAGGGCCGCGTGCCCGCGCTCACGCCGCGGTTGTTCAAACTGAAAGAGGGCGACCGCATCCAGGTCGGCGAGAAGATCGTCGGCCACTACACGACGGCCGCCGTGAAGCCGACGGACACGGTCCTCTTCCTCGGCACCGGCACCGGCGAAGCCCCGCACAACTACATGACGTGGAACCTGCTCCGGCACGGGCACACGGGGCGGATTATCCACGCCTGCTGCGTGCGGTTCAAGCGCGACCTCGGCTACCTGCACACGCACGAAAGCCTGATGAAGCAATACCCGAACTACACCTACCTGCCGCTCACGACGCGCGAAGCGACGGTGATGAAGAAGGTGTACGTTCAAGACTTGCTGTCCAGCGGCGAACTCGAAGAGCACGTCGGCCACAAACTCGACCCCGCTTCCACGCACGTTTACCTTTGCGGCAACCCGAAGATGATCGGCGTGCCGTTGAAGGACAAGGAGACGGGCGCGCGGAAGTACCCGGAGCCGACGGGCGTGATCGAGATTTTGGAGAAGCGCGGCTTCCAGGCCGACAACGCCGCGACGAAGTTGAAGGGGAACATCCACTTCGAAGAATACTGGTAAGGGGTGGGCGCAATGTCGGAGATGAAAACCACGATCAACGGCTACAAGCTGCGGTCGCTTCTTCAAACGGGGGCGGTGTCGCAGGTGTACGAAGTCGTCGAGCCGACGAGCCACCGGCACTTCGCCATGAAGGTGCTACTACCCGAGCAGGCGGACAACAAACAGCACCGAGCGCAGTTGTTTCACGAGGCCGAGATAGGCATCAAGATGCGGCACGAGAATGTCATCAACATTCTCAAGGTCAGCAAGGACATGCAGACGCCGCACTTCATCATGGAGT
Organism: Limnoglobus roseus; assembly: GCF_008254045.1. GTDB lineage: Bacteria > Planctomycetota > Planctomycetia > Gemmatales > Gemmataceae > Limnoglobus > Limnoglobus roseus. The sequence goes on along the minus strand of NZ_CP042425.1, from coordinate 6,380,848 downwards.
TCTTCCCATCGGGGAGCTTACGGCCCCGCCTGTTGTCCCGCGACCCGAAGGACAAGGAATTCATCAAAGTCAACTCGCGGAAGATCTTCAAGCAGATGGCGACGGGGCTGGCATATATGAACGCCGGCGGGTACGTCCACTGCGACGTGAAGGCCGACAACGTCCTCGTGAACGCCCTCGGGCAGACGAAAATCATCGACTTCGCCATCACCAAGAAGATGAAGAAGGGCTTCTTCGAGAAACTCTTCGGCGGGAAGGAAGTCCGCGAGGGCACGAAAAGCTACATGTCGCCGGAGCAAATCCTCCGCCAGCCGCTCGACGGCCGGTCCGACGTTTACAGCTTCGGAGCGACGTGGTACGAACTCGCGACCGGCCGGCAGCCGTTCCGGGCCGCCAGCCAAGACGAACTGTTGCAGAAGCACCTTCGGGAAAAACCCGCGCCGCTGACCATGTACAACGACGACGTGACGCCGGAGTTTTCCAACTTCGTTCTCAAGATGATGGAGAAGAAGAAAGAGAACCGGCCTGATAACTTCCACAAGATTTTGATGGACATGAAGAAGATGCGCATCTTCAAGTCGATCGCGGACGAAGCTGAAGAAGACCCCCACTACTAATCTTTGAGACAATGGTCCCAGAACCACTACCATTCGAAGCCGACATTCACCAACTCGAACTCCTACTCGACAAGCTCGAAGGGGCCGGGGGTGAGGGTGCGTCCGACGAAACCCGCCGGATGAAGCGGGAACACCGCGCGCTGCTCAAGAAGACCTACGACAACCTCTCACCGTGGCAAACGGTGGAAGTGTCGCGGCACAAGCAGCGGCCGCAGTTCTTGGACTACCTCGGCTTGTGCTTCGAGGAGTTCGTCGAACTCCACGGCGACCGCGCGTTCGGCGACGACCGTGCCCTCCGCACCGGCTTCGCTCGCCTCGGCGAGCACAAGATCCTGCTCGTCGGCCACCACAAGGGCCGCACGCTCAAGGAACGGCAGGAGTGCTTCTACGGCTGCACCCACCCGGAGGGGTACCGCAAGGCGCTCGGCAAGATGCGCATTGCCGCGAAGTTTCGGGTGCCCATTGTCTGCCTGATCGACACGCCGGGCGCGTACCCCGGCATCGGCGCGGAGGAGCGCGGGCAATCGCAGCTGATTGCGACGAGCATTCTCGAACTGACGCGCCTGCCGACGCCGATCGTGTGCGTTGTCATTGGCGAGGGCGGGTCCGGCGGTGCGCTCGGAATTGCCATCGGCGACCGAGTGAGCATGATGCAGCACGCCTACTATTCCGTTATCAGTCCTGAAGGGTGTGCGGGCATCCTCTGGAAGACGGCCAACGACGAGACGAAGCCGCGGGCGGCGTCCGCCCTTCGCATGACCAGCCGCGATTTGCAGCAATTCGGCGTGATCGACGACATCATCCCCGAGCCGCTCGGCGGGGCACACCGCTCGCCGCGGGACGCGGCCGATGCCCTGAAAAAGCACCTCCAGCGACGGCTCCGCGAGTTGGTTTCCCTGTCCACCGAGGAGTTGCTGGCGAAGCGGTACGAGAAGTTCCGGAAGCTCGGACAGTTCGCGTAAGGAGTCATTGTGCCGCCGACCCTGTTGGGCAAGTTCCGCCTCGTCGCGCTAACCGAGGGCGTGTCGTACCTCCTGATCCTTCTGGTCACTTGGCCGCTGAAAGAGTTCGCCGGAATGCGCTGGCCGAATCTCGTCGTTGGGATGACACACGGCATCTTGTTCCTCGTCTACTGTGCCTTGCTCTGCCTGACGGCCCGCCAGAGGGGTTGGCCTTGGAAGCGGGTCGGCGTGGCGTTCGCCGCGTCCATCATTCCCACCGGCACGTTCTTCCTAGACCCAAGCCTGCGGCGCGAGATGGCCGAGGAAGTCGCCGCCGTTAAGGTTTAGCCTTCGCGCCCGGTCCCGCTCACGGTAGTATCGGCCAGTTGTTGGACCGACACCGCCCGCGAGGATCGCGCATGGCCGATACGATGACCCCGCCCGCCCCGGCGATTCCCGCCGTCCGCAAGCCGCGGCGGTGGCTCCGGCGATTCACGGTTTTGCTCGTTGCCCTGCTGCTGCTCGGCTGGTTCGCCCCGACGATTCTCGTCAAAACCGGCCTGCTCAATTCGGCCGTCGCGAAGGCCACGGCGAAGCTCAACGGGTCCCTCAGCGTCGGCAGCGCGTCGCTCGGGTGGTTCTCGCCGGTCGTCCTCCACGACGTGAAGTTGACCGATGCGAAGGGCCAGACGGTGCTCACCGCTCCGACGGTGGAGTCATCGCGTTCGTTGCTGTCGCTCGCCCGCAGTCAGGCCGACCTCGGCACGTTCACGATCGACGGCCCGCAGGTGGACATCGTTGCCGAAAAGCAGACTACGAACCTCGAAGAACTCGTCGCGAACTACCTCAACGACACGACCCCTTCGACCGGCCCCCGACCGGCCGTGACCGTCAAGGTGACGAACGGCACCCTGAACGTCCGCGACGCCGACAAGAATCAGTCGTGGACGGTGAAGGCAATGGACGTCTCAGCAGCCGTGCCGCCGGGCGAGGAGCCGATCAAGGTCCAACTCAGTGGCCACTACGAGGATGCCCTGCCGGGCGTGATCGACGCCGAGGTTTCCGCCGGAGTGACCCTGGGTTTGAAGCTGAAAGCAACGAACCTGCCGCTCGATCTCGTTGCGGTCTTCGCCCGTCGCGGGGAACCCGGCTTGACCGCCGCCGGCCGACTGAACGCCGACCTGGAAACCACTGTCGCCACCAGCCCGCAACTGACGGCGAAGGTTGCCGGCACGGTCTTCGTGAGCGACCTCGAACTCGGCTCGCCGCGACTCGGTGGGGAGCAGTTCAAGCTGAAGACGGTCAACTTCCCGTGCCGGATCGAAACGACGGCGGCAGGGATTCAGATCGAGAAGGCCGACCTGACGTGCGACATCGGTAAGGCATCTCTCAGCGGGTTGTTCGACCCGAACCAGCCACCGGACCGCTGGCTCGATCAAGCTGGCGTGAGCGCGTCGGCTGACCTAGATGTTGCGCGGTTGGTTGCGATGTTTCCGAAATTGTTCCGGCTACGTGAGGGTACGGCCCTGACCGAAGGCCGCGTGACCGCGAAGCTGACCAGCCAGACCGGTGCGAACGGCGTGACCTGGGACGGCCAACTCGGGGCGTCGGCCCTCCGCGGTGTCCGCGACGGCAAGCCGCTGGCGTGGGAGCAACCGCTGACCCTCTCGTTCGCGGGCCGGCTGACGAAAGAGAAAATGCCCGTCTTCGACCGCCTCGACGCGAAGGCCGAGTTCGCCACCGTGACGGGGAAGGGGACCGTCGACAACTTCACCCTCACGGCCGATGCTTCGTTGGACCAACTCACGCGGCGACTCGGCGATTTTATCGACCTGACCGGCCTTCAGTTGGGCGGCACCGCAAAGCTGAGTCTGGTGACGCAAACGCGGAACGACGTGTCGAACGTCAACGGCACGCTGAAGTTGACGAACCTCGACTTCTCCGACGGGGCGCGGCGGTTTCAGGAGCCGGACCTGACGGCGACCTTCAATGCCGACGGCGCGTTCTTCAACGCCACGGCCACGAGGCTCGACCGCGGCAACGTGAAAGTGACCGCCGGACAAGAAACCGCCGAGGTGCTACTGCTCGAACCGATCGCCGATCTGAAGGCCGCCCAGAACGGGAAGGCCGATGCGAAGATCACCGGCGACCTGGAACGCTGGGTCGGCCGCGTGTCGTCGTTCGTGTCGATCCCCAAGTCGCTTCGCATCGGCGGCCGCGGGACGATCGCGGGCAACGTGACCATCAATGCCGAGACGCTCGCGCTCGACAAGGTCACCGCCGATCTGAGGGACGCCAAGTTCACCGGCTACGGCGTGAAGCTCGACGAGTCGCAGCTGGTCATCAGCCCAACGACGGGCACGGTCTATCGCAATACGGGCCTCATCGAGTTTCCGATTCTCGTGCTGCAAACGCCGACGGTGGCCGCTGCCGTGAAGCCGATGAAGCTCGTGCCGCAACCCGACGGCAGCTACGGCATCGAGCTGACGGCCGACCTCAACGCGAACCTCGCGCGGCTACAGCAAGTGCTGCAACTCCAGACCGACCCGAAACTGTCGGACCGCATCGACGGCACCGTCGTGAACGGGCACGTCGAGGTGAAGACGGTCGGGAACTCCTACGCATTCGACGCGACGCTGCCGGTGCAAAAGTTCTCGCTCGGCCATCCGCAGAAGCCGACGTGGGCGGAAGAGAAGGTCAGCATCGTGGCGAAGGGGGCTTACGACATCGTCGCGGACAACCTCCAACTGGAACGGGCGCTCGTCCAACGGCCAGACGGGTTGAAGGTCGACGCGACTGGCCGGATCAATCAGGCCACGACCGTCTCGGACCTGGACATCAGCGGGAAGCTCACCTACGACCTGGCCACGCTGGAACCGCAGTTGAAGAAGTTCCTCGGCCAGAGCTTCCAGATCAACGGCAAGGACACACGCGACTTCCGCGCCACCGGCAAGTTGTCGGCCGGGGTTGAGGGCTTGGCGGTGAACACGACGCCGGTCAAGCAGGCGTCACCGTTCGGCGACCTGAACGGCAACGCCTCGCTCGCGTGGCAATCGCTGAAGGCCTACGGCTTCGACGTGGGCCAGTCGCAACTCTCGGCCAAACTTGACAAGGGTGTGATGACCATCGACCCGCTTGAAGCCAACTTCGGCCAGACGGGAAAGGTGCGGTTGGAACCCACGGTGCGGTTCGCTCCCACCGGCAACGAACTGACGCTCGCCAAGGGCAAGGTCATCGACAAGGCGAAGTTGACTCCGGCCGCCTGTGCCGACGCCCTCGGTTACGTCCTGCCTGCGTTCGCCCGTTCGACGGAAACGCAAGGGACGATTTCGCTCGACCTGGAAGAGAATCGCATCCCGCTCGCGAACCCGGAAACGGGGAGCATGAAGGGCAAACTGACCCTGCACGAAGTTCAGATCGGGCCGGGGCCGGTCATCACCGAGATCGCGACCATGCTGGGGGCCAAGAATACGACGTTCTCGCTGAACCGGGACAACAAGCCGCAGGAAGTGCCAATCAAGTTCGAGAACGGCTGGGTCCACCACGAGAACCTGACGCTGAGCGCGAAGAACATCACCATCATCACGTCCGGAGCGGTGTCGGTGAACGGCGAGTTGAACATGGTCGCCGACGTGCCGTTGCCCGACAACGCCATCGGCGGCCTGCTGAAGAACAACCCGAAGATTCGCGAGGCCCTGGCGGGCAAGCGGATCAAGGTGCCCGTCCGCGGCACGATCGGCAAGCCGCAACTCGACCCGAAGGCGTTCCAGGTGGCGGTCAAGCAACTCACCGAAGACGTGACGAAGGACGTGATGAAAGACGTCGGGAAGGGGGCGCTCGGCGGGCTGCTCGACAAGATTCCGCTCCCGCAGCCGAAGAAGCCGTAACCCGCCGCGGGCGGAGAATTCGTTTTCCGCCCGCAGGAACTTTGCTACACTCAGCTAAAACCGTGCCCCGTCACCGCGGACCGACGATGGGACTTTACGACCGCGAATACTACCGTGAAGAACACGCCCGTCGCGAGGTGTGGCAGATCGGCCCCGTCACCCTCGGCCTGATCGGGGTGATGGTCGCCGTGTTCTTCCTTCAACTCGCGATGATCAACATCCGCGAGTACCTAACGTACTACGATCCCCTTCTGTACTGGGGCGGCTTCTCGCTCGATAAGATTCTCGACGGCGAAGTCTGGCGGTTGCTCACGTCGCTGTTCCTGCACCACCCCGCCCAGAACCTCTGGCTGTTCGCGGCCAGCCTCGTCATTCTGGCTTATTGCGGCCGGAGCGTCGAAGGCACTTACGGCCCGAAAGAGATGTTCTGGTACTACGTGCTGACCGGCCTCGTCACGCAACTCGCACTGTTCGCGGTCAGTTATTTCCGCCCATTCAACTTCGAGCCGCCCGATCCGGGGTACGGGTGTAGCGGACCGGTGGTGGCGGTCATGGTGTTGTTCGCACTGCACGCCCCCAACTCGCAGGTGCCGCTGCTCTTCGGGTCGGTGCGGGCCGCTCCGTTGGCTGCGGTCATCATCCTCGTCAACCTCGCCCTGTTCGCCCTGAACCCGCGGCAGGCGTTCGGTGCGATTTCGGCCCTGTCCGGGGCCGCGTTCGCGTTCGCCTACCACCAGAACCACTGGCGCGTTTCGAACTGGATTCCCGACCTGCCGGGGTTGCGGAAAACGCAAACGCGGTCGCCGATCAAGAGCCGGCCGCTCTTTCAGGACGACCCGCCGGAACCGTCCACCCCGATCGACCTCCGACGGCCCGCGGAACCCCCGGAACCTGTCCCGACGCCCGCGATCACGTCGCCGGCCACGGTACACGAATACCTTGAGGCGCAACTCGATCAGGTGTTGAGCAAGGTCGCCCAGCACGGCAAGGCCAGTCTCACGCCGACGGAGCAGGAGATCCTGCTGCGGGCGAGTGAAGTCTACAAGAGTCGGCGGAAGTAGCGCCGCGCGACGCCCGACTCGCACCGGTTCGTGCAGACCCATTTCGAAGAATCTGGCCGGCCGCGGCGGGTGATTTCTTGCACCTGTCGGGCCGTTGGATACGATGCCACGGAACACCCGCTCGCAACGGCGGCTGTCGTCCCATTACTTAACCCCGCGGACACTCATGGCCACCCCGCTGACGATTGTGATCTTCGGTGCAACGGGCGATCTGACGTTTCGCAAGCTGATCCCGGCCCTGTTCAACCTCGACCGCCGCGGCCGCCTGCCGGCCGATGCGAAGATCGTGGGGACGGCCCGCACGGCCCACACGGCCGACTCGTTCCGCGAATTGGTTGCGCCAAAGGTCAAGGAAATCATGGTCGCCGCGAAGGAGACGTGGGACGACACCGAGTGGGCCAAGTTCGCGCAGCGGATCGAATACGTCTCGTCCGACGGCACCAAGCCGGGCGGCCTCGAACCGCTGACGAAGTGGTTCGAGAAGACTGAGGGCGAGGCCGGCGGGTCGCGGGTGTACTACCTCTCAGTTTCGCCGGAATACTACCCGTCGCTCGTGGCCTCGCTCGGCCAGGGCGGGTACGCGAAGGAGAAGGGCGGTTTCCGGCGGTTGGTGGTCGAGAAGCCGTTCGGCCACGACCTGGAGTCGGGCAAGGAACTGAACAAGTGCCTACACGAGAACTTCCAGGAAAGCCAGATCTACCGCATCGATCACTACCTCGGCAAGGAGACGGTGCAGAACATCTTGGTGTTCCGGTTCGCGAACACGCTGTTCGAACCGCTCTGGAACTACCAGTACATCGACCACGTGCAGATTACCGTGGCCGAGCAAGTCACGGTGAAGAACCGCCTCGACTATTACAACAAGAGCGGCGTGCTGCGGGACATGTTCCAGAACCACTTGCTGCAAGTCATGGCTCTGGTCGCGATGGAAGGGCCGTCGAAGTTCAACGCCGACCACCTCCGTAACGAGAAGATGAAGGTGCTGGACAGCATCCGCATCCCGAGCGAGGAGGAGATGCCGAGCAGCGTCGCCGTCGGCCAGTACGAGGGCTACCTCGACGAACTGGAAAAGGCCGGCGTCCCGCGGGACTCGCGGACGCCGACCTACGCGGCGATCAAGTTGTTCGTGGACAACGCCCGCTGGAAGAACGTGCCGTTCTACGTGCGGTCCGGGAAGGGGCTGAAAGCCCGTTACAGCGAGGTGATGATCCAGTTCCGTTGCCCGGCTCACTTGATGTTCCCACTGCCAAAGGGCGAGGTGTTGCAGTGCAACCGGATGACCCTGGTGTTGCAACCGAACGAGGGCATCCAACTGAACTTCCAGACGAAGGTGCCGGACGTGGACGGTGTCCACCTCAAGCCCCGCGACCTGAACTTCAACTACCGCGAAGCCTACGAAACGCAAGCGCTGCCGGAAGCCTACGAACGCCTGCTGCTCGATTCGATCCAGGGCGAGGCGTCGCTGTTCATACGTAGCGACGAGATCGAGCGGGCGTGGGAAATCATGGACCCGATCATCACGGCGACGCAGAAGAACGACAAGGTGCGGGCGTCGAGTTACCCGATCGGTTCGCAAGGCCCCGCCGCGGCCGACAAGCTCCTCGAAGAAACCGGCCGGCACTGGCAGCCGATCAAGTGAGTGACGCCCCCGCCACCCCTGAGATGCCCACTCGCCCCCTGGTGGGCGTTATCATGGGGTCGCGCTCGGACTGGCCGACGATGGAAGCGGCGGGCGAAATCCTTAGCCGCTTCCAGGTCCCGCACGAGGTCGTCGTCGTCTCGGCCCACCGCACGCCGGACAAGCTGTTCGACTACGCCGAGAGCGCGGAGGAACGCGGCCTGGAAATCATCATCGCCGGGGCAGGGGGGGCGGCCCACCTGCCGGGCATGTGCGCGTCGAAGACGGTCCTGCCCGTCTTTGGCGTGCCGGTCGAATCGGCCATCCTGCGAGGCGTCGATTCGCTGCTGTCGATCGTGCAAATGCCGGGCGGCGTGCCGGTCGGAACCCTTTCCATCGGCAAGAGCGGCGCGAAGAACGCCGCCTTATTGGCGGTCGCGGTCCTCGGGGCAAAGTACCCGCACCTCCGCGAGCGGCTCAAAGAATTCCGCCGTCACCAGACGCAGGACGTAATCGACAACCCAGACCCACGGATCATGACGTGAGAGTTGGCATCCTCGGCGGCGGGCAACTCGGTCGAATGCTGGCCCTCGCCGCCCACCCCCTCGGCATTCGCTGCACCGTCCTCGACCCGTCCCCTGACCCGTGTGCGGCCCAAGTCTGCGACCACGTTCGGGGCGAGTTCGAAGACTACCAGGCCCTCTACAAACTGGCCCAGGTTTCGGACGTCGTCACTTACGAGTTCGAGAACGTCCCCGTTGAATCGGCCCGTTGGCTTGCCGAGCGGCTGCCGGTGTTCCCGCCGCCCGCCGCCCTGGAAGTGTCGCAAGATCGGCTCGTCGAGAAGTCGTTCTTCCGCGACCGCGGCATCGCCACCGCCCCGTTCGCGGCCGTGGACACGCGCGAAGACTTCGACGCGGCGATCCGTTCGATCAAACTTCCCGCGGTCCTGAAGACGCGACGGTTCGGCTACGACGGCAAGGGGCAGGCGGTGCTGCGGACGGACGCGGAGGCCGTCGCCGCCTGGGAATCGCTCGGTGGCCGGCCGCTGATCCTGGAAGGCATGGTCCCGTTCGTCCGCGAGTTGTCGGTCCTCGCCGTTCGCGGGCGGGACGGCACGATCGCGGTGTACCCGCTCACCGAGAACGAACACCGCGACGGGATGCTCCGCAAATCGATCGCCCCGGCCCCGCGCTTGAATGAGGCCGCCCAACGCCAGGCCGAGGAGTACGCGAAGCGGGTACTCACCGAGTTGAATTACGTCGGCGTGTTGGCCATCGAACTGTTCGAGGTTGGCGGACAGTTGGTCGCCAACGAGATGGCCCCGCGGGTTCACAACTCTGGCCACTGGACCATCGACGGGGCCGTGACGAGTCAGTTCGAGAATCACATGCGGGCCGTGGCCGGTCTGCCCCTCGGCTCGGTTGAAGCGGTCGGCCACTCGGTGATGTTCAACTGGATTGGGGACCACCCGCCCGTCGTGGACGTGCTGAAACTGCCGCACGCGAAAGTCCACTGGTACGGCAAGGAACCGCGTGCCCGGCGGAAGATCGGCCACGTCACGCTCGCGGCGACCACCGCGGAACAACGCGACGAACGGGTGCGCGAATACGAGCGGTCATTTCTCCGCCACGAATGACGAAAATCGACTCGACGCGGTCGCCACTTTTTTGGCGTCCGCGTTCTCCTTCACGACGAGGTACATCGCCGCCTTCTCGATTCTCTCGATGCGCTTCACCGCCTCGGCCGACGGCAGCAGGCTGACCACCTTCGTCAAACTGTCGGCCTGCCACCCGGTCGGTGCAATGACCGTGGCCCGGCGGAAGCCGGTCAGCCCGAGGCCGGTCTTCGGGTCGAGTAGGTGCGAGTACCGGACGCCGCCAATCTCGACGAACTGGAACAGGTCGCCGGACGTGGAAACGGCCGCGTTGGCCAGCTTGACGGCTTTCGTCGGCTTCCCCTTCCCAATCGGCTCGATGTCGATGACCCACCCGTCCTTGCCCGGCGGCGGGTCGCCAACCGTGATGTCCCCGGCGGCCGCGACGAGCGCCTGGGAGCGACCTTTCTTCTTCAGCATGGAGAGAACTTCGTCGGCGGCGAAGCCCTTACCGATACCGCCGAAGTCGAGCCTCATGCCGGGTAGCTTCAGGCGAACGGTCTTCTTCTCGCGGTCCAGTTCGACGTTCTGCCAGCCCACCCTCGCGAGCGCGGCCGTTCGCTGTTCCTCACCCGGCATCGTCTTAGCCTTGCGCGCTTCCCGCCACAACTTGCTGAGCGGCCCCACGGTCACGTCGAACGCACCGTCGGAGAGTTTCGACGTTCCCAGCGCGTGACCCAGCACGCGCGCCAGGTCGTCGCTGACGGCGAACGCCTTGCCCGGATCGCGGTCGTTCGCCACGCACAACTTCATGACCTCGCTGCTCGGGCTGTAGTCGCTCATGACCGCTTCGAGTTCGCGGACGCGCTTGAAAGCGGCCGTCGCGGTGGTGATCGCGTCATCCTTATCGGTGTCGTAGAAGACGATCCGAAAGACCGTCCCCATGTGCGGTTCTTCGAACTCGAACCGCCGCGGGTCGGCCGCGGATAATTGTCCCGACCCGAGTAAAACTGCTATAACGAACGGAGTCAAAACTGTCGCCACCAGACGGTTCATGACATCGCCTCCGTCGAACGATTCCCGCGGACCCTTTTCTCTCACTGAGACTCTATCAGCATGACCCGCCGATTGAAACTTCTGGCCGCCGTCACGCTCCCGGCTCTGGTACTCACCGCGGCACTCGTGCCGGCTCAGGACATTCCCAAGGCGCTCGAGACGCCGGCCGAAGCCAAGGTGCCGGTGAGGCTCGACCTGCCCGCGAAGAACTTCAAAGAAGAACTCCCGGGCGGCATTACCTTCGAGATGATCTACGTGCCGGGCGGCGAGTTCCTGATGGGCAGCCCGGAATCGGAAGAGGGGCGGAACGCCGACGAGGGGCCGCAGCACAAGGTGATCGTCAAGCCGTACTGGATCGGCAAGACGGAAGTTCGGTGGGACGAGTTCGACCGCTGGACGAAGAACCAGGACGTAATCGAGTACCCCGCGAAGGAACCGTTCCCGAAGACATCGGACGCCCTCAGCCGACCGACGCCGACGTATGAACACGAAGACTACAAGCACCCGCACGAGGACCACCCAGCGATCTGCATGAGCCATCACGCGGCCATGATGTACTGCCACTGGCTCCGGATCATGACCAAGAAGGGTTACCGCCTGCCGACGGAAGCCGAGTGGGAGTTCGCCTGCCGGGCCGGGTCGAAGACCGCCTACAGTTTCGGCAACGACCCCGCGACGCTGGGCGACTACGCGAACTTCCAAGGGAACACAGAGAAGGACGACGAACACCAGAAGGGCACCACGACCAAGTGCGGCAGCAAGAAGCCGAACGCCTTCGGCATCCACGACATGCACGGGAACGTGGCCGAGTGGTGCCTCGACCAGTACGACGCCGAGTTCTACAAGAAGTCGCCGGAACTCCAGCCGGTGAACAAGCCGACGGACAAGAAGTGGAGCCACGTTTGCCGCGGCGGCTCGTTCAAGGACAACGCCGACAAGTTGCGCTCGGCCGTCCGCCTATCGTCCGACCCGAAGTGGATGCGGAAAGATCCGCAATCGCCGCGGAGCATCTGGTGGCTGACGCTGATGGACCAGATCGGCTTCCGCGTGTGCCTGCCGGTCGAGGAGCAGAAAGACCTGATCGGCCTGAAGCCGATGGTGACGAAGAAGGTCGAAAACGACCCGATCGATTAGACGCGAGAAATGGTTGCCCGCGTTCGCCGTTGTTGTTAATCTCAACCATCCTTTTCCCCGTTATTCGGAGACTCTCCATGAGCGAATCGAATCGTCGCGACTTCATCAAGGCCGGTAGCGTTGCCGCCACGGCCGCGATTGCCGCGACTTCCATCCCGGCCGTTCGCGCGGCCGGCTCGGACATCATCAAGGTCGGTCTGGTCGGGTGCGGCGGCCGCGGGAGCGGGGCCATCCGCGACTGTCTGAAGGCCGACAAGAGTGTCCAGGTTCATGCGGTCGGCGACGTGTTCGAAGCCCGCTCGAAGGGGCAGGCCGACTCGCTTAAGAAGCAGTACAAGGAACGAGCCGACATCGGCGAACGGGCTTTCAGCGGTCTGGACGCCTACAAGCAAGTCATCGACTCCGGCGTGGACCTCGTGATCCTCGCCACGCCCCCCGGCTTCCGCCCCGTTCACCTCGGTTACGCCGTCGAGAAGGGCAAGCACATCTTCTGTGAGAAGCCGGTCGCGGTTGACGGCCCCGGCATCCGCCGCTGCCTGGAACTCGCCGAAGAGTCGAAGAAGAAGAACCTCGCCATTGTGGCCGGCACGCAACGCCGTCACCAGAAGTCGTACGTCGAAGTTGCCAAGCGGATCAAGAACGGCGACATCGGCGAGATCGTCGGCGGTCGCTGCGCCTGGAACAACGACGGCATCTGGTTCAACAAGCGGAACAAGGGCGAGTCGGACATCGAATACCAACTCCGCAACTGGTACCACTTCGTCTGGCTGTGCGGCGACCACATCGTCGAACAGCACGTCCACAACCTCGACGTGACCAACTGGTTCGTCGGCGCGCACCCGATTAAAGCGACGGGCATGGGCGGGCGGATGGGCGGCACGAACGCCCGCCCGGACGGTGACCCGCAGGACGTCGGCAACATCTTCGACCACTTCGCCGTCGAATACGAATACCCGAACGGCGTGAAGATCGCCAGCTACTGCCGGCACTACCCCGGTCCGGGCGACGTGTCCGAGTGCGTGATTGGCACGAAGGGCACCATCCGCACCGCGAGCGGCGGCTACTTCACCCTGAACGGCAAGGAAATCTACTCGGCCGAGAAGGACCGGGAAGACACCTCGCCGTACGTCCAGGAGCACATCGACCTGATCGCCAACATCAAGGCGGGCGGCACGCACGTCAACGAGTTGCAACAGGTCACGGAAAGCACCATGACCGCGATCCTGGGCCGGATGTCCACCTACACCGGCACCTCGCTGACGTGGGAAAAGGGCGTCGCCAGCAAGGACGACACGATGCCGAAGGATCTGACGCTGAAGGGTGAACACAAGGTCGGTCCGGTCCCGCGACCGGGCCATACGAAGTTCATGTAACAAAGTCGGCGAAATTGCGAGGGGCGGGTCGAGTTCTTCGACCCGCCCCTTCTCGTTTATCGCGCCACCCCGCGTCACCCCGGCGATGGCCGACTTACTTCCGAAACGCCGCCCGGTGATCGTCCACCACGACTTTTGGCCTACTGACGGCGGAGTTGTGGGGCAGATAGACGATTGAGATTGGGTCGCCCGCGGCCAACCCGGCCAGCGATCCTTCATGCCCACCGGTCGATTTGAACACAACGATTCGGGTTTGGCCCGTGCCGTCCGAGAAGCGATAGGTGACGGTCCGGCGTCGCTCCGCGTGCTGGGTTACGACCAACGAGTTGCTCACGACGACGGCGATCGCCTCGACGCCGTCGTGGCAAAGTGCCTGAATCTTCCGCCCTTCCAGAATCAGCGAAAGGGCGAAGAGGCCCGCGAAGGCGAGAACGACGGCAAGGACGATCAGGGGGCAGATGTACGCATCCATGCGACCTATCCTCCGAAGCGATCAGTTTTACGCGCACGTCATGCCAGGCAACGATGCGAAACTGGCGAGCGGCACGAAAGCCCTGCTCGCGTGGCATTGGCTGTACTGCGGGTTTGAAGCAGGGCAGAGTGGAGAACGAAAAACCCTGTATTCCCTTTTAAAATACAGGGTTTGCGACCGATTCAGGAGTGCGGATTATCGCCGGTATTCCCACAAAATGAAGCCGGTAATCAACTCGCCCCGCACGTTCAGCGGGAACACCTTGAGCGGCTTCCGTTCCGTCAGTCCCTTGGCGGGCAGCAACTTCCGCTTCGGCGCTTCGGGATCGAACGTCCACGGGTCGCCGTTCCAGAAGATATAGCCGTGCGGCACGTCGGTGAACTGTTCCGGCCGCTGCGTGAAGTGGCTCGGCCGGGTGATGCCATCGATCTGGTGCGCGTCCACGCCGCAGAACCGCAACAGCGCCACCCACTGGTAAGAATCGGCGTACACCGGCAGGTGCTCCGGGAGCTGGTCCACTTCCGCCTTGATCCGCTTCGCGAGTTCGTGCTTTTCGACCTGCCGGGTCAGCCGATCGTCTAGCGGCTTGATGAACGAGAGCGGATGTACGAGGTGAACAGCGGCCAACACCGTTGCGATGGCCGGGACAAGGAAACCCGCCGGCATCGCCCGCCGCCAGAACTGCTTGTGCTGCACGCTGGCGTACCATTCCGCCGCCAGCGGCCAGAAGGCGATGTAGCTGACCAGCGCCCAGTTCCCTTCCAGCGGCCCGCGAGTCGCTTTGTACAAGAAGAACAGGAACGGGAACCCGTACAGGCACAGGCACACCCGCAACCGCGGGTCGGTGGCCAGCCGCCGCCAGTTCAGGAACACCCACGGTAAGAGCGCGAACGGCATCGTGCCGAAGAGCAGAATTTGAATGCCGACGAATTCCCCGAACCGTTTCAGTCCCGGGTCGATCGTGCTCATCGAGTGTTTCCACTGGTAGAGCAGCGGAATGAAATCGTGCCGGATGTTGTGGATGAGGATCGGTGACGCGACCAGGAACGCGATAACGCCGTGGAAGACGTACCCGAAGAACCACTTTCGCCACTGCCCGACCAGCAGGAACGTCACGAACCCCGCGGGCACGGCGAGGCCGGTCGTGTACTTGCCGAGCACGCCACAACCGAGCAGCGCGCCGCCGATCAGCCAGTTACAGAAGGGGACATGCCCCTCGCCCTCCGGCGGCGTCAACTGCCGATGGACGTGGACCAGCCAGTACAGGTAAGCGGCCCAAAACATCAACAGGGGCGTATCAGGCGTCACGATGACGGCCCCGAAGTTGAATAACGGCGTGACCAAAAGCCACCACGCGACGGACTTCGGCCGCGAGAGCGCCAGGACTACGGCGAACACGACCGCCGTCGAAAGGCAGGCCGGCAGACGGACGGCGAATAGCGTATCTCCGAACACGACCGTCGCGGCCTTGATGAGGTACGCCGTCATCGGCGGGTGGTCGTAGTAACTGAGTTGCAGGTGTTCGGTCCAGCACCAGTAGTAAAACTCGTCGTCGAACGGCGGCACGACCTGCGTGAGGCCGCAGTAGGCCGCGAAGATGCCGAGGACCAGGAGTAATTGTCGTCGCGTCAACCGAATTCCTCCGTCCGCGTCCGGCTAGAGAATCTGGATCGGGATTCATACACAAACTCTCCCGACCACGCGAGACCGATTTCGGAGGGCGGACATGTTGAACGAATTCGTCGGGCAGAAGGTCGTCGTCGATTTCCGCAGCGAGTTCGTTTGCCTCGGGCTGTTGAAGTCCGTCGACGACCACTTCCTCGAAATGAGAAGTTGTGACTTGCATGACCTCCGCGATACTGACAGCACGCGCGAGAACTACGTTGCGGCGGCCGTCTCGACCGGCGTGAAGCGGAACCGGAAGCGGGTGCTGCTCAACCGCCAGGACGTGATCGCAATTTCGCTGCTCGAAGACGTGGTGGACGAGTAACGGTCACGAATACTGCGCCAGCCACGTTCGAAGGCCGGCTTCGAGCTTCGACATTTCCATTGGACTGAGCTTCGGAAGGGAATCGGCAGCCTCCTCGAACCGTGTGGCCGTGGCCGCTTCGATCAACTTCCGCCCCTTCGGCGTCAGGACGACGACCACGCCACGGCGGTCGGCAGGGTCCGCCTGCCGGGCGATCAACTTGGCTTCTTGCAATCGATCCAGACGGGAGGTCATGGCCCCCGACGTCAGCATCACGTTTTCGCAGAGTTGCGTTGGGTTCAGCCCGCCCTTTGATTCGTGCCGTCGGAGTGTGGCGAGGATGTCGAACTGCCCCAGACTCAAGCCATGAACTTTCAGGACCGTCTCCACGCTCTGTTCGAGGTGCCGGGCGAGAACGATCACGCGGCCGATAACGCCGAGAGGCGACGCATCCAGGTCCGGCCGGACCTGTTGCCAGTCGGCGATCATGCGGTCGATCACGTCGCTGTCAGCTCCCATGCGGATGGTTTAGGCGAAAGTATCTTGACGTCAAGATTCTTGACGACGAGCGATCCGGCGAATACCTTCTCTCTAGCCTGTTCTCTCCTCCCACTTGAGGTTGACCCGCGATGAAGGACATGATCGTCAACGAGTTCAAAGAAGTCGCCATCGAACGCAGCGACTACCCGCCGGAGAAGGTGAAGCAAATCCTCGCCAACGAAACCGTGGCCGTCCTCGGCTACGGCGTTCAGGGCCGCGGTCAGTCGTTGAACATGCGGGACAACGGCGTCAAGGTGATCGTCGGCCAGCGGAAGGGCGGCAAGGCCTACGACCTGTGCCTCGAAGACGGCTGGGTTCCCGGCGAGACGCTGTTCGATCCGGAAGAGGCGGCCGCGAAGGGCACGGTCATCCAGTACTTGCTCTCCGACGCGGGCCAAAAGGACATGTGGCCGAAGCTGAAGCCGCTGCTCACGAAGGGCAAGGCGCTCTACTTCAGCCACGGCTTTTCCATCGTCTACAAGGACCAGACAAACGTCATCCCGCCGGCCGACATCGACGTGATTCTCGTCGCCCCGAAGGGGTCGGGCACGACCGTCCGCCGGCTCTTCCTGGAAGGCCGCGGGATTAACAGCAGTTTCGCGATCCACCAAGACGCGACCGGCCGCGCGCGGGAACGGTGCCTGGCGCTCGGCGTGGCCATCGGTTCCGGCTACCTCTTCGAGACGACCTTCCAAAAGGAAGTGTTCTCGGACTTGACCGGCGAGCGCGGCGTGCTGATGGGGGCCATCTACGGCCTGTGGCTGGCCCAGTACGAAGTCCTTCGCGCACAGGGCCACAGCCCGAGCGAGGCGTTCAACGAAACGGTCGAGGAAGCCACGCAGAGCCTTTACCCGCTGATCGGCGAACGCGGCATGGACTGGATGTACGCGAACTGTTCGACGACCGCTCAACGCGGCGCGCTGGACTGGTTCAAGAAGTTCCGCGACGCCAGCAAGCCTGTTTTCGAATCGCTTTACGAGTCGGTGAAGACCGGCGAAGAAACGCGGCGGACGTTGGAAGCGAACAGCAAGCCTGACTATCGGCAGTCGTTAGAAAAGGAATTGAAAGAGATTGCCGAGAGCGAAATGTGGAAGGCCGGAGCCGTCGTCCGTGGTCTTCGCCCCGAGCGACAGTAATTCAATAGTAGACGTGTGAGTAACTAGGCCGTGCAGTGAGCTTTTGTCACTGCACGGCTTATTTTTGCTCATTATAAATAACAATACCGCACAAGATTTAACAACTGTAGATTCTCGATATCAAACACTAGTTGTTATTATTTTGGCCCGCGAATTGTGTACGGACGTTCAATTCTTGAGCCTTCCGATTCCGAAAATTCATCGAAATAATTCAGTGAACGTAAGTGCTGATCCGTGCGCCAAGTCTGGGGTAGGGGCATCCTCCGCGAGGGGCAAACCAGCTTGGGCAGGGGGACAGCTTCTTGACACTTCCCATAGTCGGGGACTATGATGCCCACGTCAACCTGCTGTGAACCGCCTAATTCTCACCTCGGCGGTCGAGTTTATCGCCAGCCACAGCACTAGTCCCCCGACGTTTTGGTACTGGAATACCAGGACGTTAATTTAACAAACGACCGTTAGTCCGAAACGGATTCGGCTAATTTGTCCTTCATCCGTCGATGCGGGAGGAGTGACGATGTCTCTGTCATCGGCCGTCAAGGAATTTCGCGCGCGCTGGCTGCCCAACGCCACGAGCAATGGGCTTACGCGGATGGTTTCCTTGTTGGAACAAGGAAGCCCTCTGTTGATCCACGGTGCATTCTCCCGGTGTGCCTCGCAAGGGTGCCTCGCGACCCACTTGGCGTGGCACCATCCGCAGACGCAAGCCCTCCACGCCGAGGCCGGTGTTGTTTGGCTGACGAAGATTGCCCGCATGAATCCGGCCACCTCGGCGCTCCTCCTGGAATGGGATCGGTCCGGCGTTCACAACTGGGAATTGCGTGAGGATTTGCTGTCCGAGTGCCGGCAGGAACTCGAACGTCGGGCGGAGGGGACGGACGCCCGACACCGTCGTGAAGAGTGTTGCACCGTGTGACGCTTTGGACGATGTCGGGGTAGTGTCGCGAGGTCTCGATCATGCTCGACCGCGTTCTCGAACCCGAGGCGATGGACACCGAAGACGAAGCGAACGACTACGACGCGATGGACCATTCCGCGGTGAACCGGGCGTTCGCCGCGGATTTTTTTTCGGTGTTTCCGGCCGTCCTGAATCCGGTCCTCGACGTCGGCACGGGCACGGCCCAAATCCCAATCGAACTGTGTCGCCAGTCCCCGGCCGTTCAGATCGTTGCCGTCGATTTGTCCGAGGCCATGTTGAAGTTGGCCTCGCGAAATGTTACGACGGCCGGTTTCGCGGGCCGGATTACGCTCGAACGTGTCAACGGCCGCGATCTTCCTTACCCGGCCGGGCGGTTCGGGGCCGTCGTTTCCAACAGCATCATTCACCACATCCCGGAACCGACCGCCTGTTTCGCCGAGATGGTCCGGGTTTGTCGGCTGGGCGGTACGTTGTTCGTCCGCGACTTGCTGCGGCCGGCCATGCGAGAGGAATTGGACCGCCTCGTCAATCTTCACGCTGCCGGGGCGAATGACTCGCAGAGAGCTCTCTTTGCGAACTCCCTGCGGGCGGCCCTGACGCTCGACGAGGTTCGGTCGATTGTCCGTGGCCTCGGGTTCGACGGTGAGGCGGCCCGCCAAACGTCGGACCGCCACTGGACGTTCGCGGCCACGAAACCCGGCTCATCATGAACCACCTGGCCAACGTCGGATACTGGACGACGTTCGCAGCGGCTTCCTTTTTGTCCCTTCTGCCGACGCTCTTCCGGCCTTCTCGTTGGGTAAGACCACTGTACCGCGTCCTCGTCGGCGGGCTGCCCCTCGCGGCCGTTACGGGGTTAGCGCTGGGGGTCGTCATCTGGATGCACACCCGCGGTGTCTTGGAGCGAACCGGAACGGGGGCGGTCGAATTTCTGCCCACGTTTTTGGCCGCGGCCGTGTTGATGGAACTCGCGCCGATCGGTGCCGGGTTGATCGTCGCGGCCCGCACCGGGGCAAGCCTCGGCGCGGAACTGGCGGCCATGCGGGTCAACGAGCAGATCGACGCGCTGGTCTTGCTCGGCGTTTCTCCACTCCGCCGGCTAGTCGCGCCACGGGTTCTGGCCTGCATCCTGGCCGTGCCGTTGTTGCACGTGCTCATTGCCACGCTCTCGATCAGCAGCGGGTTCGTGGCCGAAATGATCGTCGGGCAGACGACCTGGTTGAAGTACCAGACCGCGGTTCTCCGCGAGTTGTACCTGAGGGATGTCGTACCCGCGTTGTTGAAGACCCTCGCGTTCGGCTTTCTGACGGGCGTGACCGGGTGCTACATCGGGCTGACCACGCGGGGCGGGTCGGAGGATGTCGGGAGCGCGGCGACCGATAGCGTTGTCGTTTGCTCGCTCCTGATTCTCGCCGCCGACGTTGTGATGGTCGGCTTGACCCGGTTGATGATTAGCTAAGAACGCGCACCCCCTGATTGTCGGCGGCGGTTACGCACAGATCAGCCAAGTTTGGGAACCGCATCCGCAAGCGGGCTGCCAGTTGTTCCGCCTCTGGTTCGTTCGGGGCAAACGCGAAGACGGTCGGCCCCCACGACGACTGGCCGACGCCTCGGACGTTCCACTTCATGAGTTCATCGATCAACTCCGCGACGGCAGGACTGGCATACGGCCCACCCTGGTCCAAATGGAACGGCTCGCCCGCATTCCGGTTGAATTCGGCGAGCGAACGAGCGAACGACTCAAAGTCGGCTCGCTTCAAGGCAGGAATCACGAATTCGTTGGCCAGCCGCAACAAGCGGGCGGTCGTGTCAAGGGCTTGAACTGCGGGGCGGTGGCGGTGGAAAGCGAAGCGTTCGGCCTCGCCGTGCCAGGTCTCGGAAACAGTCGGCCGAGCCAGCACGATCCGCCAAGCAGGGGGGAATTCGATCCGCTCGCGAATCCGCGGAAGTTCGTCATCGAGTTTCCCGTCATCGACGATGAAGCCACCATGCTGAAATCCGTGCCAGCCGATGCCAGAACGATTGCCGCGACCGACCATCCCCGCGTCGGAATCCATCAACGCCGTCGCTTGCGAGACTAACATCCTCGCCTGCCGAACGACGGCCAACCCCAGGGCCGTGCCGACGCCCAACCCAACGTGTTCCGGCGGGCCATCTGCCCGGATGTGGACGTATGATCCCCAGCGGTCGGGTAGTGTTATCTTCTCCGAGACAATTCGCGCAAACCTTGATGCCCGGAGGCTGAGCGCCCCAACAGCTGGAGTGAATTCCGCGGTGGAGAGACCGGACACCCGCACACACGGTTCTTGCACCATCATCCCTAAACCGCCGAATTTCCGTAGTGGCGATCCGTTCGGCCAGTGCGTCAGTCCATCCACGGGCACGTGAAACAATCCAAAATGCAAACGACACGGGGCCACGACCGTCATCGCTCTGCCCTCGTACGAAACTCGGCCCACTCTTGTTCCAGGAACGTCATGGCGGCGAACTCCTGTTCTCCGGCCGTCTTGTCCACGATCACGCGGAGTCTCCGAAACTCGGCCGCCACTTCAGCCGCGGGTAACAGCGAGAACCGCGTCGCCAGGATTGCCGCTTCCAGAACTGCATGCTTGGCGCGATTGAACCCGAAGAAATCTCGCCGAGTCGCGGCCGCGACTACAACCGCCTCGATTCGGACCCGCGGCTGCGAGTCGTCGATCGACGCCACGCGGAACTCGAAAGACCGGCAGGCGTCGTCCAGAACAAACCCTCGCACCCTCTGTGCCGGGTGGCATGCGGGGAAGTGTGACACCTTTCCCACGGCCGCGCGTGCGAGTATTAACACGTCGTCGGTCACGTGCAGTACCCCCTCGCCGTGCCGGCGGAGGTTGTGGTAGGTCGTGGACGTGGGGAAGGGCCGCAGCACGAACGACCCCATATCGGCAGTCACGCTCGGACCCATCGGGGCGAGGTGCGGCGAGCCGTCTTCGGCGGTCGTCGTGATCAACCCTTCGAGGATCATGGGGTGAGTGCTCGCAGTAAACCGGCCGCCTTGTGCAGTGTCTCTTCATACTCGCGAATCGGGTCCGAATCGGCCACGATACCGCCGCCGACCGGGAACTGCAACCACCCGCCGCCGGCGGTGAACGTGCGGATCAAGATGTTCGTGCCCATCGTGCCGTTGAAGCCGAGGTAGCCGACGCTGCCGCAGTACGGGCCGCGTGCGGTCGGTTCGAGTTCCGCGATGATTTCCATCGCCCGCACCTTCGGCGCGCCGGTGACGGACCCGCCGGGGAACGACGCCCGCAGCAAGTCCACGGCCGTCAGCCCGGATCGCAGTCGGCCGCGAACCTCCGACACGAGGTGGTGGACGTAGTTGTAGCTCTCCACCTCGCACACTTTCGATACGCGAACCGTGCCGTACTCGCAGACGCGGCCGAGGTCGTTGCGGAGGAGGTCCACGATCATCACGTTCTCGGCCCGGTCCTTGGGGGAGCTGACCAAGTCTTCCAACCGGGCCGCGTCTTCCATCGGCGTTCGCCCGCGGGGGCGGGTGCCCTTGATCGGCCGCGTGACGACCTGGCCGTCGTTCACGTTCAGGAATTCTTCCGGCGACGCGCTCGCGATCTGGAACTCGCCGAGATCGAAGTAGCAAGCGAAGGAACCGGGGCAGCGGCTGCGGAGGTCGCCGTAAATGTTCAGCGGGTGTCCCAACAGTGGTGCGAGCAACCGCTGCGAGAGGTTCACCTGGAAGATGTCCCCCGCTCGGACGTACTCGATCGCCCGCTGGACAGCGGCAATGTAGCCGTCTCGGGAAAAGTTGGACGTGATCCACGGCCCCGCGGCCGAGGGGTACTGCATGACCGGAGAGACGACTGCTGCGTGCGGTTGTACCCACTCGGGAAACGAATCGCGTCGCAGGTGTCGGCGAATGTCGGCGACCTTTTCTCGGGCCGACCCGTGTGCGATAAGCCACGCCCGGTGGTGCAAATGGTCGAACGCGATGACCCAGTCGTAGCGGCCCACACGCACTGGCGGAATCCGGAACTCGTCGGCCGCAGCGCGGGGCAATCGTTCCAACTGGTGAGCCAGGTCATACCCGAACAGGCCGGCGTACCCACCCTGGAACGGCGGCAGGTCCGGATCGGAGGCCGTCGGCTCGAAGCGAAGTTCATCGAAGATCGTCCGCGGGTCGGTGAGCCAATCGACCGGATCGGCCATGACGTACGAGTACCGGCCGCGTTCGGGGTGGCGGTCGGCCGAGTCGAGGAAGAGTAGGTGCGGAAGGTGGGCGAGCCGTCGGGCCGTGTCCCACGGGTCGGGGCAGGGGACTAACTCTTCGACCACCGGGAGCAGCGACGACATGCGCGTATTATAGCCCCGCGTTCCGGTGGCTGATTTCCGGCACGGTGAGAAAGCCCCACGTCAGTGCCCGGTCCTGCTCGTAGTTCTTGCCGAGGGTCAGGGCGGTGACGGCTTTCGCGAACTCGTAGCCGAGGTAGAAGGCGTGCGACGGGTCGATCCGCGCGTCCTGTTTCAGCAACTCTGCGAAGATTTGGAACGGGTCGGTGCCTCGGAGGTACGTCGTGCCGTTCATGACGTGCAACTCGCCGCGTTCCGCGAAGATGCGGTAGTTGCGGTCGGTGATTCGCTCCGCCAACTCGCGGAGCATTTCCTCGCCGTGCGTCGCGAGCCGGGGGTCGCGAAGCAAAACGAGGTTCGGTTCCAGTCGCTTCGGTAGCACTTTCTCCTTCACCGCGTGGAAGACCAGTCGGCGGGCGAGTGCGAATTCCTTCACCGCACTGCGGCACCAGTTGATGACCTCCGTTGCGAGGACGCTTCGGATGCCGAGTTCCTGGCAGAAGCCCGCGAGTAACACGTTCACGCCGGCCGAATCGACATCGGTCAGTTCGGTGAGGTTCCCGACACCCATCATGATCTCGGCGTCCGGGTATCGCCGCCGCGTTTCGATGTAGCGGCCGAGCGAGGTGGCGAAGCCGAAGCCGATCGGCTCGAGGATGGGATCGAGCCTGTGCTTCACGCCCCACGTTTGCAGGTGCTCGACCGTGCGGTGCAGGCTGTCCAGGTCGCTCGGCGAGTCAGGAATCGCCACCACTTCCACGGCCGGAAACTGTGCGTGCCACCTCCGGGCGTCCGCCACGTTCGTTGAGTTGACGCTTAACACCAGTTCCGCCCCGACGGCGAGTGCCGCCTCGACTTCCGCCGAGTCGAAGGAGTCAACGGAGACGCGGAAGCCTTCCGCTCGCAGTGCCGCGGTCGCGCTTCCGACGCCGGCCCAAGTCGTGCCCGGATCACAGCCGAGGTCGATCACGTCGGCCCCGCTCTCGCGGTAGCGACGGGCCACTGCGAGAATCTGATCGAGCGACAACTGCGGCGCGTGGTTGATCTCGGCCAGAATCTCGATGTCGTGCTTGCCGTACCCCGCCGGCGGGCCGGAACGGTGACCGAAGTGTTCGGGCAAATCGCGAAGGTCTTTCGGGCCGAACGCCGTCGGCCGTTGTGCGGCGGTCGCCACCAGTTCCGCCTCGCCCCGGCAGAGTCCGGGCAACAGGATTCGATCGACGGATTCCGGAACGCTCAGGTGGCCGGCAACCCACTTTGTCGTCATCAGCGCCGCCACCGTGATCGGCAGGACGGCCACCTCCGCGTCGAAGGACACCTTCGGCCGTAACTCCGCGAGGACGCGCCGCAATGATGCCTCGGCCAGCTTGCCGGTGACGAAGAGTATGCGCTCGCGGCGGGGAGCGTCCATGGCGTCACGGTGTCGGCGACACCGTCGGCTGGGTGAGGTCGGGGAGCGGGGTGTGGAACTTCGCGTCCTTCAAGACGGCCCAGAAGTCGGACCACCACGTTTTGGGCGTGGCCTCCGACTTCGGCGAGAGCGGTTCTTCCGCGACCAGCACGGAGAGGAACGTGAGCTTCGCGAAAATCTCGGCGTGCACGAAGTCGCTGTCGGATTGGATCGGGAAGCGGTCGAACAGCGACCGGCGAAAGACCTTGAACGCCGAGTTCACGTCCGCCAACGGCACGCCCATCGCCAGCCACAGCCACCACGACCGGAAGTGATCGCGGAAGCCGAGCCAGCCCGGCAGCCGCGGCGGCGAAATGCCGAGGGCGATCCGGGCGAAGATGCGGTACAATCCGCCGACGATCTTCCAGAACGGCGGCACCGGCCGGCCGGTGCGGCAACCACTGACGGCCTCGATCGCGTGCGGAACGTCGAAGACCGGGGCGACCTTCCCCAATTGCCCCAACAACTTCAACAGGTCGGCCGGCGTGTAAGGATAGTCGAGCGATGAGTAGCAGACGATGGGGTGCGTGGGTTCCGCCAACGCGGTCCGCAGACTGGCCCCGAAGCCGAGCGATTGTGGGTGCTTGAGCAATCGCAGGTGGGGAATTGTTGAGCGAAAGTTGTCCAGCAATTCCGGCGTTTTGTCGGTGCTGCCGTCGTCCACGAGGATGATGTCGTACCCGCGGCCGAGTTCGGTTTGAAGGAACCGCGACCACTCGTTCAGCACGGCGGCCAACTGAGCGGCGGCGTTCCGCACCGGCAGGATCAAGGTTACGGGATCGGGTGGACTGCTTGTCATCGGGGCCGCGTCGGAGGGAGTCATTCCCCTTCAGAGTATCAGCGCGGTGCGGCGCGAGTAGTTCAAGCCGCCTCGGAACGGAGCGGCGTCTGCGCGTCGTAGAGCCGTTGGTAGAGGGGACAGCTCGCGGTCAGCGAGGCGTGCGACCCGACGGCGACGATGCGGCCGGCGTCCATCACGACGATCCGGTCGGCGAATTCCACATTCGACATGCGGTGCGTGATGAGGAACGTCGTGCGGCCCTTCACGAACTCGCGGATCGCGAGGTGAATCTTGGCCTCGCTCTCCGGGTCGATCTGGCTAGTGAACTCGTCGAGAATCAGAATGCTCGGGTTGCGGAGGATGGCCCGCGCGAGGGCGAGGCGCTGCTCCTGGCCGCCGGACGGCTTCCAGGTCTTGCCGATCACCGTGTTGTACCCGCCCGGCAAGACTTCGATAAATTCTTCCGCGAACGCCTTCTTGGCGGCGGCTTCGACCTCTTCTTTGGTCGCTCCGATCTTTCCGTAGGCAATGTTGTTGAAGATCGTGTCTTCGAACAGCACCGTGTTCTGCGTGACGAGGCCGACCTGCTTGCGGAGGCTGCGGAGGTTCACCGTCCGGCTGTTCACGCCGTCGATCAGGACCGTGCCGATGTCCGGGTCGTAGAAGCGCGGCAGGAACCCGAGCAGGGTGGACTTCCCGCAGCCGTTCGGCCCGACGATGGCGATGGTTTCGCCCGCCTTCACCGTGAGATTGACACCGTTCAACGTCGGCGTTTCGGTCCCGTGGGTGTAGGCGAAGGTGATGTTGCGGAACTCGATGGTTTTGGCGTGCCGTGGGAGGACGGGGCTGTCCGAGTTCGTGGTGATCGTCGGCATCTTGTCGGCCAGCACGAAGATGCGGTCCGCGGCGGCGGCCCCGGCTTGAATCTTGGTGTACACGCTGGACAACTTCCGCACCGGGTCGGCCACGGCGATCAGCAGTGTGTAGAGCGTCAGTAATTCCGTGAACCCGAGCGGGTCGTCGCCCCGCATGTTCAAGCCCGCGATTCGCCTCTCTTGGGTGATGACGAGGTACGCCCCGGCCGTCAGCGCGAGGCCGAGGGCCACGATGCCGAGCCACTCGATCATGGGGCCGGAGAAGGCGTCGATGTTCGAGACTTGTTGCGCGCGGCGGGCGTACTGGTCCGCGGCGCGGCGGAACCGGCGGCGCTCGTAGGGTTCCATCGTGAACGCCTTCACGACGCGGATGCCGTCGAACGACTCGCGAATGATCTGGTACAGGTCCGACATTTGTTCGAGCAACTTCTTCGCCGCTCGCCGCATCATCCGGCTCAACTTCGTCAGCATGATCAGCGCCACGGGCACAAGGACGACGAACACCACGGTCAACTGCCAAGAGATGAGGCACGCGGCGATGAGGCAGGCGATGGCCTTCAACGGCTCGACCACGAGACGGCCGTACAGGGTCTTAATCCCCTGACCGAGTTGCTCCACGTCGTTCGTCAGCCGCGACATGATCTCGGGCGTGCCGGCTTCGGCGATCTGCCTGAAATCCTGGTGAACGAGGGAACGAAACATGCGGTTGCGGATGTCGTAGAGGGTGCGGTTAATGACGCCCCCGACGAGGACTTCTTGCCCGAAATCAAAGACGCCCTTGACGGCCACGCCGATCACGACGGCCACCATGATCCAGACGAACGTCTGAAATTGGTCATTCGGCAAGAAACGGATCACCTGCATCTTCAGGAGTTGAGTCCAGTAGAGCTTCCGGTTGATATCCTTCTGGTCGCCCAAGACCTCCGCGAGCTTCTTGTTCAGCCCTCGCTTGACGTTCTCCCGGTCGACCGCGTTCGGGTCGTCCTCGACGGCCGTCAGGCGCTCCTGAATGATGATCCGTTCCTTCTCTTTTTTCTTCGCATTGGCGTCGAGGTGCTCGATTTTCTCATCGACCCATTGCTGGAGCGTTTTGTTGTCGGCGAGGATGGTCAGGACGGCCCCGACGCTGGAAATGTTGGCCCCCCAGAACACGGCCACCATCAGCGCGCAGAAGACCGATAAGATGAGCCGGGTCCGGTACACCAACGAGAATTTCAGCGATCGCCAGAAACTACGCATAGATTCGGTCGCTCCATCGACCAACCGCCGAGATTCGTTGAGATTCGAGCTTGTACCGTTTTCCGGGCGAATCCCACAAGGGCAATTTCTCCGCTCGTGCCGAGCGCCACAAAACTTATGAACACCGACCTGCTACGAACCTGGCTGACGCTCCCCCCTGGTCCTTGGCCGCCGGACGACCGCACGATCCTGGGCCTGACGGCGGGGCCGCTCGCAACGCTGGACGTGGAACAGTGCGCCCTGGCGCAGATGGAGAAGCTCCGCCCGCACCAACTCGTCCACCCGGATCTCGTCACCGAAGGAATGAACCGACTCGCACAGGCGCTCATCACGCTGACGGAAGAGGCGAACCGGGCGAGTCGCTCGGCCCCCACGTCCGCGAAGCTGGCCGGCGACGCGGAGATCGTTCTGGACGCCGATTTGCTGGGAGGAAAGCCCCGTCAGCCGGTGGTACTCGAAGCGGAAGTGGTGTCGGTCCCCCGCATCCTAGACGCGCCAAAGGCCGAGAAGCCGCGCCGCCGGCCGCGCGTGCCCAAAGTTCCCAAGAAGAAGCGACGCAAGGAGCGCTCGCCGACCGATTCCGCGGTCGATGTCCCGACCGCAAAGGTCGTCCCGCCGGGAACGACCTACTCACCGGCAGAACGCCGCAAGGGGTATCGAAAACTGGCCCAGATGCGCCGCGTCATTCGGACGTGGGAAAAGCTCCAGCCGTACTTCGCGGCCCCGTCGGAGGAGTTATCCACGCCGGGGGCGGTGTTCGGGTACGTCGAATCGGTCCGGGCGTGTCGCCGGACACTGGCAGCGGATGGCGACGCGGATTGGTTTGCCGACCACGGTCAGCAGGTTCTGACGGTCGTCGGGCAACCCTTGTCCTTGGCGGTTTTCCGCTCGCTCGTCATCAAACAACGTCAGGAAGTGGCGGCCGATTGGGCACTCACGACGGCCCACTTGCACGGCCGATACCTCGGACTGCGTGAGGAGATTCAAAACACGAAGCCAAGGAAAATCTGGGGATCGAGCGCCCGACAAGTCGGGCGCTGGTTACGGACGAACCCGGAATGGGTGCTGGGATTGCTCGTGGTACTCGCGGTCGGTGTCGGTTTGATCCGATCTGCTCCCCGGCCATAAGAAGGGGAGGGGGAGGGTTCCGCCTCACTCCTTCGGAGCCGGTTTCTTATCGACGGGCCGGTAAATCCAACGCTCGCCACCGAGTCCCCCGTTATCCTCGCGCTTCACGTCGTCCACGCCAGGACGAATGTTGTCGGTGGGCTTCTGGAAATCGAGTTGTAGCGTCTTCACCTTGATAAGCTGCGACGCATCCACCTGCTTCTCCGCGACGAGGCCATCCGACAGACCGCTGACGTACACGCTGAACTTGTTGGTCCGGTTTGCTCGCAAATCGACATCCGTCCAGATGGCGATGCCGGAGACGTAGCGGGGGAAGGAGTCCGGCTTCGTAACGGGGATGGGGTTTTGCGTGACCTGCACGGTCGTCAGCAGGTTCATGTTCTTCTCGGGGTCTTCCTTCGCGGCAATCGCCTTGAAGACGGCCGGCTGCGGCTCATCGAGGTGGGTCGTGTTCAGGTCTTTGGTCACCAAGTCGAACTTCAGCGACGTAACTGCCTGCGGGGTCGAGGTGGTGTTGAAGATCCGGTAAACCATGTACCACGCCGTGACCTTCCCCTTGCCGGGCACATCCACGGTGATGATCCGTGGCGGGGCGTATCGGAAGTGTAGGGTCCAGTTGCCGGGCTTATCGCCGGCCGCCGTGGCGGGATCGACGGTGCTGAACGGATCGCCCGCGCGGGGGGCTTGGGCTATCACGGGAGTAGCAGCGGTGACGCCGAACCCCATCGCGAGGAGAGTGACCAGAATGTTGCGGCGCGATCCCGGGGACATGCGAACCTCGGCCCGAGGGTGAAACTATCCCAATTTATCGAGGTTAGCCGTCCGGCCGAGCGCGAGCAAGAGAATCGCCCACATTCTCGGGCAGATCGTTGGACCGCACGCACGAACAGTCCGCATCCAGGGAACGATCGCACGGATCGTAGAAACCGCGAGGCCGCGTTACTGCTTCGGGGTCGGCGTGCGAACGGTGAGCTTCACCGTGACGGGGAAGTGATCGCTGAACCCGCGTTCCGAATCGCGGAGTTTCTGCCCCGGGCTGCCGAACCGCCACGGTTCGCGACGTGTGGCCCCCGTCCGCCTCAGACCGTCAGTGTACGTCTGCACCGAGGTCGGATCGCACGACCAACCGACCTCGTCGAGCATCCCCCGCGAGACGCAGATGTGGTCGTAGATTAGTGGTTTGCCGCCGTAGAAGATTGTGCCGAACTTGTCGGGCGACTTCCCGGCTAAAAGGTCGAGCAGGTACGGGTTTGTTGTCTCGGCTTTGACCTTTCTCACGTCGTCCGTGCCGTGAAGGACATCGGCCACCTCCTCCGAGTCCGGGGTGTCGTTAAAGTCGCCGCACAGCAAAAAGTCGGCGTCGGGGTTCTTCTCCACCATCTGCTTGAAGACCCCGTAGATGCCGCGGGCGTACTTTTCGCGACCCTCTTCGCCGTTTCCGCCGCCCATTTGCTTGAGCTTCGACGTCCAGTGCGAGGCCACAATGCACAAGTCTTGATTGTTGATGAACAGGTGCGTTTCGAGAATCCGGAGCCGCGAGCCGATCATCTTTGTCCGCTGTTGCGAGAGCGGGTACCGGCTGAGGACGCCTGGTGCGATGTGTCGGCCGGCGTCGAGGTTTTTCATGGCGAGGGACACGTACTTCATCTTCGGATCGGTGATCTTGGCGTTGAGCGTCCCTTGTAACAGTTCCAGCGCCCGCACGCTTTCGAGTTCCACACACGCGAGGACATCCGGCCCCTTGCCGTCGTTCATCTTCAGGATCGTCGTGGCGAGGTGGTCGAGTTTGAGTTGGCGCAACTCGGTGTTATCCGCGAAGGCGTTGTCGAATTCCTCGTCCACGCTCCGGCGGTTGTCGTTCTTGTCGTCGAAGAGATTCTCCACGTTCCAAAAGCAGAAGAACAACTCCCGCTGGCCGGCCGGTACGTCGGCGTTGACCGGGGTTAGCTCCCCCATTTCTCCGAGTTGTCCGTCGCCCGGAGAGGTCGGTGGAGTCGTGACCTTGTTAAAAACGCCCGA
Organism: Limnoglobus roseus; assembly: GCF_008254045.1. Classification (GTDB taxonomy): domain Bacteria; phylum Planctomycetota; class Planctomycetia; order Gemmatales; family Gemmataceae; genus Limnoglobus; species Limnoglobus roseus. The sequence goes on along the minus strand of NZ_CP042425.1, from coordinate 6,350,695 downwards.
GAAATAAAGCAGGCAGCCGACGGCTGCGATGGCGACGATGGCGACTTGAAAACGCCGCGGCAGTCGAAGAAAGTAGTCGAGGAGGACCTTGGTATCGACGGGGAGTGCCTTGGTTCGGGCCATGTGAACCTCTCGAATTGCGGTCCCTTCAGTCTATGCTAAAGGCCGGCCGAGCGGCGGAATGTCGAGCATTTCGCGGATAACAACCACTCTCACGGCCCGGGGTTGAGCCGGCCGTCTTCATCGTTCCTTCTTCGTTCCTACACAATCAGCACCTAGAACGTCACCATAATCACATCGTGCGAAGGAGTATCAATCGATGACCCGGATGTTTACCGATATTGTGACGGCCCGGGTCCCGTCGCCCAAGTCGGCCGTCAATCTGGCCCTGGCGAAGCCGAAGTTCACGCTCCAGAACGTGAACTTCTGGTACCCCGGCAAGCAAGTCCTGTTCGACATCTCGCTCGTGATGCCGGAGCGTTCGGTCGTGGCGTTCATCGGGCCGAGCGGGTGCGGGAAATCGACCTTGCTGCGGATGCTCAACCGCATGAGCGATCACGTGGAAGGCGTGCGGCACACCGGCACGATCAACCTCGACGGCCAGAGCATTTACAACAAAGATTCGAACCTCGTCGACCTGCGCCGCCGCGTGGGGATGGTGTTCCAGAAGTCGAACCCGTTCCCGAAGTCGATCTTCGAGAACGTCGCCTTCGGCCCGCGGATGGCCGGCCAAACCAACCGCCGGGTGCTGGACGAACTCGTCGAACGCTGTCTTCGACAAGCCGCCCTCTGGGACGAGGTGAAGGACCGGCTGAACGCCTCGGCCCTCGCCCTTTCGGGCGGTCAACAACAGCGGTTGTGCATCGCCCGGTCGCTGGCCACCGACCCGCAAGTGCTGCTGATGGACGAGCCGGCCTCGGCCCTCGACCCCAAGAGCACGGCGAAGATTGAAGACTTGATCGACGACCTGAAGGCGACTTACACCATCGTCATCGTAACGCACAACATGCAGCAGGCCGCCCGCGTGTCGGACATTACCGCGTTCTTCTTCGAGGGGGTACTCGTGGAGGCCGGCCCGACCCGCCAACTGTTCACGAAGCCGAGCAAGAAGCAAACGGAAGATTACATCACCGGACGATTCGGGTGACCGGACCGAGGTTTCCATGCCGCAACCGCGAGTGTTGATCGTCGAAGACGAACGAGGCCTGACGCAGTCGCTCCAGTGGTACTTCGACCGCGAGGGGTTCGAAACCATTATTTCACACGACGGGCAGGAGGGGCTGCGCAAGGCCCAGACGATCATCCCCGACGTCGTCCTGCTCGACATCAACCTACCGAGCGTCGACGGCCTGACGGTCTGCCGCGAGTTGCGGGCCGGCGACCGAACGCGGTCCATCCCGATCATCATGATCACGGCGAAGTCAGAGGAAACCGACCAACTCGTCGGCTACTCGATGGGGGCCGACGACTACGTGACGAAGCCGTTCAGCAACAAAATTCTGCTCGAAAAGGTCAAGGTTCAACTCCGTCGGGTTGCCGGGGCGGCGGACAGCAGCGATGTCATCGAACACCTGGGCGTGAAGGTCGACCGCGTCCGCCACAAGATCACGCACGGCGGGCAAGAACTCGAACTGACGCCGACGGAGTTCCGGTTACTGGAGTGCCTCGTCCGCCAGCCGGGCCGCGCGTTCACCCGCCATCAACTGATGGACGCGGCCATCGGCGAGGGGTCGATCGTGCTGGAACGGACGATCGACGTTCACGTCAAGACGCTGCGCAAGAAATTGCTGGAGGCCGGGGCGACGCGGGAATTGATCGAAACTGTCCGTGGGGTTGGTTACCGCTTTCTGGAAGCTTCCGAAACGACCGCGTGAGCGGGTCGGGATGAAAAGTCGGCTGGACACGTCTTCGCCCCGACGGTATCGCTTCCCACCGAGTCTACCAACATTCGGCGGGGGAACATGCCATGCGGCAGGGTGCGATGGTTATTGTCGGCGTGACAGGTATGGCCCTCGGCATGGTGGCCACGATGTTTTACAGCGGGCAACCGCGATCCGTGGGGGCCGCGTCCAACGACCGCTACCAGGACTACGTGATGTCCACCGGGGCGGTCACGATCAACCCGCGGATTCAGACCGATGGCGTCTGGTTGCTCGATTACAAGTCTGGCAAGTTGCTCGGGACCGTCATCGACAAGACCCAGGGGAAGATCGTCGGCTTTGCGGAAGTCGATCTCGCGACGGAGTTCGGTGTCGAACCGCGGCAAGACGTTCACTTCATGATGACGACGGGGTACGTCACGCAGGGCCAATCGGCCCTGTACATCGCCGAGACGACGACGGGCAAGTTCGGCGTCTACACGATGGGCGCGGGCACGAACGGGAACAACATCGTCATCCGCCGGCACGACATGACGAACTTCCGCCAGACGGGCACGACCGCCCCCGCGGCAGACTCGGCCGGGGCCTTACCCCGCGATCCGGCCGGCGGTTTGCCCGCCGGCGTGCCGGTGATCGCGCCGCAAACGCTGCCGCCGACGCCGACGATTCCGGCCCCGGCGGCCCCCGGCTCGCCGATCATCAAGTAACGGCCGTCAGCCGATCTCGAAGGCGTCCTTGAGGCACGCGGCCGCTTCTTCGCCGCGTGCCTTGTCGATGACGACGCCCAGGCACACTTCGCTCGTGTTAATCATCGCGATGTTAATGCCGCGATCGGCCAGCGCCCCGAACATGGTCTTGGCCACGCCCGTGTGGGACCGCATCCCGACGCCCAGAACGTACAGTACGGCAATCTCCGCGTCGCCGACCGCCGCACACTGCGGGTCGATGGTCTTGGCCATGTCCTGGGCGAGTTTTAATGCTCGCGGCAGGCTCTCCCGTGGCACGGTGAACGATAGTTCCGCCTTGCCCGGCCCGGTCATGTTCTGCACGATCATGTCCACCAGAATGCCGGCCTCGGCGATCGCGGTGAAGAGGGCGGCACAGTTCCCCGGCCGGTCGGGCAGGTCGGAAATCGTGATCCGGCTCTGATCGCTGTTGAGGTGAACGCCGCTCACGAGGATGTCTTCCATCCCCTCCAATTTCGCGACGGCCGAGGCGCGGTCGGACGGGGCCGTTGAGACGAGTGGCGCGGGACGCTTCAGGAAGTCGCCGACCGCCTTGCCCGCCCCCTTCCGCGGCTGCGAGAGACCGAACGCCGAGTGAATCGCGCGGAGGGCCTGCCGCCCGCGGACCGCTTTGCGACTTTCGAGGTGAGCCTTTTTGATCGGCTCGCCGCCCGGGTCTTTCGTGTCCTCGGCGACTTCGTCCTCTTCAATCAGCACGCTGATCTTGATGTCGCCGGTCGTGATCATCTTCAGGTTGATCTTCTCGGCCGAGAGTGCCCGGAACATCTTCTCGGCCACCCCGCTGACGGTCCGCATCCCGGCCCCCACGATCGACACCTTGCTAACCTTGCCCATCTCGCGGAGGGTCGCGCCGAGTTCGGTCACGATGGGCGAGAGGGTCTTGATGGTCTTCTCGCGGTCGGAGTTGATGACCGTGAAGCCGATCGTCGCCTTGCCACCGGACCCCACGCTCTGCGCGATCATGTCCACGGCGATGTTGGCCGAGGCGAGTGCGGAGAAAATCTTGTGGCTCACGCCCGGCCGGTCCGGCACGCCGTCGAGGATGAGACGAGATTCGTCGTAGGCGAGGGCCGCACCGCAGACGGGGATTTCCGTCATCCAATCGGCCTCGGGGACGATCCACGTCCCGAGTGCGTCCGACTGCGCGTTCCGGACCATCAGCGGGACGTCGAATTTCTTCGCGAACTCGATGCTCCGCGAGTGCATGACGCCGGCTCCCATGCTCGCCATTTCCAGCATCTCGTCGTAGCTGATGGCGTCCATCTTCCGGGCGTCGGCGACGATCCGTGGGTCGGTCGTGTACACGCCGTCCACGTCGGTGAAAATTTCGCACTGCACATCGTACCCGGCCTGCTTCAGTGCGGCAGCGACGGCGACGGCAGTGGTATCCGACCCGCCGCGGCCGAGGGTCGTGATGTCATCGAGTTCGTCCGTGCCCTGGAAGCCGGCGAGGACGACGATGTGCCCGGTCGTCAGGGCTTCGACCAACCGCGACGTGTCGATTTTCTTGATGCGGGCCTTGCGGTGGGTGCTGTCGGTCACGATGCCGATTTGCGGGCCGGTGAGGCTAATCGCCTTCTCGCCGAGTTCCTGAATCGCCAACGCCGTGAGCGCAATGCTGATCTGCTCGCCGGTCGCCAGGAGCATGTCCATCTCGCGGGCCGACGGCGTGGTGCTGATCTCGTGCGCCTTCGCGATCAGGTCGTCGGTCGTGCTGCCCTGAGCCGAGACAACCACCATCACCTGGTGGCCGTCGTGCTTGGCGCGGATGGCCTTGCGGGCCGCTTCCAACACGCGGGCCGCGTTCTTCACACTGGAGCCGCCAAATTTTTGCACCACAAGAGCCACGGTTCATCCTCGCAGGTCGTTCGCTTCTGAGTGAGTTTACGAAGGCAATGGTCGGCTGTCTGTTGTGGCTACCGCCCGGTTGCCGATGATCGCGACGGCGTTACCGTCACAGACGGTCAGCAGCACGGCTCGGTGTTCGTCGCCCTTTAACTTCCAGCGGCGGACAAGCTCATCGGTGTCCACCGACGAACCGCGTTTGATCGGCGTGACGCGGCCGATGTTGTGCGACCGCATCCACTCGCCGAGGCGCTTCGCATGAAATGGCAGCGTCTCTTCGACCTCGTATGCTGTGGCGAACGGCGTCTCGGCGAGTCGATCCGAGGTGACGAACGCGACCTGCGAGTCGAGAAGTTTGCCGTCGATCGTCTGTGCGAAATCGGTCACGAGGCCCGACCGCGTAACGGCGGGATCGGGGTCGTAAACGTACCGGAGCGGCTGATGAATCGGTGGAGCGGGGGCCGGGCTCTCGGCCGCGAGAGTCTGACCCGTGGGGAGAACGGTGGCCCGCCGGGCAGAGGTCCGCAACGGCCCGAGCCAGATCACGCATTCCTTGAGTTCGCCGTTCAACGAGATGAACTCTGCCTCGCCGTCGAACTGCATCAGATCGTCCTGCGGGACGCCGGGGGCGAGTTTGATCCCCGCCGGGAAATCTGATGGGAACCGCGCGAGGACGGCCTGCGGCGAGGGCAGGTAGTCGGCGACCGAAAGGAACCGCCGGCCGTCGGCCCGCCGCGACGGGTCGCAGAAAATCGCGTCCACCGTCGGCCGTGAGTCGGTCAGCACGTCGGCCACCAAGACCTGACTTTGCTCAGCGTGGCCGCACGCCGCCAGGTTCGCCTCGGCCATGCGGGCCCGTAACGGGTCGCGGTCGATGGCCGTCACGTGACAACCTGCGGCCGCGAGCGCAATGGCGTCCGCACCGATGCCACAGCACAGGTCAGCGACCGTGGCGTAATCTCGGAAGCGTTTGGCCCGGTGTTCCGCCACCGCGGACGAGGACGATTGTTCGAGCGCCTCGCGGGTGAAGTACATTCGCTTGGCGAGCGGGAACTTGCTCGCGGCCTTGCCCCGCAGGATCGCGGTTTCGACGGCGGCCTTCGCGAGATCCGCCGGGTACTTCTTGCGGAGTTTTTCGAACGTCGGCAGGAAGGCCGCCTCGCTCGGTTGCCAGTCCATCGCGGCCGCGAGTGCGGACTGCCCGACGGGTGACAGCAGTTCTTCGAATGTCTTGAGGTCCATGAGGTTAGTTAGTGAACTCGGTGGCCGCCGACGTAGACTTGTTCCACTTGCAATTCTGCGTCGAGCACGACGAGGTCGGCTCGCTTGCCCACTTCGATGCTGCCGAGCTGCTGATCCAGGCCGATGATTTTCGCAGGCGTCAGGCTGGCCATGCGGATGATTTCGTGCAACGGCGCCTTCGTCGCGTTCTTCATCGTGCGGACGCAGTAATCCATGCCCATGACGCCGGATGCCAGGCCGCTCCCGTCCAGCGTGACGCCCGCACCGTCCAGGCGGCGGATGCGTTCCCCCGACCCTTCGGGGCCGAACCAGTATTCGCCGTCCGGCATGTCCATCGCCCGCATCGTGTCCGTCACCAGAGCCAGCCGGTCGGGGCCTTTCAACTTGTAGGCGACGCGCAACAGTGAGTCGGCGAGGTGTTTGCCGTCGGCGATGACTTCCGTCGTGAGTTGGTCGGTGACGAGCGTCGTTTCCAGTAACCCCGCCCGCATCGGGAAGGCTTGCTGCTGCCGCAATCGGGCGCGGTCGGACATCGCACAGAACAGGTGATCGACGTGCCGGGCACCCCATCCGACGGCGGCTTCGACCTGTTCCATCGTCGCGTAACTATGCCCGATGTTGACGTGAATGCCCCGCTCGCGGCAGGCCCGCGTGAGAGTCTCGGCATCGGGCAACTCTGGGGCGATTGTCACAGCCAGGGGGAAGGCTGCATCGTAATCGTGGAACCCCGCGACCTGCGAGGCGGCCGGCCGCAGGAATGCCGCGTTCGGGTGACACCCCTTCGCGGCCGGCAGAAAGTAGGGGCCGTAGAGGTGACTTCCCACCACCCGCGCGCCTGTGGTCACGTCGCCGCGCATCTGCTGGCACAGGGCAAGAAACTGATCGTAGTCTTCCGCGGCGGCCACGGTACTCGTCGGGGTCAAAGCCGTTGTGCCGTGTTTCGCGTGACTTTGGCAGACTCGCCGAAAGGCGTCCGGCGTCAGGTCCATGAAATCGGCACCGCCGCCGCCATGGACGTGCAGATCGACGAAGCCGGGGCTCAGATACTTGCCTTCGAGATCGATGGTTTCGGTGGCAGAGAACGACTTCGGGTCGCCGAAGTTTCCGATGCGGTCGCCCACCAACGCCACTGCCCCGGCCTTTTGAACCCGATCCGGGAAGATGACGTTGGCATTCAAAAACGCAGTCTGGTATCGCATCGTGCCACTTCGTTAAAGTCGGAACCTTCGGTTCAACCGCCCAAGATTCCCGCCCTCGCCCGGCCGGAACCGCTAGTGAAGTCGCCGGCGTTCCTCTAAAAATGACAACATAAGACTGAGGAGACACGATGGCACGGCGGGAACTGTCGGGATTGCGGGTTTTAGTCACGGGCGCGTCTCAGGGGATCGGCCGAGCCATTGCCACGACGGCCGCGAAAGCCGGTTGCAAGGTGATCGCCTCCGCGCGGTCGGCCGAGATGCTCGCGGAACTCGCGGCCGATGTGCGGGCTGCTGGCGGGACGATCGAGACGGTCGCCTCGGATATCACGAAGTCGCAAGACCGCGAGGCGATGATCGCGGCCGCCCAAAAGCACTTTGGCGGCTTGGACGTGCTCATCAACAACGCCGGCATTGGTGCGACCGGGCACTTCATGGACTCGGACCCGCAGGTCTTGCGGGACATCTTCGAGACAAACTACTTCGCCCTGTGCGAACTCACCCGGCTCGCGATCCCGCTGCTGAAGCAAGGGCGGACGCCGCAGATCGTGAACATCTCGTCGGTCGTCGCCCGTCGGGCTTACCCGGCCCGATCGCTGTATTCCAGCAGCAAGTTCGCGGTCGCGGGGTTCAGCGAAGCCCTCCGGTCGGAGTTATCGAAGGACGGTGTTGACGTGCTCGTCGTGAACCCCGGCCTGACGCAGACGAACTTTTCGAAGAACATGCTCGAGGCGAAGGCGAAACAGTCACTCGACCACAAGCGCGGCATGACCTCGGAGGAGGTCGCGGAGGCCACGCTCGCCGCGATGCGGAAGGGGTCGAACGAGATCACGCTGACGCTTCAGGGAAAGATGCTCGTGCTCGTGACGCGGTTCTTCCCCTGGCTGTTCGACATCTTCGCGAAGAAGAAAGTGCGGAAATTGTTCGCGGAGGAGATCGCAGCCCGCAAAAAGGCCGTCACTTCGTGATGCGGATGAGCATTCGTTGACCGATCCGCAAATTGCTAGGTGACCCGTCGAGTTCGATCACGACTTCGGTCGTCCGCACGTCGTTCAACTCGCCGGGTTCGAGTAGGATCGAGCGCTTCTGGGCCACCCACCCCGCGATGGTTCGCACGCGGCCGTTCCAAGTCGGGGAATCGGAACGGGCGTCGTCACGAACGGCGGCCTTCATCCCCTCCTTGACGCGCCCGAGCGATGACTGTTCCACGTCGGCCCGGATGATCAGTTGACTACTCGGGGCGAACAGAATCGTCGGCAGCGGCAGGCCCGGCGAGAGTGTCGCCCCGACGGCCGTTTGAAGCCGCAGGATCGTACCGTCGCTGGGGGCCTTCAGAACGCAATCGAGGACGGCTTTCTCCGCCCGTTCCACGGTCACATCGGCGGCTTCTTTTTTCGCTTGCAGGGCTTTCAGTTCGAGCTCCGGGTCGATCTTCCGCAACTGCTCGAGTTGCAAACGCTCGGCGTCGGCGAGCAACTTCCCACTCTTAATCTTGGCCGCGAACGCTTCGACATCCGCCTTCGTGATCTGCGAGGTGACTTTCGCCCGTTCCTGCATCTGTTCCAGTTGCTTCTCGGCCGCCCCCACTTCCGCGTCGGCGGCTTCGATCTTCTTCTGTTGCAATGCGATTTGATCGGGGTGCTGTTTGAGGCGAACTTGGGCCGCTTCGATCTCGACTTGCACGGCTTTGACCGCCGCTTTCGCTTCCTTAACGGCCCCGAGGTAAGAGGAGTCGTCCAGCTTGAGGATCGCGTCGCCCTTCTTCACGACGGCACTTTCCTTCACGTGAAGTTCCACGACCCGGCCAGGCACGTTGGGGTCGAGGGAGAACGTGGAGCCATCGATGTCGACGCGGCCGTTGCACACCACGTCGAGGTCTTCGAGGGCCGGCCCGGTGCTGACGGGCGGCGGGGCAGGGCGGGTGAAGTACCACGTCGGCCCGGCAATGGACACGACCAGGAGTAGAATGCCGAGCCAGATAATCACGCTCGGGCCGCGGTGTTCGTTCGCCATGACGGGCGTCCTCAGCGAAGGTTGTGGGCCGGGTCGACGTTCTGGAACGACCGCAATGCCGCCAGGCCGGACCCGATGGCCATGACCATCGTAATCAGGATGGCGATGCCGATCACCAGCGGGTGGAGCATGACCTGGGTGCCCATGTAATTCGCCGCTTGTGCGATGACGAACGTCACCGGGGCGGCCACCATGACCCCGAAGAGGCCGACCCAGAAGGACTGTTCCAACACGGACAGTTGCAGCCGCCACCGCGGAATGCCCATCGCTCGAAGCGTGGAATACTCGCGGAGTGAAGCCGCCGTCGCCGCGTAGAGGGTTTGGCTGGTCACGACGGCTCCGACCAGCAGGCCGAGGAGAGCCGTGAACCCGACCGTGACCCCGGCCTTCGTGGTGAACAGCCAGTGCATCCGCGACCGCCAGGAGAAGTCGTCGGCCGTGAAGGCCGTCAACTGCGAGTACCCTTTCATCCGCAGCGTCATCCGCTTGGCGTCTTCGGGCGTCCCGCACTTTGCCACAATGTAGGTGGCCTCGCCGGGGAAGTACTTCAACAGCACGCGGGCGTTCTCGTTCGAACAGAAGACATACGGGCCGCCGAGACTCTTATAGCCGTGTACGAGGCCGACGACCGTAACCCGCTTGCCGAGAATGTCGGCGTCCTGACCGACGCCCGTGATGTTCAGCCGCCCCAGTTCCGATTCATCCACGGCCACCGTGAAGGGTTCCGACAGCCGTGCCATCAGGTCGGGCTGTTGCCGCAATCCTTCCACTGCGGCCAGAGAATCCGGGCCGAGGGTCGAACCGACGACCGTGCAGACTTCCGGCGTGGCCGGGCTCTGAGTGGACGAGACTCGGGTCCAGAGCGAGAAGCCGATCATCGCCAGTTCCGCGCGCTCGACTTCCGGCTGCTCGACCACCCGCGTGACCCAGCGGTCCGGCAACGGCCGGCCCAAGTCCACGCTCCGCACGCCGGGGTAGCCGACCCACACGTCCGCCCGCGACTTGTCGATGGGCAAGGACATCATTGCCAGTAGGCCGATAACCAGTCCGCCTTGCACGGCGATCAGCACGGCCGAAAACGCCACCGCGAGAATCGCGGGGAGAAAGCGGTTGCGCTCGAACCAGATCGTCGTGAGAGAGTAACTCATCGGCCCTGTCCAGCATCGCAGAATCCGCGCGAAGAGCAAGGACCGCGCGGTGCGGTCGGGCCGACCGCGTCCGTCGTTTGAGAAACTGTGGCGGATGGAACAATCTTAGCGGGCCGGTGTCCGCTTCGGCCGGCCGGATTCGTCGTCGTAGGCTGCGACGATCTTCGCCACGATCGGGTTGCGGACGATGTCGCCTTCGCCCAGATGAACGATCGACACACCCTCTACGTCCCGCAACCGCGTGACGGCGTCGGCCATCCCGCTCTTGATCGTCCGCGGCAGGTCCACCTGAGTCATGTCGCCGGTCACGACGACCTTCGACCCGTGCCCCATCCGCGTGAGGAACATCTTCATCTGGGCCGTCGAGGCGTTCTGCCCTTCGTCGAGGATGATGCACGCACCGTTCAGCGTGCGACCCCGCATGTACGCCAGCGGGACGATCTCGATGATGTCGTTCTCCATGTACCGGCGGACGGTGTCCGGTTCCATGATGTCGTTCAGCGAGTCGAACAACGGCCGCAGGTACGGGTTGATCTTCTGAACGAGGTCGCCCGGCAGGAACCCCAGTCGTTCGCCGGCTTCGACGGCTGGCCGCACGAGGACGATTTTCTTCACGGCCGTCGAGCGGAGCAGGCTGACCGCCCACCCGACCGCGAGGTACGTTTTACCCGTCCCGGCGGGGCCGACACAGAGGACCACGTCGTGCGTCTTCATCGCCTGCACGTATCGCCCCTGGCCGTCGGTGCGGGGCCGCATGTACTTGCCGGTGTCGGTCACGGCCAAGCTGGTCGTGCCGCCGCGCACGTCGTTGCCGCGGATTACTTCCAGCACCGTTCGCACGTCCTCGGCCGTCAGTTTGCCCGACTTCCGGAGCACGAGCCGCAACTGCTGGAAAGCCCGCTCGGCGTGTTCGCAGGCTTGTTCCTCCCCGTCGATCTGGATGGTGTCGCCCCGGGCGACAATGCGGACGCCGAGGGCGTCGCGGATCATGCGGAGGAACTGGTCGCGCGTGCCGAAGAGGATGACCGTCTCTTCGCGGCTGTCGAGCGTCAGGGTACGGGTCGTGGGCATCAAATCCGCCGGGTTGAGCTAGGGGGATATTCGGTTCAGACAGTCGAACGCCGAGAAAGGTTCTCGGGCGGCGGTCACGCGGTGAAAAAGAGGTACGCCACCGGGGCCGCAAATATCACAGAGTCTACCACATCGAGGACTCCGCCAAACCCCGGAATGCTTTTCGAGGCGTCCTTGATCTGACAGTCGCGCTTGAGCATCGACTCCGCGAGGTCGCCGAAGACGCCCATCAGGCCGACACACAGCCCGAACGCAACGGCCCGGAGCGTGTCGTGATGGAAGAGTTCGGGGGAGAGGTATCGGAAACCGACGGCCGTCGCCATGGCCGCGAGCATGCCGCCGGCAAAGCCTTCCCACGTCTTCTTGGGGGAGAGCAGGGGGGTCAATTTGTGCCGGCCGAACGCCATGCCGGTGAGCAGCGCGAAGATGTCGCCGACCTTCGGAACGAAGATCGCGGCCGCGAGCGCCGCCCCTGAGACTTCGACCGGCAGCCAGCGCAACTGCACAAGAAAACTCGGCAACAGGCCCAAATAGGCGAACAACAGGACGGAAAACGCCACCCGCCGCGACGAGTGGCCGTCTGCCGAGTACGTCCCGATCTCGTACAAGAAGGCGACCAACACGGCGGCCACGAACGCCCCGATCACGCATTGCCACGGTGCGGCAATGCCTTGCGACAGCACGGAGAACCAGTTCGCCGCGAGAACCAGCGGCACGCCCAACGCAACGACCGGCGCGGCCGGTCGGTCCCCGGCGGACAACATCCGCCAGAATTCCTGGGTGCCGAACCAGCCGAGGAAGAGAATGGCGGCGAGGAGAATCGGGTAGTGCGGGGCGAAGAAGGCATCGCCGAACAGGACGCCGGCCGCCGCCGCGGCCAGGAGTGAGCCAACCCAGATGCGAGTTCGGAGCATCGAGTTAAACGGCTCCCTTGACGGGTTGCAAGCCGCCGAAGCGGCGCTCGCGGTTGGCGAAATCCTTCAGCGCCTCGTGCAACGTCGCGGCGTCGAAGTCCGGCCAGCACTTTTGCGTGACCCAGAGTTCCGCGTAGGAGATTTGCCAGAGGAGGTAGTTGCTGACGCGCATCTCGCCGGCCGTGCGGATGAGCAGATCGGGGTCGGGCATCCCGGCCGTGTAGAGGGCATTGGAAACGGTCGCCTCGTCGATGGTGTCGGCCGCCAGCGTCCCGGCTTGTACCTGTCGCGCGACCGACCGCATCGCATCGACGATCTCCGTGCGGCTGCCGTAGTTGATCGCGAGGCAAAGCGTGAGTCCGGTGTTGTCGCGGCTCAGCCGGATGTTCGTGTCCATCTCGGCTTGCACGTCGTCGCTGATTCCCTCTCGGCGGCCGATGACCGTGAAGCGGATGTTCTCGCGCAGGATGCGATCGCGCTCGGCGAGAAGGTACTCCTTCAGCAACCCCATGAGCATCGCGACTTCGGCGGCCGGTCGCTTCCAGTTCTCGACGCTGAAGCAGTAGAGGGTGAGTTGTCCGAGGCCCAGGTGGCAGCACTCGTCAACGATGTCGCGGACGATCTGCGTGCCACGAACGTGACCGGTGAAGCGGGGATCGCCGCGTTCGACGGCCCAACGCCCGTTGCCGTCCATGATGACTGCGATGTGCCGCGGCATCCGGTCCGGGTCGAGACCAACGGATCGGACGTGGGCGGCAGCTTCGGTAGGGGTGAACGGCATGGGGGCAGTTTACAGAATGATCGTCTGGTCGCGGTCGGGGCCGATGGAAACGAACGACACCTTCTTGCCCATCAGCTCGCCGATGCGGTCGACGTACTTGCGGGCCGCCGCTGGCAGGTCCGAGAGTTTGCGAACCTTCGTGATGTCCTCCGACCACGCCGGCACCGTTTCCAGGATTGGCTTGCACCGCTCCAACTGGAAGGCGTCGCTCGGGAAGTGTGAAATCCGCTCGCCGTCGAGTTCGTAGTGCGTGCAGATCTTCAGTTCCGTCAGGCCGCTAAGAACGTCCAGCAGCATGACCGAGACTTCATCGACTCCGGCGAGTTTGCTCGTGTAGCGGGCGGCGACCGCGTCGAACCAGCCCACGCGGCGCGGCCGGCCGGTCACGGTCCCGAACTCTCGGCCGATGGTGCGAATGCGGTTGCCGATGCCGTTCGGGCCGTCGTCAAGTTCGGTGGGGAAGGGACCGCGGCCAACGCGGGTTGTGTACGCCTTCAAGATACCAATGATGCGCGTCACGTCGCGGGACGGCACGCCGCTGCCACCCCAAATGCCGGACGGCAGGCTGCTGGAACTGGTCACATAGGGGAAGGTGCCGTGATCCACGTCGAGGAGGCTGCCCTGGGCGGCTTCGAATAGTACCCGCTTGCCGGCCGCGATCGCGTCCTGGAGCAATCGCGGGGTGTCGGTGACGTGCGGCTTCAGTCTCTCCGCGTAGCCGAGGTACTCGTCGCAGAGCTTGCTCGCGTCGAAGGTCTTCGCGTCGGGGTTGCCGTTGGCGAATGCGGTGATGAGTCGGTTCTTGTTCGGAACGATGTAGCTGAGCCGTTCGCGGAGGTAGTTCGGGTGGAGCAAATCGCCGACGCGGATGCCGAACCGCCGGCCGACCTTGTCTTGATAGCACGGCCCGATGCCGCGGCCCGTCGTGCCGATCTTGCCGTCGCCGTCGGTTTCCGCCAGGCGCTCTTCTTCCATGTGGTACGGGAAGATCACGTGAGCGTGATCGCTCACAACGAGGTTTGCTCCGACCTCCACGCCGCCGGCCCGCAACTTGTCCACTTCCTCGATGAACCGCGGCGGGTAGACCACCACGCCGTTGCCGATCACCGACTTCACGTGTGGCTTGAGCACCCCGGTCGGCAACAGCGACAGCGCGAACTTGCGGTCGCCCCAGACGACGGTGTGCCCGGCGTTCGCGCCGCCGTTGTAGCGGACTACGAAGTCGTGTTGATCGCCAAGGATGTCGACGATCTTGCCTTTCGCTTCGTCGCCCCATTGCAAGCCGACGACACACGTTGCGGACATGAGAGAAATCCAGCCGGTGTAAACTCAAGTGGTGGAACCGAGTGCCGGTCACGGCCGGCACGAAGTTGGGGCGGCAAGCCCAACCAACACGCTAGGTTGCCCCCGCGAATGCGTCAAGTGCGGGGTGGCCAGGAAATGCCCGCAACATACAGTTGCACCATCCCACCTGGAGAAATGCATGTCCTCGCGCCGACCCCTCCTCGCCGCACTTGCCGCCGCCGTTCCCCTCTTCGCCCTCAGTCTGACGAAGGCCGACGGCCCGGCCGACAACAAGATCGAAAACGTCCGCTCGGTTCCACCGAAAGGGTCCGCGATTGCCGAGGAGGATTTGAAGGAATTGCGGTCGGGTTTGGAGCAACTGAAGAAGGAGATTGACGGGTTGAAGGGGCAGGAACTCCTCCCGGACGTAGAGATCTACTACCAGGCGGTTCACTACGCGGTTGACTTCAACGAGCTGTACGTCACGAAGGACAACACGGGGAAGGTCACTCGGAACGACGTGCCGACCGCGAAGAACCAGATCAAAACCGGGCTGAAACGCGCCAAGGAACTGAAGGACGGCAAGCCGAGTTGGACGACCGCGACCGGCCTCGTTGTTCGGGGATATCGCTCCAAGATCGACGGCAGTCCGCAGCCCTACGGCTTGGTGATTCCGAAGGAATACGACTACGCGGGGACGAACAAGCACCGCCTCGACTTCTGGTGGCACGGCCGGTTCGAGAACACGCTGGAATTGTCGTTCCTCGCCGAACACGAGAGAAGCGCCGGCCAGTTCACGCCCGCCGGGGCCATTGTCGTTCACCCCTACGGCCGGTTCAGCAACGCGAATAAGTTTGCCGGCGAAGTCGATTCGCTCGAAATCCTCGATCACATGAAGAAGCACTACCGCATCGACGAGAGCCGCATCGTCGCCCGCGGCTTCAGCATGGGCGGGGCGGCCTGTTGGCAGTACGCGGTCCACTACCCGACGCTGTTCTGTGCGGCCGCACCGGGGGCGGGCTTCGCCGAGACACGAGAGTTCTTGAACGACTTCCAGAAAGAAGACGTGAAACCGACGTGGTACGAAAAGAAACTCTGGGGGATGTACGACGCGACCGACTACGCCCAGAACATCTTCAACCTGCCGACGGTCGCGTACAGCGGCGAGATCGACAAGCAAAAGCAGGCCGCCGACGTGATGGCCCGCGAGATGAAGAAAGTCGGCCTCGAACTGACGCATATCATCGGCCCGAAGACCGGCCACAGCTACGAGAAGAATGCGAAGGCCGAGGTCATCAAGAAAGTGGACGAGATCGTCGCGAAGGGCAAAGACCCGCTACCGAAGGAGATCAAGTTCACGACCCGCACCCTCCGCTACAACGAGTGCGCGTGGTTGCGGATCGACGGGTTAGAGAAGCACTGGGAGCCGGCCACGGTGATCGGCAAGCTCGAAGGCAATAAGTTCACCCTGACCACCAAGAACGTATCGGCTCTCACGGTCACGTCGCCACTCGTTACCGCCGAACTGCACATCGACGGCGAACTCGCCGTCGCGTACAAGTCGTCTGCGTCCGAGGCGGCTAACCGCGAACACCCCAACCGGCTTCGGTGCGAGAAGACTTCGGGCAAGTGGGTCGGAGTGCATAACGAGTCGCTGGCATTGAAGAAAGTCCACGGCCTGCAAGGCCCGATCGACGACGCCTTCATGGACGCCTTCCTCATGGTCAAGCCGACCGGCACGCCGATGAACGAGAAGATCGGCAAGTGGGTGGACGGCGAGATGAACCACGCCGTCGAACAGTGGCGGAAGCAGTTCCGCGGCGACGCCCCGGTGAAGGCCGACAAGGACATCACCGAGGACGACATCAAGAACAACAACCTCGTCCTCTGGGGCGATCCCAAGAGCAACGCAATCCTCGCGAAGATCGCCGACAAGTTGCCGATCAAGGAGTTCGGCGATTCGACCGTGCAACTTCTGATCTACCCGAATCCATTGAATCCGAAGAAGTACGTGGTCCTCAATAGCGGGTTTACCTACCGCGAGTACGATTACCTCAACAACGCCCGGCAGGTGCCGAAACTGCCGGACTACGCCGTCGTAGACGTGACCACGCCACCGAACTCGCGGTGGCCCGGCAAGGTCGTGAGGGCCGGGTTCTTTGACGAGCAGTGGAAGTTGCAGGCCGACGACGGGCAAGGCAGCAAGTAGACACGGGTTCTGGACTTTCGAGGTGGAATTATGACAGCCGCTCGGTTTGCTCGGCTTTTGCTCTTGCTCTCGCCGGCCCTCGGCTTGGTCGCGGCCGTCATTTGGTTCGTTGCCAAGCCGATCGGCGGCAACTCGCCGAGCGGCGACGGCGGTGAACCGGCCGCCGACAAGGGCGGCAAGTTGGTCGTGTTCATCGTGTTCGACCAGATGCGCGGCGACTACCTCGAACGATGGAAACAACACTACGGTTCGGACGGCTTCGAAAAGCTCAAGCGCGACGGCGTCTGGTTCTCGAACGCCCACGTGCCCTACGCGGCCTCCTCCACGGCCCCCGGCCACTCTTCGCTCTCGACCGGCGCACCGCCGTCGGTCCACGGCATCATCGAGAACAAGTGGTTCGAACGGTCCCGCGGCAAGGTCGTCACGTCCTGCACCACGGACGAGGCGTACGAGCGAGTGCCCCCGGGCGGCAACGCCGTCCGCGACAAGTGGCCCGCTCTCGCGCCGACCCGGCTACTCGCGCCGACGGTGGGTGACGCACTGTTGGAACAACGTAAGGGTGAATCGCGGGTTTTCAGTCTCTCGCTCAAGGACCGCACGGCCGTGCTGATGGGCGGGAAGGAGCCGAACGGCGTGTACTGCTACGATGCCAGCATCGGCGAATTCCACACCTCCAGTTACTACCGGAAATCCTTGCCCGCGTGGGTGGACGCCTTCGACCGCGCCCGCGTGGTCTACCGGTGGGGTGGCAAGACTTGGGACCGGTTCAAGCAGGTGTCCATCTACGACGCCCTCGGTCCCGACGACATGCCCGGCGAGGGCGGCCGGAGTTTCATGGGCCAGCGAGTGTTCCCGCACCGCCTGCCGGAGGCGAACGACCGGAGCGTCAACTACTTCGACGCGCTCGAATACTCTGCCTACGGGAACGACCTCCTGTGGGAGTTCGTGAAGGCCGCGATCGAAGGGGAGAACGTCGGCCGCAACGGCACGACGGATTTGCTCTGCGTGAGTTTCAGCACCAACGACATGATCGGGCACGCTTTCGGCCCCGACTCGCACGAAGTATTGGACATCACCCTCCGCTCCGACAAACTCATGGCCGACGTACTGGTGTACCTCGACCAGCGCGTCGGGCGGGATCGGTACTCGCTCGTGATGACCGCCGACCACGGGGTTTGTCCGCTGCCGGAAGTGGCGGTCAAGACACACCCCGAAGCTCGGCGGCTCAGCATGTCGGACTTCATCGGCGGGCTCGACGAACACCTCGACAAAGTCTTCGGCAAGAAGGACGACGTACCCGGTCAGTGGGTCGAGCGCGATGCGCCCGTCCGCGACTGCTATCCGTGGATTTACTTGAACCGCCGCACCATCGAAGCACTCGACAAGACGTACCCGCAGGTTGAGGAGGCCGCGGCGGCGTGGCTGCGCGAACGGCCGACGCCGTTGACAGTGTTCACCCGCACGCAACTGCTGAACGGTACGTTCCCCACGGCCGAGAAGGACTTCGGTGCGATGGCCCAACTCTCGTTCCACCCCGACCGGTCCGGCGACCTGTACATCATCGCCCCGGCTTACAATTTGGTCCTCGGCGCAATCTCGCACGGCACCGATCACGGCACCCCGCACGAGTACGATCGACACATCCCGATCCTCGCCTACGGTGCGGACGTGCCGAGATTGGGCGAGCGCAAGGACGCCGTGAGTTCGCTGAGCATTGCCCCCTATCTCGCCCAGTTGCTCGGAATCTCCCCCCCCGCGAAGGCGTACGACAAGTCACCCGCCGCGCTCGCCCGGTGACATTCCTTGCCGTTCGTGAAGTTTCTCGGAAGAGTCTGCCGAGCGAGATTTGTCCGTTGACAATCCCGCCCCGTTTCTGACGCTAAACAAACCTCATGAGTTGTCCCGGAGTCGCGCGATGAGTTGTACCCGCTGGATGGCGAGTTTCACGGTCTTGTTGCTAGCCCCGTTCGCGAACGCCCAACCGAAGGACTTGGCGGCCGACTTCTTCAAGCCGGCGGGGCCGGTGCCGAAGGTCGCGATCACGCTCGACCCCGAGAGCCTGAAACTGCTAGGCAAAGACCCGCGGAAGTACGTCTCGGCCACGATTAAAGTCGGCGATACAACCTACCCGGACGTGGGCATTCACCTGAAGGGGGCTGCAGGCTCCTGGCGCGACTGGAACGACAAGCCGGGGCTGACGCTGAACTTCAACAAGTTCAAACGCGCCCAACTCTTCAACGGTTTGGACAAGATGTATCTCAATAACAGCGTTCAAGACGAGAGCTACCTTCACGAACTCTTGGCGAACGAACTGGCCCTGGCAATGGGCTTGCCGGCCACCCGGTGCGCGCACGCCCTCGTCGAGCTGAACGGGCGGAAGGTCGGCATTTACGTCATGAAGGAAGGCTTCGATGCTGGTTGGCTGAAACGGCACTTCAAGGACAGCGCCGGCAACCTCTACGACGGCGGCTTCCTGATGGACATCAACGGCGAACTCAAACTCGACCACGGGATCGACAACGGCCGCAAGGATTTGAAGGCGCTCGTGAAGGCGTGCAACGAGGGGGACGCCAAGAAGCGGTACGAGGCCGTCGGAAAGTTGATCGACGTGGACCTGTTCTGCGCGAACGCGGCCCTCCAGATCGTCGCGACCGACTGGGACGGGTACATGCGCAAGCCGAACAACTATCGCATCTACTTCCCGAAGGACGGCAAGGGGGTGTTCATCCCGCACGGCATGGACCAGTTGTGGCAGAACCCCGGCGAGGGCCTCTGGCAAGGTTGGGGCGGCATGGTCGCGCGGGCCGTCCTCGATTCCCCCGAGGGGAAGAAGACAACGCTCGCCAAACTCAAGGAGATGCAGGACAAGTATTTCACTGTGGAGAAGTTGAACAAGCGAATCGACGAACTCGTCCCCCGCCTCAAGGACGCGATGAAGACGGTCGACAAGAACTGGCCGAAGAACTATGAGAACGAAGTCCGCGGGCTGAAAGAGCGTCTCAAACAGCGGGTGGAGTACCTGACGAAGGAAGTCCCGAAGCTAAAGTAGCACCCCGAGATTCCCTGAAACTGCGGTTCAATCGCCGGCGCGGGGTGGGTAAGATCGGGTCACATCGCCATCCCCCCCGAGTGCCCCCCATGCCCGTCACTTTTGCCTGCGGTTGCGGCAAGACACTCAGAGTAGCGGACGAACACGCGGGAAAGCGTGTCAAGTGCCCTGCCTGCAACGGCGTGGCGGTCGTGCCGCAGACCGCGGTCGAAGACTTTGAAATCGTTGAAGACGTACCACCGCCCAGGGCAACTCCCGTTGTCGCGAAGGCCCGCCCGGTGGTCGCCACGCCGGCGAAGCCGCCGAAGAAAGACGATGACGATTTCGAAGTCGTGGACGACGACGAACCGCCGCGAAAGAAGAATTCGGCCCGCTCCGAAGAAGATGACGACGAACCGCCGCGACGGGGAAGAAGTTCGAAACATCGTGACGAGGATGACGACGACGAACGTCCTTCGAAAAGAAAGTCGCGTGCCCGGTCGGACGAAGACGACGAGGAAGACGACCGCCCACGCAAAAGGCGGAAGGAAAAATCCCGGCGGACGGCGGGGAGTCAAGCCTCCGGCGGGAAGCGCCTCATTTCAATCGTCGGTGGGATCATTGCGGCGATAGCTGGCGGGGCGTTGGCGTACTACGTCTGGGACAGTGAGGCCGGCGGTCGTGGGGCCGGCAAGGCCATCGTATTCGGTATCGTCCTCGTGGTGGGCGGGATCGGGGCGGTCTTCAACGGCCTGTCCGGCAACTTCGGCGACGGCGAGAACGCCAACGACGACGATGACGACGATTGACCGGGGCGAGTTTCGTACAATGGAGTAGGCGCAGGGGGCCACGGTGCCCCCTGTTTCAATTCCCGGAGTGCCGGCATGTCGGACGTTCTCGAAACACAGGTTCTCGTCATCGGCGGCGGGCCGGGCGGGTATCCGGCCGCCCTCCACGCGGCCGACCACGGCTTGAAGGTGGTGCTCGTTGACGAAGACCCGAAACTCGGCGGCGTGTGCCTGAACCGCGGGTGCATCCCGTCGAAGGCCCTACTGCACGTCGCGAAGGTGATCCGCGAGGCCCACGAGGTGGCCGAGATCGGCGTGTCGTACGGCGAGCCGAAATTGGACCTCGACAAACTGCGGAACTTCGTCCAGCAGAAGGTCGTCGGCAAGCTCACCGGTGGCATTGCCCAGTTGTGCAAGGGACGGAGCGTCGAGACCGTCAACGGCCACGCCGAGTTCGTGGATGCCAACACTGTGAAGGTGACCGGGGCGAACCCGAAGACGGTCCGCTTCCAACATTGCATCATCGCGAGCGGCAGTCTGCCCGCGATGCCGAAGACGTTCGCCATCGGCGATGACCGCGTGATGGACAGCACAGGGGCATTACTACTTCCCGACGTGCCGAAGACGTTGCTCGTCGTCGGCGGTGGTTACATCGGCCTCGAAATCGGGACGGTCTACGCCGCCCTAGGTACGAAAGTCACCGTCGTCGAGTTCCTCGACAGCATCCTGTCGATGGCCGATCGCGACCTCGTTAAGCCGCTGGAAACGAAGCTCCGCGGGCAGTTCGAGAACATTTACGTCAGCACGAAGGTTACCGGCGTTGAGGCCACACGCGAGGGGATCGTCGCGAAGCTCGAAGGCAAGGACGTGCCACCGCAAATGACGTTCGACCGCGTTCTCGTCTCCGTCGGTCGTCGGCCGAACTCGCAGAACTTGGCACTCGAAAAGGCCGGCGTGAAGGCGAACGAACGCGGTTACATTCCCATCGACAAGCAGCGGCGGACGAACGTGCCGCACATCTACGCGATCGGCGACGTCGGCGAGGAACCCGGCCTCGCGCACAAGGCGACGGCCGAAGCCCGCGTGGCCGTGGAAGCGATCCTCGGCGAGCCGGCCGAGTGGAACCCGCGGGCGATCCCGGCGGTCATCTTCACCGATCCGGAAATCGCCTGGGCCGGGATCACCGAGAAGGAAGCGCAGGAGAAGAACGTCCCGCACGACGTGTTGAAGTTCCCGTGGGGGGCGAGCGGGCGGGCGGTGGCGTTGCAGATCACGAACGGCCTCACGAAGATGCTCGTCGACCCCGAAAGCAAGCGCGTCCTCGGTGTCGGCATCGTCGGCACGGGGGCCGGGGAGATGATCGCCGAGAGCGTCCTCGCCATCGAGATGGGGGCCGTCGCACGGGACGTGCTGGAGAGCATCCACCCGCACCCGACATTGTCGGAAACGATCATGGAAAGTGCGGAACTCGCCTACGGCGCGGCGACCCACGTGGCGAAGCCACGGAAGGCCGCGAAGGCGGGGGGCGGCTGATGTCGGTGCGCGTGGTGTGTCCGTTTTGCAACGCCGTCGTCGAGGGCGCGTCGGAAGGGCGAACCGCCTGCCCGCGTTGCAGCGAATCGTTCGACGCCGCCACGGCTGAACCGGCGGCCGAAGATGCGGTGACGGCATCGCCAGCCACCACGACCGCACCCGGCTTCCTCTACAGTCGCACGGCGGTGTTTCTGTCGCTCGGTTTGGCCGCCGCGATCCTCGGCGTGGGCCTGTCCATCATCCGGCCGTGGGAATCGCGAACGCCGCCGCGACAAGAGGTGAAACTGCCGGTCGTCGTTTCGCCGCTGGGGTTGTCGGGCTTGACCTACCTCCCGGCCCGGACAAACGTCGTCGCCGCGATTCAACCGATGCCGCTTTTGGCTTACGCAGCTCAGAACAAGATCGATCCGCGGAGGTTCCTCATCGAATCGGGTGTACCCGAGGCGGTGCTGTCGAAGCTCAGTCAGGCCGGCGTACCACTTGACCAGATCGATCACGTCGTCGTCGGGGCGGCCGTCGGTTCCGAGGCGGGGAAGAGTCTCCCCACCTTGACGGCGTGCCTGAAACTGACCCGCCCGCTCGCGGACGAAACCAAGTTCCTTACGCAATTGAAGGCCGAGAAGAGTAGCCAGGAGTCGAAAGGCGGGCGGACCGTCTACGCCGTGCAACTCGGCCTGCCACTTTATCTCACGCGCGTTGACGACCTCACGTACCTTCTCGCCTTCAGTGACACGAAAGACTTCGCCCTCATCGACAAGCCGATGCCGGCCGGTGGGGGCCATCTGCCGGCCCAGTTACGAGAGGCGATGACGAGCAAAATCAGCCCCGCCTCCTTTGCGTGGCTTGCGACGGACAGCGAACCGTGGACCGAAAAAGACGCCGTGAAGTTGTTGCTGACTGTAAACGCCGCTCTGAAAAATCGCTTCGCGAATCTGACTTCGTTTCGCGCAATCGCCGTCGGCCTGTCGATGGAACCCGACCCGCAACTCCGCCTCGGCATCCGCACGGCCGACCCCGCCGCCACGGCCGCAACGCAGACCTTTCTCAAGGACAAATTCACCGGCGATGGCGTCGCCTTCAACGGGGACCCGGAATGGGCCGTTGTGCAAATGCCGTTCGACCCCAAGACCACGCCGCTCAAAGCCATTTTGAGCGAATGGATGAACGCGAAACCCTGACGGTTCGGTGGGCCATTTCTCACACTTTTCGTTGCATCGCCGTTGCCGTCGATTAAGATGTCCCTCGCGATTCTCTCTTCCTCTTCCCGTGGGATCATTCATGCTCTTCCAACGTGGGACACTTTCCCGTCGCGGCTTCGCGACAACCTCCCTCGCAGCCCTCTCCGCGGCCGGGCTGCCGGCGTGGTACGCGCGCGAAGTCTTCGCCGCCGACACGGCCACCAGCGCTCAGGCGAACAAGTCCGTTTCGGCCAACGGCAAAGTGCGGTTCGGCTTCGTCGGCATCGGCAGCCCGCAGAGCCGTGCTTACGCCCTCTACGGCGCGGCCAAGAAGTTCAAGCAGGTCGATTGCGCCTACGTCTGCGACGTGGACAGCCGCCACCTCGGCCGGGCCGCCACGACCTTCGGGCACGACGGCTACGAGCCGAAGGCCCACTACGACTTCCGCAAGGTCACCGGCAGCAAGGATCTAGACGTGGTGGTCGTCGCCACGCCCGACCACTGGCACGCGCTCGTCGCCATCGACGCCCTCAAGAACGGCAAGGACGTGTACTGCGAGAAGCCGCTGACGCTCACAGTGGCCGAGTGCTTGGCCCTTCAAAAGGCGGTGAAGGAAAGCGGCCGCGTGCTGCAAACCGGCAGTCAGCAACGCACTGAGATGAAGGGCATGTTCCGCCTCGCGGCTGAGGTCGTGCGGGCCGGTCGCGTCGGCAAGGTGAAGACGATCGAGTGCCGGATCGGGGCGAACCCGGTCAGCGGTCCGATCGAAGCCGTGCCCGCGCCCAAGGAACTCGACTGGGAATTGTGGCTCGGGCCGGCCCCGAAGGTTCCGTACCGACTGAGCAAGGACTTTAAGAAGACGAACGCCCACTACGAGTTCCGCTGGTGGTACGAGTACAGCGGCGGCAAGATGACCGACTGGGGTGCGCACCACATCGACATCGCCCAGTGGGCGCTCGGCATGGACGGCAGCGGTCCCGTCGCCGTCGAGTGCGTCCGCGCGGCCGAGCCGTACTCCAAGGGTGACGGCTACAACTGCCACGAAAACTTCAGCGTGAAGTACACCTACGCGAACGGGGCCGAGGTTTTCGCGATGTCCGGCGGCGGCAGTGAAGCCGAACTCTTCAAAGTCGACGGCAAGGCGAAGAAGGTCGGCAAGGACGAGAACGGGCTGCTCATCGTCGGCGAAACGGGGAAGGTCTTCGTCAGCCGGAATGACATCGCGGCCAGCGATGCGAAGATTCTGTCAGAACCGCTGAAAGACGACCCCAAACTGTACCCGACCCGCCCGACCGACCACATGGGCAACTTCCTCGACTGCGTGGTTAGCCGTGAGCAGCCGATTTGCAACGTGACCGTCGGCGGCGGTTCGGTCATGGTCTGTCAGATCGGCACGATCGCGTTGCGACTCGGCGTCGGCAAGAAACTGACCTGGGATCCGATGGCGCACAAGTTCGAGCAAGAGGAAGCCAACAAGATGCTCGCGCGCGAAATGCGCGGGCCGTGGAAACTCCCCACGTAAGTCGTGGCCTTTTGGCCGCCACCATTCGATGAAGCCCGCGGCTCTCCCCGCGGGCTTCATCTCGTTTGAACCTTTCCGTTGGTACAATCTCTGTAACGTGGGAACGAACCGTGAGGGCTGCCGTGAGTTCGCTGGAATTTCGATTCGATGTCGTGGTGGTCGGAGCGGGGCACGCCGGGACCGAGGCGGCGATGGCCGCGGCACGGCTGGGAATGAAGACGTGCCTCCTGACGATGAACGCCGACGCGGTCGGACAGATGAGTTGTAACCCGGCCATCGGCGGCGTCGCGAAGGGGCAGATCGTCCGCGAGATCGACGCGCTCGGCGGCGTCATGGGCCGCTGCACCGACGAGTCGGGCATCATGTTCAAGATGCTCAACGCCTCGAAAGGTCCGGCCATGCACTCGCCACGGGCGCAGTGCGACAAGAAGCTTTATCAGTTCACGATGAAGAAGTGGGTGGAGGACCAGGAGAATCTGACGCTCCGTCAGGAACTCGTCGAGGGGTTGTTGCTCGAACCGCATAAGGACAGTGGCACGCTCGCAACCCTGAAAGTCGCCGGGGTCGTGGCCCGTGGCAACACCCGCTACCTCGCCTCGGCCGTCATCCTGACGACCGGGACGTTCCTCAAGGCGCTCATGCACACGGGCGAAGCCAAGACGACGGGCGGCCGGGCGGGGGACAATTCGGCCGAGGCGATGAGTGACAGCCTCGCGGCCGCCGGCTTCGAACTCGCCCGGTTCAAGACCGGCACGCCTTGCCGCCTGAACGGGCGGACGATCGACTTCTCAAACCTCGCCGTCTCGGCCGGTGATACGGTTCCCCGACCGTTCAGTTTTGGCACCGATGCGATCACGGTTCCGCAGATGGTCTGTCACATCACCGAGACGAACGAGCGCGTCCACGAACTCATCCGGGCGAACCTGGAACGGGCACCGATGTACAGCGGGCAGATCAAGTCGTCGGGGCCGCGGTACTGTCCGAGCATTGAGGATAAGGTGGTGCGATTCGCCGCGAAGGACTCGCACCAGATTTTCCTCGAACCCGAAGGGCTGAACACCCGCGAGTATTACTGCAACGGCATCAGCACGAGTCTGCCGAAGGACGTGCAGCAGGGGATGCTGAAGCTCATTCCGGGGTTGGAGAACGCCGAGGTGATGCGGTGGGGGTACGCAGTCGAGTACGACTACGCCCCGCCGACGCAGTTGCACCCGACACTGGAAACGAAGCCGGTCGCTGGGCTTTACTTCGCGGGTCAGATTAACGGCACGACCGGCTACGAGGAAGCCGCCGCACAAGGGCTGATGGCGGGCCTGAATGCCGCCCTGAAGTGCAAGGGCGAAGCACCGCTCGTTCTCGACCGTAGTCAGGCCTACATCGGCGTGCTGATCGACGACCTCGTCACGAAAGGCGTGGACGAGCCGTACCGAATGTTCACGTCACGGGCCGAGTACCGCTTGCTGTTGCGGCACGACAACGCTGATCGGCGACTTTCGCCTGCGGGTCGTAGGGTCGGGAGCGTAGGCGAGGAGGCGTGGCAGCGGTTGCAAGCGAAAGAGCAGGGGATTGCGGAACTCCAGCAGTTCTTGAAGACCACGAAGTCTGAGGGCGATAATCTCGCCACGTGGCTGCGACGAACCGAAGTATCGTGGGAACAACTTTGCGAACGATCTCCGGCACTGCGAGCCTGGGATGGTCGTCCCGATGTGGTCGAGCAAGTCGTGTTGGAAGCGAAGTACAGCGGCTACATCGACCGACAATCCACGGAGGTCGAGCGATTCCGCAAGCTGGAGAACAAGGGTATCCCGGCCCACTTCGACTTCACGGCCGTGCCGCAAATGCGCATCGAGGCGAGAGAGAAACTGAACCGCGTTCGGCCCGCCAACATCGGGCAAGCAAGCCGCGTCAGTGGCATCACCCCGGCAGACCTGGCAGTGCTGTTGTTTTATTTGGAATGAGTGGGTATACGCCCCTCCGGCGGTTGGGTAAGCCGTCGTCCGTTGCGACGATTTACCTGACACCGTCGGCCTTCTCGACGAGGTCAAAGGTGTTTCGAGAAAATGGGAAGAATTGACTGTACTCCAACTTGGTAAAGATGGCAGAATATGCCGACTTTAGCGATTGGGTGTTTTGTACCTCTTCCGATCTTCAACATCACCCCACGCCGCAGTTAGAATGGCCAAGGAGGGCAAGCGGGACGAGTGGAATGGATTGGCGAAGCTGTGGAGTGTCGGCAATTGCTTCGGATTGTGCTCACTAAGCCTAGTCCCGAAAACCAGTTAAGGCGAGTTGACCAGGTCGAGTCGCGTTGACAGGCAAGGATTGCCGGTTATATTCCCTGCGGCGGTTTGAATAACAGACTTCCCGTGTCTGTTCAAGTTAGTCAAACCCCTAGCGCAGTCCTGACCCCGTAATCCCCCTCCTGCGCTGAACGTCCGCTGGAACTTGCGGGCGCTCGCCAGGGAATCGGTTTTGGTTCCCACGGATGGTTTCCAGGTTCGGTCGCCGACTCGTGGTGGGTTGAGTCGAACGAACCAAACACACGCGAGCCGGCCGGAGCCGGCAGGGTGGACGACGTATGAAGACGGTGTTCACGACCGGCGAAGCGGCGAAGATCTGTAAGGTCAGCCAGCAAACGATCATCCGTTGCTTCGACAATGGGCAACTGAAAGGCTTTCGGGTTCCGGGATCGAAATTCCGCCGGATCCCCCGTGAAGCCCTGTACAAGTTCATGAAGGACAATCAAATCCCGACCGACGCGCTGGAAAGCGGCAAGCGGAAGGTGCTGGTGGTGGACGACGAGCCGGAAATCGTTGACATCATCACCCACGGCCTGCTGGACGACGGCCGGTTCGAAGTGAAGGTCGCCGCCAACGGCTTCGACGCCGGGATGATGGTCAAGGAGTACCGCCCGGACCTGATCGTGCTGGACGTGAACCTGCCGGACATCAACGGCAAGGAAGTCTGTCACCGCGTGCGGGCCGACCAGAACCTCGAAGAAGTCCGCATTATCTGCATCAGCGGCGAGGTGATGGAAGACCGCATCCAAGAGTTGAAGTTGGCCGGTGCCGACGACTTCGTGCAGAAGCCGTTCGACATCGACGTGCTGATCGAGCGGATGTGCGTTCAACTGGAAATGGAAGCCCCGACGGTTGTTTAATTTGGCTCGGTTCCCGAACCCGTTCGTTGGGAATCCAAACTTGGGTTCCGTCGAACGGGTTCGAGCTTAGGTGCTTCTCTCATGCATGGAGTGCAACGGCAAGACCAGGAACTGGTCGGTGAAGCGGCGGCAAGGTTGCCGTGGCTTTGTCCGTCGGCCGATGCACTGATCCAACTCACGTCCGAACCGGCACCGCTCACAGAACTCTCGAACGATGTCGGGCTGGTTCTTCTTGCCTTGCGCTACGCCCGTTCGGCCGCCACGCTCGACGGCTTTACGTTCGCGTCCTTGCGAGAATCCGTTGTCGCAGAGGCGGCTTCGAAGTTACTCGAAAGTCACACCCGACATTGGTTGAACCCGACACATCCGGTCGGCCAACAAGTCCGTTCCGTTTCGATTCAACTCGCCCGTGTGGCCCGCGAATTGGCCGAAGCCGATGGGACCGTTTCGCCGGACGCGGCGGCGGCCGTTGGCTTGATTGCCCCGCTCGGTTGGTGGGCAGTCGCGACGATGGACCCGGCGGCCGTGGAGGCTTGCGGTCGCGATTCGCGGTTCCTGAAGGAGCCGTATTCCGTTCAGCGGGCGACGTGGGGCCTCTCACAAGAAGAAATTGTCCGCCGCCTCTGCGCGAAGTGGCGGTTGCCGGCCTGGGTGAGCGCGTGCATCACAACGCTCTCCCTGAGCGTGGCGGATGCGGTGCGGTGCGGGGCCGACCCCGACATGACGCGCATCCTGCGGGCGGCCGTCGAAAAGCTGGATTCGCAAAATGTCGGCGCGGGTTGGCTGAAGACTCCTTCGGCGAACCAACAAAAGGCCGTGCCGGTCGTTTCAGACCGCAATTCCTCCGCTTCGGGTGAAGACCCGCGGACGATTCGGCTCCTCCCGCAACTCTTGCGAGCGACCGCCCGCGCCCGGCGTGCCGGGCAGGAGAATCGCTTACGCGGGGCGGAACAAGAGGTTGATCGTCTCTATCGCTTGCTGGCCGACCTGCGCGACGGGTTTGAAATTGCCGTGCGGGATGCCAAGCTTTCCGGTCTGGCGGAACTGGCCGCGGGGGCGGGTCACGAGATCAACAATCCTCTCGCGGTGATTTCGGGCAACGCACAGCGGTTGAAAAAGAACGAGACCGACGACGACCGGCGGAAGGCACTCGACTCCATCATCCGCCAGTCCACGCGGATCAGTGACATCGTCCGCGAACTGATGCAGTACGCCCGGCCAGCGGCCCCGAACCGCTCGGCCGTGGACCTTTCGGAGTTCATTGCCATCACGGTCGCCGACTTCCAACCTCAAGCCTCCGTGAAAGGCATCCGCCTGACGTGCGAAACTCCAGGGGAATCCGCGACGTGCTTCTTCGATCTTGGACAAGTGCGGAAGGCATTGCACGCGGTGCTACAGAACGCGATTGATGCCGTCCCGCCCGGCGGGGAGATTGGCATACGCTACCACACGCTCGCCGGCCAAGTCGTGGTTGGGATCGAGGACACCGGGCCGGGTCCGAGCGAGGCGGCCGTGCCGCACCTCTTCGACCCGTTTTATTCCGGCCGGTCGGCAGGGCGGGGGCGGGGTCTCGGCTTGGCTACCGCTTGGCGTTTGGCAAACATCAACGGCGGCGAACTGAGTTATCAACACGCCCTAGAAGGCGTAACACGCTTTGAACTGACCTTCCCAACGGTGGGAACCAGTCTCCCCAACGCCCGCAAACTCGCTTAAAGTATCTCTGATCCCTTCATACACTTCGCGATACGGGCGAGGTGGAACGCATGTTTTCGAGCCTTCACGAAATCTTCCGCGGGCTGGATCGCCTGGTTTACCCCCCGACGTGTCTACTTTGTAGCAGTCCCTTTGATCGGCAGACGTCTCACTCTCTCTGCACCTCCTGCGAACGGTCCATTATCAATGATTCCGTGCCCACGTGCCGCCGCTGTTGCAGTACGATTGGCCCACATGTTGCAGCCGAAGACGGCTGTGACAAGTGCCGCACGGAACGATTCCAATTCGAAGGAGCTATGCGGCTTGGCAGTTACGATGGCCCGCTCCGCGAGGCCATCATTTCCATGAAAGATCAATCGGGTGAAATTTTGGCCGAGACGCTCGGGTCGATCTGGGCTGGGAGGGACCGCGAAAAGTTCTTGTTCCTCGCCATCGACGTTCTCATACCGATTCCGCTCCACTGGTCCCGACGAATCGTCCGGGGGTACAGTCAGCCAAGTGCGATTGCACACTCGATGGCGGACGTTCTGAACACGCCCTGTCATGACAATTGGCTCAAGCGGACACGCCGCACGCCCAAACAGTTCACCCAATCGCCGGCCATGAGGAGGGAGAATCTGAAAAATGCGTTTCAGGTGACTCGCCGGTGCCAGGTGAAGGATCGGCGGGTTATGCTAGTTGACGATGTCCTGACGACGGGGGCTACCTGTCACGAGGCCGCTCGGGCGTTGAAGGCCGCCGGAGCCGCGCAAGTTTGGGCCGCCGTCCTCGCCCACCGGTAACGACACGCAGAACGGATGGGATGAGTGACACCTGTGCCGCGGGCGAGGGTGCTGTCGAACGTGGCCGATCTGCGGCCCGGCCCACTCTAAAAAGTGAGTCGGGAAATGAGAAACTGAGATGCTGGGAACGGTCCTGACCAGATATTTTGTGGATTGGGGCGTTCGGTCTGGGGAAAACTGAACACCACCTGGGGGTTAATTACCATGCGACGACTTCTTTTCGGGCTGATGTTGTTTGTGGGGGCGGCGCTGAACGCCAACGCGGGCGCGAAGGATTACTTTTCCGAGTCCGAAGTCGACTTCGGACCGACGCCACGCGGCCCGATCCTGACGCACTACTTCATCATCAAGAACACGAGCAAGAGCAAGGTGACACTCGGCACCGCTCGCGTGTCCTGCGGCTGCGTTTCGGCGAGCGTCTTGAAGAGTGAGTTGGCCCCCGACGAATCGACGGCCGTGGCGGCGTACATGGACACCCGCCGCATCCCGATGGCGAACGTCTTGAAGACGGTTCTCGTGTACGTGCCGTTCCTCAGCCCGAACCTCGAAGAAGTCACGCTGAAGGTTCAATCCATTGCCCGGGACGACCTGGTTTTTTCGCCCGAAGTGCTGGCCATCGGCAACGTCAAGAAGGGCAAGACCGCGTCGGCCAAGATGAAGGTGACCCTGTTCAATCACGGCAACTGGAACATCACCGAAGTCGCGAGCACGGGTAAGTTCGTAACCGGGACCGCGAAACTTCTGAGCCGACAACCGAGTGAAGTGACCTTCGAAGTCACCGCCACCCTCGACGAAAACTGCCCCGTCGGCAACTGGACGTCCGACCTGTACCTGAAGACGAATGCCGTGGGGCTAGAAAAGGTCCGCGTTCCCGTCACGGTGAACGTGACCACGGCTATCGCCGTGACGCCGGAAGAGGTCAAGGTCGGCGAAATCAAAGAGGGCAGCAAGCTCGAATCAAAGCTGATGTTGCAGGGCAGCCAGAACTTCAAAATCCTCGAAGTGAAAGGTGGCGATGATGAGGTCGCCGTGAAGTCCGAGTCGAGTGAATCGCGGGCCCTTCACACGCTTCTGTTCGCGATCAAGCCGACCAAGGCCGGCGATCTCAACCGCAGCTTCGAAGTCCTGACCGACCACAAGGAAATGCCGAAGGTGACGATCCCGTTCACGGCGAAGGTCGTCAAGTAACTCTTCGATGGATGCAAAACTTCGAACCGGTGACCGTCTGGTCGCCGGTTTTTTCGTTGGCAGTGTAAACACCACTCCGTGACTGGTCGAATTCTTCGCACCCGCGCGTCCCGCTCTTTTGGTTGGCGGGCCGAAGTCGTATCTTTTAGGCGACGCACTACCGGGAAGGGTTGGATATGTCGATACCTCTCAAGAAATTCCAGAAGTTGCTCGTCGCGAACCGGAGCGAGATCGCGATCCGCGTCTTCCGGTCGGCCCACGAGTTGGGCATTCGCACGGTCGCGATTTACTCCCACGAAGACCGCTTCGCACTGCACCGCTTCAAGGCCGACGAAGCCTACCGCGTCGGCAAGCCCGGCGAGCCGATCCGCGCGTACCTCGACATTCCCGGCATCGTGGCCCTGGCGAAAGAAGTCGGCGTCGATGCCATCCACCCCGGTTACGGCTTCCTCAGCGAGAACGCCGCGTTCGCGCGGGCGTGCGCGGAGGCCGGGATCACGTTCATCGGGCCGAAGCCGGAAATCCTTGATTCCCTCGGCGACAAGGTTTCAGCCCGGCACATTGCCCAGAAAGCGAAGGTGCCGATCCTGTCCGGCAGTGACAAGCCGGTGTCGGAGATCGCAGCCACGAAAGTCCTCGCCGAAAAGCTCGGTTACCCCGTCATGGTGAAGGCCGCGATGGGCGGCGGCGGCCGGGGGATGCGACCGGTGATGACCGCGGACAAGTTGCAAGAGGCCGTGGAATCGGCCCAACGCGAGGCGGGGGCGGCGTTCGGCATCTCGGATGTGTTCCTCGAAAAGCTGGTACAGCGCGCCAAGCACATCGAAGTCCAACTCCTCGGCGACCGGCATGGTAGCCTCGTCCACCTGTACGAACGAGACTGCTCCATTCAGCGGCGGCACCAGAAGGTCGTCGAACTCGCCCCGGCTCCCAACCTGCCCGCCGACGTGCGGCAGCAAATCCTCGACGCTGCCCTCGCGGTCGGCAACGCCGTCGGCATCGACAACGCGGGCACCGTTGAGTTCCTGTACGACAGTGACTCGCGGGAGTTCTACTTCATCGAAGTGAACCCGCGGATTCAGGTCGAGCACACCGTCACCGAGGTCGTGACCGGCTACGACATCGTGCGTTCGCAAATCCTCATCGCCCAGGGGGCGCCGCTCTCGCACCCGGACATCGGCCTCGGCGACCAATCGGTCGTGAAGGTGCACGGGTATGCGATTCAGGCCAGAGTTACGACTGAAGACCCCGCGAACAACTTCACCCCCGATTACGGGCGGCTATCCGCGTACCGCTCCGCGGGCGGCCCCGGCATCCGCCTCGACGGCGGCACGGCGTTTGGTGGGGCGGTCATCACGCCGTACTACGATTCCCTCCTCGTGAAGGTGACGGCGTCCGGCCTGCGATTCGTCGATGCCGCGAGCCGGATGGAGCGGGCCTTGCAAGAATTCCGCGTCCGCGGCGTGAAGACGAACATCCCGTTCGTGCTGAACCTCGTCACGCACCCGCAGTTCCTCGACGGCAGCGTGACGACCAAATTCCTCGACGAGACGCCGGAACTGTTCAAGTTCATCCCGCGTCTGGACCGCGCCACGAAACTTCTCGCGTACATCGCCGACGTGATCGTGAACGGCCACCCGGAGGTGAAGGGCAAGATTCTTGTGGAGTTTACCGCGGGGAAGGGGGGTACCACGACCCCCGCAGTCCCGGCTTTGCCGCCGCCCTCGGTGAAGCCAACGAACCTTCCGGAAGGCACCCGGGACCGCTTCCGAAAGCTCGGGGCGGCGAAGTTCGCGGAGTGGGTGCGGAACGAAAAGCGGTTGCTCATCACCGACACGACGATGCGGGACGCGCACCAATCGCTCCTCGCCACGCGGATGCGCACCTTCGACATGCTCCAAATCGCGCCGGAGTACGCCCGGCGGCACACGGACTTCTTCTCGCTGGAGATGTGGGGCGGAGCGACGTTCGACACGAGCATGCGGTTCCTCAAGGAGTCGCCGTGGGACCGCCTCGCCGAACTGCGGCAGCGCGTCCCGAACATCCTCTTCCAGATGCTCCTCCGGGCGGCCAGTGCGGTCGGCTATTCGAACTATCCCGACAACGTCGTGAAGGCGTTCGTCAAGGAGTCGGCCAACGCGGGCATGGACGTCTTCCGCATCTTCGACGCCTGCAACTGGACGCCGAACCTGAGGATGGCGATCGAAGCCGTCCGCGAGACGAATGGCCTCGCCGAGGCCGCGATCTGTTACACCGGCGACATCCTCGACCCGAAGCGGGACAAGTACACGCTGAAGTACTTTGTCGATCTGGCGAAGGAGTTGGTGAAGTTCGGCACGCACTTCCTCGCCATCAAGGACATGGCCGGCCTGCTGAAGCCGTACGCCGCCCGGAAGCTGGTGAAGGCCCTGCGGGAAGAGGTCGGCGTGCCCATCCACTTCCACACCCACGACAGCGCCGGCGGGCAGATTGCCGCGTACATGATGGCGGCCGAGGAAGGCGTGGATATCGTCGATTGTGCGTTCGCCCCGCTCTCCGGCGTGACGGCTCAACCGAGCCTGAACGCCCTTGCGGAAGCGATGCGATTCC
Source organism: Limnoglobus roseus (assembly GCF_008254045.1). GTDB lineage: Bacteria > Planctomycetota > Planctomycetia > Gemmatales > Gemmataceae > Limnoglobus > Limnoglobus roseus. The sequence goes on along the minus strand of NZ_CP042425.1, from coordinate 6,316,885 downwards.
ACGAGCGAGACCCGCGGTTGTCGTTCGACGACTTGCAGAAGACGGCCATCTACTGGGACAAAGTCCGCGGCGCGTACGCCCCCTTCGAGGCCGGTCAACTCGCCGCGTCGGCGGACGTTTACCTGCACGAAATGCCGGGCGGTCAGGCCACGAACCTGATGCAACAGGCGAAGTCGCTCGGCCTCGCCGACCGCTGGCCGGACGTCTGCCGCACCTACGCGGCCGTCAACCAACTGTTCGGCGACATCGTCAAGGTGACACCGACCTCGAAGGTCGTCGGCGACATGGCCCTGTTCATGCTCGCGAACAACCTGACGCCGCAAGACGTGCAGAATCCCAAGAAGGAGATTGCCTTTCCCGAGTCGGTCGTCGAGTTCTTCGAGGGCAAACTTGGAATGCCGCCGGGGGGCTTCCCGCCGGAACTGCAATCCCGCGTTCTTCGGGGCAAGAAGCCGTTCACCGAACGAGCCGGTGCGACCCTCCCACCGGCCGACTTCGAGGCCGCCCGGAAGCTGATCGAGCCGAAGATTCTTCGCAAGCCGACGGATCAAGACTTGGTGTCGTACCTCCTCTACCCGAAGGTGTTCCTCGACTTCGCGGAGCAGCAGAACCGCTACTCGGACCTCAGCGTGCTGCCGACGGCGGTGTTCTTCTACGGGATGCAGAAGGGCGAGGAAATCAGTGTCGAGATCGAGCCGGGCAAGACGCTGATCGTCCGCTTTCTGACCGTCGGCGAACCGCACGACGACGGCCGGCGGTCGGTCGGTTTCGAGTTGAACGGCCAACCGCGGGAAGTGATGGTCGAAGATCGCTCGCTGGCAAAGTCGGCTTTGGCGGTCCGGCGGATCGCCGAGAGTGGCAACCCGCTTCAGGTCGGTGCGCCGATGCCGGGGGCCGTGGTGGCGGTCACGGTGGAGGCCGGCGAGGAGGTCGCGGCCGGCCAGAAATTGCTCACGATGGAAGCGATGAAGATGGAAACGACGGTCTACGCCGAGCGGGCCGGCAAGATCGCGGAAGTGGTCGTCAAACCCGGCTCGCAAGTGCAGGGCGGGGATTTGCTGATTCGGTACGAGGGGTGACGGCGGCCCGTTTCTCTTTCTCCTTTTCCTTCGGGCTTCCCGAAGGACTGGCGAGCAAGTAGCCGGCTGCGAACGCGAAGCTCATCAGCACGGCGATGACCACGGCCGCGAGCGTCAGATGCGAGCGCGTCAGCATGAAGGCGTCGGGCAGGGCCTCCACGTCGATCGCTTCTTCGATTTCCGCTGATCGACGCGCGCGGGCCATCGGCGGCGCTTCTTTCGGAGCTTCGGCCTCCTCTTCCGCTCGCGGCTTGGCGCTCTCGATCGCTGGGTTCAGCAGCGATTCAAAGTCCGGCCGTTCGAACAGCGGCAGCGAGTCCACGTTCTTCGGGGCCACGGCGGGGGGCTTACTTTTAGCCCCGTTCGCCCGGCTGCCGTTGGCCGAATTCGATCCCCCTTTGGGGATGGCGGGGGCGGCCCCGACTGGGCCGTTCGTTTCGACGGCCATGCCTGCGAGCGCGGGAACCCGAACCTCCGCGGCACACCGCGGACACTTCACAACCGTCCCCGCTTTCCGGCGCGCAATGCCCAACATACGGTCACAGGCCGGGCACCGGAATTGAATGGGCATTCTTTTCTCCAACGCGCGAGCGGCTGATCCGTTACACGTCCAGTTACGGCGATTTCGATTTCCCGACTTTGTTATTGTCCGATACCGCCGTCCCAATTGCAACGTCGCGCTTGACGCGGCGTTGGGGCCGCGAACAATAGACCTGACGCCTTTACCTTCCGTATCGAGAGGCCCGCGCCATGTCCCGCCGCTCTTTTCGCCGGTCCTCGATGCTCGCGGTCCTCTTCCTCGCGGGCCTGACAACTCTCACCGCCTCGGCCGTCGACCGAGTGATCTTCCGCGACGGCTTTTACATCGAAGGCACGCTCTTCAAGGAGCAGGAACAAATCAACGACCCGGTGAACGGGTTCATGCTGAAGGTTCCGAAGGTCAAGGGGTTCGACGTTATCGACGACGGCCTGCGGTGGTGGATCTTTTCCCGGCACCAAAAGCAGGCGGTAGAAGTTCAGAAGGACATCAAGGGCCTGGAAGACTTGAAGGAGTACACCCGCGACGCTTTCCCGAACGCGGTGATGCAAGACTTGCCTGCGATGGCCCAGTTCAAGGCGCCCAATTTTGACGAGAAGTGGCAGCGAAAGTTTCGCCTGAACCTGCCGAACGGCAGCTTCGACGAGATGCAACAAGTCATCCGGGTTCTCGGCCCCCAGCGGATGGTCATCGTCTCGAAGAGCCACCGCTGGAACCCTTACATTTCCACGCGGGAACTCGGCCCGGAGGCCATCCGCAGTTTGCTCACCACCCACCCGGACTTGGACGATAAGGGCAAGCCCGATCCGACCAAGCGGCTGTTGATCGCGAATTTCTTTTACCAGGGCGATTTCCTGGACGCCGCCCGTGCGGAGGTCGCGCGGGCCAAGAAGGACATCCCCGGAACGTGGACGAAGGAGCAGACGGAAACGCTCGACAAGTTGGAGGCGAGTCTTTCCAAGGCCGAGGCCAAACTCGTGGTCGACGAACTCGAAGTCGCGAAGCAGGCCGCACGGTACGAGGGCGGGAAACAGTTACTCGCGCGATTCGACGCCAAGTCGGCGACGGCAGAATTGACCAACCGCTTCACGAAACTCCGGGCGGAACTCGAAATCGTTCAGCCCGCCTACGAGAAAACGAAACGCCTTCTCGCGGCGTCCGTCGAGCGCATGTCCGGCATGAAGGTGTTGCCCGCCGGGGCGGCCGGGGGCGGCCTCGGCGCGTTCGCCGCCCTCAAGCAACTCCCCGAGCAATCTCAGAAGTTGATCGTCGCCGGCACCCACGTTGTTGCCGAACTACACCCCGACAACGCGGACCGCATCGACATCTTCCGCAAGCTGGCCGAGGACACTGATCGCCAAACCGCGGCCGGCAAGTCGGGCAAGCGACCGGACGAACTGATTGCCCTCGCGATCAGCGGTTGGGTCATGGGGCCGAACGGTGCGGACAACAACGCGGAGAACGCCCTGCACCTCTGGCAGTGGCGCGAAACGCTTCTGGCCTACCAGAACGAGACCATTCTGAACAAGCGGCGGGCCCTTTTTCATCAGATGCAAAAGACGGGGAAGGCCGTGACGCCGGACGTGGTGTCGCAGCTCATCAAGTACCTCCCGCCGCCGCAACCGGACGACCTCGTCAACCGCGGCGGCGTGCTGATTCCGCCCAGTAGCCAGGTTGCGGCGGGCATTTATCGCCGGAACACCGGCCCGGTTGCCGCCGCCGCCGCCGGGGTCGATTACCTGGTCCGCCTGCCGGCCGAGTACCACCACGGCCGTTCCTACCCCTTGATCGTGGCCCTCTCCCACGCCACGATGCCGCCGGAAGAAATGATCAGCCGGCTGTCCTACGAGGCCGACCGCAACGGCTTCATCCTCGCGGCCCCGCTCTGGATCAACGGCTTCGACCAGGCCTACGATTGGACCGGCGACCAGCACTACAAGGTGTTGGACACCGTCCGCGACCTGATGCGGCACTACCAGGTGGACAACGACCGCGTGAGCCTGTTCGGGTTCGCCCAGGGGGCGAACTTCGCGATGGACGTCGGCTCGTCCCACCCCGACTTGTTCGCTGGCTTGCTCGCGATGGGGCCGACGCCGAGGTGGGCGCCCAACTTCCTGCACTACTGGCGAAACTGTCAGAAGCTTCCCGTTTACGTTGCCCTCGGCGCGATGGCCGGGTCCGGGCTGGAGAACACGCGAAAGATATACGAGGAGTGGGTCTTCCGCGGCTATCCGGGGATCGCCAGTGTTTACCGCGGCCGCGCGACCGAATGGTTCAGTGGCGACTTACACCTGATGTTCGACTGGCTGCGGGTCAAGAAACGCATCACCGGCACCGGCGTATTACGCCTGAACAACGCGGCGGCGATCGAGCCGTTCATGACGATGCGGAAAGAAGACAATCGCTTCTACTGGGTCGGTTCCGACGAAATCAATGTTCAAAACCTGCAGAACGGGCGCAAGGGCGGGTTTACGCCCGCGGAAATCAAAGCGGACATCTTTCAGGGGAACGAGATCAAGATCACCAGCCGCGGCCTGAAGACCGTCACCGTGTGCCTCGACCGCGAAATGATCGACTGGACGAAGCCCGTCAAGGTGCGGATCAACAGCGACATTCCCCGTGGGTACAAGGCCCAAGTCTTGAAGCAAGACCTGGAATTCATGTTGGAGCAGTTCTACGAGCACGGCGACCGGTCCTTGCTCTTCTTGAACAAGTTGGTCCTCACGCCGTGACGCCGGTCAGACGGCCGCCTTGGCGAACGCCTCGCGGAAGCCGGCGAGGTATTCCGCGAGGAACGTCAGGAACGCTTTCGAGCGAAGCATCTCGGGCGAGGTGAACTCCATTTTGAGCACCTGCGTGCTATCGGTGCGGTCGCCGGTCAGTTCCGCGTTTCGGCTGAACCCCTCGACGCGGGCGAGGTTGAACTGCCCGACGCGGATGACGAAATTGCAGACGAGCGCGTTCGCTTCTTTCGTCCGCCACCATGCGAACGCTTTCGGGGCACCCGGCAACTTCAAGAGGATGTGATCGCGGCTGTCCCACTTCACCTCCACGTCGGGGGCCGAGTCGCGCACGAGCTTCAGCAAGAGGGGCAGGGCACCCCGATCCCACTTCAGCTTCTTGCCCGGTGGGAAGCCTTTCTCGCCGAGGTGCCACTTCTCGCCGTCCTTCTTCCAGGGCATGTAATCTTCCACGCCCTTCTGATCGGGATTGATCAACCCTCGGAACGACTCGGCCGCTTTCTTGAGGAAGGCGAAGAACGCTGGCGTCTTTACGTCATCCAACTTATGCACGATCACGACGACCTGCTGCAAGCCGGGCGAAGTTGAAATCTCGACGCGGTTGCCGTCACGGGCGTACCCCTCCAACCCCGGCGTGTCGCTGAGCGGCGGTAACGCAAGTGCCGCCGTGAGGTCGGCTTCCTTGAAGGTGCCGCGGGCCACCCGGAACACGAGCTTCAGATACGCCTCGTGGCCGGTCAGGGCGTGCAAGAACCAACCGTGCGACTTCACCTCGGCCGCGACCTCCACGACGCTGCGGTGCTTCCAGTTGGTGTCGGAGAAGGTGCCGAGCTTGTGGACTTCTTCCTCGACGAACGACAGCGTCGCGCCGTCCCACTTGCACGGCTTGCCGGTACTGGTGACGCGGTCCTTCGTGTGCCACCGCTTGCCGTCTTCCTCCCAGGGCAGCAGGGCGTCGTCGCCGACTTGCGCGATGTCGATGTCGCCGACTTTGGCCGCGAGCGCCTTCTTCGGGTCGAACTTCTCTCGCTTCTGGTGTGGCCCGTCGGCCAGAACCTTCGCGAGAATGGTCGCCGTGTGCGAAACCACGCCCGGCAACTGCCCCTGGGCGACGACCTGTTCCGGCGTCCCCTGCGCGACGACCTGCCCGCCGCCGATGCCCGCCTCGGGGCCGACGTCGATGACCAGGTCGGCCGACTTGATCACGTCCAGGTTGTGTTCGACGACGACGACCGTGTTCCCCATGTCCGCGAGGCGGTGCAACACGTCGAGCAACTTCCGCACGTCGTCGAAGTGCAGGCCGGTGGTCGGCTCGTCCAGCACGTAGATCGTGCGGCCGGTGCTCGGCCGGGCCAACTCCGCGGCCAACTTCACGCGCTGGGCTTCGCCACCGCTCATGGTCGGTGCCGGTTGGCCCAGGGCCATGTACCCGAGGCCCACGTCGGCGAGCGTTTGCAGCACGATGCGAATCTTCGGGATGTTTCCGAACAGTTCGAGGGCCTCGGTGATTCGCAGGTTGAGCACGTCCGAGATCGACCGGCCGTGGAACTTCACGGCCAGCGTTTCCGGGTTGTACCGGCTGCCGTGGCAGGTGTCGCACTCGACCCACACGTCCGGCAGGAAGTGCATCTCGATTTTCTTCTGCCCCATGCCCTCGCAAGCCTCGCAGCGGCCGCCCTTCTGATTGAAGCTGAAGCGGCGGGGGTGGTAGCCGCGGACCTTCGACTCGGGCAGCCGCGAGAAGAGTTCGCGGATCAGGTCGAAGACGCCGGTGTACGTGACGGGGTTCGACGACGGCGAGTTGCCGATCGGATCCTGATCGACGTTGATGACTTTATCGACGTTCTCCAGGCCGAGGATTTCATCGACGGCGGACCCGGCAGTGCGGGCGCGGTTCAACTTGCGGGCGAGCGTGTTGTACAGCACCTCGTTGATGAGTGATGACTTCCCCGACCCGCTCACGCCCGTCACCGCAACGAACGCGCCGAGCGGGATACTCACGTCGAGGTTGCGGAGGTTGTTTTGCCGCGCCCCGACGATGGTGATGGCCGCGCCGGCCGGTGCGCGGGCGACGATCTCCTCCGGGGTCGGGTGGTCTGTGGCGAACGGTTCGCTCACGACGCGGCGGTTGGTGGGCACCGGAATCGCCAGGCTGCCCGCGAGGTACTTCCCCGTGAGCGAGTCCTTCGACTTCAACACCTGCTTGACCGGACCCGACGCGGTGATCTCGCCGCCCTGATCGCCCGCGCCTGGCCCAAAATCGAGCAGGTGGTCGGCCGACGCGATCACTTCGCGGTCGTGTTCGACGACGACGAGCGTATTTCCGAGATCGCGTAGGTGGTGGAGCGCCTTCAACAATCGCAGATTGTCACGCGGGTGGAGGCCGATGGTCGGCTCGTCGAGGACGTACAGCACGCCCGTCAGCCCACTGCCAATCTGCGAGGCCAGCCGGATGCGCTGCGCCTCGCCGCCCGAGAGGGTGGGGCCGGGCCGCGACAGCGAGAGGTAATGGAGGCCGACATCGACAAGGAACTTCAGCCGGTTCGTGATCTCGCGGAGGATTTCGCCGGCCACCTGTTTCTCGGTCTTCGACATCTTGAGGGTGTTGAAGAGTGTGAGCGAATCGCGGAGCGGTAGGCCGCCGAGGTCGCCGAGCGTGTGGTTCGCAAACTGTGTGGCGGCCGCGTCGGACCGCAGCCGCGACCCCTGGCAGGTGGAGCAGGGGACTTCGTCCACAAGATGGTCGAGCCGCTGTCGGTAGACGAAGCTCACGCGGGACGCTTCGTCCACGCTCGGGAACAAGCCCTTGTACTGGAAGCGTGGCTCGCGTTGATTCTTCGCCTTCGGCTCAATCTTCAGCCAGACTTCGCCGGTGCCGTGCATGACCGCCCGCTGGTGTTCGGGCGAGAGCCGGACGTAGGGCGTGTCGAGCGAGAAGCCGGCGTGCTTCGCCAGTGCTTCTGCGAACGGCAACCACGCGCCGCCGGCGGCGAGCGATGGCCACGCCGTGATCGCCCCGTCGCGGAGCGACTTCGACGTGTCGCCGACGAGCAAGTTCGCGTTCGCCCCGCGTTGCGAGCCGAGGCCCTCGCACGTCGGGCACCAGCCGAGCGGGCTGTTGAAGGAGTAGTTGTGCGGGTTCAGGTGCTCATAGCTTGTGCCGCACTGATCGCAGGCGAGGTGTTGGGAGTACCGCTCCACGCGCCACTGCGTCTCGTCCTTGTCGGCTTCCACGTACGCGAGGTGCATGACGCCGCGGCCGAGGTCGAGCGACTGTTCGACCGCCTCCGCGATGCGCGTCCGCGTGCCGGCCTTGACGACGTTGCGGTCCACGACGATCTCGACGCGGTGCTTGCGCTTGTGGTCGATGACCGGCGGTTCGTCGAGGTTGTACGACTTGCCGTCGATTCGCATCCGCACGAACCCGGCCCGCCGAATCTCTTCGAACAGCGTCTCGTACTTCTCCTGGCCCTTGCGTTCGAGCGGGGCCATCACGTACAGTTTCGTCCCTTCCGGCAGACCGAGAATTTTCTCGACGATCTCGTCCGCAGTCTGTGTGCCGATCGGCACCTGACACTTCGGGCAGTACCGCTGGCCGAGGCGGGCATAGAGGATGCGGAGGTAGTCGTAAATCTCGGTGATCGTGCCGACCGTGGACCGCGGGCTTTTGCTCGTCGTCTTCTGCTCGATGCTCACGGCCGGCGACAGCCCGGTGATGTGCTCGACCTTTGGCTTTTGTACTTGGCCGAGGAACTGGCGGGCGTAGCTCGACAGCGACTCGACGTACCGCCGCTGGCCCTCGGCGTAGATCGTGTCGAGCGCCAGCGACGACTTGCCGGACCCCGACGGCCCGCAGAAGACACTCATCTTCTCGCGCGGAATGCGGGCCGAGACGTTCTTCAGGTTGTGCTGTTGCGCGCCCTGCACTTCCAGGTGGGTGATCCGCTCGTGGACCGGCTTCGCCTCGACCTTATCCTTCTTCAGGGTCTTCTTCTTCGGCACGGGGAAGAGTAGGGGGCGGAGGGCGTGCCCGGTGTACGAGGCGTCGGTCTTGGCGATCACCTCCGGCGTGCCGACGGCGACGACCGTGCCGCCGCCGCTGCCGCCCTCCGGCCCCATGTCGATCAGCCAGTCGGCGGTCTTGATGACGTCGAGATTGTGCTCGATCACCAGCACCGAGTTTCCGGCCGCGACGAAGCCGTGCAGTACGTCGAGCAGTTTGCGAATGTCTTCGAAGTGCAGGCCGGTCGTCGGTTCATCAAGGATGTAGAGCGTCTTGCCCGTGCTCGCCCGGCACAGTTCCTTCGCCAGTTTGATGCGCTGCGCCTCGCCACCAGAAAGCGTGGGCGACGGTTGACCGAGCTTGATGTAGTCGAGCCCCACGTTGTGGAGCGTCTGGAGCATCGGGCGAATTTTCGGGACGTGCTCGAAGTGTTCGAGGGCCTGCAGGACTTCCATTTCGAGCACGTCGTGAATCGACTTGCCGCGGTATTTCACCTGGAGCGTTTCGCGGTTGAAGCGGTGGCCCTCGCACACCGGGCACGTCACCCACACGTCTGCGAGGAAGTCCATCTCCAGCCGGTTCGAGCCGTTGCCCTGGCAGGCTTCGCATCGGCCGCCGGGGACGTTGAAGCTGAACCGCCCCGGCTTGTAGCCGCGGACTTTGGCCTCGGGCATCAGCGCGAAGTGCTGACGGATTTCGTCGAACAGTTTGATGTACGTTGCCGGGTTCGACCGCGGCGTCCGGCCGATCGGCGTCTGGTCGATGTCGATGACCTTGTCGATGAACTCGCGGCCGCGAATCTCGTCGTGCTCGCCGATCGAGTGGAGTGTCTCGTCGCCGTCCTCCTCCGACTCAGGTTTGCTCGGCGTGGCGAGGGCTTCCATCAAGATGTCGTTGACGAGTGACGACTTCCCGGAGCCGCTGACGCCGGTGACGACGACGAACTGGCCGAGGGGAATCTTGACGCTGACGTTCTTCAGGTTGTTGTGCCGTGCACCGATGACCTCGATGGCCTGGCCGTTCCCCTTGCGGCGTTCCTTCGGGATGGCGATTTCCTTCGCGCCAGTTAGGTACTGGCCGGTCGGGCTGTCCGGGTTGGCGAACACTTCCGCGGGCGAACCCGCTGCCACGATTTGCCCGCCGCGCACGCCGGGGCCGGGGCCGAAGTCGACGAGGTAGTCGGCCGCCCGCATCGTGTCCTCGTCATGTTCGACGACGAGGACGGTGTTGCCCATGTCACGGAGCCGTTCGAGGCTTCGCAGCAGGCGGATGTTGTCCCGCGGGTGGAGGCCGATGCTCGGCTCGTCGAGGATGTACAGCACGCCGACGAGGCCGCTGCCGATCTGCCCGGCGAGGCGGATGCGCTGCGTCTCGCCGCCCGAGAGGGACGGGGCAGGGCGGTCGAGGCTGAGGTAGTGCAGGCCGACGTTCAGGAGGAAGCCGAGGCGCGCGCGGATTTCCTTCAGCAACTCCCCGCAAATGTGCCGTTGGACGGCGGACAGTTCGCCTTCCATCGCGTCGAACCACGGGACGAGGTCGCCGATCGGCATCTTGCCGAGTTCGATCAGCGTCCGGCTGCCGACGCGCACGGACCGGGCCTGCGGGTTGAGCCGCTGGCCGTTGCAGGCGGGGCACTTCATCACGCTCATGTACTTTTCGAGCTGCATCCGCCGCGGCCCGGCCGTCGCCTTCTTGAACTGCGATTCCAGTTGCGGGATCACGCCCTCCCACTTGCCGCCGTGCTTCCAGACCTTACCGCCGCGCTGCTTCCACTCCCAGACGACGTGCCGGTCGCCGCTCCCGTACAAGACGAGGTTTTGCTGTTCCGGGGGAAGTTCCTCCCACGGTTGCTTCAGGTCGATGCCGAACGACTTGCCGACACCCTCGTAAATGTGCCGCCGCCATCGCCCCATGCTTTTCAACGAGCCGAGCAGGGTGATCGCCCCCTCGTGAATGCTCTTCGTCGGGTCGGGGAGGAGCAGGGTGGCGTCGAAACTGTACTTCGTCCCGAGGCCGTCGCACTCCGGGCACATCCCCATCGGACTGTTGAAACTGAACAACTGCGGCGTCGGCGGTTCGTAGCTGATGTTACAGTGCGTGCAGGCGTAGTTCGCCGAGAGGAGGATGTCTTCTGCCGTGCCGTCTTTCGCTTCCACCGAGACGATGACCGCCCCGTCCGCGAGGGACAGCGCCTGTTCGACGGCTTCGGCCAACCGCGGCCGCACTCGCGACTCGACGACCAGGCGGTCGATGACGATCTCAATGGTGTGCTTGATCCGCTTGTCGAGTTTCAGATCGTCCGACAGCTTCACCACCTGGCCGTCCACGCGGGCGCGGACGTAGCCGCGCTTGAGCATGTCGGCGAAGAAGTCCTTAAACTCCCCCTTCTGCCCGCGAACCACGGGGGCCATCAGCAGGAATCGCGTCCGCTCCGGCAGCGCGAGAATCCGGCCGATGACTTGTTCGCGCGTCTGGGCGGTGATCGGCCGTTGGCACTTGGCGCAATGGCCCTGCCCGACGCGGGCGAACAGCACGCGGAGGTAGTCCGCGACTTCTGTGATCGTCCCCACCGTGGACCGCGGATTCCGGCTGGCCGACTTCTGTTGAATGCTGATCGCCGGCGACAGGCCGCCGATGTAGTCCACGTCCGGCTTCGGGAGTTGGCCGAGGAACTGGCGTGCGTAGCTGGAAAGCGACTCGACGTACCGCCGTTGCCCTTCGGCGTAGAGCGTGTCGAAGGCCAGCGAGCTTTTGCCGGAGCCGCTGACGCCGGTGAAGACGATGAGCTTGTTTCGAGGGAGTTCGAGGTTGACGTTCCGAAGGTTATGTTCCCGCGCACCGCGGACGACAATGTTCTGGCTTTCCATACCCGGACTGACCTCCTGAGTCAGGGTTAGGATACACACGCACACTACCTTTGTACAACCGCACAACCGGCACAAAAGTCACAAACCGGGCAGGTTACCCCGCCGGAGGGGTTCCGCTCCTGCCGCACGAGGTATGAACGCGACTACCAAACCGCAACTCTCGACGGGAGCTCGCCTTTCAACTACAGTGCAGATGGCAGGGAATCTGAGGAGGGCGGGAACTCTTTTCCCCGTGCCGGCGTCAAATTGGCGTATGCCGTGAATAACGATGAGCGCCTCTGGATTGCTGAGTGCTTGAAAGGCCGGACGGAATCGTTCGGACAACTGGTGTTGCGCTACCAGGACCGGCTGTACCACGCCACCCTGCGAATCGCCGACACGCCCGAAGACGCTTATGACGTGGTTCAGGACGCCTTCCTGAACGCCTACCAATCGCTGGCGTCGTTCAAGGGGGATTCGGAGTTTTTTACCTGGCTGTACCGCATCGCGTTTAACGCGGCCATCAGCCAGAAGCGGAAAAAGAAGGCGACGGCCAGCCTCGATACGGGGCGGAACGGCAAGCCGGTCGCCGAGCCGATAGACGAGTCCCACGGGGTCCGGCCGGGGGACACGCTCGAACAAGGCGAGGACGAGGCGAAGTTGCACGAGGCTATCCGCCGACTGTCAACCGAGCACCGGGCCGTGTTGGTGATGAAAGACCTCGACGGCTTGAAGTACGAGGACATTGCCGAGGTGATGGGCGTGCCGATCGGGACTGTGCGAAGCCGGTTGCACCGGGCACGGCTGGAATTGCGATCCTTGTTGGAAGCCGGTGCGGAAACGGCCGGGAAACCGAACCAACTCACCGGGGACGCGGCGGGGTCGGTTCAGGGAGTGGGGACAACCCAAAGTCATGCCGAGTGAACTCGAAAAGCAACTGATCACCGCCGCCGTCGACGGAGAACTGTCGCCCGAGCAAGGGCAGGCTTTTCGCGAACTGCTGGCCCGGTCGCAGACGGCGGCGACCCTTTACGCCGCCCTCTTGGCCGATCGAGAACGCTTGCGGTCCCTCGCACGGCCCGCCGCCCCCCAAGACCTGTGGGCCTCGATTCAGGCGCACATTCCTCAGGCGATCCCCCGCGCGCCGAAGCCCGCCCACCCGTTCCGGCGGGCCTTGGTTCCGGCAGGGATGGCCGCATCCTTCTTATTAGCCGTCGGGGCAGGGGCCCACTGGCTTGCCAGTTCCCAACAACCGCAACGGTTGGCGAAGAATCAACTTCAGCAACTCCCGAAAGACGATCTGCGCCTCACGCCGCCGGATCGTCTAACTCCGCCGATGGGTGACGAGCAACCCGACACGGAATCGCCGGAAGCGACGCAACCCGTCGGCCCTCCCATGCCGCCCGCGGTCGTCGTCACCAATGACGCCCCGCCGAAAACGGCCGACAGTTCGCCGGGGCCGAAGCCTGCGGACTTGCTCACGGCCCCCTCGTTCGGCAGCGACGTCAAGGCGTTCGACCGTGTTGCCGTGAAGTTGCCGCTGCTCAGCCCGTTCGCCGATTTCGCCAACAGCGATTCGCAAAATGCCCTCCGCGAGCGCCTCGGCTTGAACGCCGCCACCCGGGTCGATCTGTTCGCGAAGGATTCCGCCCGCGCCGTCGAACTGCTGACGCAAGCCGGCAAGTCTGTGAACCTCAACCTCATTGTGGAAACCATCGCCGGCGAGCGAATGAAGCGCAAGATGCCCTCGACGTGGATTGTCTACACCGACGCGCTCACGCCGGCCGAGATCACCAAATGGCTCGGCGCGGCCGCCGAAGCCGAGGCGGCCCCCTCACCGTCCGGCAATGTTTTCGGTATCTCCCACGTTCTGGCGGCAACGGCGCACGAGCAGAAGGAGACGCAACAACTCCTGGGGATCGATCTCGGGTTGACGAAGAAGCTTCAAGACCCACCAGCAAACGCCCACATTTCGTCGAAGACGCTGGAACAAGTGACCAGCGCCATTCAGAAGGGCGACCCGGCGAAACCCGCCATCCTGTTGACGTACTTGCCGCCGCTCGTCCGTGTTCACCCGGCTCTCTCGAAGGACGTGAAGCAGTTCCACGAACTCCGCAAGGACCGCAAACCCGGCACGGTACCCGTGATGATCGTCGTCCGCCCGAGCAACGGCTGACTCACGCCGTTAGGTTCGCGATCAACTCCCGCGTGATCGTGGCCGTTGTTCCGTCGCCACCCAGATCTCGGGTGAGCCCGATTCCCCGCTGCAACGTCTTCGCAACCGAAGCCTCGATACGTGCGCCCGCGTCGCGCTCGCCGACGTGATCGAGCATCATCGCCGCGCTGCGGACGACCGCGATCGGGTTCGCCAACCCCTTCCCGGCAATGTCCGGTGCACTTCCGTGAACGGCCTCGAACACGGCGCACCGCGCCCCGAAGTTCGCTCCCGGCACCACCCCCAACCCGCCGACGAGGCCGGCACACAAGTCTGAAACCACGTCGCCGAACAGGTTTTCCATGACCAGCACGTCGAACCGCGTGGGGTCCATCGCGAGTTCAAGGCACACGTTGTCGATCGGTTTTTCTTCGAACTGGATGAACGGGAACTCGTCCGCGACCGCCCGGGCGCAATCCAGGAACAGGCCGTCCGAAAGCCGCATCACGTCCGCCTTGTGGCAGAACGTGACCCGCCGCCGTCCGTGCTGCCGGGCGAACTCGAATGCGTATCGGACGATCCGCTCGGCCGCGTTCTTGGTGATGACGCGCAAGCTCTCGACGACGCCGGGCACAACAACGTGTTCCAGCCCGGCGTACAGCCCTTCGGTGTTTTCCCGCACCACGATCAGGTCCACGTCCGTGTAGGGGACCTTCACGCCCGGCAGTGTCTTCACCGGCCGGACGCTCGCGTACAGGTCGAGCCCTTGCCGCAACCGCACGTTGATGGAGCGATATCCTTTGCCGACCGGGGTAGTGCAGGGGCCTTTGAGTGCGACCCGGTGCCGGCGAATCGTCTCCAGTGTTTCATCGGGTAGCGGCTCGCCGAATTGTTCCGCCGCGCCGAGGCCGGCGGCGGCCGGCACCCACTCGTTTCGAACGCCGGCCGCCTTAACGATCTCGCACGCCGCGCGAGTGACTTCCGGGCCGATGCCGTCGCCCTCGATCATAACGAATTTCATCTCGACTGCTCCCTGCGGGCTGATGCACTCAAGGTATGGAAACGTCGAGGAATTCCGGCTTCAGATTGGCGTGAAGCAGTTCCTGAACGACGGGTGCGAGTTGCCACTTGACGACGGCGTCCAGCACGGCGAGGGAGAGTCCGACTGCTAACCGCGTTCGCCGTCGCCGCCGCGTGCAGAGCGTTCGGCCAGTCATCCGCTCTAGGGAGCGGGATGTCATCTCAAAGATGAGGACCGCGTAGGCTGCCCCTCGAACGAACGACCAAGGGTGCCAGCCGAGGAGGACGGCAATGGTCGGCCGCTCGCTGACCCGAATTAACTGCCCGACGTAGTAATTCATCAGGTCGAGTTCTTGAACGCCGCGGGCCAAGGGCAGTGCGCCGAACGACGTATACGCGGTCAGCGGCACGGCGACGAGGAGCGCGAAATGCGTCGGCAGCCAGGCGCCGCTCTGGTATTCCTGGTCTTCGCCCGACCGAACCCAGCGCCAGGTTTGGTGCCAGTAATCCGAACTCCCCCGAAGCGCTGCGGCAGCCCCGACGGGGTCGGCCGCGCTCAGGGCAATTGCCAAGGCGGAGTGAGAACCGATGGCCAGCGCAACCACGGCGAGCGCGCGGGCGAACTGATCGGCCATCACGCACGGGAGCAGAACCACGGACAGGAACAAGCCCGTCAACAATTGCGTCGGCCATAATCCCAACTCGTAGCCCGCAAGGAGGGGCAGGGCACCGATCGCCAGCGCGGTCGGAATCCATCGGAACCCGCGCACGGCGGGTTCGCACCCGAAGGCAACGGAAGAGACTGCCTTCGCGACTTTCGCCGGAGGCCGCCAGGGCCAGATCCAGAACCCCCGGCGTTCCCGCGCGACCGCGTGCGTCGGGGATGGCGTGGGTGCGGTCATCGGTTACTTCAAAGGGATGATCAGGAACCCCGTGGTGAGATACAGGATCACGTTGCCCACTCCGAAGATCGCGATGAAGATTAGGATGCCCATGAAGCCCGATCCTTCGTCGTCATCCGCCATCGGCCACCTCCGGTGAGTGAGTTTGTTCGGACAGAAAAACGAGTCTGCCGAAGTTACCACAGGCGGCGCGAAACGCAATTGCGAAATCGACCGGCTTCGGCGATCGTCGCTCATCCGGAAGCAGATAACGAAGGACGTAATGTACCCGTTCGCGATGCGACGGCTTTCCCGTTGTGGCTCGATTGTCCAGAATCGAGGCGATCCAATCCTGCCCGGCTGCCCTTAAGTTAGCCGCACAACAACGTCCGATAATGTATATTATGTTATTTTACGATGTGCGATTATGCCCGCATTTCAAGCCTTTTCATCTACCCCTGAGATCGCGGGCTTCCACGGCGCTCGACCGCAATCGCTGGCTCGGGTTTCCGCCTTCTTTGCCCCGGCCGCCGGCAATTCGAATCGCCATCGCCCGGCTCATGGCCTCGGGAGCCAGACTGAGTGGTCCCAGGTTGTTTGGTTTTTTGAAAGAATTGCTCATCTGCAAAACGCCACGGCCGGCGGCACGAAATCAGTTTCGTGCCGCCGGCCGTGAGAAAAATGGTCGACCGAATTCCTGTCTATCACGAGGACGGGAAGATCCCTTGGTCGATCGGGCTGAACTCCGTCGGGCTGGCAGTCGACTCGTCCGAAAACTCGAAGACCTGAATGTTTCGCACGCCGTTTGCCCCCACCGCTCCTGCCCCGACGCGGCGGCCAGCGGTGTCGGTTTGCGATCCCGCGAAGAACGAACCGAGGGACGTCGGAACCGGGAAGCCGTCGTCGCGGCGGGCGGTGAAGACGCTAACGGCCGGTGCCCCGCCTTGACCGGGGGTGGTCAGGATTTGGTACTGCTCGCCGCCCCGCAGGTCGGAGAGGGAGATGACGACGCCGCTCCGCAGGTTCGAGTCGTACGCAAAGTAGTTCAGCACGACCTTATCTTGAACGAAGTCGTACAGGCTCACCCGCGGCCCGCCGCCGAGACCCGCGCCGACCAGGATCTGGGCGTACCCCTTGCCGAGTGCGTCCTTCGCGTCAACGTAGAGGCCGCCGCGGAAGGTGTCTTCAAAGATCGTCAACGTCCGCAACAGCGTCCCGTCGGTCCCGTCGAAGACTTTAATGACCGGCGCGCCGCCCAAGCCGGCGACGGTCACGAGGTCGGCCTGCCCGTCGCCGGTCACGTCGGCCACGGCCACCCGGACGCCGCCGGTGAAGCTCGCCTCGAACGGTTGGGCCGTGAAACGCTCGGTGCTGTCGGCGTTTTTCGCGACGACGACCGGCAGACCGCCCTGGGCCACCGGGCTGGCGGTAATCGCCTCCGGGGCCGTGCCCACGACGACGGTCAGAGTTACGGTGTTCGACGTGGCCGTCGAAGCCGAGCCGCTCGTCGGCGTGAACTGGGCGGTGATGGTGTGCGTGCCGGTCGTGGTGAACACGGTGCTGAGGTTCGACCGCCCGTCGAGCAGCCGTGTCGATCCGAGCAACGTCGTCCCGTCGAAGAAACTGACCGTCCCGCCACCCGCCGTGTCGCTGCCGGAAACATTCGCGGTGAGCAGGACGGTGCGGTTGGCCTGCGGTGAAGTTTTCGATGCCGTCAACGCCACGGTCGCGGGGCCGGCCGCTGTGACCGTGACCGTGACCGTTTGGGTGTCGAAATTCGATGCCGTGTTCACACCCGACCCCACGCGGTCGGTGTTGTCGCGGACACCGACGAGCAGCGTGACCGTGCCGGTGAAGCCGCTGGCCGCGGTGACGGTTAGTTCGCCAGTGGTGTTGTTCACGCTCGTCGTCACGTTCGCGGGCGTGCCGAAGAGGTTGCCCGGTACACCGACGCGGTACGTCAAAGCTGCGTTGTCGTTGTCCAGGTTCACGACCGGCAGCACGACGGTCGTCGAACTGCCCGAGGTCACGGAGATGTTCGGGATGTTCTGCAGATAGGGCCGATCGTCGGCCGTGTCGGCGACGGCGTTGACCGCGAAGGTCTTCGATTGGGTCGCGTTGTCGCCATCGACCCCGTTCACGGTGATGGTGGCCGTGCCCGTAAAGCCGCTGGCCGCCTGAACCCGTAACACGCCGTTCGCGTTGTCCGTGATGATGCTGGCGTTCGTGATCGTGGCCGGGTTCTGCGCCTGGTCCGTCGTCCCGTTCTTGAGCGTACCCTGAATGATCTTCTCGAACGTATCAAAGCCGCTCGTGAGTTGGCCGAAGATCGTGTGGTTGAAGTTCAGGTATTGCGGCCGGTTCGCGAGCGGCACGTCGATGTCGGTCACGAAGAACTGCGTGCCGTTCGCGTCGTCGGTGGCGTTGGCGAACGCCAGAATGCCCTGGCTGTTGAAGGTGTAATCGGGATTGTACTCGTCCTGAAGGTCGGGCACGACGCCGCCCGGGTCGGCGGCCGTGTTGTTCGACGACCCACCCTGAATCACGAAGTTGTCCGCGGTGCGGAAGAATGTTTTGTTGTTGTAGAACCCCTGCCCCACGAGATCGACGATCCGCTGCACGGCCAGTGGCGCGGCGTCGGCGAACAAGCGGAACGTCAGCGTGCCGGTGAACGCCGCGCCGTTCTTGTCGATCCCGGACACGTCGAGTTTCAGCGTCTGACCGGCCGCCAGAACGCTGACCGTCACGTTCGCGTCGCTGCTCGACGCGGTGTAGGTCGTCGTTCCGTTCACCGTGGCGGTGTTCGTGAGGGGCACGAACAGCGGCTTGTTGTTCGAGAAGTCGGAATTACTGATGTCCGATAACGTGACGGACGGGACTTCACGACCTTCCAGCAGTTCGGCAGATAATCGGATTTTTTGCTGCGGGCGGGGTGCGGGAGCCAACCATCGTGTAATCGCGCGAAGCGGCATCGTTGAACCTCGGTGCAATTCGGACGGAGTTTCTGCTAACTATGACGAGTGTTCGGTCGGATTCGTTGTGGGGCATCGGTTAAAATGCCCTTGCATCTTAGGCTACCAGGCTTTGTCCACCACTGACAAGGAGTGTCTGTTTCGAAAGACATACTCGCGTCACTCTACCCAGTCGGCACAGCCCGCAAATACGGCAGCCTGAGAACAAACGACCCCGATGGAAGTGGGCGACGCGAGCATTTTCACTTCAGACGGCTCATCTTCACGGCACCGCGGACGATGGTGGCCATCGCTCGACTTTTCACCTTCCAACCGTGGAACGGGCTGTTCCGGCTCTTGGTTTCGAAGGCGTTCACGTCGATGACCCATTCGACATTCGGGTCGATCACCGTCACGTCGGCCTTTTTGCCTACCTGTAGCGTACCCCGCTCGATGCCTAGAACCTTCGCCGGATTGATGGTCATTTTCTCGATCATCTGCGGCCACGTCAAAACGCCCGTCTCGACCAGAAAGGTCGTACAGAGCGGGAGGAAGGTTTCGAGGCCGATGATGCCGTTGGGAGTTTGGTCGAACTCCTTGGCCTTCTTTTCGGGCGCGTGCGGGGCGTGATCGGTCGCAAGTACCGATAGCGTGCCGTCCTCCAGCCCGGTCAAGATGGCATCCACATCTTGCTGAGTCCGTAGGGGCGGCGACATCTTGTAATTGCTGTCGAAGCGTTCGAGTTCCTTGTCGGTCAGGATGAAGTGGTGCGGGCAGGCTTCGCCACTGCACCGGATGCCCTTCGCGATCCCCTGCCGGAGCAGGTCCACACCGCCGGCCGTCGAGACGTGCAGGATGTGGACCTTGCCGCCGGTCAGCTCCGCGAGCATGATGTCGCGGGCGATCATGATGTCCTCGGCCACGGCCGGCATCCCGCGGAGGCCGAGGCGGAGCGAGACTTCGCCCTCGCTCATGACGCCACCCTGCGTCAGTTCGAGAATCTCGGCATGGACGAGAATCGCCTTGTCGAACATCTTCGTGTATTCGAGTGCCCGCCGCATGATCTCGGCGTTGAACACCGGCGACCCGTCGTCGGTAAAGGCGACGGCCCCGCCGTCGACAAGTTTGCCGATCTCGGCGAGTTCCTTCCCTTCCCGCGCTTTCGTGACGGCCCCGATCGGGAACACGTTACAGTTGCCGGCCCGTTTTGCTTGCAGGATGACGAACTCGGCCGCGTCGCGGGTGTCGAGGGGCGGTTCCGTGTTCGGCATGCACGCCACGGACGTGACGCCGCCGGCGATGGCGGCCCGCGTACCTGTTTCGATGGTTTCGTCTTCCTCGCGGCCCGGTTCCCGCAGGTGGACGTGCATGTCGATCAACCCCGGCGAGACGATCATGCCGGTGCAATCGAGTACCTCATCGGGTGGCTTCGGGGGCGAGCCGAGTCCGCCGATCTTATCGTCGGCGATCCACAGATCGGTAACGCGGTCGAGATTCTGTGACGGGTCGATGACCCGCCCGTTGCGGAGGAGCAGTGTTGGCATAGTGGGGTTGTTGTAGGACGTGGCGGGCGTTGTTACACGCACACTTCGAGGGTCAGAAAGTTGTCCGGCTCTTTCGCGTACAGGGCCGCCGCCTGGCGCAGCGTTTTGATCCGATCCGCGTGCCAGGAGTTCTCAAGTTGCGGCAGTCCATCCGGATACGGAAACTCTCGCAGGTGCTGCTCCTGAATCAGCATCGCGCGAATCTTTCGGATGCGCTCTTCTCCCACGATCTCGCACGTGAGAAAGAGGGCGTACTTGATCTTCGTGACCGGCAAACCGGCGTCCTGCTTCACCTGCCCTTGCGCAAACCGTTCGGCGACCTCGTTCAGTACGAAGTTGAGAAGGAACCAGCGGTCGGCCTTGGCGATGGGCAGAATGGGAGCGTCGGCGGTACACCGCTTTGCGGCGTCCGTCACCTTGTTGATCGCGATCTGGTTGAGAAAGACCGTGTCGAGGGAGTCTTCCATCACGGTGCGGATCTTCAGGAAGCCGTCGGCGAAGATGTTGAGACTGACGATGACGCGGCCGAAGAACTCCTTTTTCTTCCACTCGCGGCCGGCCTTCAACCGGCCCCACCACCGCCCGAGGAGGAACGACCCGGCCGACACGATGGCACCCGCAATGAGGGCGGGGAGCTTGCCGAGCACTTCGTTGAAGAGATCGGCGGGGAGTTCGCTAAACAACATGAACCACCTACATCGGGCCAGGCGAACGGGCCGGGGCATTTTCACCCCTTCACCCGCCCACCCCTTCACCCAATCATCCTACTGGCCGCCGAACAGGCCGATGTAGAAGGCGAAGACTTGCTTGTTGTCCGTGTCCGTCCTGTTGAGCGGGAACGCGAAGTCGAACGCCACCGGCACCGGGCCAAGGGCTGGGATCGAAACGCGGAACCCGAAGCCGGCCGACACGCGGTAGTCCTTAATCGCGATGGACTGCTCGACGGTCCCGTGGTCGAGGAAGGTCACGAAGAAGAGCGAGTCCTTCGCGTTCAGCGGAATCTGATACTCCATCGTGTTCAGGAACGAGAACGTACCCCCGGTGAAGTACTTATTGCCGTAGGCCGAGTAAGACGCCGGGCCGACGCCGCGGAAGCTAAAGCCGCGGATGCTTCGGAAGCCGCCGGCGAAGAACCGCTCGAACACCGGTGCGTCGCTCGACGTGGCCGACACTTGCGACCGCAACGCGAACACGTGCTTGCCGCTGCCGTCCTTCCGCTGGAGGTACTCACTGGAGAAGAATTTCGTGAACTCGGCCGTGCCGATGGGCACGGTGTAGTCGCCGAGGAGTTGTTCGTACGCCAGGTCGAACACGCTCCCGGTCGTCGGGAAGACGTAACTGTCCCGCGAGTCGCGGGTGATCCCCGGCCGGATGCCGACGATGGTCGAGTGGCCGCGGTCGCGGGTAATCGCATCGGGGGCGTCGATGGGCAGGTTCTTGATGTTCACGTCTTCAATCCGCGTCGTCAGGTTCGTCCGCCAGTACAGGTCGAGGCGGCGGTCGAGGCTGACCCGTGCGCCGACGCGGTTTTCGTCATACTCGGCGTACCCGCGGTTGTAGTAGTAGCCGCTGGTCGTCAGGCCGTAGTTCGTGTTGAACAAGTACGGCTCGCGGAAGGTCGCCGTGTACCGCTGGTAGAGTGTACCGGGCTGGGCTTCCAACCGCAGTTCCTGCCCTGCCCCGCGGAACGCCCGGCCGTTCAAGAAGTCGTCGAGGCTCGTCGGCACGCGGAGGATGTCGAAGTTCCGCTCGTTGATGGCGATGTTGCCGGTCAGACCGGAGTTCGAGTTGACCGCCCCGCCGATCATGAACTGGCCGGTGCGGGTCTCCTTCACGGTCACGATCACGTCTTTGAAGGTGCTGTCCACGTCGCTCTGGCGGACCTCGACGGTCGGCGGCGCTTCCATGTCGAAGATGCCGCGGCGGTAGAGGTTGAGTTTCGCCACTTCGAGCGACGGGTACTGAAGGACTTGCCCCTCGCGGATGCCGGCCATGCCGAGTTCGTTGCGGATGACGCGGTCCATCGTGACCTCGTTCCCGCGAATCTCGATTCGGCCGATGCGGTCCGGTTCCCGCTGAAGTGGGAAGCCGTCGTCGAGGGGCACCTGGTGCGACACGCGGCGGACCGGTGGCGTTTTCGATGCGCCGGCCCCGCCGTCGCGGGCACCGGGTTCGAGGAGTTGATAGATCACGTCCACGAAGCCGGGCTTGCCCGCCACGGCGATCCACTGTTCTTCGCAAACGACGTAGTACCCGCGGTAGCCGTAGTAGTTCTTGATCCGCGCCGCGTCGGCCGCGATCACGTCGCGGTCGTACCGCTCGCCCTGCTTCAACTCGATCAGCCTTCGCAGCGGTTCGGCGGTGAAGATCTTGTTCCCCTCGAGGCGGATCTCCCGCACCTTGTAGACCGCTCCCTCGTCGACGTGGAAGATGATC
This sequence comes from Limnoglobus roseus, assembly GCF_008254045.1. Taxonomy (GTDB): domain Bacteria; phylum Planctomycetota; class Planctomycetia; order Gemmatales; family Gemmataceae; genus Limnoglobus; species Limnoglobus roseus. Next base: position 6,294,691 of record NZ_CP042425.1, on the reverse strand, counting down.
TCGACGCTACTCAGGTCGCGCGACGGGATGACTTCCTCCTGCACACGGGCCTCCAGGTAGCCGAGCTTGTGGAAGTAGTTAATGATTTTCTTCTTGTCGTCCTCGACCTGGAGCACGTTGTACTTGTCGTTGATGAACCGGATGATCCCGTACAGAGGTGCCTTGATCGTCAACTGTGTCGAGACCCGGCCCGACGACGTCTGCTGGCAACCGCGGATCGACGCCCGGCTGACTTTCACGACCGGGCCTTCGACGATGTTGAACACCACCCGCTTGTCGGTGATCTTGGTCCCCTCCATCAGCCGGCAGGTCGCGTACGCCCGGCCGTCTTCCTTCAATTTGTTCTCGATGATTTGCGCGGCCGCCTCGTTGAAGGCCGGGTTCAGGGCACTTCCCTTGCGGATACCCGTCAGTTGCAAAAGTGTGTCTTTCCCGATGTGCTGCGCGCCGATGAATTCTACCGAGTCGACGACGCTATTCAGTTCGATCAACTTGAGGTAGATCGTCACCTTGCCGTCGCCCGAAACAGTCGTCTCGACCTGCACCCCGTCCGGAGCGAACCACTTCGTCGCGATGAGCTTCCGCACGTCCTCGTTCATTTGGGCTTCGTCGTACGTCTTGCCCGGCCGCATTTGCATTTGGCTAAGGATGTGCTCCTTCGGGTGGAGGCGGTTGTTCACCGGTACCACGTCCGCGATCAGTTTGCCGACGGGCGATTCGCCGGCCGTAATCGGGCCGACGGAGATCCCGCAGCCGAGAACGGCGAGGGCCAGCAATCCCAGGTAGGCCGGGCGGACAATCATCGGTCAACTCCCCTCGACCAGATCGCGAACCTTGCGCACGGGTGACGGAATAACCGCGGGGAAAAAAGCTGTCAAGCTCGGCCAAATCGTCTATCTTCCCTGGCCGGAAATCGATAGTTCCTCCTTCGATTCGCCCGCCGCGACACCCGGAGGCACCCCAATGGCCGAAGTCGAAATTCCCAATCCGCAAGAGGTGAAGGAGAAGGCCGAGAACCCGTTTACGAGAGTGATCGCGTTGTCGGTCGCATTCTACGCCGTCGGTTTGGCCATCGCGTCCTTCGGCGGTCACAACGCGGCGAAGGAGATGATGCTGTGCAAGCAGGACGAGGTGAAGGCCGAGAGCGTCTCGCGGCAGGAAGCGTTCAACGTCTGGAACCAGTTCCAGTCGAAATCGACCCGCGAGGCACTCTACAAGAACGAGCGGACCCAGTTGGAAGCCGAGCAGAAGGGAAGTCCGGCACAGTTCCCGGCGTACAAAGCGGAACTACTCAAGCAGTACGTCGAAGACGAGAGGCGGATGAAGGTCGACAAGGACGAGTTGGCCGGGAAGGCGAAGACTATCCAAACGGACGGCGAAAAGAAGGTCCGGGACATCCAAGAGAAGTTGGACCGCTATCAGCGGAAAGACCCGTACTTCGACTTCGCCGAGGTGGCGTTCCAGCTCGCGATCGTATTGGCCTCTGTGGCGATGCTGTCGGAAAAGCGTTGGGCATTCATCGTGAGCATTGTCCTGGCGATCGTGGCCCTCGTGCTAACTCTGAATGGGTTTCTGCTGCTCTTTCCGATTCCCGGTCTCGACGAAGGCGCGCCGGGAGCATAATGACGGGTTTCAACTCCGCGGGGCGAGAGGTTGATATCCTCCCGCCCCGCGACGATCAGGCTTTCTTCGCCTTCGAATAGTGCTCGGCGACCGCGTCCCAGTTAATGACGTTCTGGAACGCTTCCAGGTACTTCGGCCGCAGGTTGCGGTACTTCAAATAATAAGCGTGTTCCCACACATCCACGCCGAGGATCGGAGCCGGGCCGCCGTCCATCACGGGGTTGTCCTGGTTCGGCGAACTGACGATCGCCAGAGGCTTCTCCTTGCCCGGCACGAGCCACGCCCAACCGCTGCCGAACCGCTTCGTGGCGGCCTCGTTGAACGCGACCTTGAACTTGTCGAGCGAGCCGAACGAGTCGTCGATCGCCTTGAGCAGATCGCCCTTCGGAGCGGGGGCGGGCGACTTCGTCATGATGTTCCAGAAGAACGTGTGGTTCCAGTGGCCGCCGCCGTTGTTGCGAACGCCGGCGCGCGCCGTTTCGGGAATCGCATTCAGGTTGGTCAGCACTTCCTCGATCGGCTTGCCCAGCATGGCCGGGGCGTTCTTGGTGAGCAAGTCGTTGAGGTTCGTGACGTAGGCTTGGTGGTGCTTGTCGTGGTGAATCAGCATCGTCTCGGCGTCGATGTGCGGCTCGAGCGCGTCGTAGGCGTAGGGGAGCTTCGGCAGCGTGAACCCGGCGGCGGGCGCGCCTTGAGCGACGGCGAGCGTGGGGAGCAGGACCGTGGCGGCCGAGGCTTGTAACATCTGGCGGCGGGAAATCATGAGCGGGTCTCCGGTCGTGGGAAGGGGAGGCGGGCAGAACAATCCTAGTCATCCGGCCTGTCGGGGCAAACGGGCGGTCACAACATCTCGATCAATCGTGTCGTGAACGCGGTCGTCGTGGCCGAGCCGCCGAGGTCGCGGGTTCGCACGTCGGTCGTGGTCATCAGCTTCGTCAGGGCTTGCTCGATTCGGTCGGCCGCCGTTGTTTCGCCGAGGTCACGGAGCATCTGAATCGTCGGCAGAACCAGCGGCAACGGGTTCGCGGTGTCCAGCGGCACGGCATCGTGCGTGGCCCCGTAGACCGCTTCGTACACCTTCACGCCGTCGCCGACGTTCACCGCCGAGGTCGCACTGATGCCGCCGACGAGCCCGGCCCCCAGGTCGCTAAGCAGGTCGCCGTAGAGGTTGCCGGCCGCCACCACTTCGAACTGCTGCGGCCGGCTGACGAGTTGCATACAGGCGTTGTCCACGATCATCTCTTTCGCCGCGATCTCCGGGAAGCCCTTCGCCACCTTGCGGAAGCAGTCGAGGTACAGTCCGTCGGCGAGCTTCAAGATGTTCGCCTTGTGGATGCAATGGACCGACTTCCGCCCCTTCCGCTGGGCGAGGTCGAAGGTGTAGCGGAAGAAGCGAACACAGGCCGCCTCGGTGACGATCTTGAAACTCTGCACCACGCCCGGCACGACCTCGTGTTCGCTCGCGGTGTACAGGTCTTCGGTGATCTCCCGGACGAGGTGGAAGTCCACACCCTGGAACCGACTCGGCAGGCCGGGGATGTTGTGCGTCGGCCGCACCGACGCGAACAGGCCGAGCCGCCGGCGGAACTCGACGTTGACGTTTGCCGGGAGCTTGGTGGACGTTGATTTCGGCGGGAGCAGCTTCGTCTTGAGGGCCACGCCGTTCCGCTTGATCGACTCCAGCGCCTCAGCCGGGATCGGGTCGCCGCCTTCGACCGCGGCCGCGCACGCGAACGTTTGAAAGTGGATCGGCACGCCGACGGCCTCGATGATCCGCCGCACGGCCTGTTCTTGATCGTGGCCGATGCCGCCGCCCTGAATGAACGTCACCGCTCGCATGGTTCCACCTCGAAGGTCAGGCTAATCTACGGGGCGGCCCGTCCGTCTGTAACCCCGCCGTAACGGCCCGTCGAATGGCCGTCGTCGGCCGGCCGCCTCTCGCGTTAAGATTGGGGTGGGGACGACTCCCCTTCCCTTCCCCGTTCGTGCGAGGCGGTCATGCGTACCCGAATCCTCACCGCGTTAGCCCTGCTCGCCTGGAGCCAATTCGCCCAGGCCCACGGGTTGCTCCTCCCCGACGACACGTCCGTGCCGCCGCTCTCGATGGTCAGCCACAAGGTCGACGCGACCATCGACGAACAGGTGGCCGCCACCACGGTCGAGCAGTTGTTCCGCAACCACACGAGCCGGCCGGTGGAGGCGACCTACGTCTTCCCGGTGCCGAAGGGGGCGAGCATCAACAAGTTCACGATGTGGATCGACGGCAAGGAAACCGCCGGCGAACTGCTCGACGCGAAGAAGGCGAATCAGATTTACACCGAGATCGTCCGCCGGACGCGCGACCCCGGCATCCTCGAATACGTCGGCAACGACCTCCTGCGGATGCGCGTCTTCCCGATCCCGGCTAACAGCACTCAGAAGGTGAAACTCCGGTTCACGCACGTCGCCCCGAAAGACGCCGGCGTGGTCGAGTACATCTACCCGATGAAGACCGACGGCCGGGCCAACCGCACGCTCGACGAGGTGTTCGTCCGCGTGACGTTGAAGTCGCAATCGCCGATCCAGTCCGTTTACAGCCCGACGCACGCGATCGCCCTCAACCGCAACTCTGACCGCGAGGTGGTCGTCGATTTCGAGAAGAACCAAGCCCTGCTCGACAAGGACTTCCAACTCTTCTACGCTACGAGCGCCCAGCCCATCGGCATCACCCCCCTGCTCTACCGGCCAATTTCGAGCGAGGACGGGTACTTCATGTTTCTGATTTCTCCCTCGACGGAGGCGAGCAAGATTCAGCGCGTGCCCCGCGACTTGGTGATGGTGCTGGACAAGTCGGGCAGCATGTCCGACCTGAAGATGGCCCAGGCGAAGAAAGCCCTCAAGCACTGTCTGGGCAACCTCAAGCCGGACGACCGATTCGCGCTCGTCAGTTTCGCCACCACGGTTAGTACGTTCGACGACCGCCTGCAATCCGCCTCGAAAGAGCAACTCGAGCGGGCCGAGAAGTGGGTCGATGACCTCCGCCAGAGCGGCGGCACTGCCATATTGCCCGCTCTCGAAACCGCGCTGTCGCTGCGATCGAAGGGCGAGCCGGGCCGGTCGTTCAACATCGTCTTCTTCACAGACGGCCTGCCGACCGTGGACGAGACGAACCCGGACAAGATCGTGAAGGCCGTCGGGGCCAAGGTCGGCGCGGAGACGCGCATCTTCACCTTCGGCGTCGGCGACGACGTGAACGCCGCGATGCTCGACCAACTCGCCGACGCGACTCGCGGCGTCAGCACATACGTCCGTCCCTCCGAGGACATCGAGGCGAAAGTCAGCAGCCTCTACGCGAAGATCAGCCACCCGGTGATGACGAACGTCAAACTCTCGGCGAGCGGGGTCCGCCTGCACGAAGTCTACCCCGTTCAGTTGCCCGACCTGTTCCACGGTAGCCAACTCGTCGTCATCGGCCGGTTCTCCGGCAGCGGTCCGGCCACCGTCCGGCTCAGCGGAATGATCGGCCGCGAGAGTAAGGAGTTGGTCGAAGAGTTCACCTTTCCCGGCACGCGCACGAGCGATGACAAGGAGTTCGTCGAACACCTCTGGGCGCGCCGGAAGGTCGGGTACATCCTCGACCAGATTCGGGCCAACGGTGAGAAGAAGGAACTCGTCGATGAGGTGACGCAACTCGCGAAGAAGTACGGTATCGCGACGCCGTACACGAGTTACCTCGTCGTGCCGGACGGCCCGATGCCGGTGGCGACTCTCGGCCGGTCGCGCTCCATGATGCCCACCAACGGTCCCGTGTTCGGTGGACTGCTGCCCAGCGCGCCCGGTGTCGGCGGCCCGGCGGCGGCGGAAGCCAAGACCGCCGAGGTGGCGAAGCAGGCGGCGGGTGACGCGACCAAGTCCGGCGGCAAGGACGGGATCGCGGGCGGTCGCGGCGGCGTGCAGAATCGCCAAATCGACGAACGGCTCAAGGATCTCAAACCGGAGGATCGCAAGGGGGCATACGCGGACGCGCTGGAGAAGGCGAAGAAGGATCAGTCGGTCCTGACGGAAGCGGACCGCAACTACAAGGGTAACCTCCGGGCGAATCAGGTCGGCTCCCAGGGCGTAGACTTGGCTCTCGCCTCCGACGCGCTCCGCAATCAGTCGCGGCTTAGCCAGACGGCCACCCGGGCCGCCTACGGCCGAAACTGTGTCGAGGTCGGCGGCGTCTGGATCGACGAGAAGTACGACGCGAAGATGAAGCTGGTCGCCATCAAGGCACAAGGGGCTGCGTACTTCCGCTTGTTGGAAAAGCAGCCCCAGCTGAAGGACGTCTATCAACTCGGCAACCACATCGTCTGGGTCACGCCGAGCAACGAGGCGCTCGTCATCGACCCGAAGGACGGGGCCGACGACCTGAAGGACGAAGAACTGAATAAACTCTTCGCCGCCGCGAAGTAGACGCAAGTGACCGCCGGCGGGACGGCCCGCCGGCGGGTTCGTAGAATCGTGAGAGACACTTCCTTTCTCTCCGAGGTCCCCCGTCATGCTGACCCGTCGCAACTTCATCGCCTTATCGCTCGCCCTCTTGGCCGTGCCGGTCGCATCCGCCGCCGACAAGAAAATGGCCTTCGAAATCTACCCCGACGCGAAGGGAGAATTCCGCTGGCGGTTGCTCGACGGCGAGGGAACCAATGTCGCCAACTCCGGCCAAGGGTACGTGAAGAAGGCCGACTGCAAGAAGATGGTCGAGAACTTCAAGGACGACATCTCGAAGTACACGATCGAAGTGTACGAGGACACCAAGAAGGAGAGCCGCTTCCGGCTGAAGGCCAAGAACGGCCAGAACGTCGGCAGTTCCACCGGCAGCTACAAGGCGAAGGCCGACGCCGACAAAGTAGTCGCAGCGATCCAGAAGGGTGCAAAAGACGCGACCGTCACGGAGAAGGAAGCCGAGAAGAAGTAGCCCTCGGGCATCAGTTTTTCCACGACGGCGACCGGAATGGTTGCCGTCGTTTCGTTTCGCCCCCTACAATACTCCCAGCAATCGCTAGGGGTGCCCGCCGCCGGTTCGGTGGGCTGAGATTACACCCTTCGGACCTTAACCGGGTTATTCCGGCGGGGAAAGCGAACGAGCGGCACTACCCTGCCCTCGCACGTCCCGCCCCATTCGGGGATCGTTGGCCCATGACACAATTAGAAGCCGCCCGCGCGGGAACAGTCACGCCGGAGATGCAGTTCGTCGCCAAGCGCGAAGACCTGTCGCCGGAACTGATTCGCTCCGAAGTCGCTCGCGGCCGGATGGTCATTCCTGCGAACACCGTTCACCTGTCAAAGAAGCTCGAACCGATGTGCATCGGCGTGGCCTCGTCGTGCAAGATCAACGCGAACATCGGCAACTCGGCCGTGACCGGCAAGGTCGATGACGAACTCGAAAAATTGCACACTGCCGTTCATCTCGGGTCCGACACGGTGATGGACCTCTCGACCGGCGGCAACATCGACGGCATCCGTCAAGCGATGATCGACGCCTCGACGGTCCCCATCGGTACGGTGCCGATCTACCAGATCATCCAGAACGTCAAAGACCCGCGCGACATTACACCAAAGATGATGCTCGACACGGTCGAGCACCAGGCGAAGCAGGGCGTGGACTACATGACGATCCACGCCGGCGTGTTGCTCGAACACGTCCCCCTGACCCGCGACCGCGTGACCGGCATCGTCTCGCGCGGCGGTTCCCTGATGGCCGCCTGGATGGTCGCCCACCACCAACAGAACCCGTGGTACACGCACTTCGGCGAACTCTGCGAGATCATGCGGGCCTACGACGTGACGTTCAGCCTCGGCGACGGCCTCCGCCCTGGCAGCCTCGCGGACGCCAACGACGCTGGCCAGTTCGCAGAACTCAAGACCCTCGGCGAATTGACCCTGAAGGCCTGGGAGCACGGCTGCCAAGTGATGATCGAAGGCCCCGGTCACATCCCGATGCACCTCGTGAAGATGAACATCGAGAAGGAGCGAGAGCTCTGTCACGACGCCCCCTTTTACGTTCTCGGCCCCCTCGTGACGGACATCGCGCCCGGCTATGACCACATCACGAGTGCGATCGGCGCGGCCCTCGCCGCCGAGGCCGGCGCGGCGATGCTGTGCTACGTGACGCCGAAGGAACACCTCGGCCTGCCGAACAAAGACGACGTGCGGCAGGGCGTGATCGCGTACAAAATCGCCGCCCATGCCGGGGACATCGCCCGCGGCCGAAAGAACGCCCGCGTCCGCGACGACCAATTGAGTAAGGCCCGCTTCGAGTTCGACTGGAACCGCCAATTCGAGTTGAGCCTGGACCCCGAAACGGCCCGCCGGATGCACGACGAAACACTCCCGCAGGACGTGTTCAAGAGCGCGAAATTCTGCTCGATGTGCGGCCCGAAATTCTGTTCGATGCGAATCACGCAAGACGTTCGCAAATTAGCCGACGACGCGGCCCGTATTTCGTCAAACCTTACCCCGCTATCGTTGGCAAAGTAACCCTTGCCGCCGAGAGAACCTCGATACGGCATAACATCCTTCGACGACCGTGGACTTCACCCCACTCGTCGGAGGATGTTTTCATACGTGCCCCAAGTCGTGGTTCCGTCGGGATCGCAACGCCGACTTTGTCATCATCGCCGCTCGGCGGCACAACCTCGGGCAGGATTAGGAAGGAAGCCGATCGCCGGTTTCACGAACTGATGGCGCCCCTGCCCCGCCCGAATTCCCGCCGCGGGTGACATCACCACCGCCCGCCAGGCGCCACGACATCCGCGATGTCCACGGGACCGCATCCGGGGCCTGCTCTCCGGCCAGGCCGGCGGCTTGTGGCGGCGGGCAAGGGGCAAGATGAAAGCGGAGTGAGGACTTGGCCGGCGGATTCCGCAACGGTCTTCGCCCGTGGGTCGTTCCCGTTTACCGTGGGAACGTCCCTGCCGCCGCCCGTTGCCGGAGAGTCTTGGCCATGCGATTCCGAACTCCCGCCGCCCTGTGTGCCGTGCTCGCCGTCGCGACGACCGTCGGCGGGGCGTGGTCGTGGGCCGAGAACAGAACCGCGGCCCGGCAACTCGCCGCCGCGATGGCTGAAAGCGATCACCTTGACGAGATGATGGCAGAAGTGCAAGAGATCGAAGAAGCCCGCCGTGCGGCGGGGTGGTATGACAAGCCGGACCCGGTCACCGCGGGAACGGGAAACCCGTCACGTCGGCCACACCGGTACCCTCCTCGCGTATCGCGCCGCGCGAACCGCTGACACGGCCGCGGTGGAATGGCCGGTCGTGCCGACTATGATAACCGCCGCGTGCCGTCGGCCGCGAGACGTTTCGCCCGCCCGGGCCGCTGCGCACGCACCTGGAGGGTCCGACATGCCGGACGATCTCAAGACGGCGATGGGCAAGGTTGCATCCAGCGGCGGTAACAAGTTATTCTACTTCGCCTTCGCAGAGGGGAAGCGGAAGAAGGGGGCGGAAAAGGGCGAGCTGGTCATCGGCACCAGCAAACCGACGAAGGCGGATGTCGCCGCCGCTCTCGTCGAGTGCAAGGACTTCGTCGAAGGCATCTGTTGGGCCGGGTTCTTGCCCCAGGACAAGGACTCCGTCTTCGTCATCGCGGACGGCAAGACGATCTCGATGAAGGCCCTCGGCGTCATGCAAGCGGTCGTCCGGGCGGCGGCCGACCGGTACGCCCTGTTCCGCCACCCCTACCCTGCCGAACGGACTCGGGCCAACAAGTTCTCCGACGGCAAGGTGGCCGCCCCCGAGCCTCCGAAGCCGCCGTCCGTCCCCCCGCCGGTGGACAAGTCGGACGCCGTGCGGGCAGAGATCGAGGCCGCAGCGGCCCCAGCGGCCGTCGGCGCGGCCCCGACTGTCCCGGATCGGATGAGCGCCTTGCTGCGGCGGGCGGGCAACAGCAAACCGGTCCCCGACTGGCAGGACCGACTGGAGGCAGCCCGGAAGCTCGTGCAGGGCGGCCGGGTCGAGGACGCGGTCCCGCTCGTCGATCGGCTGGAGAAGGAACTCAACGCCTACCACGCCGAGCGGACGAAGGCCCAGCAGGGCATGACGTTTGAGGCGAGTCAAGCGCAGGGCAAGTACGCCGAGTTGCTCAAGCAGTGGGGGGCCGAACTGAACGCGGCCGACGAACTGGGCAACGACGACGGCACGCGGGCAAAGGCCCGGCTGGGCGAGTCGATGGCCGCCGCCAAGGCGAACGACTTCCGGAAGGCGGTGCCCCTGATCCAACAAGCCGTGCGGTTCCTCGCCATCGCCAAGGAACAGGGCTAACCGGTTCCACTACTGCGGTGTCATGCGGCAACCACCACGGGGGCGACACGCTGCTGCCCTCATTCCAGCCTTCGACACGGACGTGGGCAAGCGGCCCCCTGTCTGGCCGAACAAGGGGTCAACGGGCGACCCGGCCGGCGAACCGGTGCAGCGTCTTACCTGCTGCCCCGCCGCAGACTCGGCGGCCTGTACCACGAGTCTCTCGTTGTCAACAGGTAGCGTAGACCCTGTTTGAGATTGGCCCGAGCGTTACCGTTTAAATGTCGCGCCCACTCGGGCTGCTCCTCCCCGCGGAACCAAGCCAAGTGTGCGAGTGCCCAGCCGAACATTGGCGGCGTCAGATACTCAGGCTTGAGCAAGTCCGTGTCCGGCCACTTGGTGTACTGGCTATCCCAGTTCCGGGGCGTGTTGGCCAAGAAGATGCCGAGCCCAAAGTGGACGACGGCGAGGTCGGTCAGCACCTCGTTGTCGAACACCTCTCGCATGATCCGGCTCTCGCCCAGAAGCCGGACGTGGGCCAACTCGTGGGCAATGGTGCCGACTAGACCCATCGGGTCATCGAGCCCGGACTTGTCGATGCGGATGATGAACTTACGCTCGCTCTCTTCATAAGTGCCGGCCGCTCCGGGCAGGTAGTGTCCGGCTTCATTTTCGAGCCAAATTTTGCCGGCGTCGGCCACGAATTTCAACGTGATGAGGTCGGGCACTACGTCCATGTACTCGCAAACGCGGTCGAGGAGTCTCCGGACGGTCTTCTTGGAACCGTCGTATGCGTCCGGGAAGAACTCGGGCGTGGGCAGCACGACCGGCCTACCGGAGAACGCGCTGTCGTCGAACTCGCCGGCCAGCCACTCCAGCCTCTCCTCAATCCACGCTTTCGCAGCGGAATCGCATGGGCACGATGGCGAGAACAGCCAGCCGAGCATCGAACGCCTCTCTGCCGCCGAACAAAGTCTTAGTGAGCGCCGGCGCACGATAATACCGGCACGACATTGGACCCGGCGGACGGCCGTGGGTCAAGCCGTGGGTGGAGAGTTCTGCTGGGCCGGCGCGATGCTGAGTGGGCCGCGGTCCATGGCGTCACGTCCCCGGCTTGTTCATCGCGCCCACGATCTGTTCCACCGCCGCGGGCTTGACGAGGTGCTGGTGGAACCCGGCCGCCTCGATCCGCAGCCGCGACTCGGCGTCGCCCCGCCCGGTGATGGCCACGAGGATCATCGGCGCGTCCCCGGCGTCGGCCCGCAGTCGGCGGGCTAATTCATCCCCGTCCATGCCCGGCATGTTCAGGTCGAGCAGGCACACGTCCGGCTCGAACTCGGCGGCCACCCGCAGGGCGGTCGGCCCGTCGTAGCACGCCCGGGCGTCGTACCCGAGCGCCGTCAACAGGGCCGCGAGACTGTCCGCCGCGTCCCGGTGGTCGTCCACGCACAGCACTCGGGCCGTCGACCGTGTGGCTACCGCGACCATGGATCGCCTCCGTGTGGACGGGACTGGTGGGGCGGACGCCATTGTAGGCGGATTCCCGGCCGAGAACGATGAGCGATTTCGCCGCCTTTACCGCCTCCACCGCCGCACGTCCCCCAGGTCGGCAACGTTCACGAACTGCGCCCGGTAGCGCGATAGGTACGCCGCCGGCCCAGTCGAACGGGGGCCAGTGCTGGGGACCAAACGGTGCGGCGATCGAACGCGGCGGCAGTCCTTGTAACGGCCCCGAGGAGCGGAGGCCGTGTGGGGAGGGATTGTCTGCACGGACAATCGGCATCGGCGAGGGAAAGGTGACAGCGGCCGGGGGATCATTCCGGAGGCGTTCCCCCGAGGCCGGCCGATCGCTTCGTCCGGACGGCCCAGTTGAGCAGGTCGAGGATCACGCCAGGGTCGACCGGCTTGACGAAGTGGAACCGGATGCCCGCGCCGGTTGAGAGATTCCGGCCCGCTCGGTCGTCGCACCCGGTGACGGCAGCGAGGACCGGCGGGCGGCCCCCGGCGTTGAGGTGCTGGGCTACCGCCCATCCGTCGAGGTCGGGTAGGAGGAGGTCGAGGATGGCCACATCGGGCGGCCGCTCGGCGGCAAGGCGGAGGGCATCCCGGCCGGTACGGGCGATTCGGGGCGTGTGCCCGTGGAGGGAGATGATCTGGGCCAAACTGTCGGCCGCGTCGGCGTTGTCATCGACGACGAGAACGGAAAGGGGTGCGTCGGTGGAGTCGGTCATGGGGGAGAGGTCGCGGGGCGAGGCGGGAGGATGCTGCCGGGCGAGGTGAAGGTCATTCTACGGCACTCCGGGCCGGTCGGGTGTCCGAAAGCGTGGTGAAGTTGCGGCTGTCCGCTTGACGCTTCGCCGTCACCGTTTGCCCAACACTCCATCAACGACCCAGCACCCGCGTGCGTGCGGCCAGTCGCCCCGGCAGTGGGCGAGGATGTCGATGTCCTCGCACCCGGCGTCTTGCAGCGCGTCGGCGAGGATCGGCAGTCGGTCGAAGGCGAGGTCGGCGTAGATCGCTTCCGCGAGGCCGATGGCGGTCGGGGTGAGCCACGACGGGGAGAACGTCACGGGACGGAACGGGCTGCCGAAGATGTCGCGAAAGAGAACGACTTGTGTCCGCTCTTCATCCGCGATCCGGTCTCCGCGATCGGGTGGAAAAGGCGTCGGAAAACGGGGCGGGCGACAGGTGGTGTACGCCGCGGCGAGACTGGCCGTGGTACACGCCGCGGCCGCAACCGTGGCGTCGGCTTCCGCGGTCTTCACGGCGGCGTGCGTCGCGTTGGATTCCGCCAGGTGGGCGAGTAGCTCACCGCTGTCGAACCGCCCTTGGTCCTGCCCCCACAGCGACTGACACGCCGCAAGGCCCGCCTTGTGGATCGCCGGCCGCCCCCTCCGCGCCGCCCCCGTCCGATCGGCCAACTGCTCAGCGAACCCGAGGGCCGCCTTCGCCCGTTCGTCCCGGACGAGGTGTACAACCCGACGCGCACACGCGCAGGCGAACAACCGGAACTTACGGTATTCTTCAGAGCCGCGGAGGAATCCGAGCAGTAGAGCAGGATTTGATGCCGCCAGCCACTCCGCCTCCGTCATCGCCCGCCCTCCGGTGCGATCACTCCCCACATGCGCGGCCTCAGATCTGGAGGTACATCAGGTCGATCTCCTCGACGCACCGACCGCCGAGGGTCTTGTAGAACTTTCGCGCCCTCGCGTTCAGCCGGTGGACCGTCCACACGATCTGCTGCGCGCTGCGGGCCGCCGCAACTTCCCGGGCCCGTCGCATCAAGGAAGACCCAACGCCCCGCCCGCGAACCGATGCCGTGACGAACAGGTCGACCACAACCAGGAGTCGAACGGCCGCGTCCGTGTCGTACCCGTCGTGATGGAATAGGTAGCCGACGACTTCGCCCGCCAACTCGGCCACGACCCCGCGAAAGGCCGGTTCGGGACCGAACCCGTCCCGCTCAATGGCTGCGGCGTTCAGTTTGAGGTCGGTCGCATCCCCGAGGTCGCGCATGTAGCTGGCGAACTCCCCCGCCATTGCCGCGATGGCTGGCACGTCCGAGAGTGTGGCGTCACGAACCAGCACATCCGGCGAAGTGATCATGGATCGCGATCCGATGTGGTCTACGGGGGTTTCTCCGTCGGCGCGCCCCGTGCAGGGCCACGCCGGCCAGCAAAAAGTGGATGGCGACGATGACGGGCACGGTGGGTTACTTCTTGGGTTTGCCGGTCGCGGCAGCCGGCGTCTTGTTGACGGGGCGGGCGGGGGTGATGAAGTCGGCCTCCGCCGGGTGTTCGCCGTCCTTGCCGATCTTGACTTGTGCCGGCCGGGCCACGCCATCGACCTTCAATTCGAACTTCATCGCCGTGGCGTTCTCGTCTACGGCGAAGTTCAGGCCGTCCCATTGTCCGCCCGTCCGGAAGTCGAACTCCAACATCGTCCGGTCCTTGTTGAACACGTACTGGTCGGCGAGTTTCCCCTTCTTCTCGCCGCCCAGACCTTTCAGGTTCGAGAGCTTCCCGCCGGTGACGGTGATCAGCCCCTGGAACCGATGCACGTCCTTCCCGCCCGTGGTCCGCAAGTACCAGAAGCCGTTCTCGTACCACACCCAGAAGATGGCGTCCTTCCCCTTCTTCAACTCCTTCGGCTGTTCCCAGTTGGCTACGCTGACTTCGGCCACTGTGGGGGCCGGCTTCTTCTTGTCGTCGGCGGCCGCACCTCCCTGTGAGAAGAAAATGTTGCCGGTCAAGAAGACGGTGGCCAAAAGGATCGGTCGCACGAGTTGGTCCTCGGAGGGCGAAGTTCGCACAAAGGTGAAAGCTTACCATCCGGCCGGAGTTCATTCCAGTTGAAATCCGCCACGCCTCAGCCGAGATTTGGGTGCTTCTGTCTGTGACGCGATGGAGCGAGCGGGTCTAGTCGAGCAGCGGGCCGACCCCGAACATGGCGATGAGCCGGTGGCCGCGGAAGCAGCCCTCACGGCCCTCGCGCCAGTTATGCAATTTGAAGTCCTAACCTGGGAGGAGCAAGGTGAGGAAGGCGAGCCAGTGCCAACCGGCCAACGTCTCGGGCAGCCGCTCGTAATCCCGGGTCAGCCGCCGGAATCGACCGAGTCAGGCGAAGCTCCGCTCGCCGACCCACCGCCGGATGCCGTAGCCCCCCTCTTGGCCGGCCGCGTCGTCCCAGGTGTACCCCGGATCGGCGAAGACGACTTCGACCGTGCCGCCGGTCACCTTTTGCCGGCGGGCCGTCAAGTCCGCCACCCGAGCCCGCCACTGCTCGTTGGCCGCCGTCACCTTCAACGCCGGCAGGTGGCCCGGCGTGTCCACGGCGATGTGCACCTTGGACCCGTTCTTCTTCGCCCCATCGTACCCCGCCCGGCCGCCGCTCTCGGGCGTCGATTGCACGGCGCGGCCGTCCAACTTGGCGGCCGTCGGGCGGGACTCCGGACTCTTGGACAGCCCCAAGTAAAAATCCCATCCGCCGGCCGGCCGACGAAACCGTGACCGCCCCGATGGCCGCCACTTTGTCCCGGCGTCCCGGCGATTCTCAGCGACCGCCGTAAAACTTCCCTGCGGGCACCTCGTCCCCGGCCCGTGGATCATACGCTTGTCGCCGGAGACGTCCCAGGATTGGTCGTCCCGAAACTTCGATTTCGTCACCCGCTCCTCCGGCTCTTTACCACCCGCGACATCGCGATCCTGTTTCAGGCCGCCTCGTGCCACGACTATCCTCGTGTAACGGGAGCAGTTCCCGTCCCCGCCTAGCAAATCACTACAAGATCATCACCACCCCTTTTCCCCTCGACACCACTACCACTACCAATTCCATTGGCATGCCCGTCATGCCCCAGTCAAGCGGACCATCGGCTACTGCTGCAAGTACCTACCCAACTTGCACGGTTGCTGAGTGGGCCGCGGTCCATGGCGTCACGTCCCCGGCTTGTTCATCGCGCCCACGATCTGTTCCACCGCCGCGGGCTTGACGAGGTGCTGGTGGAACCCGGCCGCCTCGATCCGCAGCCGCGACTCGGCGTCGCCCCGCCCGGTGATGGCCACGAGGATCATCGGCGCGTCCCCGGCGTCGGCCCGCAGTCGGCGGGCTAATTCATCCCCGTCCATGCCCGGCATGTTCAGGTCGAGCAGGCACACGTCCGGCTCGAACTCGGCGGCCACCCGCAGGGCGGTCGGCCCGTCGTAGCACGCCCGGGCGTCGTACCCGAGCGCCGTCAACAGGGCCGCGAGACTGTCCGCCGCGTCCCGGTGGTCGTCCACGCACAGCACTCGGGCCGTCGACCGTGTGGCTACCGCGACCATGGATCGCCTCCGCATGGACGGGACTGGTGGGGCGGACGCCATTGTAGACGGATTCCCGGCCGAGAACGATGAGCGATTTCGCCGCCCCACCACCGCACGTCCCCCCCAAAGTCGGCGACGTTCACGAGCCGCGTCCGGCCGCTGAACACGTACGCCCGCACGGCGAGGAGGAGGGCGTCCCGGCCGGTGCGGGCGATTTGGGGCGTGTGCCCGTGGAGGGCGATGATCTGGGCTAGGCTGTCGGCCGCGTCGGCGTTGTCATCGACGACGAGAACAGAGAGGGGCGCGTCGGTGGAGCCGGTCAGATGAACTCATCCCGGCCTCGGATGAGTTCATCTGACCGGATACCAGACAATGCTGCGGGGGCATGATCGTTCAGGAGTTCCAGCCTGCAATGATGTGCGCCTTCGGTTTGGAGACGTAGAGGCATGGTAACGGCTTGGGGCCGATCTGGATGGCGATGCTGGACAAGGACAATGCGGGGATTCAGCGAGATCCGCACGCGAGTCGAAAGCCCGTCGCCTGACGGGTGAAGTTTGAGAGCATGCTGGCTGACTCAATACCATTTACGGGCGCGGCCCTTTGACGTCGTAGGTCGACTTCTTGTAGCCGACTTCGTCGGTCCGCTGGAGGCTGTCCTTGTCCATGTCCGCGAAATATTTCTCGATGGCCTTTTGGAAATCGGCGACGGCCTTCTCATAGGCCACCCGGGTCATCCCAACTCTCCCCGTGAACGTGGGGAACGGCTTGGTCCTCAGATAATTGAGGTAATCACTTCGGTGGCAGGATTCGTGGAAGCCGAGGGTGGTGTTTCCAGCCTTCTCGTCGTCGGGCGTGGTCCCCCGCCCGTAGCCCGAGGTCTGAGTGGCGTCGGCATTTGGCCCGTACACGGTCTGAATCTTTACGTTCCCCTTGATCTGCACGGGGCCGTTGATTTTGGTGATGAGGGCTTGGCCGTTCTTGGTCACGAAGGCGAAACCTGGCGTGCCAAAAAAGCTTTGACCGCTACCCACCGCGCCTTCGGGCGTAAAGGATGTATTGCCCTGAGTGCCCGTGTCGTTCGTGGTGCCGTCGGCGATGACCTCTGCGGTGACATCGATTTCGAGGGCGGGGGTCTTTATTTTTCGGACCGAGACTTTGCTTGGAACGGTCTTCGGGGGCGGATTCTGCGTTGCGGCCATGACGAGTCCTCGGTCTTTTTGGCGGGGACCGCACGCTCGCTGCGTGCACCCGACCCGTACCCCTCTCTACGCAGCGGCCGCTGAACTGGATGCCGAATTCGCGTAACCTTTCAGGTTCTTGGGTGTTGTATCAAAACAGTTCGATCGCCCGCCGGTCTGTGACCGAGGGGATTGACTCGACGGAGTCGTCACATGTTCTCATCCCGCGCTGCGCTCATCGTTATCGCCCTCTCGTTTCCGGCCGCCGCTGACGGGTCGGATAAGGTCGAGTTGAAGAAGGTTACCTGGAAGGTCGGCAACGACACCCGGGAGGCCTTGGTGTACAACCCGTCCGGCACGAAGAAGCCGGTGATCTTCGCCTGGCACGGCCACGGTGGTACGGCCACCTTCGCAGCGAAGAAATTCGACTTCCACACGCGGTGGCCGGAGGCGGTCGTGGTCTATCCACAGGGCCTGCCCACCCCTGCCCCGCTCGTGGACCCTGACGGCAAGCGAGCCGGCTGGCAGAAATTCGTCGGCGATCAGGACGACCGCGACTTGAAGCTGTTCGACGCGATGCTCAAAGCGTGCGTGGACGAGTACGGGGCGGACGAGAAGCGGGTCTACTCGGCCGGGCACTCGAACGGTGGATTCTTCACCTATCTGCTGCTAGCCGCCCGTCCGGGGACGTTGGCCGCCGTCGCGCCGGTCGCCGCGACGATCACCCCACGCTTCCAGAAAGACCTCAAGCCGGTTCCCGTGCTGCACGTCGCCGGGGAGAAGGACCCGCTGGTCAAGTTCGACGGCCAGCAGAAGACGATCGAGTTCATGAGGAAGTTGAACGGGTGCGATGCGGACGGGAAGGCCGCCGGGAAGAATTGTACCGAGTACCGGGCGAAAGGCGGCCCGCCGGTGGTTGCGTTCATCCACCCCGGCGGTCACGAGGTTCCCGACGGTGCCGCGGAGCGAATCGCGATGTTCTTCAAAGACATAGACAAGGAGGATCAGCCCAAGCCGTTGCCCGAAAACGTCGTCAAGGCGTGGAAAGAAGCGGGGGCAACGGTTGGGTGGATGAAGACCGAAATGACTGGCGCCCTGACCTTTGTCGAGAAGCCCGAGGCCGGCGTGATCCCGGCGTTCCGATTCGAAAAGTGGAAGGACGGCGTCGTCCCAGAGTTGCCGATGCCCGAATCCTCCTTCGGCCTCGACCTGGCCAAAACGGAGGTGGCGGACAGTGGACTTAAGGAGCTGGCGAAGCTCAAACACATGACCGCGCTCGCCCTGTGCGAAACCAAGGTGACCGATGCCGCGGTCGAGGTGTTGCGAAAGGCCTTGCCGAAGTGCTTCATCTTCCATTGTTGAACCTGCGGAGTGTGCCCCACCGGAGCCTGCCATGCGTTTCACCGCCCCCTTCGTGTTCGTGGCCTTGTTGGTCGGCCCTGCCACGCTAACCGCCCAGGAGAACGTCCTTCCGCCGGAGAAAGCGAAGGCGGCGCTCCTGAAGGCCCTCGAACGGCCCGAGGTTGCGGCCGACGTCCGCGAGGACGCCAAGCCGGTCGTGGCGAGCAAGCGGGCCGTCTCGCGGTGGTCGTTCGCCAGCGAGAAGAAGGCCGACGGCACGGTCGAGCGGGTCCCGGTCCTGATGGCCATTCCCGCCGGGGCGAAGGGCAAGCTGCCGGTGATGATCGTCCTGCACGGCACCGGCGGGAACAAGGAGGGAATGCAGTCGTGGCTCGATGCGTTCGCCGACCGGGGGGTGATCGGGGTGGCGATCGACGCCCGCTACCACGGCGGCCGGGCGAACGCCGGGAAAGGCTCGACCGCGTACGTCGATTCCGTCACGACGGCGTGGCGTTCTCCCGCCGATCGGCCGATGGAACACCCGTTCTACTACGACACCGTCTGGGACCTGTGGCGGCTCCTCGACGTGCTGGAGAAGCACGAAGCGGTGGACGCCAAACACATCGGCATGCTCGGCGTTAGCATGGGCGGCATCCAAACGTGGCTGGCGGCGTCCGCGGACGACCGGGTGTCAGTTGCGGCTCCGCTCATCGCAGTTCAGAGCTTCCGGTGGAGTCTGGAGAACGACCGCTGGCAGGGCCGCGCGAACACCATCAAGGCCGCACACGAGGCCGCCGCCAAAGACCTCGGCGAACCGGCGGTGAACCGGCGGGTGTGCCGTGAAGTGTGGTCGAAGGTGATCCCCGGCATCCTGGGCGACTTCGACTGCCCGAACCTGCTGCCGCTGTTCGCGGCCGGCTCGCCCCGCGCGCTGTTCATCGCGAACGGCGACGCGGACCCGAACTGCCCGGTCGAGGGCGCGCGGATCGCGATCGCGGCCGCCGAGGCCGCGTATAAGAAAGCGGGGGCGAGCGACCGCCTAGTAGTCCGGGTGAACGCGGGGGTCGCGCACAAGGTGACCGACGAGGACCAGAACGCCGCCATCGAGTTCGCGTTGAAGTGGCTGAAGTAGCCCAGGTCTGGGGAGCAACGGCCACTACCCGGAAATGTTGGCTACTACTCGAAAATCAAGGGATTCCTCGCAACGGAATCTCCATCTTTGCAGGACGCATCAGATCTGACAACGTCTGAAAACGAAATGGCCACGCCGGTCCATTCGGCCGGTGTTGGCCCGCGAAGTCGCGCAGGCGGTCCACAGCGGCGGGATCGAGATCGGAGGTGCGGGTTGTCGTCTGAGAATGTTTTCCGCCCAGCGTTCCGCTCATGAAGTCGGATCGAAGTCCTCACCGAGTTGGGCGAGGGCGGCGGACTCGATCTGGCGGACCCGCTCGCGGGTGAGGCCGAGGTGCGCGCCGATGTCCTTAAGAGTCATCGGCTCCGCCCCGCCGATCCCGTATCGCAACCGCAACACCATCGCTTCCCGCTGGTCGAGTCTGCCGAGCAGTTCAGACAAGCGGTTGAGGTCGGCCGCGGCCTGCATGGCGTCCCCCGGCGCGTCCGCCCGCCAGTCCGCCACGGTCTCCGTGCTCCCGATGGCGTCGTCCTCGTCCACGCCGGTCGATTGCGTCCGGCCGACGCGGATCGCGTCCGCGACCATCCGCGCCTGCTTCGGCTTGAGGCCCAGTCGTGCGGCAATCTCCTCGCGGGTGGCCGGCCGGCCTAATTCTTCGGCCAACGCTTGCGAGGCCCGCCCCCACTGGCCGAGCAGTACCGACAGATACGCCGGCACGCGGATCGTCCGGGCCGTGTTGATGACGCCCCGCCGCATGCTCTGGCTGATCCAGTACGCGGCGTACGTGCTAAACCGCGTGTTCATGTCTGGGTCGTACCCTTCAACCGCCCGGAGTAGGCCGAGATTCCCCTCGGCAACCAAGTCTTCAATCGACACGCCCTTGCCACGAAACCCCCTGGCGATGTTGACGACGAGCCGCATGTTGGCACGGACCAGTTGGTCGCGGGCGATCGGGTCGCCGCTGCGAACACGGGCCGCGAGTTCCCGCTCGTCGGCGTGCGTGAGCAGCGACGTGCGGTTGGCATCGACTAAATAAGTGTCGAACGACGACGGGGCGGGTGCGGTGAGTGGCATGGCGGCCTCGGAACGGGAACATTGTATTCATCGGGCGGCGGTTCGGCGTACCATTGCTGTGCAAGAGGGAAGCCGTCTGACCAAGTTTAGATAATACGTGAACAACTCTTGCGAGACAATGTTTAATTCTCGTCCATGCACAATCCTTCAGGCTTGGAGCACCCTCGATTCCGGCATCACATCACCCCCGGGTCCGCGACCGCTTCGGGCACCGCGACGGCGACCGCGGGGAGCGACGGGGCGGCAGGCTTGTTGTTCTGCGTCATCGCCTGGAAGAACTTCGCTTCCCCGACCCCGGCGGGCACGACGCAAACCCCACCTTGGGGTATCCACCCCTCGTCCATGAGCGATTTCACGGCGGTTTCCAGTGCCCAGGCGTCGGCACCTTCGGCGACGCGGTAGTGCGAGTTGCGGTCCGTCATCAGGGGGATCCTTCGATTGATGGGGTTGCCTTTCTAATTTAGGGATCACGACTGTCCCGTCGTCGGGGCACGCGGGATACGGCCAAACCCTTCCGGCACCAATCACACGGTCGCAGCGGTCTCGCCTTGGTCGTCGTTGTACACACCGCTCTCGCCAAGTCGGATCGGCGGCCTCAAGGTGCCTCACGGTCGCCTCACTTTGGGCATCACTTTCAGAACTTACTTCCACATGGGCGTCACATCAACGCTTGCTTGACGACCACCCAAAGAAATTCGCCAACTCTGCCACGCAGTCCAGTGACGGTACCCGATGCAATCTGTACCGCCTTCGCTCTGCCCGCGACTGAACTCTCCGATCGGGTCGTCGAGCCGTCGGCACCAGTGCCTCGGCCTATGCACTCGGGTCGCGTGCCTTATCAGCGACACCGAGGGGTGATCGCAGGGTGGTGTCAGAACGCTTCTACCGGTTCTATCGGAGAGGTCGCGCGACCGGGGACGGCGAGTCGCCCGATCTGACCGCCCGTCATTGTGATGCGGGGCGGGCGCTGCAACAGTCGGGGTTCGGACCGAATCGCGGGGAGAACGAGTATGCGTGGGACGGGCTTGGTGAGTATCGGGACGGAATTGCTGTACGCCTTCTTCGCGGTGAACGGGCGGGCCGCGCGGCTGCGGGTGTCGATCGAGGAGTGCGACCGGATGGACCTGTTCCCGGGCCGGCAGGTGCGGGTCGCATTGCCGGACCAAGACGCCGGCATCGTGCTCGTTACGGCCGTGTCGCACGCGCCACCGTTCGCGTGGGTCGAGGTCGAGTTCGCCGGTGCCGCCACCCGCGCCGGGTAACGAGGTCATGTCCGCCGACTTCCACCGAGTCAGCTAACTCGACGGCTGGCCGCGAGGCGGCTGATCTGGAAGACGCCTCAGTCGTTCGCCCCGATTTGAACGGGGTGGACCACGAGAGTCGGACTACACGCGGGCACCGAACTTACGTCCCGCAGAACGTCCGGTAACGGCCGTCGTCGGGCGGTGCCGTTTGGTACCCTTCCCGATCGGGCCTCGCTTCAAACGGCGCTGCCAACGCCGCCAGAAGTCGGTGCAACGCCGTCAGGTCGTCGCGTTCCTCGGCCGCGGACAATGCCTCCTCGACGCGATGGTTCCGCGGAATGACGGCCGGGTTGACGGACCGCATCCGTTCGGCAACCGAGCCGGCCGGCCGGCCCTCACGCCCGAGTCGATCTTTCCACTGGGCGTGCCAGCTTTGGAAGCGTTCGTCGTTGTACTGTTCCCCGGCGGGCATCTCGTCCGACGACAGGTCGCGGAAGGTGTTCGTGAAGTCGGCGCGGGTTTGCCGCATCCAACTCAACAGCGCCTGAATCAACTCGGCGTCGCCGACCTCCTCCGTTTGAAGGCCCAACTTCTGGCGCATCCCGGCGAGCCAGTGTTGCCCGAAGACGGTGGGGAATGCCTCCAGAACCTCCATCGCGAACGCGATGGCCTTTTCCGAGTCGGCATCCAACAGCGGCAACAGCGTCTCGGCGAGGCGGGCCAGGTTCCACTGCGCGATGTTGGGCTGGTTGCCGTAGGCGTACCGGCCGCCGTGATCGATTGAACTGAACACCGTCGCCGGGTCGTAGGCGTTCATGAACGCGCACGGGCCGTAGTCGATCGTCTCGCCGGAGATCGCCATGTTGTCCGTGTTCATCACCCCGTGGATGAAGCCGACGAGTTGCCACCGGGCGACGAGCGCGGCCTGCCGGTCCGCAACCGCACGGAAGAATTCCCGATATTTCTGCGGCGCGGTCGCCAGTTCAGGATCGTGTCGGTCGATCGCGTAGTCGGCCAGCGCCCTGAGCGTCGGCCCGTCGCGGCGGGCCGCGTACTCGAACGTCCCCACCCGAATGTGACTGGCGGCAACGCGGGTGAGGACCGCCCCTCGCAAGGCGGTCCCTCGGTAGACGGGTTCTCCGGTTGTGACGACCGCGAGGCTTCGCGTGGTGGGGATGCCGAGCGCGGCCATCGCCTCGCTGATGACGTACTCGCGGAGCATCGGTCCGAGAGCGGCCCGGCCATCGCCCCCGCGCGAGAACCGGGTCCGGCCCGCCCCCTTGAACTGAATGTCGACGAGTTGACCCGAAGGGGTTCGGTGCTCGCCCAACAGAATGGCCCGGCCGTCGCCGAGCATGGTGAAGCCGCCGAACTGGTGTCCGGCGTAGGCCTGCGCAATCGGAAGGGAACCGCCCGGCAAGTCCTGCCCCGCGAGTACGGCCGCCGCAAATGCGGGTGGCATCGAGCCGAGGTTCAGGCCGAGTTCTTCCGCCAACCGCTCGTTCCGGATCGCGAGTTTCGGCTCTCGCACGGCCGTCGGGTTAGCCGGGGTGTGAAGGGCCTCCGGCAGCCGCGCGTACGTGTTGTCGAACCGCCAGCCGACGGCGTCGTGATCCGCGACCGATGCGGTCGGATGTGCCATTCCGTTCCTCCAGCCAAACTCGGGCTTCCCCCAATTATAACTGGGTGGATGCTGGCCGACGCCACTGGGGGAGCGTGAGGTCGGATGTTTGCCTTCGGCGGTGATGGAAAGGGCCGGTTCAACGAGAAAGCGATGAGAGGGTACACCCTCTCATCGCTTGTCCACCGACTCGCTGGAAGATGGTCGGCGTTTGGGCGACGCCCTCCCATCGGCCCAGCACGGCTACAGTGCCCGCATGAACGCCACGAGATCATCCTTCTCCTGGGCGCTCAGCTTCAACTCCAGGACGAGGTTGAAGAACTCGACCGTGTCTTCCAGCGTCAGCAATCGGTCGTCGTGCAGGTATGGCGGAGAGTCCTTGATGCCACGGAGCGGGAACGTCTTGATCGGCCCGTCCGCCGACGCCTTCCGGCCGTTCACCGTGACCTCCTTGAAGAACCGCTCGACCTTCAGGTTGTGCATGAGGTTGTCGGTATAGTACGGCGGGACGTGGCAGGTCGCACACTGACCTTTGCCGAAGAACACCTCTTGGCCGCGCAACTCGGCCTCGGTCGCCTTCGACTTATCGAGCTTGCCAAAGACGTTGAGCTTGGGGGCCGGCGGGAAGTCGAGCAACGCCTGGAACTCGGCCATGAAGTGGACCTGGCTGCCGCGTTCGAGGACGTTCGTGCCCTTCTTCGCCGCGTCCGCCGGGATGCCGTCGAAGTACGCTGCCCGCTGTTCGAATTCCGTGAAGTCCTCGATCGTCTTGAGCGCCCGCTGCGAGCCGAACAAGCGTTGCACGTTCACGCCCCGCAGTGATGGTGTGTCGATCCGGTGGCGGTGTTCGTTCGGCCGGATGTCGCCGACGGTGTGCGTCGAGGCATTAGTGTGGCCGTTGGCGTGGCAGTCGAAGCAGGCCACGCCCTGGTGGGCCTTCGCGCTGCGGCGGTCCTCGGTCGCATTGAATTGCTGCTGCGGGAACGGCGTCACGAGCAGTCGCAGACCCTCCAGTTGTTTCGGGTTAAGCGCGTCCTTGAACAGTTCGTTGAAGTTGGCCAACGTCACCAGCTTCCCCTTCGACACGTCGCCCAGGTCCGGGCGGGTCGTCAGGTAAATCGCCGCGGGGAACTCGGGCAAAAGGTGATCGGGCAGGTCGAAGTCGAGGTCGAACCGGGTCAGGTCGCGGTCGGTCTGCTTCTTCGTTTCGTCGATGAGGAACTTGGGGAAGATCATCCCGCCGGCTTCGTGATGCGGGTGGGGCAACGGCAAGAAACCCGCCGGCCACAGGCCCTTCTCCTTGACGTCCGCCGGCGTCATTGCGGCGAGTTTGTCCCACGTCATGTCGGCGGGCAACTTCACTCGAACGCCCCCTTGCGTCGGCTTGCCCCGCGACATGGTTACGTCCTTCGCGGGACGGTCGGCCAGATCGTATCGATCGGCGAGCATGGCTTGCTGGCGGGTCGCGAACTTGGGTTTCTCCTCTTGAAGCCGCTGAATCAGCGCGGGGAGGGATTCTTCGGCGGCTGTCGCAACTGCGAGCAGGCCGACGGCGGCCGCAATGCCGGCGACCCAGTAGCGTCGAGGGAGAGACGAATACCGCATGGGAAACTCCTTCATCGAAGGTTTGGACCAACGACCCATTCGCACGGAGGATGGGAGAGCGAACCATCAAAAACTGTGCCGAGCCGGTCGGGAAACGTCGGATCGTGGACCGGAGCGTTTCCCGACGTCAGCACGTCTCGGACGTGTGTGCCGACTGGAAGAGAACTCTAACCGGCCAGATCGTCGGCGACAACTGTCGAGTTGGTGTCAGGCAAGAATTCATGACCGGAGTGGCAAATTCGAAAGTTGCGGGGCTGATCCTCGCACACCCTCGATCACCATCATCGCCGACAACCAAGATCTCGCCGCGGACGAGTCACTCGCGGTGCCAAAACCGTCTCTGGCACGCGGTGTGCTGTCCGTCCTTTGCCCGTGATCCGCTCGCAATCCTATCTCTCTCGAAGGAGTTTTGCTATGGGCACGTCTATCGTTCGCGTCTTCGAAACCCGCAGCGCCGCCGAAGCTGCCGTCCGCGACCTGAAGGCCGCCGGGTATACCGACGCGCAGATTAGTTTGGTCGGTCGGAACGGGGCCGCTGACGAGGCAACCGCGGAGAGTACGGGGGAAGGAGCCGCCGTTGGGGCTGCCGCTGGGGCCGTCGGCGGTGCCGCTGTGACTATCGGCTTAATGACGGGTGTGATTCCCGTTCTCGGGCCGGTCATTGCCTTGGGGTGGCTGGGAACGGCCTTGCTCAACGCCGCGGGCGGAGCCGCTGCCATCGGGTTGGTCGGGGCGTTGACCGGGTGGGGGCTGTCGGAATCCGACGCCAAGTATTACGAAGGTGAAGTTGCTGCCGGTCGATACCTCGTGACCGTACACGATGACGGCGACACCAATCGCGCCCGCGACGTGTTCGCGCGGCACCGGACCTACGACCGGGTGATGACTCCGGCCGTGTGAGCCGGCGATGTGTCACAGAGTTCTGATGATCTGGCAGCGAGGTGGTGACGCCTCGCTGCTTTGTTTACCTCGCCCCGGAGGCGATGATGAGCACGGAAAAGCAGCGCGACGCGAACACTGCCGACAACGACGAGTATGCTTACTTCGCGAAGCGACGACGAAATGATGAGAGAAAGTGGCCAGAATTCCTGAATCAATTGTGGAACGGTCTAAGCCGAAAACGCGCCGGAATTCGCGACCGGTCACTCGGTCGAACCGTCGATTGTCGCAGCCGTATTCCGACCACCGGGCGCGCGGTTGAGGCCGGGTGGTGCAAATGGCTGTCTGGAAGCCAGGGATGGGAAATGCCAGTACCAGATTCCCTGCTGGCTCGCACCGGCCCCGCGGTGAGGCCGGTCCGTGCCCTCAGGGTGTAAGAAAGGGGCAGACGACGGGTATCGTGAGGGGAGAACGACTTCCGCCGCGCTTGCAACTCGAATCATGGTCCCGAACGGCCCCGCCCGCCCCGGTCGTGGATGAGGAATGCTTCACATGCCGTTGTTTCAGGTGACGGTCGATCGATGCGTTCGGGCCGTGATCGACCGCCGATTGTTGACGATGTCTCTGATCGGAATGATCGCCACCGGCTGCGCGAAACCGGCCTCCTCCCCTGTTACGGTTCCGACGGTCGTAACGGTGAGCCGCCCGGTCGAGCGACTAGTGGCCAACTACGCCGACTTCTCCGGTCGGACGGCGGCTGTCGATTCGGTCGAGGTTCGGGCCCGCGTGTTCGGGTACCTGGACAAGGTCAATTTTAAGGAGGGCGGGCCTGTCAAGAAGGGCGACGTGCTTTACGAGATTGACCCGCGGACTTACAAGGCAGCCCTCGCACAAGCCGAGGCGAGTTTGGTCCAGGCCCAGGCGAAGGCGGAACGGTTGCGACGGGACTTCGACCGCATCTCGAAGCTCGGCGGGGCGGCCAGCCGGGAGGAAGTCGACCGCGTGGCCGGCGAAAAGGCCGAGGCCGACGCCAGCGTGGCCAGCGCCATCGCCGCCCGCGACACGGCCCGACTGAACCTCGATTTTACCCGCGTCGTGGCACCCATCGGCGGCCACGCCAGCCGGACGATGATCACCGCCGGCAACCTCGTGCAGTCTGGCGAGGCGGCTGGCGGCACGCTGCTGACCACGATCGTGTCGGGCGACAAGATGTACGTCTACTTCGACGTGGACGAGCGGACCCTGCTCCTCGGCCGCGAGGTCCAACGGGCGAACAAGGCGTCGGCCGACAAGCCGGACGGCAACCGGCCGGTGTTCATGGGGCTGGCCACCGAGGACGGGTTCCCGCACCAGGGCACGCTCGACTTCGTGGACGTGCAACTTAACCCGAAGACCGGCACCATCCGCGTCCGGGCCATCTTCCCGAACCCCGACGGCTTCCTCACGCCCGGCCTGTTCGTCCGCGTCCGCATCCCGCTCGGCGATCCCCACCCGGCATTGCTCGTTACCGACCGGGCGATCGAAACCAACCAGGGGCAGAAAGTCGTCTACACCGTCAACGACAAGAACGAGGTCGTCTCCCGCCCCGTCCGGCTCGGCGCGATCCACGACGGCCTACGGGCCGTCGAGCTCGGGTTGAAGGCCGACGAGCGGGTGATCGTCAACGGCCTCCAACGGGTCCGGCCCGGCATCGTGGTCGAGCCGAAGCTGGTGGACATGCCCGTGCCGCCTCACGAGTCGCCCCTGCCCGCCGTTCCGGCTCCCCCGGCACCCGCTGCGAAGTAGCGTCCGTCACTCCGCACCCGGCGAGCGGGAGGCTGAAGCACCCCACCCGCCAAACAACCTCCTCCCCCGGAACGCATTTTCATGCTCGCACGGTTCTTCATCGATCGGCCGATTCTGGCGTGGGTGATCTCCATCGTCATCGTCCTGTTCGGCGGGATTGCCGGCGTCTTGCTGCCGATCGCGCAATACCCGTCCATCACGCCACCGGTCGTTCGCGTGAGCGCGTCGTACCCCGGGGCGAGCGCCGCCGTCCTCGCCGACACCGTGGCGGCCCCCATCGAGCAGCAGATCAACGGCGTCGAGGGCATGCTGTACATGCAGTCGCAGAGTAGCAACGACGGGACGTACACGCTGGACGTGACGTTCGAACTCGGCACCGACCTGAACATGGCCCAGGTTCTCGTGCAGAACCGCATAGCCGTCGCCCAGCCGACGCTGCCGGACGTCGTGAAGGCGGTCGGCGTGACGGTCAAGAAGCGGTCGCCGGACATCCTGATGATCGTCAGCCTCTACCCCGAGGATAACCCGGTCACCGGCAAGCCGTACCACGACCAGTTGTACGTCAGCAACTACGCCACCATCAACGTGCTCGACCACTTGGCCCGCGTCGAGGGCGTCGGCGACGTGCTCGTGTTCGGCAACCAAGACTACAGCATGCGGGTGTGGGTGGACCCCGACAAGCTCGCGTCCCGCGGGCTGGCGGCCGGCGATGTGGTCCGCGTGCTCCGCGAGCAGAACGTGCAGGTGGCGGCCGGGCAGATCGGCCAGGCACCGGTGCCGCGGGGGCAACAGTTCCAGTTCCCCATCCGCGTCCTCGGCCGACTGGTCGAGCCGGAGCAGTTCGGCGAGATCGTCCTCGGCACCGGGGCCGACGGCGAGGTGACGTACCTGCGGGACGTGGCCCGAGTCGAGTTGGGGGCCAAGACCCAGGACGTCGGCTACCGCCTCGACGGCCGCCCGTCCGTCGGCCTCGGCGTCTTCCAGTTGCCGGGATCCAACGCGCTCGACACGGCCGAGGCGGTGAAGAAAAAGATGCGGGAGTTGGAAGCGCGGTTCCCGGTCGGCCTGAAGTGGGCGGCCGTGTACGACACGACGCCGTTCATCGAGGAGTCGGTGAAGGAGGTCGGCCACACCCTTCGCGACGCGGTCATTCTGGTCGCGATCGTGGTGCTCTTGTTCCTCCAGGACTGGAAGTCGGTGTTCCTGCCGCTGATCGACGTGGTCGTGTCGCTGGTCGGCACGCTGGCCGTCATGAAGCTCATGGGCTTCAGTCTGAACAACCTGACGCTGTTCGGCCTGGTGCTAGCTATCGGCATCGTCGTGGACGACGCCATTGTGGTGCTCGAGAACATCGAGCGGTGGCTGGAGAAGGGACTACCCGTCCGCGAGGCTACCATCCGGGCGATGAGTGAGATTACGGGGCCGATCGTGGCCATCACGCTCGTGCTCAGTTCGGTGCTCCTGCCGAGTGCGTTCCTGGGCGGCATCACCGGCCAGTTCTACCGGCAGTTCGCCCTCACGATCTCGGCCTCCATGATCATCTCGGCGATCAACGCCATGACCATGACTCCGGCCCGGGCGTCGGCCATCTTCGCTGGCCGCGGGCACGGGCACCACGGCAAAGAGGCGTTGCCGTGGTGGATCGGGGCCGTTGCGGGCGGCCTCATGACGGCGAGTTACTTCGCCCCTGCCGTCGTCACGCGGCTTGGCTTGGCCGACGCGACCGGCCTGATGGCCACCGTCGCCGCCGGCGTGGGGAACGCCGTGGCGTTCCTGCCGGGGGCACTCGCCGGCGGCATCGTCGGCTACGTCGTGGTGCCGCCCCTCAACCGCGTCCTCGCTGTCTTCTTCCGCGGCTTCAATTGGGTGTTCGACCGCGTCACGCGGGCCTACGGGTGGGGCGTGGGTAAGAGCCTGCGGCTGGCCGTCATCGTGCTGCTTGCTTACGCCGGCCTGATCGCCCTCACCGGTTGGGGCTTCACCCGCGTGCCGGCCGGATTCATCCCGTCCCAGGACAAGGGGCGGATCATGGTCAACATCCAACTGCCCGACTCGGCCTCGGTGGAACGAACAGTAGAGGTGGCCGAAAAATTCGAGAGCATCGCCCGCACGACGCCCGGCATTGCCAGCACGATCATCGTCACCGGCCGGTCGTTCATTCAGAACGCCATCGGCCCGAACCTCGGTTCGGCGTTTGTCGTACTCGACCCGTTCCACGACCGCCACGGCCCGGACAAGTACGTGGACGCGCTGATCGCGCAGCTCCGCAAGCGGTGCCAGGACGAAATCCCGGAGGCCCGCATCAACATCTTCGGCGCGCCAGCGGTGGACGGGCTGGGCAACGCCGGCGGGTTCAAGCTCATGGTCCAGGCGACCGGCGACGCCGACTACCTCGCCCTCCAGGGGCAGTCCGAGAACCTGGCCGAGCAGGGGAACAAGCAGCCCGGCCTCGTGGGCTTGTTCGGCAGTCTGCGGGCCGACACGCCGCAACTGTTCGCCAACGTGGACCGGACGAAGTGCAAGGCCATGAAGGTGCCACTGTCGGACGCCTTCGACGCCCTGCAGGTGTACCTCGGCGGGTATTACGTGAACGACATCAACCGTTTCGGCCGGACGTGGCAGGTGAACGTGCAGGCGGACGCCAAATTCCGCATCGACCCGGACGCGGTCAAGCAGTTGAAGGTCCGTAACGCCGACGGCGACATGGTCCCGCTCGGCACCCTGCTGGACATCCACGACGTCGGCGGGCCGCTGTTCGTCACGCGGTACAACATGTTCCCGGCGGCGACGGTGGCCGGGGCCAGCCGCCCCGGCGTGAGCGTCGGCGACGTGCAAGCGGTCATGGAAGGGCTGGCCGACAAGGAACTGCCGCAGTCGATGACCTACGAGTGGACCGAGCTGAGCTACCTGCAGAAGCAGTCCGGCCGGCTGGAGTCGCTGCGGGACTTGCAGCAGAACCCGTTCAGCGCGTTCGTCCTCGGCGTAGTCCTGGTGTTCTTCGTGCTGGCCGGGTTGTACGAGAGTTGGTCGTTGCCGCTGGCGGTCATCCTGGTAGTTCCGATGTGCCTCTTGAGCGCGCTTGCGGGCGTGGCCCTGGCAGGCATGGACGTGAATATCTTCGTGCAGGTCGGGTTCGTGGTGCTCGTCGGCCTGGCGGCGAAGAACGCGATCCTGATCGTCGAGTTCGCCCGCGACCGCCAACAGGAGGGGGCGAGCATTTACGCCGCGGCCGTCGAAGCGGCCGTCGCCCGCCTGCGGCCCATCGTCATGACGTCGCTGGCGTTCATCCTCGGCGTCGTGCCGCTGGTGGTCGCCAAGGGGGCCGGGGCGGAGATGCGCAGGACCCTCGGCACGGCCGTGTTCGCCGGCATGATCGGCGTGACCCTGTTCGGCATCGTCCTGACGCCGGTTTTCTTCTACGTGGTCCGGTGGCTCGGCGGCCGGAAGACGAAATCCCTCCCTCCAGAGCAAGAGGTGGTTGCCCACGATTCGCCAATACCGCTCGAAGCGGCCCCGACCCTGGCCGGGGTGTCGTGACAACTGGCCACGGGCCCGCGTGGCACTCTTCGCAACCTGGGGCCGGCCGGCTCCACGACCTGCAAGGATGCTGTCGGACTACTTCCTGGGTCGAGAAATGACCCACGGTGAACACACGACACCCGAAGTCCCCGGCATCCTCGGTTGTCGCGACCGGCGTGCGAGCGTGGCCAGACGAAAGCGGGGCATTCATGGCGGCAGGCCTTTGGGCTAAACAGTCGGGCGTATCGTTGCGAGACTTTTTCTCTTGGCCCGATGGCGCAGGAATGGCCTTTCTCAAGGCCCTCTCGATTGCGGTTTCCTTGCCATCCCCTCTTGCGGACCGATAATCTCCTGATCTGATTCTTCTCATGGAGACCGTCATGCGTTACAGGCCCGTGATCCTCCTGCGTGGAATCGTCCTGTTGGCCGGCCTTGCCGCCCTGCCCGCGTGCTCCGCGAACAGGCCGGACAATGAAGGCGGTCAACCCACAGCACCCGAGCGAGGGATATCCATGGCTAACGATTACAAACCCTTCCACGCCGTGAACCCGAAGAATCCGACCGTGTTCTTCGACATCACGATCGGCGACAAGCCGGCGGGGCGGATCGAGATGGAGTTGTTCGCCGACACTTGCCCCAAGACCGCCGAGAACTTCCTGCAGTTGTGCGTCGGCACCAAGAGCAAGGTGGGGACGCCGCTCGCCTTCAAAGGCTCGTCGTTCCACCGCGTGATCCCGGACTTCATGTGCCAGGGGGGCGACTTCACCCGCGGCGACGGCCGGGGCGGTGAGTCGATCTACGGCGGGCGGTTCGACGACGAAACCTTCGCCGGCAAGGCGGGCAAACACTTCGGCCCCGGGACCCTGTCGATGGCGAACGCCGGGCCGAACACGAACGGCTCGCAGTTCTTCCTCTGCACCGCCGCGACGCCCCACCTCGACGGCAAGCACGTCGTGTTCGGACAGGTCGTGAAGGGGTACGACGTGATCAAGAAGATTGAAGCCGTCGGCTCGCCGAACGGGAAGACGTCGGCCAAGGTCACCATCAGCGATTGTGGGAAGGTCGAGTAGTTCGCCGTCCGAGACGCGGCCGTGCCCTCGCCGGGCACGCCGGACGCCTTCGGAGGAGCGGCGGTGATCCACGTCGAGAATCTGGTCAAGACGTTCGGCGATGTCCGGGCCGTCGACGGCGTCTCGTTCGACGTTCGCGCCGGCGAGATCTTCGCGTTCCTCGGGCCGAACGGGGCCGGCAAGACGACGACCATCCAGATGCTGACCACGCTCCTCCGCCCGACGAGCGGGGCGATCGCCATCGACGGCCTCGACCCGGCGGGCCGGCCGCTGGAGGCCCGCCGGCGGTTCGGCATCGTGTTCCAGGACCCCAGTCTCGATCAGGAGTTGACCGCCTACGAGAACATGGACCTGCACGGCGTCCTCTACCACGTCCCTCGGAAGGCCCGTGCCGCGCGGACCCAGTCGCTGCTCACCCTGTTCGAACTCTGGGACCGGAAGGACACGCGGGTGAAGACGTTCTCCGGGGGCATGAAGCGGCGGCTGGAGATCGCGCGGAGTTTCCTGCACACGCCGAAGATCCTGTTCCTCGACGAGCCGACCCTGGGCCTTGATCCGCAGAGCCGCAATCAACTCTGGACCCACGTCCGGCGGCTGAACGATGCGGAGGGCGTCACAGTCTTCCTGACCACCCACTACATGGACGAGGCGGAGCGGGTCGCCCACCGGATCGCGGTCATCGACCACGGCCGGATCGTCGCCCAGGGAACCCCGGCCGAGTTGAAGCAGCAGACCAACACGGACGCGCTGGAGGCGGCGTTCCTCGCCCTGACCGGCACGTCGATCCGCGACGAGTCCGCGAACGCGGCCGACCAGATGCGGCAGGTGGCCCGGATGTGGAGGCGGTGAATGGCGGTCGTGTTCGCCCTGTGGTTGCGGGAGTTGAAGCGGTACCTGCGGTCGCGCGCCCAAGTCGTCGCCTCTCTCGGCCAGCCGCTGATGTACCTGCTCGCCCTCGGGTTCGGCCTCGGCCCGGTCTTCGAGAAGGCCGGCCAAGGCGACTACATCCAGTTCGTCTCACCCGGTGTCGTCGGGATGACGATCCTGTTCTCGTCGATCTTCTCGGGCGTCGGCCTGTTGTGGGACCGGCAGTTCGGATTCCTGAAAGAGACGCTCGTCGCGCCGGTGCCGCGGATCCAGATCATGGCCGGCCGCACCCTCGGCGGGGCGACGACCGCGCTGATTCAGGGCACGCTCGTCTTGACCGTCTGCCTAATCGCCGGGTTCCGCCCGCACGACTGGGGCGGGGTTCTGCTGGGCTTCCTGTTCATGGCCCTGATCGCCGTCGTGTTCGCGGCGCTGGGCACCATCATCGGGTCGGCGCTCCGCGACATGCAGGGGTTCCAGTTGGTGATGAACTTCCTGGTGATGCCGATCTTCTTCCTCTCGGGCGCGCTCTACCCCCTGTCAAACCTGCCGGCGGCGCTCACGGTCGTTACGCGACTCGACCCGCTCTCGTACGGGGTGGACGGTCTGCGGGCCGCGCTCATCGGCCAGTCGCACTTCGGCGTGGCGACCGATCTCGCGGTCCTCGTCGCGGTGGCCGCCCTCTTCCTGGCACTCGGGGCGCGGGCGTTTTCCCGGATTCAAGTCTAAGCCGAGTGGCCATGAAGGCCGCCGCCGCCGTCCTCGGCGCGACGGCCCGCCGGGACGGGTACTTCGAGGACGCGGGGCACCTCGTCACCCTCAAGAAGCCCCACGATACGAACCGGCCCTCAAGCGGCAGTCCCTCCCCTCGCTCCCGTTCGTGCCGTAGCGGTTCCCGGCTCAACCTCATCGACAAAAGCGGGCCGCCCAGAAGTTCGCGGTCGTCCAGCGGCTTTTGCAGCCGGCTTGCTCTCGTCGCCACCGGCGCCGGCCACGAGGGCAAGCCGGCCACCGGCTACGGCTCAACTCGCTGATCGAGGCCACCACCCAGAAACATCGTACCTCCGAAAGCTCGCCCGGCCGTGAGCGAGAACCTTCCGTCGAAGTCAGTGGCGGTCGAAGATGTCGTGGACGGAGTCCTTGATTCGGCGGATGGCAGATTGCCACAGGGAGTGGACGCGGGACGTGCCGATGCCGAGGGACGCGCCGATCTCCCGGTTCGAGGAACCGCGGAACAGCCGGAGTTCGACCACCTGCCGCTCTCGGCTCGTCAGGCACTTGAGGACGTAATCCCAGCGTTCTTGCTTCCATACCGCAGGCGGCCCCCCGCCGTCCGGGATGATATCGGCCAGGGACAGCGCGTCGTACCGGCGGAATCGCACCTGCGGGTCGGCGGCCGGTGCCACTTTGCCCAACCCGCTGAACCCTTGGTTGTACTCGCGGCGGACGAACGCGCGGGCCGCCCGACCGATGACGACCACCGCATAGGACGGGAAGGCGTGTCCGCGGTCCGGGTTGAAGTGGGCCGCCGCCCGGAGCAAGGCGATCTTGCACTCCTGATGGAGGTCGTCAAACTCGACCCAGGTCGGAACCTTGGCCCGGTAGCGCCGCGCGAGCTTGAGGGCTAACGGCCGGTAATCCTCGAACAACGACTGGGCGGGAGGCGAAGCCAGGAGCGTCATCGGGGGGCACCATGATACTCGTGAATCTTCAAAACGGTGTCAGTCGCGGCCCGCGGTTCGGGCTTGGGGGCACGGTCCGTGTCAGGAAGGGCTGCGAGCCGATCACGTTCGGGCTTCCCTTCCCGGCAACGCGAGGCGTTATCTTAAACAGCAGGTCGGGAACCCGGTATCGCGGCGGTGATGAATGCTGGGACGCGAAGGGACTGACAACGCTGTCAAAAAAATCACTACACCTGCGACGGCCGCTCGTTTCGGTTGAAGTCGGCCTGCCGCGCAAGGTCGTAGCGGAGCCGCCACTCGACCGCCTGGCGGGTGAGGGCGGCCCCGTTTGAGACCTTGAGTTTCCGCTTCATCCGCTCGCGGTGCGTGTCTACGGTGTGTACACTCATGGCCAGCCTGCGGGCAATTTCCTTCGCCGTCAGGCCCTCGCCGAGGAGCGAGAAGACTTCCTTCTCGCGGGTGCTCAGTTGGCCGATGCCCCGCAAGTCCGGGTCCGGGCCGGTGTGTTGCCGCAGGAGCCGGGCCAGAATCCTCGACGGCAGGTGCGTGCGGTGCGAGAGAACCTGACGGATG
Source organism: Limnoglobus roseus (assembly GCF_008254045.1). Classification (GTDB taxonomy): domain Bacteria; phylum Planctomycetota; class Planctomycetia; order Gemmatales; family Gemmataceae; genus Limnoglobus; species Limnoglobus roseus. The sequence goes on along the minus strand of NZ_CP042425.1, from coordinate 6,259,433 downwards.
GCCGCAATGATGACCTCGGCCGGTTCATGTTTCCCGACAAACCCCAGGGCACCGGCTTCCACGGCGGCGAGCGCGAACGGGTCTTCGTTCAGGCCGGTCAGCACGAGTGCCCGCGGCGGGCGCGGCGTGCCGGCCCCGGCGGCGAGCAAGTCGAGGCCGTTGCCGTCGGGCAGGTCCATTTCCAAGACCAGCACGTCGAACGGCGTAGCCGCGAGTAATTGCTGAGCTTGGCCGAGGTTGGTCGCTTCGGCGATCAGGTGCAGGTCCGGCTCGTTGGCGATGAGTGCCCGGAAGCCGAGTCGAAAGACCGGTTGGCCGTCGACGATTGCCACCCGCTTTCGGCCGTCCGACGCACTCGCTCCGTTCGGCGAAGTAGGGGCGAGAGGTCGAATGAGCGGGTCCGCGTCGGGGTCGATTGGCTTTTCAAGGACCATACGCCGCTGGTCCTCACTTCCGGAGTTTGCACTGGGTCACGACGAGGTTCTGATCCACCTTGCGTACTTCAGGGAGTTCGCCTTGGATCGTGATCTCGTCGCCAGCCTTCGCTTTCGCGAGGTCATCCCGCTGGAGCATCAAGCACTCGACGCCGAGCGTGGCGTGCGGGGTTTCGAGCAGGAAAGCGGCACGCGACTGTGTGTTAATGACCTTCTTCAGCTTGCCCGAAATCTGAATGTAGTTCTCCGCGTACTTCTTGTTCGATCCCGGCAGATCCTTCGCAAACTCTCGCCAGAGGTCGGGGGCGGTGGCGGTGTTTTTGACCGGATAGCCGGCCGCTTCGCCCCGTGCGAGAGCGTCGTTGATCGACGGGCCGGCCAAGTTGTCGTACAGCGTGTAGCCCATCAGGAAGAAGCCGATCGGCACGAGGGCGTACTTCAGGTAGAGCTTGATCTTTTCCTTCTTCTCGGCGGCCGCGTCGGCTGCGGCTTGCTTGCCGAGCGGTTTCTTTGCCGCCTTCGGGTCGCTGTTGAGCAGGCCGAACAAGTTCGCGAGCCCGGGCTTCTTCGTGGCGCTCTTCTGCGCTTTCGCGAGCGTCTTGAGGTTCGCCATCGCCACGGACTTCGACGCTGACGACGGCAACTTGATAAGCGGTGCCGTCGGCTGTTTGGCCGGTGTGGTCGTCGGAGACTTGCGAATGCCGGACGCCGACGGCGGGGCCACCGGGGCGGTTGGCTGGTCGAGCGTTGTCTCGGTCAGCCCCGCCGGAGCAGCGTCACTCTCGGTCAACTGGACGGGAACGATCGGTTCTTCGTCCAGCATCCGCTGGGCGATCATGTCTTCAGTCGGAGGCTGCGGCAGACGGGGCGTGCCGATGTGCTTCTTGAGGACTTTCTTCTTCGCCTTCTTATGCTTCTTCTTTCGCCGGTTTGGGACCTCGACGGCCCCGCTGAGGATCGCTTTCTCAGTCGGCGTCACCAAGTCCTTCTCCGGCATGTGGGCCAGCACCGACTCCGGCGACCGGACCTGGCTCATCAACTCCGTTATCAGGCCCTTGCCGCGGAGGGCCGCTTTGTTCTCGGGGTCGAGTTGGAGCGCGATGGCGAAGTCAGCTCTGGCGCGGTTGTACTGTTTGCGAGCGCCGTGGACGATGCCCCGTTGGACGAGATACTCGACCGAATAACGCTCGTCGAGTTGCACGGCTTGGAGGAAGTCGCAGAACGACTCCCAGTTCTTCCGCAGTGCGCGGTTGGTGATGCCGCGCTCGGCGAACGCCTCGGCATACTTCGGGTTCAACCGCGTCGCGTGAGTGAAGTCCGTTACGGCCGCCGTGTGGCGGTTCCGCCGCGACTCCAGTACGCCGCGGAGGTAGTACCATGTGGCATCGTGCGGTTGCTTGGCGATCAAAAAGGCCAGGTCCGCATACGCCTCATCGTGGCGGCCGTCGCGGATGTGGAGTTCCGTCCGCATCTTCCGCGGGGCGGGCACCTCGGCGTCGAGTTCGACGGCCCGGTTCGCGTCGGCGAAGGCGGCGTCGTAGTTGCGGAACGCTGAGTGGCACCGGGCACGGTCGAAGACGGCCGCGGCCCGGTTCGGATCGAGTTGCACGGCCCGGTCCACGAACGGGAATGCCTGCTCGTAGTCGCCACGGGCGAGGTAGACGCTGGCCTGGCCGTGGTGGGCGACGGCGTTCGTGGGCACCCGCTTGGCCACGTCCATAAAGTCCGCCAGGGCCGCGTCGTACCGGCCGAGGGTGAACGCCAGTTCCGCCCGCGCGAGGATCAAATCGATCTTGTCCGGGGCCATCCGCACGGCCTCGGACAGCGTCTTCTCGGCCTCCTCGAGCTGGTTCGTCAACCGCTGGATTCGCGACTGACTGAGCAGCAACTTGGCGTTCGACGGGTCGAGCTTGGACGCGGAGGCGTAGTCGGTCATGGCCGCCGACATGGCCCCGGTCTTCTCGAAGATCTCCGCCCGCAGGACGAGCAGCTGCGGGTTCAGAGGGTCGAGCCGCACGGCCTCCGTCAGGTCGGCGGCGGCGAGTTCGGACCGGCCAAGCTTCTGGTACGCCTCCGCGCGCCGGGCGAGGGCACCGCCCAGGAACGGGTTGAGTTGGATCGCCCGCGAGAAGTCCTGCACAGCCGAGTTCAGATCGCCGTCCGCTAACAAGATGGCGGTGCCGCGCTCGAGGTACGTGTCGGCCTGGCCGGGGCGAAGTTCGATCGCCTTGGCGAAGTCGGTGACGGCGGCCGGGAACTCGCCCATTCGCGAGTACGCCTGGCCACGGCTCAGGTACGAGGAAGCGTCCGTCGGGTTGCGGTCAATGACCGCGGTGAAGTCGTTCGCCGCGTCCCGGTAGCGGCCGACGAACGAGTAGAGCATCCCGCGGCCTTGCAGCGTGCGGTCGTCGGGCGTGCGGAGGTGTAGGACCTGCGTGTAGTCGGCGATGGCGGCCTCGTACCGGCCGAGCGCCCGCCACGCTTCCGCCCGCCGCTGGTACGCCTCGACGTGGTTCGGGTTCTCGGCCAGGCACCGGGAGAATTCCGACATGGCCCGGTCGTACTCGTGGCGACGCAGGGCCTCCTCGCCGGCGCGGTAAAAGTCGTAGGCTCCGTTGGGCGGGCTGCCGGACGACAGGAATGGACTACTGAGACTCCCCTCGGCCGGCATCGCTGAGTCCATTGGGTGACAACGGGTGGATCGAATCGACCACTAAGAGATAATCGTCGACGCGAAAAAATGACAGATTCAATCCAGAGTATCTTCGGAGAAGATTTTGTGAGTGGGTGGGCGACCGACGTTCGGGGAGTGAACCCGGGTCTCGGGGCGATTTTCTACCCCAGAGCTTCACCGGGGCTTCATCGGATTCGACGTGTCAAATCTTCTGTACGAGCGCTAATTGTTTTGAGTTCGCGGCAATTGCCCGAGTTCGACACAGCGTTGAACCAATTCCCGCGAGCAACGCTAGAGGCTTGTTACATGCAACGGCAAGTTGCCCGTCGGACCGGTGTTCGCAAGGGTTTCACCTTGATCGAACTCCTCGTCGTGATTGCGATCATCGGCATCCTGATCGGCCTGCTCCTCCCCGCGATCCAGAAGGCCCGCGAAGCCGCCGCCCGCGCCCAGTGCGCGAACAACCTGCGGCAAATGGGTACGGCCCTGCACTCGTACCACGACGCGAACAAGTGCTTCCCGAGCTCGGGCGAAGTGCAGAACACCAACAAGTTGAACGACGTGACGGCCAAGACGACCTTCACCATCCACTCGACTTTCACTCTGCTCCTGCCGTACATGGAGCAGAACGACGTGTACACCAACTTCGACCTGCAAAAGACCTACGACGACACGACCCTGACCGGGGCCCAGGCCAACGCCGCCAAGACGGCCATCAACTCGTTCCTCTGCCCGACCAACCCGATCCGGCCGAAGAACGGCCTCGACACGTCCGGCTACGGTTACATCGATTACCAAACGATCGCCTACGTCAGCATCAACACCAGTGGCGTTGCGACCGATAGCGTGCGGGGTTCCGGCGCGGCGAAGGACAGCTGGCGGGTTCCGGGCGCCCTCGCGCTCAAGAACATCGGCGGCGTGTTCGGGGGCATCACCGGTGCCGGCAGCACCACGACCAACGATAGCGCTTCGACCAGCACCGAATACTACGTCCTCGACGCCAACGGCAACCCGACTACGACGTTCAACCGCCGCGCGATCGGGATGGAAGGCCCGAGCCAGGGTGAAGTCATCGACGGCCTGTCGCACACCGTGTTCATGACGGAAGACGTTGGCCGCAGCGAAACCTTCAACACGATCAAGTACGCCCCCGGCGTCGGCAGCCCGGCGGCCTTCCGCAAGGGCTGGCGGTGGGCGGAGCCGGACAGCGGCAACGGTGTCAGCGGCCCGGACGGCGACACCAGCACGGTCGGCGGTGCCGCCGGCACGTTCGCCAACAAGGCCCAGCGCGCCATCAACAACAACAGCATCCCGTTCGGCGGCCCGACGACCTGCCCGTGGGGGACGAACAACTGCGGCCCGAACGACGAAGTGTTCAGCTTCCACAACAACGGCGCCAACGTCCTGTTCGGCGACGGCCACGTCACCTTCGTGAACCAAGACGTGGACTTGGTCACCTTCCGCCGGATGTGCACCCCGATCGAGCAAATCAACGCCAACTTCACGGAGTAAGTTCGGCGAATGTTAACCCGCCCCTCCCAACCAAGAGAGGGGCACCGTCGCCCGACCGGCCCGCGCCGGCCGGGCCGACTCGTTCCACCGCCCCGTCGGTCGTGCTCCCGGTTCCTGACTCCTTCCTCACGAGTGACCCATGCGCCTGACCGCTCCCGCTCGCCCGGTTCGTCGGAACGCCTTCACGCTCATCGAACTGCTCGTCGTCATTGCCATCATCGGCATCTTGATCAGTCTCCTTCTGCCGGCGGTGCAGAAGGCCCGTGAGGCGGCGGCCCGCCTCCAGTGCGCGAACAACCTCCGGCAGATCGGTTTGGCGTTCCAGACTTATGAGAGTGCCCGGCGGCAGTTGCCGTCCAGCGGCGTCGGTTGGGACGCCACGAACAACCAGTTGACCTACGACTGGACCTCGACGTTCACTCAACTTCTAACGGGCATCGAACTCGACACCGTCTACAGCAAGTTCAACTTTGGGGTCGCCTACAACGACGCATCGAACCGGCCGGCGGCAAAAACCTCGGTCTCGACGTTCCTCTGCCCGACCAACCCGATCCGCGCCCGGTCCGGCACGGACTCCCTCGGCTACGGCTACACCGACTACCTGCCGGTCGCCTGGACCCGCATCTCGGAGACGAGCACGGTGTCCTCGCTGGTGAAACTGACCGGTGCCCCGCGGCAAACCGATTACGGTGCCCTGCGGTACCCGGCCCAGGGGATCGAGACGTTTCGCGATGGGACGAGCCACACGATCATGGTCGTGGAAGCCGTCGGCCGTGGTGAGTTCTTCAGTCCGACGGCCTACGACGTGGCCGGCACCAACGCAATCGACCCTGGCGACCTGATCCCGGCATCGTCCACGACCCGCAACACTTGGCGGTGGGCTGAGCCGGCGTCCGCGGCGATCGTGGCCGGCCCGCCGACCACGGCATTTAAGGGAAAGGTTCTCAACAACAACGCCCTACCGTTCGGCGGCCCGACGACGTGCGCGTGGACGACCACCGATTGCGGTCCGAACGACGAGCCGTTCAGTTTCCACAGTAGCGGCGTCAACAGCCTCTTCGGCGACGGCCACGTGACGTTCGTTTCCGACACCGCCGATGTGTTGGTCGTCCGCAGGCTTCTGACGGCGGCCGAGGGGTCGGCAACGGGGTACGGCGAGTAACTCCCTCTGAACCGAGTGAGACGATCCATGCCGAAGCAGAAATCTTTCGGCCAGCGGGTGCTGGCCAACCTCAAGAAGAAAGTCGTGCAGTTACTCCTCGCCACCGCGCTCCTCGGCGGCATCGTCTGGGGGTCGGCCCGGTTGCTCGGGCCGAAGACCCTGGACAGGGTCGACACGGCCGGCCAGGCGAGGGCCAAGGAGGAATACAAGTATCTGATCTGTAACTCGTGCAAACTCGAAGTGCTGTACACGGCGGAGTTGGACAACCACACGTGCCCGAAGTGCCAGCCGCCGAAGGTCGGATACTTGATGCCGTCGAAGACCTCGATCAAGAGCGGCGGCGATGGCAACCCGTGGCGGCGGTACAACGTCGCCGTCGCCATCGAGGCGGTTCTCTACTTGGCTCTGATCTACTACCTCCTCTCGCGGCCCGTCGACGAGACGCCGACCGAGTTCGTCCTCACTTGCCTGCACTGTGGCCTGTCGCTGCAGTACAAGCCCGACGGCTTCGATCAGTACGCGATTTGCCCCGGTTGTGAACAGGTCATCAAGCTCCCGGACGAGGACGAGGCGATGACGCGCGAGGACCAAGAGCACGTCCGGGAAATGACCATCCTGACCGCCATGGAACTGGACCTGCGGAAGAGTGGCACGATCGTGGACGCAGACGCGGAGAACGGCGAGCCGAACCCGCACGACGCACCGAGAGGCTGACCCATGTTGCTCTTCTACTGCCCCGGTTGCCACGCCGAACACCGATCCAACGAGGCGTTCGCCGGCCGCCGCGCGCAGTGCGTGCGGTGCGGTGCGGCAATGCGCATCCCGCAGACTAGCGGCATCGCCGGTTCGCTCATCCGGACGGAGGAAGAAGTCGCCGACGAGGACATGGACATCGACGAGTTGGCCGAGAAGCAAGCCCACGATTCGGAGGCCGAGCGCCCCGCGGTCGATGCCGACGAGCCGCCACCCGTCGGTGACCGGCCGACGAACTGGCCGAAGCGACTCGGTGTGCTTCTACTCGTCCTGACCACGATTGCCGTCGGCTACTTCGCGATCCAGTCCGGCCCATTGCCGAAGCCGGCCGCGAAGTTGGAGTTGGACGCCGAGGAGGAACCGCCCCCTTCAACCCCGGCCGTTGCCGAGAAGCAGCAGGAAATCGCGACCGCTCCCACCGCCCCGCCGCCGGAAACGCCGATTCGCATGACCGCGGATCAACTCGCCGCCGAGTACGCGACCGGACCCCAGGCGTGCGACACGAAGTACCGCGGCAAACTCTTGGAGGTAGAGGGCATCTGCAAGGCGTTCGGCAATGGCGGCCTCCAGTTCCGGCACATGTACTCGGCCTATCAGGAATTGGCCGGCACGGAGGAAGAAGGGGTCGTCACTGCCGCCCTGCCGGCGTTCGATGTGACGCCACTGATGCGGGAGACATTGCCGGCAATCGTCGGGTCGGTCGGCGGCCTGATGTTGGAACCACCGTCCCTCGTCCCACAACCCGGCCGCGGGGTCACCGTGCGCGGCCGTTATGCCGGCCTCTTCAACCCGCAGACGAATACCCTGGGCAACCTGCGGCTTGATCGGGCGACGGTCGTTCGCGCCGCCGCACCGGCCGACGAGAAATACACGCGGAGAACGGTCTCAGTCACCGGCCTCGTCACCAGCGTGACGGACGAGTTACTCGGCTTTGAGCCGCCGGGCACGGCGACGTTGCTGCAATTTGAGGCCTACTTCCGCCCGCGGCAACAACCCACGGCGGTCATCCGTCCGGGGCAGATCGTCACCATCACCGGCACTTGCAGCGGGCGATCAACCCAGATCATCCGGTTCGACAACTGTGTCCTCGGCGGCGGCGGGACTATCGCCACCACAACCGCCGAGATGGTCCGGGACTACGAGATCGACCTACAAACCGGCCCACCGATCGACCGCTCGACACCGATTGTCGTCACGGCCGAGAACTTGGCTCGCGAGTTCCAAGAGAACCGCACGGCCGCGATGGCCAAGTACGGCCGGAAGTACCTCGCCGTGACCGGAGCAATCGCGCGGAACGACACTCCTCAGCGGCTCGTGACGTTCGAGAAGGGCACCGACGTGGGTGTGAGTGTCCTTGCCGCGTTCACCCGCCTCGAATACGGCCGCCTGCCCACGGACGAACTCGTTGTTAGCGTCCGCGGCGTCTGTTACGGCCTGACCCGGAGCCGCCTCTTACGGATCGAAGACAGCGTCTCGTTCGACCCGGATAACGGCAACCCGAACGTCCCCCGCCTGACGGCGGACTTCTTCCCGCTGAAGGCCGGAGCCGAGTGGACGGCCGTGCGGTTGCTCGAGCCGAACCCGCCCCCACTGGCGAAGCCGCCGGCCAAGCCTTCGACGAAGCCAGCGAAGCCACCAGCCTACGCCGTCGCGAAACTCCGGCAGAAGATCGTCGAAGACGGCCGGCTCGTCACGTCGTTGGTTCAGCAAGGCACAACGACCGACACGAACCTCGCTACGGCGACGATCAAGTGGACGGGTAAGCCCGCGAAGACGCCGACGCCGGTTCAGGATCAACGATTCCGCATCGGCGAGAAGTTCATCGAAACCGGCACGCTGCTCAATCCGCCACCCGCCCAGCCGAAAACGGTCGAGGATCTGTTCGTGTGGTCGCCGGTGCTCCGTCTCGGGGCGAAACCGGGCCGCGAGTGGTCGCACGAAGAGGAAGTTGGCGGGAACGTCTCGACGTGGACCGCGACGAAGTTCTTCACTGATCCCCGTGGCCGGCCGGCGCTCCAGGTGGACGCCACGCTGACGAGCAAGTCGGCAAATCTCGCCGGTGTCCGCCAAATAACGACGACCGTGTTCGTCAAGGGCGTCGGCCCGGTGTCCCAGAAGGTCGTGCTATCCACCGCGGACGGAACGTCGAAGGTCGTTTACGAGGAACTCCGCGAGGAGAGTGAGGCGGTACAAAAGAAAGAAACGGAACTCCGTGGCAGTGGCGGTCGGGTCCCTGCCCCGCCGCCGCGCGAGGCGAAGTCGTCGAACTGACGCCCGGGACGATCCCCTTTCAAAAGGCCTACATGCCGACCGCGGCCGCGTTGACCCTGGCGATCCCGTACTATGCCGGGAAGCCATACCTTCGGCAGGCGGTGGAATCGGTCCTACATCAGCGTGATTCGCGGTGGCAACTGGTGGTCTGCGACGATGGCGGTGACCCCGACGGCGGTGTGGCCGAACTCCTCGCCGGCTACAACGACCGCCGAATTCGGTACATCGCCCCTTCCGGCCCGTCGGGAATGGCGGCGAACTGGAATCGCTGCCTTGAGGCAGGCGATACAGACTTGGTGGCGTTGCCGCACGCCGACGATGAACTGCTGCCGGATTACGTGGGCCGCATGCTCACCGCGGCTGACCGCTACGCCGACGCGGCAGTCCTGTTCTGCGAAGCCCGGATCATCGGCCCGGACGGGCGACCACGGTTCTCCTTCCCCGACTACTGCAAGCGATACTTCCGTCCGGCCGCAGGCCGAACTGTGCAACTCCACGGCGACGCCGGCCTACGGGCCGTGATGCGGGCGGATTTCATCATGTGCCCAACGATGTGTTTCCGACGAAGCCGCCTCGGCGGCATGCGGTTCGACCCACGATGGCGACAAGTCCTCGACCTCGACTTGATCGCGCGGCTGCTGCTGGCTGGCGAAACGCTCGTCGGCGTGCCGGACGTGCTCTACGATTACCGCCGCCACGACGGGAACGCGACGGCCGCGCAGACACAGACGCTCCTCCGCTTCCATGAGGAGCGGGCTCTGTACGACGAGGTGGCCCAAGCCGCCGCCGTCCGCGGGTGGGCGGCGGCCGCTGCCATCGCCCGCCGCGGCGCGATCATCCGGCTGAATCTGGGCTTCTGCACGCTCATGGACGTGTTGCGTGGCCGGTGGGCCGACGCCAGCCGGAAAGTGACGCTCGGCTCTCAACTGATGGAGTCGTCCGCTCGATCGAAAACCCGCGGGAACGGCCCAACTCCTATTTAGTATGCAATGACCCGCCTGAGCATCGTCATACCTGTGTACAACTCCGCGGCGACAGTCGGCCGGACCCTGGCGTCGTTGGGGGCAATCGCCCTATCGGCCCGCAGCGGGATCGAGGTGATCGTGGTGGACGACGGGTCGGCGGACGACTCGCTCGCCATCGTCCGCCGATCGACCGCCTTGGTCGAAGGGCTTTCGTGGCGGATTCTGACCCAGTCTAACAAGGGGCCGTCCGCCGCCCGGAACACCGCCCTCGCCGTCGCTGGCGGCGAGTGGATTTTGTTTCTGGACGCGGACGACAAGTTAACCACTGATCCGTGCCCGTTCCTCGTGACCGCCGTGGCCGCGAGTTGCGTCACTTTCGCGGTCGAATACGTTGGACGGTCGGGCCGACGAGTTCGGCGGGTGTCGCCCCCTCGGATCGGGCCGGCCAACAATTACCGCTTGCTGACGGCCGGGAACCCGTTCGCGGTGAGCAGCCTCGTCTTCCGCCGCGCGGCCTTGGACCGCCCGTTTGCGGAAGACATCAGGTACGCCGAAGACTGGGAGTTCTGGCTGGCCAACCGCCGCGTGTTCGCGGCGGCCGCCCGATTCCCCCGGACCGTGCTCAGCACCATCCACGTCCACGGGAACAACAGCAGTTCTCACTACCGCCGGTGGGGCCTGTCACGGGCGACCGTCGCCAGACGGCACCTTGAGCGAGAGGCCGACGAACTGCGGCCGGAGGACCAGAACAACATGCGCGTGCAAATGGCCGTGGGGGAGATCCAGGCGGGGCGCCAGCCGGCGGTTCGCGACTTCTTGCACCTGCCGTGCGACTGGCGGCTGTGGATGAAGTTGGGCGTGTACGCCGGGGCGTGGGCCGTCGGCCGGCAGGCCACGCGGTACGCGGCGGACGACGATTCCGCGGTCCGGTGAACCCGCGGCTTTACGAGCCGTCGGCTGAGGCGGCGGGCAGGTACCCAGGCACGGCCCCCACCGCCTGCCGGAAGTGGTCCCACGTGTGCCGGGCGGCGAGCAAGCTTCGGCCGGCGGCCAACAGTTTCGGCAACAGGTCCGGCTCGTAACACGCCCGCTCAAACTTGGAGATATAGGCATCGACGGCGTCGAACGGACTGACGAGCAACCCGGTTTCGCCGTCGCGAATCAGTTCCGGTATCCCGCCGGCATCCGAACTCATCACTGGCAAGCCCGCCGCCAGTGCCTCCAAAAGGACGTTCGGCATCCCCTCCCATTGCGAGGTGTTCAGGAACAAGTCGAAGTCACCAACGGGAAGTGATTCGAACCCGTCGAACGGGCCGTGATACGTCAGGTTCGGCAGCCCGCGGAGGCGAACCCGGGCCGCGTCGGACCGAAGCACGGACGCTCCGTAGGCGTGGAAGTGGACCGGGAGGTGAGTCACCCGCCTTGCAACCTCGATCAAGAGGTCCGGCCGCTTCTGGCGGTCGAGCCGTCCGGCCCAGAGGACCTGGAGTTTCCCGCCCGGCGGCCGGTCCTGGCGGCCAGCCGGCGGGAGGTCTACCGGCTGGTAGTGGGTGTGGAGCCTGTTCGGGTTGAGAGCGAACATCTGGATCATTAGTTCGAGGATTCGACGATTGTCGGCGAACACGCCGGCCAAGTGGTCGGCAACGGCCGGCACCTGATCCAGTGCAAATCCGGTTCGGCGGCCATCCGCAGTCACGTCCTCGCAGAACACCGACGCGAACACCCGTGACCGCTGGGCGACGGCCTTCCCGTACCGTTCCACGACGGCAAATCCGAGGGTCGAGTTTACAACGTGAACGGCGTCTGCCCCGAGTTGGACCAGGAACGTGCCAAGGACGTACTCGCGTTCATCGTCGCGCAACTCGCAGGCGAGTGCTGCCAAATCGACGAACCGGGCACCGGCCGGCAAACGCGAAGCCCACGGCGACGGCACCGGTTCGGTCGCCAGCACCAAGACCCCACCGTCTGCAACCCTCTCGGCCGCAAGGCGGACGTAGTTGAGCGTTTCCAGGTCGGACCCGCCGGTCCGCAGCCACGGGACGATGAACGCCAGCCGCACGGGGCCGGTGACCGCCTCACACAGTTTTCCGTACACCCGGCCGACCGGTGGGTTCGGAATGCAGTTCTCGCGCAACCGGATTCGGAACAAGTCGTCTGGGAACAACTGCGGCTCGACGGCATGCAACTCCCGACACTGATCGACCAACCATGACGGCAGTTCCGCCCCCGGCCCGAATCGCGCGTTCAATCGAACGGCCGACCGGTACGCACGGGCCAGCGGGGCCTCCAGGATCGGAAACCGACGGGCAACGGCGAGGCCGAATCGACCGGCGCGCGAGCGGAGCGAATCCCATCGACCGCTGGCGGCCGCACGCGGCCGATCGACAACCGGCCGCGTATCAGCAACACGGTATCGGGTCGGGGCCAGGAAATCGGTCGGTTGGAGCAGGGCGTTCGCGATCTGGTGTTCGCGGAGCAACGACCCGCGGGACTTTCTCCGGATGAAGATGGTCGTCCCTGGCACGGTCTGAATTGCCCCCCCCGCCGCGAGCACTTGGGTGAACCAGTGCCAGTCTTCAAACCCGAACCCGCTTCCCCCGCGGGCAGCCGCGAACGGGATTTCGCAGAGCAGTTCCCGCCGGGCGGCGACCAGCGCCATCCAGTAATTCGTCGCGACCAAAACTTCGGGCCGGAATGCGGGGGCGTCGGACGGCGTGAGCCAGTGGATCAGGTGATGTGCTTCGAACGTGATAGTGGCTTCCGGCACGTACACCGTCCTGGGGTCGGCGTCGGGTTGCTCGAGGACCGACAGCAACCACCAAGAGCCGAGCAGATCGTCGGCGTCAAGGAACGCGACCCACCGGCCGCCGGCGGCCTCAACGCCTTGGTTCCGCGCAAGGCCGAGGTCTCCGTGATCTCCGTCCAGCAAGCGCCAGTCGGCCGGTGCGTCGCGGGTGAAGTAATCCCGGGTTTCGGGGGTCGGCCGGTCGAGAACAGCGATGCACTCAACGATCCGCCCTTGCCGACGGGCGAGGTCAACGGCCGCGACGGCACTGCGGACCGTCCGGTGAGCAAGTCGCCCCTCGGCGTGGGCGGTCACGATCAAAGTCAGGTCTGGCCGTGTCATCCGGGGGGCCGCCCTTGACCCGTCGTGCGGAGCACCGCAAGCCGGGCATCCGCAACTCCCGTCCTGGATTGCGGCCGCCGACGGGACTTAATCACTTTGGCCAAACTCGCCGCTCCTAACCGGTCGAACGGGGACAAAATGGCTCGCAAGAGCTTCCAAGAGAGGGATGCTTTGATCTCCTCGCCCTCCTGCATGGCTAACCACAATTGGTCGCGACCGAGTTGACCAAAATCGAAACTCGATCGTCCGGTCAGTTCTTCGTCGAGCACAGTGAACATGCGGATGAGGTTGTACGCTCGACTCGGTCCGAGCTGGCTCGACCACCACCCGCCGGCGTGGCACCGGTAGTCGGCCATTACGTCGTCTAAATACACGAAGTGCCCGAACTCAGCGTACAGGAAGTAGAGCGGCCAGTCGTCGATCGTCAGGCGAGCGAACCACGACGGCAGTTGTGGTAGCCCCGACTTTCGCAGCAATGTCGAGACCGCCGGCACGTAGCACGTATTCGCGATCTCGGCCTTGCCGGTGGTGTGGGACACGTCCTTGGGGTAAACGCCGCCGCTCGGCCGACCCTCCGCGTCCACGATCCGAACAGGGTGGAAGCAGATCGAACAGCCCGGATCAGCGTCGAGGACTGCCACCTGCTTGGCCAACTTCTGCGGGTCGGTCCAATAATCGTCCCCGCCGAGCGTCGCCAGGTAATCGCCGCGGCAAGAGTTGTACGTGTCGATGACGTTCGGGACCAGGCCGAGGTTCTTATCCCGGAACAACAACCGCAGGCGGCCGGGGAATTCGGCGTCTAGCTTTCGGAGCACATCCCGCGTGCCGTCCGTGGAGCAGTCCTCACCGATCACGATTTCAAAGAGGAAATCGGTCTGCTGGACGAGGACGCTCCGCACCGTCTGCTCGATGTACTTTTCCTGGTTGTACGTGATGATCAGCACGCTCAGTCGGGGATCCATCAGAAGCCACCTTGCGGTTGGTTGGGGTAGCGATTCACCTGTTCGGCCACGTAGGCCACCTCCTCGTCCGTCAAAGCAGGACTCATCGGCAGGCTGACCACGTCGCGGTGCAACTGTTCGGTGATCGGGAACGATAGGCCGTGCAACGCGGGGAACGCCCCTTGGCGGTGCGGCGGGATCGGGTAGTGGACACCGGTTTCAACGCCGCGGTCGGCCAAGTGCCGGCGGAACCGATCGCGGTCTGCCACCCGTACAACGAACAGGTGCCACACGTTTGCAAGCGGGTCCGGGTCGTCCGGCAGATGGACGGCCGGGTTGCGGATCGCGGCCCGATAGAACGCCGCGACTGCCCGGCGGTGGGCGTTCTCAGAGTCCAGTCGCGGCAGTTTGACGCTGAGCACGGCCGCTTGAATCTCATCCAACCGGCTGTTGCGGCCGGGCAACAGGTTCTCGTACTTGAGCCGCGAACCGTAGTTGCCGAGTATGCGAACGGTGTCGGCCAGCTCGGTATCGTCCGTGGTGACGGCCCCGGCGTCACCGATCGCTCCCAGGTTCTTGGTTGGATAGAAACTGAACCCGGCGGCGTCACCCAAGCTGCCTGTCCGCCGGCCATCGAACACGGCCCCGTGTGCCTGGGCGGCATCCTCGATCAACTTCAAGCCGTGCCGATGGGTCAGGTGACGGAGTTCGGCCATTGGTCCACAGCGGCCGTATAGATGAACACACATCACCGCCCGCGTCCGAGGGGTGATCGCCCGCTCGACGGCGGCCGAGTCGAGGTTGAAGGTCGCTTCATCCGGTTCGACCAGCACGGGCGTTAACCCGGCCCCGGCGACCGCGAGGATGGTGGCGACGAATGTGTGCGCGGGGACGATCACCTCGTCCGTCTTTTTCATCGCCCCGAGAGCAACGTACGCATCAAGGATGAGGGCGAGGGCATCCAGCCCGTTGCCGACACCGATGGCGTGGCGGACGCCACAGTATCGGGCGAACTCAGCCTCGAAGCGTTCGCCAAATTGACCGCGGATGAACCAACCACTGGTCACCGCCTCGGTCACCGCGACCTCCAAGGCCGAGGCGAGCGGTTGGTGGACCTGCCGGAGGTCGTAGAACGGAACCGCACGCTGCATAATGCCCCCGTTGAGCTCAGCCGATGAACCGAGCAAAGTCCGCCCGGCTTCGTTCGTACACGTCCTTCGTGATCTCGAAGTACAGGTTCTCGTCGTCTTGACCGACGACGACCGCCCCGAATCGTTGGTGGAACCGGACCACTTTCACGTTCTCCTTCCGCACGTCGAAGTCGCTTTTCATGAACCCTAACGGGCCGAACCCAAAGTCGTACACGCCGAGGGTTGACTCGATCGCGGTCGACATCGGCGCGGTCGGCAAGACAATCCAACTGCCCCAGCAGAAAGTGTCCCGGCAGAAGTTGTACATCCGCACGGTGCCGTACTGCCGGCCGCCGTCGGCCGACTCGATGATGAAGTAGAACTCGCGGCCGGCCCGCTCACGCACTTGATATCGGGCGATCCACTGCCGCTGGGCCTCCTCGTCGTCGATCACCGGGGACAAGTGGCGGGACAGTTTCGGGTCCAATCGCAGGTCGAGTACGAACCGGGCGTCAGTTTCTTCAACCGGTCGCAGACGACCGGTTCGCAACTTCAGTGGCGCCATCGGACGATCCCTCCGCACGGTGCAGAGCCTTCCAGGACGCGAAGGCCTTGTAGTCCCGGATGTAATCCACCTCCTCGTACCGCTCCGACGCCAAGACCAGGCAGACCGACCCGGACGAGAAGTTGTGCAGTTCTCGCCAGATGCCGGGGTACAGCGCCAGCGCGTAATACGGGCGGTTCAGGAAAACGCTTCGACGGTTCCGGCCGTCGTCCAGCAATACCTCGAAGCTGCCGCCGGCGGCGACGATCAGTTGCCGCAGGTTCTTGTGCGCGTGCCCGCCGCGGGTTGATCCGCCCGGTACGTCGTACAGGTAGTACACTCGCGGCACATCGAACGGACAGTTCCAGCCGGGTTGGAGGACCGTCAAATTCCCGGCCCGGTTCTCTACCCGGGGCAACTCCAGCAGCGGGCAGTCATACACAGTCGTGTCACCGGCCATTCCGAAGTTGGTGGAACTCGTCGAAGTCGCGGACGTAATCGTTTTCATCGTAGGGGGTCGATGCGAGGATCAAGGCAACGGAGTTCGTCGAGAAGTCGCGGAGCGTTCGCCAAAGCATCTGTGGCACGTACAGGCCGACGTAGGATCGCTTGAGTGGGTACACTCGCTCGGCTTCACCGTCGTGCAGCACCACTTCAAAGCTTCCGGACAGGGCGAGGACGATTTCTTCCGTGTTTCGGAATGCGTGACTCCCGCGCACCTCGCCCCCCGGCACGTCGTAAATCCAGTACACCCGTCGGACGGCAAACGGAACCTGGTTCCCTTCCTGCAGAAATGACAGGTTCCCACGAGCGTCCAAGATTCGCGGCAACTCTAACGAGCGAGGGCCCATTTCTTCCCCGGTGGTGTTCGCCTATCCGCAGCGGCCGAGGTACTCGACCCGCCACGCCAAGTTCGGCCGCAGGACGCCCGGCAACGGGGTCAACGTCCCGTAGACCGGGACGTTCGCCACCTCGAACCGGCAGACGCTGTCTTGGCCGAAGAGCAGGATTTTGCGAGCCTGGCCGAAGATCAGCCGCACATGGTAATCGCCGGCGTTGAGCGTGTGCGGCGGCACGTGGGTCGTCACCCGGTACAACCCCTCGTCGCAAGGCTCGGATTCGGTCAAAAACGTCCCGGCGTGGAAGACGACGATCCCGTCGCCGGTGGACACCTCGAGGGTGCAATCCACCACGCGGGCTTTCACGCGACACTCGAAATCGACCGTCAAGCGAATGCCGCTGTCCACGGCAATCGACTCGCCAGCCACCGGTTCAGCCCTAACGGCGAGCACGCGGATGTTCTCGTTCCCGCCCAGTTCCGTAGGCAGCGCCGAGGCAGAATACGCCGCCAGTACGTCACGAACTGGCCCCACGCTCGTCACCCGCCCGGCGTCCAGAAGGATCGCGCGGGTGCATAGCTTCTGGGCAGTTGCCGCGGCGTGAGTGACGAGGATGATGCTCCGCCCACTCCGCATCAACTCACCGACCTTCCCCAGACACTTCTTCTGGAACGCCGCGTCGCCGACGGCCAGCACCTCGTCCACGAGCAAGATTTCCGGCTCCAGGTGGGCCATCACCGCGAACGCCAGCCGCATGAACATGCCGGACGAGTATCGCTTCACCGGCACGTCCAGGAACTTCTCCACCTCCGCGAACGCGACGATCTCGTCGAATTTCCGGGCGATCTCGACCCGCCGCATCCCCAGCACGACGCCGCTGAGGTAAATGTTCTCGCGGCCGGTCAGTTCCGGGTGGAAGCCGGCCCCGACTTCCAGCAGGCTGCCCACCCGGCCGCGCAGCCGCACGCGACCGGCGGTGGGTTTCGTGATTCGGCTGACGACCTTCAAAAGCGTACTCTTGCCCGCCCCGTTCCGCCCGATGAGGCCGATCACCTCGCCCGGTTGCACCTCGAATGACACGTCACGGAGCGCCCAGAAGTCTTCCGCTCGGTCGATCCGGCCGCGGAGCCGGCGGGCGGGCCACGTCGCCAGTGCCGCCAGGTCGTCGCGGAGCGTGCGGTATGCCACACGTTCCGCCGTGCGAGCGATGCGGTACCGCTTCGACAGGTTCTCCACCACGATCGCGGCCATGTGCGGCAACACTCCCCGGTCAGATGGCGTCGGCGAACCCGTCCTCGACTCGCGCGAAGACGATGACCCCGACCGCGAGCAGTACGGCTCCCACGGCCGATCCGACGCCGAACGCGGCCCACGGCAGCGGTTCGCCGAGCATCGCCGCACGGGCAAACGCGATCTGCCCCGTCAGCGGGTTCAGGTGCGCCGTTGCCCAGAGCCAGTCGGGCAATTCCGTGCCAGCGTCAAGGCTCAGGTAGACCGTCGGCGTGGCGAACATCCACGCCTGGATCAAGAACGGCAGCGCGTGGCGGAAGTCGCGGTATTTCACGTTCAGCGCCGCCAGCAGGCTGCCGACGCCGAGCGCGGTCAAGAAGATCATGCCGACCGCCAACGGGATTAACAGCCCACCCCAGCCGGGTCGCGAGCCGTAGGCGAGCATCAGCACGACCAGCGCGGCCGCGGCGATGAGGAAATCGACCACCGCCACGGCCGCCGCCCCGATGGGGATCACTAGCCGTGGGAAGTAGACCTTGGTGATGAGTCGCTCGGAATCCACGAGGCTGTTGGCGGCGGCGGACACCGCTCCGGCGAACAGGAACCACGGCAACAGGCCGGCGTAGGCGTATAGCGGGTACGGCACGTCGCCGGTCGCGACGTGGGCGACTCGGCGGAAGAACACGGCGAATAGTCCCATCAACACGAGCGGTTGGAAAACGGCCCAGGCCACTCCAAGTGCCGTCTGCTTGTACCGTACCTGTACGTCCCGCCACGCCAGCATTCGGCACAGATCGCGGTACGCCCAGAGTTCCGCCAGCGGCAGCCACCGCCACCGGCCGGGCGGTTCGATTAGCGTCTCCGGTGGCCCGGCGGCGTCTGTGGGATCGCGTCGGGCCGGCGGTTCGGGGAGGGTCAAGGCGATCATGGCCTGCCAGTCGGTGAGGAAGCCACACGTCGGCTCGCGACAAGGATTGAAAGTACAATCGCTGATCGGGGATGGCGGAGAAGAACGGATGAATTTCTGATGACCACCGTGGCCCCGCGGCGGCTTCGCGGATCGTTAACGGCTTCTTCTCAAGATCTGAGTTCGGTATTCATCCCACCCACCGACCGCGGGCGTAATTAGAGCATCTCCCGCCCCGATGTTCCTCCGTGCGAGTCTGAATGGCCGTCGAAACCGCCACTACTCTCGCCGCCCCGATCCCATCGCGGACGCCGCCACGGACCACGGTGGCAGCGCGGCCGCACCTCGTGCTGATCCCGGCTTACAACGAGGAAGGTGCCATCGCCGCCACCGTCGCGGGCCTGCAATCCCTGCCCGCCGGGTACGAATTGGTGGTCGTCAACGACGGCTCGACGGACCGCACCGGCGAGGAGGCCGAGCGGGCGGCGGCGGCCAGCCGACTGCCGGCCCGCGTTCTCCACCTGCCGACGAACGGCGGGATCGGCGTGGCCGTGCAGACCGGCTATCGGTACGCCCGACATACGGGACGGTACGAGTTCGTCATCCAGTGCGACGGCGACGGCCAGCACGACCCGGCGTTCATCCCGACCCTCGTCGAAGAGTGCCGGCGGCGAAACCTGGACCTCTGCATCGGCTCGCGGTTCCTCGATCGCACCGGCGGCGACCGCTCGACCCGCCTGAGGCGGATGGGCATCGGCATGTTCGTGCGGTTAATCGTGCTACTCGCCGGAGTGCGGCTGACCGACCCGACGAGCGGCTTCCGCTGCGCCGGCCCGGCCGCGTGGCGGCGGTTCGCCGAGAGCTACCCCGAGGATTACCCGGAGCCGGAGTCTCTGCACTGGTGCCTGCGAAACCGGCTAGCCGTCGGCGAGGTGGCCGTGCGGATGCGGTCGCGGGCGGCCGGCGTCAGTTCGATCCGATCGTGGCGGTCGGCCTTCTACATGCTGAAAGTGTCGCTCGCTATCCTGATCGACCGCCTCCGCGCGGAGGGGCAGTAATGCTGAACGCGGAGCGACTCATGCTCCTCGGCGGGTGCGCGGCTTTCGCGCTCACGCTTTACTGGGTTCGCCAGCGGCATCTGACCGAGCGGCACGCCCTGGGGTGGATGGTCGTCGCCTCGGTCTTGCTGGTTTGCGGCGTCTTCCCGGAACTCGTCACTCGCGCGGCCGAGGCGAGTCACCTCAGTTACTCGTCGGCGGTGTTGTTCGTCTCGCTCGGCATCGGGTACGTCTTCTCTTTCGGCGTGACGGCGGCGTATGCCAAGTTGAACCGCCGGCAGGTCGTGTTGTTGCAGCAGTTGGCGATCCTGGAACAGCGGGTCCACGAACTCGAAGCCGCCCGCCAACTCGCTGAGGCCGACGCACAATGACGCCCTCTCCCACGCCTGCCTGGGTCGCGCCACTCCTACTGGCAATGGCCGTCGGGACCGCGTACTCGATTGGCATGACGGGCGAGTTCATCTTCGACGACCTCGCTGCGATTCAGAACAACGTCGGCATCCGCGACCTGGGGGCCACTGTTCACGAGTTGCCCCGAAACCTTCGGCCGGTCACGGAACTGTCGCTGGCGGTGAACTACTCACTCGGCGGGGCAGAGACGTGGGGGTATCACGCCTTCAACGTGGCGGCGCACGCCGTGGCCGCGGCCGTGCTGTTCGCGCTGGTTCGCCGCACGCTGGAGTTGCCGCGGGTCGCGGGGTGGGCCGGGCGGCAGGGCGAGTGGGTTGCGTTCGCCGTCGCTCTGCTGTGGGCCGTCCATCCGCTCAACACGCAGGCCGTGACCTACATCATCCAGCGGGCGCAGGTGTTGGCCGGCCTGTTCCAGTTCCTGATGCTCTACGCCTTTGTGCGCGGGGCCACGGCCGAGCGGTTCCGCGTGGTGTGGTACGCACTGGCCATGCTGTCGTCGGTCCTGGCGATGGGCAGCAAGCAGGACGCCGTAATCGGCCCGCTTCTCGTGCTGCTGTACGAAGCGGTCTTCCTCGCGGGCGGCGTTCGTCAACTCCGCACGCGGTGGCCGGTTCACCTCGCGCTCTTCGCCACTTGGGCCGTGTTGGCTCGATCGGCTCTGTTCGCCGTCGGCGGCCACGCCGCGATCGCCGATACGCCGTCGCCCGCAACGACGACGGTGACGGCCGGCTTCGCAGGCGGGAAAGTGAACTGGTGGCGGTACGCTCTCACACAGTCGGAAGTAGTGCCGTACTACCTCCGACTGGCCGTGTGGCCCGACCCGTTGTGCATCGACTACGACGATTGGCCCGTGGCGACCGGTCCCGCCGCCGTGGCGGCGGGTCTCGTCGTGACGGTCACGCTGCTGATCGCCACGGGCGTGCTGCTGGTGCGGCGACCAGCCGTCGGCTTCCTTTTGGCGTGGTTCTTTCTCGCGCTGGCGCCCACTTCCAGCGTTATGCCGATCAACGATGTCGCCTTCGAACACCGCACCTACACGCCGCTAGCGGCAGTCGTCACACTGTTCGTCGTCGGCCTGCTGTCCGCGACGCGACGGCTCAGTGGGTCGGCCGAGCCGAGACCGTTCCTCTGGGCGGTCGTCGTGCTCGCGGTGAGCTTCGCCCTGCTGACAGCGAGTCGGAACACGGCATACCGGACCACCGAGTCGATCTGGCGGGCGACGGTCGAGAGCCGGCCCAACAACCGCCGGGCGCACCACAACCTCGCGATCCTCCTCGCCGCGCACGGTCGCCGCGAGGAGGCGATCCACCACTTCTCGGAATCGGCCCGCCTGAAGCCGTCGCCGTACACGTCGGCGATGCTCGGGCAGTTGTTACTGGAAGCGGATCGCCCCGGCGACGCCGTGCCGTTCTTGCGGAAGGCGATCACAGAAGAGCTTCAGGAGGGGGACCGCGAACTGTTCGTCGGCGAGTTGCCGAGCCACAAACTCTACTTCAATCTCGCGGGCGTCCTGGCCAAACGAGGCGACCCGGAGGAGGCGATTCGGATGTACCGCCGGGCTGCGGAACTCAATCCGGCCGGGGTAGAAATCTACATCAACGCCACCCGCCCACTCGCGGCCCTCGGCCGGTGGGCGGAAGCCGCCCAGATGCTGCGGACGGCTGTGCGGGTCGATCCGAAGTCGAGCCTCACTCACAACAACCTGGGGATGGTGTTGTGCCGTCTCGGACAGACCGACGACGCGATTGCGCAATTCGAGCAGGCGTCGCAGGCCGACCCGAACGCGGGAATGGTGTACGACAACTGGGGGGCCGCGCTCGTGCGAACCGGGCGGCCGGGGGAGGCGGTGGTGGTGTTCCGCCGCGGGGCCGGGTGCAAGCCAGTTTACCCGCGCGTGCTGTACGGCCTTGCCCACGCTCTGAAGCGTTCGGGGGCCGATGCCGAGGCGAAAGAGATGTTCCGCCGGGCGACGGAGGTTCACGCCACGCTGCCGCTGACCTTGGCCGCGACCGCATGGGAACTCGCCACGAACCCGCGGGGCGAAGTCCGTGACCCACTGGAGGCCGTGCGGCTGGCAGAAATCGCCGTCGGGGCGACGGGCGAGAAGTTGGCCGATCCACTCGCTGCCCAGGCCGCAGCGTATGCGGCGGTCGGCCGGTTTAGCGACGCCGCCGTTGCCGCCGAGAAAGCAGAGCGACTCAGTTCGGCGGCCCAGGCGAAGGTCGTGCGGAAGATGCTCGAACTGTTCCGCCAGAATCAGGTATTCGTGCAACCCGCCGCGGGCTGAGAAGATTACCGTTCCGATCGGATGGCCGCGAGATTTTGGTTCACCTTCGCCACCATCGCCGACGGCAATGGGGCGTAGCGGAGCGTCGGCAGGCCAGCCTGGCCATCGTTAACGATCCATCGCAGGAACTTCACCAATTCGGCCTGCACCACCGGCGGTTGCGTCGTGTAGACCACCGCCCACGCGCAGCCGGCGACGGCGTAAGAGTTCTCGCCGGCCGCGTCGACCAGCGAGAACCGTAGGTCCGGAGGCAGCGACTGTAACTCCGCCCCGGCTGCGGCCGTCACGCCGTCCAGAGTCGGCAGCACGTACTTGTCGCTCTTGTTCTTCACCAGACCGACCTTCAGGTTTCGTTCGAGGGCGTAGGACAGCTCGACGTACCCGATCGCGCCGACGGTCTTCGTAACGAGACCGGCCACGCCCGAACTCTTCTCCGCCTCCGAGCCGACGGGCCACTTGACCGTGGTGCCGTGGCCGACCCTCGTCTCCCACTCGCCGCTGACCTTACTCAGGTAGTCAGTCCAGATGCCGGTCGTGCCGCTCGAGTCGCTGCGATGAACGACGGTGATCGCCGCGTCCGGCAGCTTCAGTTTCGGGTTGCAGAAGCTCAGGGCGTCGTCGTTCCACTTCGTAATCTTGCCGAGGAAGATGTCCGCGAGGACCGGCCCAGTTAACCGGATCGAATCCTTCACGTCGGGCAAGTTGTACGTCACCGCAACGGCACCGAGGGCGAGCGGGACATGGACAACCTCACCGCTCAGGTCTTTGGCTTTCTTCAACTGCGCGTCGGTCAGCGGCACGTCGGTCCCGCCGAAGTGCGAGACGCGCTCGAGCATGTTGTCGATGCCCTTGCCCGAGCCGATACTTTTGTAATCGACCTTCGTCCCGAACTGCTTCTGGTACTCTTCCGTCCAGTGGTCCATCGCTGGCTTGATGAACGTCGAGCCGCTGCCCAACAAGGTGAGAGCCGACGGTGGCGGTGGCGACAACGGGGGCGGTGGTGGCACGGCCGGTTGCGTCCCAGCGGAAATGTTCGGGCGGCGCGGCCCGCTGTCGGGGCTGAACACGTACCACATCGAACCGCCGACGCAGGCCAACCCGCCGGCGAAGCCCATGAGAAGTGTGGCCCGCCGCGTGACCTTCGGTTCTGCGACGACCGCGGACGGAGGTGAGGGGGGCGGCGGTGGCGGAACTTCTTTCACCAATTCGATCGGAGCGAAGCCGTCCGGGCTAAGAATCTTCGGGCTCGACCGCGGTGGCCGCGACAGGGGGCCGCCGCTCCGAGGGCCACCACTGCGGGGGCCGCGAACCACGGACTTCGGCGACGCCTTCACGATCGTGGACCGGGCCGGCGGTGCGACCTTTGTTTCGCGCTTCGTGATTGCCGAGGAGGCGGCCAGTGCCGGGGTCGTGGCGGCCGGCGGCGCGCTGACGAGGCCCAAGCGGTACGCCGACGGCGCGTGCTTGGGCATCTCGTGCGACTCCGGGAGGGGGAGCATTTCTTCCGCGAACGGCCTCAGCAATTCGACCACTTCGGCCATGTTCGCCGGGCGGGCGGGGGGCCGCTTTGCCATCATCACGTCGATGACCTCGACCAGTTCTGCGGGCACGTCCGGCCGGAGATCGGCGATCGGCTGCGGCGACTTCAACTGGTGGGCCAAGAGTTTCTGCGAGAGCGTTCCCTCGCTGAACGGCGGCCGGCCGGTGAGCAGGAAGTAGAGCGTCGCGCCGAGCGAGTAGGTGTCCGACCGTGCGTCAGCCGAACTGCCGTCGAGCGCCTGTTCGGGCGAGACGTAGTCGGCCGTACCGATGAGGTGGTCCTGGTTGAATTCGGCCGTCAGCCCCTCGTTCTCGTGGACGTTGCGGAAACTCGCGAGTCCGAGGTCCACCACCTTGACCGTGCCGTGGCGGTCGAGCAGCAAGTTCGCCGGCTTCACATCGCGGTGAACAAGCCCGCGGGTGTGGGCGTGGCCCAACCCCTTCGCCGCCTGCATGACGGCATCGACGGCCCGCGGGACGCTGAACCGGCCGTGGCGGCGGACGAGGCCGTGCAGATCCGCACCGTCCACGTACTCCATCACCAGGAACGGGCCGGCCGGGGTGCGGTCCATGTCGAACACCCGGACCACGTTCGGGTGGTCGAGAGCTGCCACGACGCGAGCCTCGCGGAAGAACCGCTCGACCGCCCCGCCACGGCCCGACGACCCGCGGGGGCCGCGGACGATCATCTTTAACGCGACAACGCGGCGGAGGAGGAGGTGCTCGGCGAGGTACACTTCGCCCATGCCGCCGGCACCGAGGTGTTCGAGAATCTTGTACCGTTCGGTGAGGAAGAACGACGCGAGTTGTGGGGCGTTCGCCCCGCCGAGCAGGACGCGGGCCTGGAACGGCGTCAGGCAGCGGTCGCGGACGAGTTGTTTCGCCAGCGACCCCGCATCGCCGTCCCACTCACGGTACGGCCCGACCGCCGATTCCGGCAGTAACCCCGACTCGACGACGGCGTCGAGCAAGACCTCGCAATCTTGCGTCATCGGCATCGTGGCCCGCCGGGTGGGGAGTGCGGAAACGCCGTCAATCTATCACCCACGTTGGACCAGGCCGTGAAGTTTGAGTGAAGGCTTGGCGAAGATGCCTCACGCCGAGTAGGCGTCGATCGTCTTCAGGTAGGCCCCGGTGAAGACGCGGAAGATCAGCACGACGACGAACCCGGCGACGACCAGCCACACGGCCGTCGCCAGCAGTCGGTTGAACAGCGCCAGCCGTTGGCGGGCCACGTCGTCGTAATAGGCACCCTGGTTCTCCAGCGTCTCGGCCAAGTGGCCGCTCTCTTCGCCGATCGCCACCGAGCTCATGAACCGCCGCGGAAACAGCCCTGTGGCCCCCATCGCCGTCGTCACCGAGTTGCCCCGTCGCAGCAGGCCGACGGACTTCGGGGCCGCCGCGACGAACGCCAGGTTATCGGTCGATTCGTACCCGAGCCGGATCGTGTCAAGGATCGACATGCTCGTCTTGAGCATGAGCTTCATCGCCAGGCAGAACCGCGACAGGGCGACGGCTTCCAGGCACGGGCCGAGGAACGGTGCCCAGAGCAGGCCACGCTCGACGAATGCGCGGCGGCGGAGCAGGCGGCGAATCACCCAGAACGTCACTGCGGCGGCGGCAATCGTGCCGACGACAAGCGTGAGGAAGCGGATTGCCCCGTCCTCGCCGACGCCGAGGCCGAGGGGATCGAGAGTCGGGGCCTTCATCGCGGTCTTCAGCTTTTCGACCGCCTCGGGCGTTTGGGCTTCGAGTCGGACTGGCGGGCGGGTCTGCGGAATCTGGCCTAGCATGTAGATCAGCCCCGTCACGACCAAGAGGGCGAGCGTGAACTGGATGACCGGCCAACTGATCTGCGACCGCAACTGTCGCTGCAACTGCTGCTGGAAGTCGTAGTACTTTTCGAGGTCGTGCATGACTTCCGGTAAGTTCCCGGTCTCGTCGCCGACGGACGCCATCGCCCGGAACAACGGCGGGAACTTTCGCCCCTGGCGACTCAGCGATTCCGGGAAGCCGTACCCGGCAGCGAGGTCGCGGCCGATCGCGGTCGCCGCCCGTCGGGCCGGTCGCGTGCCGTTCTCGGCCAGCGCCCGCATGGTGTCGCGGAGGGTCATGCCGCTGGAGAGGAAGAACCGCACGGACTGCGTGAACTCGATCAGCGCCGCCGTGGACAGCGTGCGGTTGGCGAACGGGCGGGCGATCCGGGCGAGGCCACCCCAGACACGGTTCACGGCACGGGCCATGTGTTGATCTCGTGGGTTTGGTTCGGGGTCAGCCGTTGTCGGATGCCGCCGAGAGGAACTCGGCCGGCACGACGCGGGTGACTTCTTCCAGGCTGGTGCGAGCCTGCGCGACCTTCAGCAGGGCCGCGTGGCGGAACTCCATCATGCCGTCCTCGACCGCTTGCTTGCGGATCGCCGCAGTGTGGGCACCGTGTTCCATCAGCGTCCGCACCGCCGGCGTCATGCTCAATACCTCGAACAACCCGGTGCGACCGGCGAAGCCGGTCATGTGGCACGCCGGACACCCCTCGGGGCCGTACAGCGTCACATTGGCGTCGGGGTCCATCCACTTCCGCACGCTGTTGAACGCCTTGCCGGGCGGCAGCGGGTACGCCCGCTTGCATTCCGGGCAGAGCGTCCGCAGCAACCGCTGGGACACGACGCCGAGCAGGGCGTGCGACAGCGCCCGCGGCTGAACGCCGAGGCGGAACATGCTGTGGACCGCCGCCGCCGCGACCGGGGCGTGCAGCGTCGAGAGGACGAGGTGCCCGGTGGCCGCCGCCCGGACGGCGATGAGGGCCGTCTCCTCGTCGCGGATTTCGCCGATCATGATAACGTCCGGAGCCTGCCGCAGCACGCCGCGGAGGAGCACGTCGAACGTCACGTCCGCCGTGGCCGCGATCTGCGATTGGCGAATGCCGGCGAGCGAGTACTCGATCGGGTCCTCGATCGTGTTGATCTTGCGGAACCCGTTGTTCAGGTACGCCAGACCCGCGTACATGCTGGTCGTCTTGCCGGACTCCGTTGGCCCGCACACCAAAATCAGCCCGCTCGGCGAGGTCAGCATCTGGCCGAACTGGGCGAACTTGTGCGGATGCATCCCGAGTTGGTCGAGCGACAGGATTGCCCTTCCCTGGTCCAGGATGCGGAGGGTGATGTCTTCGCCGTGCAACGTCGGGATCGTGCTGATCCGCAGGTCGAGCGGCCGGCCGGACGCGCGGGGGAACACCCACCGCCCTTCGAGCGGCTTGCGGCGCTCGCCGGTGTTCATGTTCGCCATCGCCTTGACGTACAACACGCACCGCCGGCCGACCTCGATGCCGACGGAGCCGAGCGTCCGCACGATGCCGAGGTGACGGATGGCGAACTGGAAGTCGGTCTCGTTCGAGTAGCAGTACAGGTCGCTCGCCCGCAGGGCGGCCGCGTACTCGACGAGGGCGGGCATGATCGCGTCCGGTTCCTGCCGGGCGAGTGCGGCGAACGACGGTTCGGGAACGGCGTCGTGCAGCATCGCGGCCGGGTGAGGGCGGCCGTTCGCGATGCGGCTCAGACCGGCGGGCGGTTCGATCAAGTCCGTGGCAGTGGGCACGGGCGGTACCTTCGGTTGAAGTTAGCGGGGCGGAGTTTGGGCCATCGCGACGGCCGCGGTCTGGTTGGCGGCCACGGCGAACGGGAGGTCCATTTCGAGCAATTGGAACAGCGACGTTACCTGCACCGGCACGGAGAATAAGATGAGGCGGCCGCCGGTGGTGTTGAACTTCTCCCCCGTCTGCATCACCCACGAGATGCCGCTCGTCTCGACGCCGACAACCCGCTCCAGGTTCATCACGACTTGCAGACCGTAACACCGCGGCCCGAGTAGGTCCTTGAGCGGTTCGCCCCCGATCCGGCCGCGGACAGTGAGGACGCCCTCGCACTGGACGCGGACAATGGGATCGCCCGCGACCGGGTTGTAGGTCAGCTTCATGCCGCCGTCGGCAGTATTGCCAGCCTCGCCGAGCGCCGCCGAGTAAACGCCCGACTGCGGGGCCGCCGCGGGTTTGTGAACGAGGTTCGCCGCCTGCGCGTTGTCCATACTTCGCCCCACGGATGGCCGCCGGATCGGAACCGCTCGCGGTGTCACGGCGGACAACCGTTCAATTAGCCCGCTCGCTGCTGCGTTCGCGTGAGGCTTGCGAGAAGAATTCGCGAGGACCGAATCGGGTAGGATTCGACCCTTCGTGTGGTGGGTTTCCATCGCCGCGTGTAGGCCATCGGGTGACGCCGTGGCACCTTTAACACGATCTTCACCCATTTCAGTCCGTGAATTCACGGCTCGAACCTACCTCTATTGCTGGCGCTCCTTCGTCCCGCACGACCTCCTATGCCGCACACTGCCACCGCCCACGAGTTTCTCACGGCGATCCGGGAAAGCCGCCTCCTTCCGGACGCAGTCCTGGAGCCGTACCAGGCTGACGACGACGCCGACAAGATCCGCAGCCGGATGCTCGCCGACCGTGTTTTGACTCCGTACCAGGCGAAGCGACTCCAGACGGGGCGATCGAAGGGGTTCTTCCTCGGCGGAAAATACAAGCTGCTCGACCACCTCGGCAGCGGCGGGATGGGCCACGTCTACCTGTGCGAACACTTGATGCTCCACCGCCTCGTCGCGGTGAAGGTGTTGCACGCGGTTGCGGCGCAGGCGGCCGGGTTCACGGACCGCTTCTTCCGCGAGGCACGGGCGGTGGCGCAACTGGACCACCCGAACATCGCGCGGGTGTTCGACATGGACCGCGTCGGCAGCACTCCGTTCATGGCGATGGAGTATGTGGACGGCAGCGACCTGCACTCGATCGTCCAGCGGCACGGCCGGCTCCCGATCGCGCGGGCGGTCCACTACGTTTATCAGGCGGCGTGCGGCCTCGACCACGCCCACCGGGCGGGGTTGGTCCACCGCGACATCAAGCCGGCCAACCTGCTGCTTGAGCGCGGGGGCACGCTGAAGGTTCTCGACCTCGGCCTCGCCCGATACTTCGACGACGCCTCCCGCAACCACAACTTGACGGCCAAGTACGACGACCGCCGGATTATCGGCACGGCCGACTTCATGGCCCCCGAGCAGTCGGTCGATAGTTCGGCCGTAGACATCCGGGCGGACCTGTACAGCCTCGGCTGCACGCTCTACTTCCTGTTGACGGCCAAGCTGCCGTTCGAAGAGGGGAACTTCACGCAAAAACTCCTCTGGCACCAACTCCGCGAACCGACGTCGGTGAAAGAGCTTCGCCCCGACGTGCCGGCCGATGTGGTGGCGGTACTGACGCGCATGATGGCGAAAGACCCCGGTGTGCGGTTCCAGACGCCGGCGGAGTTGATGCAAATTCTGACGCCGTACTCGCGGCCGATCGCGCCGCCGGCGGCCGGCGAGATGCCGCAGACGCCGGCCGCGGCGTACCGCATCGGCCTGACACCGCCCCCCGCGGTCCGGAACGGCTCACCACCGGTGATGAGCGCCCTGCCAGTGCCGACCTCCAGTGTGGACACTCTGGCCTCAGCCACGTCCGCCACGCACCCCACGTCCGGGGGTGCTACGCCGCCACGGTCCGCCTACCGCCGGTGGCTCATCTTCGGTACGGTTCAACTCCTGTTGCTGTCGCTCGGCGTAATGGCGGCGTGGCTCATCGACCGAAACTCACGTGCCGAGACCACGCTGCCGCCGGTCCGCCGGTCCGCCCCCGCGCCGTCCGACCCGCCGGAAGTGCTCACGGGCGGCGGGTCCACGTTCGTGCAGAAGGCGATGGTCCAGTGGAAAGAGTTGTACGAATCGGCCCACCACACCCACGTCGAGTACGCGACCGTTGGTTCCGGCGAGGGCGTCCAGGCCGTGCTCGACCGCAAGTGGGACTTCTGCTGCACCGACGCCTACCTCACGCCGGAGCAGCTCGAGCAGGGCCGGTTAGCCGGGATGAATCTCATTCACGTCCCGCTCGTCCACGGCGCGGTCGTGCCGACCTACAACCTCCGCGAGATCCGTCACGGCGTCCGCTTCTCTGGCCCGCTGCTCGCGGACATCTACCTCGGCCGGATTACGCGGTGGAACGATCCGCTGCTTCAGCAGGAGAACCCACAAATCGCGATGCCGGACGCGGCCATCGCCGTCGTCTTCCGGTCGGACTCCAGCGGCACCACGAACATCTGGACGGACTTCCTGTGCAAGACCAGCGATGCGTGGCGGCGGGAGATCGGCGACGCGGCGACGAATACACCGAAGGTGTGGCCGACCGGCGTGGGTGCCCGCGGCAATGACAGCGTGGCCGAACAGGTGAACGCGACTTACGGGGCGATTGGGTACGTCGAACTGACGCACACCCTCGGCCAGCCAAAGCTGTCGATCGGCCACGTCCGCAACCGCGCCGGCGTCCACGTGCAGCCCACGCTCAACAGCGTCCGAGCCGCTGCGGCGGCCGAGTTGCAGCGGCAGTTCCCGAAGGATTTTCGGTTCAACCTCACCGACGGCCCCGCCGCCGGCACGTACCCGATCGCGGGGACGACATGGGCCGTCTTCGACGCCGCCCACCCGGATGCCGAGAAGCGCAAGAGTTTACTCGACTTCCTTGACTGGGTGACGCACGCCGGTCAGGCCCCAGCGACGCTCATCTACTACGCCCCACTGCCCGAGGAGTTGGCCCTGCTGATCGAGGCAACCTTACAACGCCTGCGGATCGCGCCCTGATTCTCGACCCTCGTGACGCTGTCCGTTTCGGCCGCATTCGGTTCAGCCGCGACCGTACGCGATCCGCACTGACTGTCTGAAATCATCAGGATAGCCGAATCATTCCGGACACCATTAGCCTCCACAGGGCGATCGCGTTTGGCCTCGAAGTTCTGACGTCGAAGGGACGCTTTTCGATCAGCTCAGTCCCCGACGGTCCAAGCCCCTACGTCGCGGGCAAGCGGGCCAGCGCGTACACCGTAAGGGTGCCGTTCGCCCCGGCGACGGCGACGGCCGTGCCGTCCGGGTGCAGGGCCAGGTCGCGGGCGTTCGTCGGCACGTTCACGGTGTGCGTGTTCGCCGCGTCGGCCGGGTTCCAGAACCAGATGCGGCCCTGCCCGCCCCCGCCGGCGCCAATCACGAACCCGGTCGGGTGGAACGCCACGCCCCAGCCGGTGCCCTGGAAGGCGTCCTTCGGCTTCAGTTGCTTCGACTTGCCGTCGGCCCAATCGAAGAGAACGACGAGCGGATTGCCGACGCCGGCGAAGGCGTTTGACACGTTCGTGATGCCGATGACGGCCAAGTGCGCCCCGGTCGCGTCGAACGCGATGCCGCGGATGCCGCCGATGTCGGCGCCGAACCCCGAGTCGTACTTGTGTAGCGCCTTCGCGTCCAACTCGCGGACCAACTTCCCGGTCGCGACATCCCAGTCCTTGATCGTCCCCTTCAGGTCGGCCGAAACGAGCCGCTGTCCGTTCGGGTGGAACGCGACGTTGTAGACGTGCGACGTGTGCCCCTCGAGCGTGCGGATCGCACGGCCGTCGGCCGCGTTCCATAGTTTCACGAGCTGATCGTTGCCGCACGTCGCCACCGTCGTGCCGTCCGGGCTGACGGCGACGGCCCGAATCCAGCCGTCGTGGGCGGCGATGCTCCGCGTCGGTTTTGGCGTGGCGTCGGAGCCGTTCCACCAGAGCAGCCGGCCGTGGTAGTCGCCGGAGATCAACGTGACCGGCACGGGCTTCCGCGCGGCGACCACGCCGCCCACGGCAATGCCCGCGGTGGTTGTGGCGAGCGAAAAGGCAGGAGCCGGCGACGGCACGAATGCGAGACCGCGAACCCAGCTTGTATGGCCGACGAGGGCCGTCTTCTCGCGGGTCAGTAGGTCGAATCGCTGGACCGTGTCGTCCTCGGCACTCGCGAACAGGTAGCGGCCGGTCGGGTCGAACCGGCAGCCGATCAGCGGCCGAGCGTGCTTGAACTCCGTCAGCACACGGGCCTTCGTCGGGTCAACGGCGGGTGTGGCCACGGGTCGCCCTCACGCCAGGATTTCGGAGATCGCGGCCGCCTTCGGGTCGGCGATCGGCACCGGCCGCCCGGCCGGGTAAAAGTTCTTCGTTGGGTCGAGGCCGAGGGCCTTGAAGTACGTGTGGAACAGGTGGCCGCCGTTCACCTCGCGGTCGGTCACGGCCGTGCCGTTGGCGTTCGTCTTGCCGACCACCGCACCCGCCTTCAGCCCGCACCCGGCCATCGCCACCGACCACGCCTTTGACCAGTGGTCGCGGCCGTACCGGTCGTTGATCCGCGGCGTTCGGCCGAACTCGGACATCACCACGACCAGCGTCGAGTCGAGCATGCCGCGGTCGGCTAGGTCGTCGAGCAGCATGGCGAACGGCCGGTCGAACTCGCCGAGTTGTTCGATGTGGAAGTCGAAGTTTTCGTGGTGCGTGTCGTAGTTCGTGTGCGACACCTTCACGAACGACACGCCCTGTTCGAGCAGCCGGCGGGCGAGCAGCAGGTGCCGGCCGAAGTCGTGGCGGCCGTAGCGGTCAGCGGCTTTCGGGTCTTCTCGCGTCGCGTCGAATGCGTTCGCCTTCGCCACCACCTTCGCCGCCTGCTCGTAGGACTCTGCGTAGGCATCTGTTTGTGCCGACCGTCGCGACTGCGCGAACTTCGCGTTCAGCCGCTGGCGCATGGCCTCCCGCTCGCGGTCGGCGTCGGTCGTGAGCACGGGCGGGCGGGCGAGGTCGGCCGGCGGCTTGCCGTCAGCGAGCGTGACCGACGCGAACTTTGGGCCGAGGAACGCTGCGTCCTCCTTGTTGAACCCGCTGCCGCCGCCGGGTGTGATCTGCACGTGGCCGGGCAACTCCTGCGACGACGGGCCGAGCAACTTCGCGGCGACGGCCCCGACCTCCGGGTACTTCAGCCCCGGCTCCGTGCGGCGGCCGGTGAGCATGATCGTCGCCCCACGGCCGTGCTCGTCCTCGGCAGTGTTCACGCCGCGGACGAGCGTCAGCAGGTGCGCCCGCTTCGCCGCGTGCGGAAGCAGTTCGGAGATGTGGGTGCCGGGCACGCTCGTCGGGACGGCGCGGAACGGGCCGCCGGTGTCGGTATTCGGCTTCGGGTCCCAGGTTTCGAGCTGGCTGACGCCGCCGCTGAGGAAGATCACGAGCATCCGCTTCTGGGCGGATGCCAGTTCGCGGGCGGTAGCCGATGAGGCGAGGCCGGCGAACCCTGCGATCCCGGCGGCCGCGCCGCCGAGGAAGCGGCGACGGTTCACGGCATGGTCGGGTGTGCCGCAGGCGTAGTCGCACGGTTTCATGGCGAACCCTCGAACTCAGTGGTTGAACCGGAACTCGGCACTGGCGAGCATCGCCCACACGATGTCCGTCAGGGCGGCGGTGCGGTCGGGCGTCGAGCGGATTACAGCGGCCACTTCGTCTCGCTCCTCGTCGCTCGGCAGGCGGGTGTAGACGGTCAGGAACAGCTCCTCAGCGACCAAACTCGGCTCTTTCAACTTTGCGGCCCGCTCCACGAGGCTGCCGGTTCGCGGCGCGATCAGGTTCCGCACGTGGCTGCCGTGCTTCACGAAGAGCGTCTGATCGAGCGTCGAGACGAACCCGTCGTCCGTCTCGCCCGGCCGGTTGCCATAGAGTCGCAAGTACGGCGCCACGTTTCCGGCCAGCTTCGCGTGCAGTGCCGGCTCGGTCAGGTTCTTCGCCAGTTCCTTGCGGTACACGTCGGTCAGCCCGCTCGCCTGCGCCATCGCGGACCCGAGTTGCTCCGGCGCGAGCGGTTTGAGGATCGCCGCCGCGTAACGGTCCTCCGGCACGGCCGGCCCCCGCCGCTCGCTCGACCGCTGGTACGTCTTGCTCAGCGCGATCTCGCGGAGCAGCCACCGGACGTCGTACTTGTTCTTCGCGAACTCGTCGGCCAGGAGTGTCAGCAGGGCCGGGTGCGAGGCGGGGTTGTTCGAGTGGTCGAAGTCGAGCGGGTGAACGAGGCCGCGGCCCATCATCAGGAACCACAGGCGGTTCGCGGCCGTGCGGCGGAAGGCGACGTTCTCCTCGGCGGTGATCGCGCTCGCTAGCTTCGCGAGGCGGCTGTACGCCGGGATCGGCTTCACGTCCTTCGCCGGGGCGACCTTGTACTCCTTTCCCTTGTCGAGCTTCGGGTCGCCGATCGGCTTGCGGCCGGGGACAGCTGGGGACGTGGTCTTCTGCACCTTCTTCGGGTCGAAGACGCTGATGAAGTTCACCTCCCCGTCCGCCTTCTCCGCGATGACGGCCTTCGCGTCCTGGGCGTTCGGGTGAAGATACGCGCGGTTGAAGAACGCCTGGATACCGTAGAAGTGCGATTGCTTGTAGTCGCCCACGAGCGGGTGGTCGTGGCACTGGGCACATTGGAGGTTCTGGCCGAGGAACAACCGCGCGATGTCGCGGGTAACGATCGTCGGTTCCAGGTCGCGGTCGAGGAAGAATTTGGCCGCCGGCCGCGTCTTCGGGTCGGCACCGTCGCTGGAGAGGATGTCACGGACGAGTTCGTCATACGGCTTGTTCGCGGCGAATGACGTGCGGAGGAACGCCTGCCACGCGGCCGCCGGCACTTTCGCGTCACGGCGGCGGTCCATGAGCATCACGTCGAAGAATTCTTGCATCCGCCGGGCGTGCTCGGGACTGGCGAGCAGCTTGTCGATGAGCTTCGCCCGCTTGTCGGCCGCGGCGTCGGCGAGGAACGCGCGGGCGTCGGCAACGGAGGGAATACTGCCGGTCAGGTCGAGGAAGACGCGGCGGAGGAACTCGGCGTCGGTGGACAGCGGGGCAGCAACACGGTCGTAGTCCAGCAGTCCGGCGGCGATCGTGCGGTCGATCTCTTGGTGCAACGGCTCGTCAGCGTGTGCGACAAGAACGAACGAGACGAGGGCACACCAGGCCGCCGGGAGGCGTCGTGCGGGAAAGCCCATGCCGATGATCCGACGTTCGGTGGGGGGAAGTTGTGATCGGGCGAAACCGAACCGTTCGCGCGACCGAGGCAGGCATGTCGATACCACACATTTGCGTAATCCCGACCCCTTGTCAAGGAAAATTGCTGCCGCGCCGACGCCGGTACGCACTCCGCGAAGTGAAGGCACTCAGAATGCCACCATCCGGATGGAGAATTTGCGCCTGCCGGCGACGCACCCACTCGTTGACGGCATCGGTTCCGTAGTGTCTTGCTCGATCGCCCGCGTGGGGTTTCATCGAGGGGCTCTACCGATCAAGAAGTAGCAGGACCGTTGTTTTCACCAAATTCGGACACATGATTGACCGGCGTCCTTGCCGGGATGGAAAGATTCGCAGCCAGTTCTCGTAGACGAGATGTTGATAAAGACGATTGCGGCGCTAGAAGGAAACTGGGGTGATCGAACTTGTCGCAGCCGTGGCCGCAAAGGCTGTCGTCGCCATCGCGTGGCCCTTTCTGTTTTTGCCCGATTCTATCGGTGGGCGGCTCCAGACACAAAGGCAGGACCAGATGACGGGGCCATTCTAAAAGTTCCAGTTCATTGCGAGATAACCCGATTCTCGGCGATCCTTGCCCAATCCTCCAGACGGGGTAGGACGGCCACCGGGTCGGTGGCGAACACTGTAGGAAACCCGTGACCGTGGAAGGAGCGACTCGTGCCCGAGCCCGCATTCGTCGAACTTACCCGCCTCGTGGACCGGCATACCGGCCGGGACGGCATCCACCCCACGGCCGTCGGGCCGCTGACCCTGTACCGCACGTCGCAGCCGTCGGCCCCGAACCAGTGCGTGTATGAGCCGGCCTTCTGCATCGTCGCCCAGGGGAGCAAGCAGCTACTGCTCGGTGACGAAGTGTACCGCTACGACCCGTCGCACTTTCTGCTCGTGTCGGTGGACCTGCCGGTCGCCGGGCAAGTTATTGAGGCGACGCCGGCGTGCCCGTACCTGGGGTTGAAGATCGTCCTCGACACGGCCCAGATCGGTGAACTCATCGCCGACGGCGGCGAAGCCCGCGGGTTCACACCGCAGCGCGGCCTCGGCGTCACCTCGTTAGACCCGGGCATGGTCGATACGGTCGTGCGGTTGCTGCGGTTGCTCGACACGCCGGAACACGTCCGCGTCCTCGCGCCGCTGGCCCTGCGGGAAATCACCTACCGGCTGCTCGCGGGCAGTGCCGGCCCCCGCCTCCGGCAGATTGTCGCGGCCGACGGGCAAGCCCAGAGGATCGGCCGGGTGATCCGCCACCTGAAGACGAACTTTGCCGACCCCCTGCGGATCGAAGACTTGGCCCGTGAAGCGCACATGAGTGTGTCGGCCCTGCACCACCACTTTAAGACCGTGACGGCCCTCAGCCCGTTGCAGTACCAGAAGCAACTCCGCCTTCAGGAAGCCCGCCGACTCTTGCTCGGCGAAGGCTTGGACGCGGCCGAAGCGGGATACCGCGTGGGGTACGAAAGCCCGTCGCAGTTCAGCCGCGAGTACCGCCGCCTGTTCGGCCAACCACCGCAACGGGACGTGTCCCGTCTCAAGCGAAGCCCTGCCCCCGCAGCCGTTTGACAGAACCGGGGTTGAAATCCCGTCCCTTTGCGATCGGATTCCGTGCCCGTCCCCATGTAGGTGAGGAGAGATCGGAGGAAAGGCTCGCCGACCGTGAATGGATTTGCAGCAGTTTGAGAAAACGCCGTCCCGTGCAGGATCGTGCAAAGACTGTGGATCAACGTGCTACCGCCCCTCCGGGAATGCTTTTAAGATTCCACCATTCGCCACCCTCGCCTGGTTAGATTTCCCTGGCACTCAGAGGATCGGACAATGGCAACGCCTCAACTCCGCCTTGACATTCTGCCCGGCACAGACGCCTCGACCGGGATCGCCGTCACTTGGGTCTTGGCCCGCCGTGGGGACCGGGTCGTGGTCGCGTCCCGGTGGCTTGATCGCTTACCCGCTCTCGCGGCGGCCCTCCAAGACGAGAAGCGGATGGCTCGATTTCAACCGGTGGACGCCGTAACCCGCCGGTGGTTCGACCGTCTGCCCGCCACCAGCCGCGTGGACGTGGTCGTTCACGAGGCGGAACGGCCGGCCTCGCGCATCCTCTCGACGCTACCAAAGCGGACTTGGTCCACCACGCGGGTTCTCTCCCCGCACATCCTCCCTTAATTCGACCGCGGCCCCCATCAGGAGAACGACCATGTCGAAAGCAGCAATCATCACCGGCGCGTCGCGGGGCATCGGCCGGGCGATCGCGGTGCGGTTGGCCCGCGACGGCTTCGCGGTGACGGTCGGCTACGCCGGCAACGCCGTGAAGGCTCAGGAGGTCGTCACAGAGATCACGACTGCGGGCGGCCGGGCCGTCGCAGTGCAGGCGGACGTTGCCGACCCGGCCGACGTCGCGCGACTGTTTCAAGAGGCGAAGCCGCCTTCGGCCCGATCGGCGTAGTGGTGAACAGTGCCGGCATCATGAAGATGATGCCGATCGCGTCGGGGACCGTGGAAGACTTCGACGCGCAGTTCGCCACGAACGTCCGCGGAACTTTCAACGTCTTGCAGCAAGCCGCCCAGCGTGTGGCGGCCGGCGGCCGCATCATCACCCTGTCGTCGAGTGTCGTCGGCATGCTCCTGCCGGCTTACGGTCCTTACGCGGCGACGAAGGCGGCCGTTGAGATGCTGACGCGAACCCTCGCGCAAGAATTACGCGGTCGCAACATCGCGGTCAACGCGATCGCCCCTGGCCCGACGGCGACGGAGTTGTTCTTCGAGGGGAAGTCCGAGGAGCAAGTGAACCGGCTCGCGAAACTCTCGCCGCTGGAACGGCTGGCCACACCCGACGAAATCGCGGCCGTGGTGTCGTTCCTCGCAGGGCCGGACGGCGGGTGGGTGAACGGGCAGATCCTCCGGGCCAACGGAGGAACGGTGTAACGCCCCTTAGAGCCAGAAGTGCGACACTACCACCGTACTCGCGAATGAGAGGCGTATCGACGAGCGTTGCGCCCAAGAACTGTCGGCCGAAGAGGCAACCGCGCGTCGTGCGGCCTGCATTGCGCGTATGAGTGTTATCGGTTGCCGGGCTTCTCGTTCGTCAGCGGGAGCGTGTAAAGGTACACCGGCCGCTCCCTGTCGTCCTCGGACGAGGTCACCTTCAACACCCGGTCCGGCTTTACGCCGGGAATCGGGAACACGTGCGACACCACCCGCGACCCCGCCTTCATCTTCTCCAGACGCGGCACCAGTTTGGCGTTCAGGGTCGTCCCGACGAACAGCGTCACCACCGTCACGTCCGACAGATCGACGTCGAGAATGTCGGCCTCCTCGACCCGCACCAGTTTCCCGACGCCGGCCTTCTCGACCGCCGCCCGCGACACCTTCACGCACGCCCGGTCGAGGTCGTAGCCGTGTGCCTTGCACCCGTACACCTTTGCCGCCGTGACGACGATGCGGCCGTCGCCACACCCGAGGTCGGCGACCACGTCGGCTTTCGTCACCGCGGCGGCGTCCAGCATCTTCTCGACCACGTCCTGTGGGGTCGGGACGAGAATCACGACCGGCTTCTTGCCCCGAGGCGGTTCGGCGGCCGCACCCATGGCGGCCGCGAGCACCGTGACGAACAGACAGACACGGGCGGCAATCATTTCGCACTCCAGACGGCGTACAGGCGGGACTCGCCGGTCACGTACAGTGTCCCGTTGGCGAAGACGAGGCCGGGGCGGACCGGCTCGTCGCACGCGATCTTCGCGAACAGTTTCTTTTCCTTGCCGTGGGCGAAGATGAAGACGTCCCCGTAGCCCGTCCCGATGAATACCTTGCCGTCGGCCCAGAGCGGCTGACCGCGGACATCATCCTTCGTGTCCTCGACCCAGTACAGCTTCCCGGTCTTGGCGTCGAAGCAGTAGACGAACCCGTGGACATCGGCAGTATAGAGTAGCCCGTCGTGGGCGGTCGGGGTGGCGATCGTTCGGCAGTAGTAGTACTCCCGTGAACGGAGCAGGTCGCGCTTCTTCGTCTTCCCGACCTCGATCTTCGGCGCGTCGTCCGGGACCTCGCTCGGCGTGTACCAGACGACCGCCGAGTTCGGGTTCGGCTTGCCCTTCTTAGGCCCGGCGTCCAGCTCACGGCTCACGTCGCCGGCCTTCGTCGGGTCGATGCAGTAGAGGTGCGCGACGCCGGCGGAGTGCTCGGGGTCCTGCCCCGTCGGAACGTACACCCGGCCGTCGTAGAGCATCGGGGTGGCCATGACGTAGTTGCGGGTCCCTGCCCCGCCGAGTTCATACTCCGCGTCCTTCGGGTTCAGGTCGAACTTCCACAGGAGTTTCCCGGTCGCCGGGTCGAAGCTGCGGAGCCATCCGTCCCCCTGGCCGACGATCACTTGCGGCCGGCCGCCGACCTCGCACACGAGCGGGCTGGACACCTGGCAGTGCAGGATGCCCTTGCCCGGCGAGTTGTCCGTCCACAGCACCTTGCCGGTGGCCTTGTCCAGGCACACCAAACTCGGCGCGTCCGGCGCCGGAACCTTGACGTAGGTCTCGTCCACCCCGTTGTGGGTGACGATGAACAGCCGGTCCTTGTCGGCCGCGACGGACGCGGCGAACCCGCCGGCCATGAGCGGCAAGTGCTGGAACACGCCGAAGTCCTTCCGCAGGTCCCGCTTCCAGGCTTCGCGCGGGTCGCCCGTGCCGTTCTTCACGGGGGCGATATCCAGGCAGACGACCTCGCACCGGTTGTTGGTGAACCACAGCCGGTCGCCGGTGACCAGCGGGGCCGAGCCGAGCGAGGCCTGGGGGAAGTCCTCGACATAGTTGGTGGCGAGCCGCGGAGTCCGCTGCTTCCACAGGGGAGTGCCGTCGGCCTCACGGAAGCACATCAGCACCCCGCCGTCCCAGTCCTTGGCGGGGACCGTGTCATCGGCCGGCGGGCGGGCGTTGGTGCCGACCCAGACGAGGCCACCGGCGACGACCGGTGGGATGACCGTCCGGCTGCCCAACTCGGCGGTCCACGCGACGCCGCGCGAGGCCTTGACGATCTTCCCGTCCTCGGTGACGGGAAGCTGGAAGTCGGTCGGCGGGTTCTTTTCCGGGCTGACCGCGTTGCGGGTCGGCCCGCCGTTCCACTGCGGCCAGTCCGCGGCCGTGACCGGTAGGGTCGTCACGAGCACCAGAGCGACGGCGAGCCGGGCGGGAGTCCTCGCCATGGCGGTCTCCGGGAGAGAGAAGCCCGGCCACGGGGCGGGGCGATGGGCGGGATCACTTTTTCTCGTTCGCCTTCTCGATGAACTCCGTGATCTTCTTCGCGTCGTCGGGCGGCACGACTTTGATGTTCTTGTACGCCACCTTGCCGGCCTTATCGATTATAAACGTCCACCTGGCGGCGGTCGCCGTTCGCTCGAACTCGTACTGCTTGCCGTCGAGGTCGAGCGGCTTGTTGGCGGCGTCCCGGGCCTTCACGGTCGCGCCCTTGCCGACCGGCACGCCGAACTGCTTCGCAACGGTCCCCTCCGAGTCGGCGAGGAGGGTGAAGCTGAGTTTGTGGGTCTTCTTGAACAGCTCGTGCGTTCGGACCGAGTCGCCGCTGACGCCGACGACCTCGACGCCCTTCTCAGTGAGCTTGTCCATGGCGGCGTTAAAGGCCTTTGCCTGCGCGGTGCAGCCGGGGGTGAAGTCGCCGGGGTAGAAGTAGATCACCACCCATTTCTTGGCGAAGTGGTCGGAGCTGTTCCAGATCTTGTC
Source organism: Limnoglobus roseus (assembly GCF_008254045.1). Lineage (GTDB taxonomy): Bacteria > Planctomycetota > Planctomycetia > Gemmatales > Gemmataceae > Limnoglobus > Limnoglobus roseus. The sequence continues at coordinate 6,218,968 of NZ_CP042425.1, read as the reverse complement.
CGCGTCGTTGCGGAGCTGGAACGCTGGGGTAGGGTCGCCGACCTTCAGGTCCACCGGCACGTCCTTCTTGTCGTCGGCCCCCGCCGCGCCGACCGCGACGAAGAGACCGAGGATGCCGAGCAGAACTGACCGACGCAGAGTTGAAGCGAACATGACAGATCTCCGAACGGGTGAAAGTGAACTTGCAGGTGTCGCTTCCCGGCGGCCCCTAGATTTCCGCACCTTGTCGTCACGCCCGGAAACCGCCACAGGCTGTCATGATCGGCGAAGCCGGGGAACCGCTTGGCCTCGGCGTTGCGGCAGAGGCTGTGTGACTCGTCGGAAGCGTGGAGCGCGATGTTCCGGAGCCGGGTGCGGGCCAGCCCGATCAACTGGTGGAAGTACTTTTCCCACAGTGGTTGGGTAGCGACGGACTTCCCGACCTGAAGCTGACTCAGCCAGACATTGACGGCGTCGGAGGGCATGGGTGCCCCGGTTAGCGGGAATAGAACCTGATCATACCGCGGGTGTCTCGCTGAGTGCAAAACGAATTCGGTTTCGCGATCCGTTTGTCGTCGCAGCTCCATCGGTGGAGGATGCCCAACCGTCGGCGGACGGGATCATGTATTCCGAGCTCAGGAAAATTGGTCCGGCTCGTGACCCGTCGAACATCATCCTCTTACGACGAGGGTCGATGGTGCGACCGACGCGCCGAAGGCAAACAACCGGGTGAATCGACCCCGGATTGTCGATCGTCTACGGCACGCCCGGTTCGTTCGGAAACATTCCTCTGGCGGGTCCGGTGAACATCACCCAATCGCCGGGCATCGTCCTACCGGCCGGCACAATCGGGGCAGGCAACGCCGTGTACGAAGGCAGGAACCGGAGGTCGTCTCGTCCTGGGCTGTTACGAAGCCGGTACACGTTCTCGGGTCGAAACCGAGTATAGTCGGACTGTCGGGCAATGCGTCCCTTGTGGAGAATCACAATGGTCCGGGCAATGGCACTCATGGTGACGGCCCTCGTCTTGGCCTCGGCCGGCCGCGCCGTCGAGCCGGCAAAGGAACCGAAGAAGGACAAGGCGGCGGCGTTGGAGAAGCTGCTGCACGGCGTGTGGCAGGGCGGCGATTGCGTCGGCACACTGACGATCGCTGCGGACGGCACCGTGAAGCGGGAGCACTACACGCCCGGGAACAATACGGCCACGGGCACGTGGGAGGTCCGGTGGGATGCCCTTCCGCCGACGCTGGTGATCGTGGCCAAGACCTCGGACGACCCCGACCTCGCAGGCAAGACGTGGGAGTTCAAGCTCGTCCAACTCGACGACGACGCCCTCGCCTATCAACACCCCGACGCACGGCCGGGATCGGAACCGGTTCACTTCAACCGGGTGAAGAAGTAGTCAACACTTTCGCCGCCGGGGCGTGCGGGGAGAAACTTGTACCCTTCCGCTCGTTCTCCGCCGCGGCGTACTGCCAGGCCCGGGGCGATTGCCGTTACCGTTCGGAACCGCTCACCAACGCCTCCCGCCCCGGACATACGGCGACGACGGTCGGTAGAGAGGACTGCGGGTCTCCGTACCACTCGTGATCGTCCCATACGTAACTTCTGGCCGATCCGACGGAAAAGGCCCGTCGGCAGACGGAATGGGAATATGTGTCAGTCGTGTTCCGTGTGGCCGGCGGGGGCGTGGGAACGGATCATCCTGAGGGGGTTGCGAATCCCTTGGTCCGACAGCCAGCGTAGCGCTTCGTCTCGCAGGTTCTGACCGTCGCGACCGGGCGTTCGCTCGCCCTGGCAGTACCGGGCCGAAGCCGCGAACAACCCCAAGTCGGCCGCTTCCAACTGTTGGACCGCATCCGCGAACGCGGCCGGGTCACTGTCCGGCGATCGGAGCCGGCGGACGCACGCCTGAACGAGGCAGCCCAGCGCTCGACCCCAAGCCGCGGATTCCTTTAGCAACAGGCGGGCATCTCTTTCGGCCGAACGAAGGAGTGGCTCCGGATTCTTCTGACCACTCGCCGCCGCCAGGGCACACCGGGCCCGGAATTGAATGTGGTCGATCCGCGGCTGCTGAATGCGCCAGATCAGCGAGCGGCGGTAGGACGGTTCCCGATCGCGGACCAGTTCCCACGCGGCCCGGTACTCGCCTCGGTAGAGGTGGATTTGGAGCCGTCCGAGTAGGGCGTTGTGGTGTTGGATGTGGAACCGCCGCTGCGACCAGTTGGCCATGACCGCGTGGAGGTCGTCCCAGGCTTGGTCCGGCTCGTCCGCCGCCGTGCCAACGGACGACAGAATGTACGTGCCCAGGTTGACCCGGGCGTACAGGTCTCCCCGGTCGTCGGCGTCTTCCTTCAGCCGGGGCCAGCGGGCCGCCAACTCCTTCATCTCGCCCAGTGCCAACAAGCACCACATGGTCCACGTCCGGGCGGTGTCCAGTTCCCACGTTACCCCGGTGCACCGGGTCTGAAAAACCTGCTCGGCCGCGGTGAGGGACGGCAGCGCGGCCCGGAACGCGCCGGTCATGTAATCGCCCATTCCGCGGGACAAGTTTAGCAGTGCCTCCAGGTAAGGGTCGGCGAATTGGGCCGCGATCTCGGTGGCCGCGTCCCTCAAAAGTTGGGCCCGCCCCCGCCCGGCCGAGCCGATCACGACAACATGGGCGGATTCGAGGGCGAGAAACCGGGCGACGCGGACCGGTTCGGCCGCCTTCAGAGCGAAGAGGAGGCCCCGGTTCAGGAAATACGCACCGAGGAGATAATCGGTGACGCACAGACTTGTCCCGGCCGACCAGCACACGTCGATTCGCTCCAACACCCGGTGGGGAATGTCACCGGCCGGGCGGGGGCGAAAGCGGATTCCCCGCCACCACAAGCGGGCCTTGGCGGCGAAGAGTTTGGCGATCGTCACCCACTCCGCCCGGGGCATCGACATGCCGATGGTCGCCGCAATCTCCCGAAGGACCGTCAGACCGACATCAATGTGGCCGCTGAAGAGGTACTGCGCCGCCGCGCGGCGTTGCCAGTCGAGGGCGTGGGCGTCGTCCTTGGCGGCGGCCCGGAGGTACGCCTCGGCGGACGCCAGCCCCTGCCCCGCGTTCGCCAGAGCACCCGCGCGGGCCGCTTCCAGGGCGGCCGCTTGCTCGGTGGGCCACGCGCCCAACTCGAGGGCCGCTTGGTACAGCCGGACCGCCTGATTGAACGCCGTGACACTGCTCGCAGCCGCGGCCGCCGTTGCATAGTACTTCGCCGCGACGAGCGATTCGCCCGCCCGGTGGAAGTGAACGGCCAAGAACTCCGAATCCACCTCCCCAGCCGCCTCGGCCACCCGGGCCCACCGCAGGTGCCACTCACGCCGTCGGCGGTCTGGCAGGTGCGCAAGCACCGCCTCCCGCACCCGGTCGTGGTAGGTGGTTACCAGGGCATCGACGCCCGTTACGCGCAGTAAATGTCTCGCCCGCAAGAGGGACAACGTCGCATGAGAATCCCCGGCCGCCCCGACGACCTCGCGGAGCAATTCCGGAGGAATCGGTCGGCCGGCCACCGCGACCGCATCGAGTGCCTGCCGCGCCTCGTCGGGTAAGGTTCGGCTGCGGTCCCACAGGAGGCGGTCGAGCGACACCGGCCCGTCGACTGTCACCCCGTCGTGGATGGCTTCGGCCAACTCGCCGAGGTAGAACGGGTTCCCGCCGGCCTCGCGCACGATTGCCAGCGCCCGATCACCGCCCGTCTCGCCCAACAACTCTGTCACCAACGCCGTGGCCTCGTCCGGCGACAACCCCGCCACCTGGAGGTCGGTGACCACGACCGTCGGTTCGACCGACTGGAAGGCTTTGACCCGGTGCAGGATCGGGCTGCCGGCCGCATCCTCTTCCCGGTAGGTCAACAGAATCAGGACACGGGGCGGGTCTGGGGGTCGGAGCAGTTCCTCCAGGACGATAAGACTGTCGGCGTCACTCCACTGCAGGTCGTCGATGCACAGCACCACTGGCCGGCGGTCACCGAGGCGGCCGAACAGGTCCCGAATGGCCGCGATGCCGCGGCGTCGGACTTCCCGCTGGTCCAGGGCATCGTCCCTCACACCGCGCGGCACCGCGGCGACGGCGATGGCCCGGCCGAAGACCGGGAACAACCGGGCCAACGCCCGCGCGTCACGCGGGAGGAGAGCGGCAACCTGGGCCTCGGGGAGGTCGACCAGGTACTGCGTTAGACTGTCCACGACGCCGTCGAACGCTTTAAACGGCACGAGTTCCTGCTCGTAACACCGGCCGAAAAGAGTGATCGCCGTGTCGGCGGGGAGCCGCTGGAGGAAGGTCCGGATCAGGGTCGACTTGCCCGCCCCGGATGGCCCGTGAACCCTCACGCACCCTGTCCTCCCCGCGCGTACGGCCGCGAAGGCGTCGTCGAGTGATCGCAGGTGCCGCTCTCGGCCCACGACGCTGACGCCCCGCGTGGGCAGTTCGGTTCGTTGGCGTGACCCGCGCCCGTCCGCCGCACTCGCAGGGGTGGACAGCCGCCGCACCACGTCCTCCGCCGACGGACGGTCTGCCGGGTCGCGGGCGAGTAAGTCGAGGCAAAGGCTGACCAGATCGGGCGGGAGATCGGCCCGACGCAAGGGGTGCGTCGGCGGATCGGTCCGTTGTTTCGCCCAGAGAATCTCGGCCACCGTTCCCGTGTACGGGAGGTCTCCAGAAAGGGCCTTGTACAGAACGATTCCGAATGCGTACCAATCGGCGGCGGTGGTCAGCGCGCCCCCGATCGCTTGCTCCGGGGCCATGTAAGCGACCGTGCCGGTAACTTGACCGGGGGCGCTCAAGTAGTGGCCGTCCTCTGCGACCTCACCGGCCAACCCGAAATCGACGAGAACGACTCGGCCGGCGGCCGTCACGAGGACGTTCCTCGGCTTGACGTCTCGGTGGAGAATCCCCGCCGCGTGTAAGGCGGCCAGTCCGAACGCCAACTGCCGAAACTGATCGCGCAACCGCGCGTCCGCGTCCCCGCCCGCCGGCCCGGTCGGAATGAACGCCCCGTCCGGGGCGAGGAAGTTCCCCCCGTCAACGAGTTCCATCGTCAAGAACCAGTTCGTCCCGTCCGAGACGAGTTCCCGCAAGGAAACCAGGTTGGGATGAGAGAGGTTCGCGGCGATCCGGAACTCGCGCTTGAAGCGGAGGAGGCCGGCCGGCGTCATTTGCTGGAGCGTCTTGAGGGCAACGACTTCCCCGGTCAGCACGTGGCGAGCCTTGTAGACGACACCCATTCCCCCGCGACCGAGCTCCCGGATGACTTCGAACCCGCGGGCCCGGAATTGGGGTGACACGTCACGTTGATCAAACCGCCCGGCGTCAAACGCCTGCGTGGGCGTCTTCGACACGGTCACGCGATCATCGGACCGCGTGGGGTTTGGGTTGCGGTCGTTGGTCGACTGGTCATCGCTCGTATACAGTTCGCTCGGCTCGGAAGCTCCATTCGTGTTGGGATCGGGAAATGGAACGGAGGACATTTGATACCGGGCAAGGGATGCGCGAGACGGGCTGGATGTGAAATGATTGTAAGGAACACCCTGAGAGATCGGGAAGGCGTTCGTTCAATCTTCAGCAAGAAACAACGGCGTGCAGAAGAGGATCCGGAACGGCGGTGGTACGCCACACGTGCATTCAGGAACTTTATTTCCGGCCCACCGCTCGAACGAGATGGGCCCGGCGATAATCCCACTCCAACTCATCGAGATTTGCCCCCGCGAACCTAACCCTGAATCGGCGTGTCAGCACACCGAACCCTTATCCGGAGTGTGCCCTTGCCGACCGACCCACGCTTGACCCGGCTCGACGAAAATCGCGTGCGTGTGAATAACCCCCACGGTATTGGGGCAACACTTTTCGCGAACAAGGAAGTGCCGGTCGAATCCGGGGCGGTCACAGAACTCATCGAAATGCTCGCCCTCCAGAACACCGCCCGTCAGTTCGCCAAAGCCGCGCCCGGGAGTTTCGACCACGATCCCGAGATTCTCCGCGTGGCCGTCACGCCCGACTTCCACAAAGCCCGCGGCATCCCCGTCGGAACGGTGTTGGCCACTCGCGGGTACATGGTCCCCCAGGCGATCGGCAACGACATCAACTGCGGCATGCGCTTGCACACCACGACTTTGCGGCCGGATGACGTAACAGCCCGGATCGACGACCTTGAAACCGCGTTCCGTCACATCTTCTTCGAAGGCGGCCGGGACATTCCGATGACTCGCGGCCAGCGGCACGCGATGTTCACCGGGGGTCTCGAGAAGATGCTCTCGGAGACTCGCCGCGTGGGCGAAGGCTTGTGGCCTCTGGTTCGGGAACTCGGCGTCGCAGACCAACTCGACCGGGTCGAGCGCCGCGGCAGTCTCCCCGCCGGTCGTGTGTTCGGGCTTTCCGACTTCATGGGAGAAGAAGGGCGGCTCAGCCGCGACGGGCAGATCGGCAGCATCGGCGGGGGGAATCACTTCGTCGAAATCCAGCGTGTGGAGAAAGTGCTCGACGGGACGGTCGCGCACGCCTGGGGGCTGAAATCCGGCACGGTGACCGTGATGGTCCACACCGGATCGGTCGGCATCGGCCACCTGTGCGGCGGGCACTATCGGGACGTGGTCCGGAAACTCCACCCGCAACAGCTCAAACATCCGGACAACGGGATCTTCATTCTGCCCGAGGGCGATCGCCACCGCGCCCACGCCGAGTCTTTCTGGGACGCGCTACACAACGCCGCGAACTTCGCCTACGCCAACCGGATGTTCCTGGCGGTGATGGCCGCTGCCGGAATGCGGCAGGTGTTCGGCGACCACGTTGGCTACGACTTGGTGTACGATGCCCCGCACAACTTTATGTGGAAAGAGCAGATCGACGGCGAGGAAGCGATCCTCCATCGCAAGGGTGCCACCCCCGCGCGGGGCTTCGACGCGATGGCCGGAACGCCATTCGCTTACCACGGTGAACCCGTGCTGGTCCCCGGGTCGATGGGCGCCAGCAGCTTTGTGATGGTCGGCCAGGGGAACAACGAGTCAATGGCGAGTGCGAGCCACGGCGCCGGACGAATGCTCAGTCGCGGTGAGTCGATGCGCGGTTTCGACGACGAGTTCCGCAAGTTCATGGAACAGTTCCGGGTCGTCACCCCGACCGATTTGCGCCGGGCCGATGTGCGCCAGCGTCCGGACATCCTGAACAAGAAACTCGAGCAGATCAAGCAAGAAGCACCATTCGCTTACAAAGGCATCGGCCCGGTCGTGAACACGCTGACCGAAGCTGGCATCGCACGCCCTGTGGTAGAACTGGTGCCGCTCATGACGATCAAGGGATGAACGGTTGGTGGGTAAGTCTTCCTTGAGTGCCCTTCTGGCAACCACAACAGTACAGAGCGATTGGGCCGGCTCTGGTCACACCGTCCCCTTCGCTGCAAGGAAGGCTTCGACGTTCTCCCGATGGGCGTGGAAGGGAAGTCGCTAAATCCACGGGTTTACGTCCCACGAATCGCTGCCGGGGTCGATCTCGGGTCAGCCTCCGGGTGTGGTCGGTCCGGGCCGAAGCGGCGGCCGAGGTGGGTTCTGGAACCGCTCGTCAGCGAGGCCGTGCAGGAACGCAAGGGCGTGGCGGCCGCGGTTGAACACAATGAGGTTGGGCGTCCGTTGGAGACCGTCCGCCGAGAAAATTGACACTACACGGCGGAAACGCCACGCTGCACATTGCCTGGGGATGGCCGGACGATTCTCGTATGCTTCACCCACTGCTTCCCGCAGTCCCGACGACAGGGGGCGGCCCGTGCCGCAGTCGTGAGAGCGGCGATCGTCTGCGAATCGAGCAACGGCCTCGTCAACCGCTTGCCGCCGATCTCCACGCTCACCGGGCCGTCGGCGTTTTGACCGTACACGGCACGGCGAAATTGTTCGACCGGGTGGGGCTGTAGTGAGGGCGAGATCAACGGCCACCGTGGCAAGATCAGCCAACTCCCACGCGGCCCGCCAATACGGCCGAGTCCGTTACCATGCCGGCGGTGTCGGCGTGAGTGTAAGTCTGGCCGTACTTTTTCGTAGAATTGCGGGTAGCCCTTAGTACCCGAGGGAATCACCGATGGCCAGATACCTTGCTCTCAAGCTCGCCGACATCTCAGAGGGCGAGGCGGCAGGACAAGTCATTAATCTTGACTTCATCAGCCACTTCAAAGTCACAAACACGACCGGCAGGAATGGCGAATCCGTGCTGGAAATGACGATGGTTGACGGATTCATTCACACCCTCGAAGGCCCGGTAGTTGACAACCTGATGCTCTACTTGCTCCCGGATTTCGTACACCTGAAGAAGCAGTGAGGTTCGTGACGATAGAGCCTCTGCGGCCTGATGACCCAACTCGACGAATCATTACTTCCGAATTGCTCACTCCCTTTTCGCTTCTCATGCCGACCGTCACAGCTGGCCTATTCTGAAAAGCAAAAGACCTTGCCTCGAAACCGTTCGTCCGAAGCGTGGTCCTTGGGAGAGTCTTAAAACCGCGATTCAGGTCGTGATTATGCCCCAAGGACACGAATCCCTTACGAAACCATGAGCGATGAGATCAACGGCAACATGCGGATTCTGCCAAGTCGATTGCAGGCGCGCGTGAGCCGTAAGAACGAGTACAAAACGGAGAAGTACCTTCCTGGGTTGCGGACAATCAAGAAGTGAAAAAATATCTCGGCTTCTGGGAGTAATCGTGTCCGAACCTTACCTCGCTCTGCAAGTGGTGATGATGCCGAAAGATGCGAATCCGCACCCGACGCCGTTCCTGTTGCCGGACGGTACCACCGGAACCCTCTTTGCAACCATCTTCGGCGGTGTGATTCTCAGTAACATTGACATCGCGGGGTCGATCGCGGCCCGGAGGGAGATCGTTCTGCGCGGCGGGCAGTCGGGCGCGCAGTTCGTCACGGTGGCCGTCAACCGGGTCGAGTTCAAGCACCCGGTCCTCGTGGGCGACGTGGTGAAATTCCTCGCGAGTTGTGTGCGAATCGGCCGAACGTCGATCACCATGCACATCGATGTCGTCGCCGAGCGCGGCAACGAAGTCTTCTCCGTCACCGAGGCGGAAGTCGTGTACGTGGGCGTGCGGCCGGTGGGAGCGGATCGGCAGCCTGTGCTGTTACTTCCTTCCGCAACACCGCCCGGCCCGGAAGCGTCCCCGTAAACGGCACTTGGAATCGCGACGGCAATCGTATAAATCATTCACTTGAGTGAACGGGTTCACTCCGTCCGGCATCGAGTGCCTGAGGCTCCCAATGGGTTATTCTTCGGTCCACCTCTTCTTCGACGATCTCGAAGTCGGCATGTCGTGGGAGTCGGGCGGGCGGACGGTTACGGAGTCGGATATCACGAACTTCGCGGGTTTCAGCGGCGACTTCAACCCGATGCACGTCGACCACGCCTACGCGGCCAACACGGCCTTCCGCCGGCCGATCGCGCACGGCTTCGGCGTGTTCTCGATGGCGAGCGGCCTCGGCATTCAGTCGCCGCCGGTCCGCACCATTGCGCTGCTGTCGGTCCGCACCTGGAGTTTCGTGCTGCCCGTGTTCATCGGCGACACCATCCGCGTTCGCACCCGCGTCGTCGAGAAAACACTCCGCGGTCGGGGCAAGCGGGGCGAGGTGGTCTGGAACCGGGCGATCGTCAATCAGGAAGGCAAGACCGTGCAGGAAGGCCAAGTCATCACGCTTGTCGAGTGCCGCCCGCTGGCCAAGATGAACCTCCAGCCGGCGGTCGCCCAAGCGGGTGTGAACGGGATCATTTAACGCTTTCGAGAGCGAACCCGGCCCATCCGGGTATTCTCTTCTCCCACACCGAACGCCGCCTCGCGATTTTCGAACCATGAGCATTCGCACCCGTTTTGCCCCGTCGCCGACCGGATACCTCCACATCGGCGGCGTTCGCACGGCCCTCTTCAATTGGCTCCTCGCGCGAGGGCAAGGTGGCCAGTTCATCTTGCGCATCGACGACACCGACGATTCCCGGAACCGAGCCGAGGCGGTGAAGCCGATCATCGACGGGTTCAAGTGGCTCGGCATGACCTGGGACGAGGGGCCGGCCGACGACGCGGGCGGCGACAGTTTCGGTCCGCACAAGCCGTACTTCCAGGGTCAACGAAACGGCAAGTACGAAGCAGCCGCGATGAAGTTGATGGCCGAGGGGAAGGCGTACCCCGACTACACGACGCCGGAACAACAAGACGCGGCCCGCAAGCAGGCGGAACTCGCCCGCAAGCCCTACGTCCACCGCGGGAGCAATCGCGACGTTTCGCCGGAGGAGAACCTTCAGCAGTATCAGGCCAGGAAGGTCCCGATCCTGCTGAAGGTGATCCCCGGCCAAAAGGTGACGTTCACGGACCACGTCCGTGGTCGAATCGACGTGAGTACCGACACGATCCGCGACCCGGCCTTGCTTCGGGCACCGGACGCGAAAGGAATTTGTCGGGCGCTCTACAGTTTCGCCACCGTGGTGGACGAGGCCGACTTCGGTATCACGCACGTTGTGCGAGCCGAAGAACACCTGACGAACACGCCCACGCAAATCCTGATCTTCCAGGCTCTCGGTGCGACCCCGCCGGAGTTCGGCCACGTGCCGTTGATCTACCGCAACGGCAAGAAGATCAGCAAGCGCGACCTGCCGCCGCTCTCCCCTGAGGAGATCGGCAAGCTCAAGGCGTGCGGTTGGACGGAAGAGGAGATCAAGGGCCGCGACGACTTGAACCTCGCCACCGTCGCCTACTACCGCGAACTCGGCTATCTGCCCGAGGCCCTCATCAACTACCTCATCCGCCTCGGCTGGTCGCTCGACGGTGAACAGGAGATCATCCCGCTCGACGTGGCGATCAAGAAGTTCAGCCTCGACCGCGTGACGAAGGCCCCCGGCAACTTCGACATGCAGAAGTTGTTCTGGGTGCAGGGCGAGTACATGAAGCTCCTCTCGACCGAGGAGAAGCTCGAACGCTGTATCCCGTTCCTGACGAAGGCGAAGCTGATCGGCGACGTTCTCGACGCGAAGACACGGGCTATTCTCACGACGATCGTGGACGCCTCCGGGGATCGGATCAAACTCTTCAGCGACATCCTGGCTTATGCCGCGCCGATCCTGAAGGACGACATCGAGTACGACCCGAAGGCCCGCGAGAAGGCGTTCAAGGACGCGAATGCGAAGTCGCTCCTGGCGGAGTTCGCGGAAGCCTTGAAAGCAGCCGAACCGTTCGACGCGGCGACGATCGACAAGGTAATGCACCAGTTTGTGGCCGACCGCGGACTGAAGTTGAACGCGATTCAACTGCCGACGCGGGTCGCCGTCACGGGCGTCGGCGTGGGCTTCGGCCTATCCGACACGCTCGCCATTCTCGGCAAGGAACGGGTGCTGAACCGGGTCGCGGCGGCCCTAAAACTCTAGGAAGGAGCCTGTGATGAAGAAAGACTACCACCTCTGCGGTCTCGGCAACGCGATCGTGGACATTTTCCTGGAGCTCGACGACGCCGAGTTCGCCCCACTTGGCTTCGAGCGGGGCACGATGCGGCTGGTGGACAAGGCCGAACAGGAACACTTGTTCCGCAAATTCCACGACGCCAACCACGACCTGCCGCTCGTTAGCGGCGGGTCGGTTGCAAACAGTGTCATCGCACTGTCACAACTCGGCGGCCGCGGGGCGTTCATCGGGTGCGTCGGCGACGACCGCTACGGCCTCCACTACGCCTCCGAGTTCGAGAACCTGAACATCGACATCGGCAGCCCGGTCTTGTTGAACGAGACGACCGGCACGTGCGTGTGCGTCATCACGCCAGACGCCGAGCGGACCATGCGGACGCACCTCGGCGTTTCGAGTCACCTCGCGGCCCGGCACGTGGATGCGAACCGCGTTCAGAACAGCGAGTGGCTGTTCATCGAGGGGTACGTGTTCGCCAACCCGGAAACGGGGCAGCACGCCATCCGCCAGGCCATTTCGATTGCGAAGGCCGCCGGGACGAAGGTCGCGCTCACCTGCTCCGACGCCTTCATCCCAGCCGTCTTCGGCGACGCCTTCCACGACGCCCTCGCCCACAGCGACCTGCTCTTCTGCAACGCCCCGGAAGCGGCCGCTGTCACCAAGACCGAGAAGTCCGAAGACGCATTCGCGAAGCTGAAGAAGATCGTTCCCAACGCCGTCGTGACGGACGGGCCAAACGGCGCGTTCGTTCGGTTCAACGGGGTCGAATCGCACGTCCCCGCGTTCACCTGCACGCCCAAAGACCTGACCGGGGCCGGCGACATGTTCGCCGGGGCGTTCCTCTACGGCATCACCCACGGCTATCAACCCGACGTGGCCGCCCGCGGCGCGAACCTCCTGGCGATGAAAGTCATCTCGCAAGTGGGCGCGCGGTTGCACCACGGCACGCAAGACTACTGGAAACAAGCCCTCGGCGGCAACTAACATGGCCCGACTCAAGCTCTTCACCGGCATCGACGTTGGCGGTGTCATCCGCGGCAAGGCGGCTACGCTCCAGCAACGGCTCTCGGACAGCGGCGCGAACGTGAACTGGGCGGCGGCAGAGAACTTTCACATCACCTTGAACTTTCTCGGCGACGTGGACGACCGCGACCTACACGGCATCTGCCGGGCCGTCGCGGACGTGGCCAAGACCGAACCCCCATTCCGCCTCGGCATCTCGGGCGTGGGGGCCTTCCCAACCCCCCGGCGGCCGAAAATCGTGTGGGCCGCCATCACCGATGGTTTAGACGTGCTGCAACGCATCCACGCGGCCGCCGAACCGAAATTGACCGCCCTGGGCGTGTACCGCCGGGAAGAGCGCGGGTATACTCCCCATTTGACGCTCGGCCGCGTGAAGGACGAAACCGACGGAAACCTGATCGCCGCCGAGTTGCCGAAGTACGCCGAGTGGAACGGCGGGGACACCTACGTTCAAGAAATTTTGGTTTACAGCAGCGACCTCCGTCGGGACGGCCCGGTCTATTCCGTGATCGGCCGGGCGGCGTTATCGGGTCGCTAACGCGGACCGCCGCACCCGTAGCTCAACTGGATAGAGCAGCCGCCTTCTAAGCCAATTAGCACAGTTCACAAACCCCTGAAAATCAGGCATTTTCGCCGCGTAGAATCCCGCAGAACTCTGACGTGACAGAGTTCGCACAGGGAGATTACGCATGAGCCGCAGCAACGGGCCGGAACCGTTCTTCCGAGCCGACCGGGGCATTTGGTACGTTCAGGTCCACGGCAAGCAGCACAACCTCGGGCGGGACGAGGCGGAGGCCCGCAAGCGGTGGCACGCACTGATGGCCGCCCCGCCGCCCAGCACATCCGACCATCCGGAAGACCCGCTCTTGGCCACGGTGGTCGATGAGTTCCTGACGTGGACGCAGCAGCACCGCGAAGCCCGCACCTATACGTGGTACCTAAATTACCTTCAGGAGTTCGTGGAATCGCTACCGCAGGCCGCGACCTTCACCGTGTCCCGTCTGAAGCCGTTCCACGTCGAGAAATGGGTGTCCGCCGCGAAGGAACGGTGGGGGGCGAGCTGCCAGCACGGGGCGATCCGTTCGGTGCAGCGATGCTTCCGGTGGGCGGAGAAGCAGGGGTACATCCAGCTATCCCCCGTCCGGCACATCGAGAAGCCGACCCCGCAGCGGCGGGAAAAGGTCATCACCACCGACGAGTACAAAACGATCCTCGCCCACTACAAGGAGATCGACCCCTTCCGCGACATGCTGGTGTTCGCGTGGGAGACCGGGGCGCGGGCGCAGGAGATCAGGATCATCGAGAAGCGGCACTACCGCGAGGACAAGAAGCGGATCGAGATACCGCCCGCCGAGGCGAAGACCAAGCGCTGGCGGATCATCTTCCTGAACGACGCGGCCAACGCCATCGCCCAGAAGCTGGTGAAGGGTAGGCCGACAGGAGAGATATTCCGCAACGAGGACGGCCAGCCGTGGACGACGTTCTCGACGAGCTGCCGGTTCGCGAGGCTGGAGAAGAAGCTGAAGGAGCGGTACTGCCTGACACTGTTCCGTCACGCATGGTGCCAGCGGATGCTGGAGATCCAACCACAGCGTCCTGCAGTCCGTCTTGTGAGGCGTGGAGACAGCACTAGGCCGTGTTGACGAGCCGTGTTCGTTCGGGGTAAGAGTTTAGGTCGATCCCGACCATTCCGAGGCACGACGCCGTGCGGTACTTGCTCACGGACGACCACTGGGCCATCCTCGAACCGCTCGTCGCCCAGGCCAAGCAGTTCACCGGCGGCCAGCCGCCACGCCTGTCCGACCGCATGTTCTTCGAGGCAATCCTGTACTGGGCCCGGACCGGCATCCCATGGCGGGATCTGCCGAGCGAGTTCGGGGCGTGGGACGCCGTGTACCACCGGTTCGGCCGGTGGGCCCGCTCGGGCAGCCTGCGGCGGCTGTTTGAACTGCTGACCGCCAACCCCGACCTGGGTGACGTCCGCCGCATCCTGGTCGACTCCACCGTCGTCCGCGCCCACCAGCATGCGGCCGGGGCACGGCGGAAGAAAAAAAGATCGGGGCGGCACGAAGTGCTCGCCGTGAGGGTCTTGGCCGCAGCCGGGGCGGGCTGACCACCAAGGTTCTCGTGGCGGCCGTCGACGAGGGCACGGCCCTCGCCGTCGAAGTGTTGCCGGGCCAAGCCCACGACGCCCCGCGGTTGGGGCCGCTGCTCGACGCCACCATCGCTCGCGTGCCGCACTTCGACGAGGCGGTGTGCGACAAGGGGTTCGATGGGGACGACCAGCGGCAGGCGTGCGTCGACCGGGACGTGTTCCCGAACATTCCCAGCCGGAGCAACCGGGTCGAGCCCCAGCCGTTCCTGCCGGACGGGTATCGAGAGCGGAACAAGGTGGAGCGGCTGTTCGGCAAGGCCAAGCAGTTCCGCCGGTTCGCCACCCGGTACGAGAAGCGGAAGACGATGTTCCTCGGTGTGGTCCATTTGGTGTTCGGCGTCCTGCGACTACGGCGACTCAGGAACATCAACACGGCCTAATACCGTGCGTGATCCTGGGCCTCCTTTGTGGCTGCGATTCAATGGAAGACGGGGACAATGAGCCGACGCGATCAGTCGAGGAAGAACACGCACTCCTTAACGGGAAATGGAGGCTGATTTCCGCCGAGGCGAACGGCCAGTCAGAAAAGCCCGTGGTCTCGGTGATTGAGTTGGTCAGTGGCCAGGGTAAGATCGATAACGGCCCTGGCTTCGCCCCCCTCGACACGACCTACACGATCGACCCGTCGCAGCGGCCGCGATCGATCGACGTTTCCATCAAGCAGTTTAAGACGACGAACAAGGGGATCTACCGCTTGAAGGGGGACCGACTCACGATGGTCTTTCAAGGCGACCACAAGGGTGAACGGCCGACGAGCTTTCGGACAAAAGATGGCGAAGTCTTGAACACCTACGAACGAGTTAAGCCCTGACCCGGGCGCGTCCTGACCCGTTGCTCGACCAGACACGCTCATCGCCCGGCGGGCAGCGAGATCGCGGGGCAACGTGGCTGGGCGTCAGCGTCCATTTCTGGTTGCCGGAATTCCATCGGTTGGCTAGAGGTATTGCAGGTCTGTAAACTTTTTCGAGACGCCAAAGAGGTTCCGGTAATGACCCGCTTACTTGCCAACTCTGTTACTGGTCACGCGATCTTGACGCTGGCGTTTTTATTCGGGGTCACCCCATCCTCAATTCATGCCCAGTCTACCGACGAGGTGAAGCAACTCCAGGCGAAAGTCGCCGAGCTGGAGGCGAAGTTAAAACTTGCCGAGAAGGAAGCCGAACTGCTCAAGAAAGAACTTGCCCTGCCCAAAGACAATAAATCCATCTCGACAACCGGGAAATCGTTGAGCGCTCGGCTCAAGACCGACTCCGTCCTGTCCGGAAGTATGATCTTCGACAATAAAGACAGTGGCAAACTCACCATCACGATCACCGACCGAACCGGCGATAAAGTGAAGGCCGCTTACAAGTTCGAATACAAGGAGCCGAACGGGAAAGTGGGCCAAGTGGCACGTGATCTCGAGGGGGAGATCAATGATAACAGGGTCACGTTCAAGAGCGTCGGCAGGGCGAGTAAGTTAAACATTACCCTGTCGATGAAGGACGATGCACTGAACGGGTCTGTCACGTCCTCGGAAATCGGCGGTGGCAAGGTCGGGTTGAAGTTCGGGAAGTGAGAAAACGGACTACCCTCCACCCGATCGGAGGGTAATTTTTCACCCCAGCTTGACGATGCCCTCACGCACCACGGCCAAGATCTGCCGATGACTCGGCCAGACACGAACCGTCGTCCGGCACATCATCCTTGCCCCACGCCGGCCCGGCGGGTAGGCTCATTTCTCACCACCGCATCCGTGTCGAGTATAGTGGACCCCATTTGCGAGACCAAAAACCGACGAATTTAAGCTACTCCTTCGCCGGCTCTTTTGACCGTCCGGCCCGGTACACCTCGGCCGGGGTCTTGTACCCCAGTGACTGGTGCAAGCGGGCCTCGTTGTAGAAGGTGAAGTACGCCTTCAACCCCCGCTCCAACTCGGTCACCGTCTCGTATCCCCGCAGGAACACGTCCTCGTACTTCACCGTCCGCCACAGCCGCTCGACGAACACGTTGTCCAGGCACCGCCCCCGGCCGTCCATGCTCACCCGCGCCCCGGCCGCCTCCACCCGCTCGACCCACGCCCCGGCCGTGAACTGCACCCCTTGATCGGTGTTGAACACCTCCGGGGTGCCGGCCGCCAACGCCTCGTCCAGCATGTCCCGGCAGAACGCCCCGTCGAGCGTGTTCGACAACCGCCAGGCCACCACGTACCGGCTGTACCAGTCGATGGTGGCGGCCAAGTACATGAACCCGCCGGGCAGCGGCAGGTATGTAATGTCGGCACTCCACACCTGCCCGACGCGGTCGATCGGCACGCCGCGGAGGAGGTACGGGTACACCGGGTGGCCCCGCCCGGCCGACAGCTTCGGCTTCGGGTGGATGGCTTCCAGGCCCATGACCCGGAGCAACCGCTGGACCCGCTTGCGGTTCGCCGGGTGGCCGTTGCGGGCCAGCCACCGGGCGATCCGCCGGCTGCCGTAGAACGGGCAGGCCGTGTACTGCTCGTCGATCCGCCGCATGAGGGCCAGGTTGTCGGCCGACTCCTCGGCCGGCCCCCGGTAGTACGTGGCCCGGCCGAGCCCGACCAGTTGGCACTGCCGACGGACGCTCAGGTCGGCGTGCCCGGGGTCGATCAGCGGCCGCAGGTCGTCAACCGAACGTCGCAGCTTTTTTTTTCACCCAGTCGAGCTCGACCTTGAGCCGGCCGATCTGCTCGTACAGCGCGGGTGTCTGGTCGTCGCCGGGGGCGACCGCCTTCGCTCCGGCGGCGAACACGGCCTCGGCCCCGGCCAGGAGTTGCTTCTTCCACCCGTGGATGAGGGTCGGGTGGACGCCGAAGTGGGCGGCCAACTCGTTGACCGTCTTGTCGCCCTTCACCGCGGCCAGAGCGACCTGGGCTTTGAACGCCGCCGTGTGGGTCTTCCGCTTCGCCGTCATCAGGACCACCTCCGAGGGCCGCCAGAGTAGCTTACCTGGCGGTCTCAGTTTCGGGGTCCACTATAGCCGCGGCACGAGATCGCGCCGCCGGTGATGCCGTACTGCGTGCCCGATGGGGATGTACTCCCCACGCCACCACACACGAAGGGAGAGAAGTTTTGAACAACCTCGACGCCGTTTGTGAGTCCGAGCGCGTCGTGTGCGGGTCCGTGCTCCTCGGCGCGGAGCACGTGGACGCCGCGGCCGCGGTCGTGACGGCCGACGACTTCGCCCACCACGCCACCCGGCTCGTGTTCGAAACCGCCCGCCACCTGTCCGACGCAGGCCCGCCGGCCGGTGAGCGCCGAGACGGTGTTCGCCGAACTGGTCCGCCTCGGCCAGCGGGACGAGATCGGCGGCCCCCAGTTCCTCGCCGAGTTGTTCGACCGGGCCGGGTCCGGGGCGGACCTGTTCTACCACGCTGAGCAGGTGCGCAACGCGGCAGCGGTCCGACGGCTGCACCGCCTGGCGGTCGAAATGACCGGGCTGACGCGAACGTCCGGGCAACCAGCCGCGGACCTGCTCGCCGACTTCGAGCAAAAGCTGTTCGACATCGGCGCGACCGCCGCGAGCCGGGGCGACGGCATTGTGAGCGCGGATGAGGCGATTGCGGAAGCGAAGGGAAGAATCGACGAACGGCAGTTAGCTGGCAAGCCACGGGGCGTGGCGACCGGGTACGCAGACCTCGACGAATTCCTCGGCGGGTTGCGGCCCGGGACACTGACGATCGTGGCCGCGCGGCCGTCCGTCGGCAAAACCGCACTGACCGCCGGTCTTCTGTTGAACGCGGCCGCGGCAGGAACGTCCGGGTTATTGGTCAGCCTCGAAATGTCCCGCGAGGAAATAGCCGAACGGTTCTTGGCGATGGTCAGCAACGTGAGTCTGTCGCGGATCAGCGGGACGGACAAACTGAACCCGAGCGAGTTGGGCAAGGTCTGCTCAGTGAAGGTGGGCTGGAACGGCGGCCGGGTGTGGATCGACGACCGGCCCGGGCAAACGGCCGCCCGCATCGCCTCGACGACCCGGCGGGCCGTGCGGCGGCACAACGTGGGGCCGATCGTCATCGACTATTTGCAACTCGTTCACGCGGAAAACGCTCGTGATCCACGTCACCTGCAGGTGGGCATGGTGGCAACGCGGCTAAAGGAACTGGCCCGAACCGCGAGGGTTCCCGTCGTCGCGCTCGCCCAACTGAACCGCGAGATCGAGAACCGCACGGACGGGAAGCCGAAGCTCAGCGACCTGCGCGACAGCGGGCAGATCGAGCAGGACGCCGACTCCGTGATCTTGCTGCACCCACAGCCCGCCGACCCGAAGGCGCTCGTTCAGGACGTGGACGCGCTTCTCGAAAAGAACCGGAACGGCCCGCGTGGCGTGGTGCCCCTGCTGTACCGCCGCGCGAACGTCCGGTTCGAACCGCGATCTGTGGAGTGCCGGTAACATGCGCGACGAACCTGACGTACTACTCGTCCTTCGCCCCGTGGCGGATGCGCCGCCCGTTGACAAAACTCGCGGGTGCGGCGGACAAGACTTCAGCAGTGGCCATGAGTCGCTTCCGGTACCAACCAAATCACGTAAGTGGCGGCCCTACGGAGTAGGCAGGTTCTGCAATCCAAGAATTCGCTCTGCGTTCGGCGCGAAGTTGTCGAGTTCTATGTGCCACAAACAGCCGCGCCTCGTGTGACCTCAGCAATCCACGACGTGCGGAAGGTCGGCCGGCCTCCACGTGGCGTGAGAGTGATGGCCGGCAGGCGAATCATCAAGGACTCAGTAGAGGGGCATTCGGAAATGACGAACCACTTGTCGCCGGACGAGTTCGCGGAAGCGCTCGGCATCAACCCGGCGACCGTCTACCGATGGCTGAGGCAGAAGCGCGTCCGCGGTCGTCGGCCCGGAGGTCCCCGGGGTCAGTGGTGGATTCCGGCGACGGAAGTCGCCCGATTGACCGGAGAGCCCGCACCGCGGGCCATCAGCGAGAAGGAGGCCGCGTCCTACCTCGACACGCTGATGACCGAACTCCGGACCGAGTCGGAGGCCCGGCCGTCACCCGCCGGCGTCTGACCCCGCCCCGCCCTTTCCCTTCCGCCTCGCGGTGTTCGCCGCCTTCTTGAAGTCCAAGTCCGCGTACTTCTCTGCCACGTTCATCGACTTCTGCCCCAGCTTTGCCCGGGCGTGGTCCAGGTCGAAATCGGCCTGCGTCTCGGCCGACACCAAGTGACGGATTTGGTACGGCGACCAGTGCGGAACGCCGGCCTTCGCCGCCGCCCGCTCCACGGCCTTCGCGTAGCTCTGTCGGGTCCACTTCGCGTTGTGCTTCCTCGCCCCCCGGCTTCGCCCGCTTCATGTCGAGCGACTCACGGCGGTACGACTCCGTGAAACTTTCGAACGGCTGGAACAGCGGCACGTTGTCCGGCCGGGTGAGCCGCGGCTCGACGATCATCCGCTCCTCCTTGCCCAGCACGATCACCCGAACGTGACCGAACCGGGCCGTCTTGTGAACCTTCCGCACGTACACCCACACGCCTTCGCGGTCCAGGTCGCGGGCTATGCCGCCGATCTTCACCAACCCGCCGCGGTGGACCTCGGCCCCGGTCATGTTGAACAGGTCGCTCGGCCGCATCCACGTCAGCAGTTGCAAGTTGACCATCGCCGCCACCGTGGGCGTGAGGAACTTCAGCGTCGCCTCGACGTGCTCCCGCGGGACCGGCTCGACGTCCTTCTCGCGCCGGGCCGACGAGATGGGCAAGTTCTTGATGGCCAGGATAGGGGTGGCCGCGTCCCCGGAAATCTTCTTACACTCGATCGCCCAGGCGTACACCCGCTTCAGGTTTGCGAAGCACGTCCGGAGCGTCGTCTGACTGTACTTCGGCTCGACCTCGCCTTCCCCGCCTCCCTTGACCGGCCGCTGTTCCTCGGCCTTTCGCTTGAACAACCCTTTGAGTTCTTGCGGGGAGACGTGATCGACCTGCTTCAACGCCACCGGGCCGAGGTGGTTGATGAGAAACGCGATCTGCCGCTTCTTCTCCAGCGACGGCGGGGCGTCGGGCGATTTCAGGTACCCGCCGATCAGGTGGGCCAGGATGCCGCCGGCGTCCTTCGGCGTGGACGCCGGGTTCACCGCATACTGCGCGACGAACGACCGGAATTTCTCCTCCGACTCGGCCGACCCGAACCGGCCGAAGTATTCTCGCTTCCCGTTCACCCAGCAGGTGGCGTAGCCTTGGAATTCGCGCAGTTGGGGTACGACTGCCTTCTTCCGACCCATGATGTGACTCCGATTTCCGATGATTTCCGACGAAATGGGTCGACGTGAGAAAGCATCGGCCGTTTGACCGATGCGAATTGACTGGAAATTAAGGGTTTTTAGTGGGCGGTACAGGATTTGAACCTGTGACTTCGTCCGTGTGAAACCACGTTGATAAACGCCTGTTCAGGACAGAAGTGCCAAAATCCAAGGCTTTTTCCGTGTTTTCGAGTGAGACATATGCCGGGCGGAATGTCTTAGAATATGGCGTTTTCGCGATATTGGGCGAGTAAACTGCGATTCGCGATACGCTCGAAAATCTCCCTTTTCGACACTCACCCCCCTGCCCTTCCCCGCATCCAGACCACCACTCGCTCTGCGATCCAAAGTGGCGTCGGCCGGTCGATGTTCCCGGTCCGCATCGCGTCACCCAGGAACGCGGCGAGCGACCCGATGTCAGCATCAGTGGGCAACCCCGCGGCGACCGGGGCGGCAGTGGTCGCGTGCGAGGCCGCGCCCCGCGCGTACTTCGCCTTCGCCGCGAGCGAGGCCCGTTGCGCGTCCAGGTCCACAAGCCTCCCGCCGTTGATTACGGTCGCGGCCAAACCGGCGTCGTAGAGTTCGCACAAGCCCATCTCGGTTGGAGCGGCACCCACTGCCGGGATCACGCTCACTCGCCCGCCCGCGGCGAAGTGGTCTTGCACGTCGAAGGGTAAACTCGCCAAGCGTTTCAGTAATCCCGGCTGTCCGGCGTAGGCCACGGCCGCCCGGGGCGACAAGGTGCCGGCGCTAATTCTCGGGAGTACGTCTCTCCAAAGGGTCGAGTCGAGTCGGAGGGTGATGCCGCGGCGCAAGGCCTCGCCGTACAGGCTTGCCCCCCGGAGGAGCACGCTCACGGTCCAGCCCGCGAGCTGTCCGAACTCGTCAATCAAGCCCTGGTCGCTCAACGACTCCACGGGCCGCCAGTTCCGCGATGCCCCGGGCCAGTTCGAGTTCAAACTGACGGCGAGCGTTTCTCCGCTTCGACGCAAGCATCCGGCGGAGGTGTCGGTTGTGGAAGGCGGGGTCGGTGCGTAATCGCTCGGTAACTCGGGCACGCTTGTCCCTCTCTTGGCGGTAGAACTTGTCGGGGTCGGTAAGTCGTCGGTTGATCCTGCACGCCGCCTGTAGGACGCGATTCCGGGCAACGCGGCAACCAGGGCAGAACCGCGGGCGGTCACTTTGCCGCTTCCGCGGGAAAAGGCCGTCGCACGTCTGGCAGCGGTACGGCTCACCGGGGAGGACGATCGGCCGGCCGGCCGCGGCCAGACGGCGTCGGGCGGCCTCACGGGCGCGGTGTGATTGGGCCTGCCGGGCGCACTCGTCCGTGCAGTACTTCCGGCGTGTCGGGTTCTCGCACGCCACGCCGCACCACCCGCACGGGAATGCCGGGCGGGGATTTGCCCCCCTCTGTTCTCGCACCAGACCGCTCGCCCGGTTGACCCTCCGCTCGTTTTCCTTGGCGCACGCATCCGAGCAAGTCAGGCGGTACCAAGCGTTGAACATGCCGCTCCGGCGTTGGGCGGGCTTCCCGCAGACGACGCACGGCGGCGCGTGGACGGGCGTAGACTCGGCCCGCTTCCGATCCCGCCAGAGGCGTCTGAGTACGGCGTGGGCCTTCCGCCCGCAGTCCGAGCATTGTTTGCGGTTCTGGCTGACCGGTTGCTCGACCGGCACGCCGCAGTGCCGACACGGTTTCGTTGTCCCCATGGTCCGAGACTACACGGCCCACGGGGACGATATCGACGCTGTGACTACCAGTTGTTCGACGCCTCATGGCGTCTCCTCACCGTCGGTGACGTCGATGACGGCGACGACGAAACCGGCGAGTAGGTACGGGCTTTCGGTCCCCGACTCAGGAATGCCAGCGGCCACAAGAATGCGTTCGGTGTCGTCGAGCGTCAGATCCGTTCTGCCCGTCATCGCAACGGCGATGAACCAGAGTCTGGGGTCGCCTTCACTTGGCCACGCCAACTTCTCAATCCAGTTCATCGGCGTCTTGATGGCGGGTTCATCTTCCTTGAGAAGTTGGTAGTATTTGGCCAACCGTCGGGTCATCGCCTCGTGTGCCGGATCGGTCACGAATTTCTGCCCAATGGCGTATCCAGCCTCGAAGTGCGGACGATATAGTTCGTCGACTTCGAACCTGAACGCGCTAAGTAAGTGTTCCAGCGTCTTCCGCAATTCAGGGGTTGGGACACCCGATAGGTTGTCGCTCGGAGGGGCTTGATCGCTCACGTTTGATCTCCTTGCGATGAGAGAGTCGTGTCATTGTTCGTCCGTTCGCTGCCTGCTATACAGAAGGTCCCAACACGCTCTTTCAGCACTCGGACCCTAATTTCTAAATCAATCTGTCAAGCTCCGTAGCGGCGTCTTTGTCAATGTCGGTAGCGGGTGCGAGGGCGTGTTCGGGGATGAATCGCGTGCGGAGGTACTCTCGCCACTGCATCCGTAACCAAGCCGTGTTCACGACCACCCCGCCGTGCGCGTTCGCGACCTTACGCGCCTCATCCAAATCCCGGGTCCAGACCAATAGTTCGCCACGAGTCCAGTCGTTTTGAGAGCTACCGATCGCCGTGATGAGCTTGGGGACGCCGGTCCCAACGGGCGGGATCAGGACGGACCACCTCGGCCGCTTCTTCGACTTGGTGGTCGCTCTAGCCTCCGGCACGGCGGCGTTACCATTTGGCTCGCGTTGAGCATCGGCCTGAGCGATGTGCTCGACGATGTTGGTCGCCGCCGCGGCGATGACGTTCATTTGCCGGGCGGTCAGGTACGGACGCCCTTGCCGCTCAAGGTCGGCACAGATGGCGGCGACGATCTGGATTTGCGAGAGCATTAGCCTTTCTCCTCGGTGGTTGGGTGTGGTCGGAGTTTGGCAGCCATCTCGAAGATGGGGCGGGCGAGCGAGTCCGCCTTGGCCTCATCCAGCTCAACAAACGATTGCTTCGCCCTCGCGATGCCATCCTCCGTGTCGCCGTAGCCGAGGTTGATCGAGCAAACGCCCAACCCCGGCGGTTCGACGGAAACGCGAATCACCGACGCCGCAGTTTCCGGGTCGGAATCCAGGACGCACAGAATTTGCCGCTCTGGCGGCCCGAACAGTTTCGCGAACATCGTTAGCGTCTCCCGTTAGTGGTTCAGGAACTCAACCCCCGCCTCTTCAGTTCGTACATCGCATCACCTTCGGCGTGGACTAATCGGCGATGCACCACACCGCCAGAGCGGCCCATTCGGCGAGCGATCCCGTTGCCCGATTCGCCGTCCACGTGCCGGGCGTGGAGCAGTTCCGCCGTCGCATCGTCTAAGGCGGCCACCGCCTCGCGGACCAGGGCGACGACCTCCGCCCGCTCGACCGCCTCGGCCGGGAGTCCGTCGTCCGCGTACAGGCCGTCCGTGACTTTCTCCGTCAGCGACTTGTAGCGTGCGGCCCGACGCTTGGCCCGCTCCCCCGATCGGGCGACGACGGACCGCACCTGCCACTTGGTCCAGGTCGAGGCTTGGCCCCTCGCCTTGTCCCAATGCGACCACGTGTGGAGGATGCGGAGGCACACGTCCTGGACCACGTCCTCGGCCCGTTCGGGGTCGCGCACCCGCTGGCGGACGAGCATCTTCACGAGATTGTGGACCGACAGCAGGAGGCGGTCCCGGTCGGCGGTGTCGCAACTGCAAGATTCTTGCAGTTGGAGGGTCGGGCATTTCATCGGTGTGTGTGCGTCCATGCGGTAAATGTTCCCGGTCCTCGGCCAATGCGTTCCGGTCTGGCGTTACAAGTGGTGTTCGTTCGAGTCGTCGGCCGGTACCTTGCGGCGGTCGAGTTCCGCGCAAACGGCGAGAAAGAGGGAGAGCGATTCGTCTTGGGTCAACCCGACGCCGTAGAAGAGCTTTTGGTGATAGCCCGTCACGTCCGCTTCGAGTCGCGGGGGGTTGTCGCCGTACTTGAGCCGAATGCAGGCGGCGATGATTCCAGCCTTGTCGGCTGTCGTCATGTCGCCGTCAAGGAGCCTGTACGCCCTTTGTTGGGCGAGGGCGTGGGAGTCGAACTGTTGTCGCCGACACTCCTGCGAGCAGTGGGGCGAGCGGGTCGGGTTTGGCTCGGCGGACTTGAGACTCTTAGCGCACCACCGGCACTGGTACCCCCACACACGCGGATGGTCCGGCGACAAGTCGGCGATGGCGAGGCGGATCGCGGCGATGACTTCGCCGCGCGGTCGGCCCCCCTCATCGAGGATGTACCGCTCGGCTTGTTCGGCGGCGGCGATAAGTGCTTGAACTGTGGTCGTTGCCACGATGAACCTCGGGTGAGAAACGTTGGGATTGAACCAAATCTTTTCGACCAGAATCTACCCACCGCCACGCTGACGCCGGCAGAGATAGCCGGTTCGGGAAGAAGAAGGAACCGGCCCCCGGTTGTCACGTCCTCTTAAAGCGTGACCGTGCCTACGATGGCACCCCGGGGGCCGGTTGGCTCGTCAGGAATGTTCACGCTCACCCCTTGCACTCGGTGCCGTCCCACCACCTCTGGGAGCCGAAGTCGGCCATCAGGACGAGGCGGAAGGCCCGGAGTTGGAACGCGGTGCCGCAGAGGGCGTCGATGGCTTCGCGGGCGAAAAGGGACGCCTCCCGGTCGCCCTGGTGGTCCATGATTTGTTGCAGGAGCGGCACCGCGTTGCCACGCCGGGCGAAGTCGATCATGTCCTCGCGGAGTTGATCGGCCCGCTTCAGAATGTCGATGAACTCGGCGGCCCCTTCGGGCAGCGAGTCCTCAAGTTTGCCACACCGCGTGCGGGTTTCGAACCGTGGCTGAACCATTGGAAAACTCCTGTTAGTGGTTGAGAGAAGGAAGTCGGTTACAGGTTGCAGGTCGCACGGGGGACTCGTTGGCCGGCCGGGCGATGGGCCGAGTACGACAGGTGTTCCGCGACGTCGTCCGACAGCCGGCCCTCGGTCAGGCGGATGGCCTTGGCGGTCGAGACACCGCCCATGCCGATCCGGTCGGCGAGCATCCGTCTGATCGGGCTAATGACGGCGGGGAGTTCGGTGACGCTGGCCCAGACCGTTTGCCGGAAGCCGGGCTGGCGGTCGTCGTGGGCGGCGAGGAGAACGCACAGCGGGCACCCGCAGAGGCGGGGGTGGGCGGCGAGCATGTCCATCGCGATTTCCGTTGCCAAGTCGAGGACGCGGGCCAATTGCTGGTACTGGCGGAGTTCGACAGTCCCTTCGGCCCACTCGGTGGCGGCGGCGACGAACGCCCCGACTTCGAGTGGGCAGTCGGTGAACCCGTCAACCTCCCCGGCCGCGGCTTCCCGCAGGACCCGTGACACTTGGTCGCGAGAGCTAATGGGGCCGGGCCGACGGACGTAAAAATCGTGGCCGTGTTCCGGGCCGCCGCGGCCGATGACGAATCGTGGCCAGTGCGGGGCACGCGCGACGGCCGAGGGGAGGTAGGTCGGGCCGTCAACATCGGCCCTCACGCTCATGTTCATTGAACTCTGGCACATGGGAAGCATTCCTTTTCGGTGGTGAAGGTGGAAGGCGATCAGTCAACTCATGGGGTGGGGGCGATCACGACCCGGCGGGGACGACCTGGGACGGGAGGACGTACATCAACCGCGGGCGGGCGGCGGCTTCGACCTTGGCCCGGCGGAACCGCTTGCCGAGGTCGGTGCGGTCCCGGGGGAAGTTCAGGCCGAGGGCGGCGCTCAACTCCTTGACGGAGTCGGGGAGTTCGTCGATCCCGTCCCAGATGAACTTGCGGACGCCCGGCCGAACTTCGTCCATCGCCATCAGGTACAGACACCCGGGGCACTCGCACATTCGGGGGTGTTCGAGGCGGAGGCGGGTGGCAATCTGGTACACCTCGGACAACAGGCTCGCGAGCCGGCCGAAGTCAGCCCCGCGGCGGTCGGTCTTCATCCACCGGGCCATGGCGAAGAGGAACGCACCACGGGATTCGTGGTCGTCGTCCGGCTCGCCGTCGAACTCGTTGAACCGGTCGTCGTGGTACTCTTGGGCGTCCTCGGCCGACACAAACTGGCCGTGCTTCTCATCGACGGTGCCCGATTTCGACTGGACGAAGTACCCGCCCGGCCGGTGGGAGACGTACCAGACGTGGAACGATTCGGTGTCCAACCCCTCGACACATTTCGGCTTTCGGACTCGGCACATGGTAAGCACTCCGTTGGAAGGTATCGACTGCCCGCCGCTCAGGGCGTGCAGACTCCCCAACCGCCCGGCGAAAGGCGGTATCCGTTAGCAGCGGTGGACTACGCTGTCCTGGGGTAGTGGTGGATCAACCCCCGGCGGCTCTGCCGGACCGCACGGGGGGAGAGGCGTCCTTGCCTCGGTGGTTCGTCGGACTGTCCATCACGGGCACGTCTGCCCGGCCGAGGGTGTTCGGCCCGGCCCGAACATCAAGCGGGCGAGGATGAGGGTGGCGAGCCACCGGCAGGCCCCTGCCTCACGCCGGGTGAAGGCGGCGTCGTTCGCGTTCTGACCGGCGGCGACCAGTTCGTGGTGCTCGGCCAGCCCGAGTACGGCACCCATGACGCGGGCCGAGCAGACCACGCAGTCGCACGCCGTCCGGGGCAAGTCGGCCCGGTGGCCGCACGCGGGGCAATGCGGCGATTCGGCCAGTTCATGACACCACGAGCAGGACGTGCGGGTCGCCATAGAAGAACCTCCGTGCAAGGGGGAAAGGGTCAGGCCGCGTCGCCGAACATCGCCGCCTCATAGACGTCGCGGGGCATGGCGAGGTACTGCCACCCCTCGGTGATGTCCCACCAGCGGAGGTCGGGCGTGCCGTCGCACAACGGAAAGCCTTGCCCGTCGGCTTG
Source organism: Limnoglobus roseus (assembly GCF_008254045.1). Taxonomy (GTDB): domain Bacteria; phylum Planctomycetota; class Planctomycetia; order Gemmatales; family Gemmataceae; genus Limnoglobus; species Limnoglobus roseus. The sequence continues at coordinate 6,191,284 of NZ_CP042425.1, read as the reverse complement.
TACGCACCGCGTCTGGAGGCCCACGCCGCGAGGGTGCTTGCGAACCTGAATGCGGGTGCCGTCCGGCCGTTGGTAACTGGCGATGACGGCTGGGGGGCAAGCGGACACGGGCAGACTCCTCGTCTCACTCGTTCAATTCGATATCATCAGAGTGTATGATATCAATGATATCTGAGTCAAGAAGATTTTTTGATTGCCGTCGATATCAAAGACCGAACAATGTATCATTGTTGCGTTTAGTATCGTCGTCTTTAGCGAGAGGTGAGGGTATGCTTACCGTCATGGCAAAGCGAAAAAAGGCGTCGAACACCCAGGAAGAAGAGAAGAAGGGGCCGGCACCCTTGTTCTTGCGACTCACCGAAGAAGAGGACGCTGCCTTGATGGCCTATGTCCACTCACATCGCGTTCCGCCCGAGCGCACCGCAGTGGCGAAAGTAGCCCTCCGCGAGTTCTTGGAGAAAGTCGGCTACTGGCCGCCGGCGCAGTCATAAGTCTGAAAACGATGCCACGGAAGGTCCTTGACCTCAACCACTCACTCACCGAAGATGGACGCCATCGATTCGGGGAGTGAGTGGTGATGAGACATTGCGCGTTTCTCGTTATGGCGGTTCTCACCGGATGTTCGGGCAATAGTACCCCGATCGCCAGCCCACCGATCGAGAAGACGGTTTCTATCGACACCTTTTTGGACGAGTTCAACAAGCGGTCTGAGAGTGAGAAGACGGCACTCGCAAAGGCGAGACGTGACATTTCGGAGATGAGTAAAGTCGATCAACCTCATGAACTGAAATTGCTTGCGAGGGCCCAGTCGGCGGATTTGACGAACCTGAAAGCAACCTACAAGGAACTGTCCCAGGTCAAAGGATTTGGGCAGAACTCCCCCGCATGTCGATACTTTGCCATGCGAGTCCTTGAGTATACCCGCAAAATGCCTGAATTCCGAGAACTGGTGCGGTGGGGATGGGAAAACGTACTCAGCAAGAAGGATCAAAAGTTCGACGTGATAGGCGACTGGATCAACCATCTTATGGGTGACGTTGAACACCGTGCCGCGCTGCCCGAACTCGTCGATTCCCTCAAGTCGGGAAAGAAGCCGAGTGATGACGCCCTGAATCTCTACTCCGCCGTGTTCGCGACGGAGCGACTTCCCCACGGGTGGTAACGCTCACCGCGTACCGCGGGTGTTGGACTGTTCGACCGCCCGCTTAGACTCCCTCAAACCGGCAATAGTCCCCTGGTTTGAATAACGCATCATCGTCTTAGCGAACTCTTCGCCAGCAAGTTTAATCGCGGCGTCGTCGGCCGCCCCCCGCTTCACGGCTTCATTCGCGTTCGCGATAATCTTCCGCAGTTCGTCGATCTCCCCCCGAACGTCGTTCAGGCCGTACTGGTGCTCGCCGAACCCGCCGAAGAAGTCCTTGTTCTGGTCGTACCGGGTCGCGCCACGCTTCTCCTCCAGCTTCTCGACGTACTGGGGGATGAGCGGGCGGGCCAACTCCAGCGTCGGCCGGGGGACGTTGTCGATGCCGTGGGCCTCGACCAGCCGGGCCGCCTGTTGGGCCATCTGGAACTCGGTCGCCGTCATCGACCCCAGCCGCCGGGCCGTCCCCGCCGCCTGCGACTCCCGGCCCTCCAGGACGCCGAGTTGGGACTGCATGACGCCGAGCCGGGACTGGCCGACCTGCGCGCCGGCGGCGACCGCCCGGGCCTTCGTGTCCTCGATCTTCCCCTCCAGGTCGCGGAGTTCCTTCAGGGCGTCCTGCACGGCCGTCAGCCGGTACCCCTCCTTGTTCTGCGCGACGTACTTGTCCACGCCGCCGGTCGCCTGGGCCTCGTTGTAGTACCGCCCGGCCTCCGTCTGCAACTGGCCGAGCCGCACCTGGAGGTCCCGCTTCATCCCCTCCTGGGACGCCTGCAACCGCTCCAGGGCCGCCCTCTCCTTCTCGGCGTCGAGCACGCCCTGCCGCGCGCCGATGGTGGCGGTGTCCTCCCGGAACGCCCGCTCGCCGCCCACCGTGCCGCGGTCGAACACCCCCGGCGTTGCCACCCGCCTGTCGGCGTTCAGCGTCGCGCTCCGGGCCTCGTACTCCATCCGCTGCAACCGGATCTGGTTCTGCTCCTGGCGGGACCGCTCCTCGCCCTCCCGGCGGACCTTCTCGAACTGGGCGTCGTACTCGGCCCGGCCGAACTGTTGCGTCCGCCCGCGGAACGTGTCGGCGATGCCGAGGGCCTGGCGGCTGAGCCACATGCCGTTCGCCGCCGCCCGCGCCTGCTCGCCCTCCGACCCGCCCTGGTACTTCACGAGTTGCTCGGAGTGGAACGCCCCCGCCCCCTCGGCCGCCTGCTGGGCGATGGCCAGGGGGATGATGGCCCGGCCGGCGAACCGGGCGAGGCCGGCGTTCGCCGCGTCCAGGCCCTTCCCGACCCCGGCCAGGCCGTTCACGGCCGTCTGGCCCCACCGGCGGGCCGCGTAGTTCCGCTCGCTGAACGTCCGCACGTCGTCCGGCAGCTGCGACGAGTCCGGGGCGTGGTACGGGCTGAGCCGGTTCGCCTCCGCGTACCGCTGGTCGCGGGCGTGCCGGCCGAGGAGGGCCATGTCCATCGCCGACGCCGGCCGCGAGAGGCGGCTCACGTCCATGTACCCGGACTGCGTCGGCGTGCCGCCCCCGCTCCGGATCATGGCCTCCAGCGGGTTCATGGGCGGGCGGGACGGGTCGCCCCCGGTCGCGCCGTTGGCCGCGGCCCGGAGGGTGGTCGCGAGGTTGGCGACCTCCCGGGCGGCCGACTTCGCGCCGTCGCCCACCCGGCCGAACGCGGCGGCGGCCTGCGCCCCGCCCTCGACCGCGAAAATCAGACTGACCTTCTTCGTCGCCTCGCTCATGGTGGCCCCTTTACCGCCTGCCGTTAATCAGCCGCGCGACGTAGGTGCCGGCGGCGGCGATCCCGTTCAGCAGCCCGTCCGCCGCCCGGGACACCCGGTTGAACGCCGCCCGCTCGGGGTCCGCGTCTAAATTTTCGGCCCGCCGCCTCTGCGGGTAGGTCAGCGGGTTCGCCCCGTGCGACGAGTTGCGGCTGGCCGTGGTCACCACCTCGCCGGGCAGGCTCCACGACACGTGCTGGATGGCCCCGTCGAGGGGGATGAGTTCCTGCCCCCGGTACCGGGCCGTCTGGGCGTCGATCAGTTCGTGTTCGAGCAGGTGGCCGAGCAGGTAGTAGTCGGCCACCTTCGCGCTGACGTCGTCGGGGGCGGTGCGGACGCCTCCCAGCGTGTGCCGGTCCGCCTTCGCGTCGTACGTGTAGTCGCCGATGCAGGCGTACACGACGTCGGCCTCGTGCGGGTACCACTCGACCCCCTTCACGGGGACGTCGCTGGTGCCGATGTTCTCGCGGCGGCGGGGCAGCTTCACGTTCTTGATGGGCGTGTTCTTGATGCCGTACTTCGAGAAATCGACTTCCATGTTCCGGTCCCGGTTGTCGCTCCCCGGCTCGGGCTTGCCGAACTGGACCCACCGCAGGTACCGGAGCGGCCCGTACGTGTCGTTCTCCAGGACGTTGACGGCCGTCTCCAGCACGAGGTTCGCCGCGACGTACACCCAGTCCTGGTCCTTCTCGCCGCCGACTTTTTTCTCGTAGTAGACGGGCGTGTCGAAGACGATCATCTGGCCGACCGGGTCCACGACGAACGGCACCCGGACCCGCCGGTCGCCGGGGCAGTTCCCCCGCAACCCGGCGGGGTGGAAGATGCCCCGCTCGATGCCGTTGCAGATCGCCCCGTACACGGTCGGCTGCTGGCCGCGGCTGTACCCGAAGTAGGTGTCGGCCTGGGGGGCCGGGAGGCCGGCGACGCCGGGACTGCCCGCCGCCGCGAGGACGTCCGGGTTCGGCTTCTCGGGCACGACCTGTTCGACCTTCTCGGTGAGCAGTACGATTTGGTCCCGGTTCTTCACCGGCCCGTAGTACGGGACGAAGATCGGCTTCGACGCGGCCGGCTGCGGGGGTTGGGCGGGGATCGGCGCGGCCGACGCGCCCCCCGCCGCCTCGCCACTGGTGATGACCACGGTCGGGGCCGGGCCGTCGTTCACCCCCGTGATCCGCAGGCCGCCGGTCGTCGGGTCCACCGCCGCCGTCACCTGGGCCGCGAGGCCCGTGTAGGCGGTGATCTGGGCCGCGAGGTCGGCGATCGCCCCGGCCGCCGACTCCTGCCCCACCGTTTGGAACATGACGCCGTTCACGACGACGACGTACGAGAGCGCGTCGTCGTAGAGGTCCGGGTCGATGGTCAGGGTGGACCCGGGCCTGTCCGGCGTCTTCTCACGCGCCCCGCTACTGACGTCCTCGTCGGCCACGCGGTAGCACCGGAACACGGACTGCGCGGCGAGGGTCTGGGCCTGGAGGTAGTCGAGGCGGTCGGTCGGCTCGACGTCGCAGAACACGGGGACGGGCGTGCCGTCCCACGCGCTCTTGATCGGCCGGTCGATCTGCTCGACCGTGAAGCCGGTCCCGGCGTCGCCCACGATCGGGTACGAGTTGAAGACGAGGTCGATCGCCTGCCCGTTGACCGTGCCGGCGATGTCCACCGCCCCGCCCCCGCCGGTGGCCGTCACCGTGCCCTGGAGGGCCGGGTTGTTGGCGATCTGATCGACCAGCCACGCCGCCGCCGCCGCCGCGTTGAACGGGTCGGCCGGGTCGAGCGTGCCGAGTTCCTGGCCGTTGACTTTGGCGTAGACCGCGTCAAAGTCGCCCGTGAACGTCACCCGGTACCGGCCCGGCTGCGGCTTCCGCTTCGGCCGGTAGCTCAGCTCGTCGATCGGCACGTACCGGCCGTCCCACTCCAGGCCCACGGGGACGAGCTTGAGCCGCATCTGGAACATGGCGAGGCCGCCGTACACGCCGACCCCCGGGGGCGTCGTCGTCGCGTCCAGGCCGTCGGCCACGGAAATGAACCGGGGCGACGCGGGGAGGGCCGCCCCGTCCCCGGGCCGCTTGATGACGACGATGTCCCGGACCGGGCACCGCATGAACCGCCGGCCGGCCCGGTCGCACAGGTCCAGGAGGCAGTCGAGGGGGACGCGGTGGTCCCAGACGATTTCCGGGTTCGTGCTCGTCGGCGGGGTCGTCTGGCCCGGGGCCGGGTTGTCCGGCACGTTCGCCACCTGGGACATCGTCACGCCGTCGGGAAAATCAATATCCCACTTCTTCTCGCCCATCTCCTTCAGGCACAGTTCCGCCATCTGCGTGAACGTCTTCACCGTCCGCGGCTTCAGGTTCCCCCGGGTGTCGCGCTGGTTGTAGTGGCCGGACATCTTGCCCGTCTGCCACCGCCAGCCCCGGTCCAGGAAGTACAGCGTCCACAGCCACCCGCCGGTGCCGTCGTTCGACACCTCGGTTTCGAGCCGCTGGTACTTGCAGTCCCGCACGGTGAGCGACCGCTGCCCGTCGGTGATGACGAAGTCGCCCCCGCTCGCCACCCCGACCGGGGGGAAGCGGCTCGTGGCGATGACCCGGCCCGGCGTCTTCCCGTGCTCGACCGCGTACGACACGCTCTCGAACCCGATCACGCCGGGGTAGGTGCTCAGGCCCTGTTGGATCTCGTCCGGCACGTTAATCCCTCGCGACGCGGCCGGCCAGCGATCGCACGGCCGCGGTCAGGTGGAGAAGGGGTCGGTCGTCCGCCTGCCGGGCCAGCGGCCGGATCAGGCGGGCGTGGTCGCGGACCCAGTCGTCGTCCGGGAACTGGTTCACGGCGGCGCACGCCAGGTAGTGCTCGACCGCCCGGCGGTGCCGGTCGTCCGGCTCGACGGCGTCGGCCGGGGTCACCCGCCCGCCCGTCCGTTGCCTCACGTCGAGGACGGACGCCGGCACCTTCGGGCACCGGCGGCACGGCGGGTCCGTCGCCCGCGGGAGCGGGTCGCCGTCGCGGGTCAGCTCGACCCGGCCCCGCCGCGGGGACTCCTCCTCGTCGTCGAACTGGAACCGCTGGCAGTCGGCACAGGTCCGGTCCCACTCCGGCCGCAGTAGCATCAGCACTGCGGCAACGCGGATTTTTTTTCGTCGTCGGCCCCGCTCCGGGCGTACCCGGTGACCACGAGTTCGAGGGCGTCGAAGAACGCGGGCGGGAGTGCGGCGACGTTCTCCGCCGTCGGCGGGCCGTCCTCGCAGTCCCAACTCACGACCCGCTCGGCGACCTTGGCCGCCGTCGCCCGGACGCGGGCCTTGCCGGCCGGCTCCCGGTTCACGTCGGCCGTCAGATCCGTCACCGCCTCCCGGGACAGCGGGCGGTACACGCCGGCCAGGGTGGGGCCGTCCGGCCCGTGGGCCTGGATCTTGAAGGGCAGGTTCATCCCGTCCCGGATCAGTTTCAACGACGTCACGGAATCTTCCTCAAGGGTTCATCGCAATCTCATCGCAATTTATCAGCGGATTGCGACGAGTCGTGTGCTACGGCTTCACCACGGGGACACTCGCCCCGAGTTTGGAGAGCGGCAGGCTGGTCTGGTCGTAGGTCGCGCCACTGCCGCTCGTGCGGGTGTTCGCCGGGTCGAGGAACTTGGCCCCGGCCCGGAAGCTGCTCGACGAGGCCAAACCCTTCGGCCGCGGGTCGCGAGAGAAGTCCACCGTGGTCCCGATCCCGGTCGCGGTCACGGTCAGCGTGCCGTCCGACCGGAAGTCGATCAGGCCGCCGAACTGCGTCGCCGTGCAGTTGCCGTCCGTCTGCCGGTGCGACGTGGCACTCAGGCCCATTTCGAGCGATGTCACCGTGGCGGACGATTCCGACTCGCCGCTCTGGTTGTGGACGAGGGGCACGGTCGCGCCGTCCCCGAACACCACCTTGGCGTCGGTCCCGCTGTCCCCTTCGTCGCCGATGAGGACGTCCAGGAACCCGCCCGTCGAGCCGACGTCGCCCGCGACCGTGACCAGGCCCTGACTCACCGCGAGCCGCGGGTGGCCGGTCGTCCCCTGCACGTTGACCGTCCCGCCGTACACGCTCAGGGTGACGTCGTCGCCGTCGAGGTCCAGGTTCACGAGGGCCGGTACGGTGTCGCTCTCGCCCCGGCCGACGTTCACCTCCGCCACGCCAGCGGCCAGTTGGAGGAACCGCTCGCGGTACTCGGGGTAGGTCGCGCCTTGCGCCGTGGAGAAGGTGTTCGACGCCCCGCGGACCGGCGGCAGGCCGATCGACCCGGTGAAGTTTTCCGTCTCGATCTTCGCCGGCACGACCGGGCCGTCCCGCAGCCACGTCAGGCCGTACAGGGCGTCCGGGGAGTTCTCGTCCAACACGATCCGGTCGCCGTCCACCGGGAGCGTCCCGCCGGTGTAGTTCTTCGGGTCGTTGAAGAAGTTCGGCCCCTTCGCGGGGGTGGAGTTCGTCAGCGTCGCCGCCAGGGCGGTGAACGCCCCGGTGAACACGCCGGGGACGCCCGCGACCTTGGCCGTGCCGGTGACGACGGCCCCGTTCGCGGCCCAACTGTACTCGTAGAACTCGCCGGCCGGGGACGCCGCGAGCAGGCCCTGCAACTTCGCCGCGGCCGAGGCCGTCGTCTCGCCGGAGCCGAGGGTCAGGGCGATCACCTTGCCGCTGCCGGCCGCGACGCCGTGGGCCTTCCCACTCCCCGCGTCGGTCACGGTGTACGTCCACACGTCCGCGACCGGGGTGGCGTTGCCGCGGAGGACTTTGTCGGAGGGCATGGGTTACTTCCAGAGGTGGGGGACGCCGACGAACGGGGTGCCCCACCGCTCGTGCGAGTACGCCCAGGTGATGGTGAAGTCCGTGTACGTCTCGCCGGTGACGCGCGGGGTCACCACGTCGTACCGGCTCAGGTTCGACTTGTAGTCGGCCGGCCAGAGGGAGATCGGCGAGCCGTGGGGGCCGCCGAAGTTCGGGTACGCGAGGTACCCGGTGGCCGTGCCCTGTTGGTAGGCGAAGCACTTCGAGTTCGGGCGGATGACCTGGCGGATCGAGTACCCGCTGTCCGCGCCGTAGTCGTCCCAGATCGGCCCGCCGTCGCCGACGAACGACAGCGTCTCCTCGAAGTTCAGGAGCAGGCCCTTGTTACCCGTGAGCGGGTACTCGGCCGTCACCTTGAAGCTGATCGTCCGCTTGCCGGCGTACTCGCCCCGGCCCTCGACGAGGTTGCCGACCTCGACGGCCTTGGGCGGCGCGACGGCCCCGACGGGCGAGAGGACCATCGCCGGGGTGCCGTTGTCGCAGTGCAGCGCGTACTCCTGGCCGGGCACGTCGAGGAGGTTGTGGAGGCGGGCCTCTTGGACGACGAAGTCCACCTGCCGGGCGGCCGGGGTGGTCGCCGCGGACCCGAGGTAGACGGTGACGGACCACGCCCACAGGCGGGCGATCGGGTTGCCGGCCCGGTTCAGCCGCGCGACGCTGCTCCGGGTCACGGAGACGGAGTTCGGGTCGAACGGGGTCGCGCCGATGCGGAAGTACATGGCCAGCAAGATTCCGCCGGCCCTGCCTGAGTGTGCCGGGGAGCAGTCAGGCAGGCGGGTGGGAAGGTTGAGGACACCACACCCGGTACGTTCCGACATGACCGACGACCCCTACCCCGGCCTCGCCGCCGTGCCCGCGTCCCTGACCGAGGTGCTGGCGTTGCAGGAGTACGACCCGAGCCACGTGGACGGCAGCCCGTGGCGGTACCGGCACGTGACGGCCCACAAGCAGGCCGCCCTCGACGGCAAACTCGGCCGCGATCGCCTCCTCTACGCGGCCGAAATCTGGGAGGCCGCGCCGTGGGTCGGCGGGCGTGAGGTGCAATTCATCCGCCGGTCCCGCGACCCGGTCGCCACCGGTCTGCTCGTCGCCCGGTACCTGAAGTGGCGGTGGGGCGAGGACTGGACGCCGCCCGCGACCGGCCAATCACGCCGCCCGTTCATTGAGGCGTTCAACGACGAACTTGACCCCAAGCGGCCGGCCGTGTGGGTCGGGCGGATTTGGCAGAACGGGACGCCCCACTTCGTGTTCGCCAACCCGGTGACCGAGGCGGGGTTCCCGACGGAAGCCGCCGCGGTGCGGGCCGCGTCCGACCTCGTTCGGGAGCGGATGCCCGACGACTGGCGGACGTGGCTCGCCCGGTCCCGCCGGCCGTGGGTCGGGCCGATGCCCGCCAACCGACTCGACCCGGTTCATCTCGTGGAGGTTCGTTGATGCCCCGTCACCCCGACAAGTACAACCCGCTCACGCCGGAGCAACAGGCCCTCGCCGCCTCGTGCATCAACCTCGCCTACAAGATCGTCAACAGTTTCCAGAAGGCTACGGGCGACCGGTTCGGGCGGGACGACGTCGAGTCGGAAGCGTTTTTCATCCTGACCCGGTGTGCGGCCAACTACTCCCCCGACGCCAGCGTCGGGCACGGCGGTAAGTCGGCCAAGTTCTCCACCTTCGCCGCGAACTCGATGACGAAACACCTCTTCGGCCTGAATTGGTGTCGGCGGCAAGGCAAGGGCCGCGGGCGGGGCGGCAACCCGCACTACGCCAAGTCCGGCGAGGATGTGGAAGACGTCCGCTTCGTCTCCCACGACGAGCGGTCCGTCTGGAAAATCGACGCCGCCGCCGACGTCGAGTTCATCCTCACCACGTTGCCAGAAGACGAGGCCGCGGTCATCGTGCGACGGTTCGGCCTTCAAGGGCACGCGGCGGCGGACGTGGCGACCACCGCAAAGGCGTTACGATTATCAGCCCGCCGGGTGATGGACCTGGAATTGTCCGCCGTGTCGCGGCTGCGGGAGAAGGCCGAGTTGCCCCCGATTGGGGCCGTCGTCCGCTCGGGTCGCGAAGGTTCTCGCGACTTGCCCCCGTGCCGGCACTGCGGGCGGCCTGAAATGTTCGTCAGGCCGAACGGGTCCGGCAGCATAAACATCCGCTGCCGGGCGTGCGGCAAGTACGACACGCTCGACCGCGTCCGGGCCGACCGGCCGTACGCCCCGCCGGAGAAGGTGGCCGAGGTGGAGGCGTTGCTGAAGCAGGGCGAGTTGTCGTCCGACGAAATTGCCGCCCGGTGCGGCGTGTCGTACGCACTGGTCCGGTGGACGAAAGCGAAACTCGCTCACCCCGACGTGACCCCGCCGCGATCCCCGGAGGAGACGGAGGCCCGCGTCGCCGCGGCGTTCAAGGACGGCGGGACGGCGAACGAGATCGCCGCCCGGTGCGGCGTCGCCCCGTGCACGGTTGCGAGGGTCAAGAAGAAACTGGGTTTGGCCGTCCCCCAGACTTGCGCGTGAGCGGCTTCCGTCGAACACTCAAACTTGACAGGTGAACGCATGGCATCCCAGACCATTACCCTGACGACGCTCCCGAACCTGCCGACGCCGACCCTGCGAGTCTTCCCGGCCGGGAGTGACACGCAAGTCACCGGCTCGCCATTCAGCCTGAGCGAAGTCCCGACTGCAAAGGGGCGGTATGCGGTGACGTTCACGGGGACGCTCACAGGGGACCACGAGTGCTTCGTCTACTCTGGGGCCGCGCAGGTAACGTCGGGGTGGGCGACACTCGTGAACGGGGACGGCTCGTATGACGTGCGGGGCCAGCGGCAGGTCCAAGTGGACGCTAACAGCACGGCGGCGGTGGCCGACCGGGTGCTCGGCCGGAACTTGGCCGGCGGCAGCGATGGCGGGCGAACGGTAAGGGACGCAATCCGGCCGGGCCGGAACAAGGTGACGTTCAACAACGACGGGACGTTCGACGTGTACGACGAGACGGACTCCGTCATCGCATGGAGCGGAACCTACGCCCGCGGGGCGGCATCGCTCGGGCCTTTGACCACCACCGACCCGTCTTGAGGGATTGACCATGTTCGGAGCGGCGTTGCGACTCTTCTGGCAAGCGGGCGGGTACTTGCGCCCGCTTGCCCGCGTGGGTCAACTGCGGGCGGCGGTGAAGCCACCATCTACCGCCGTCACGGCGACCCCGAACGCCGGGTCGGTGCGGGCATCGGTCGGCCCGCCCGTGTCCGCGAAGGCCTCTGGCTGATACCACATCCGTAAGAAATTGATCTCTTTCCCACTCAGCAGCGCGCCAATTGGTTCCCACTCACGGCTGTCGTGGCGCTGCAGTAATCGCGTTATGTCGCGCGGCGCGTCAATCGGGTAGCAGTGTTACGGCCGGTGCCCAGCCGTAACGGCGGCGAAAGCGGGGCGAAAAGTGTTGGACCGGCTGTTTCGTTCGCGAGTATACTCCAACAACGTGTAAGAGAATTACAAGTTCGGCGACAGAGGGCTTCGGGGTGGGTCTCGTCGCTCATGCATGGGCTGGACACACGCCGTCAGCGGACGCAATGTTCGTGTCCCCGGGAGACTGGCCGTTCGCCCGCCTAATCTGGCGGATGGTCCTGGAGATGGCCATCCATGACCATGCCACCGCGGTTCGCTACCACCCGTGGCGGGACGCGCCGCTCGCGTATCATGTGGACGACCGGTGGTACGAGATGGTCCCACCCCCGCCGAGGCTGAACCGGACCTTCGTCCGGGCCGCCGGGGCAATGCTGGCCCGGACGCGGGCTGGTGCGTTGTCCCGCCGCTGGCTGGGTTGGCCGGCCTGGGCGTCGGGTTGCGTGCGGGTGCCGTACCACGGCCGAATAACTGAGTGGGTCGGTGTCGTTTGGACGGCGGCCGGACTGACCGGCGTGGACTGGCAGCGGATCGATGACATGTTCGCCATCGAGACGGTGACCGGTGCGGGCGAAGGAGCCGCATAGAGCCCGCCGAACTGGGCCTGCACCGGGCCCGGCCGCATCCTGACCGGTTGCTCTCTCTGCACTAGGCCAAACCATCGGAGTGATTCGCCGCGACCTCAAATTTGGCGGCGACTGAGGTTCTAGCGATGGATGCGCGGCGAGCGAGTGTAGAGATTGACCTGTCCGCAGTGAATACGGCCGACGAGTTGCAATCGCTGCTCATGCGCTCGCTCGACTTTCCGGGCTGGTATGGGCGAAACTGGAACGCCTTTTGGGACGCCATCACCGGGCTGGTGCCCATGCCCCGGCAGTTGCTGTTGATCGGGTGGGCTGGTTTCGTCGACCGGTTGCCGGACGACGCTCGACTGATGTGCGCGTGTCTAGACGACATGGGGTTGCAGTTTCCCGAACACGCTGCCCACGTTGTCTACCTCGAAACAAGAGTGCCTGCAAACCCGCCGTCAAGTTGACCGGTTGCTCGGCCAGAAGCAAACGAGGGGGCCAATGTGCTCCCTCCAAACCCGCCCACATTCCGCCCCCGTCACGCCATGTAGACGACGCCGTCCCAGTACCGCGTCGTACTCCCGCCCCCGTTGTCGATGTCCACGGTGAGCGGGTACCGCGGCTCGGTCATCGCGGCGGTGTCGGCGTCCGCGAGGCGAAACTGTGCTACGCCGTTCGTCGGCACTGGCACAGTCAACTGTGGGGCAACACCGCTTCGATAGACGGTGTCCCCGATGGTGACGACCACCGTCATCCCCGTCAGGTCGTAGTCCGGCCCGTCCTCCGTCCCCTGATTAAACTCAAGGTCGCCCCCGAACGACGTCCCGCGGTAGATGTTCCAAACCAACGTCATGTTCCGAAAGTTGGCCATCGTTCCAGCCTCCCCGAATTACCCCACCTTGAGCGTCGTCACCAGTTCCGAGTCGGCGTCCACGGCCCCGCTCGTGGTCGTCGCGCACGCCATCAGTTCCACGTCGTACCGGATCTCGCCGCGGCTGGGCACGACGGGCGACCGCAAGTCGGGCGGGATGAGCCGGGGCGTGGCGAACTGCACGAACCGCTCGGCCCCGCCGCTCCCGTAGGCCAGTTTCAGTACCGCCGTGGTCAGCGGGCTCGACCGCAGCGTCTGGTGCAGCGGCAGGCCGTTCCCCCACGGCGTGGACAGGCCGAGGCGGACGGCCCGGCCGCCGGTCGGGAACTCGGTCGGCGACAGGCTCCCGCTCATCATCCGCGGGGCGAGGACGTTGTCGTGGGTGAGCGCGAAGCGGTAGAACGAGTACCCCGTCCCGTTCACCGTTAGCACGGCGTTCGCCAGATTCCACGGGGACTGCCGGTCGTAGGTCAGGGCCGGCCACTCGTAGGCCGCGTTGATCGCCGCGTCGCGGTCCTTGCCGAGGACGTTGAGCGTGCACTTGAACCGCCCGCCCTCCTGGCACTCGAACGTGGCCGACGCCACGCGGCACTCGCGGAACACGTGCAGGCCGCTCACCCCGTCCTCGGTCGTGTCGCCCGTCCGGAGGCTGAACAGGTCGAACGCCGGGAGGACATTCCCCAGGCCGAAGGTGAGCGTGCCCGAGCCGGTCCCGGCCTTGCCGTAGATCCGGGGGAACCACCGCTGCAGGTCCAGCGGCTTCGGCTCGAAGACGATCGACCCGACGACCATCCGGGACATCTCCACCATCCGGTCGGCCGGGACGGACCGGATGCCCGTGGTCCCGCTCGCGTCCTCCCGCGTCTGGACGTCCGCGACGTTATCATCGAGGAACTCGATCTCTTCCGTCGGGTCGGTCGGCGGGTTATCGGGGTTGCTCACGGCCACGCCCAGGCGGGTCGTCCACCCCATCCGTACCAGGTCGCTCATGTCTTACTCCAGGTTGGGTTCCGCTCGACGCGGGCCGCCGCCGTGACGACGACGGACGTGGCCAGTTGCTCGTACCCGGGCAGGCCCTCTTGCACCAGCGGTTGCGGCGACACCTCGCACTGGTACACCTCGGGCACGCCGGCCAGTCGCCGGTTGTGGAAGAGGCCGCGGACGGTGTCGCGGAACTGGGTCAGGGTCGGCCCGCCGGCCGCCGTCTCGTTGTTCACCGGCCCGTTCACGTACAGGCCGACGAACACGGGGTAGGCGACGTCGTCCTCCCGGTTCGTCCCGCCCCGGACCTGTTCGGCCAGGCCCTCGTAACTCACCACGACGGCCGGCAGGTCCACCTGCGTGCGAACGAACTTGTTGACGGCGTAGACCTGTTCCGCGGGCACGCCGAACGCCCCGTCGCCGTCCGCGTACATCGTCTCGGCCACGCCGCGGAGGGCCGCCGCGACCGCGTCGCGAATCCGCCCGTGAACGTCCGCCGTGTACGCCATCGGTCACCCCGCCATCGAGAGGTAGTAGTCCGCCAGCATCTCCGCCGCGTCGCTTAACGCCGCTTCCGTGAACCCGACCGGCCGGGCCGGGACGGTCACTTCCGCCGCGAACCGGTAGTGGCGGACGAGCACCCGGTCCCGCCCCGTCCCCTGCCACTCGCACAAGCACCCGCCGCGGACGAACAGCGGGCGGGGGAACCGCCGGGGGCTGCCGTACCGCACCGCCTCCCGCGTCAGGGGGAGGGTCAGGGCCTTCGCCCGGACCGGCCGGATGACCCCGCCGAGTTGGTGCAAGGCCGCCCCGGGGTGGGCCGACGCGACGACGACGCCCGCCGCCGTCACCTCGGCGACGTAACTGTTCGCCAACAAGCCCTGGTTCATCAGCGGCTTGTCGCTGCCGTCCGGCCGCGGGCGGGCCAGGGCCTGGAAGGGGACGCCGGTCGGCCCCACGCCGGTGTAGAACTGCCGCCGGACGTCCGCCTGGAACAACAGGCCGAGGGGCTTGAACAGGGGCTCCGGCACGCCCCGCTGGACCGCCCCGGCCGCCGCCGCGAGGCGGGCACTGAAGTCGGCCGCGGAGTACGTCTGGGTGATCACCGCCAGCCCCTTCCACCGTCCGACCCGTACCCCGGCCCGCCGCACCCGCCGTGTCGGGGCCGCTCGTGGGCGAACCCCCCGGGGACGCGGACCTCGGCCGTGAAGTCGAAGTCGCCCGAACTGCACCCGCCCTCACTCCCCTTCGGGTCGATAATCACACCGCCGATCGTGACGGGGACGGCCGCCAGTTCCGCCACCGCCTTGCAGTACTCGCCGAGGTGGAGGCCGTCGTACCCGGTGCCGAGGCCGCCTTCCCGGAACACGTTGCACAGGGCGACCCGCCGGTGGTAGTCGTGGAGTTCGTCCCACGCCGCGATCTGCTCGGGCTTGAACCCGCGGGCGGCGAGCGCCCGGGTGATGACGCCGCGGGCGTAGCTGACGGCCGCGGCCACCGGCTCGTCCCAGTGCTGGGCGATGTTCACCGACCCGTTGCTCCCGCCCACCCGGAGCGACTGGCCGAGGACGGAAGCCGTCGCGTTCTTCAGTTCGGCGGTCGTGACCCACGGCATGGACTCGCGCCTCGAAAGCGAAACCGCCCCCAGCCATCGCAGACGGCCGAGGGCGGCGGGATGTCGGACTCGGCGGGGCCGGTTAGTTCAGGTAGCTCGTCGGTTGGGGGAACGCCCACCCCTTGTACATGTTCGTCACCGGCGCGCCCGACTGGACGATCGTGTCCGCCCCGAGCACCGTCCGCATGAGGTTCGTCAGGCCGGTGCCGAACAGGGCCGTCACCGACTCGGCGTTGAAGTTCAGTTCCTCGTGCAACGCCGTGCTGTCGTCGCCCGCCCGGGCCTTGTCGATGAGGAACGACCGGAGCCGCACTTCGGCCTTGCCGAGGTAGCTTTGCAGTTCCGTCTGGGTCGGCGTGTTCGTGATCTTGATGAGCAGGGCGTCCCACCAGAACCCGTACCCGGCCCCGTACCGGGCGTCGACCCAGTACTTGTACACGAGGTTCATCTCCGCCTGGGGCGTCCCGGCGTCCGTCATCAACTCCGTCACCGGCATCCGCTCGGTGATGATGATCGGCTTGATCTCCGTCGACCCGTCGTTCACCACGAGGACGATCCGGTGGCTCTTCGCGTCCCCGCTCGCGGCGGTGAACGTCATGATGTTCCCGTCCCCCTCGCCCGCCCCGACGCCGCTCGCCGCCACCGACCCGACGCCGTGCGTCTGGGAGAAGAACGGCTGCTTGTCGAACGCGAGGCCGGTCTCCCCGTCCCGCAACGCCCGGAGGGCCAACCGCTGCCAGAACCGGCGGGACTTCTTGACGATCTGGGCCGGGCGGAGCTTGTACACGCCGACCTGGTCGTCGTCGACGTCGTCCTTGTTGACCTCGAACGTGTTGTCGAACCGCTTGTTCCGGATCGGGTACACGTCGGACGCGAACTTCTGGAACGTCCGGTGGCCCTTGAACTCCTTCATGTCCCCGACGACGGAGTCGAACAGGAAGTTGTGGACCCGGGTCGTGGACGGGATGACCTGGCAGAACCGCTCGACCGGGGCCGGCCCGATCGCCTCGGCGTTCGCCTTGGCGACCATCAGTTCGGTGTTCAGGATGCTGGTGAAGACGTCGGGCGACATGTGCGGAACTCCGGGGCGGTGGTCGGGGGAAATTCAATCGGCCGGGTACCGTACACACGGTACCCACGCGGCCGGGGTGTTAGTTGTTGGCGGCCGGCTCGACGACGACGACGAACGTCCCGGAGCCTTCGGCGAAGGCCGTCACGGAACTCGCCTCGATGGAGAACGAGTCCGACGCGCCGAAGGCGTTGCCGGCGGTGATGGCCGTCGAGTTCGTCGTCTTGCCCATCGGCGTCGCGAGGGCCGTCGTCAGGGCGATGACGCCGCCGGTCAGGTCGGTCGTGTTCACTTCGAGGTTGAACGTGGCGAGCTTCGACGCGGTCGTGGCCGGGACGTTGGCCACGTAGGAGAAGCCGACCACCTTGCCCGCGAACCCCGGCGTGAAGTTCGTCACCACGTCCTGCGTGCCGGTGACGGACGCGAGGTTGACCGGGAAGGCGAAGGACATCCGGCCGCCGCCCGCGCCCTGGGCCGGCTGTTTCTTGTACCGCGGCTTGATGAGCACGTCGGTCGCGCTGATGACGTCCTCGACGTACCCGATGGCCTCGGTGAACCCGGTGGCCGGCGGCGTGAGGCTCACCTGGTAGTCGTTGCCCGAGATCGCGTAGACGGGCTTGTTCACGTCGGTCGCGGCCACGCCCCCGGCGGCCACGGCGACCCGGAAGCCGAACGGCTTGGACACCCGGAGTTGCTCCACCCCGGCGTCGGCCGCGTCGAGGTTGGCGACGTTGTCCATGTCCCAGACGCCGTCGAGCCAGACGGTCGCACTCGACCCGTCGAACTTCTTCGCCAGGCCGTTGGACGTGTCGATGCCCGCGAAGCACAGGGGGTAGAACTTCGTGGCCGCGGCGAGGGTGTCGAGCTTGCGGTAGTTCGTGTCGGCCGGGTTGTGGGCGAGGATTTCGCTCTGGGGCTTGGCGGTCGCGAGGGGCATGTTCGGTTACTCCGGGGCAGTGTGCGGGACTTAGCAGCTTCGCGGCGGGTGATTCCAACCGCGATTATTTGTTGGCGTCAGCAAATAACCGGGGTCAGAACATCACGCCGACTGGCGGGTGTACTTCTCGGCGGTCAGGTCGGGCACCTTGGCCTTGAGTTCCGTGAACCGCTTCACGTACCCGTCCTTGGTCAGGCCGAACGCCTTGACCTCGGTCTCGTGCGTCTCGGCGAACGCCCGGACCTTGTTCACTTCCGCGTCGATGGCCGCGGTCGGGTCGCCCCCGCCGGGGAGGACGCCGGCCGGCAACTTCTCGCTGAACACCTTCTTGGCGGGCAGGGCCTTGAGCTTGGCGACGTAGTTGGCGAACGCCGTCCCTTCGAACGAGCGGTTCCCTTCCGAGAACTTCTGCACGCTCAAGTCGTCGAGGGATTCGAGGGTCGGCTTGTGGAGGGTGTCGAACTCGGCCGGGGTGCAGTGGGCGACGCCGTTCGCGCCGATGAGGTCCAGGCGGGCGGCGGCGATCTTGCCGGCCTTCTGCGTGCGGACGGTCTCTTCGGCGTACCGCTTGATGTTGTCGGCCTGCGTCTTCGCCGTCGCGACGGCGATGGTCAGGGTCGTGACGAGCGTCTTCGCCTGCTCGCTGTACTTCTTCACCTCGGCCATCATCGCGGCCGGCACCGCCGGGGCGGGCGTCTGTTGCGCCTTCCACTGGGCGTACACCGTGGCCAACGTCTGGTCGTCGAGGGCGGCGAGTTGGGCCGCGTCCTGCCCGGCCGCCTGGAGTTCGGCAATCATCTGGTCCCGGGGCGGCGCGCCCTCGTCCATCTTCTGGACCGGCGGTGCGACGGGCGGAACCGGAGCGGGCGGGGTCGGCTCGCTGAACTTCTTGTAGATCGCGACCACCTCGGCGTCGCTCATCGCGTTCGCCGCGGCGTCGGACAGGGTGAATTTGCCCTTGAGGGCGGCGAGCATCTGGGCCTTGTTCATCGGTCGCATCTCCGAGAAGCAGGTGAACGTGTTTTTGACGGCGTTGGCGGTTCGCGGCCGGCCCGCAAACGCCAGTTGTTTCGGCTCGGCGAACTGGGCGATGGTGAGCGGCACGTCGGCCATCGCCTTGTTGACCGGTGGCGCCCATCCGCAAAGGGCCACCCGGCGGAGGGCGAACCCGTAGTGGTTGCCGAGCCCATCGACGAAGTCGTTGTAAATCTCGACCGACACCCGCTTGTACGCCCGGGCGTCGATCAGGTCGGCGATCGGGGCGGGGATGTCCTTGAAGTCGGCGATCAGGACGACCGCACCCCTGGCGAACCGATCGGGCACGACCTTCAGGCCCGTGATCCACCCGGCGGCCGGGCCGTCGTCGCCGTCCAGGCTCGCGGCCGTAAGGTACGGGGCGAGCCGCGGGTCCGAGGCGAGCAGGGCCGTGAGAACGTCCTGGTCGTCGTCGTGGCCGATGCCGAGGGGCGGGTCGAGCAGGCTGAGGCGGAACTCGCCGAGGAGGTAGAAGTTCTCGACCGCCTGCCGTAGTTGGTCCGGCGTGTATCCGTCTTGGTCCGGCGAGAGGCCCGCCGTCGTGAACACCTCCACGCCCTTACAGGCACGGAGGGTCAGCGGGGCGGTATCTGCGGGGGCCGTCGGCATGCCCGTAAAGATTCCGACTTCCCTGCCTGAGTGGTAACTCTTCCGTCAAATGAGGGCCGACCCGCCGCGAACAATCACGCGGCCGGCAATCTTCCCCTCGGCGTGGACGGCGTTCTCGGTCGTCAGGCCGACGGTTTCGAGGGCCTCCCGGATCAGTTCACAGGCGTCGTGCCCGGCCTTCTGGGCGTCCTCGCCCTCGGCCACGGTGTACCCGTCCGTGAAGAACACGTTGCCCGCCTCGTTGATCGTGACGTTCACGACGCCGACGCCCTTCGCCCGGTCGAGGACGTCCTGGGGCGTGAGTAGTTCGCCCGGCGTCTCCAACACGACCTCCGCCACTTCCCCCGGGGGCTTGGGGTTCGATGGTACGTAACTCAATTCGTCGATCGGCTTCAGGGGGCCGTTCCAGTCGGTCGTTGCCGCCACGGGGGTCCGCTCGGCCCGGAGCGTCTTCAGTTGCAGTTTCTTCGTGCGGACGGAGTCGAGCGTGTGGTCCTCAATGCCGGCGAGTTTAGGCAGTTCCTCCTCAATGCTCTCCAGCACGTCCTCGGCAACGGGCAATTCGCCCGCCTCGATGTGGCAGCTCACGGCGCACAGGGCGTGCGTCACCGCCCGCTGGTGCGCCTTCGCCTCGCAGAAGTTGAAGGCCGCGTCCTGGTGGGCCTCGGCCGCGAGCCGGTGCTTGCCCTGCCGGGAGAACGCCGCCGCCTCGTTCGCAAACTGTTCCGCAATCGTCGTCATGTTGAAAGTCCAAAAAGGTTAGGGATCTCACCAACTCCATTCGACAGTCCGCCGTTGGTTCGTGCCAACAGCCACAATCAACGCAGAATTCGTTCATCCTTTTGCCCCGTAAAGCCGATCCGACAGGCCGTCACGGACTCGCCTGGAACAACCTCGGTCGGCGACAGCCACTCTTCCCGCCGCGTCCGACCGTCCCACCATGCCACGCGGTAAAACGTGACGAGGTTCCCCTCGCCGATCTGCACGCCCGTAACCACTCCGGGGACAGAGTTCGCGGCGTTAGCTGGGTAACCGACGGTGACCGATGACCCGACCGCTATGGCCCGCAATTCGCTCGTGCTCATACGCTCCTCCAGAGGATCACCAATTTGACTCAACGCTCGCCCCGGCCGCTTGCAACTTCGCCCACCGGCCTTTCGTGACCGGGGCTGAACTGCAACGGCAGTTGAAAATTCTTGGCCCACGCACCTCGCCGAACGACGCCGAAGTCGGGTAGTAGCGGTTGAACTTCGGGGCGTGGTCCTCGCCCTCCCGCCCGTCGGCGATGCCGAGGTACTGCCACACGGGGAACATCGCCTGCATCTCCGGGGTCGCGAGTTCGGCCGAGACGCCCTGGTGGTACGAGTCCATCAGGTTCGTCCGGTAGACCATTTCGCTGTACTGCGGGTTGGCCGGCGTCACCCCGGCGGCGTTCAGCATCCGCTCGACCACTTCCCCGCCCCGCTCGGCCCCGAACCCCGGCACAGCGTCGGTGCCCTCGACTTGATCCCTCTCCCCGCTCAGGAACTGAGAGAGGGCCGTCTGCACCTTGCCGAGCACGACCTGGTCGGCGGCGTGGGCCATCGTGAAGGCGTGCCGGTCCATGAGCGGGCCGAACCGGGCCGGGTCGATGCCGAGGGTCGGCACGAGGTTGCGGAAGTAGTCCACCGCGTTCCGGGGCAGGAGGAACGGGACCGGGTCGGCGAACGCCTCAAACGGGTTCACCTCGTCACCTTCGGCAAAGGTCTGGGCCGATCGTCCCTCCCCTTTCGCCGCCAGCCCGTGGACCCTCGCCCGGCCGAGCAGTTCGCCCACCGACAAGGCCGAGCCGATGTAGTCGGCCAGTTCCTGCAACTCGTCGTCCGTCAACAGCGTCGTCGCGCTGAGCGGGTTCGGGTCATTGAGCAACCGCTGCACGGCCGTGCGGTACAGGCGGGCCATCGCGTCCACGCCGGCCGCCTTCACCGACCCGAGCAGGTCCACGGCCTTCGCGCCGTCGGCACCCGGTAGCGCGAACTGGTCGTCGAGCGGTGCCGGGCCGTCGGGCGGTTCGGCAAACACGGTGAGCGGGATCGGGGGCCTCACCGCCCCCGGGCTTTTTTTGCCCGGACTTCCTCCGCCAGCTTCGTCACTGCGGCGTTCAGTTCGGCGAACGCCGAGAGCGGGTTGAACCCTCCCCCTTGAGGGGGGAGAGTCGGCGGCGTGCCGGACGCGAGTCGGTCCGTCGGGTCACGGGGGTCGGCGAGTTGTGCCCCCAGTGCCTTCGCGTAGTGCTTGATCGAGAGGGCAGGCCGGCCGGCCTGCCCGTCGAATCCCACTGCCTGTAGCTTGGCGATCTGGTCCATCTCCTGTTCGATGTCCGCCGGGTTGATCCCGCCGACGCTGAACCGCGGGTACCCCCGCACGCCCCCGAAGTTCCAGTCGACGTACCGGGGGATGAACTGCCGGTTGATCGTCTCCGTGGCGAGCTTGCTGAGGTACCACTTCGGCAGGTCGCTCGTGTCCTGGTGGACCTTCGCGTTCCCCCGCCCGTCCGGCACGTCCCCGCTGAGCATCTGGAGTTCGGCGAACGCGATCCCCGTGACGACGGCGACGATCTTGTCCTGCTCGAACTTCGCGTAGTCCGTGTCGCTCGCCTTCGTCATCTCCAGCAACTGGATCTCGACCCCTTCCGGGATCACGCCCCACGTCGAGATGCGGAGGCTCTTGAGCAGCCGCTCCAGCGTCGACTTCTGGTTCTGGTCCCGGTACCGGCCGAGCATCGTGCCCGCCGTCCGTTTTTCATGATGAATCGCCCGCAACTTCCGCACGGTGTCGAGCAGCCACCAGTCGGCCAACGACGCCCGAAAGGGTGCCCACCCGAACGGCTCCTCGAACAGCGGCGCGTACTTCGTGATGAGGAAGTCCACCGCGTCCATGTCCTCCAACTCCGGGGACCGGAGGGACCGGATGGCCGTGATGTTCCGGTAGCGGTCGCCGAGGAGGTACAGCAACTGCACGTCCTTCGACTTCGCGGCCTTCGGCACCCACTTCCCGGCCCACCGGCCCTGGACCTCGATCTCGCTCACCGGCTCGACGATGCTCACGCCGTCCGGCCCGAGCGGGGCGAGGATGGAAAAGATCAGACCGGCGGAGCCGAGGGGCAGCCGTTCGATGCCGTCCTGGATGAAGTCGGCCTGATCTTGGGCCGCCGGGTCCGCCTCGTCGTACGGGTGGACCTGGAACTCCTCCGACGCAACCGCGAACACCTGCGCGAGCCACGCCGCCTTGACGTACGGGTCCTTGAGCATCTGCCGCATGGCGATGCGGACCTCGGGCGTGTCGCCCGTGGCCGAGTCCATGTACGGCAGGAAGTTCACCCGCCCGCCGACGCCGATGCCGAGCGTCGCGCCGATCTTCTCGGACGAACTCGCGGTCGGCTTCCGCGGCCGGCCCGGGGCCGCCGGTGTGGCGGGGGCCAACGCCGTCGAGGCCGCCGGCTGCCGCCAGTTGCCGAACACGCCCGCCAGGTTCGAAAGGACGCCCATCGTTACACCCGCCCGAAGAGGTTGCCGAACATGCTGCCGCCCGTGTCCCCGTCGTCGTCCTCGTCGTCCGGGTGGACCGAACCCCCGGCCCGCTGGAGTTGCGCCGCGATCGTGCCACCGCCCACCGACACGCTGTCCGGGGTGAGTTGCACGAACCCGCGGGTGGCTAAAGTCTGGACGATATATCTCATCTGGTCCATCGCGTGGTTGTGCAGGTCCACCGGGACTTCCTTCACCGCCCGGCCGTCGTTCGTCTTCGGCCACATGTACGCGCTGAACTCGTCGACGATCGAGCACGGGTGGCCGGCCCGGTCGAGTTCCGCGTCCCGCTCCACGAGCGAGTCCCGCAGAACGTACAGGCGGGCCTTCCCGTCCGGTTGCACCACGAGCCGCTCGCTGACGGCCTGGATGCCGGCGGTGATCGCCTTGTCGGCCGGGACGGTGCCGAGCAGGAGCACGCCTTCCAGCGTCGCCCGGTCCTCGGCGTCGTGGTCGCAGATCACGAGGGCCGGGGTCGGCTCGGTCGCGTAGAACCAGTTCGCGCACCGCCGGCCGGCGTCCCACGCCCCGACGCACTTGAGGATCGTCTCGGCGTGGGCGGCGACCGTCCGCCGGGTCATGTAGATTTCGCGGTACAGGAACAGGCGGCCGTCCGGGTCGCGGGCGTACCACCCGCACGAGAACGGGTTCGTGTACCCGAAGTCGATCGACAGGAACCGCGGCCAATCGTGCGGGATGTCGAAGCGGTCCACGAGGTGGACGTGCGGGTCCCACCCCTCGTACACGACGCCCTCGGCCTGGACCCACAGGCCGTACCGCAGCCGGGGCTTCCGCGGGCCGGTCAGCGCGTCGAGCTTCGCGAGGTACACGGCCCCGTCCGGCGTCGGCTTCCCCGTCTTCGGGTCGATGACGCTCGGGTTGTCCTCGTGCCGGGACTCGATGAGCCGCGTCTGCCCGCGGTCGCACCGCTTCTTGAGCCAGTGCGTCGGGCGGTCCGGGTTGGTGTCGGCGATGATCTGCCGACAGGACACGCTCACCCGTTGCTCGTCGTCGTCCCGCCGGGCGCGGAGGCGAGTCGTCAGGTCTTACCACTCGGACTCGCGCAGTTCGATCGCTTCCTGGACGTAGATGAGGTCGTAGGCCGTGCTCATCACCTTCTGCGACTTGTCGAGCCCGCCGACGACGATCACGCTGCCGTTGGGGAACTGGTACGACGAGCGGAACTTTCGCTGCGGCCCTTCGAGGCACGGGTGCCCCTTCGGCACGACCTCGTTCTCCCACGTCACCAATCCGGCCTCGGTCAGGCTCTCCCGCGTCTTACGGACGATGAGGAGGCGAGCGCCGGGGTACTTCTCGGCGAACAGGAACAGCTTCGTCAGACAGGCGATTGATTTTCCCGTCCCGGCGGGGCCTGAGAGTAAGCACTCGTCGTCACGGGTGCCGAACAGCGTCCGGTTGCCACCGTAGAAGTCGAGGAACCGCAGGTCAGGCGTGGGCGAACTCATACGCCCTCCGACGGGACGATCTTCCAGTTCGGCCCCTCGACGGGACGGAGTTCGTACTTCCTCAGTTCCTCGGTCACGCGGGCCATGTCCGCGGCGTTGACGTGGTAGGTAACTTGGACGGTGGGCAGGCCCTTGCAGGTGAACGCCAACCGCACGTCCGTGACGGGCTTGCCTCCATGTAGGCCCAACGCCCGCAAGATGCCATTGATGGCGGGCAACGGCATCGCGGGGACGTCGGCACAGGCGGTCGGCGGGGAAGTCCCCGACCCGCCGCGGGGCAGCAACCGCGTCCCATTCGACCGCTCCCGAATCGACCGGGCCGTGGCGTCTTGCAGCCGCCGGATGTCCTCCTCGATGGCGCGACCCGTCAGGAAGTCACTTACCGCCTTCAACCACTTCGGAGTCTTCATTCCGCCCCCTGAGTTGTCAGACCGCGTCGGACAGTGCCTTGTCGATCGCCAGGACGCCCTTGTGCGTGCTCTCGACCTTGATGGCCGCGTTGTACCCCTTCAGCTTGGCGATCGCCTCTTGGCAGTGCCGGACCTCGGCGATGAACCGCGGGTCGCCGGCCATCTCTTCCTTCGTCTCGCTATCCTTGGTCCCGCCCTTCTCGCCGGTGCTCGTCTCCGTCCGGGTGACGACGTGTGTGCCCCGGGACTCGTCGAACGCCCGGTACGCGAGCGCGATGAGGTGCTCGTACCGGGCGACCTGGCGGGCCACCGCCTCGTCCACGTTCGCCTTGCCCTCGGCCAGCCACTCGGCCCGGACGGCGTCCAGGTCCCGCCGCACCTGGGTGTGGCTCACCCCCAGTTCGTCGGCGATCTCGCGGAGGGACTTGCCGCGGAGGTACAGGCGGGACGCGAGCAACCGCCGCTGCTCGACGGCGAGGTGCTCCGGGGTCAGGGGTTGGTCGTCGGCATCAGTCGCCACGGAAGTCCTCACTCGGTCACGACGGATTCGGGGTCGTTCACCACCACGGCCTTGATGGCCCACATGGCACACTCTTCGAGCTTCGTGGCCGCGACGGACGCCTCCCGCGACTTAGCGCAGTGCATGTCGAGGCAGTCCTGGAACTCGGAGAACAGGCGGCGGAGTGTGGCGATCCTGCCCACGCCCTGTTCGGACGGCCGGTGATAGGCGAACGTCTTGCGAATCGGACCCGGCGTCTGCGGTGGTGCCGGCAAGGGATTGACAGAGAAGGCGACCTCAACCTTACGGCCGCACGTCGCGCAAGATGAGAAGGACTGAACCACACAGTTCTCGCCTTCAATCTCTAATCTCGCAACATCCGTTCTGCCGCACAGCGGACACGTGTAAGTGTTGGCCTCCGAGATCGCTCGTACCACTTCGATCATGTCTTTTGCCTCGTGTGTGGAACGTCGCCCAGCATCGCGACCACTTGTTCGGCCGGGGTACGCTCCACGTTCCAGCGTCACCAATTCCGCCCGCCCTGCCTGACTGGAACCCGCCCGCATGACCGCCGTTAAACCCCGCCGCCGGGACCGCCTGTGCTCGCTGCCGAACGTCCGGTACACCGTCGAGGGCCGGTTCCAGGCCCGCATCTGGATCGGCGCGACGTGGGGGAGCATCAGCCTGGGGTTGTACCCGACCGAGGAACTGGCCGCGTCCGCGTCGCGCGAGGTCCTCCGCCACCTGTGCGGGCACCTGCTCGACCCGCTCAGCGTCTGGTCCGCGACCCGCCGGGCCATCGCCACCGGGCACGTCCGCCCCACGGTCCTGCCGAAGTTCGTCATCCTCCGGGGCGGGGAGTTCTTCACGCGGTTCACCACCCGGGCGGGCGTGGCGGGCGGGCCGTACCCGACGGCCGTTCAGGCGTGCGCCGCCGCCGTGGACGCCCGGCTCCAGGCGATCAACGCCCGCCGGAGTTCTGCCTTGGCCAGTTCCAACTGATCCCGCACCGTCCGCCGGCACAGGCCGAACTCCCGGGCCAGCGCCTGGACGCACGGCTCGGGGGCCGCGTCGATGCCGAAGTACCGGGCGAGGAGGTCCCCCTGCCGGGCCGGGAGCGAGGCCAACGCCGCCCGGACGCCCGCCCGCAGTTCCTTCCGCTCCAGCAGCGCCGCCGCGTCGTCGCCCCCGGCCGACGGTTTCGCGGACGCACCCCGCTCGCCCCCCGTCCGCCGCATCCGCGCAACGATGCCGTCGCGGACCGCCCCTTGGGCCAGTCGCCGCGCCCAGTACCGCGGCTGGTTGCGGGCCGGGTCGAAGTGCGGGGCGTGGGCCACGATGATCGCACGGGCGTCCTGCAACACGTCGTCGAACGGCAGCCCGTACACCGCGACCGCCCGCCGGGCGACCGAGCGGAGGACGCCGTCCACCTCTTCCAACAGCACCTCGACGCTCACCATCGGCGCGACCATCCGACCTCCGGGCTTGGGGAAGTGAAACTGGGTAGACGTTTCAGCGGCGGTTCCGTCGCCGTGACCGCTCGGCCAGGTGCTTGCGGCGACGCCACCGGGAGACGCGGTTGGCCCGCCGGTTGTGATCGTCCCAGTGGGGAGGCGATGTCGCCGCTTGATCCGTTCCCGTGAACAGGCGGGCGATCAACCGTAGGGGTGTCAGGAGTCGCATGTCGGCCCTCCGTTACGCGGGGGTGGGCCGGCGCAGGAACACATCCGCCTCGGCGATGATCCAGGGCACGGAGACGAGCGTGCGGCCGGCGGCGAGGGACTCGATGTGCTGGACGAATTCGAGGACGCGGCGGTCGCTGATCCGTTCAGCCTGCTTGGCGGACATCTCGGCAATGACCAGATAGGCAAGTGCCATCAACTCACATGACACGTCATCACCGAGATGAAGACTGTCAACGAACTCGTCGAAGGTATCGACTGCGGGTAATGGGGTCGCCGTGGACATGATGCTCTCCGCGTGGGGTGCGGAGAGTTTCGCAGGTGAAGCGTGGGCGGGGCGATGCTATGGAGGCGATCAATCAATCATTGTGGCTGGCGTCCCGGCGTCGAGGTCGGTCTGGGGAGTCGTCTTCGTAACTGTCCCGCCGCCGTCGAGGTTTCATACGGTTCAGCCCTCTTACCTCGCGCCAGTCCTGGTAAGCGGCGTTCGATGAAAGGGCCAGAATGCCGGCGATCATCAGACCGAGGCCGAACAGGAGCAGGAAGCTGGACCCGATCAAGAAGATGACGGCCGCCGGGCGGTTTAATCCAGCGGCAAAGGAGG
Organism: Limnoglobus roseus; assembly: GCF_008254045.1. Classification (GTDB taxonomy): domain Bacteria; phylum Planctomycetota; class Planctomycetia; order Gemmatales; family Gemmataceae; genus Limnoglobus; species Limnoglobus roseus. The sequence continues at coordinate 6,164,253 of NZ_CP042425.1, read as the reverse complement.
CGAAGATGCCGAACACGCTGAAGAAGATAAACATCAACGAGAACAGGAGCGAGACAATTCCGAGGCCCTTCAGCCCCCGCGGCTTGCATTGAATCGTCAGAGCGCCCGTGACGAAGAACACGAGGCAGATTAGGAGGCCGACGACAACCATAGACACAATCGGGTCAACCGCGCCCTGTTGATCGGCCGGAACGGGAGCCTTCCTCCCCGCGCCCCGGATGATGATGGTCGCCACGGTGCCGACCGCCCCAAGTACGCCGACGACTCCGACAATCATCCAAATAAGGGCCGCCGCACGAGCACCGGCTGGGAATCTCGGCCGACCGTCATCACTGTGATTCATGGCTTCCCAGACAAGGAGACAAAGAAAGTCCGCCGAAATTTTATTCACATCGTCTCAGTCCGGCAGCGACGGCTCATCGCCCCACATGATTGCGGCGGTTACGTCCGGGATCGTCTGCGCGGGGATCGGCTCCACCGAGGATGACGGTCCGATGTGAGCGGATTCGATCAACCGGAACACGAGCCGGTTCCCGACGACCGTGCCCACGTACCGCCCGTTGGGGCCGAACACCTTCGTCTCGACCCTCTGCCCGACGTACTTGCCCGGTGCCGTGAAGACCGCGTCGCCGACGACCTGGAGCGGACGCCCCGCTTTCGTGTACAGACTCACCGCCGCTCCTCCCCGAATGCGTGACGCCCATTCTATGACCCGCCTGGAACGTCCTCATGGTGGAACGCCCGTCGGCGGCCCGATTCGCTCGGTTCTGCGGGAGACAGTGTTGGCGTTTTCCGCCAACACTCAATCCGGAACTCGCATCGACTTCCCAAATCGGGAAGTCGGACGAACGTGTAGGCAAGGACGGAAGAGTTGCTCGCCCAGGACGACCCCCGCCGTCAGAACCCTTTGAAGCAGTTGACAGCCACCAAGTGACTTAGACGGACGCCGACACCATGCCCGACTTCCAGATACTCAGACTCGACGACATCGAAGTGGACAACTCCATCCAACCCCGCGCGAAGGGCTTGGATGGTGGCCACGTCGATGACCTCGCCGCCGCGTACACCGCCGGTGCCGACATCCCGCCGCCCGTGGTGTGGAACCTCGGTGGCGAACGGTTTCGTCTGTCGCAGGGCTACCACCGCTTGAAGGGGGCGAAGAAAGCCAAACTGACGGAGTTGAAGTGCGAGGTTCGGCGGGGCACGGAGACAGACTGCGCGATTGACTCGGCCACGAGCAATCAGGGGCACGGCCTGAAGCGGAGCAACGACGACAAGCGAAGGTGCGTTGAATTACTGCTGAAACTGCTTCCGGAGCACACTGATACTGTTATTGCCGAGAAGGCGGGCGTTGCGCAGTCGTTCGTCGCTGAACGAAGAGGCGGAGTGTTTAAGTCGGACTTAAACACTCCGCCTTCCACTCGCACTGGTCAGGACGGCCGTCGCTACAAGACCAATAAGCCAAAAATACGGCTTGAAACAGGTGAGGAATTTCCTCACCTGAACGAACGCGGATAAAAGAAGTTGTGTCGAGAAGTTGCTGATGTGGTTGCCGAAGCACAGCAACCGTGCGATTGCTGAGATGGCCGGCGTTGGCGACCACTTAGTGGCTGACGCAAGACGGAAGGACGAGGTGCGGGAATCACGCACCTCGACTTCCGAAACCCGGACTGGGAAGGACGGCAAAAAGTACCCGGTTCCACCCACGAAGGCCGATGCCCCCACGCCGCCGGGGTCAACAACTCTGCCGGTAGATGCGGACAAGCCCGAACCAGTCAAACAACCCACACCTACCCTCTTCGACCAGACGACAGACGTACATGCTGACCCCGCGAAGACTTCCGCCGAATTGTCGCCGTCGCCCGTGATGGGTGAAGTCATTAGCCCGATTGTGCCGCCGGTCGCCGACCCCTACTCTCTCGACGCTTTGAAATTCCTGAGGAAGGAGATTCGGGCGGAATTGCTCGCCCACCTGCTGACCATCGACCCGCCGACGCTGCTATCCGTCGCCGAACGACTCGCCACCGACGCCATCCCGTCGCTGACAAAGGCCGACCGGGTCGCCGTCCTCGAAGCTGCCGCGGGAGCGGGCTTCTGTCCAATTTGGACAGAAGCCGCCTCATGTCAGGTGGAAGATTCTTCCACCTCAGCGATTCCAGGTGGGAGATTCTCCCACCTCAACGATCTGCTAGGCCATGTGTCCGACTCGGGAATTTCCTGAGTGTATCCGTTTGAGCATCAACTCAATCCTACCCACTCAGCGTCGACACTGGAACGTCCCCACAGCGGAACCCGTCGCCCCACGCGGTTCGGGCCGGATTCGTGGCCAATGGCGGGGGTTCCAGGGGTCAGCGTGGAACGGCCCATTTCGGCCCGGTTAGTCTCGGTGCAACGCGGTCGTGACGGCCGCCCACCTCACGAGAACTTACCCATGCCGGCGACCGACGCGACTTCTGCCCTCCGCTTGATCCGCGAGCCGCGCAACGACTGGTGGCGCATCCGCTTCGACGGCGGGTGTAATGGCAACGGGAGTCCGAACGCCACCGGCCGATGGGGGTTCTTCGTCGAGTGCAACCTGGGCGTGACGCAACTGGAAGGGTCGGGCAAGGCGAAGGGCGACCCGGTCACGAACAATCTGGCGGAGTGGCAGGGCCTCTACCACGCCCTGCTCGGCCTGACGTGGCAGCGCATCGAGCCGGCCGGCGTTCTCATCGAGGGCGACTCGCAACTGGTCATCCACTGCCTGACGGGGAAGTGGGGCAGCAAGACGCCGGCGCTGACGCGGCTTCGCGACGAGTGCCGTGCCCTGCTGTTCGACTACGGCGTCCCGTGGGCGGCCCGGTGGATTTCGCGGGAGCGAAACGAGCGATGCGACCGCTTGGCTGCGTCAGTCAGGTGACAGTATGAAAAAGTTATGGGCATAAGTTGAATAACTGTTCACCTGAGAAAAATACTTGGCCCGAGGGCGTCCGCGGGCGGAAGGGGTCGAAAGGTGACTGGGTAGATTCCCAGTTGAACGACCAAAAAGTAAGGCCGGTCTGGTGCCACCCAGAGCCGGCCCGAAATCCCACCCCACCGGATGCAACCCGATGGACTGTACGCCAGAATTATACCCTGTCCCCACGCGACCTCGTCACGTCAGTGTTCGTCATTATCTGCAAGCCGACCGAATCCCGGAGCAACTCGCCAGTCTCCACCGATACATCGGTTGGCGATGGGACTTCGAGAAGCGGAACTCGGAGACCGGCAAACCGGGGAAGCCACCCATCTGCCCTCGCAGAGGGTGCATCTCCAACGCGCACGATCCGAGAAGTCACGTCTCGATGAGTCAGGCAATTGAAGCCTGTGAGCGCTTCGACTTGGAAGGAATCGGCCTCTCGCTGACAACCGAGTTGGAGCTTGTGGCCATTGACCTCGACGGATGCCGCAACCCTTCCACGGGCGAGCCAACGCCGGAAGCTGCCGCCATTCTTCAGATTTTTCGGAAGACGTTCGCCTACGTCACGCCAAGCGAAGAGGGCTACCGAATCATCTGTAGAGGCAGACTACCTGAAGGGTATTCGCACCTGCACCGTGCTGGCGGTGAGGTATACGCCACGAAGCAATACATCGCCGTGACTGGTTGGCTCGTTGAAGGGCACCCCAGTACCGTCGCCGAGTGTGCGGGGGAGATGGAAGAGTTCGCTCGCCTGTACATGGTACGAGACGAGCGAAAGGCGTCGAGCAAGCAGCATGCTTCCAAGTCGAGTACGAAAGCACAAGCCAATCGTGAAATTCCCGATACGCTTGAGTCGGCGACGGGCCTAACTCGGACCGACGAGGATGTTTTGTACTTTTGCTTGAATCAGCCCACCACCGGAACGCGGTTCCGTGCGTTGTGGGAGGGCAATTGCCAGTCGTGGTATGCGTCGCCGAGCCAGGCAGATCAAGCCCTCTGCAACCTCTTGTACTTCGCAAGCGGCGGCGACGCCGTCCAGACCGAACGGCTGTTCCGGCAGTCCAAACTCGGCCAGCGGGGAAAGGCTACCGCGCGATCGGATTACATCCCGCGGACGGTCTCCGCCGCCGCCAAGTACGTGAGGAAGGTCTACACGGGTGCGGCGACCGTCTCTCGGCCGAGGGCAGCTCCCCCGCAGGGCGTCACAAAGCCCCCCCAACCAACATGTGATGTTAAGGTGTGTGCCAAACGGCGGGCAAAGTATAATCAAGTGCTAGTTTTAATGTTCAATTGCCGCGGGGACTACTCGCGCAAGTTCAGCCTTTCCTGCCGGCAGGTGGCCGAGGATACGGGCATCCCCTACCGGACTTGTGCGCGGATACTGAAACAGATTGTCGTGGACGGGCACTTCAAGCAGGTCCGTCGCGGGCTCTGGGCAACGGGGATGGCGAGCGAATACGACCTGCCTGAATTCGTCCCGGCCTCGTTTCAGGATGCGAGTGGCGGAGTCGCGGAAGTCGAGGCAGCACCGACCCATAAAACGCAAAAGAAACACAAGGACAAGAAACACGGGAAGAAAGACCCGTTGCCCCTCGAACCCCTGACTCTTCCGCCCCGAAATCGAATCCAAGAAGGCGAACGGACAAGTGTCTGGATCAAGCAGGAACCCGGACGGCCCTGGATTTGTCACTGCCTTCAGCGTTCGGAGAAAAACGCCGCTGGTGATTGGGACCACCGCCGATGGATTTCGCAGGTGGAGAGTGAGACACGTTTCGCCGCATACCGGGTCATCGGCTGGATGCTGAGTACAAGGGGGGTAGGCAGCATGAGCATTGCAGGACACCCCATGCTAAAAGACGAAGATATCACAACTAGCCTTGATGAGCGACTTCGCGTGGAACTTCAGAGACACGCCGACGAACCAGCGGTATACGAGGACGTTGAAACGTCGAATCCGTGCGGCTAAACGGATGTGGTGACGACCGGGTACATTCCCGGCATGGTCGGCCACCTGTCACCAGCGGAGTTCGCCGCCGCCGTCGAGTACGACGTGGGGACGGTCCGCCGGTGGTTGCGGGCCAAGCACGTCAAGGCCCGGCGGGTCGGCCCGCGGGGCAACTGGTGGATTCCCGAAAGTGAAGTGAAGCGGATCATTGGCGAGCCGGCACCCCAGACGATCACCGCCGACCAAGCGAAGAACTGCCTCGCAGAACTGTTGAACGAGATCCGTGTCGGCCGACCGGGCAAGTCGGCCTGACCGACGTCAACTCGCCTCCTTCTTGCCCTTCCCCTTCTCGATGTTCACCGCCCGCGTAAAGTCGAAGTCCGCGTACCGCGCCGCCACACTGATACTCTTCTGGCCCAATTTCGCCCGGGCGGCGTCCAGGTCGAACTCGGCCTGCGTCTCGACCGCGACCAGGTGGCGGACCTGGTACGGCGTCCACTTCGGTACGCCGGCCTTCTCCGCCGCCCGCTCGATCGCCTGGGCGTAGCTCTGCCGCGTCCACTTCACGTTATAGGCCCGCGAGCCCGGCCGGGACCGCTTCATGTCCAGCGTGTCCTTGCGGTAGCTCTCCGCGACGGATTCGATGGGTTGGAAGAGAGGAACGTTCGGCACCCGCGTCAACCGGGGTTCGAGGATGGCCTTGGCCTCGTCGCCCAGGATGATCACCCGGACGTGGCCGAAGCGGTCCGTCTTGTGGACCTTCCGAACGTAGACCCACACCCCCGCCTTGTCCAAGTCGCGGGCCGTGCCGCCGAGTTTCACGATGCCGGTGCGGAACACCTCGGCCCCGGTCATGTTGAAGACGTCGGACGGCCGCATGCCGGTTAAGAGTTGCAGCTTGACCATCTCGCCGACGGTGCGGTTCAGGGCGGCGATGGTTGCCTCGACGTGCTGGCGGGGGACGGGTTCAACGTCCCGCTCCCGCCGGGCGGCTTCGATGGGCAACTTCTTGATCGCCATGACCGGGGCGGCGGCCTCGGCCGAGATTCTCTTCGACTCGACCGCCCACGAGTAAACCCGCTTCAGGTTGGCGAACCACCGGCGGAGAGTCGCCCGGCCGTACTTCGGCCCGCCCTTCCCACCCGGTTCGGTCGTCTCCTCCGCCTTCGCCTTGAACAGGGCCTTGATGTCCTGGGCCGTCACGTGTTCGATCTGGCGGAGGGCGAGAGGCCCGAGGTGGTTGATCAGGTAGGCGATGGCGGCTTGCTTGTCGGCCGACGCCGGAGCGTCCGGCGAGCGGAGGAAGTCCCGGATCACGTGCGTGAGAATGTTCGGCGAACCGGACGCTTTCGCGTTCGGATTGGCGGCGTACTGGGCGACGAACGTCCGGTAGGCCGCCTCCGCCTCGGGGGTGCCGTAGTCGCCGAAATAGTGGCGGGTGCGGTTCGCCCAACAGGTGGCGTACCCGCGGAAGTTTTTCAACACCGGTATGACTGCGCGTTTGCGTCCCATGAGGGAATATACCCCGATATGCGATATAAACAGCGATAGGTGGTAACGTGGAAAGGCATCGGCCGATTGGCCGATGCGAATTGACTTGAAATTAAGGGTTTTGAGTGGGCGGTACAGGATTTGAACCTGTGACTTCGTCCGTGTGAAGAACGCACTCTACCGCTGAGTTAACCGCCCCTTAGTCGGAATTAACTTACAAGTCCCTCCCGCTCGGGTCAAGGCCGCTCAGCATTTGCGAACGACGCCCACGAGAACGCCCAGAATTTGCACCTCCTGCCGGCTCGGGTCGACCTTGATTGGCGACATTGAGGCGTTCATCGGGTGGAGTTCGATGGAATCCTTCCGCTTGTAGTACTTCTTCAGCGTCATCGCCTTATCGACCATCGCGACGACCTTCGAGCCGTTGTCGGCCGATTCTTGCTTGCGGATGAGAACGTAGTCGCCCTCCGCGATGTGGCCGTCGATCATCGACGAGCCGCGAACCTTCAGGGCGTAAACATTTTCGTTCGGGAACAGGTCGCGAATCTCCAACCGCTCATCCTGCTGGGTCGTTTCAATGGCCTTGCCAGCCGCGACCACGCCGAGCAATGGCAGGCTGTACCCGCCGGCGTTCACGCCCTGAATGGTGATCCCTCGCGACAAGTTCCGGTTGCGGTTGATCATCCCCTTCTTTTCCAGGGCTTTTAAGTGGCACATCACGCCGTTGGGCGAGCTGATATCGAACTTCTTGCAAATGTCACGGATCGTCGGCGGGTAGCCCATCGACTGAATGTGATCGCAAATGAAGTTGTAAATCTGCCCCTGTTTCGGGGTGAGGTTTGCGTCAGGCACGACTGTACTCCCTCATCGACTGTCGAACCCGCGAGAAGGTTCGCATGAACTCGTGAAACCGTCCGCCTATTTCCATGCCAGACCCGCCCGAGGAACCTCGCCTTCTCGAACGGCGGCACGAGGAAACAATTGTGCAGAATGTAAGGAAGTATATGTTATTTCCCACGGCCGATGGAAGCTCGAAATTACCAACTCGACACTTTTTTCGGTAATCTCTTCTGGGACCATTTCTCCCCGAACGGAGGCCGCGCGTGGAATTGGTTCGTCCCGACTGGTTCTCGGCCGCGTTGCAAAGCTTGCTTGCAGGGCAACCGTTAGACGCCGCCGTCTTGACACAGGCGTTCCGCGACCTCCTGACCGGGCGGGTGGACGAACCGTTCGCGGCCAGCTTTCTCACGGCCCTGCGGTTCAAGGGCGAAACGGCGGATGAGATCGCGGGGGCGGCCACCGTCCTTCGCGAGCAAATGGTCCGACTGACCCCCATTTCCGGACCGGTGCTCGACACTTGCGGCACTGGAGGCGACGACAGCGGAACGTTCAACATCAGCACGGCGACCTCCATCGTAGTGGCGGCCGCGGGCGTGCCGGTCGTCAAGCACGGCAACCGCGCGGTGTCGAGTCGGTCCGGCAGTGCCGACGTCCTCCGCGAACTCGGCGTCGAAATCGAGGCCGGCCCCGTGTGGTCCCAACGCTGCCTGGACCGAATCGGCTTTGCTTTCTGCTTCGCCCCGCACTTCCATGACGGAATGAAGAACGTCGCGAAACTCCGGCGGGCGCTCGGCATTCGCACGATCTTCAACCTGCTTGGCCCGCTGGCGAACCCGGCGAACGCGGACTTCCAATTGCTCGGCGTGGGCAAGCCGGAATTGCTCGACACCCTGGCATCTGCAACGGCGCGACTCGGCACCCGGCGAGCGGTCCTCGTGTGCAGTCACGACGGGTTGGACGAGGTCAGCTTGTCCGCCCCGACGCGGGTCCGCATTGTCGAAGGGGAGACGTTTTCCAGCCGCGAGTGGACCCCGGACGATTTCGGGCTGGCAGCCGTTTCGCTCGCGGAGATACGGGCGGACGGCCCTGGTGAGAGTGCCGCCATCATTCGATCGGTGTTGAACAACGACGACACACCCGCTCGGCGGATCGTTCTCGCGAACGCGGCGGCCGCCCTGTGGACGGCGGAAAAAGTCTCGAACTTACGAGACGGCGTGGCCCTGGCCGACGAGGCCGTTCGCAACGGCACGGCCCGATCTTTGCTGGAACAGCTCGTGCGGATGCGATAGAACGAACCGAGGCAGACTCGCCTTGCAGAAACGGATTCTCAGGGTCCCATCATGGCTCGCAAAGTCATCCTCATCGCCGACCCCGGCATCGACACCGCCTTCGCCATCGCCTTGGCCATGAACGACCCGAACCTGGAAGTCGTCGGGCTGATCCCCTGCGCCGGTAACGTTTCGGCCGAGCAGGCGACGGCGAACGTGATGATCCTCATCGCGCAACTCGACCCGGACAAGTGGCCGCGGACAGCCGCGGCGCTGCCGGTGAAGTACGCGATCGACGGCACGGCCCTCCACGGCCCCGGCGGTCTCGGCGGCGTGAGCTTCCCGGTGAGCACGAAGAACCAATACCCGACCGCCGACAAGGCGCTCGTCGAACTCGTCCGCCAGTATCCGCGGGAAGTGAGCATCATCTGCCTCGGGCCGATGACGACGCTTGCCGCCGCCTTCGTCCGCGACCCGGACCTGCCGGCACAGATCGACAAGTGCGTGCTGATAGGCGGGACGCACCGCGAACCCGGGAACGCCGGCCCGATGAGCGAGTTCCACCTGGCGGTCGATCCCGACGCGGCCCGCAAGGTGCTCTCGGCGGGTATGAACCCGACGCTCATCCCGCTCGACGTGACGCGCAAGTTAGTCCTGTCGCCGACGGAGTTGCTCGAACTGCCGAACCCCGAATCGCGGACGTGCCAGTTCCTCCGCCAAGTCGTTCCCTACGGCATCCGGGCCAGTTCGAACCTGTACGGCATCGAGGGGTTTCACCTGAAGGACGTTCTCGCAGTCGCCGCACTGGCCCTGCCCGGCTCTGTGAGTTGCGAGCCGAAGAACGTGGACGTGGAAACGCGGGGCGAGTTGACAATGGGGATGCTGGTCGTCGACGACCGGAAGTCGCCGACCTCGGCCCCGAACGTGATGCTCGCGGCCGGGGCGGCCGTCGGCGAGATCCGCCAGTGGATGGCCCACACGTTGAAGAACGCCCCTTAACGCGGGCGGTTCGCCAGTCGCAGGTACAGCTCTTCGAACTTTGTCCGCATCGCATCGCGGCTGTACCCGGCCGCCACTCGCGCCCGAGCGAGCCGGGCCATGCCTCGGGCCGATGCGGGGTTCTGAAGAAGCGTTCCGATCCCGTCCGCGAGCATTTGGTCGTTGCCCGGCAAGACAATGACCCCTTCGCGACCGTGCTGAATCAGTTTGGCGTTCGCCCCGACATCGGTCGCGACGATGGCCCGGCCCGCCGCCATGTATTCCAGTATCGCGTTCGACAGGCTCTCCGAGTGCGACGGTAGGACCGCCATGTCGATCGAGCGCAAGAACTGCGGAACGTCATCCACCCGCCCGCGAAAAACGAACCGCTCGCCGAGGTTCAATTCCTGCTTCAGCGCTTCGAGCTTCGACCGTTCCTCCCCTTCCCCGGCGACCTCGAACACCACGTTCGGGAATCGCTCAACGACTAACCGGGCCGCCCGCATCAGGCCGTCGATGTTCTTGATCGGCCGCAGGTTCGCCACGCAGCCGACGCGAACGGTTCCCGAGAAGGTCGGCGTCGCGTCCCCGAATCGGTCGAGATCGACGCCGTTCTCGATCATCATGACCCGGTCGGGCGACAATCCGTCCTGGCGGATCAAGGACTCGCGGCCCGTTTCGGAGTTCGTCAGCGAGAGATCGACCCACGGTCGCATGAGTCGGTTCAAGAGTCGGTGTTTCCGCGTCAGCCAGTAACCGAGGTTGTTGCGAACGCGGAGGACGTGCGGCACACCAGAGCGGCGGGCCAGCGCCACGGCGAAGTAGGACGAGTCGAGGAAGTACGCTTGCACGATAGCGGGCGGGTGCTGTCGCCACTGAGCGCGAACCCGCTTCGCGGCCCGCAAAGCGGACAGGCTGAGGAGTTTGGTGACGCCGAGGCGAATGACGCGGCAGTTCGCCGGCTCCAACGCCCGCGACGTTTCGTTCTCGCCGTCCAGCAGGATGAGCGTCGGTTCGAACTTTGCCCGGTCCAGCGTGCGGATCAGGGCGAGCAGTTGCGTTTCGGTCCCCGCCCGGCTCAGGTTGTCGATGACGTAGGTGATCCGAATCGGCCCGGTCGGGTCGGGGCGTTGCGGTCTTCGGGAGACGGGGGCGACGGCGGTTGTTGACATGTCACACGTTCTTGAAGAAACACCGTTGGTGAACCCAGCGAGGCGAACAACTTCTGGTACGCCGCCGCCTGGGCCGCGAACGTGAACCGGCTCTGCATCCGTAAACGCCCGGCCCGGCCCATCGCCATGCGGGTGCGGTCGTCGGCCAGAAGGGCGGCGATGCCGTCGGCGAGTTGCTCGGGCTGCCCCGGCGGAACAAGACGGCCCGTCTCGCCGTCGGCGATGACTTCCGGCGTGCCGCCCACGGCCGTCGCCACCACGGCCACGCCAGCGGCGCTCGCCTCCAGCGCGACGTTCGGCAAACCCTCCGTGTGCGACGGCAAGACGACGAGATCGGACCACGGCAAGAACCGGTCGAGGTCGGTGGTGAACCCCTTCAGGACGAACCGACCCGTCAGCCCGCGCTCGCGAATGATCGCTTCCAGTCGCTCGCGCTCCACGCCCTCGCCGAAGTGGACGAAGCCCGTCGTGGGGCAGCGGCGTAATACGTGGACCGCCGCTTCGATCAGCACGTCGAACCCCTTCTCCGGGCTGAGCCGCCCGGCCGAGAGAACAACATGCGAGACCGACGTGTCCGCGGGGAAGAAGCTGTGCAGCTTCGTATCGAAGCCGGGGTCGGGCGTTTGGAAGTCCGCGACCCGCGAGCCGTTGTGAATAACCGAGACGCGATCGGCGGGGACGCCAGCCGCGAGAACCTTCTGCGCCTGACCTTCCGACACGGCGACGACGCGATCGAGGTAGCGGAGGTTCAAGCGGTCGAGCCGCTCGTACTGCCGGACCTTCCAGTTTTCCCAGGTCCACCCGCGAGACACGGCCACGACAGGGATGCCGAGCCGGCGGGCGGCGACCCGGCCGAGGATATTCGGCTTGTAACTGTGCGTGAGGAGGACGTCGGCCCGCATCGCGGCGAGGCGGTCCGTCAGTTCGCGGAGCACGGAGCGAACCTTCGGGAAGTCGGCCCGCAATTTCTCGCCCGCGAACCCCCGTTGCCGGACTTCGTCCAGAAACGCCTGACAGCGGCCGTTCTCGCGGAACGTGAGGAAGCTACTGCGGTACTCGCCGGGCAGATGTTCCGCAAGCCCGAGCATCTGCCGCTCGGGGCCGCCGAAGAGTGTACTCGCCGTGAGGTGAACAAGGTGCATCAGTCGGCGTCCCTGCCGGAGAATTCGGGGAAGTGCCGCGAGTTTAGACCACCCGCGGAACCAATGTCGAGAGCAACTTCGGGCACCGGCGCTACTTCGCGACCGTGACCCACTTTTGCGACTTCGCCGAGTCGAGGATGGCGTCCAGCACCTGCTGCGTTTCCAGGGCGTCGCGGAAGGTCGGGCCTTGTGGCTTGCCGGTTTCCAACCCCTGGATAAAGTCGGCCACTTGGTGAGTGAAGCTCGAGTCGTACCCGATGGCTAGGCCGGGCACCCACCAGTTGGCCATGTACGGGTGGTCCGGGCTGTTGTCGGTCACGTGGATGCTCTTCCATCCACGGATCTTGCCCTCGTCCTTGTAGTCGAAGATTTGCAGCCGGTGCAGGTCGTGCAAGTCCCAGCCGATCGACATGTTCTCGCCGTTGATCTCGAACGTGTAGAGCGCCTTGTGGCCGCGGGCGTAGCGGGTACTCTCGAAGTTCGCGAGACTGCCGTTCTCGAACTTGCCCATGAAGATGCAGGCGTCGTCGATACCGACCTTCTCGACCTTGCCCGTGAGGTTGTGCATCCGCTCCTTGACGAACGTCTCGGTCATGCAGTTCACGGTGTCCAACCGGCCGTTCAGCCAGAGGGCAGTGTCGATGCAGTGGGCGAGTAGGTCGCCGCTCACGCCGCTGCCGGCCGCTTCCACGTCAAGCCGCCACAGGCCTTGCCCGCCTTGCGGCAGGTCCGACTTGATCGTCCAGTCTTGCAGGAACTTCGCACGGTAGTGGAAGATCTTGCCGAGGCGGCCTTCCTCGATGAGCTTCTTGGCGAGCGTCACGGCCGGGATGCGGCGGTAGTTGTACCAGACCATGTTCGGGACTTTGGCCTTCTCGACCGCGTCCACCATGATCTTGCCTTCGGCCGAGTTCATCGCCAGCGGCTTCTCGCACAGGATCATCTTGCCCGCCGCCGCGGCCGCCAGCGCGATCTCCTTGTGCAAGTTGTTCGGCGTGCAGATATCGACGACGTCGATGTCCTTGCGCTCGATCAACTTCTTCCAATCCGTCTCGGTACTCTCGTAGCCCCACTGATCGGCGAACGCCTTGATCTGGTCGGCGTTCCGGGCGCACGCGGCCTTCAGCACGACCTCGTGTTGCGACGGGAAGAACTGGCCAACTTGCTTGTAGGCGTTGCTGTGCGCCCGGCCCATGAAGCCGTAGCCGATCATGCCCACGCGGAGCTGCTTTTTCGCCATCGGGAGAGTACCTCGGAGGTCAGGAGTGCGGGGAGTTACTTCTTCGCGCTGAAGAAGTCATATACCTCTTTGCCGATCTTGCCAATCATCACCTGCCCGGCGTTGTCCGCGACCCACCGCTGGTCCTGGTTGTCGTTCGTCAGAACGCAAACGGCCACCGGAATCGTCTTCTTCTTGTCTGCCGGGTCGGGGACGTAAATGATGCCAGCGGCGGTGCGGACACGATCGGTGGACCCAGTCTTGTGCGCGACCACCGTGCCGGCGGGAAGGAACCGCGTGAGTTTTTCCTTGTCGTCACACACCTTCAGGTGGCCGAGCATCGCCTTGCACGAATCCGGCGAGGCGGCCTTCTCGGTGTGGATCAGTTCCAGCATGTTCACGGCATCTTTCGCCGTGATCGACCCGAGCGAATACTTCTCGCTGCGGGCGAGATCGACCGTGGTGGAGCGTTTGAAAACCTTCGAGTTGATCCGCGTCTCCGGCATGCCGAGGGCCGCTGTCATCGCGTTCACTGGCTTGATGCCGATCTGGTCGAGAACCATGTTGGTTGCCGTGTTGTCGCTGTAAACGATCATGAGGCGAACCGCGTCGCGGAGCGGGAAACTCGCCCCGTCCGAGAAATGCGACGTGAGGATGCCCGAACCGGGAACCTTGTCGTCTTTCGCGAGCGTGACCATTTTGCCGAGATCGGTCTTCTTCTCGTCGGCCTGTCGGTAGGCTTCGACCATGATCGCGAGTTTGATGAGACTCGCTGTCTGCATCACCTCGTCGGCATTCAAATCGAACGCTTCGCCGGTTGCGAGGTTCTTGACGGCGACCGCTACCTTGCCCTTGTGGGCATCGGCGAACGGCTTGATCCGAGACGCCAGCGTTGGTTCTTGGCTGAAGGCCGGACCAACGCTGAGGCTGACCATTGCGAGTAAAGCGACGGCAATCGACGATTTCATACCTGGCTCCGATTCGGTTGAGAATCCGTCAAATCTGAGTCGAGATCGGAGAGGTTCAAACAGGCCCCGCCCGTAATGAACGGGCGGGGCGAAGGAGCGTTACGCGGCGGCGTACTTCGCGCGCATCTTGTCGAGGAACTTCTTGCTGTCGGCGGTCACTTCCCAGGCGTTCGGCCAGAAGCACAGGTCCACGCACCACCAGTCGTTCGGCACGCCGGCGGCCTGAATCGCCGGGAAGAGTTCGTCGAAGTTCAGGTTGCCGGTCCCGAACGGGTTGTGCGTCGAGGTGTTGTGCTCGTTCAAGCTGCCGTCGCTGTCGATGACGTGGACGTGGGTGATCTTCCCCTTGAGTTGGTTGAGCAACTCCAGCGCGCCGCCAGGGAGGATTTCCTTCTCGCCCTGGTGGTTCGCGCCGATCTTCGCGACCATGTGAGCGTGACAGGTGTCGTACAGGACGCCGAAGTTCGGGTTCCCCTTCGCTCGCACCGCGTCGACGAGTTTCACGATCTCGGACGGCTTGTTGAACACGAAGCCCGGCTCGAACTCCCAGCAAACCTTCAGGCCGAAGTCGGCCGCGATTTTGCTGCACTTGTCCCACACGTTCACGAAACGGTCGAAGCCGGCTTGGTAGCCGATCTTCTTCCCCTCGTCCGTGCTGAAGTAGTCCGGCGAGAGGACGGTGTCGACGCGGATGGTCTTGGCGTCCAAGTCGGCGGCGAAGGCGCACCAGCCCATGAAAGCCGTCGTGTACGCGGACGGAATCTCATCGATGATGCTCACGCCCGGCGTTTTGAACGCCCACAGGTCGACGGCGATGGCCGAGAGCGTCAGGCCGTGGTCGGCGATTTCCTTCTTCAACTTCTGCCGGCTCGCCTTCGTGGGGTGGGTAGCCGGGCTGGGATGCGGCCCAAAACTGCCGAGTTCCACACCGTCGTACCCGAGGTCTTGAAGCTTGTGCAGGATCGTGTGGAAATCGTTCGTCGGCGTTTCCTGGTTGAACAAGTAAGCCCAGGTGCCGATGGAGATACGCGCTTTGGCCATGAGTGAAGACCTCGGGAAAGTGAGGAAGTTGTCGGAATCGATTCGAGGATGATTGTCCCAATGCCACCGGATACTGTGTCGCGTTACCACATCAGGTTGGTGCAATTCGAATCAGGGTCAGGACCAAAACTCCAAGAACACAGCCACCGGCTGAAAATGTTGTATCGCCCCCGGGCTTGTGATTCTAGTCTTGTCCGAACAAGGGGTTAATGAGATTTCCGGTCGTGGCAGGCGATCAAATCCAGTGCCGTCGGGCTATTATTTTTGTGGTTGTGGCGCAAGTTTTGAACCTTCGAAGCGAACGTAAGGGTAAGACCTACGGCAGGGGCCGGTACTCTGAGATACCGGAGAGATAGACACTATGAAAACGACAACGCACACCTTCACGACTTGTCGCCCTCAACTAACTGATCGTAAGAAACGAATGCGGATCGTACTGGGCCTCGGCCCAACCCTTTTTGCAGCAAACGTGGCCCACGAGTTTCGGAGCCGCGGCTGGGAAGCCTTGTCCACGGCCACCGGCGAGGACGCCCGACGATATGCCGTGGCGAATTGCACGAGTGTGGTTCTGGTCCCGTATCAAGACAACGACCCCCTCGCCACGGCGAAGATCGTCAACGCCATGCCCCGGAAGACGAAAGTCGTCCTCCTGACGGCGACCTCGAATCGACGGGCGATTCAGCTCGCCGAGATGATGGGCATTCCCGTCGTTGCGGAAGCTGGCGGCGTCGAAGGTGTCGTGGCGGCCGTTGCCGGACTGCTCCCCGTAGTCAAGTAAACAACCGCATCGACATTCGACGGCCCGCGCGGATTGCGCGGGCCGCTTCGTTTTACTCCACTTCAAAAATCGCTTCGATCTCCACCGCCATGCCGTTCGGCAGCGAGTTGTGACCGACGGCGCTCCGCGCGCCGACGCCCGCGTCCTCGCCGAAGACTTCCTTCATGAGTTCGGAGTAGCCGTTAATCACCTTCGGGTGGTCTTTGAAGTCGGCCGTACAGTTCACCATGCCGAACGACTTGATGACCCGCTTCACCTTGTCGAGCGACCCGAGGAAGTTCCGCAGCGTCGCGAGGATGGCCAACCCCGTTTGGCGGGCCGCGTCCTTGCCTTGATCGAGCGACAGATCTTTGCCCACGACGCCGAGCATGGTCGTACCGTCGAGGTTCAACGGGCCGTGGCCGGAGACGTACACGAGGTTCCCCACGCGGACGGCCGACTTGTACACCGCGACCGGCTTGGGGATGCTCGGTAGGATTAGGTGCAACTTAACGAGTTGCTCTTCGGGTTTGGACATCGTAGGGCCTCCGGTGGAATGGCGTTGTTATATCGGCGGCACGGCCTACTCGCCGAGGTAAGCGGCCCGCACGCGGGGGTCGTGCAGGAGCTTTTGAGCTTCGTCGGCCATCGTCACGCGGCCGGTTTCCAGCACGTAACCCCGGTGGGCCACCTTCAAGGCCATGCGGGCATTCTGCTCCACGAGGAGGACCGACATCCCCGTTTTGTTGAGCTCCTTCACCACGTCGAAAATCTGCACCACGATCTGCGGCGCGAGGCCGAGCGACGGCTCGTCGAGCATGAGCAACTTCGGCCTCGCCATCAGTGCCCGCGCGATGGCCAACATCTGCTGCTGGCCACCGGAGAGCAGCCCGCCTGGCTGGTTCTTGCGCTCCCGCAGGATTGGGAACATCACGAACGCCTTCTCCAAATCTGTGGCCACGCCGTCGCGGTCGGACCGGGTGAACGCGCCCATTTGAAGGTTTTCAAGGACGGTCAGCCGCGGGAAAATCTTCCGCCCCTCCGGCGACTGCGCGAGGCCGAGTTTCACGATCTCGTGCGCCGGCATCCGGGTGATGTCCCGGCCGTCGAACGACACCGTGCCCGACCGCGCCTTCACCACGCCGGAGATGCTCATGAGGGTCGTCGTCTTGCCCGCCCCGTTCGCGCCGATGAGGGCGACGATTTCGCCCTCGCTCACCTGGATCGAAACGTCATGAAGGGCGTCGATCGGCCCGTACCCGGCCCGCAACAGATCGAGGCTTAGCAGCGCGGCCATTAGCTCACCTCTTCCTTGCCGAGATAGGCTTCGATCACCTTCGGGTCGCGGCTGACTTCCGACGGCGTCCCTTCGGCAATCTTCTGGCCGTAATCCAGCACCGCGACCTTGTCCGAGATGCCCATGACGAGGTTCATGTGGTGTTCGATGAGCAAAACCGTCACGCCCTTGTCGCGAATCTTCTTGATGAGTTCCATCAGGCTCACCGTCTCGCTCGGGTTCATCCCGGCCGCCGGCTCGTCGAGCAGGAGCAACTTCGGGTTCGTCGCGAGCGCGCGGGCGATCTCCAGGCGGCGCTGGTCGCCGTAGGCGAGATTACTCGCCAGATCGCGGTGCCGACCTTTCAGCCCCACGAACTCCAGCAATTCGTAGCCCGCAATGGCAGCGTTGTGTTCTTCCTGAAGGTGGCTCGGCGTGCCCAACAGCATGAACAACGGGTGCTGCGTCAGCTTCCGGTCCATCCCGATCAGGATGTTTTCGAGAACGGTCATCGACGAGAAGAGGCGGATGTTCTGAAACGTGCGAGCGATACCGCCCTGAGAGATCACGTCCGGGGTCCGCCGGGACCGCCTCCACAGGAGGTACGACCCGATCGCGCCGCCGAAGAATCCCACGACGGCGGACACCAGCGTCGTCTCGACCAAGGCGTCGCGGTCCTGTCGTGCGGCCTCGACTTGTTGGGCAAAGGCCGCTTGCTTCTCCGGTTCCGCAATCCCTGCATTGTTGTAATTGCCGGCCAGAACCTGCTCCCGGACGGCCTTCGCCTCGTCAACCGTCGGGGTGGTCGCGAAAGTCACCTTTCCATCTAGGCTCACGACCGCGAACGTGCCGTTGGCCTGTTTCTCAATGCCCGGCTTGCCGCTCAGGTAATCGACCGCACCGGAGAGGGAATGGGCGAGGCTGAAGGAACCACCCTCGGCCGCGAACGGCCGCCGCACCACGGCCGACCAAAGGCTTTCCACCCCGGACGCAGCGAAGTAAGCCAACCCCGCCACGACCAGCCCAGCCACAAGGCAACCGAGGTAGACGGACAACCGCGAGGGCCGGAGTAGTTCCCGTCCCTCGAACGTCACGCGGCCTTCGGACGGCGGGTAAATGCCCGTGACGGCGTTGAAAACCGTGGTCTTGCCGGCCCCGTTCGGCCCGATCACGCTCACGATCTGGCCCGGTTCGACCGTCAGGTTCAACCCGCACACGGCCGTGATGCCGCCGAACCGCATCGCGAGATTTTCTACCGCCAGTAAGCTCACGATTTTCCCCCTCGTGGTGCGTCAAACGCCGGTCGCGGGCGGGGCGTGGCGGAGTTCTTCTTCCACGCGATCGTTCGGTAGCAATCCCTGCGGCCGAACCCGCATGACCACGATCAGAACGAGTCCGAACACGATCAACCGCCAGCCCGAGAACTGTTGCCAAATCTTCCCTTGCCCCAACCCGGACGCCTGGATGAACCCGTCGATGATCGGCGAGAGGATGTAGTCGAACCCGTACAGCAGGAACACCCCGAGCAGCACGCCGCTGCGGCTCCCGAGGCCGCCGAGGATGAGACAACACAGGACGAAGATCGACTTGTTGAAGTCGTAGGCTTCGGGGCCGACGGTACTCGTCATCTTGGTGGCGTAGATCCCGCCCGCGAAGCCGGCAATCCCGGCCGTCACGGCGAAGGCTGCGAGCTTCAAGCGAGACGTGTTCAACCCCATACACGAGGCCGCCAGTTCGTCCTCGCGGATCGCCACCCACGCGCGGCCGAGTTTCGACCGCTCTAGACGGTAGAGGAAGTAGAACGTCAGCGCGAGAGCGGCGAGGGCGAGGTAATAGAAGGGTCGGTAGTCGGTGTTCCAGTCGACCGTGACACCGGGCAGGACGGGGGCCGGCAGCGGGCTGACGCCCTTCGGCCCTTCGGTGATCGCGGGCAGGTTCTTGATCGTGAAGCGGACGACTTCCCCGAAGCCGAGCGTGACGAGCGCAAGGTAGTCGCCCCGGAGTCGCAGGGCTGGTGCTCCGAGCAAAAGGCCGGCCAAAGTCGCCACCACCGTTGCCACTAACAGCGCGGCCCAGAAGCTTATGCCGAAGGGGTTGATCGGGGCGGTGAGGATGCCGACGGTGTACGCGCCGATCCCGAAGAAGGCCGCGATGCCGAGGTGGAGCAAGCCGGTGTACCCGACCACCACGTTCAACGCCAGGGCCAGGATCGCGAACAGGAACAGGCCGGGCAACTCCACGCCCAACGACCGGCTCGTGACGTTGAAGAAGTGCTGGTCGAACGCCGGGAACAGCGGGTACAGGACCAGCGCCGCGAACAGCACCACCGACCACGACGGGAAATTGCTCTTCATTACACCTTCTCCCGCACTCGTGCCCCGAGCAGACCCGCCGGGCGGAAGACCAGCACGACGATCAGCATCGCGAAGATCAGTGCCCCGGTCCACCGTTCGCCGACGTAGGCACTGCCGAGGGACCGCACCAGGCCGATAAGCAGGCCGCCCAGGACCGCCCCGGGGATGTTTCCAATCCCGCCCAGGACCGCCGCCGTGAAGGCGTACAGGCCGACCAGGAAACCCATCTGGTAGTGGATCGAGTTAATCGTCAGCCCGTAGATCATGGCCCCGAATCCGGCCAGCGTACCGCCGAGGATGAAGGTGGTGGCGATGACCCGTTCGGTGTTAATGCCCATCAGTTGTGCCGCCGTCGGATTTTGGGCCGTCGCCCGCATCGCCTTGCCCAACGGAGTCAGTTTGACGAATACCGTCAGGGCGATCATGAGGGGTATCGTCACGCCCACGACCAGCAAGTCCTGGTAAGTAAACCGAACAGTCGCGTCCAGGCCGAGGAGGTTTTTGTTCGACACGAGTTTCGGGAAGTCCACGTCTTGGGGGCCGCCCCAGAACAGGCCGAGGTTCTGGAAGATGAAACTCACGCCAATCGCCGAGACGAGCGGGGCCAGCCGCGGGGCCTTCCGTAGCGGGCGGTAGATGACACGGTCCACGCTGAAGTTCAACAACCCACAGAAAGCCGGGACTATGACGAAGCACACGAGGAGCGCGACAGGTCCGAGAACCGCGTCGTCGGGCGAAACCTTGAAGACGGCCGTGATGATCGTCCACCCGAGGAACGCGCCCAACATGAACAGGTCGCCGTGGGCGAAGTTAATCAACTCCACTATGCCGTAGACCATCGTGTAGCCGAGCGCCACCAGCGCGATCAACATGCCGTAGCTGAGGCCGTTGATGAGGTACTGTGTGAGGGCTTGTGTGTCGAGGGCGGCAAAGAGTGGTGTCATCGTGTGAGGTCGTCGGGCGAATTCAATCGCGGTTCGGGTGGGGCCTACTTGGTCGTTCGCGGCAGGAGGTCGTGTGCCCAGCGGAGGTGTGGGACGTCTTTGCCGTCTTCCTTCACCATCTGCACGGTGCTGCCGGTCATCATTTGCAGAGTCGTGTCGCCGTTGGCGTCGAACGACCACTTCACGCCAGCGGCCCCGTCGAAGTTGGCGATCGACCGGCCGGCCTCCAGGATCGCCTGACGGTCCTTCTTCGCCGCCCGGCGAATCGCTTCCAAGGCGACCCGACCGCACTCGTAGCCATAGACGGCATACGCTTCCGACGGTTCCTTCCCGTACAGCTCCTTGTACTTGTTGACAAAGACCTTGCCCGCCCCGACGGCCAAGCGGTCGGTCGTCAGCCCGCCGAAGGTCGCGTAGAAGCGGCCCGGAACGAGGATGTCGGCCCCGGTCTGGGTAATCATCGTTTCCTCGTGGCAACCATCCGGGGCCATGAACTTGCACTTATCCATGCCGGCCTTCACCATGTCCTTCAAAACCTGGCTGGCCTTCGTCTGGGTCGTCCCGCCGAAGTAGATCAGGTCCGGGTTCTTGGTCTTAATCTTCGTCATCAGCGCCGAGAACTCGGCCCCTTTGAGATCGATGCTCTCGTGCCCCAGCACGTCCATGCCGATCTTCCGGGCGTGGGCTTCGAACAAGTTCGCGACGCCCTGCCCGTAGGTTTCGGTGTCGTCCAGAATGTACACCTTCCGCGCGCCCAAATCTTGAGCCCACTCGGCCGCGAGCGACCCTTGAAGGTCGTCGGTCGGCACCACGCGGACATAATTGACTTCGCCACTGGGGCGATAGCAGTTCGGTTCGCACTTCCCGCCGGCTCCCGGCTTGGTGAGTTCGGGCGCGGTATTGGCCGGCGAAACCATCAGCACGTGAGACTTGTTCAAAATCGGCATCGAGATGCGGGCCGCACTCGAGTTGTACGTGCCGATGTAAACCATCACGTCCGGGTCGCGACTGGCGAGGACGGCGTTGGAGATTTCGTTCTCCGCGGTCCACTGCCCGGCGGCGGCGTTGGCGTCGTCGAGGTCGAGGTACTCGATCCGGTACGGCGTGCCGTTCAGGGCTAATTTGTAATCGACTTCGTGCAGGGCCAGCCGAATGCCGGCGACGATGGTGTCGGTCTGGCCGCGGGCGCTGCCAGTCCGCGGCAGACTGGAGACGATCTTGATGACATCGGGCCGGCCGACCGCCTCCGGTTGAGGAACGGCAAAACCGGCCGACGCCACCGCGACGAGTACCAGTACGGGTAAAACGCGAAACGGCATCGGTTCAAGGCCCCGCGAGTGCTGCGAGTGTAGGCGAGCGACGTGCGGCCGTCAAAGCTATTCCGGCTTCTCTTTCACGTCGTTGACGACCGCAGCCAGGACCGCGTCGGGAGAGATGTTCTCGGCCTGGGCTTCGAAGTTTAAGAGTATGCGGTGGCGCAACGCCGGAAAGAACACTTTGCGAATATCCTCGAAACTCACGTTGAACCGCCCCTCCAAAAGCGCCCGCAGCTTCGACGCCAGGATCAGCGTCTGGGCACCGCGGGGACTACTCCCGGCCCGCAGGAAGCGGTTCGTGTCGGCCGTCGCGAACTCGCTGTTCGGGTGCGTGGCGAGAATGAGGCGGATCGCGTAATCCTGCACCGGGGCTGCCACCAAGATTTCCCGCACGAGCGACTGCCACTGACGGATTTCATCGGCCTCCATCACCTTCTCAGCCGTCGGCCACTCGTTCCGTGTCGTGCGGTTCAGGATGACGTTCAACTCCTCGCGGGTCGTGAACGGCACGTTCAGTTTGAAGAAGAAGCGGTCGAGTTGCGCTTCCGGCAGCGAGTACGTCCCTTCTTGTTCGATCGGGTTCTGTGTGGCGAGGACGAGGAACGGTTCTTCCAGCTTGTGGACCGTGCCGCCGACCGTGACGCTGTGCTCCTGCATGGCTTCAAGGAGGGCCGATTGCGTCTTCGGCGTCGCTCGGTTGATTTCGTCGGCAAGGACGATCTGCGCGAACAATGGGCCGGACTGAAACTGGAACTGCCGCTTGCCGTCGGGCGTTTCGTTGATGATGTTGGTGCCGACGATGTCCGACGGCATCAGGTCCGGGGTGAACTGGATGCGGGAGAAATGCAGGCCGAGGGCCGAGGCGAGCGTTCGGACGAGGAGCGTTTTGCCCAACCCCGGCACGCCTTCGAGCAGGACGTGGCCGCCAACGAATAGGCACGTCAGCACGCCACGGACGACGTCGGCTTGGCCGACGATGACCTTGCCGATCTCGTCTTCCAGCACGCGGAACCGTTCGCGGAACTTGGCGGCCCGTTCGGGCATCGGGGCGGTCGAGTTCATGGGGTATCGTCCTTCTTGTCCTTCTTGTGGTCTGCGCGGTCGCGGGCTTTCTTCAGTCGGCTCATCATGTCCTGCGGTTCGTCGGTCTTCGGCCGATCCTCGGTCCGTAGCGGAGGGGCGGGCGGCAGTGGTGAGGTTGGCCCGGCCGCGATCTCGTCCGCCCCGCGGGGCGGTGGTTCCGGCGGCGTGCCCGTCGTCTCGAACCGCCGGGCGGCCCGCTCGCGCTCGATTTCTTCCTGCACTTGCAGTTTCCGCCGTTGCAGTTGGCTCAGCGTTGCGGACGCTTCCGCCGCGGGCTTCTCGCGAAGGCGGGACCAGAACCGCGCGGCTTCCGCTCGAACTTCCAGCCATTCCACCGCGATCCGCCGCACGCCCACGTCGAGCAACAGCAGCACGCCGGCCGCGAACACGAGCCAATACCAAAACGGCTGGTACGCCCGCGAGGTCTTCGGGGCTTCGCGGAACAGTTCCGACGACTTTGCCAGTTGTTGCAATTGGTCCGGGTCGTCCGTGTAATACCGGCCGCCGGTGATCTCCGCGAGTTGCTTGAGGAGGGCCGTGTTCGTGTCCAGGTCGGCGAACTCCTGCGAGTACGGCAGCGTGACGCCCGTGCGGGCCGTGTCGAACATTGCCCCCGTGTTCTTGCCGACACCGGGTTGGCGCCCTTGCACCGTGACGAAGTACGTCCCCGCCTCGTCCGCGGCAAACTCAGCCTCGTACTGCCCCGGTCCCTTCCGCTTGAACTCGACGGCCGGCACCTTCTCGCCGGGTTTCGGCGCTCGCGGCAGGCTGATCTTGCCTTGCAAGTCCAGGCCGTTCACCGGCCGGTCGCGCTCGTCGCGGGCCGTCACTGTCACGCGAACTCGGCCGCCGCGGTACTCGGACGTGACCGTCATCCGGCCCGATTCCGCCGGTCTCAACGACCAAGTGATCGCCTGTTCCCAGAACTTCTTGTAGATGTCCGACTCGACCCAGTCGGCATCCCAGCCCTTGACGTTCGCGGTCGGTTGCGTGCGGGCGTCGGACGTGAAGGCGATGGCCCGCCCGAGGCCGTACTGCCACGACGCGAGGATCGGGAAGCGGATGTCGTTGGCGATCGGCGGCCCCTCAATGCGGAACTGCGCGAGGGGCGATTCCTTGTACGTCGTTCGCACGAACCCTCGGAGCGGCGGCAACTCGCGTGGCACGCCTTCCGTGATGCCGCCGACGATGAGGTGCTTCGGCAGAAACGCCTTGTCGTAGATGAACGACTGACTGATCCGCCGGCTCTCCTTGATGTAGATCGCGGGCAACTGGCTCGGGTCTTTCGGTTCGTAGTAACTGCCGGGGTTGCCGCGGCCGTCCTTCGTCGCCTCCGCGATGCTCTTCATCCGCCCCGTCTCGGCCATACCGTGCGTCGCCACGCCGACGGTCGTGCAGGTGATGGCGTTCGCGGCCATCTTCGCCGTCGCCGCCTGCCCCGCCGGGCCGTACTGCGGGTCGCCGTCGGAGATGACGATGCAGTGCCTCACCGCGAGGTTGTAGTCAGGGTTGGACAGTGTATCGGCCGCGGCCGTCAGGAACGGGTCGAAGTGGAGCATGTCCTGCGGGTCCATCCGATCGATCTTCGCCAACAGCCGGCTCTTGTCGCCGCCGACGTCCTGAAAAGGGATGACCCAACTGACGCCGGCCGCCCCCGCGCCGAAGCCGTATTGCATGACGCCGATCATGTCCGGAGCACTGAGCCGTTCGATGGCGAGTTTGGCGATGACCTTCTGCCAGTGGTTGCCGTCGGCCATCTCGGAGGCGTGCATGATGAGGATCAGGCCCCCCTTCCCCGCGGCCATCGGCGACTTGATCTCGCAGAAGACCGGCAGGGCTTCCTCGACCGGCGTGTTCTGGTACCCACCGGGGCCGAACGAATCGGGGCCGCCGATCATGATGAGGCCGGTCCCCTGGTCGTGGACCGACGTGCGAATCACCTCCATCTGGTCGCGGCTGAAGACCTCGGCCGGGACGTTGGCGAGGACGATGCAATCGTAGTTCGTCAGGAACAGCGCGAAGTCCGCAACCTCGGCCGGCAATTTAGCGGGCGACGCGACGGACACCTTCACGTCGGCCCGTAGGAGTGTCCGGATCAGGTGGGCGTGTTCCGACCGACCGTTCTTCGGCTCCTCGACGAACAGCACGCGGCGTTGGCCGCGCATCACGACGGCCGTGCTGGCCCGGTTATTCGCCACGCGGTCGTTCGGCAGGCCGACCACGATGTCGCCGAGTTGCCCGTTCGCCGACGGCACGCCGGAGAGGATCGGCGTGAACGTGGCCCTGTAAGAGAATGAGGTTTCGCCCGGCTTCGGCGGCGTGTCGCGGAACTTCAATGAGTTCAAACCCGGCTGCAAGATGATCGTGGCCGGCTTGCCCATCGGGGCGTCGAGAACCTGCGGCTGATCCGCCTCGATGGCGACCTGTTCAACCTTCTCGCTGCCGTCCTCACTCAACCCGACGCGAACGAGTTCCAGAATGCCCCGGACGACGCGCGTGGCGCTGGTGTTGCGGACCAACACGCGCAACGGGAGCCGCGTGCCGGTCGTCGTGACCGGCGGGGCTTCCACCGACTGCACGAGGACCTCGCCCTCGTTCTTGTAGCCGGGAGCAATGCTAACCACGTCGATGGCCACGCCGTTCTGCTTCGCGACGGCCGCTTGCTCGACGGCGTTGCCCATGTTCTCGTTGCCGTCGCTGACCAGGACGACTCGCTTGCCGTTCCCCTCCGGGAAGGACGCGACGGCGAGTTTCAGGGCGGCGGCGATGTCCGTGTACTGTCCGTCGATCGGCCCGGCCATGCGGTCGTCAACCTCGAACCGATCCCGCACCGACGCCGGCGGCAGAGCGAGTTTCGGCCGCTTGCCGAAGAGAACCACGCCCGCTTTGTCGCGGCTGTGCTCGACGCCGCGGGACAGCACCGCGTCCCGCACGAAGCCGCGGATGCGCTGCCAGCGGCGGTCCACTTGATCGGCCACGTTCGCGGCCGGGTCGATGTCCTGCGGCACACTCTGCGAACGGTCCAGCACGAACAGCACCGCCACGTTTTCGCTCGGCCGATTGACCCGCGGTTCCGCCAGCGCCAGCGCGAGCAAGGCAACGATCACGCACCGCGTGCCGATGGTGACCCACTTCCGCACCCGGCCGAGACCCGCCAGACTTCGGCGTGCTAACAGCAAGACCACGGGTACGCAGAGCAGCAGGGCCAACCACCACGGTCGGGTGAATTGCACCGACCGCGTCATGCGAGCCACTTCCGCGAGAGCCTCGCCGATGTCGGTCTCACACCACCCACCGAGGCCGAGCAACAGCGAGACCGCCAGAATACCCGCGAGCAAAGGCGACCACGCCCGGCCGAGGACAACGACCGCCAACGAAAGTAGCAAGACGAACAAGGCAACTGCGAAGAGGGTCGAGGCCAGATGGAATCGCCCGAAGAGATCGACTTGAACGCCGCTGAGGGAGAGTCCACCCGCCGCGAAGAGTGCGAGTGACGCGGCCGGAATCCGCCATCGCTTCAGCAACAGAATCGCCGCCACGCCCAGAAAAACGAGGGCGAACCAGTGCAGCGTCAGGAACTCGCTCAGTCGGCCCATCAGAATTTGATCCGCTGAACTCGGTGGTTCTCGGTGTCGATCACGTGCACCCTGCCGCGACCATCAACCGCCAGCGCCCACGGGTCGGCCAACTGCCCCTCACCGCGCCCGGGCTGCCCCCAACTCCCCAGCGGTTGCCCCTCGCGCGTGAACTTCTGCACGCGCGAGTTCCCTCGTTCGATCACGTAAAGATCGCCCGCCGGGTCGAACGCGAGGTCATACGGGTAGGCGAGTTGCCCGATGCTGGTCCCCGGTTCGCCGAACGCACGGACGAAAACACCCTCGCGGTCGAAGACCTGCACGCGGTGGTTGCACGCATCGACAACGTACAACAGTCGGTCCGGCCCGAACGCCATCGCCCGCACCCGCTGAAACTGCCCTTCCCCGGTCCCGTTCACACCCCAACATTTGACGAATGTACCGTCGATGTCGAGTTTCGTAATGCGGTCGGTCTGCCCGAACTCCGAAACGTAGAAGTACCCCTCGTCGTCCTGCACGCAGTCGGAGACGTACCCGAACTGCCCCGGTTCCTTGCCGCCCGTCCCGCCGAAGTGACGGAGTTCCACGCCGTCGAGGTTGTAGATGCGAACCGTGTGGTAGTGCGAATCGGCGACGATCAAGTTCCCGTCGCGGTCCACGCCGAGACCGCTCGGCCGGCCGTTGCGGAAGTCCGGCGTCGTGAACGTCACCCCCGTGTGTTCGCCGTCGAGGGTGTACGACTGAATGCGGGCCGTGAAATCGACGACGAACAAGCGGTCCCCGATCACCACCGCCGCCCGCGGCCGCACGAACTCGCCGGGCAGCACGCCGCGGTGTCCCCACACCCGCCCGGCCGAATTCTTCGACAGCCGGCGACCGCCGGCCACAACGAGCACGACCGCCGGTACGAGGAGGAGCAGCACGATCTTGAACCGGGCCGAGCGGAACACGTGAGGGTCTCGGGGAATGTCTCCTCAGACTAGTAAGCCGCCCGCGGGAAGACAAACCGAACGACTACGCTTGACAGAACGCTGCCGCCGGGTCACCATTTCACCGCGGCGGAGCGGAAGAGCCAAGTTCGGTGGCCGGTTCCTTCGGGAAGCGGTTGCCTCTCTGGGGTTACCCCAGGGTTGAGTCGATAGCTGGACGATCCGCGGCGCGACCTCGGCTGCGCTACCACCAGAACCGGTCGCGCGGCACGGGACAGGTTGGCCCGCTCCGCCGTTTTTCATGCTCGACACCACCCTCGCTAACTTGCTAGACGCCTTCCTCGCCGGGTCGTGGACCGAAGACCGTTTGGTCGCCCGAGCGAAGGCAGCGCTCGGCCGATCCCACCGTTTCATACGGCCCTTCGTTCGGCGTGTCCTCGCAGCCTTTCCCGCACCGACGCACTCGGACCGCCTTCGAGTATTTGCCCTGGCCGACGAAGAATTCCGGAAAGGCTGGCGGCGTGCGGAGCCACACACGGCCAAACGGTTCTTCCCCGTCCCGGTGATGGCCCCGCATCAAGCCGCTCGGGGTTGGCTGATACCCGAAATCACCACCGCCGAGAAGGTGTGCGAAGTCTTGCGGATCGACCGCCATCAACTCGACTGGCTTGCCGATTGTGCCGGCCGGAATCATCGCGAATCGTCGCCCAAGCTCCACCACTACCGCTATCGCTGGATTCCCAAACCGAGCGGTCGCTCGCGTGTATTAGAAATCCCAAAGCCGATATTGAAGCAGGTCCAGCGCAACGTCCTCGGCCAGATCCTCGACGCCATCCCGCCTCACGCAGCCGCACACGGATTTCGTATCGGTCGCTCGATCCTCACGAACGCCGTACCGCACTCCGGGCGGGCCGTGGTGTTGCGATTCGATCTGGCGATTTTCTTTTCCTCGATCTCGGCCGACGCCGTCACGGCCATCTTTCGAACCGCCGGCTATCCACCCGATGTGGCCCGCCAACTGACGGGACTTTGCACGACCCGCCTCCCCAAGGCCGTCTGGGATCAGCGACCTCGTCCAGCCGCCGACGGGTCGGACTCTCTTGAGGAACGGCACCTCCGTAACCGCCATCTGCCACAGGGTGCGCCGACCTCTCCCGCGCTGGCGAACCTCGTGGCATTCCGACTCGACCGGCGACTCGACGGATTGGCGAAGAGTCTGGACGTGACGTACACGCGGTACGCGGACGACCTCGCGTTCTCGGGCGGCATCGACCTTACTCGTCGGTCCGAGAAATTCCGCAACGCGGTGGCCCGAATAGTCTCGGAGGAAGGGTTCCGACTGAATCCCTTGAAGACTCGCGTGATGCCTCAATCGGTCCGGCAGACGGTCGCCGGGGTCGTGGTCAACATCCGAACGTCAATTCCGCGTGCCGAATTTGACCGCCTCAAGGCCGTTCTGACGAACTGCCTCCGTCACGGCCCCGAATCGCAGAACCGCGAAGCACACCCAAATTTCCGCGCGTACCTCGCCGGCAAACTCGCGCACGTCGCCCGCCTTAATCCCACCCGCGGTCGAAAGCTCCTCGCATTGTTCGACCAGATTCGCTGGCAGTCGGCGTGACGCCTCGCACAATAGCCCCATGAACACCTCGGAATTGATCGTCAGCGTCTCTGGCATCCGTGGCATCGTCGGCGAGAGCCTCCCCCCGGACGCGGCCGTGCGGTTTGCCGCGGCCCTCGGCACGTACCTGAAGGGCGGGAAGGTGCTCGTCTCGCGAGACTCGCGGCCGAGCGGCGATATGCTCCGGCACGCCATCTTCGCGGGGTTGATGGCGACCGGTTGTGCAGTGGAAGATATCGGCATCCAGCCCACGCCGACCGTCGGCATCGCCGTGCGAACGCTGAACGCAGCCGGGGCCATTCAGATCACGGCCAGCCACAACCCGTCGCCGTGGAACGGCCTGAAATTGTTCGGCCGTGACGGGGCGGTGCTGCCGGCCGCCGCCGGGTTGGAGATCAAAAAACTGTTCGAAGCTGGCCCGATTTCATTCGCCCCGTGGGACCGTGTCGGTTCCGCGGGCGTGCCGCCGAATGTGGAAGAGGATCACGCGGAACGGGTGCTGAAACAGGTCAGTGTGGCAACCGTGGCCGCCGGGCAGTTCCGCGTCTTCGTGGACGGCAACGGCGGTGCGGGCGGGCCGTTGGCCGTGGACTTGCTGGCCAGCCTCGGCTGCGAAGTGGTGCAACTGAACTGCGAGCAGAACGGCGTCTTCGCGCACGAAGCAGAACCAATCCCGGCCCACCTGACGGACATTGCCCCGTGGGTTTCGCAGCACGGCTGTCACGTCGGGTGTGTGCTCGACCCGGACGCCGACCGCCTCGCACTCATCGACGAAACCGGCGCGTGCGTTTCCGAGGAAGCCACGGTCGCGCTCGCGATCAAATACCGACTCCGCCAGGACCGCGGTGCCGTGGTGGTGAACATGTCAACGTCGCGGATGAACGAAGACCTCGCCAAGCTCGCCGGGTGCGAGTTCTACCGCTCGGCGGTGGGCGAGGCGAACGTCGTCGAGAAGATGCGGGCGGTGAAGGCCGTGATCGGCGGCGAGGGGAACGGCGGCGTCATCGACCCCCGCGTCGGGTGGGTCCGCGACCCCTACGTCGGCATGGCACTGATCCTCAGCCTGATGGCGGAAGAGGGGAAGCCACTGAGTCAACTCGTCGCCGAGTTGCCGACGTATTCGATGTTGAAGACGAAGTTCACCGTCGCGCGAGAACGGTTGGGCGAGGCATTCGGCAAATTGGAAAAGAAGTGGCCGACCGCCGCGAAGGACACGCTCGACGGCCTCCGCCTGGACGGCCCGGACTGGTGGCTGCACGTGCGGGCCAGCAACACCGAGCCGATCGTGCGGGTCATCGCGGAAGCGCCGACCGCAGACGCCGCGCGTCAGTTGTGCGACGAGGCGGGGGCGATCGTGTCGGGGTGATCGCCGTCCGCTTTCCGGCGGGTAGTATGTCGCTGGCCCCAGGTCGCGTCTTCGTGTTGCGGAAAGTCGCTGCGGAAGTGCGTGCCCCGTGACTCCTCTCGCTCGGCGGCCGATTCGACCATGAGGCGGGCGATGGTGAGGAGGTTCTGCAACTCCCAGCCGGCCCGCTTGTCGAATTCCCGCACCAGCACGTACCGGCACCAGAAGTCCACGTCGAGCTTTGCCTCGTCGAGCCGCCCGCCGTCCCGCACGATCCCCATTTTGCGGACCATCAGGCTTCGTAACGAATTCGTCAAGTCGGCCACGTCGAGGCGGTCGTCGGGTTCGTCCTCGTTCGCGACGAATCTCATGGGCACCATCGCCGGCAAGCCCGGCTTCGCCCGACAGGCATCCGCCGCGCCGCGGCCACAGGTCGCCCCGTAGACCAGCCCTTCGATCAAGCTGTTCGACGCCAGTCGGTTCGCCCCGTGCAGGCCGCTCGACGTGACTTCGCCCGCGGCCCACAGGTTCGGCAGCGTGGTCCGGCCGTCGGGTTCGACGGTCACGCCGCCGACCATGTAGTGCGCCCCGGGGCGGACCGGGATGCGGTCCTTCGTGATGTCCAACCCGAAGCCGCGGCACACCTTCGCGATCCCGGGGAAGCGGGTGAGGACGAGGTCCCGCGGCAGGTGCGAAAGGTCGAGGTAGACGTTCGAGTGCTGCGTGCGTTCCATCGTGCGGAATATCGCCCGCGAGACGATGTCCCGCGGGGCGAGTTCCGCCCGCGGGTCGTCCTTCAGCATGAACCGCTCGCCGTACACGTCGCGGAGGTACGCCCCTTCCCCGCGGACCGCCTCACTGATGAGGTAACGAGCCGACCCGGCGACGTATAGAACGGTGGGGTGGAACTGCATGAACTCCATGTCACGGAGTTCTGCCCCGGCCCGGTAAGCCGCCGCCATGCCGTCGCCGGTCGCGACCGGCGGATTCGTCGTCTCGCGGTAGACCATTCCGCAGCCGCCCGCGGCCAGGATCACCTGCTTCGCCCAGACGAGAACCACCCCGACCGACGGCCGCCACACGACCGCCCCGACGCACTCGCCCCCATGGGTGAGCAGGTCGATGGTGAACGTGTCGTCCCACAGGTTCAGGTTCGGCGTCGCCTTGACCTTGGCGATGATCGCCCGCATGACCTCGTGGCCGGTCGCGTCGCCGAGGGCGTGGACGATCCGCCGGTGACTGTGCCCGCCTTCCCGCGTGAGTGCGAGTTGTCCGTTCTCCTCGTCGAACTTGGTGCCGATCTCGACGAGTTTCTCGATCTCGTTCGGGGCTTCGCGGACGACCATCTCGACGATCGTGCGATCGCACAGGCCGTCGCCGGCGACTAGCGTGTCCTCGACGTGGTTATTGAAGTTGTCCTCCGGCGACAGCACACCCGCGATGCCGCCCTGGGCGTAGCTGCTGTTACTCTCGGTGATGCTCTCCTTCGTGACCACGAGGACGGTCAGGTCGCGGGGAATTTCCAGCGCCGCCCTCAGGCCCGCGATGCCGCCGCCGATCACGAGGATGTCCGTGAAGCGGTGGATCGCGGTGCGGGTGTCGAAGCTGACGAGGTATCGGTTCGCGACGTTCATATCGGCTGGCGCTCGCGTGAGGGGCTGTCAGAAAGTGTAGGGAAACGAAAACGCCGCGAGTGGTTTCACTCGCGGCGAGAGGGGGTGCGGTCGCGGGTCACTTCTTCTCGTCCTTATCCTTCGAAGGCTTCGTCGCCCCCTCGGCGAACTTCCTGCGCGCATCGCTATAGCCCGGCGGGGCGGCGGAAACGCCGGTCGCGTTCGTGGTGGACTTACTCCCGTTGCCGCGCTGTTCGACCTTGCCAGAACCGTCAACCCGATTGGTCGGCCGCGCCGGTTCGCCGGGCTTCGGCTGATCGACCGGTCCCTCCTTCGCGTCGGGCGTCTCGCGGAGCATCTTCTCAAGGCCGTCGTTGAACCGCTTGAGTTCCTCTTCCGTATAGCCGAGTTCCTTCGCGGCGTCCTTATTCTGCATGAGCTTCTTGGTCTTGTCGAGGAGCAACTGGGCAGCCTCCTTGTCGAACTCCTTGTTCGCTTCCAGCGGCTTGACCTTATCGTCGTTGGGATTGATCCCCGGACCACCGCTCTGACGCAGGTCGCCCTTCGGGCCGCCGGGTCCTTGGTCGGCGTTCGGCTGGTTTTTCATCGCCTGTTCGAGCGTCTTCTTCAAACCCTCCAGTTGTTCGGGCGATGGCTTTTGTCCGTCTTTCAACTGCTCTTCCAGCTTCTTGCGTTCTTGTTCCCCGACCTGATCGTCGAGTTGCTTCTGGGCGTCCTTCCGCTTCTGTTCGTCGGCCGATTTCAAATCCTGGGCCGCCTTCGCGAGCTTCTCCACGTCCTCGGCCGACGGCGTCTTCTCGCCCTTCTGATCCTTTTTGTCAGCGTCCTGCTTGGCCTGCTTCTCAGCATCCTTTTGCATTTTCGTCAACTCGTCCACGGCCCCCTTCTGGCGGGCCGGGTCGTCGGATTTCAAATCGTCCAGCGTCTGCTCGGCCTTCTTGCGGGCGTCTTCCCCAACCGCCTTATCGAGCTTGTCGCGGGCGGCCTGCTTCTTGGCCTCGTCATTGGAATTCAGATCCTTCAGCGCCTCTTCGATCTCCTTGCGGTCGAGTCGGTTCGCGTCGTCGGGCTGTTGCTTGCCCGAGCCGCGTTCGGCGTCTTCCCGCTGAAGTCGCTTCTCGGTTTCCCGGCCGCGGGCCTGCCGCGCGGGGTCTTTCGAATTCAGATCGTCTGCGACCTGTTTCCGCTCGTCGAGTCGCTTTTGGAGGTCTTCGCGGGCGTCCTTGCCGATCTCCTTGTCGAGTTTCTCCTGCGCCGCTTTCTTCTTCTGCTCGTCGTTGCCGGCCAAGTCTTTCGCGGCGTTCTCCATTTCCTTCTGCTTCGCGGCCTGTTCGGCGGCGTCCCCGGCACCGCCCTTCTGCTTGTTCTGCTGGGCTTGTTTTTCGGCCTGTTCTTGAAGCTTCTTCAACTGGTCTTTGGCCCCCTGTTGGCGTTCCTTGTCATCGGACTTCAGGTCGTCGCGGAGCTTCTCGGCCTGCTGGCGGGCGTCCTTGCCGACCATCTGGTCGAGTTTCCTCTGTGCCGCCTCGCGCTTCTGCGGGTCGTCGGAGTTCAGGTCCCGGGCCGCGTCTTGCAGTTCTTTCTTCTTGGCCTCATCCGGTGCGCCGCCCTTCTGATCGTTGGCCGCACCGCCGAGTTCCTTTTGCTGAAGGTCGTTGAGCTTATCCTCGCCACGGGCCTTCTGCATCGGGTCGTTCGACTTCAAGTCCTCGGCCGCCTTCTTGCGGTCCTCAATCTGCTTCTCAGCGTCCTTGCGGGCCTGTTCGCCGGCCGCCTTGTCGAGCGTTTTGCGGGCCTCCTCTTTCTTCTTCTCGTCGCCGCCGGCCAAGTCCTGGACCGCCTTCTCCATGTCCTTCTGCTGGGCGGCTTGTTGTTGAGCCTCTTGCTGTTTCTGTTGCTTCTGAAGCCTTTGCAGTTCGTCGGCGGCCGCTTTTTGGCGATCCTTGTCACCGGACTTCAGGTCGTCGCGGAGTTTCTCGGCCTGTTGGCGAGCGTCCTTACCAACCATCTGGTCGAGCTTTTTCTGCGCCGCCTCACGCTTTTGTGGGTCGTCGGAGTTCAGGCCGCGTGCCGCGTCTTCAATCTCCTTCTTCTGGGCTTCACCCGGCTGCCCACCTTTCTGATCCTTCGCCGCATCGCCGAGTTGCTCCTTCTGAAGCTCGTTTAACTTCTCCTCGCCACGAGCCTTCTGCATCGGATCGTTCGACTTCAAATCTTCGGCGGTCTTCTTGCGGTCGTCGAGTTGCTTTTGCAGATTCTCACGGGCCTCTTTGCCAACCTCCTTGTCGAGTTTGTCCTGGGCCGCTTGTTTCTTCTGTTCGTCGTTACCGGCCAAGTCTTGGGCTGCCTCTTGAATCCGTTGTTGCTGGGCAGCCTGTTGTTGCTTCTTCTGCATCTTTTGAAGCTCCTCGGCCGCCCCTTGTTGGCGGTCCTTATCGCCGGACTTCAGGTCTTCGTTCATCTTCTCCGCGTCCTTCCGGGCCTTCTCGCCGACCATCTCATCGAGCTTCTTGCGACCGGCCTCCTGACGGTTCTTGTCGTCGGAATTCAGATTGTCCACGGCCTTCTCGGTTTCTTTGCGATCGAGCGTTTCCGCATCGCCCTTCTGGCTCTTACGCTCCTGCTGCTGCCCAGGCTTGTTCTTCTCCATCGCCTCGCGCTGCAACTCGTTGGCCTTCTCTTGGCCGCGAGCCTGCCTCATGGGATCGTTGGATTGCAGGTCGTCCGCCACCTGTTTGCGCTCGTTCATGGTCCGTTCGGCCTTCTCGCGGGCGTCCTTGCCGAACTCTTGATCGAGTTTCTTGCGGGCCGATTGTTTGGCCTTCTCGTCGCCGCCGGCCAAGTCTTTGAGCGACTGTTCCATTTCCTGTTGCTTGGCCGCCGCTGGGTCGTTGGCGTTGCCGGGGTTCTGCTTCTCGGCCCCGCGTTGCCACGGGTTCTCTTTGCTGTCGCGTTCACCCTTCCTCCCGGCGGCTTGCTGCTCGGCCTTCCCGTCGCCCTTCGTCGCGGCCGACTCCTTCGACGGATCGCCGGTCGGCTTCGTCTCGGAAGGTGCGGCCCCCTTCGGTTCGCTCTTGGGATTCGGCGCGTCGTCCGGCTTCGGCCCCTTCTTCGCTTCGCCGGGTGTCGCCGGCTTCTGCGATCGGCCGGCACCAGCGTTGTCCGGCTGCGGCTGCGCGTCGGCACCCGGAGCCCCCCCCTGCTCGTTCGGCTTCGGCACGTTCGACTTCTTCTCGCGTCCGTCCGCCGGCTTTTCCGTCGCGCCGGCCCCGCCGAGTGGTCCCTGCTTCTCCTGCGGGTCGCCGCCCTTCTGATCGGCCGGGTCGGATGGCTTTTGCTCCGCGGGCGGTTTGCCTTCGCCCGCTTCGCCGGCCTTCGGCTTCGCCTTTTTCTCACCGCCCGCTGCCTGCGGATCGGGTTGCGGTTGGTCGTTCCCCTTCCCTTCACCGGCCCGCTTTTCCCGTTCGTCGAGTTTTTTCTGAAGGTCTTGCGCCTGCCGTTGCAACTCCCGCTTGGTGGCCGCTTCCGAGTCGCGGTTCTTCGGCTCAGCGGCGGGCATGGGCTGCGGTTCCGCCCCCGGAGGCATGGGTTGGCCGGCCTTGCCGGGGTCGTTGCCCATCGGGACGGCCTTGTTCGACGGCTCCTCCTTCGGATTCGTGGCCGGCATCGGCTCCGGGGGCACGTCGGCCTTGGCTCCCGGCTCCGTCTTCGGCATCGGTGCCTCGGCACCGGGCTTGGTCGGAGCCGCTTCCGGCTTCATCGGGTCGCCGAGTTTCTCGGCTGGGTTCATCGGGTCGCCAGGCTTGGGAGCGTCCACCTTCGATTCGCCCCCGCCCTCGGGCGGTTGTTGTGCCTCGGCGTTCTGCTTCTGCGGCGAAGGGTTGGCCGGGCGTTGTTCCTTGTCGAGTTTCTGCTTCTGGTCCTGCTGAACCTTGCCCTCGTCGCGTCGCCGCAACTCGGCCTGCTTCTGGACCTGCTCCTTCGCCTTCGGCTCATCCATCGCCGCGGTCAGTTGAAGTTTCTGAACCCGCGACTTGCCGACGTTGGCCTCGGGAACCGTGCAGTTATCGCGAGCCTCCAGCCAGTATTCGATCGTCATGTCGGGCTTGAGTTCGACGACCGCACCGGCTTCGTCCTTCAGATCGCTCAGCGCGATGGAATCCTTGTATTCCAGGGCCGTCGGATACGTCCCGTCGGCGGCCCGCTTGAGCGATTCGCCCTTCAGGTACGGCTTGCCCTTCAGCCGTTTCGCCGGCTGGTTGGGGGCAACGATTTTCAACTGAAGGGTGACACTGTCGATGCCGAAGTCGTCGCCGATTTGGCCGTCCACCATCAGCGAGCCATTCACGGGTTGGGAGGTGACTTCGTCCTTCGGGTTGGCGATCACCACCGATGGCGGTTGGTCCGTCAGGACGCGGATGTCGTACACGGGCGCGTCCGGGTTCGATTCGCCGTCGGTGCTGTTGAACAACAGCCGGTACGTGCCCGACTCTTCGAGCGGGAAGCGAACGCGCAACGAATCCCGCGACTCGGTTACGATCTCACCCGGCACGGCGGAGGTCAACTTCGTGAGGACCGCCCGGCCGTCCCGCACGGTGCGGTTCGCCTTGGCCGTGACCGTCACTACGGTTCCGCGGTGGGCTTCCAGGTGCGGGTTGTGCGCGACGTCCGCGGTCATGCGGAGGTAAGCGGGGTAGTCGTACTTCACCTCGAAGTCGGTGAACATCGGCTTCGGGCGAACCGTCACGTGATGCTCGGCCGTTTCCGCGTCACCACCCTTGACCCGATACCAGAAGCCATTCTGAACCAACCGCTCGGGCAGCCGCAACGACCATTCGCGGGAGGTC
Source organism: Limnoglobus roseus (assembly GCF_008254045.1). GTDB lineage: Bacteria > Planctomycetota > Planctomycetia > Gemmatales > Gemmataceae > Limnoglobus > Limnoglobus roseus. The sequence continues at coordinate 6,127,570 of NZ_CP042425.1, read as the reverse complement.
GCGCCGGATTCCAGCGGGACTTCGTCGTAGTTCTCGTCCGCGAGGTTGTGCCGGAGCATCACCACCAAGTGGTCGGGGGCGTCGGCAGCGGGCACTTTGCCGTTCACCACCACCGAGATGGTCACGGGCTGACCGGCCGTCACGGTCAGATCACCGTCTTTCGGCTCGACAATCGTGAGTTGCGTTCGCGTAGCAATCTGGCCAGAGGAGAACGGGTTAATCGCCCGGCCGACGAGAGAGTTGAAGACCGTCGGCTTGAACAGCATGAACAGGACCGCGAGCACGACCACGAGGCCGGCCGTTGTGCCGCCGAGCCACAGGAGACGCTTCGATTCACCCGCTTTGTCGAGATCGGCGTCCTTGAACTGCTTCGCCGCCCGGGCCGCGACGACGGCCCGCACGCCCTCGGCCATCGGCTTGTCTTGAAGGTCCACCCAGTTCACGACGCTATTCTTGGCGTCCTCGACAGTCTCTTCAATCTCGCGGGCGGCGTACAGCGGGTTCACCGTGCGCCGGAGCGGCCGAACGATGCCGTAATAGGCGACCGCCCCGAGCGCGGCCAGCAGGCCGACGAATCCGAGTTGGCGGACCCAGGCGGGCAGGTCGAGCCAGCGGTCGAAGGCGATGACCAGTGCCAGGTAGCCGAAAGCGACCGCGCCGAGCAGGAACACGCCGCAGAGTAGGTCGTGCGTGCGAATCCGGCGGGCGACTTGGGCCAACTGCTGTTGGACCTCGGATTCGAATTTCGACGTGGCGTTGGGCTTCACCGCGGTGACTGGCATCGGGGTCGATCCTTTCGCAGAGGTTCGCGTCTCGCTATTATAGTTTACTGTGATCCGTCAACGGAACCCCATGCTTTCACCCGCGTTACGATCGCGTGACAGTACCGGGCCGCCTCCGTAGGGTCGTTCGTGCGTTTCGCCCGGCGTCGACCCTCGACCGATGGGAGTTCACAACATGTTCGTGGGGCAGAAGTTCGGCCCGTTTGAGATCGACAAGGAACTTGGCAGCGGTGCGATGGGCTCCGTCTACCGGGCCAAGTTCACCCACGAGGGTAAGGTCTCTCGCGTCGCGATCAAGGTGGTCGCCCTCGGCCTTCTCGGCAACGAGAGCGCGATGGCCCGCTTCGAACGCGAGGCGAACATCCTCAAGCAACTCCGCCACCCGCACATCGTCCGCCTCGTGGCGACGGGGCGGTTGGGCAAGTCGCAGCCGACACCGTTCATCGCGATGGAGTTCGTCGAGGGGGAATCGCTCGACCACATTCTCGGCCGCCGCCTCAAGCTCGGCTGGGAGGAAGTGGCCGCCTACGCCAAGCAACTCTGCTCGGCCCTCCAGTACGCTCACGAGAAGGGCATTATCCACCGCGACTTGAAGCCGTCGAACCTCATGGTCACAACGGAGGGCGTGCTCAAACTCACCGACTTCGGCATCGCGAAGGATACGGACGTCACCGCTCTCACGGGCGCGAACAGCACCATCGGCACGGCCGCGTACATGTCGCCCGAGCAGTGCCGTGGCGACAAGAACCTCACGAACAAGTCGGACCTCTACTCGCTCGGCATCGTCCTCTTCGAACTGATCACCGGTCGCAAGCCGTTCGTGGCGGACACGACGGTGGACATGTTCATGAAACACGTTCAGGAAGTCCCACCGCGGGCCAGCCGGTTCGTCTCGGACCTGCCCGTGTGGCTGGACAACCTCGTGGCGTTCCTGATGGAAAAGGACAAAGAGCGGCGGCCGATGGACGCGGCCACGGTCGGCCGGATGTTGGCCGAGATCGAAGAGAAGATGCAGAACCAGCAGAGTGCTGGGTTGGAAGTCGCTTCGTCGCGGCGGAAGGACCGACCACTCAGTGGCAACGAACTCGACGAGGCCGATCTTGAAGCCGCCCGGTCGCTCAAGGCCGGAAAGAGTGGAAAGAAGCCGAAGAAGAAAAAGAAGGTTCCGCTGCTCCAGCGCCAGTGGGTGCGGGCCATCCCGGCCGTTCTGGCGGTGCTGCTCATTATCGGCGGCATCGTTTACCTCTTCATGCCGGCCGGCCCGCAAGCCCTCGCCGACGCGGTTCAGAAGGCCAATGACCCGGAAGCCAAGATCAAGGCGGCCGAGACGTACCTTGCGAAATACGGCTCCGACGGTGGTGACGTTACCCAATCGGTCCGCAAGCAGTTGCGGGAGACCCGAGGCAAGCAGTTGGAAGCGATCCTGGACAAGCGGTACGCCTCCAACCTCGCGAAACCCGCGGACAAGACTGAGGCCGACGCCTACACCGCGGCGTGGGCGGGCATGGAACTCGAACAGAAGGGCGACCTGACCGCCGCGCAGAGCACTTGGACGAAACTCAAGGCCCGCGAAGCGGAGATCAAAGACGACTTCCTCGAAGGCTGGGGCTGGCTCGCCGACGACCGCCTCCGGCAACTCCACGAGGTTGACGACAAGATCAAGGCCCTTCGTCAGCAGTTGCGGGAGATGGAAATCAACGAGAAGCCGTGGAAGTTCGACGCGACCGAGCCGGAATCGCTAGCGAAACTCGCGATCCGCCTCGGCGGGTCCGGCGGCGTGCCGCTGATTTCCGACGACCCGGAGAAGAACAAAGTCAAGCACGTGAGCGACCTGCCCAAAGCTCGGCGGGTCTACGCGGACCTGGCGAAACTGACGGAGAAAAAGCCCGAAGAACGGTCGTGGTTCCTGATGGCAGTCCGCGAGCGCGGGGCCAACTTCGACCCGAAGGCCGACGACGGCAAGACCCGGGCGGATACCTTGCCGAAGCAGTTGGAGGCGATCAAGGCCGAGTGGACCCGAATCAAGGACTTCAACGAAGCCCCGGCCGAGAAGCGAGACTGCCGCAACCGCTGCAAAGAACTAATCGACTGCTACGCCGACGAGACCGACGAGGCATTGAAAAAGGTGGTCGAAGAAGCGAAGACGCTCCTGCCCACGATGAAGTAACCCGAACGACTCCGATTCCCCTGGAAGGATTATGACGAACCCCTCCCGCGTCGCCCGCCCGAAGAGTGCGGCCGCCTTCGAACGGGCCACCCGGTCCATCCCCGGCGGCGTCAACAGCCCGGCCCGCGCGTTCGGCGGCGTGGGCGGCACGCCGATCATTGTGAAGCGGGCCGACGGACCATACCTCTTCGACGTGGACGGCTACCGCTACCTGGACTTCATCGGGTCGTGGGGGCCGATGATCCTGGGCCACCGGCACCCGGCCGTCGTCGAGGCGACCATCGCGGCCATCAACAACGGGTCGAGCTACGGCGCGCCGTGCGAACTCGAAACCGAACTCGCCGAGATGGTCGTCGCCGCCATCCCGAGCGTCGAGATGGTGCGGTTCGTGTCGAGCGGCACCGAAGCCACGATGAGCGCGATCCGTCTCGCCCGCGGCTTCACCGGCCGTGATTTGATCGTGAAGTTCGCTGGCTGTTATCACGGCCACGTCGATTCGCTCCTCGTCTCAGCCGGGTCGAGTGCCCTCACCCTCGGCGTGCCGAACAGCCCCGGCGTGCCGAAGGGCTGCACCCAGGACACGCTGATCCTCCAGTACAACGACGTGCAGGAACTTGCCGATTTCTTTGCCGCGAAGGGAGGCCAGATTGCCGGCGTGATCCTCGAACCGGTCGTCGGCAACATGGGGCTGATCCCGCCGTCGGCCGAATTCCGCAAGGAACTTCGCCGCCTCACCCACCACCACGGCAGCGTGCTGATCTACGACGAGGTGATGACCGGGTTCCGCCTGTCCTACGGCGGCGCGCAAGAGTTGTTCGGCGACACTCCGGACGTGACCGCGCTCGGCAAGATCATCGGTGGCGGCTACCCGGTCGGGGCTTACGGCGGCCGGGCCGACATCCTGAAGAAGGTCATGCCAGCCGGCCCGGTTTTCCAGGCGGGTACGCTCTCCGGCAACCCGGTCGCGATGGCCGCCGGCATCGCCACCCTGAGAGAGTTGAAGCAGAATCCCCCGTACCAGCGCCTCGACCAACTCACTCAACAAATCGCCACGGGCATCACGGCCGCGGCGAAGCAATACGGGCACGCCCACCAACTCCAGCGCATCGGCAGCATGTGGACGCTGTTCTTCGCGAACGCCCCCGTCACCAACTACCAGACGGCCGTCGCGAGCGACAAGCAGAAATTCGCCCGGTTCTTCTGGGAGATGATGGACCGTGGCGTCTACCTCCCGTGTAGCCAGTTCGAGGCGGCCTTCACCTGCGCGGCCATGACGGACGAGCACCTTCAAGAAACGATCACGGCCGCGAGCGATTCGCTCCGCGCGATGGCGCAGGTCTGAATTCGGATGGGAGTTTCGCATGGCGAATGAGTCGCACCGTTCCCGCTCGAAGTGGCGAATCGCGTTGGTCGTGATCGGGATGCTCGGCGTCGGCGTGGCGGCCGGGTATCTCCTTTTGAAGCGATTCCCGAACGCCTTCGACCGCGAGTCAACCGATATTGCGGAGATCGAGAAACTCAAGACCGCGAAGCTGCCGGACGTGACCGCGGCCGTCGCGAGTGGGTGGCCCCAGTGGCGGGGGCCAAACCGCGACGGCCGTGCGCCGGCGGGAGCGTTCCGCACCAACTGGGACAAGCGGTCGCCGCGCGAACTCTGGTCCGTGCCGTGCAAGGGCGGGTATTCGTCGTGTAGCGTCGTGGACGGGTTGTTGTACACCGCCAGTTATGACGCCGATGCGAAGACGGAGACCGTGATGTGCATCGACACGGCCACCGCCGTGCCGCTCTGGGAGTGGGGTTCGCCCGCCGACTACTCGGCCATCGCCGGCGGGTACCGGGCCGGTCCGCGGTCCACACCGACCGTCCACGACAGCCGCGTCTACTTCCTCGGAGGGACGGGGCAGTTCATCTGTCTGGAAGCCAAGCCAACCCGCGGCCAGCCGCCGAAGGAGTTCTGGCGGCACGACTTGTTGCAAGAATTCGGCGCGACGCTCCCGCAGTGGGGTGCGGCGTCTTCGCCGTTGATCGAGGGGAACCTCGTCATCGTCCAACCGGGCGGGAAGTCGGGATCGGTCGCCGCCTTCGACCGCGTCACCGGCAAGAAGGTTTGGGCGAGCGGGTCCAACCCGAACGGCTACAGTTCCCCCATCGCCGCCACCTTCAACGGCGTTCGCGTCGTCTTGGCCATGACCGGCAACGCGCTGCTCGGCCTCCGCGCCGCCGACGGCGAGGTTCTCTTCACCCACCCGTGGGTCACTCAGTTCGAGGGGAACATCGCCACGCCGATCGTGGTCGACGACTGGGTGTTCATCTCATCGAGTTATGGGAAGGGGTGTGCCCTGTTGCACGTGGAACCGGAGGGCGAAAAAATGACGGCCAAGCCGGTCTACTTCCGCCCCGGCAAGCTGATGCGCAACCACCACGCGACCTGCGTCCACAAGGACGGCTTCCTGTACGGCTTCGACCAGAATGTCTTCCGGTGCATCAACCTTCGCGAAGGCACGGAAGTTTGGGATGGCAGCGGCATCAGTCAGGGGTGCGTCATCCTCGCGGACAAGTACCTCATCGGCCTGACGCAAGACGGCACACTCTTTCTGGCTGAAGCGACGCCCGAGAGTTTCCACTTGATCGACAAGCAAGAGAAGGTGATGAAGGGCAGCGAATGCTGGGCCAGCCCGGTACTGCTGGACGGCCGACTGTACCTGCGCGACAACACGCGGATCGTCTGCTTCGACGTATCGCCGGACAGTTGACGGGCGGTTCCGCCTATCGCTCGGTTCGGACTGCCACAACTTGTTGGTTCACGTCTGCCGCTGCCCGTTGGCGCAGCCGCTCACTCACTTCGAGGTATCGCGCGCGCGTCCGGTAATCCAGACTCTCGCCCTCGGCATCGTTAACCTGGAGTTCGCGAGAGAATTGCCCGTACTCGGCATAGGCCCGGGTGACGTACAGTACCGCGCCGGCGGCGAGTGCCGCGGCGAAGAGGCGGGGGAGAAGGGATTTCATCCGGCGGGCACCCGAGAGGGAGAGGAGGTTCGCACGGCCGCACGAGAACGATGGTAACGTGATGGGGGTGAGCCGTCAAATGGAAACACGGTCGCCCGCGGAATTGTTCGGGCGAACCCGCAGTCTGGAAGTGTTGGGAAGCGAATTGTTCAAAAACCGCAGGGGGTGGGATTCGCACCCACGGCTTCGGGGAATTAGCCCGATGAGTTGACTGCTACTCCACCCCTGCCGGGTCACTTCTTGGGGGGCGGGGGCGACTTCACCGGAGCGGTTTTCGCCCCCTTCTTCGGCTTCTTCTTTTCCTTACTTTGCGAGTTGTTGCCCTTTCCCATTGCCGTCTCCCGATTGAGTGGTCAGACCGGCCGGTTGGCCGGTGTAGAGATCTTACCAGCTTCCTCTCGTGGACACTGTGTGATTTGTGAGGTTCCTGGGCCGAATAAGCCTCTCTGGGTGCGGTTGCAACTTTGGAGACAAGCTACCACACATCGCCGCGGCCACGATTTTGTTACTCTCTTCCTACGCTACGTGCCGCAGTTGCCTCGATGTACATTGCGTTTATCGTCCGCTCACAATACTAAGGAGATCGTTGGGCAGATGGCCACGAGCGTGATCCGGTCGAGACGTTTTAAGACCCGGACGTTTGAGAAACTCGGGCTCCACAGCCGAGTCGACATTGTGCGATACGCTTCCCGTCGGGGTGGTTGACCGGGCTATAGCGGTCTCGGGCGGGCGTTCACTTCTGCGATTTTCACTCTCCTCGCGACGGCCCCGTTGTCTGCCCCAGGTACGCCCGCGTAAAATTGCGCACACCCCAGGCCAGCCCAACCTTGTCGCCTTGACACTCAACGGGAAATTGGTGATGGCTGACCCTGTTCATCGTCCCAGCCTTTTCGTTCTTGTCGTGGACGACTTCCAAGATGCGGCTGACACGACGGCAGCAGTTCTCACGTTATCCGGTCACGACGCCACGGCCGTCTACTCGGCCGCCGAGGCCTTGAAGCGAGTCGAAGACCAATCGTATGACGTGATTTTGCTCGACATCGCGATGCCGGGCATGGACGGATGTGAAATGGTTGAACGGATCCTTGAGCGGCCGTTCAGTAAGCGGCCGTTCCTCATTGCATTAACGGGTTGCACGACCGAACCGGACCGCGCACGAGTGGCCGCTGCCGGCGTCGATCTCTTCCTCGCCAAGCCGGTCGATCCAGCGATACTAGAAGGCATTCTCGACCGAATCGGGCGGTTTCTCGAAACCGCACAGGCGTGATTTCCCACAACCGATCGAAATCGCTGAACAGTCCGCCGTCAGTTTCGGATGCGGAACGTGATCCGCCCGCGGGTCAGGTCGTACGGAGAGATTTCCACCTTCACCCGGTCGCCGGGGATGATGCGGATGTAGTGCTTACGCATTTTCCCGCCGATGTGTGCGAGAATCTCCCCGCCGATGTCCAATTCGACTCGGAAGGTTGTGTTCGGGAGCGCCGTTTTGACGCGGCCCTCGACCTCAATTGCCTCTTCCTTGACTTTGTGCATACGGTCCTCAGTTGTGGTGGGGGCGAACGAAACGGTCCGCGGGATTATTCTCCTGGCGGACGTTATAAAAGCATTGTACTTGAAATTGGGTTCGATTACGAGGGGTAACCTGTCCAATCGGAAACACGGCCGCTTCAACACGCTCTTGTGTCGACTCGGATGACTTGCTATTCCCGCCGTGGGGGATTCCAAAATGCTTAAAACCATTCAGGCTGCGCTCGTCGTGGGGTTGGTCGCCGGATGCGCCGGGACCCGTTGGTCCAAACCCGCGGGTAGGGAAGAACAGTCACCAACTCCGTCGCTCGCCGACGACCCGTACAGCGCCATGGCGGCCATTCAGGACGACGCGGTTCACGACAACGCAGTCCGGTCGTGGAGTCGCCGTCTTCACGAACAGGGTAAGGACAAGGAAGCCCTAGCGGTTGCGAACCGCATCCGGAACGATCAAGTCCGCGGGGCAACGCTGACAGAACTCCAACTCTACAACTTGCGGTTTATCGGGAACACGCCCTAACGAGGGCGAATTCGTCGAAACGTGGTGCCACCTCCGTCGCACCACGTTTCGAACTCACGTCCAGCCGACCGTTGCCAAGTTCCACAAGCACTTCACATTCTCTTCACGAATTCCACTTATCTTCGAGTAACATTCTGAACGTCCAGCCGTCGCGCGTTCGCGTCGGCGGCTTCACCCTGTAGGAGTCTCTCCTTGAGCGATTCGCTCTATTTTCGCCCAACCCGCCGTGGGTTCACGCTGATCGAACTGCTGGTGGTGATCGCGATCATCGCCATCCTCATCGGCCTCCTGCTCCCCGCGGTTCAGAAGGTTCGTGAAGCCGCCGCCCGCAGCACCTGCTCGAACAACCTCAAACAGATCGGCCTGGGTCTGCACAATTACGAAAGCACGAACCAATATTTTCCCACGAGTGGTGAGGGCAATTACACCAACGCGGGCACGGTCTCGACGGCTTTCGATGTCCAATCGACCCTGACCCAATTGTTGCCGTACGTCGAGCAAGACGCGGCGTACAAAATGTTCGCGGACATCTCCCGCCCGTACGACCACCCGACGAACTTCGCCACCAACGCGGGCAAGGTGAAAATCAAAACCTTCCTTTGCCCGTCGAATCCCGTGTACCAAGATGACCCGCAAGGCTACGGCCAAACCGACTACATGACGGTCGCTTACACGGACATCGACCCGAACACGGGCGCTCGGGCTCAACTCAGTTCGCCCGACACGACTTCGACGTATCGCGTCGACGGCTTCTTGACCCTGCACTACTTGGTCCTGAACTCCGGCACGGCTTCCCCGCCTGCCATTACGGACGTTTACACGACCAACACGGCGGTGGTTCAAAAGCGATCCGGTCGGACGGCGGTGGGCGCGACAGACGGCACGAGTAACACCATCGCCATGATCGAGGACGTGGGCAAGGCCCACGAGTCCTTCACCCCGTTCATGCTCGCGAACTACAAGGCCTACAGTGGATCGTCGTCGCCATCCCCGACGATGCTCCGAAACAACTATCGGTGGGCTGAACCGGACAGCGGCAACGGTGTGTCCGGCCCTCATAAGGCCGTGACGGCTTCCGGTGGTAATACGCAGGCCAAGATTAACAATCACTCGAATCCGCGTGGCGGTGGCGCGGCTTGCCCGTGGAGTTTGAACAACTGCGGCCCGAACGACGAACCATTCAGCTTCCACACGGGCGGCTGCCAAGCCGTGTTCGGCGACGGCCACATCCAGTTCCTCCGAGACACGATCACCCCGCAAGTACTCCGCGCCATCTGCACGGCGAGCTTCGGTGAAACGGTTACCCTCGACTGATTGAACTTTAGTCCCACTGAAATTTCGAAGCCCGTCGAGATCTAAGATCCGACGGGCATTTCCATTCCCCAACTATCGATCAAGGCGAGGTTTATGCTCAAATATTCTCGAATCATGCGGACTGTTATGACTTTCCTGGCCTTCGGGCCGTTGTGTCTGACCGGATGTGGTACTTCACCCTCCCCTGCGATGGGTGAGTACGTTGACGTGTCGGGAACGGTTAACACGGCCGACGGCAAACCACTGAAGAGCGGCAACATCTATTTCGAACCCGAAACGCCGGGTCAGGGCCGAGAGGCGAACGCGACTGTCGCCAACGGGGCGTTCAAAACGAAGTTATTCCTGGCCAAGTATCGGGTCGCCTTGGACATGGAAGATCGAAAGACGACGCTGCCCGCCAAGTTCACGAAGTTCGCCACGAGCGGTCAACATGCCGAGATCAAGGACGGTACCACTCCGTTGGTCTTCGATTTGAAGTAAACACATCAGCGATGAGACAGGTGATTTGGTCCCGACGGGGAATGACATTCTCATTCCCCGTCGGGATCGACCCGCGATGATCCGATGCGATCACGCGATGACTTGCTTGATCGGCTCCGCCCCTTCGACGCCCACGAGTTTCTGGTCGAGGCCGCCGTAGAAGTAGGTCAGGTGGTTCGGGTCGAGGCCCATTTGTTGAAGGACCGTCGCGTGCAGGTTCTTCACGTGGAAGCGGTCTTCGATGGCATTGTTGCCGAACTCATCGGTCTTGCCGACCGAGATACCCGGCTTGATGCCGCCACCGGCCATCCACATCGTGAAGCCGTAACTGTTGTGATCGCGGCCGGTGCCCGTGGCGTACTCTGCCGTCGGCTGCCGGCCGAACTCGCCACCCCAGATCACGATGGTCGAGTCCAAGAGACCACGACGCTTCAAGTCCTTTAGTAAGCCGGCCACGGGCTTGTCGGTGTCGCCACAATGCTTGTTGTGGTTCTTGGCGATGTCCGAGTGGGCGTCCCAGTTCTCGTCGTTGTGGGCACCGCCACTGTACACCTGGATGAACCGCACCCCGCGTTCGACCAACCGGCGGGCGAGCAGACACTTCCGACCGAAGTCTTCCGTCCGCGTGCCGTCGATGCCGTAGAGGTCGAGCGTCTCCTTCGTTTCCTTCGTGTAATCGACCGCCTCCGGGGCGTGTTGTTGCATCTTGAACGCGAGTTCGTAACTCGCGATCCGGGCCGCAAGTTCGCTGTTGTCCGCGCGGGTCGCCAGGTGCTCCTGGTTCTTTTCCTTGAGGTGGTCCAACAGAGTTCGCTGCTGCTCGCGGGTGAAGCCTTCGGGCGGCTTCAAGTCAAAAATCGGCGTGCCGCTCGCACGGAGGGTGACGCCCTGATACGCGGCTGGCATATAGCCGCTACTCCAGTTCTTCGGCCCGCTAATCGGCCCGCCGCTGTTGTCGAGCATGACCACAAAGCCCGGCAAGTTTTGGTTCACGCTGCCGAGGCCGTAAGTGACCCAACTGCCGAGGCACGGGTTGCCGGAGAGTAGCCGCCCCGAGTTCATCATGAGCAGGGCGGAGCCGTGAATCGGTGACTCGGCGTACATGCTCTTGATGAAGGCGATGTCATCCACGCACGTCGAGAGGTGCGGGAAGAGTTCGCTGACCCACGCCCCGCTCTGACCGTGCTGCTTGAACTTCCACCGCGGCTCGACGATCCGGCCGACGTTCTTCTTGCCGCCGCGGCCGAACGTCTTGATCGGCACCATCTTGTTGTCTTTGCCGGTCAGGTACGGCTTATGGTCGAACGTGTCGATGTGGCTCGGTCCGCCGTAGCAGAAGATGAAGATGACCGACTTCGCCTTGGCCGGCAGCATCGGCGGCTTTTCCGCCATCGGGTTGAGCAAGTGCTGCGAGAGTTTCTCATTCGCAGACGCCTTGTTGAAGAATTGATCGCCCGCCAACATCCCCGTGATGGCAAGCCCAGGGAACTTCGCGCCGCTATCCCACAGAAACTCACGGCGGGTCCGACGACAGAATTGGTTCGAGCCGCTCATGGAATATCTCCAGAATGTTCACAATCTATGCTAGCGGCCCAGGACGCCAGTCCCAAGTCTATTTTTCCAGCTTACACCGATTCTCGCCGCCGAACAGTGGAAACGCGGTCCCCGAGAATCGCAGGGGTGTTCGTGCCATTTCGGCATCTTCCCGCCCGGCGCATTGTCAGCGCCCCGCTCAGTTCTCAGAATGGTTCCATCGCGACAGGTCTCCTCCCTTCGGGGCGGGGCGAAAAGGGAAGCCGGTGAGAACCCGGCGCAGGGCCGCTGCTGTATTCGGCGAGAAGTCCGGACGTGATTGCCACTGTGACCCCGGTCACGGGAAGGTGGTTCGGACCTTCGGTTGAGCCGAGAGCCAGAAGACCTGCCTGTCGTCGTCATCGTTCGGGGCCTCGGACACGGGCCGTCGGGCAGGTTTTCCGTCTGCGCGCGCAGACCCTCCCGGCTTCCCTCCGAATACCCCCCGTTCGCCTTCGCCCGGACCGGCGAATGGGAGATCACGTGCGTCTTGTCGTTCTTCGTCGTCCAGCCTTTACCCTGATCGAATTGTTGGTGGTGATCGCCATCATTGCCGTCCTGATCGGCCTACTCTTGCCCGCCGTGCAGAAGGTCCGTGAAGCGGCCTCCCGCATGTCGTGCCAGAACAACCTCAAGCAACTCGGCCTGGCCTCGCTCGGTTACGAAGGCGTGGAGGGAAAGTTTCCCGTGTACGGCCAGTCGACGCCTTACCGGCACGGCTGGGTCGCCCTCGTGTTGCCGTATCTGGAACAGGAGAACGTCCGCAAGATCTACAACCAAACCTCGGCCAACTGGGACGACAGCGTGAACCTCACGGCCCGGATGAGTCAGGTGAAAACCTTCCTCTGCCCGTCGGCCAAGTCGGGCCGGGTCGGGCAGTCCAACTTCGTGCTCACGGCCGGCGGCCCCTTGCAAGGGCCTTTCGACGGGGCGGCGTGGGACTACACGAACACGTGGGGCCTTAGCTCCGGCCTGCGAAATTATCTCAACGCCCAGGCGGGCAGTTCGATCTACCCCGACTCGAACTCCGGCATGGGGGTCATCGGCAACGACGGTTCCCGGATGGCCCAGGTCACCGACGGGACGTCGAACACGCTCCTCATTTCGGAGTGTGCCAACCGGCCGGAGTACTGGGTGAAGGGCAAGCAGAACTCGGGCACGCCCCCATCCGGCGGCATCGGCGCGGGCCAGGTGTCGGGCGGCGTGTGGGCCGACCACCAGAAAGGGTTTTCGATCGACGGCTCCTCGGCAGACGGTCTCACCCTCGTCGGCCCGTGTGCCATGAATTGCACCAACGCTTACGAACTCTACGCCTTCCACACCGGTGGTGTGAACGCTTGTTACACCGACGGGTCGGTCCGGTTCCTCCGCGAGACGATGACGATCAACACCCTCGCCGCCCTCGTGTCGCGGGCGGGTGGGGAAGTCAACACGGGGGACAATTGATGCCTTCGTCACGTGGGCCATGGGTATGACGGCGTGGCCGTTCGGCGATCCGACCGTGCTGTTGGCGGCCCTTGCCCTCGACCTGGTGCTCGGCGACCCACCGAACCGCTGGCATCCGGTCGCCGCAATGGGCAAGCTGATTCAACTTCTCTGGCGGATCGCTCCGACCAGGGGACGGGTACAGCCCTTTCTCGCGGGCCTCGCCGTGGTCGTTTTCGGAATGGTGCTGTGCGTCGGCGTCGGCGTCGGCATCTCTTTCCTCCGTCAGAGTTGGCCGGTCGTGGGGATTGCGGCCGAGGTGCTGTTGTTAAAAACGACGTTTTCGGTCCGCGGGCTCTGTTCCGCCGGACGGCAGGTGCGATCGCGATTGAAGGACGGCGATCTTGAGGCCGCCCGCCGGTTGCTCGCCTGGCACTTGGTCAGCCGCGACACGCACGCCCTCAACGAATCGCAGGTTGCGGCCGCCACGATCGAGTCGATCGCCGAGAATGCCAGCGATAGCATCGTGGCCCCCTGGCTTTTCTTCCTCCTTGCGGGACTGCCGGGGGCCGCGGCTTACCGCTTCGCGAACACGGCCGACGCCATGCTCGGCTACCGCGATGCGGCGCGAGAATGGCTCGGCAAATGCCCCGCCCGCTTCGATGACCTGTTGAACCTAATTCCTGCCCGCGTCACCGCCTGCCTTTTGATCGCCGCAACTCCACTGGCAGGGGGTTCTATCCGACAGGGCTTCCGAATCTGGCGGCGGGATGCTCGCCTCACCGTAAGTCCGAACGCGGGTCACCCGATGGCCGCCGCGGCGGGAAGCCTTGGGATTGAACTAGAGAAGGTCGGCCACTATCGGCTCGGTAAGGGCCTTCACTTGCCGGCGGCCGCCGACGTCGGTCGGGCCATCCGGCTCGTGGGGATCGTGGTCGGTTTCTGGGCCGCAGGCATGGGCGTCTGGTTGGTGGTGAGGGTCGTGGGATGATCCCGGAAGCCATTCACGGCGGTATCGACCCCGGCGAGATTGCCTCCTATGGTTTTCGCCGTGAGCAGGTCATCGACTTCAGTGCGAACGTCAACCCGTTCGGCCCGTCACCCGCCGTTCGGGACGCCGTTCGAAACGCGGCCCTCGACCAGTACCCGGACCGGCATTGCCGCGAACTTCGAAAGGAACTGGCCCGGCGGCGCAACGTCTCCGAGGACGAAATCCTCGTCGGCAACGGCTCGACGGAATTACTCTGGTTGCTCGCCGTCGCTCATTTGCGGACCACCGATCGCGTCGTGATCCTCGGGCCCACGTTCGGCGAATCGGAGCACGCCGCCCGGCAGCGGGGGGCCGAAGTTACCGTCTGTCGCGCCACGCCGGAGACGGACTTCCGCCCGCCCGTCGAAGCGTTTGCCGATGCGATCGAACGCCATCGGCCACGGTTCGCGGTGGTGACCAGCCCGAACAACCCGACGGGCCGGTCGGTCGAGCCGGACTGTGTTGCGTCTCTGGCCCGGCGGTATCCCGCCACGCTCTTCGTCCTCGATGAAGCCTACGTTGACTGCCTTCGTGTCGTGCCAACCGACAACCCCGAGCGGTCGAACAACCTCCTCCACCTTCGTTCGCTCACGAAGGCCCACGCTCTGGCCGGCCTTCGGCTGGGTTACGTTTTCGGAATCGAATCGGAAATCACCCCCCTCCGAAGGGTGCAGCCGCCGTGGAGCGTGAACGCCCCCGCCCAGGCGGCCGGCATCGCGGCCCTGCGCGACGACGAGTACCAGCGACAAACGCTCGCCCGGTGGTGGCGGGCGTGCGATTCCCTCCGACAACAACTCCGGGCCGAAGGCTTTCACCCGCTGGACTCGTCCGTGCCGTTCTTCCTCGTGCCGGTGGCCAACGCACCGCAGGCCCGCCACCGCTTGCTAAAACACGGACTGTTGGTTCGCGATTGCACGTCGTTCGGGCTGCCCCGGTTCATCCGCATCAGCAGTCGTGCAGAGGCGGACAATACCAGGCTCGTCCGGGCCTTGGCCGCATGCCGGCAGGAGATCGTCTGATGGGCCGGCTGATTCTAGTCACGGGAGGTGCTCGCAGCGGCAAGAGTGATTTCGCCGAACGGCTCGCCCGGCAACTCGGCGGTGAGGACGTCGTGTTCATCGCCACCGCCGAGGCCCGGGACGACGAGATGGCCCGACGCATTGCCGCTCACCGCCAGTCCCGACCGGCCACGTGGCAAACCTTGGAGGCCGCGCGAGACGTGGGGCGAGCTGTGGTCCGTGCAGGCGAGGCGGCCACCGTCCTGATCGATTGCCTCACGCTCCTGGTCAGCAACCTCCTACTCGCGGACGGCGAAGATACTCCGCCCGAACGGAGTGAAGCCGCAGTAGAGGCCGAAGTCGCGGCCCTGTTGGACGCCGTGCGAGCGTCGCCCGCCACCGTGATCGTTGTGACCAATGAAGTCGGCCTCGGCATCGTGCCGGTGAACCGCCTCGCCCGCCAGTACCGCGACCTTCTCGGCCGTGCGAACGCGGTGCTGGCGAAAGCCGCCGATGAGGTCTATCTGTTGATTTCCGGGTTGCCAGTCGAGATCAAGTCTCTGGCCCTGCGAGGGAACTTCCCGTGACTTTCGTCCGCATCTGTGCCCTGCTCGCCCTGGTTGCATCGGGCTGCCGCCCACAGTCGTCGGGTGACGCGCCCACGCCCGATGCTGCGAGCGGCCCCGCGTTCCCGCAGACCGTCACCGACACGATGGGGTTCAGGATCACGCTCCCCGCCAAACCGCTCCGGATCGTCTCGACGGCGCCGTCGAACACCGAAGTCCTCTTCGCCATCGGGGCGGGCGATCAAGTGGTGGGCGTCACCACGTATTGCAACTTCCCGCCTGAAGCCGCACGGAGGACAAAGGTCGGAGGCTTCTCGCCGAAGACGATCAGCGCCGAAACCATCCTGGAGTTGAACCCGGATCTCGTGCTGACCACCGGCCGCCTGCAACAGACGCTGACGGACCCGCTCCGCAAGTTGAACTTGTCGGTCCTCAGTTTCGACGCCCAGACGCTCGAAGACGTGGCCCACAACATCCGGGAGTTCGGGGTTGTTACGGGGCATTGGCCCGAAGCCGACACACTCGCCGATCGACTCGAAGCGCGTTTGAACACGTTGCAGAAATGGTGCGAGGCAATCACCGTGGATCGGCGGCCGCGAGTCCTTCTGCTAGTCGGGGAAGAACCGCTCATGACCGCCGGGCCGAAGACCTTCCCCGGCCAACTCCTCGAACGGGCGGGCGGGCGGAACCTCTTCGCCGACGCCGATCAGCAGTTCCCGAAGATCAGCGAGGAAGAAATCGTCCGCCGCAATCCCGACGCCGTGCTGATCTGGCAGATGGGCGATCCGACAGAGCGCATCAACCGCATTGCCAAGCGGGGGGCATGGAAAGACCTGACCGCCGTCCGCGAGAACCGCATCCTGCACATCGACGACGACATCATCTCGCGGGCCGGTCCCCGCCTCTTCGACGGGTTGGAGCAACTGGCCGAGCTACTGCATCCGTCGAAGAAGAAATGATGTGACAGGGTTCAAAACTCGATCCCGCGTTGCGGCTTGATGCCGCTGCGGAACGGGTGCTTTACGAGCGTCATGTCGGTGACGAGGTCGGCGAGTTCGACCAGTTCGGCCTTTGCGTTCCGGCCGGTCACGACTATGTGCAACATCTCGCGCTTCCCTTTCAGTTCGGCCAGCACCTCGTCCAAGGAGAGGTAGTCGTACCGAAGGGCAATGTTCAACTCGTCGAGGACCACGAGGTCGAAGATGGGATCGCGGAGCAGTCGCACGGCCGTCTGCCATGCCTGGTGCGCATTGGCCACGTCGCGTTCGCGGTCCTGCGTCTCCCAGGTGAAGCCTTCGCCGAGGACGTACCATTCGAGCTGCGGCGCGAGCTTCTTCGCCAGGGCAGCCTCGCCGGTGGCGATGGCCCCTTTCGTGAACTGGACAACACCCACCTTCAACCCGTGACCGAGGGCGCGGAACACAATGCCGAGCGAGGCCGTGGTCTTGCCTTTGCCCGCCCCGGTGTTCACGATGATGAGGCCCTTTTCCTGCGTCGCCGCCGCGAGTTTGCGGTCGTGGGCCTCCTTGCGGCGGACCATCTTCTGACGGTGTTGTTCGTTCAGGTCGTCACTCATGTCCGTACTCCTTCGATTGCGAGGCCTCGCAACCTGTCGAACGGGATCGCCGCGGCGATCCCATCGGCCAAGCGGTCCAGCCCGGCCTGCAACCGGCTCTCGTGCGCCTCGGCCCTCGCTTCGAACCCGGCATGGAGCGAGGCGAGCCACGCCCGACGGAGGCCGTCGTTGGCGAAGAGGCCGTGGAGGTAGCACCCCCACACGCGGCCGTCCGGCGTGGCGCAACCGTCCTCGACTCGCACGTCCACCGCGCGACGAGACGTGATCGCGAACAGCGGCAACGGCGTCGGCGTTCGACCCATGTGAATTTCGTAGCCGGTGACGGTCGTTCCCGAAACGCTCGCCATCCAGCCGGCCGCGGAGAGGAATTCGGCCCGCACCGGGTGCGTGTCCTTCTCGGCGGCGAACGTCGTTTCGACATCGAGCAAACCCAACCCGACCACTTCCCGCACCGACGACTCGACGGACTGAGGGTCGCGAATTGTCCGGCCGAGCATCTGGTAGCCGCCGCAGATGCCGACGACTGCCGTGCCCGCCGCCGCCAGCCGGACGATCGGTTCGGCCAGCCCGCGGTCGCGGAGCCAGAACAGGTCGGCCGTCGTACTCTTGGTACCGGGCAGAATCACCGCATGGGGTCGGCCCAAGTGCGACGGCGAGTCCACGAAACGGAGGCGGACGCCCGGCTCATTTCGCAGCGGGTCGAAGTCGTCGAAGTTAGCGATCCGCGGCAGGCGGATCACGGCGATTTCGATGGGTCCGATTCCCGACGGTGTTTCCGTTTCGATGGCGACCGCGTCCTCGTCCGGCAGACCGTGCCGTGGCAGGTAAGGCACGACGCCGAGCACCGGCACGCCGCCGCGATCTTCCAGGATACGGACGCCGTCCTCGAACAGTGTCGGGTCGCCGCGGAACTTGTTCACGATGAGGCCGCGCACCCGCGCGCGTTCTTCGGCCGAAAAAAGCGACAATGTGCCGAGCAGTTGGGCGAAGACGCCACCACGGTCGATGTCGCCGACGAGCAGGACCGGAGCGCTCGCGTACTTCGCCACGGCCATGTTGACGATGTCGCCGGCCTTCAGGTTCAACTCGACCGGGCTGCCTGCCCCTTCGATTACGACGAGGTCGTGATCCGCCCGCAACCGATCGAGGGCGGCGGTAACGTGGCCCCAGAGGAATTGCTTGCGCTCGATGTAGCTACGGGCGGGGAGCGTCTGCCACACCTTGCCGTTGACGACGATCTGCGACCGGCTGTCCGCCTCCGGCTTCAGCAAGACCGGGTTCATGTCCGCCGTCGGCTCGACCCCGGCGGCGAGGGCTTGCAGCGCCTGCGCGCGGCCGATCTCGGCCCCGTCGGCGCACACCGCCGCGTTGTTCGACATGTTCTGAGCCTTGAACGGCGCGACTCGCAGGCCGGTCCGCGCGAACAGCCGACACAGCCCGGCGGTCAGCAAACTCTTGCCGACTGACGAACTCGTGCCTTGCACCATGAGCGTGCGCGCCGGCTTCATGGAACGGCCCCCGCCTGCCGGATCGTGGCCGCCGAAAGCGTCTCCAAGGGGTGGCACGCGCAGCCGAGGGCGATCGCTAACTCTTCCGCCTTGCCCCCGCCCGAACTTTCGGCATCGATCACGATGGCCCGCAGGTTCGATCGGGTGAGCCGGGAACACGCGACCAACGATTGCTCCCACGGATCGCCGTCCGTGCCGGGCAAAGGCACGTTCGCCTTCCCGTCGCTGACGACGACGAGCAGGACAGCCGCCAGGCGTTCCGCCGTCAACTCGGCCGCCAGCGTGAGGCCATGGGCGAGTGGCGTTCGGCCGCCCGTCGGCAAGCGGGCGAAGGCGTGTTCGGCGACGGGAACCTTGGCCGTGGGCGAGAGCAAGCACTCGGCCCGCGAACCGCGGACCGCGATCACCGCCACCTCGTCCCGCTGGCGGCCGGCGTCGGCGAGCAGGCCGAGGGCGACCCCCTTCACCGCTTCCATCCGGCGGCGTGCCCCCATCGAGCCGGACGCATCGACGACGAAGAGGACCAGTGACCTCTGGCGTTCTTCGCGGAGCTTGTACCGCAAATCCTCCGGCCGAACCTGGCCCACACCTCGCTGGGCCGCAGCTCGCAAGGTCGCGTCCAGGGCGACGCTGGAACTCGCCGCGTGACGAACCGTTCGCACGGATCGGCCGTTGGGCTGGTCGGGCAACGGGTTTCGCCGTCCCCGATCTGGCGAATCTTGTTTCGCCTCCGTCGGCGCGAATAACTTCGGCAACGACAGGACAGGGCCGGGCGGTGTGACGCTTTCTTCGGTGGTCCCCGAGTGATCCGGCGACGGCCCCGAAAACCAGTCCGACGGCGGAGACGGGGCGGGCGGGGCGGGTTTCGGTCGCCGTCGCTGCGGGAGGACGAGTTCCGCCGCCGCCCGCAAATCGTCGGCCATCACCTGGGTACGTTCGGCCACGGCCGCCATCGCCCGCGAAGCCCGGCTCAGCGCGAGATCAGCCCGCAAGCCCTCGACGTGTTCTTCGCAACACGTTTCCGCGATCTGAAGCGTTTGCCCCTCGGTCAACAGGGTGGAAGGGAAGACATCTCGTGCGACCGTGATTTGGGCGGTCAACGCACGATCCTCCCTCGCCCACTGGCCTTGAAAGAGAACCGGGTCGGCGTCGTAAGCCAGTCGCCGTCGCGTGGCCTCCGCCCGCTCACGCGGGTCCGTCGAAGTGGTGACGTTGACCCGCAGACCGAAGCGGTCTGCCAACTGCGGCCGCAACTCGCCCTCGTCCGGATTCATGCTGCCGATCAGGATGAAGCGGGCCGGGTGCCGTAGGGTGATAGCCTCCCGCTCGACCGTGTTGGTCCCACTCACAGCCGCGTCCAACAGAAGATCGACGAGGTGGTCGGCCAAGAGATTGACTTCGTCGATGTACAACACCGCCCGGTGGGCCGTGGCCAGAAGGCCCGGTTGGAACACGGGGCGGCCCTCGCGCAGCGATCGCTCGATTTCCAGCGACCCGGCCACGCGGTCTTCCGTTGCCCCCAGGGGGAGTTCGACGAACGGAGCCGGGATCGTTTCGACCTCGACCGCCTCTCGCCCGCCGCAATGAGGGCACTCGCGCCAGACAGCGGCCGGATCGCAGCGGAACGGACAGCCCCGGACGACGTGAATGGGCGGCAGCAGGGCTGCGAAAGCGCGGGCCGTGGTGGTCTTGGCCGTGCCACGATCACCTGCGATCAGCACGCCGCCGAGGGCCGGACAGACCGCGTTCAGCAGCAGCGATCGCTTGAGCAGGTCTTGCCCGACGACGGCCGAAAACGGGTAAGTCACGACGAGGCGGCCTCCGTTCGAGCTTCGAGCAGGTCATCGCCCGCCCGGTGGACCGCCTGAATCGCGGCCAGCGTCTCCGGGTTCGGGTTCTCCCAGAGGCCGCGGTGGGCCGCTTCCAAAAGGCGGTCGGCAATCGCCTTCAGCGCCCACGGGTTGCTGGCCGCCAGGAAGTTCTGCGTGTCGGAGTCGAGGGCGTAAGCCTGGGCCAGCCGCTCGTACATCCAGTCGTCGATCACTTCGGCCGTCGCGTCGAAGCCGAAGAGATAGTCCACCGTCGCGGCGAGTTCGAGGCCGCCTTTGTACCCGTGCCGCTTGATGCCCTCGATCCACTTCGGGTTCACGACGCGACTGCGGAAGACGCGGTGAGCTTCCTCCTTTAAGTCTCGGACGGCCGGGCGGGCCGGGTCTTGGGTGTCGCCGAAATAGTGCCGTGGTTGCTTCCCCGTCAGGGCGCGGATGGTGGCGATCATGCCGCCGTGGAACTGGAGGTAGTCGTCGCTGTCGAAGATGTCGTGCTCGCGGTTGTCCTGGTTGTGCAAGGCCACCTGTACCCCCGCGAGCCGGTGGCGGAAGGTGTCTCGCGCGTCAATGCCCACGTCGTCGCCAGTGTAGGCGTACCCGCCCCAGTTGACGTAGGCCGTGGCGAGGTCGGCGTCGCTCGACCAGTTCTTCTCGTCGATGAGCGGCAAGATGCCCGCCCCGTAGCATCCCGGCGGCGAACTGAACACGCGGTACAGGGCTTGCCGTTCAGTCTGCGCCGAGCAGTCGGCGGTCGTGTTCTCGAGGTCGGCCAGGAAGTGCTTGCGGAGGAAGTTCATCTCGGGTGGTTCGTCCAGACGGGCCACCGCGGCGACGGCTTCGTCGAGGACGCGGACGACGTGCGGGAAGGCGTCGCGGAAAAAGCCGCTGATCCGCACAACCACGTCGATCCGCGGGCGGCCGAGTTCGGCGAGCGGAATCACGGCGAACCCGGTGAGGCGGCGGTTCTGCTCGTGCCAGACGGGGCGGATGCCCAGCAGTGCGAACACCTGCGCCACGTCGTCGCCCTGCGTCCGCATGGCGCTCGTGCCCCACACGCTCAGGCCGACCGTCTCCGGCCACTCGCCAGTCTCGCGGCGGTGCCGCTCGGCCGCCTCGCGGGCGAGTTCCTGCCCGACGCGCCACGCCCCCGGCGACGGCAGCGCCCGCGGATCAAGGGCGTAAAAGTTTCGGCCGGTCGGCAGGATGTGAGCCATACCCCGCGTCGGCGCGCCGCTCGGCCCTGCCGGAACGTACCGGCCGTCGAGACCGCGGAGCAGATTCGTCACTTCGTCGGTCGATTCGCCGACGATGGGAACCAACCGCTGACAGACGTGCGTCAGCACCGCGGCAACCCGTGCGACTGCCGGGCCGTCGGGCAACTCCCGCCGGAGGAGCGGGGCGATCGCGGCGAGAGTATACTCTTCGTGCCGCAGGGAGTCGAGGAGGTGCTTGCCGAGTTCGTCCAGGCTTTGCAGGGCGTCCGCGTGGGTGAACAGAACCCGGCCGGCGCGGGCCGAGAGGTCCGGGGGAGCGTCGAACCGCTTCCCGCGATTCGTCAACAGTTCGTCCAGACTCAGGCCGAACGCCTCGGCGAGAACACCCCGCAGGCTCGGCGTGTCCAGATTCGGCAACCGCACGAGCGATTGCACCAAGTCCACCAACTGCTCGCCCTCGGGCGGCCGGCCGAAGGTGTGCAGGCCGTCGCGGATTTGTGCCCCGGCCAGTTCACACAAGTAGCCGTCGAGGTCTTCGACGACGTGGGCGAACTCGCGGCCTTGCAGGTTCGCCAACGACAGCGGGGTGCCGTCGGCGGTCACGCCCTCGTCCCACTCGTGCTTGTGGTCGCCGTGGTCCTGCTTGAAGACCTGCTTCAAGTCCTCGTCCAGATTCGCCCGGCGAATCAAGTCCCAGATTTGTTGCTGCAATAGCGGCAGCTTCGACGGGTCGAGCATCTCGACCTGGTAGTACTCGTCCACTAACTGCATGAGCTGGTCGAGTTCGCCGTAGGAGTCCGCGGTCGTCATCGCCGGGATGAGGTGGTCGATGATGACCGCCCGGCTGCGCCGCTTCGCCTGCATCCCCTCGCCGGGGTCGCTGAGGATGAACGGGTAGAACAGCGGCAGGTCGCCGAGCATTGCCTCCGGGAAGCACTCATGCGACAGGCCGACGCCCTTGCCCGGCAGCCACTCGACGCTCCCGTGCTTGCCGACGTGGACGATCGCGTCCGCCCCCCACACGTCCTTCAGCCAGCGGTAGAGCGCGTAGTAGTAGTGTGGTGGCGGCAGGTCCGGCCGGTGGTAGATCGCCTGCGGGTCCATGCCGTAGCCGCGCGGTGGTTGCAGGGCCACGAGGGCATTGCCGAGTTCCAGCCCGGCGAGGCAAAGGTGGCCGTCGTGCAGGTAGGCCGTGCCCGGCGGCGGCCCCCACTTCGCCTCCATCAGCTTCCGCCGCGATTCGGGAAGCTCCGCGTACCAGCGGAGGTACGTCTCGACTGGAACCCGAACGGCCGCGTCCGCCACCTGATCGGGCGTCAGGTACGTTTCGTCGTAGCAGCCGCGGTCGATGAGGGTGTGGATCAACTCGTCGGACGTCGCGAACGGGTTCTCGACGGCGTATCTGGCCTCGGCCATCGCGTCGAAAATCTCGAACAACGAGGCGGGGGCGTCGAGGCCGACGGCGTTGCCCACGCGGTTCGCCTTGCCGGCGCTGTTGGTCAGGATAAACGCGATCCGCTTCTCGGGGTTCGGCTTCCGCCGCAGGGTCGCGAAGCGGGCGGCGAGACGGCCGACGAGTTCGATCCGGCCCCGCTCGCCGACGTAGCGGATCACTTGACCCGGCACGTCGCCCTCTGGAATCGCGTCCACCGTCGGCAGTGCCCGACGGGACGGCGGCCCGTCCGGCGACACGGTTTCCTTAAACGAAATCGGCACGGTGATGATGCGGCCATCGAGCTCCGGCAGGGCCACGTTCATCGCCGTGTCGAGGGGGCCGAGGCCGCGGGGACTGGCATCCCACTGGTCGAACGACGTGCCGGCGATGATCGCCTGGAGGATCGGCCGGTCGAGCCATTTCAGGGCTTCGGGGCCGTCTCGCCCGTCGCCGAGGGAGAACGACTGAGTGCAGATCACCGAGTCAATCACCGGCCCACTCGAATCGCAGAGCAGATTAAACGCGGCCGGCTTGCCGGCAACCTGATCCTTCAGCGACGACGTGAATACCGGCAGCGCGTCCACGCCGAGTTCATCGAGCACGTCGACGAACGTGTCAACGAAGTCGAGGTTCCCGCTCATCCAGTGGGCACGGTAGAAGAGGATCGCTACCGCCGGTCGGGTCGGGTCGCGGTGGGCGAGCCAGTCGGCGAGCGTCGCGTCGGGGGCCAGGTCGGGGTGGTAAATGCCGTGCTGCGGCTGTTCCGTCGGCCGGTCATAGCCGTGGCCGCTGAGCAACAGCGTGTCGGAGAGGAATCGGGCCATGTGCGAGAGGTTCGACCGACCGCCGGCCAACAGGTAGGCCATCGTCTCCATCAGGAGCGCGGGCGGGGCGGTGGACGCGGCTTCCAGTTCCGGGTCGGGCACGCCGACGCCGTTGACGAAGAGGAGGTGGCCGCCGCTCTCGCGGACGAGCTCTCTCAGGCGGTCCACACCGGGCAGTGACCGCAGACTGCCGTGCAGCCGCACGATCACGACCTGCGGCACCTTGCCACGGTTGACGACAACTTCGACCAGGTCTTCCTCTCGCCGCAGTCGGTTCAGGCTGGCCGCCCGCACCGGCGGAAAGCCGGGCGGCAACTCCGCGAGCGACCGTTGCACCGTCAGCACATCCGTGTCAGCGTGCGTCAGCAACAGCAGCCCGGCCGCCGTGCCCTCGACGATCGCCCGGACCTCGGCAGACACGTCCCCGCCCTGGCAGTTCGCCCAAGCGTAATAGTTGAAGAGGCGGTCGGCGAGTTCCAGCGGCGGGGGCAATAGCTTGTCGGCGTCGAGCATCTTGTCGATGTAGTCGTACAGCATCACGTACTGACTCGGCCGGTCGATGGCCTGGAACCACATCGGCTTGCCGTCGAAGAACAGGAGCGCGACGTTCGCCAACGGGCACGGGCCGAGGCAGCCGGCCATTGTCAGTTGCACGCGGTCGCGGATCTTCCGCCGCTTGTACTCCTCCTTGATGAAGTCGATCGGCACGGCCGGGATGTTCCGCTCGGTGTGCCCGCAGCAGCAGCCGCGGGCGCAGATGAGCAGGTGGCCGCGCTTCGGCTGCATGAAAATCGGCTTGCCGTCGGTGCGGACGATACGCTCTTTGCTCGGCTTACCGGACATTCTCAATCCTCATGGCGGCGAGCTGTTTCACGAGCGCGGCGGGCGTTCGGGGTGGACGAAGTTCGGACGGCCAGAGCGCCGAGGGTTGCAAGGCGTTCACCACGTCGAGTACCCAGGGCGTTCGGAGGCCACTCCCGCGAACGGCCTGACCGTCGCCGAAGATTTCTTCCGGCGATCCGCACGCCGACACGCGACCGCCGTCGAGGACGGCGATGCGATCCGCCCAGGCGTAGGCCAGATCGACGTCGTGCGTAGAGAACACGATCGTCGTCCCCTGCCCATGCATCTGATCCAGTAAGGCCAGGAGATCGGTGCTAGCGTGCGGGTCTAGGTTCGCCGTCGGTTCGTCGAGCAAAATCACTGCGGGCTTCATCGCCGCGACGCCGGCGAGGGCCGTACGCTTCTTCTGCCCGCCGCTCAGCCGGTACGGCGGCCGGTCGCCGAGGTCCGTCAGTTCCATCGCGGCCAGGGCTTGCTCGACCCGCTGGCGGGTTTCCGCTTCGGTGCACCCGAGGTTGAGGGGGCCGAAGGAAACGTCTTCGTAGATACTCCCGGCGAACAATTGGTCGTCCGCGTCCTGCAAGAGTGTGCCGACCCGCTGCCGAAGATTTCGCAACCCCGCCCGCGTGTATTCAACCAAGCGGCCGGACAGTCGGACCTCGCCGCTGCGAGGCTTCAACACGCCACAGAGGCTGAGCAGGAGCGTCGTCTTCCCGCACCCGTTCGCCCCGAGCAGCGCGAGTTTCTCGCCGGCGTCAACGGCCAGAGTGACTCCCGCCAACCCGACGATGCCGCCGGGGTAGGCGTACTCGACGTTCCGGGCTTCGAGGATCGGTTCGCTCACAGATTCCCTCGCCCGGCGGCAACGGCCCACGCCGCGAGGAGGATTTGCACGGCTACGACCAACCCCAGCACCGGCCACGACACGCGACGCCGCGGCGAGAGAGTTCGCAGTTGGCCGTCGTAGCCGCGGCATTCCAACCCGCGTTCGAGCCGCTTGGCCTTCTCGAAACTGCGCGGCAACAGATTGGCCCCCAAAAGCCCTGCCGCCCGAACGCGAGCCCGCGGGCTTCCGAGGCCCAGGCGGAGTTGTTGGGCGAGGTGGGCCGACGCGACCGTGAGCAGCAGCGATTGCGAGAAGCGGTACGTCAACAACATCCACTCCGTCAGGACTTCGGGACAGCGGATGGCCCTCAGCAGGCCGAGGAATTCCGGCAGCGAGGTCGTCGTGGCAAAGCTCACGAGGCAGGCCGTGGCGGTCAGCCCTCGCAAAACCAAGTGCCCGGCCGCGGCAACGTCGAGCCGCCATTCCGCTTCCTGGGTGTCGGGGTTCACGCCCGACGCGACCAAAACCGGGATCGCTCCCACGAGCAGAAATCCGAACGGGGCGGCCATCCCGCCGGCGAACTTCCGCCACGAAACGGCCGCCAGCAGGAGCGTCGTGGCCGTGACGGTCGCCAGGACAACACCGAGCACGACACCCGAAGGGGCCGCGACGGACAACAGGAGCATCCCGCCCGCGAAGACGGCCTTCTCGGCCGGGTGGCGCAGTCGCCAGCGGTTGTCAGGGTCGTAGATTTCACGCGCGTTCATTCGCTCTTCCGTCCCGCGTCGCGCGGCCGCGGTAGAAGCCGAGAACGTAACCCAACACCAACGTCCCCAGCGAGGCCTGAACGGCGAACAACAGCGATGCGACTTCACTGCTCGGAGGGGTCCAAAGCGGCTCGGCCCACCGCGAGTAGTCCGGGTTCACATCTTTGATCGCCTGTTGGGCCTGGTCGTCCGTCCCGGTAAAGGTCTGTGTTTCGTCCCCCTTCTCATGGAGAGCAAGGGGGACGCAAATCAACCCGATCACGGCGAGTACGAGCAGGGCGTTCCAGAACTTGTTCACGCGGTTCCCCCTTGTGGAACGACGCCGAGGGTTTCCAGTTCCCGGCGGTCGTAGGCCATGAGGGCGTTCATCACCAGGACCGTCAGCAACCCCTCGGCAACCGCCAGGGGAACCTGCGTGATCGCGAACACGCCGAGGAACTTGGTGAACGACGCGACGAACCCGCCGGCCGGGTCGGGGAACGCCCAGGCCAGTTGGGCGGCCGTGACAACGTAAGTCGCCAGATCCCCGAGGGCGGCGGCGAGAAAGGTGGCCACCCGAAACGGCAACCGGGCCGTCCGCGCGAGGCTGTAGACACCTCGCGCCACCCAGGCCCCGGCGATCCCCATCGCGAACAGATTCGCACCCAGTGTCGTTAACCCGCCGTGCGCGAGCAAGAGGGCTTGGAAGAGCAGGACGATGAAGCCGCTCACGACCATCGGCCGCCAGCCGAAGAGGACCGCCCCCAGGCCGACGCCGGTGGGATGTGAGCAACTGCCCGTCAGCGACGGCAGTTTCAGGGCAGACAGGGTGAACATGTAGGCGGATGACGCGGCGAGGAGGAACTTGTCCTGCGGTCGCGATCGGAGGGACCGCCCCACGGACCAGACGCAGTACGTCAGAATCGTGCCCGAAGCAATCCCCCAGCCGACGGCGTGGGTGACCGGGAGGTAGCCTTCCATGATGTGCATTGCGGACCTTCCCTCACGACTCTCATCCGGTTCGGAAGAAGCGCGGGAAGGACAGGGACAGCCGCCACGGTCGGCGGGAAAATGTGCCTGGCCGTCCGGCGGCCTGCTCCCGAGGCGTCGGATCGTCATTCGCGACAGGCAGGTCTTCTGGCTTTCGGCTCATAACGGTTCGGAATGGCCTTCCCGCAAGATTTCACCTTGCAGTGGCACACGTGATTCCGAACCTGGCCGATCACAGCGGCGGGCCCGCGTCGGATTCAAACCGACTTCCCTTTTCACTCGCCGGGGAAAAATTCCGCTCGGCGAAACCTGTCGTTCGTAAACATAGTCACCACCCCGCACAGGAACAACCCCATGACCCCGGCCGAGGTTGCCGCTCACCTCAACTCGCTCGCGAAGCCGCCCGGCAGTCTCGGCCGACTGGAAGATTTGGCGGCCCAACTCTGTCACCTGCAACAGACGCTCACCCCGAAGACGACCCCGCGGCGGATCGTTCTCTTCGCGGCCGACCACGGCGTCGTGGCCGAGGGCGTGACGGCGTGGCCGTCGGAAGTAACGCAACTCATGGTGCGGACCATCGCCCGCGGTCGGGCCGCGAGCAGCGTCCTCGCCGCCTCCACGGGCACGGACCTGCGAGTCGTGGACGTGGGAACTCTGGGGCCGACCTCGCCCGAGGCAACCCTCCACGTCTGGAAGGTTCGGGCGGGGTCGCGGAATCTGGCCCGCGAACCGGCACTGACGGTGGACGAGTTCCGGCAGGCGGTCGCCGTGGGCGAGAAGCAAGCTGAGTCCGCGGCGGAAGCCGGGATGGTCGTCGTGGCCGCGGGCGAAATGGGGATTGGCAACACGACCCCGGCGAGTTGCCTGACATCGCTGCTCACAGGTTCACCGACGGACGAAACGGTCGGCTTAGGGGCCGGTGCGGACGATGCGATCCTCGAACGCAAGCGGCGAGTTGTCGGCGAGGCCGTTGACCGCGTTCGCGGCAAGCTGCCGACGGACCCCGAGACTGCAATCGCCGCCGTGTGTGGACTTGAGATCGCCGCAATGGCGGGCTTCTACCGCCGGGCCGCGGTTCTGAAGCGGACCGTCGTTCTGGACGGGTTCATCGCCACGTCGGCAGCACTCGTGGCGGAGCGGCTGTGGCCGGGGACCGCGCGACAGATGATCGCCGCCCACCGATCGGCCGAACCCGGCCACGCCGTCGCGTTACGGCAACTCGGGTTGAAGCCCATCCTGGACAACTGGGGGATGCGGTTGGGCGAAGGGACCGGCGCACTCATCGCGATGCCCCTGCTGGACGCGGCGGCCGCCATCATGGGGATGGCCATGCTGCACGAGGCCGGCGTGCAATGACGATCCGCCACCAGTGGCACGCGGCCGTCACGGCCGTACAGTTTCTGACGCGCGTTCCGCTGCCGGGGGGGATGAACCGGCCGAACGCCGATCCGGGCCTGTTGAAATCGGCCGTCGTCTACTTCCCGTTGATCGGGGCACTCGTCGGCGCGTTCACCGGCGGCATCATCGGCCTGACACAATTACTCTGGCCCGCCCTGATCGCGGTCGTGCTCGGCCTGATCGTCGAGGCCCTGCTGACGGGCGGCTTCCACGAGGACGCGGTCGCCGATTGTTGCGACGCCTTCGGCGGCGGCTGGTCGCGCGAAGACGTGCTGCGGATCATGAAGGACAGCCGCATCGGCAGCTTCGGCGGCCTCGGTTTAATCCTGGCCGTCACTCTCCGGACCGCGGGCCTGTTGGCGATTCCCCCCGAACAGATTCTCGCGGTCGCCATCGCCGCCGGGACGCTCGGGCGATGGGCCGCGCTGTTGCTGATGTCCGCCATTCCGCCGGTGACGAACCGCGACGGGTTGGCCAAAGACGTGGGCCAACGAGTGGGCTGGCCCGCGGTCGCCGTCGGTTTGCTGCTCGCCGTGCCGGGGGTTGTGGGTTTCGCCGTCGTTGACCCGATCCGGTGTTCGGCGGCGGTGATCGCGGTCGGCCTGATGACGGCCTTGTGGGGTTGGTACGTGCGGCGGCGGCTCGGCGGCGTCACCGGCGATTGTTTGGGGGCGGGGTGTTACTTCGCCCAACTGGTCGTCCTGCTCGCCGCCACAGCCCGGCCGATCATATGAGCCGTACAGTGACTCTCGTTCGCCACCCGCCGGTGGCCGATTCCATCGTGGGATTCTGCTACGGGGCCAGCGACGTACCGTTAGGACCGGAAGGAATCGCCGTCGCCCGAGAACTGGTCGTGATCCTCTCCCAACGATCCGTCACCCGGATCGTCCACACCGGACTGAGCCGCACCGCGGTGGTCGCGGAGGGATTGGCAGAGAGGATCGGGATCCCAACCGTCGCCGATTTTCGGCTGCGCGAGCGCCACTTCGGGACGTGGGAGTTGCGTCGCTGGGACGACATCTACGCCGAGACGGGCGAGGAAATGATGGGCATAATTCAGGCCCCGGACTCGTGGCGACCGCCGGGCGGTGAGACGCTTTTCGAAATGCGCGACCGCGCGCTGGCGTGGTACCACGAACTGCCCGCCGACGGCCACTCGATCGCCATCGCACACGGCGGCCCGATCGCCGCGATCCTGGGCACGCTTCAGGGCGTACCCGCTGCCGAGTGGGTCAAGTTAATCCCCCGACCCGGTCAGATCGTTTCGATATCGTAAGGCGTCCACCGGCCTCCAGGCCGGCGACCTCGTCGCGGATCACCTAGCGATGGGCCAACAAGTGTAACACCGCGACTGAGCGTCGCAGACGAAAGACCATCGCAGGATGGTGAGCCCCCCCTTCACCGGCTTCCCGGTGATCAACCTGTACGTTCTGGAGAAGGCTTCGGCAGGGCTTCGGCCGATGGACTGGTCTCGGGCGGTGTTGGGGTCGGAATAGGTGGTGTCGCCGTCGGCGTCGTGCCCCAGAACTTGACCCAGTCTTCCCATCGGACCGGGTTGGGTACGGCGGCCTTCGCGTTCAGACCGGCGACGGCCATGAGCACGGTCTTGGTTCGGGCGTCGTCGATGCTCGCCAGCCAACCGCGACGAACCACGTCCGCGAATACGGCGTCTCCTTCGAGTTCCCAGGCCAGCACGAGCGGGTCGGCGGTGCCATTTGCCAACTCCACACCGACCCGCTGACAGCCGAGTGTCACTCGACCGAGCGAGAGGTGCGGCTCGTTCAACAGCGGGAACAATTCTCGTTCCACCAGATGGCTCAGCGATTCGGCGAGGTGGTGCAGTTCGTCGTGGACCTTCTCGACTTTCGCGGGCAGGTCGGTGGCGGAGTCGTGCAGCAATCGAAGTTTCCGGTAGAGCTTCGGCACGGTGCCCGAGTGGAAGCCGGGGCGGAACAGGCGGCGGACGGTTTCGCCGTGGTGCCCGACCGCGACCGGCTGAAGGTTCTCCGGGCGATTCGAGGCGTAGAGCCGCCAGTTCTCCTTCAACTCCCACGCGATGAAGCCGAAGATGCCGGGCACACCGTTGACCATCATCGCGACGTACCAATCCGAGATGCCGAGTAGTCCCGAGAGTTGCGGGACCATCGGCCAAATGACCTTGTGCGACACCGTCACGACCGGGAAGTGCTTCACCGGGTTGACCTGCGGCTCGACGAGCAAGTAAAACACGAACCGCACCACGTAGGCGATCGGGAACCAGACGACCGCGAGGACCGTCTTCAGGACGAGCGATTCCTTCGACTGCCCGTCGCGGAAGCGGAGCCATTCATCGACGGTGTACAGCAGGCGTTCGACGGCCGCGGCGATTTCCCGGAACAGCCAAACGATCCACGAGACGATGCCGGGGATGAGGCTGGCCCAGACGTAGCGGCCGGTGTCGAGAACGCCTTCCGCGAGCCGCTCGTAAATCTGCCGCCCGGTGGGGGTGACCAGCAGGGCAACCGACCCGACGAACGCCAGACCGCCGACGAAGACGGCCCGCGGGATCGAGAGGTCGTACAGCACGGCCACACCAAACACGCCCCCGCCGATCAGGAGCGGCAGGGCCAGATTCTGCCACAGCACCGTGACCACCCAACTCCGCACGACGGCCTGCACAGGTGGCAAGGCCCAGATTCGTTGGGGGAGCACGATGAAGGTGGCACTCAAGATCGTGCCGACAGCCCGTAAAACCCGGCTGGCGATTTCCCGCGTGGCCGGCGAGTTGACCAGTAGCAACAACGCCCCCCCGACGAGTAGCATCGACCACCACGTCACGAGGTGGGGGCCGTGGTGATGGGGGTGCGGTTCGGGCGGCGGGTCGATGAGCGCGGCCACCCGCAGGACGGCGTGGAGAATGTGTTGGAGGAACTCCAGCCCGAGGTACGCCCCGAGGAACGGCACGAACAGGTAGAGCGTGACGGCCCGGCCGGCCGGCGTGCCGAAGGCGGTCGCGCTCAACCGCTGGATGCCGCGGAGGTAAACTTCGCCGCGCTGGTAGATACCGAACAGGTCTTCGCCCAGCAGTTTGTCGGCGCGGAGGAGCGCGTCCCCCTTCCACAGTTCTCCCGGTCCGGACAGGTCGGGCAGTTTCAGATCGTTGCGGGCGAGCGCGTCCCGCAGGTCCGACAGCCGGAAGAACCCGCGGGAACAGACGCCGTCCAACAGCTCGCCGACCAGCTTGTCGCGGGCGATCCCGTCAACGCGGTTGTCCGGGACCAACCCCGCCCGCGTGAGGGCCGCGCGAACGACGGGGCCGAGCGTCTCGCGGATGCGCGATTCCGCCGCGTGCCGTTCTTCTTCGAGCCGTTCGTGCAACTCGTCCCGCACCGCTTGCGAAAGCTCCACCCGCTCGGTCTGCTTCTTCGCCTTCGCCAGGTGCCGCAGCAGAATCACGTCCCGGGCTTTATCAAGAGACTGCCGGAGGGATCGACGGCCCCAGGAGCGGAGCCACTCGAAGGGGGCGACGGCGGACAAGTGATCGCGGCGGTCGAGTGCAAGCGCCTGAAGTTCGTAGAGGGCTTTCGCGGCCGGGGTCCACCGCCCGCCCTGAGTGTGCGGGAGAATCGCCGTCAGAATCGCCTTCCAGTGTTCGGACCGTTCGCGGTCCCAGTGAAGGGCGTCGGCGAGCAGATTTCCCAGGCCGTCCCGGAGAATCGCAACGCCAACGGCTCGGTCTTCCGGCCGGCGGTAGTATTGGATGGCCGTCCGCACGACATTCCGCGAGTGGTCGAGGATGGCGCGCACGTCAACGTCGGGCGTGACAACCTCCTCTCTTGTTGGCAACGCTGGTAGAGGGGCCGTCGAGACTGCCGCTTGCGGCAGTCCCGCCAGGATCGATTCGTCAATGGGTCCGGCGGCCGCCAACAGTGGGAAGTAGTCCGCCAGTGCGGTGCGACGGTTCTTCGCGAGTTCCCAGAAGAGCGGAAGGAACGCCCGGCACACCTCGGCGTCCGTCGGCTCGGGCGGGAGCAAGCGCTCGGCCTGAAGCACGAAGCGAATTTCCCGGCGGATCGGTTCGGAGAGCGTGTGAAATCGCCGCGTGAGTTCCGCATCCGGCCACGCGGCGGGGTCGCCGAGAACCCTCAGTACCTCCGCCCGATTGAGGAGCCGGTCGTAAACCGTCAGGACTGTCGCGTCGTCGAGATCGTGGAGAAGCCGGTCGTCCGGCGGGGTGACGAGCAGCAGACTCGAATCGGCGTCGGTGATCAACTCCGAGGGTACGCCGAACCCTCGGGCGGCATCCCGGTCCACCCACACCGGCGCGTAAGCGGTCAGGGGCACGCGAACACCGGCCTTCACCATCGCGGCCAAGACGCGGTTCAGCATCCGCTCGGACACGAACCGCAGGTTCGGGGCGCGCCGGCGAAAGTGCCGTTCGAGTTCCCCCGGATCGTTCGAGAGCGTCGTCACGCCGCGATCTCCCCGACGCGGTAAGGCGTCGTTCAAAAGCTCGACGCACGGGTTGGACTCAACCCGTGCGTCTCAAGGTTGTACCCGGCCGGCCTTATCGCTTGAGCGAGTACAGGACGGCCGCCGTCGCGAGTTTCAACGCGCTTTCCGGTGTGTGCCCGAGGCACTCGGTGGACTTGTGGCGTTCGAGCGCACAGCCGATGTCGTACTTGCTGTAAATGACCACCCACCGGCCGTCGATCTTGACCCCTTCCAGGAGCGGCGGCAAGTCCTTGTACCCGCCGTCGGTACCGGTGCCGTCAGACTTCTCTCGCCGCTGGACCGACGTGATCGCCACGCCGTTGATCTTGGCGGAATAGAGTTCATCGTCCACCGGGATCGGTTCCAGTTTTCGCCCCTCGAAGAGCTTGGGGACGAGTTCGCGGAAGGACTTGTCGAACCCCGGCTTCCCGCAAGCCGCGTCGGCGAACAGCAGGCCGCCCGTGTCCAGGCAAGCCGCGAGGTTGGTGACTTCAGACAAACTCAGGTCGAACTCTTTTCGCCCATGCAGGTAGATGAACTTGTACTTATCGAGTTCGGGGTCGTTCGGTCGCACGAGTTGGGCCGCGAGCACGGTATCGACGCCAGTGCTCGTCTTGACGTGGGCCATCAGGTTCCGCATGGCGGCCGGGGCGGGCGGCGTCTCCGACTGTACGACCAACTGGGCCGGCTTGAGCGCACTCCGCGGCGGGCTGAGGTCTTTCTTCGGGTCGGCGGCGATGGCCACCTTCGTGCCGCGCTGTTCGGGCGGTTGCATCCCGGTCGCGTACGCGATCACATTCCCAGCGAACTGGTACGCCCGTTGGCCCTGGTTCTTCGCCGGCGTGCCCTTCGAGACCATGAAGCGGTTCTCTTCCCAGTACCCGGCGAGCGGCTTCGTGCAGAGAACGACGACCGTCTTGCAACCGCGTTCCATGCACTCGACGCCGGCGATGTCGGCCGGCGAGACACTGAAGAACGACCGCCAGATCGCGTGTTCCGGTTTCATCGGCTCAAGTTTGCTCTCCGGGAACAGTTCGCGCATCAAAGCGCGGAACTCGCGCGTGTACTCCTCGCTGCCGCAGCAGGCTTCCGCCAGCACGAAGCCGCCCTCGTCCACGTACTTCTTCAGGAGGTCGCGCTGCGCCCCCGTGAGGTTCGGTCGCGTGTGGCCGTTGAAGTAAACCACCGGGCACGCGAGGAGCGATTCGACTTCCGTCTGGAGTTTCTCGCCTGAGAGTTCGATCTTCCGGCCGTCGTAGACTTGCCAGGCCAAGTTCGTGCCGTTGAAAAGTTCACGACTGGCGAACTCGGTCAGGTTCCGCACGTCGCTCTGCTTGCGGTTCCAGCCGATCACGTTGTCCGGGTCGCCGAGCGTGTCGAACGCCAGTTTCGTCAAGAGGATCGGCGTCTTCCCTTTCGCCAGGAACATGAGCGCGAAACTCGTGGAGATCGTGGGGAACCGGTCGGCCGCCCCCCCTTCCCCGACCCACGAGCCGTTATCGTTCTGGACGCGCGTGAGGTAATCGCACCCCTCGCGGTACCAGTCGTACTTGCCGATGAACCGCTGGCCGGAAATGCGGCCGAGGCGTTCGAGGCCGTAGACGTTGTAATACACCGACTTCAGGCCGGGGGCGGTGTCGAACGAGAAGCGGTCGGAAATCCACTTCATCCCCTTGGCGAGCGGCTCGTTCGCGGTGTACACACCGCAGTTCGCGGCCACGCCGGTGATCTCGTTGAGCTGTTGCTGGCTGTCGTTCAACCCCATGCCGGCGATGAGTAGCCCGCAAACGCCGGCCGTGGTCATGGAAAAGCTCGGCCCGTCCAGGCCGCCGGCCGCGCCGCTGTAGTTGTAGACCCAGTGGCCGGCCGGCTTCTGAATGCGGATGTAGAGGTCGCGGATTTCTTCCCAGTGCTTGTCGTCGATCTTCACCCCCGCCTGCTTCGCGGCGTACAGGCCGAGCAATGCGTACTGCGTATTCGAGGCGTCCGGGACGATGTGCGACGGGTAGCTCCAGCCGATGAGTTTGCCCTTGTCGCGGATGCTGTTGGCGAGCAGCCACTCGGTGTTCTTCTGAATGCGGTCGAGGTCTTTGGACTTCTGTTTGGCCTCGGCGAAGGCCATCGTCGAGAGGGCAACGACATAGGTCTTCCGCGGTTCGAGCTTGCGGAGGTAGTCCAGCCCGCGTTGAACGACCTTGTCTTCCGCCGGCACGCCGCTCGTCAGCAGGGCGAGTGTCGCGAGCGCCGTTTGGCCTCCGACTTGATCGCCGATCGTTTCGAGGAGTAGCCCCTCCCAGTTTCCCTTACCGCCCTCGCGTTCGATGAGGAACTTCTTCCCCTTTTCGATCGCGCGGTTGACGCGGGTGACGAAGTCCTTTTCCGGATCGGCGGCCGACGCGAGAGTGGGGAATGTAACAGCTAGGGACAGCGCGACGAACAGAGTGCGGAAGCTGAGCATGACGTTCCTCGCCGGTACCGGGCGGACCGGGGGCAGTGGCCCCTCTCCCATTCTAACCTTCGTCGCGGCCGGGCGTTGATTTGATTTTCGCTCACCAGCGCAACGGCTTCTGCCAGGCGTCCTTGAGTTCCGATAACTTTGCCCACACCAGCCATTCGCCGGCCGACGATGCGATTCGGAGCCGTTGGTCGGCGACGGTCGTACCAATCTTGGCGAACGGAAGGCCGTCGAAGACGGCTTTCAGGTCCGCCGCCGATCCCGGCTTCGCTTCGAGAACGAAGCGAGTCGTCGATTCGCTGAAGAGCTTCACCCCGTCGGACAGTTCCCCTTCCGTCGAGATCGCCGCCAGGCCAGTGACATCGGCTCCGATTCCGCCGGCAAACGCCATCTCGGCCACCGCGACGGCCAGACCACCTTCGCTGAGGTCGTGGCAAGCGCGGACCAGACCCGATGTGATCGCCCGGTGAACGGCGGCGAAGAGCTTCGGGGCCTGTGTTAAATCCGGGCACGGCGGCCGGCCGCCGGTCGCCCCGTTGACGACGTGGTAGTGCGAGCCGCCGAGTTCGTCCTTCGTGACGCCCACGAGGTAGAGGTCGTTGCCCGCTTCCTTCAGGTCCATCGTCACGCACCGCGTCACGTCGGTAACGTGCGCCAGCGACGAAATCAGCAGGGTGTGCGGAATGCTGATCTTGCGGTTTGCGGAGCGGTATTCGTTGTTCAGGCTGTCCTTACCACTGATGAACGGTGTGCCGTAGGCCAACGCTACGTCGCGGCAAGCCTCGGACGTGCGAACGAGCGCACCGAGCATCTGCGGGTCGGTGATGTTCCCCCAGCAGAAGTTGTCGAGAATGGCCGTACGGGTCGGGTCGCCACCGACGGCTACGACGTTCCGCACCGCCTCGTCAATCGCCGCGGCGGCTGCCGCCCACGGGTCGAGGTCGGCGTAGCGGGGGTTTAGCCCGTTGCCAACGGCGATGCCGGTAGTGGAACCGAGGACCGGCGCGACCACCGCCGCGTCGGACGGGCCGTCTTCGACGACGCCAACGAGTGGCTTGATGACGCTGCCGCCCTGCACTTCGTGATCGTACTGGCGGATGACCCATTCTTTCGAGCAAACCGAGAACGAGCCGAGGATCGCCTTCAGGGCGTCCGTCGGGGCCAGGGGTTTCGGGGGCGAAGTCGCGGCGACGGTGGGTTTCGTCCACTCGGCCGAGCGAACGATCTCCGGGCGGCCGTCGTGCAAGAATTGCATGGACACGTCCGCGACTTGCTGCCCGTGGTAGGTGAGCTTCAACCGGCCGGTGGCCTCGAAGGTGCCAAGGACCGCGGCCTCGACGTTCTCCGCCTCGCACAACTTTCGCAGTTGTTCCCACTTCTCCGGAGCCACGCTCAGGACCATTCGCTCCTGCGATTCGCTGATCCAGATTTCGGTGTAGCTCAGCCCCTCGTACTTGAGCGGGCAATTCTCCAACTCGACGCGCGCGCCGAGATCGGCCCCCATCTCGCCGACGGCCGAACTGAAGCCGCCGGCGCCGCAATCGGTGATGGCCGTGTACAAGCCCCAATCCCGGGCTTGCAGGATCACGTCGAGGACTTTCTTCTCGGCGATGGCGTTGCCGATCTGCACCGCCCCGCCGCTGATCTTCTCCGACTGCTCGGTCAGCCCTTCGGAGGAGAACGTCGCGCCGTGGATGCCGTCGCGGCCGGTCCGCCCGCCGACCGCGACGATCAGATCGCCGGCCCGCACTTCCTTGTCGGCCTTGTCCACCGGGATCAACCCGACGGTGCCGCAGAAGACGAGCGGGTTGGCGAGGTAGCGTTCCTCGAAGTAGACGGACCCGTTGACGGTCGGGATGCCCATGCGGTTGCCGTAGTCGCGGACGCCGGCGACGACGCCGTGCATGACGCGCCGCGGGTGCAGCACGCCGGGCGGCAGCTCCTCCGGCGGGAAGTCCGGTGGCGCGAAGCAAAACACGTCGGTATTGCAGATCGGCTTGCCGCCGAGGGCCGTACCGAGAACGTCGCGGATGACGCCGCCGAGGCCAGTGTTCGCCCCGCCGTAAGGCTCGATGGCCGACGGGCGGTTGTGGGTCTCGACCTTGAAGCAGACGTGGAACTGCTCGTCGAACTTCACCACCCCGGCGTTGTCGGAGAACACGCTCACGCACCAGTCGTCGGCCCCGAGCCGCTGGCGGATCGTTTGCGTGGCCGCGAAGATCGTCTCCTTCAGCATGTTCTTGTAGTGCGTCGTCCGCGTCCGGCCGTCGATCGTCTCGGAGTAGGCGATCTGCCCCTTCAGCGTCTTGTGCGAACAGTGTTCGGACCACGTCTGAGCGATTGATTCCAGTTCGCAGTCGGTCGGATCGCGGTCCTGCTCCTGGAAGTGTTGGCGGATCGTCCGCATCTCTTCGATCGTGAGGGCCAGTTGGCCGTCCTTGCTCACCTTCATCAGCCCGGCGTCGTCGAGGCTCCGCAACGGCACGGTGATGAGCTTGAACGTGTACGGCTGGCCAAGGGCGAGGTGGTCGCTTTTCAGCGGGCCGATGACGACTTGTTCGATGGCGTCGTTCGCCAAAACCTTCCGCACCAATGTGTCGCAGTCCTGCGACGGTAGGTTCTCGTGCGAAAAGTACCGGCGGAAAGTCCGAACCTGGGAAACCGGCACGTTCAGGTCGTTCGCGGCCTTCAGCACGCTCTCCGTTACCGGGTCCATGACGCCGGGCTTGAGCAACACTGTGAAGGCGGGGTGGTCCAGGACCGTGCCGAGCGGCGAAATTTTCACACTTTCGACGAGCGGATCGACGAGCAACTCGTTGCAAAACCGCGCCACGTCGGGGGCCGCGAGGTTGCCTTCCAACAGGTAGCCGCGGCTGGACGCGGACACGAGGTCGCCGCCGCGGGTGCCGTGCGTCAGCAAGTCGAACTCGTCGCACACCCGTTCGCGTTCGGCGTCGCGGCCGAGCGGCCGGATTTCAACTTCCCAGAGCATCGCGCACCCGTTTCCCTTCGTTCAACCAGTGAATCAACCCCGGCCCGTCCTCAGCTTCGAGCAGCCGGCGGAACTCGTCAAACCGCTCCGCGAAGGCCGCACACGACGCCAACACCTCGCGGCGGTTCGTGCGGAAGATCGGTTCCCAGATGGCAGCCGATGCGGACGCGATCCGCGTCGTGTCCCGGAACCCGCCGGCCGACACGCACAGCAACGCGGGATCGACCACCCCGGCCAGCGCCGCCGCCACCGCGTGCGGCAGGTGGCTGACCAGCGCAACGGCCCGGTCGTGTTCCTCGGGGGTCATTGTCACGACCCGGCAGCCGATGCGTTCCCAAAATTCGTGAATGGCTTGCGACGCCCGCGGTGGGGTGTCGGCGGTCGGCGTGATGATCGTCACGCGGCCCTGGAACAAGTCCGGCGTGGCGTGATTCGAACCCTTCTTCTCGGACCCCGCCATCGGGTGACTGCCGATGAACGTCACGCGGTTCGGGAGAGGGTCGCGAAGGCGGGCGACGATTTCCGACTTGGTACTCCCGACGTCGGTGACGAGGCACCCGGCTTTCGCCACTTCGGCCAGTTCGCGCACCTGTTGCGGGATGAGATCGACCGGGGTGCAAACCACAACGAGGTCGGCGATGCGCACGCCAGCGGCGAGGTCGGTGGTGGACTCGTCGAGTTGACCGGCTGCTAGAGCCTCGCGCAACCGCGCGGCATCCCGGCCGACGCCGACGACCCGGCGCACAAGGCCGCGAGACTTCGCGGCCAGACCGAGCGACCCGCCGAGTAAGCCGACGCCGAGAATGGTCAGAGTGTCGAACAGCATGGGGCTATTTTTACGTGAATTCACCCGTGACGGCGACGACCCCCGCCGGAGTTCCCTCGCTCGGGGGGTTGCGATGACAGTTATCCGAATTACGCGGGATGGAGCGATTTTCGTCTCGCGTCGGCGAGTCGGGCCGCCACACGCACCGCCGAGACGAGGCTACTTGGATCGGCCACCCCCTTCCCGGCGATGTCGTAGGCCGTGCCGTGGGCGACGCTCGTGCGGACGATCGGCAGGCCGGCCGAGATGTTCACGGCCCGCCGCCCGCCGAGCAACTTCATGGCGATGTGCCCCTGATCGTGGTACATCGCGACGACGCCGTCAAACCGGGCACGGTTGTGCGGCAGGAAGATCGCGTCCGAGGCAATCGGGCCGTGGACGGAAATCCCCTCGCGGCAGGCGGCGGCCACGGCGGGGGCGATAATCGTGGCCTCCTCGTGCCCGAACAATCCGCCGTCGCTGGCGTGCGGGTTGAGGGCCGCCACGCCGATGCGGGCGGGTTGTCCCGTCAGCTTCGGGAGGAGGTCGTGCAGTAGGCGGATTTTGCCCAGGACCGTCTCCGGCGTGATGTGCTCGAAGACGCTCGACAACGCCCGGTGCAGTGTCACGTGCGCGACCGCCAACGGCAGGGCGTCGTCGTAGAGGAGCATCGCGAAGGACGTGGTGCCAGTGCGATCGGCGAGGATTTCCGTGTGGCCGGGGTAGTGGATGTTCGCCGCGTGCAGCCCTTCCTTGTGCAGCGGGCAGGTCACGATGCCATCGGCCCGGTTCGCGAGGCACTCGTCGATGGCGTACACCAGCCAGTCGTACGCGGCCCGCCCGGCCTCGGCGGTCACTGCCCCGACGGGGACACGGCTCAAATCAGCGGACGACGGGTTGTGGCACGGGATGTCGGCCGGCAGTTTCGCCGGGTCGCCGATTACGAGCGGCTGACAATACGCCGCCAGTTCGGGCCACGCCTTCGCAACGATTTCAGGCCCGATGCCGGCCACGTCGCCGAGCGTAATGAGGAGTCGTGGAAGCGTCATGGAGTAGAGGATATGCGCCGGTCGCGGAACTTCGCGTGGCAGTTCGTGCAAGCCAAGGCAGATTTCGTCACAAACGACCCTGAGTCACGACCGTCGCGAAGGACTTTCTCCAGTTCCTCGGCCCCCGTCAGTGCCTCGTTTAGCAGCCGGCGAAAGTCTTCGTTCTGCTGTTGTGTCGCACGGCTTAGTTCGCGGTAGTGTTCGACCAAGAGGATCGCATCCTTCGCATTCGGCTTTTTCTTCATCGCGTCCCACGTCTCATCGAGTTCGACCATTCGCTTCGTCAGATCGGGGATTTCCGCGACTTCACGAAACTCGATCTTGGCGGCGTCCAGTACCGGCGGCGTCCGTTCGGCGGCGGCGAACAAGCCCGCGTAACGCGGATCGGTTCCCGCCGCCTTCAGAAAGTTAACGGCCGTCGCGGCCGAACAGCTTGGGTCCAGGCAGCGGATGGCCGCAATCGTGGCGGACGGAGCGCGGTGCTTGCCGTGATGGCAGTGGACGTAGATCGGCCTCGGCAGGTCGCGGAGGGCCTTCGCGATCTCGACGAGTCTCGCCTCGGTGATGCCGTCGTACCCGATGGGAAGGTGGACGTACTGCAAACCGAACCGCTTCGCCGCGGCCACGTCCGGGGCCGCACCGTCCACCGTTACGACCGTGCGGATGCCCAACTCTTTCAGAGATTGATAGCCCTTGTCCCCCTCGGGCGCGTTACCACTGTAAACGTGATCGGTGACGCGAAAGACGTTGTGTAGACCCGCCAGCGCGACCGGCTTCGGCTCAATGCCCGCCGGGGACGGCAACGACGAGGACGTACACCCGCACGCTACGAGAACGAACAACAGCGGCAGTCGCGTGGTGGTCATGTTTCCTGCGTGGGTTGGGACTTCAGCGTGATGCGAATGACCTGTGGGCGACAGCGGAACCGCAACGGTTCCTTGCCACTCAGCCCTCGGCCGACGACCATCACCGTGCCGTTCTGTTCGAACACTCCCTGATCGAACCGCCGACTATACACACTCGGCACGAAGATCGAGCCGATGACCGGCAGCCGAACCTGCCCGCCGTGAACGTGTCCGCAGAGCATCAGGTTGATCTTGCGCTCCTGACCCCAGTAGAAGTTATCTGGCGAGTGACTGAGGCAGAGGTAGAACGCATCGCCAGTTTTCGGCTCCGGCTCATCCGGCGGGGGGAACCACGGTCCTTCGTGCCCGATGACCCGGCATGGCAGACCGCGAATGGGGATCACTTCGGACTGCCTCGACAGCATCCGGTAGCCGGCCTTCGAGAGTTCTTCCCGCACGCGGTCGGGGTCGTGATACTTGTCGTGATTGCCGAGGATGGCCAGGCCGTGTTCACGCCACTTCAACTGCCCGAGCAGAGGGCCGATCCATTCGTGATGCCAATCAGTGTCCACGAAGTCACCAGCCAGCGCGACGATATCGGCATGCGGTTGATTCGCGATCTCGTCTGTGACGCGCTGGAAGAATTCCCGTGACGGTGTGCCGTGAAAATGTAGGTCGCTGAGGAGCAGGATGGAGAGTCCGTCCCACGCGGCCGGGAGTTCTCGCGGCGTCAGCGTCAAGTCGGTGAAGTCCACGCGGAAGATATCATTTCCGGGCAGTCGAGCGAGACCGGCCCAGTGGCCATCGCCAATCAGTTTCTCGCCGAGTTTGGGCCACAGGTCGAGCGTCCGCGTGGTGACTTCCCGCAACGCTCGCGGCCGCGGTCGGAGTAGGC
Organism: Limnoglobus roseus; assembly: GCF_008254045.1. GTDB lineage: Bacteria > Planctomycetota > Planctomycetia > Gemmatales > Gemmataceae > Limnoglobus > Limnoglobus roseus. Next base: position 6,085,480 of record NZ_CP042425.1, on the reverse strand, counting down.
GATAAAGGGTAACGGCCGGAAATACGACAATCCCAAGCGGTGCGCAGACAGCAACCGAATATGCGACCACCATCCCACCCCACAGGCCGTTGATCGGCTGCCAATCCTCGGAGACGAAGTCGAGTCGGACGGCGGACAGGAGGAGCAACGGGGCCGACGCGATCACGATTCCGGTCAACAACCGCCACGGTTTCAGGAAGCGCTTTGAGAGCGGTCGGCCGTAGAGGTTGTTCAGCCAGTACGTCCAGAAGCAGGCGTGACCGACCCAAAGGGCCGCGAGCAGAATCGCGGGGACGATCATGGCTAGTTGATGGCCGAGATAGGTTGAGCGGTCGGTTCCGGCGGCGGTGGAGCGGTCACGGCTCCGACGACTTGTTCGGCCCGGAAGGGCTTGAAGATGACGTGTTGCAACCCATCCATGCGAGCTTTGACGATGCTGTGTTGAGCGTCGTAGCCAAAGCCGGTCGTAAACGCCACGCGGCAGGTCGGCATCGCGACCCGAATGCGGCGGAAAGCATCGTACCCGCTCATGTCGATCGGGCGAATTTCCTGAAGGACAGCGTCGTACGAGGCGTCGTTCACCAGCGCGAGTGCTTCGGCCGCCGTGCCGACGGTTTCCACTTCTGCTCCCAACCGGCCGAGCATGAGGTGCGCTTGTTTACGGAACTGCCCGTCCTGTTCGATCACCAACACCCTCTTTCCGATCAGCGGGATCGCATCCCCAACGGAGCCAGTCCCGACGATCATGTCGCGACCGATCTTGTGGACGCACTCCTTCATCTGGCGGGCGCTCTGCATGATCCGCCGGAGGTGCTTGGCCGCGTCGGCGTCGTTGGCGTGGAGGCGGGCGTACAGCAACGCTGCGTTCGCGAGTACGTCATCGACCGGCAGCGCGAGTTCCTTGTTGACCGCTTCCATTGATTCGGAGAGCGTGCACGACTGTTGGGCGGTGAGCAGGTCGAGCGTGTTCAGCGCGGAGGCAATTTCTTTGCTGAAGAGTTCGGTGAATTGCAGGTCTTCGGGGCCGAAGGCGTTGGTCGTGTGGCTTTCCACGTTCAGCGTGCCGACGACTTCGTCGGCGTACTTGAGGGGTGCGGTCAGCGAACTCCGCGCGTCCTTCGCCCCTTCGAGATAGTACGGGTCGTTCGTCGTGTCGGGACAAAGGTAACTGTCGCCCGTGTAGGCGACGTGCCCGGTGACACCGTTGCCCTCCGCCCGAGCGTAGAGGCGGCGGTTGGCGGCCTGTTCGGTCATGCCGTCTTCGAGAAGTGGCACGAGTTCGCCGGTCTGCTTGTCGAGCAGCCGGACTTCGATCGTTTCGTACCGCAACAGGTCGTGAACGTGCTTGCGGATGTTCTTCTTGAGCAACTCGATCCGCGTCGGCACGTTCATCTCGGCCAACAGGTCCGGTTCGAGGGCGGCGAGTTCTCGACCCGACGTGTACAGGGCGTGCAGTTTCCTCTGCTGTTCGACCTCGGCCGTCACGTTTTGGAGCAAACTGACCAACTGAATCACGGTCCCGTTGCCGGAGAACACGGGTCGGATGCGGACGTCGAGGTACGACTGGGCGGCCGGTTCCAGACGGTGAATGCGGAACGAAACGGCTCGACCACTCGCAGCAGCCTGGACCGGGTCGGGGTAATCACTCGCAAGGACGATCGGATTACCAGAAGCGGAGGGGCCGTTGAGCGAACTGATGAGCGGTTGACCGACAGGGTTCTCGGAACACCAGCCACGGAGGACGACGTTGGCCCACGTCACGCGGCCGGTCAAATCGAGCGACGCGATACCCTGGTCTATGTTGCTGAGGATGATCTCGTCGCGGCAGTACCGTTCGATGAGTTCGCTGCTGAGCGTGTCCGAAACGATTACGCCGTCGTACCGGCCGGTACGCAGTTTCTCGGCTGCGTCGCCGGGGCCGTTGGCGACGGACACGTCGGCGTGCGCGACGATCTGGCTCATCGCGGCCGGTGACGTTCCAATCTGAAGTAATCTCGGGCGGTGATTCATGGGCCATCCCACCGCTAAAACTAAGAAATCTTTCCCATTCAATTATAGTCCCGATACGACTTCGACGACAAGCAAAGCCGTACAGTTTGGAGAGCTGGTCAACGCCTTACCACGGGTGGTCACGTTCTGCACGGTTGCGCCGACCGCCGTATCTGTGGGGATTGAATCGAAAGGGCAAGCCGCGCATCGGTTGCCGGCACGCAATTTGTACAAAGACGCCGTCCCATCTTCTACCGGAGCTATTCGCATGCCGTCGTTTCTCGTGCCCCGCCGGACATTCTTGTTCACTTTCGCCGCGATCCTCAGTTGGCGTCCCCGACTTGACGCCGCCGTCGACACAAAAGAGTGGCAAGGGGTCTTGGACAAGGCTTACGCTTACCTCAAGAAAGCCCAGAAACCCGACGGGAACTTCGCCCCACCCCAGGTCGGCGAACCCGGCATCACCGGCCTCGCCGTGGCCGCGCTCATCCGCAACGGGAAACCGGCCACGGACGAAGTCGTCGCGAAAGGGTTGCAGTATCTCGAAAAGGCGGTCAAGGGGGACGGCGGCGTCTATAACCGGGGGCTGGCGAACTACACCACCTCGCTGGCCGTCATGGCCTTCAAGGAAGCGAACACCGACAAGAAGTACGACGCCGTGATCGCCGCCGCGACGAAGTTTCTCCGCACGCTCCAGTACGGCGATGGCGCCGATGTGGACGACAAGGACACCAAATTCGGTGGGGCGGGATACGACAAGAAAGGCACCCGCGGCGGGGCCGACCTGTCGAACACGCACTTCTTCATCGAAGCCCTCGTGGCCGGTGGGGCCGACAAGGACGACCCGGCCATCAAGCGAGCCGTCACGTTCCTGTCCCGCAGTCAGAACCTGCCGAGCGAATCGAACGATCTCGATTACGCCAAGAAGGTGGACGATGAGAACAAGGGCGGGTTCATCTACAACATCGCCCAGGCCAACGACCCTAAAAGCCCCAAGCGAACGGCGGCCGGCGGCCTTCGGAGCGAGGGCGGCATGACCTACGCAGGTCTGAAAAGTTTCTTGTACGCCGGGGTCAGCAAAGACGACCCCCGGGTTAAGGCGGCCGTCGCCTGGATTCGCAAGCACTACACCCTGACCGAAAACCCCGGCATGGGGTCCACCGGCCTCTTCTACTACTATCACGTCTTCGCGAAGGCGATGGACGCGCTCGGCGAGGAGAACTTCGCCGACGCGAAGGGCGTGAAGCACGATTGGCGCAGCGAACTCTTCACAACCCTGAAAGGCAAGCAGAAGGACGACGGCAGTTGGGCGAACGAGAACAAGGACTTCCTGGAAAACCTGCCGGAACTCGCGACGCCGTTTGCCTTGCTCGCCCTGAGCTATTGCAAGAAGTGATTCACTCGCCCGCGAACCGATAAAAGGGTTCGCGGGCTTCGCCATCTCTCAGAATCGTTCCGCCCCGCCGCAAGCGTGCAGGATGTGACGGAATGCTTCCACCGCGAGCGGGAAGAGGTCCGGCCCGGTCATGCCGCCGGTCGGGCCTCCGCCCCGAAGGTGCGGTTCCATCACCGCGAAGCCGTCGTAGCTGCGCTGCACAGCATCCTTGATGCTGTGGGCGATGTTGCCATCGCCAGTGCCGGGAATGCGGCCCGTGTGTTCGTGCTCCCCGCTGCCTTTCCAGTCCTTGATGTGGAAGTGTTCGACGTATTGCTTAGTCAGTTCCCATCCCTGCACCGGGTCATAGCCGCAGAACACCCAGTTGGCCGCGTCGTATGCGGAGCGCAAGGCCGGGTGGTTCACCGACTTCATCAGATCGGCCACCCGCTCCGGCGAGTCGCCGAAAATCTTGTGCTCGTTTTCGTGAAACAGTTTGATCTTTTCCTTCGACGCGATCTCGGCCTTCACGCGCATCCGGCGGATGACCTCGTCGCGGTACGGTGCCCAGTTCCCGTCGAAGTTCGCCGGCGGGTAGTAGCTGAAGACCCGCATGTTCGGCGTGCACAACTCGTGGCAGAGCTCCATCGCCCGCTTGAACTTGTCGAGATGCTCCTCGAACGGCGAGTCGATGGCTACCTTGCCGATGGGCGAGCCGAGGGCGGATAGTGCAACGCCCTCGCCGTCGATCAGGCTCTTGAAGTGGTCAATCTGCTCGCCCGTCAGGGCGAGGCAGTTCGTCTTGTAGATCGAGCGGAACTCGATGTGCCGAATGTTGGACGCCTTCAGCACCGCGATCTGCTCGCGGGGATCGGAGGAAATCTCATCGGCGAAGGCGGAGAGTGTGAACATGGTTAGTCATCGTGGGGTGAATGAGGAACCTGCGGTTCGATGTAAGCCCCGAGGCCCGCAACGGCCATCCTCGCATCCCGCAATGGGTCCGGCGGTTGAATGGTCAGAGGATCGGGATACGCCCAACTTCCGACCAGGGCGAGTCGAGTTAGCTGCCGAGCATCTCGGAGAAATCGCTGGCGCTGTTCGTAGAGTTCATTGACTTCACGCTCCTCTTCTCGGCTGAGCGAGTTGAAGAACTCGAGTTGGGCAACACAGGTCCACCAGTGCGCGGAGCGAACGTGTCCATCTTTCACAACGATCTGGTAGCCCTCGAACGAGCCGTTTCTCTCCGGCGGGTTGAGTAGCGTATATTCGGCCAGTGCCGTCGTCCGGAACGGCCCATAATGTGCGATCACTTCTTCGACTGGCTGGCCTTCGAAGATTTTTCCCCGTGCAATCGCCCTCTCAACGGGCGGCCCGTGAATCGACATCGCCCATTTGATAACTGTGGGTTCCCAAGTCGTGCCCCGCGCCTGTTGCCATGCGAAATCAATGACGGGACTCGTGCGGGCCAGACCGTAAAAAAGGACGCCGATCAAGAGGCATCCAATCAGCCTCTTTCGCCGTCGTTGAAGCCAGGACTTTACAGTGCTGAGCAACGACATGACCATCCTCCTACTTCCGCTTCACCACCTTCATCTTGGCCTTATCCGCGACGAAAGTCTTCTCCCCGGCGGCCGGAAATCGCACCTTCACCCGCCGCAGTGCGCCGAAGCCGCTCAAGTCGGTGATCTGCCCGATGCCGTACTCGTCGTGCTGCACGACGGCCCCGACGAAAAACTCGCTCGGATCGCCGCTTGCTCCTGTCGGCTCCATCTTCCGCGGTCGTTCGGCCGGCCCCGGGAGAAAGTTCGGGTTGCCGTACCCGGCCTTTTGCCGCCATTCGTCGATGGCACCACGGGCGAAATTGCGGTCCTGCGAAATGTCCTGCCGGACCACATCGGGCGGTAGTTCGTCGAGGAACATGCTCGGCACCTGGTACATCGCCTGTCCTCGGAACTCGCGCAGCCGGGCGTGGCAGAGGTATAGTTCTTTCATGGCCCGCGTCATGCCGACGAAGAAAAGGCGGCGCTCTTCCTCAACGTCCTCGTCCTTCGCCAAGCTCCGCTCGTGCGGCAACAGCCCCTGCTCGGTCGCGAGGAGGTACACGACCGGGAACTCCAGCCCCTTCGCGGCGTGGAGCGTCATCACCGACACATGGTCGGCCGTTTCGTCCCAGCTATCGACGTCGGACGCGAGTGTGATCTGTTCCAAGAAGTCGCCGAGCGTGCGTGAGTTGTCCTCGTCGTAATACTGCTTCGCGGCCGTGACGAGTTCTTCGATGTTCGCCAGCCGGTCGGCGTCCTCCTCGTCGGTCGAATCTTGCAGCGATTTCCGGTAGCCCGATTTGTCGAGGACCATCGCGATTAGTTCGTGCGGCGGGTGTTCCAACTGCGTGCGGAGGTCAGTGATGATGCGGTAGAAGTCCCGCACCCCGCTCGACGCCTTCCCCTTGATCTCAGGAATCTTGGCGACGCTACCGGCCGCGTTCATCAGGCTGATTTCGTTGCGGTTCGCATAGGAAACGAGCCGATCCAGGCTCGTCTTGCCGACGCCGCGGGGCGGCTCGTTCACGACGCGGAGGAACGACACCGTGTCGTCCGGGTTCACGAGCAACCGTAGGTAGGCGAGGACGTCCTTGTTTTCCTTTCGGTCGAAGAACGCCAGCCCCTTCACGATCTGGAACGGTACGCCGTGCTTGACGAACGCCGACTCCAGCGTCCGCGTCAGGGCGTTGATCCGCATGAAGATGGCGAAGTCGCGATAGTGGTTCCGCTTCTCGGCCACCGCCTTCTTGATCCGCTCGACGACGCCTTCCGCTTCCTCCAAGCCGCTGTTGAAGTTCAGCACCGTGACCGGATCGCCCTGCGGGTTGGCCGTGACGAGCATCTTCTTCTTGCGGTGTTTGTTCTGGTCGATGACTGTGCTGGCCGCGTGCAGGATGGCCTTTGTGCTGCGGTAGTTCTGCGTCAGCGTGATGACCTTCGCTGCGGGGAAGTCTCGCTCGAAGTCGAGAATGTTCTTGATGTCCGAGCCGCGCCACTTGTAAATCGACTGGTCTGGGTCCCCGACCACGCACAGGTTCGGATAGTTCAGCGACAGGCGGCGGGCGATCTCGTATTGGGCCGAGTTCGTGTCCTGGTACTCATCGACGAGTACGAACTTGAACCGCGAGTCGAGGTCGGCCCGCAGTTCCTCGTTGTAGCGCATCGCGAGTGCGGGCAGGTAGAGCAGGTCGTCGAAGTCCATCGCGTTCGCGGCCCGCAGCCGCTTCTCGTAGCCGTGGTAGACCTTCGCGGCCGTTTGGCTGAAGAAGTCGTGGGCTTGCTGTTCGAACTGTTTGGGCGTCAGCAGTTGGTTCTTCGCCTTGCTGATGGCCCCGCCGAGACGGTCCGGCGTGAACTTCGTGTTGTCCATCCCCGTCGCGTCGAGGGCATCCTTCACCAACTTGTTGCGGTCGTCCACGTCGTAGATCGTAAAGTTCTTGTCGATGTTCAGCCGGTCGGCGTACTGCCGCAGCAACCGGGCACCGAGGCTGTGGAACGTGCAAATCCAGAGCTTGTTGCCCGGCACGATCGCATCGACGCGCTGCCGCATTTCGCCGGCGGCCTTGTTCGTGAACGTGATCGCGAGGATGCTGCCGGCCCGCACGCCCTGCTGGAGCAAGTACGCCACACGGCGGGTGATGACGCGCGTCTTGCCGCTGCCCGCCCCGGCCAGGATCAGCAGTGGGCCTTCGCCGTGGACGACGGCCGCCTGTTGTTCGTCCGTCAAATCCGCCAAGAGGTCCGTCGGCATTCCGTTCTCCGACCCGGTCCGGGTGCTGTCGTCGAGATCGCTGCTTCGCTGTAGGATGAATGAAATTCTACCACTTCGAACTCGCGGGGCGAACGCTGATGGACATCGAAGGGCTAGGGACGCAAATTCACGATTGCGCCCGCGTGCGGAAACTCATCGATAAGCACGGCGAGAAGTTCCTGTACGAAGTATTCACAGAACGCGAGATCACCTTCTGCAGTCAGCGAAGCCACAGCACGGAATACTACGCCGCGCTTTGGGCCACGAAGGAAGCGGTTTTCCGATCGCTCGGCACGAAGTGGAAGCGTGGTATCAGTTGGCACGACGTGGAAGTGCTTTGCACGAAAGCGGTCGGCCCCAAGGTGGTCCTTGCCGGGCCGACGAAAGAACGGGCCATCAAAAAGCGGGTGGCCAAAATTCGGGTGTCGTTCGCCTACTCGCGGATGTTCGCCACCGCCACTGCCATCGCCCTGAAGTAGCCGGTTAGCTGCCCTCGCTCATTTCCTTCAGCAGTTGCCGAGCGAGCTTGTAAGCATTTTTGAGATTGGTGCAGCGCAGATCCATCTGATCCGGCGTGAACAGCCGGTTCGGGTCACACTGCGGCAGTCCGGCCAACTCAACAGTCAGCGGCAGGATTTGCAGGAACTCTTTCACCCGCTGATTGCGAACTTCCGCCGAAACGTCTGCGCTCATGACCGGCCTCCGGTGACAAGGATGAACCGCGTTTAGATTACCTCAGAAGATGCTCGAAGGCTACGGCCCCATGAGATGAAAGTCATGGCCACAAGTCGGAGTATCGCATCACTCCCCGAGCGATTTCACGGCTGCCTGATCGGCCTAGCTGTGGCAGATGCCCTCGGTGCTCCTTACGAAGGGTTGACGAGCGACGACATTTTCTATCGCTTCGGGGCAGGTACGCACGTCGTTACGAATCCTGACGGTGATACCCTCTACTACACCGACGACACGGAAATGATGATTGGCCTCGCGGAGACACTGGTTTCCGAAGGCCATGTTGACGGCGAGAAGTTGATAGCCGCCTTCGTCGCCAACTACCACCCCGATCGCGGATATGGTCGCGGTGCTCGGCAGATCTTGGAAACGGCCGCGACCGGAGGAGATTGGCGCGAAGTCGCGCGAACAATCTTTCCCGGTGGTTCCCTCGGTAACGGGGCCGCGATGCGGGTCGCCCCGGTTGGTTTACTCTTCCACGACTCGCCCGAACAAGTCTGGGAACAGGCAAAGCAGTCCGCCCTCCCGACCCACCAACACCCCGTTGGAATCGAAGGCGCCCAACTCCTTGCCCACGCGGTTTCCCTTGCAGTCCAGTTGTCAGAAATTCAGCGGAAGCACTTTCTGACGGCGTTGCTCGACCGTGTTGAGACCGAGTCATTCCAATGGGCCATCCGCTCGGCCTTGAAAATCAAGCGTGGGGACTCGATCTCCGGTCTCGGGAGTACACTTCACGCGGACCGCTCCGTCGTCACCGCAATCGTTTGTTTTGTCGATTCGCCTGACGATTATGCGTTTGCCGTAGGACGTGCGATTTCGCTCGGGGATGATACCGATACCGTGGCCGCTATGGCGGGATGCCTGGTCGGTGCCTTTGCCGGGATTCAGGCGATCCCGGCAAAGGCGGTCGAACAATTTGAGAGGTCGAGAAAGGGTATTGCCTATATCCGAGAGCTGGCCAATCGCCTCGTCATCCGCCACACCAACCGCGTAGGTCGGTGACCTGCGGTTAGGTCGTGAAATACTCCACCGCATTTCGGAACAACGCCAACCCGTCTCCTTCCTTCCGCAACCCCTGTCGCGTCCACCGTGGGTGGTGGGTCGGAAGGACGTTGCGTTCGGGGTGCGGCATGAGGCCGAGCACGCGGCCGGTTGCGTCGCTGATGCCCGCGATGTTCCCCTGGGAGCCGTTCGGGTTCTGGGGATAGACGGGCGATTCACCGTTCAGGCCGGCATAACGCAGTACCGCTTGCCCCGCTTGCGCCAGTCCTTGGAGAATCCACTCCTTCCGACAGATAAAGTTTCCTTCCCCGTGGGCCACCGGCACCTCCAGTGTGGAAAGCCCCTTGAGGAAGACGCTCTTCCCCGGTGTCACGTCCAGGTTCACCCAGCGATCTTCATAACGCCCGGAGGTGTTGCGCGCGAGGGTGGCCAATGGACCGTCCTCATCGGGTGGGACGAGTAACCCGGCTTTCAGGATGGTCTGGAAACCGTTGCAAATGCCCAGAACGAGTTTGTCCGCATCGCGAAACTCGCGAATCGCGTCGGCCAAGAAGTGTTCCAGTTGTACCGCGAGAACTTTCCCGGCCGCCACATCGTCGCCGTAACTGAAGCCACCAGGTAGAAGCAGGATCTGATAGTTCTGCAGTTTCTGGGGCGCTTGGCGGAGTTGGTTGATGTGAAGTTTCTCGACTTCCGCCCCTGCCCTTTCGAATGCGTACGCCACTTCGTGGTCGCAATTCGTGCCCGGTCCACGGAGAATTAGAACCTTGGGGATCGCCATAGAGAAAAATCCGAGAAGAAGATTGTTTGTTCTTGACCCGCTCGGGCAGAGCAGTCATCATCTTTCTAACGTCGAATCTGCTCACCTTCTAGAGCGATTGGCGTTCCAATTTGGCTCTCCGCCAACCCTCCAACCATAACCAGAATGGAGGGCGGAAGACTTTTTCCCATTTTTTGGCGTCGCCCTGTTGCCATTTCGACCTCGTCCGTTAAACTACTCTCACGACCGCAGCGATGTGGTCGCCGAGTGAACCGGGAGTGGTGGCTAACCCCTACTACGATCGCAATCCTCGGTTCGGTGGATCTTTGACAAGTTGGTAGCGTTACGAGCCTTACAGTGGGTGAGCGTATGCCGTTGGTCGGCGACGCTCGCCGGACGTGGGCCGGCCGGGAGTAATCCTGGGTGGCCCGCGGAAGATGAGTTGAACCGAGCAACGAAGCAGGCAAACACTTAAAAGCGTTCGGCTTCGGCCGAGCAACGATAAACTTTTGAAGGGTTTGATTCTGGCTCAGAACGAACGTTGGCGGCGTGGATTAGGCATGCAAGTTGAGCGAATCCCCGCAAGGGGGGAAGCAGCGTAAGGGGCAGTAATGCGTGGGGATTTACCCCGGGGTCTGGCATAGCCCTTCGAAAGAAGGGGTAATTCCAGATGACGTCGTGAGACCAAAGGTCCGCCGCCCCGGGAGGAGCCCACGTGATATTAGGTAGTTGGTGGGGTAACGGCCTACCAAGCCTGAGATGTCTAGCGGGTGTGAGAGCACGACCCGCGCCACTGGCACTGAGACACTGGCCAGACACCTACGGGTGGCTGCAGTCGAGGATCTTCGGCAATGAGCGCAAGCTTGACCGAGCGACGCCGCGTGTGCGACGAAGGCCTTCGGGTTGTAAAGCACTGTCGAGGGGGAGAAAAGGGTTAAACTTTGATCTATCCCTGGAGGAAGCACGGGCTAAGTTCGTGCCAGCAGCCGCGGTAAGACGAACCGTGCGAACGTTGTTCGGAATCACTGGGCTTAAAGGGCGCGTAGGCGGGCTGCCAAGTCTGCGGTGAAATCCCCCGGCTCAACCGGGGAACGGCCGCGGATACTGGCGGTCTCGAGGGAGATAGGGGCAAGCGGAACTGTGCGTGGAGCGGTGAAATGCGTTGATATGCACAGGAACTCCGGTGGCGAAGGCGGCTTGCTGGATCTCTTCTGACGCTGAGGCGCGAAAGCTAGGGGAGCGAACGGGATTAGATACCCCGGTAGTCCTAGCCCTAAACGTTGAGAACTAGGTAGTAGACACGACTTGGGTTTACTGCCGAAGCAAAAGTGCTAAGTTCTCCGCCTGGGGAGTATGGCCGCAAGGCTGAAACTCAAAGAAATTGACGGGGGCTCACACAAGCGGTGGAGCATGTGGCTTAATTCGAGGCTACGCGAAGAACCTTACCCAGACTTGACATGTTCGAAAGAGTCAACAAGTAGGACCCGGAAACGGGAACGAACGGTATCCAACCCGGAAGTTGACACAGGTGCTGCATGGCTGTCGTCAGCTCGTGTCGTGAGATGTCGGGTTAAGTCCCTTAACGAGCGAAACCCTTACCATTAGTTGCCAGCGGGTCGTGCCGGGGACTCTAGTGGGACTGCCGGTGTCAAACCGGAGGAAGGTGGGGATGACGTCAAGTCCTCATGGCCTTTATGTTTGGGGCTGCACACGTGCTACAATGGCGTGAACAAAGGGACGCGAAGTCGCGAGACCAAGCCAATCCCAAAAAACACGCCCCAGTTCAGATCGAAGGCTGCAATTCGCCTTCGTGAAGTCGGAATCGCTAGTAATCGCGGGTCAGCAACACCGCGGTGAATGTGTTCCTGAGCCTTGTACACACCGCCCGTCAAGCCACGAAAGGGTGGAGCGCCCGAAGCCTACTTTACCGTAGTCGAAGGTGATACATCCAATTGGGACTAAGTCGTAACAAGGTAACCGTAGGGGAACCTGCGGTTGGATCACCTCCTTTCTAAGGATAACCATCCAAGGCGTCGACCTCACAGTCGACAGCCGACAAGTCCTCACCCACGTAACGTGACGCTACTAACTTGCATCGATAGATGAAGCCCTGCCAGGAAACTGGCAGGGCTTTTTTCGTTTGAGGGATAATCTCCTATGACCGACGAACTGCTCGCCTGCCTCCGTTGCCCCCTGGACCCAACTCGCGAGACGTCCCTCACTCGGGACGCTCAAACGCTTTGCTGCGAGCAATGCGCCGTGACCTTTCCAATCCGACACGGCCTTCCCGTTCTCATTCCTGACGCGGCCAGACTACCGGAGAACTGTCACGAGGTCTCACAGTTGAAGTGTCAACGACGAGAAAATCGGCGTATCAATGCGTCTCGTTAAGGCCCATCAGAATTCTCGGGGATCGAGCCGAATCCGATAGAATATTCTTTATTTCCGCCATCACATCTTGACGATGCCAGTTTGATTTTGTATCGGTCGCGTGGAAGAATTCGACAACCAACCTCTCGTTCGCAAAACCAATCCCTTCGGAGGGCCCTACCATGTGGGAGCCATCCCCGGACCATCCACTCGTGCGCTTGTTCGCAGGAGTCACCGAACAGACTTTTTTCGGCCGCCTCGGCGTTGCCGACCCGCAAATCGTTGATTACCTTTCTGGGCTCCTCACACGATTCGCGCACCGCGACGAGATTTACCGCCTGCGGAACGGCAAAGGCCAACCCCTGACCGATCTCGCTCTGATGCTCCAAGAAGCCGGCACACTGCCGGACGGTGGCCGAACGCGGCGGGAATACTACCGCCACATCGGCGACGTCAGCCTCTTCTGGGCTGGTCTTTTTCCCGAGACGTTGCAGCGAAGTCGCGAGACTTGGGGAGACCACGCCGTTCTGAATTACACGACCTGTGGCAAACGATCGTACTGGATCGCCAGCCAATACGACGGCGAGCAATTCTCGCAGGAGGCGCCCGTTCTGAAACGCTTGAGCGAGCAGTTCGAACTGTGTGCAACCGGCCTGCGGGAAGTGCGTCGAGAGTGGGAAGAAGCAGCCGACGGACCGCACAACGGACACCTGATCCAATAGCGAAACGCTTCCGCCGCTCTCACGGCGGAAGGCGTTCGAGTTCGTCAGTCCGCGGGAGCCGTGAAATCCGCGATGTACAGTTGTGTCGGCGAGCGGCCGTCGCGGCTGCTCGTCCACAGTAGTTTCTTGCCGTCCGAACTGAACACGGGCAGAATGTCCTGCCCCGGTGCCTGCGTTACCCGCACGGTGGCCTTCGTATCGAGGGCCATCCAGTACAGGTCGTAGTTCGGCCGCTTCAAGTCGTCGCTGTGGTCGGCGGCGGTGTAAATGATGTGCTTGCCGTCCGGGTACCAGTACGGTGCCCAGTAGACCCATTTATCATTGTCGGTCAGTGCCCGCTCGCCCGTTCCGTCCGCATTGATGACGAACAGTTGCAGCCGGTCCTTCTCCTTGCGGTCGGAGCGAAAAATCACCTTCGTCCCGTCGGGGCTGAAAAACGGCCCTCCGTTGTAACAGTTAGAAACGGTCGTCAGTTGCCGGGCCCCGCTGCCGTCGGTGTTCATGATGAACAGTTGGACGTTGCCCGCGTTACCGGAACTGTAAACGATCTTCGTCCCGTCGGCCGAGAAACTCCCCTCGGCCGTATACGCCTTCGCGTTCGGCGTAAGACACTTCAGGTCGGTGCCGTCAGGGTTCGCCTCGTAAATCTTCATGTGCGAGTCGAAGGCCCACGAGTACCGCGGCCGCCGGCCGGCCTTCTTGTCCTCGTCTCGTTGCTTGTACTCTTCCGCTTGGTGTTTCTCCACGTCCGGATCTTCGTGGCTGCTCGCGAAGATCACCCGCTTGCCGTCCGGGCGGAAATACGCGCACGTCGTCCGACCCTTGCCGGGGCTGATGCGGCGGCGGTTGCCCGTCGCGAGGTCTTGCACGAAGATTTGGTAGAACGGGTTGCCGGTCCCCTGCTCTTCCGCCTGGTAAATGATCTTCTTGCCGTCCGGTGAGAAGTACCCCTCGCCGGCCCGCACGAAGTCGGTCGTGACGGCCTTGACGTTCTTCAGGTAACGGCCCTCGGCGACTTCCCAATCCGCGGGATCGGCCGACGAAGCGGAAAGGGCCAGAAGCATCGACAGTGGTATCATGGCGCGTTCTCACGGCGAACCTTTGGGACACTCGTTACTCTATAATGTCGGCCCGCCAGTGCGTGAGGAGATTTCCAGCCGTGTGGGACGAGAACCAGCCCCTTCCATGCCCTTGTGGGTTGTGTCTGCGCGCGTTCGACGAGCACCTCCTCACGAAGCACCACATGTTGCCGAAGTCCCGCGGCGGTACGACCGAGCACGTGGCGTTCCTTTGTTCGCAGTGCCACGGGATGGTCCACGCAACGTTCACGAACCGAACTCTCGCGGCCGAGTACACATCACTGGAACAACTCCGCAACGCCCCGGAACTGGCGGGCTTCATCAAGTGGGTGCGAAAACTCCCCGCCGGGCGGCGGAAGAAGAATCACCCACGCCGCCGGAAGCGATGAACCGCCCGCGGCTGAAATGCCGTTTCCCCGACCCCAATCGACGGGTATGCTGGGGGGAAACGGGTTTGAGGGTGCCCCATGCGGCGACGCTTGGCGTTTACGTTGATCGAACTGCTCGTGGTCATTGCGATCATCGCCATCCTCATCGGCCTACTCCTCCCGGCCGTACAGAAGGTCCGCGAGGCGGCCGCGCGAATGCGGTGCGCGAATAATTTGAAGCAAGTCACCCTCGCGCTCCACCAGTGCCACGACACGACGGACCGCTTCCCGGCCACCATGTACGGCGACCTGGCAAGCCCTCAGTCGAACCCGCGGTCGTGGGTTCCCGAGGTTCTGCCGTACATCGAGCAGGTCGCCGTCCACCGCCTGTACCGCTTCGACCGCCCCTGGGACCACGCCGACAACCAACCGGCGACGAGTACCACCATCGCCACCCTACTCTGCCCCTCGGCACCGAGCGGCCGAAACAACGTCGAGAACGGACAGACCTACGGGCTGGCGGACTACACGGCGATCTTCGACGTTGATCCGGCGTTAATCGCCACAGGCCTTTTATCCCCCTGGCAGGGCGATCCGCGGAGCGCAATGCCGTACCAGACCGGTGGGCGAATTCTGGACATCACCGATGGCACGGCCGGCACGCTGTTGATCGTGGAAGTGGCCGGCCGCCCGGACGTGTACCTATTCGGCAAACAAACGACCGCCACGACGCTCATGCCGAGTTGGGCGGCCTACAACGGGATATACCCGATCAATTTCGACGGCTGGCAGGAAGATGGGTCGGGTGCGTGGGGGACGTGTGCGGTCAACTGCTGCAACGCCCACGAGATCTACGCTTTCCACACCGGCGGGGCGAACATCTCGTTTGCCGACGGCAGCGTGCGGTTCGTCCGCAAGAGCGTAGACAGCCGCCTCATGGCCGCGCTCATCACACGGGCCGGGGGCGAAACCCTGCAACTGCCGGATTAACGCTGATAGATCGGTAAGTAGTCGGAGGGCACACTGAGGATCAGAACGGCGATGGCTGTCTGGTACGCCGCCCCGTTCTGCTGCTCCATCCGCTCCAGCCATTCGCCAGAGGACTTTTGCCGGGAGAGGAGTGTGTCCTTCATCCGGGTGTAATAGTCCTCCCACTTCTTGCCGCCGAGTTGGTGGAAGGCGTGGGCAGCGTAGTAGTGCCCGTACCAGAAGTGCGTGCGGTCACTTTCCTCGCGTTCCAGGTATTTGACGGCGTCGTCGATCTGGGCCGCCTCGTACTCCCCGCTGAGTTGCAAGACGCACACACCGGCGGCGGTCCGGGCGTAGCCGGCACCGGCGGAGTACGGCATGTACTTGTACCCGCCGGTCCGGGCGTCGTGGCACTTGTCAATGTACTTCAGCGCGTTCTTGATCGTGCTGTCGGGCACGTGCAGGCCACTGTCCTTGGCCCCGCGAAGGGCCATCACCTGCATGATCGTTACGGAGATATCGGCGGCCGTGGGCGTGGGGTCATACCGCCAGCCGCCCTCGGAGTTCTGCGATTTGAGGATGAGGTCGACGGCCTTCTTCAGCACCTTCTTGACTTCCTCGTCCCCGGTCATGCCGTAGACCTGCGTAAGTGCGAGGGTCGCCATGCCGTGGCAGTACATGTTGCCGGCCCCGCGGCCGGCGAGGTAGCCGTTGTCCTGGGCTTCGGAGAGAAGTTGGCGAACCGCTTTCGAAACTTCCGGCGCGTAAAGACCCTGATTGGGTACGTGCCCGTTGGCCATGAAGGCGAGGAGGCAAAACGACGTGATCGCCGGGTTGCCCCACTTGCCGTCGCGGTCTTGGTGTTCCTTCAACCAGGCGAGCGCCTTGTCGATCGACTTCTTAGTCGCGTCGTCGATCTTCACCTTCTCCTCCGCCTGCGAGGACGAAGGGAGAAAGGCCAGGCAGACCAGGGCCGTCAGGAAGAACCGTTTCATGATCGTGACCCCGTCCTCGGTTACGGCTTTTTGTCTTCGGGTTTCGGGGCCGCCTTCGCCTGGGGCTTCGCCGCGTTCTTGATGTTGATGTTGTACTGCTTCAATTTCTCGCGGAACTCGGCGGGGAAAGCGGCCTCGGCGTTCTGCTGGACCTTGTCCCGCTCCTTCTTCTGAAGATTAATGAACGTGCCGTCGCCGTCCTTGCTCTGACCGCTCGGCGTGACGTTCTTCATCTTGTCGTCCGGGCCGGTGCGGTCCCCTTCCCCGCGGGATTGGTTGTTCTCCTGCTTGCCGGGTTGACCCGGTTGCTGACCGGGTTGACCCGGCTTTTGGCCAGGCTGGCCAGGTTTGCCCGGCTGTTGGCCGGGTTTGCCCGGTTGCTGGCCGGGCTGCCCCGGTTGACCGGGTTCCATCCCCGGTTGCCCCTGGGCTTCCATCGGCTGGCCGGGTTGCTGACCCGCCGCCTCAGCGGCCGCGTTCAGCGTTTTCAGCGCTTCGCCGAGTTGCTTGGCGGCTTCCTGTTGCGACTGGCCGGCGTTCATCGGCTGGCCCTGACCGAGTTGCTGACCGGCCTGGTTCAGCTGCTGGGCGGCCTGGTCGAGTTGCTTCTGAACGGCCATCGGGGCCACGGCCTGGGCTTGGTTCAAAGCCGCCTGAGCGGCCTGGTTGGCCTCGGCCGATTTCGCGAGAGCTTCGGTCGCTTCCTTGACCTGCTGCTGGGCCTTCGCGAGTTGGGCATTGTTCATGGGCTGACCTTCGCCCTTCATGGGCTGCCCCTCGCCTTTCATCGGCTGGCCTTCCCCTTTCATGGGTTGACCTTCACCCTTCATCGGTTGGCCTTCGCCCATCATCGGCTCACCCTTGGCGGCGTCGTTCAACTTCTCGATCGCGGCCTGCTGCTCCTGAACGGCCTTCGGAATGTCGCCCTGTTCCAGTGCCTTCGCGGCTTCCTCGGCGTTCTTGGCTGCCTCGGCCTGGTTCATCTTCTTCGCCTGCTCGGCGATTTGCTTCTGCTGTTCCGCCAGGTTCTTGGCCGCGTTGTCCATCGGCTTTTGGAGTTGCTCGGCGGCCTTGTTCGCCTGCTCGGCGGCCTTGTTCGCCTGCTCGATAGCCTTGGCCAACTGCTGGGCCGCGTCCATCGGGCTGACCTGATTCGGCTGAAGGGCGGCCTGATCGGCAATCTCCTTCGCCTTCAGTTCCTCGGCCTTCTTGTCGAGGGCTTCCTTCGCCTCGTCGAGTTTCTTGGCGGCCTCGGTCCCCTTCTCGGACGCCGGCTTCGGCATGTCCTTCTGAAGTTTGTCCTTCGCCTCTTGCTGTTTCTCGGCGCTCTCGCCGATCTTCTTCGCGGCCTCTGGCGACACGTCCTTAACTTGCTCGCCAACCTCTTTCGTCTGCGGGGTGAGTTCGTCCTGCTTCTTGGCAAGTTGCTCGTTCTTGTCCTTGTTGGCGTCCGGGTTCGCCTTCGCTTCCTCGGCGATCTTCTTTTCTTGCTTCGAAAGCTCTTCCAGTTTCTTCTGGGCCTCTTCGATCTTGGCCAAATCCTCGCGCCGCTTTTCAATCTCCTTGGCCTTGTCGTCGAGGGCCTTTTTCGCCGCTTCGAGGGCCTTCAGGGTTTCGTCCTGCTTCGGTTGGGCGGCGTTCTTGTCCTTCGCCGCGAGGTCGTCGGCCGCCTTCTTCGCCTCTTCGGCCGCCTTGTCGAGAGCCTGCTTGGCCTCTTGCTTGTCGGGCAGCGGCAGGTTCTTCAGTTCCTCGGCCTTCTTCGCCACTTCCTTTTGGTCTTCGGCGACCTTCTTCAGTTGGTCAGGCTTCTGTTCGCTCTTCGTCTCAGCTTGGACCTTCTTCTGTTCCTGAATCAGTTTTTCGACCAACTCGGCGGCCTTCTTCGTGGCCTCGAGCGCGTCGGACTTCTCCTTCTCGGCCTGGGCAATTTGCTTGTCGAGTTCCTCGCGGGCTTCCTTGAGGCGGTCGGCCGCACCCTGCTCGGCGGGCACCGCCTTGTCGGGGTCCTCGTTCTGGCGGAGTTCGTCCTGGGCCCGCTTCATCTCGGACTCGGCCGGGGACAACTTCGCGGCGGCTTCCTTCGACAGATCTTCCAGTGTCTTGCGAATTTCGCGTGTTTCAAACTCCAACCGGGCTTGCTGATCGGCGAGGCGGTGGGTTTCGACCTTCTTGGGGTCCGGGGCGTACCGTTCCATGCGGTCGGGTTGCCGCTTGACCTGTTCCGGCTTCTTGGCGATTTCCGTCTCGGCCTTCAACGCCTGCTCGGCCTGGAGGGCCTTCTCGACCTTGTCGCGGGCTTCCTTGAGGGCCGTGACCTTGTCCCGTGGGGTCCGAAGTGCGACGGC
Organism: Limnoglobus roseus; assembly: GCF_008254045.1. Classification (GTDB taxonomy): domain Bacteria; phylum Planctomycetota; class Planctomycetia; order Gemmatales; family Gemmataceae; genus Limnoglobus; species Limnoglobus roseus. Next base: position 6,066,982 of record NZ_CP042425.1, on the reverse strand, counting down.
CAAGGCCTGGAGTTCCTTGGACACTCGCAACTGCCGTTCGGACGCGCCGGTGAACTGCCCCGCGTTCAGGTCCTTCGAGACGATCACCATGTCGGCGAGGATTTGGCCGCCCTTACCCGGGGCGTCGGACTTCTCGAGCCGTACCTTCTGCTCCGGCGTGAGCGTGGCCTTCAAGACGGCGAGTTGGGTGATGATGCTCTGCAACTCGTTGCCGAGGTCGCCCTGGCTGTCGGCTTGCTCCTCGCGGTCGTCGCGGACGATGCCCCGGCCGCCGCGGGCGGGGACGGGTTTGAAGTTGTCGGTCTGGATCGCCCGGAGGTGCATCCCGTGTTCGTCTTTCGCCAACTTCTCGATGCGGATGGACGCCTGATCGAGCGACTTGAGGATGTCGAGTTTGTTCATCATGCCACGAAGCGTGGTCACGACGGTGCGGTGCTTCTGGTACGCCTCTCGCTGCTCGGCCGTGGCCGTTGCGTCGTCGGGGGCCTTCATGGCGTTGTCGAGGTGCTTCAGCACCGCCTGAATCTGGTCCTGGCTCAGCCCGCGGAGCGTCTTGGCGACTTCGTCGAGCATCTTCTGCTCGGTCCCGGCATCGAGTTTCTGGTAGTGCATCACGCGGAGCGTCGTGCTGATGCGGCGGGCCGTCTGTTCGATTTCAGCCGCGACCTTCTTCTGTTGCTCCCTCTGGGCGGCCGGGCTAGCGGCGTCTGGGGCGGCGAATGCGGGGACGCCGAAGCCGGCGAGTAGCGTGGACAGCGCGAGACGACGAATCGACATGTCGGACGCTCCTGACAAAATGATGCGGGCGGAGAGGCGGCCCGGCAGGTTCATACTAGTATTGAGCCTTTTCGCGTCGGATGCAATCGGGAAACCGGGTCACGGCCGTCGGAACGGATTATTACGCTCGTCCGTCCCACTGGCCGGCGGGATGGTGTCGCGGCCGAAAACGCCCCGTTGCCGCTCTTCTAGCTGGCGGAGCCGTTCGCGACTCTGATCCCGCTGGCGGTTCCAGTCTTCCAGTTGCGCCAGGGTCACGACGGCCTTGATCCGCGATTCCGACCGGCCCTGCGGCCGTTTCGGGTCGGGGTTGCGGTCGTAGACTCCGACGAGGAATTCAACCCGGTCGCCGACCATCAGTTTCGATTCCTGGCCCTTTTCGAACTTTTTCAGGGCCCCCGTCTCGAAATTGTACCGGCCGCCGCCTTCCAACCCCGGCGGTTCGCTCTCCAGGTCTGGCGACGGCACGCGGTAGAATTCGACCTGCCCGTACTCGCCGGAGTTCTCGAACACGCCCAATTCCGGCAGGAAGCGGCCCAACTTGGCCGGGTCGGCGACCGTCGGCGTTAGCGGCAACGGTGTCCAGGCTTCCGACTCGTTCACCCGGTACAGGATGTACGCCCGATCGAGGCCGAGGGGCGAACGGGCCGTGTACCCGATCTGCACCCGCCCACCGAGGACCAGTGGCATGCCCGCCACTTCGTAGTCGTCGATCGGGCCGAGTTCGCGCGGGTCTTTCAAAACCTCCGGCAGCAGGTTCACGCGGGGCGGTTCGTCCGGGGCGAAGCCGATGCCTCGCCGCGGTGGGTTGAGGTTGGCGAACTCGTTGTCGTCGGTGAGGTGAACCCGGTATGCGACCGCTTGGGCCGAAATTTCGGTGGTCAGGGTTGCGGTCGTGCGGCCCGCGTCCAGTGCCATCGGCAGCGGATCGCCAATCGGCTCCTCCGCCCCCGCGGCCGTCCGCTTGAGCATCACCAGGGTCGCGGCCTTGACCGGCTTCGTGGCAGTCGCCTCGATTCGCACGCCGGAATCGACGAGGGCCGTTACCTCGCCCTGTTCCTGCTTCACCTCGTACCGTCGCTTCCTCTCGGGGTCAACGTAAAGTGGCAATCGCAGCCAGGCCCGCACCTCCTTCACCACCGGCCGGGGTTCGAAGCGGGCCTCGCCCGGCTTCCGCGTGCGGCCGTCGTGCAACCGGGCGTGAAACGTGAACGGGACTGAAGCGGGCGGGTACTCGGCGACGAACCGGGCGGTCGAGTCGTCGATGCGCTCGGCGAACCGCAGGTCGTAGTGTTCGGTCGGTTGGCCCTCGGGCCGGACGGCGACGGTGCCGACGGAGTTCTCGGTAAACTTGCCCGTCACGCGGAACGCCAACTTCACCGGGTCGCCGCTCGGCCACACGTCCGGGGCCGGGTCGGCGTCGGGCTGCGCGGGCCGCTGCGGCTCCCACGCAATCGCGACCGAGCGGGGAATCTCGACGCCCGGCACGAACGCCTGACGGGCCAACAGGGCGAGGATCAGCTTCGGGTTAAACGCGAACAGGCCGCCGATGATGGCGACGAGCGGCAGAAGCAGGTACACGGCTTTCTTGAGCCGGTGCGTCTCGGTAAGTTTGCGCAGGTCGTGACGGGCCGAGATGTCCGAGGCTTCGCGGGTCAGGTCGGCGATGAGTTGCGGCGACATGCCGGCGGTCTTCGCGGTCGGCCGGTTGAGTTGCAACGCCGTCACGAGGCGGTGGTCGAACTCCGGGTACGCCCGCTCCGCCCGGCCGGCGAGCACGTCGAGCGAAGGCACTCGCAGCCGGAACAGGAACCCGACGGCCGCGACCGCGAAGAGCGCCAACTGTCCGAACGCGAGCAGAATGCGGACGGCCATCGGCGTGTCGCGGTAGCGGTCGATGGTCCAGTCCATCAGACACGCGGCGGCCAGGCCCGCGAGGACGACGGCCGCCCACCGGGACAGCCCCCACGCGAGGCGGCAGAACCGTTCGCGGGCCTGCCAGCCTTTCAGTTGCCGTACCAGTTGGTCCATGTGCGTCAGCTCAGGCTGTTGAATTTCCGAACGATCCACTCCACCGAAAACAGGCCGATCACCAGGAACAAGGCCCACTTGTTCCACAGCAGCACTTCGTCCCGGCGGGAGAACGGGGCCGTCTTCGGCTTCACGTCGGTCGGCAGTTTCGCCAGGTCTTCCTCGCGGTAGAACTTGCCGCCGGTGGCCTCGGCGAGCTTCCGCAGTTGCTCCTCGGCCAGCCCGCCCTGGGCGAGTTCGTGGTCCGGCGGCAGCGTGACGCGGTACTCCAGCGAGCCGACGTCACTGCCGTTGTCCACCCGCAGGGCGAACCTGCCGACGCGGTTGAACGGGATGGTCGCCACGTACTCGCCGGGCACGCCGGGCAACGCCTTCAGGTCCACGGGCATGCTGCGGTCCGTATCATCCGGCCCGGCGTCGAGCCGTTCCAGGCGGGCTTCCATGCGGTCGGTCGTCAACGGGCGGAGGTCGGTGTTGAACACGCGGGCGTAGATCTGGCCGGTCTTCCCCAGCAGCGGGTCCGGCGTGTCGAGGGACAGTTGCGTGAGCTTCGTCCCGGTCGTCCGCGGTACGCCGGCAATGTAGACACCCTGGCTCCAAAACCGGGAGAAGAATTTGTCCCCCTCGTTGAACCGCCACCGCCACGTTTCGTCGAACCCGACCCAGACGCTGTACCCCTTGCCGTAGTAGTGCGAGGCGAGCAGTGGGCACGGCTTGCCGTCGGTGGTCGTCGCCTTCGGATGGACAAGGTACGCCTCGGCCGCCGGCCGGAGCTTCGACACGGGGTAGTGCCAGTAGAGTTCCGGCAGCGTCTTCCACACCTTGAGGTTCTCGACCGGGTCGTCGTCGAGCGACAGCACCGACGAACGAACGCCGGTGGGGGTGAGTTCGGGACGGTACGGGTCGGCCCGTGTGCCGGTGTCGAGGGCGAACTTCTGCGACTGAATCTCCACCGGCAGCACGTCCGCGATCGGCGTCCCCACGAAGGACGACGGGCCGTTGTTGCGGCCGGCGATGTGGATGAACCCGCCGCCCTCGGCGACGAACTCGCGGATCATCACCTGCTGGTCGGGATTGAAGTACGCGGCCGGCACGTCGCCGAGGATGAGCAAGTCGAAGGCGAAGAGATCCTGCCGCGTCGCCGGGAAGGTCGGCAGGAACGGCTCGCCGGACTTCATCGCCCGCGGGTCGCCGTCGGTGAGGATGAACGATGCCACCACCCGCCGGTCGCGGAGGAGCGACCGCTGGAGGAACTTGAAGTCCCATCGCGGGGTGGAATCGACCATAAGCACCTTCACCTTGCGGTCGACGACCCGCACGGACTTCGCGATCTCGTCGGTGATCGTCTCCGCCCCGGCAAGGACGCGGACCGTCGTCGTCAGTTGCTGCTTGCCGCTCTGCGCGTCGCGCTGCTGCGGCACGAACGAGAGGACTTCCTTCAAGTCTTCCCCTTCCTTCGCGTCCACCGTCTTGCGGGCGACCTCCTGGCCGTTGAGCTTCATGACCATCTCGACCGTGCCGCCCTGGAAGCCCTTCAGCCGGTAACGGACCGGCACCGACACCGTGTCGTCCGCGAACAGCGTCTCGTTCACGATGGCTTCACGGATCTGAAGTTGGCCGAAGACCGAACTGCCGACGCCGTAGATGTGCAGGGGGACTTGCAACCGGGCGCACTCGGCGGCGAGGTCCGTCAGGCTGTGGTCGCTGGCGTTCTCGCGGCCGTCGGTGACGATCACGATGGCGGCCGGTTGCTCGTTCTCGTCGCGGCGGAGCAAGTCGAAGCAGGCGTCGGCGATGGCCGTGCGCTGCTCCGTGCCGGCGAGGCCGGCCACCCACTTCGCGTCGCGCACGTCCTTCGCGTTGCGGCGGAGGCCGAAAGTCGCCGGTTGAAGCGGGCCGATCTCGTCGAGTCGCTTCAACAGGTCGTACTTCGGGTTCGCCAGTGCGGCCTTAACGACCTCAATCCGCGACGGCTTCTCCGGCACGGTGTCCGGGATGTCGGCGGCACTCGGGTTCGCCGGCATCGACTTGTCCGGCGAAATCAGGTTGAACGCCACACCGGTCCGCCACTTGTCGGCGAAGTTCAACCGCGGGTCGTGCGTGGCCATGCTCTGCGAGTCGTCGATCAAAAAGGCGATCGCCTTCGGCCGTTCGCCGTGCGTCTCGGTCAGCCACGACGGGCGGAGGATCAGGAACAAGATCGTCGCCAACGTGGCGGCACGCAAGGCGGCCATGACCACCCGCCGCCCGACGGAAATACGGCCGGCCTCGCGGCGGTAGAGAAACACGACGCTGGCGACGGCGGCTAGACCCATCAGCACGGCCAGCCACGTGGGGAACCACCCCCGCACCGCGAGTTCCGCGAACAGTACCGGCATCGAGTGCACCATCCTTTACCACGCCTTCCCGCAGAACCACGCCCACACCGATTCGCCGAGGGCGAGGGCGAACAATGCCAACAGCACCCAGACCGTCCACTCCCGCTTCGCCCGCTCGGTCGCGATCCCTTCCGGCGTGCCCGCTTCCAGGAACACCGGCTTGAAGCCGAGGATTTGCTCGACTTCCGAGTTCGTCAGGTCCGTCAGATCGTCGGTCTCCGACAGGTTCGGCGAGACGCAGAACTGTGGTGCGGCTTTCACATCTTGGTTGTCGGCGAGGATCCGGTAGACGCCGGCCAACGGCGTGTCAGAGGCGGTAACGACGGGCGGCACTCCGCTCGCCTTGCCGAGTTTGACCCGCTTGCCGTCGGGCCGCATCAGGTCGAAGTTCTTCGTCGCGTCCAGCGGCGTCCAGACGATCGGGTCGCCGGCGGTGACGTTCGCCCCGCGCGCCGCCTTGCTGCTGAAGTGGGTGAGCGTCATGTCGATGAACGACAGGAACGACCCCGTCTTCGACGGCCAGTTCCCCCATTTGTCGTCCATCGACCCGGCAATGAAGATCACTTCCCCGTCACCGACCGTGCGGGAGCAGAGGAACGGCTTCTGGTCGGCCAACCGCATCAGCACCCGGCCCGTCGCGGCGGGCTTCACGTTCAGAACTTTGCTCAAATCGGCGTCGGCCGTGACGGTGCGGAACGGTTCCTGTTGAAACCGCTCCAGGTACGACGGCACGTCGGTCGTTTCCGGGGCGATTTTGAACGGCTTCTCCGGTGTTGTGAGGCTGACCCCTTCGAGGTCGAAGGGCAACAGGTTTACCCCGCCCGAGCCGAGGATCTGGTTGTACCGGGCCGGCACGATGTTCTCGCCGCTGCCGATGATGAGGCCGCCGCCAGACTTGACGAACTCGCTGAGTCGATCCACGAACTCCCGCGACAGCCCGGGAATCCCCGGTCGGTCGGCATTCGAGGCGGGCACGTCGAGCAGGAAACACACGTCGCAGTTGCCGAGCAACGCCGGGCCAGCCTCGTCGGCGGGCACGGCCTCGACGCGGATGAAGTAGTTGTCCACGTCTGAAGACTTCACCGGCAGGATCGCGTTGCGGACGTAGTGCCCGGCCGACTCCTTCGGGTCGCGGAAGTCGGGGCGGCCGTCCACGATCACGACGCGGACCGTCTCCCGCACCGACACGATCCGGTCGAGGCGGTTGTCGCCGGGCAGGTCGTCCCCGGTGACGGTGGCCGTCAACACCCGCGGCCCGGCGGCGTCGAGTTTCGCCGTGAGGTTCACCGGGAAGGCTTGCCCCGGCGCGATCTCCGGGACCGTTTCGCTCTCCTTCTCCTGCTGCTTGCCGTCCACCTCCAAGGCCACGGTCACGTTGCGAACGGATTCCTTGCCCGTGTTCCGCAGCAGGACGGCGCACGGCATCCGCGTGCCGGTGTGCGGGATGTCGTTCGGGTACGTGATGCTCGTGATGCCGACGTTGCGAATCGGCCGTTCGGGGTTGCCGCACCGGACGAGGAGGAGGGTCGCCCGCTGTTTGAGTTCCTCACACTTCCCGCGGATGGCTGCCGACTGGCGGTCCCAACCGAGCTTGTGCATGTCGGTGAAAACGTAGACTTCCTTGTTGGTCCCGGCCCCGCGGTCGAGGCCGGCGTAAGCCTCGGTCAGCCCCGGCAGCAAGTCGGTCGCGAGGGCCGTCGGTTCAAGGTTCGCAACTATCTGACGAGCTTGGTCGAGGTTCCGCGGCGACTGCGGTCCTAACTCCACGGCGCGGTCGGCACAGCCGATAATCTGGATCGTCGAATTGCCCGGCAGGTTGTCGAGGATCGTCGCGGCGGCGTCCTTCGCCCGTTCGAGTCGGGTCTTCTCGCCGTCGCGGGCGGTCATGCTGTAGGAGGTGTCGAAAATGAAAATCGCGTCCACGCTCTCGCCGCGGCCGCCGGCGGTGGCTCCGCTGAACGTCGGCCGGGCGAGGGCCAATGCCAGCAGCAACAAGGCCGCACACCGGAGCAGGAGCAGGACGAATTCCTGGAAGCGCAGCCGTCGGCTCGTCTGTTCGATCGACTGTTTAAGGAACGTCATCGCCGCCCACGGCAGCTTGCGGTAGCGGGCGCGGTAGAAGAAGTGCAGCACCAACGGCACGGACACCGCCAACCCGCCGAGCAACAACCACGGAGACAGAAACCCCATCCGTTAACCTCGTTGAAGTCGCTTGATGAGATACTCTCCCAACGCAACCCGCACCGGCTTGTCCGTCACCATGCGGACGTATTCCACGCCGCCAGTGTCGCACCCCTTCTCGACTTCCTTCAAGTACGCCTCAATGGCCCGCAGGTAGGCCGGTCGCAGCAAGTGCGGCCGGGTCATGAGTTCCTCGGCCCCTTCCAGGTCCACGAACCGTACGTTGCCGTCGAGCGGGAACTCGATCTCGTCGCGGTGGAGGATGTGGAAGAGAATGACCTCGTGCCCGCGGAACCGGAGGTATCGCAGCCCCTTCAAGAGTGGTTCCACCTCGTCGAAGCCGTCGGTGACGAGGCAAATGATCCCCCGCCGCGACACGCGCTCGGCGAGTTGTTCGAGGAGCGGCCCCGTGCCGGTCTTCTCGGCCGGTTGCGCTTCTTCGAGCGTCCGGCAGATCACGTTCACGTGATTCATCTGGCTGCTCGCCGGCAGTTCCGCCCGCCACTTCGAATCGAAGAGACGGAGGTCCACCGCGTCACGCTGCTTGACGATCACGTAACTCAGCGAGGCGACCAGCAACTTCGCGTATTCGAGCTTGTTGGTCGTGCCCTCGCCGTACCGCATGGAGTTACTGCCGTCCACGACCATGTGGGCGGTGTAGTTCGTCTCTTGCTCGTACTGTTTGATCGTGTAACGCTCGCTACGGCCGTAGCTCTTCCAGTCGATGTGCCGGATGTCGTCGCCCGGCACGTACTCGCGGTGCTGGACGAATTCCACGGAGAAGCCACGAAACGGCGACTTGTGGTCGCCGACGCGCATCCCCTCGACGATCTGCCGTGCAGCGACGCCGAGGGCTTCCGCACGGGCGAGGATGTCGGGTTGTAGAAGGGTCGAGATCATGAGAAATCCATGCCTCGCGCAAAGCCGCCAAGACCGCAAGGAAGCAATTGCTCGTTCTTCTTTTCTTCCTTCGCGTCTTGGCGGCTTTGCGCGAGCTTCTGTATTAGGCCGCCACCATCTTCGCCGCCGTGCGGATCAATTGCCGGATCACTTCTTCGACCGTGATGCCCTCGCTCTGGGCGGCGAAGTTCACGATCAGCCGGTGCCGCAGGATCGGCATCGCGACGGCGACCACGTCGTCGCCGGAGACGTGGTTCGAGCCGCGGAGAACGGCGTTCGCCTTCGCCGCGAGGATCAGGTTCATACTCGCCCGCGGCCCGGCCCCCCACGTCAGCCACTTGTTCACGAAGTCCGCCGCGTCCGGCGTCCCCGGTCGGCTCATCCGCGTGATCCGCTTCGCGAAGTGGAACACTTTGTCCGACACCGGCACCCGGCGGACGACCTGTTGCAGCGCGATGATGTCGTCGCCGGTCAGCACCGGCGACACCTTCGTGACCGTGTCCGACGTCCCGATCCGCATGATCTGTTCTTCTTCCTCGTCGGTCGGGTAATCGACTTTGATGAGGAACAGGAAGCGATCGAGTTGCGCTTCCGGCAGTGGGTACGTTCCTTCCTGCTCGATCGGGTTCTGCGTCGCCAGCACGAAGAACGGGTTCCGCATCGGGTGGTCCTGCCCGCCGACGGTGGCCTTCCGTTCCTGCATGGCTTCGAGCAGCGCGGCCTGCGTCTTCGGCGGCGTGCGGTTGATTTCGTCCGCCAGCACGATGTTCGCGAACAATGGGCCGGGCAGGAACTTGAACATCCGCTGCCGCGATACGGGGTCGTCTTGAATGACTTCGCTGCCGGTGATGTCTGACGGCATCAAGTCCGGCGTGAACTGCACCCGCTTGAAACTGAGTTCGAGCGCCTGGGCGAGCGTGCTGACCATCAGCGTCTTCGCCAGCCCCGGCACGCCCATGAGCAGTGCGTGCGAGCGACAAAAGATCGCCATGAGCAGTTGGTCGACGACCTGGTCCTGGCCGATGATGACCTTGCTGATTTCGCTCCGCAGCTTCTGGTGAGCGGCGCGGAGTTTCTCCACCATCTCGGCGTCATTGGCTGGGGCAGACATTGTGGGGCTCTCAAATCGAACAAGGAGAGTAGGCGGGAGAGGTAGGATATGTGGAGATTACAAAATATTCGAGCCGTGTGTGAGCAAAAAGTTGCCGGTATTGCGCATCTCGTGAGCAGTGAGGCCGTCGATTCCGCACACCAACAATTTTACGGCGGGCGGTCGTGAAATCTCGTAGCATCCCTGCGTGGACGATTCCGCCACCCTCCCCGGAGCTTCCCCATGCGTCGATTCCTGTTCTTGCTCTGTCTGCTCGCTAGTACGGCCGCAACCGCCCAGGACAAACCCGCGCAGCCGAAGAAGGCCGCACCGAAAGTCGCCCCGGACGTGCCGCCGAAGAAGGGTGCCAGCGAGACGGTCAAACTCTTCGACGGTAAGACCCTCGATGGCTGGGAGGGGTACACCGACCAGTGGTCGGTCCATGACGGCGTGATCGTGGGAAAGAACACCACTGAGGTGAAGTACAGCACCTACCTACTGACGAAGAAGACTTACACCGACTTCCGCCTGACGTTCGCGGCGAAGTTGGCCCAGTCCGAAATGCACTCCGGCATCTGCTTCTGGGGAGCGGTGTCCCCGAAGGCCGACGGCAAGGTGAAGGACCCGAAAACCGACCGTTCCGAACACACCTACGCCGGCCACCTCGTGATGTTCCCGAGCAACTACGGTCTCTACGACCTGTTCGGCCGCAACAGTTTGCCGGTGGACGTGAAGCCGGCCAAGGCGGTCGGCAAGCAACACGACTGGAACGACATCGAAATCCTCGCCCAAGGCAACCGCATCCGCGTGGCCATCAACGGCGCAGCCGTCGTGGACTGGCGCGACCCGGAACCGGAGCGGATCAAGGAAGGCCCCATCGGTCTGCAACTGCACTCGAACAAAGTGCCGCAAGAAGTGCAGTTCAAGGGCTTGGTGCTGGAGACGTTCCCTGCGAAGGACGAACTACTGACCGTGAAGAAGTAATGCCCTTTCCCCTCTCCTCGCCAGGAACTTCGTCATGCGACCGCTCATGATCGTTGGTGCCTTCATCGCGTTGGCGTCCGCAGCGGCGGCCCAGCCGAAGCTGGCCGTGCCGGACACCGTCGTCTTCGAGAGCGGCATCGAGTACGCGAACCCTGACGAGCAGCACTTGCAACTCGACCTCGCCCGACCGAAGGCGGGCGACGGCCCCTTCCCCGCCGTCGTCTGCATCCACGGCGGCGGGTTCCGGGCAGGGAAGCGCGAGGGGTATGATTCGCTCTGCGTCCGTCTCGCCGAGCAGGGGTACGTTGCCGTCACGGTGTCGTACCGGCTCGCTCCAAAGTACCAGTTTCCCGCCGCCGTCCACGACACGAAGGCGGCCGTGCGGTGGGCGCGGGCCAACGCTGCGAAATACAAGATCGACCCGGACCGCATCGGCTTGACCGGCGGATCGGCCGGCGGCCACCTGGCGCAATTCCTCGGCGTGACCGCCGGCGTGAAGGAGTTTGACGGTGCCGGCGGCAACCCTCTCGAGTCCAACCGCGTCGCCTGCGTCGTGAACTTCTACGGCCCCAGCGACTTCACGAAGTCCTACGGCAAGAGCGTGGACGCGGCCGAGGTGCTGCCGCTGTGGCTCGGTGGGAACCTGGAAACCGCCCGCCTGGCGCACGTCCGGTCCAGCCCACTAAACTGGGTGACGCCGGACGCCGCCCCGACGCTGTGCGTCCACGGCACCGACGACAAGTACGTGGCCCACGAGCAGGCCGTCTGGCTGACCGATCGGCTGAAGGCGTGCGGCGTTGAGGCCGAACTGCTGACCCTGCAAGGGGCCGGCCACGGCTTCAAGGCGAAGGACGCCGAGACGGCCGAGAAGGCGATGTTGACGTTCTTCGACAAACACCTGAAGAAGAAGTGAGCCACCCACCGGGAGTTGACACACATGATGGCCTGGCCGACGATCATTTGCGGGGCGTTGCTGACGGCGATTGGCTCCTACGGCTACCTCAACGCCACGCCGAAGCCGGACGGCAGTGTCAGCCCCACGGCGCTGATCCCGGCCGCGCTCGGGTTGATCCTCGTGCTGTGCGGCTCGCTGGCCTTCGAGGCGAAGCGGCGCAAGCACGTCATGCACGCGGCTGCAATGGTCGGCCTGCTCGGCGTTCTCGGCGGGTTCGCACCGATCATCCGCCAACTCGCCAACGGGAAGGAACTCGACGTGACCGCCCCGTCGGCCGTGGCTGGACTTGCGATGTCGGCGGTGAGTGCGGTCTTCGTGGCGATGTGCGTTAAGTCGTTCATCGACGCCCGGAAGGCCCGCCAAGCGGCCGCCGGAGTTGCGTAATGGGCCGGCGAATCGTCATCGTCGTACTCGTCGCCGGGTTGCTGATCCTGTTCGCCGGCGCTCTCGCGACGTGGCTCGTGAAGACCCGGTACGAGGCCGACCGTGAATCGACGCGGAACAGTCTGCGGCAACTCGGCCAGTTCGCGGCCAGCTACAACACCGCCGTCGTGAAGAACAAGCCGCTGCCCTCGATTGTGACGGTTCCGCCCGGCACAGTCTTTCGGCCCGACATCGCCCCGGACCGCCGGCTGAGTTGGGTGGTGCAGATGTTACCGGTGTTCGACCAACGGCACCAGGACACCGCCAAGCTCCTGGCCCAAATCGACATGAATCAACCCTGGGACGCGGAAGGGAACGCGAAGGCGGGGCAGACGCGGGTGCGAATACTCCTCTGCCCCGCCCGCCCGCCGCTCGTGGTCGAGGGAGAACCGTTCGTCACGCAGTTCGTGGGTATCGCCGGTGTGGGGGCCGACGCCGCGACACTGCCACTCGACGACCCAAGGGCCGGAGCGTTCCGCTACGACACGCCGACGCCGCTCTCGGCCTTCCCCGACGGTTTGAGCAACACCCTACTCTTCGGACAGACGAACTATCAACTCGGCCCGTGGATTCGCGGCGGCCCTTCCACTGTCCGCGGCCTACTCGACGGCGAGAAGTTACTCGGCGACGGCGGTCAGTTCGGCGGCATCGACACCGGGGGTACGTTCTTCGGCTTTGCCGACGGGCACGTCGCGAACATCCGGGACGGCATCACCCCGGCCGTGCTGAAGGCCCTCGCCACCCGCGCGGGCGGCAAGGCCGAGAGTGAACAGATTGCCGACTGACGGGACTACTTCTTCTTCAATGCGTCGGTCAAAAACGCGGCAAACGCAGCGCGGTCGTTGATCTTGCCTTCGCCATACCGGCCGACTTCCACCACCTTCCCGTTCGGCAGTGGCTTGAGGATGGCGTAAAACGGCAGGCTTTCGTTCTTGTCGAAGGCGTCCGATTGGAACTGCGCATTCGCGGCCGCTTCCGCGCTGCGGTCGGCATCGCTCGGCGGCGTGTGATAAAACTCCGTAGGGATTTCATCGGTGTAGAGTTGGGCGAGAACGAATTGTCGGAGCAACTCGTCGATCTCGGACTTCGAGAAAACGTCCCGCTCGTTCAACCGACAGTTTTGGCAGGTCGTCCCGGTGAAATCGACGAACACCAACCGGGGACCGTCGGTCGATTGCCGGGCGGTGTCGAGCGCGTGGGACAGATCACTGTCCCAAGGCAGGCCGACGCCGGGAACGGATTCGGGCAGTAGAAACGCTTCGATCCAGGCGTACACCACGCCGTTCGGCCGCTGGTTCTGCCCGTCGGAGGTTTTGAGCAACCCTGGCATCAGATAGACCGCGAACCCCAGAAGGCCCATCGCCCACATCAACCGGCCGACGCCAATGTTGGGCCGCTCCTCGTCGTGAGGGAGGCGGAAGACGTTCAGCAGGTACAAACCGCTCAAGATTGCGACGACGATCAATCCGGCCAGACACAGGTCGAAGGTGAAGTACTCGGTCGGGGAAAGTAAACGCAGTTCGGCGGTGCGGAAGAACTTCAGGGCCGCGGCCACTTCCACGAATCCCATCACGGCCTTGATGGTGTCAAGCCAACCGCCGGACTTCGGTAGCTTCTTAATGAGGGTCGGGAACAGTGCGAGAACGAAGAACGGCGATGCGAACGCGGTGGCGAAAGCCAAGGCCCCGGCAATGAGACCCAAGTCGCTAACCTTGTTTGACGCTGCCATCCCGGCGAACCCGCCGAGGAACGGGGCCACGCAGGTGAAGCTAACGATGCTGAACGCGATCGCGCCGAACACCGTGCCGAGCATCCCGCCCGACCCCCGCTTCTTTTCCGTGTACCGAAGGAGGAAGCCCGGCAAGGCAATGTCGAACATGCCGAACAGCGACAGCGAGAAGACGAGGAGCAGCACGCCGAGGCCGATGTTCATCCACGGGTTCACACTCAGACTTCGGAACGTGCCGAGCGCGACGAACGCGGACAGGCCGATGACCGCAATAATCGTCAGCGAGTAGACCGACGCGAGCTTCAGCACTTGGCCCGGCGACTTGTTACCTTGCTTGAGGAACAGGCTCACCGTGATCGGGATCATCGGAAAAACGCATGGCGTCACGAGTGAAATCCACCCCCACGCTGCTCCGGTCACCAGAAAGGCCCAAATACTCCCTCCCGAAACGGGTTGATTCGCCCCGCCCTTTTCGAGGTTCGCGATCACGCTGTTGAGGTTCGCTCGGTGTTGGTCCGGGGAGATCGCGGCCTTCTTGACGCCCCCTTTGTGCGAAGGCGGTGGCGGGGTCACGGTCTTCGGAGGGGCCTGAAGGACCGGCGGTTCCACCGTCATTGCCCCAGGAGGTGTGGCAGGCGGAGGAGCGACCGCTCCGGGTAAGACTTCCAATTCGGCTGTCGGCGGGGTGGCCGCGTTCAGGTTGAAACATTTCTGGTCGTTACAGGCTTGGACTTTCGTGCCAGCCAAGGCGATCTTTTTGCGCCCCGCGGTCGCAGTGGGCGAGACCGTTCCCGTGAACTGCCAGGTCACCGCCGACGTGTAGTGTTCTTCCCCATCGAGACTCGGTTCCGCCCCCGGCGGGTCGGTGAACGACGGGCTAAAGACCACGTCGCCGGTAGTAGGTAACTGAAATTGATTCTTGCCCGTCGTCGTGGGGTATGTCCATGCCCTCGCCTTCGGCGAGATCGTGAACTTGAACACGACCGTTTCACCGGGCTTGGCCTTGGCCGGCTCGAACACCGCGGTCACGTCGGCCACGTCCGCGAAGGAGGTCGCCTTCTTCTGTGCGAGGGCGGGCGTGGCGAGCATCAACAAGAGGAAGAGGGAGCGCATACCGTCCTCGGGGCAGCGAGAAACCCACGGAAGCGGCCGTCCGTGGGTTCGCGAATTGTCGGGCCGTTACTTCGGTTCTAGGGCTTTCGCAACCTCGGCCGTGTAAGCCTTCTCGACTTCCACACTGCCGTCGAGTACCTTCAGCTTCGCTTCCGGGGTCAGCGTCTTGGTCGGGTAGCAGTTCGAGGCGTCACAGACCGTGAGCAGAAACCCGTCGAGTTTCACCGTCGTCTCGCCGGCTTTCGCTTTTGGCGACACGACGGCCTTCCGTTCGAACGTCACACTCTTTTTGTAGGTCCGCAGTTCTAGAATTTCGAGCAACGGTTCGGCCTTCGTATCGTACCCCTCCGGGTCGGCAGCATCTCCGACGAAGACCACGCTGCCGGGGGCGGGGAACTTAAACTTGTTCACCATCCCCTTCGCGTTCGCATCGGGTTGCTTCAAAGGGTAGGTGTAGTAGCCGTCGTTCAACGTGATCGTCAGCTTGAACGTCACCGTCTGGCCGGGCTTGGCTTCCGCCGGTTCGAACGCCACCTCCGCACCCTTGACCGCTTTGGCGTACCACGCATCCTTGTCCGCCGCCGGTGCGGTCGCCGCGATTACCAGCAGAAGGACGGTCGAACAGAATTTTGCGAGCATAGGAGAAAGTACCTCGTCCGTGGGGTGACTCTTTCAACGGTTACTTCTTCATCCCGACCGGCTGCCACTCCTTCTGCGGCGGCGGGGGCTCGACGCCCTTGAGGGCTAGCGTCGAGATTTGTTTCGTCTTCAAGTCCACGACGCGGATGCGGTGGGCGTTCGTGTCGGCGATGTACAGCTTGCCGGCGGCGATCGAAAGGCCCGTGGGTTCGCTCAGCACGGGGCCACTAAAGAAGCTGTCGGCCTCCTCGCCGCCGAGGATTGTGGTGCAGGTTCCGGCGGTCGGGTCGATCTCCTTCAGTTTGCTGTTGTACGTGTCGGCGACCAGCAACTTGCCGGCGTAAGACTGCACTGCGAGGGCGTGTTGAAGTTTCGCGGCCGCCAGTTTGCCGTCCTGGTCGCCGAAGAAGAAGAGTGCCCCCCGGTCGCCCGGCCGGCCGACAAATGTTGACACTGTCCCTTCACCGTTGATCGCGAGTTTGCGGACGGCACTGCCCTCGCTGTCGGCGACGTACAGGAACTGGCCGTCGGAGGTCAGGCCGGACGGTTGCGCGAAACTGGCGGCGTACAGGGGACCATCCACGATGTTCTCGCGACCGTTCCCGGCGAACGGCTTGATCTTCTTCGCGTCCAGGTCCATCACCCAGATTTGGTGGTGCCCGGCCATCGCGATGAACATCTGTCGGCCGACGATCAGCACGTCCCACGGCGAATTCAAGCCCATGCTCTTGGCGTCCACGAAGGCGTCGAGTCGGCGGCTGGCGAACTCGCCGTCTTGCTTGCCAATACCGGCCACGGTCATTGCGGTCTTCGCCTTCAGGTCGAGCGCGCGGATGCTATGGTTTTTCCGGTCGGCGACGTAGAGCGTCTCGCCGTCCAGGGCCATCCCCTGCGGGTCGTCGAACCGCACGTCGGTGAAACTACCGTCGCGGTAGCCGGGCGTGCCGCCGCCGATGATCTCCTTCTTGGTCCCGTCGAGATCGGTGACGACGATGCGGTGGTGGGTGCTGTCGGCGATGAACAGGCGGCCGCCCTTCTCGTCGGCGAACACCTTGCCGGGGAAGAACAGCGGCGTGTCGCCCGTCTCGCGGAAGCGGGCCAGGTCGAAGCGAATCGGCTTCTCGTTGAGGACTTTCTTTTCCTTCGCCTCGGCGATCAGTTCGGAGACGATCTTGTCGAGAACGTCGTAGTTCCCCTCGCCCGACAGGGTGCCGACGAACTTGCCCTCGGCGTCGATCACCGCCATCGTGGGCCACGAACTTACGTCGTAGTTATCCCAGATGGCGTGGTTGGCGTCGTTCACGACCGGGTGGGCGATCTCGTACCGCAGTACGGCCTTGCGGATACTCTTCGTGTCCTTCTCGTTCTCGAATTTCGCGGAGTGAACGCCGATGACGACGAGTTCGTTCGGGTACTTCTTTTCCAACTTCGCCAGGTCGGGCATGATGTGGATGCAGTTGATGCAGCACAACGTCCAGAAGTCAAGGAGGACGACCTTCCCCTTCAGGTCAGACTTCTTGACCGGCCCCGACGTGTTCAGCCACGCCACGCCGCCGGTCAGCTCCGGAGCGTCCGGCCGATTGTCCGGGAGTTTCACCCGGCGAGTCTCGGTTTGGGCACCGGCCGGCCCGGGGCGGAGGAAGATCACCGCCGCAACGACGGCGAGGCTGGCGAAGGCGAATGTCGCGGCGAGGAGCCAACGGAAGCGGGAATGCGAGGGGACAGCCGGCGGGGTCATGAGGGTCGTTCTCCGACAGGCGGACAGTATGAAGCATGTTACCCGAAACGGCGGCCGAGGAAAACGGATTCACCGACTCACGTGGAAGACTTCCGCCGCGCGAATTCAGCCCGTAACGGGGGGCCTGGCAACTTTGCCCATCATTTCCGACGTATTTGAGATGAATACCTTACGCGAAAACGGTATTGTCACCTCAGAATGTCCATGTTCCCGGAGTTGCCCGTGGCCAATCCGACCAACGTGACTGCCGAACACCGCCGCCTCCAGGAAGCGAACGACGGCACGGCCTCCTGGAAGAACTGGGGACCGTACCTGTCCGACCGCCAGTGGGGGACCGTCCGCGAAGACTACAGCCCGGACGGCAACGCCTGGGACTACTTCCCGTTCGACCACGCCAACAAGCGGGCTTACCGCTGGGGCGAAGACGGCATTGCCGGCGTCAGCGACGCCGGCCAGCGTCTGTGCATGTCCCTGGCCCTGTGGAACGGCAAAGACCCGATCCTGAAGGAGCGGCTCTACGGCGTCCCGAACGAGGGCGGCAACCACGGCGAGGACGTGAAGGAACTCTACTACCACCTCGACGCCACGCCGACGCACAGCTACCTGAAGTACCTTTACAAGTACCCACAGGCCGAGTTCCCCTACCGCTGGCTCGCCACCGAGAGCAAGCGGCGGTCGCGAACCGAGCCCGAGTTCGAACTCCTCGACACCGGCCTGTTCAACGAGAACAAGTACTTCGACGTGTACGTCGAGTACGCGAAGGCCTCGCCGACCGACCTGCTCATGCGGATCAACGTCATCAACCGCGGCCCGGACACGGCCGAGTTGAACGTCATCCCGCAGGTCTGGTACCGCAACACGTGGTCCTGGACCGAGGACGCGCTGCGGCCGGCGATCTCGGCCGACGGGCAGAAGATCCGCCTGTTGCACTTCGACTGGGACGAGTACGTCTGCCACTTCGACGGCACGCCGAACCTGCTGTTCACCGATAACGACACGAACCAGCCGAAGCTCTACCGGGTGAACAAGGCCGGCTACTTCAAGGACGGCATCAACGAAGCCGTCGTCCAGGGGAACGCCGCCGCGGTGAACCCGGAGCGGACCGGCACGAAGGCCGCCGGCCACTACCAGTTCACGCTGCCCCCCGGCGGGTTCGCCTCCGTCCGCGTCCGGTTGCGGCACACGACCGAGGACAACCTCGACTCGCCGTTCGCCGACTTCGACGACGTGATGAGTGACCGCGCCCGCGAAGCCGACGAGTTCTTCGCGGTAGTGCAAGACGGGATGGCCGACGACGACGCGAAACTGATCCACCGCCAGGCCATCGCGGGGCTGATCTGGACGAAGCAGTACTTCGAGTACGACGTGTGGCAGTGGCTGCACGGCGACTCGGGCTCGCCGCCGCCGCCGCGCGAGCGAATGCGGAACACGTGCGAAACCAACCGCGGCCGCAACGTCGACTGGGAGCACCTGAAGAACGCCGACATCGTCTCGATGCCGGACAAGTGGGAGTACCCGTGGTACGCCTCGTGGGACCTCGCGTTCCACACCATCCCGCTCGCCACGGTGGACGCGGCGTTTGCGAAGGAACAACTCCTGATGTTCCTCCGCGAGTCGTACATGCACCCGAACGGCCAGTTGCCGGCCTACGAGTGGAACTTCGGCGACGCGAACCCGCCGGTCCACGCCTGGGCGTCGTGGCGGGTGTTCCAGATCGACCGCGAGCAGCGCGGCGACAAGGGGGACATTCCCTTCCTGGAGCGAATCTTCCACAAGCTCACGATCAACTTCACGTGGTGGGTGAACCGCAAGGACGCCAACGGGCGGAACGTCTTCCAGGGCGGCTTCCTCGGCCTCGACAACATCGGCGTGTTCGACCGCAGCCGGCCGCTGCCGATGGGCGGGTACATCATCCAGGCGGACGCCACCGGGTGGATGGCGATGTACAGCCTCAACCTCATGCGGATCGCCCTCGAACTCGCCTTGCACGACAACGTGTACGAGGACATGGCGATCAAGTTCTTCGAACACTTCCTCGGCATCGCCCGGGCCATGACCGACATGGCCGGCAAGGGCATCGGCCTGTGGGACGAGCAAGACCTGTTCTACTACGACGAACTCACCCTACCCGACGGCACGATTCAGCCGTTGCGGGTCCGCTCGATGGTCGGCCTCATCCCGCTGTTCGCGGTGGAAGTGCTGGAACCGGAACTACTCGCCCGGGTGCCGAAGTTCGCCTCCCGGATGCGGTGGATTTTGGAGAACCGCCCCGACCTGTCCACCCTCGTTTCCCGATGGTTCGAGGGCGGCCGCGGCGAACGCCGGTTGCTGTCGCTACTCCGCGGCCACCGGATGAAGAAGCTCCTCCGCCGCGTACTGGACGAAGGCGAGTTCCTCTCCGATTTCGGCATCCGCTCTTTGTCGAAGGCCCACAAGGGCCGGCCGTTCACATTCGAGGTCAGCGGCGAAGTGCTAAAGGTGGACTACCAACCGGCAGAATCGACGATCCCGGCGTTCGGCGGCAACTCGAACTGGCGCGGCCCGATCTGGTTCCCGATGAACTACCTGATCGTCGAGAGCCTGCACAAGTTCCACCACTACTATGGCGAGGATTTCAAGGTCGAGTGCCCGACCGGATCCGGCAACTTTATGAGTATCCTCGATGTGGCGAAGGAGATTTCCTCCCGCCTGACGCGCATCTTCTTGAAGGACCAGGACGGCCGGCGGCCGGTGAACGGGTGGTACGAAACGCACCAGTCGGACCCGCACTTCCGCGACCACGTGCCGTTCTACGAATACTTCCACGGCGACACCGGGATGGGCCTCGGCGCGAGCCACCAGACCGGCTGGACGGCCCTGGTGGCCAAGTTGCTGCTCCCGAGCGAGAGCGTGTTCACCGACCTATGCGGGAGCGCGGCGCGGGCGGTCATCCGCTGTCAGGCGTGATAGGTCGATGGGAAGCGAAAATGGGTGCTGGTATCGGCACGCCCGTTAGCGAGGAGGGATGACTCCTCGTCCTCGCTAACGGACAACTCGAACGATCTCACTTCTTCTTTTTCTTCGGCTCGGCCGATTTCGACTCGCTCGCCTTGCCGGTGTCAAGCGAGAGGCTCTTCAAGAACGTGTCGGCCGTTGCGTTCGTCGTCTTCGCCTTGTCCTTCGCCGAAACGGTCAGGACGAAGATGCGACCGTCCGACCCCTGGAACAGGGCTTTGCGCTCGTACAGCTTGTCCTTCGTCTCGTTCGTGTACGTCCGCCCCTTCACCTCGTCCCCGGAGAAGTCCGTGATCTTGCTCGGCGTGCCGCCGGCCTTCTTGTCGGCCGCCGCGAACGGGGCAAACGGCTTGGCGTCCTTCTCGCCCTCCTTCGCCGGCTTGATCACCACCGCCAACGTCAACTCGACATCGCCGGCCAGCGAAAATGTTTCGGACGACGTACTCGTGCGGACGCCGTTCACCGTGCGGCCGTCGGACGACGAGTTGTGAAAGGTGATCGCCTTCGGCACGAATGCCCGACCGCCTTCCAGAGTGACCGCCTTCCACCCGTCGGGTGGAGACTTACCGGTTGCGGCGGTACTCGTCTCAGGCTTGTCGGACTTGCCGGCCTTGCCCTGCCGCTTGTACTCGGTGTTCGTCTTGCCGCCGAGGTCCTCCACCACGAGCTTGTCGGCCGTCAGTTCTTTGACGGGCACGGAAAACCCGAGCGGGTCGAGTGTGAGACTGTTCCCCTTGAGCGTGTACTTGCCGTCAAAACTGATCGTCTGTCCCTTGAACTTGGACTTGAACTTGCCGTCTTTGGTGAACTCCATGGTGCTACCGGCCGGGGCCGTGCCCGACTTCACGACCTCCCACACACCAACCAACTTGTCCGCCTCTACCTTTGGGTCCTCTGCCGTGACAGGTAGGACCACCGCCAAGAAAGCAATCGTCGCCATCCAAACCTTGTGCATCTGCGCTATCCTTAGTGAGATGGTCCGACGCGTCCGACCGTAACCTGGCGGCTGATTCGGTTGGTCGATGGAATCGCGGGTGAGTGACCGCTGATTGGGTGGAACCGTATCACATCACCGGACCAATGATGTACGATTCACCGCACCGCAACTCGGGGCGTGGTAGACAGCTTATCGACCCTGGGGCGGCGTGTCTCAAGCGATGTCTAGACCCACCTCGTTAACCGATCGGCGTGAGGGCGGGTGCGTGCCGGACATTTCTTGCCCCCACTACAATCAGCGTCCAGTGATCGAAGCCGTTCTTAGGATATGGGGATGAACACACTCTCCCCTTACGCCGATCTGATGTACCGCTCGCGGCAGGTCGCCCTTCTCGGTTCCTGCTCGTCGGTCCTCGGTTGGGATCAGCAGACGTACATGCCCAAGGGCGGGGCCGCGTTTCGCGGCGAGCAGTTGGCCCTCCTTGCGACGTTGGCCCACAAGCAGGCGACCGACGCGCGGGTCGGTGAACTTCTCGGGCAAGTCGAAGCCGAACCACGGCCGGCGGATTCGGTGGAGGCCTCGAACGTCCGCGAACTGCGGCACGCCTACGACCGGGCGGTGAAGATTCCGCCGCGGTTGGTGGAAGAACTCGCCCGCGTGACGGCCCAGGCGAACGAAGCCTGGATCGAGGCGCGGGCCAAGAGCGACTTCTCCCGATTCGCCCCGTTTCTGGAACAGATCGTCGCGCTGAAGCGGGAAGAGGCCGCGTTCGTCGGCTGGCAGGAACACCCCTACGACGCCCTGCTCGACGAGTACGAACCGGGTGCGAAGTCGAGCCAGATCCGAAGCCTATTCGCGGAACTGTCGGCCGGCCTCGTGCCCATCATCCGCCAGATTCGCGGTGCAACGAAGACACCGGACGCCACAATCCTTCAACGCGACTTCCCGACCGACCGGCAGCACCTGTTCGCGGAATCGGCGGCGGCGGCCATCGGCTTCGACTTCCACACCGGGCGGTTGGACACCACAACGCACCCGTTCTGTTCCGGCTTCGGCCCCGGCGACTGCCGGATCACCACGCGGTACAACCCGAAGGCGTTCAACGAGGCGTTCTTCGGCGTCCTGCACGAAGCCGGGCACGGCCTGTACGAGCAGAACCTGCCGGCCAACCGCTACGGCGAGCCGACGGCCCAGGCGTGTTCGCTCGGCATCCACGAGTCGCAATCGCGGCTGTGGGAGAACCTCGTAGGCCGCAGTCGGCCGTTCTGGGACCACTTCTTCCCGCGGTTGCAACAGACCTTCCCGAGCGTGCGGGACGTGTCGGCCGACGCCTTCCACTTCACGATCAACGAAGTGCGGCCGTCGTTCATCCGCGTGGAGGCGGACGAGGCGACGTACAACCTGCACATCATCCTGCGGTTCGAGATCGAGTTGGCCTTGATGAGCGGCGACCTGCTGGTGGCCGACCTGCCGGCCGCGTGGAACGAGAAGTTCCGGGCGATGTTCGACCTGACCCCGCCGTCCGACCGCGAGGGGTGCTTGCAGGACATCCACTGGAGCTTCGGCGGCATCGGTTACTTCCCGACGTACACGCTCGGCAACCTTTTCGCCGCGCAGTTCATGCACGCCGCCCGCAACCAACTGCCGGACGTGGACGCGGCGATGCGACAGGGCGACTTCCGCGGCCTGCGCGAGTGGCTGATTGCGAACATTCACCACCACGGCCGTCACTACCGGGCGGGCGCGTTGTGCGAGCGCGTGACCGGCACGCCGCTGCGAGTGCAGCCGTTCCTCGACCAGTTGAAGGCGAAATTTTTCCCGCTCTATGAAGTCAGTTAGATTAAGATGATGGAAACGCTCTGCCGCCCCGTTTGGTCGTGAAGGACCAGATGAACCCCACGCCGCCCAAGATCGGCCTGCCCCGGCCTGCACGCCCGAAGGATCCGTCCGACGACGTGACCGGGACGGCCTCCGCGCAAACGTCCGACACGACTTCGATCAGCCCCCCCGCCCCGCGCCGCAACACCCCCCTTCCGACGACGCACCCCGTCCCCGCGGCCGGCGACCGCGTGCAGCAGTACCGCCTCCAAGACCTGCTCGGCCAGGGCGTGTCGTGCTACGTCTTCCGCGCCTGGGACGAGGCGAACGAGACGCCCGTCGCCATGAAGATCGTCAACTGGGGGAACGTGTACGACCGCGACGCCGCCCTCAAGCAGATGCGGGCGGAAGCCGCGGCGCTCGCCCGCGTCAATCACACCCGGGTGGTGCGGTTCATCGACTTCGGCTTCGACCCGCGGTGGCCGTACCTCGTGTTGGAGTACGTCGACGGCCGGCCGCTCGGCGAACTCGTCCGCTCCGGGGGGACACTCCCCCTGGGTTGGACGCTGTACCTGATGGGGCAGGTGATCGAGGGGTTGGAAGCCGTGTGGCGGGCGGGGATCGTTCACCGGGACATCAAGCCGGACAACATCCTCGTGAGCACCAACGGCGTCGCGAAGCTGATCGACTTCGGCCTTGCGAAGTCGGACATCCTGAAGCTGCTGGAAGGCGCGGCTACCCCGGAGTTGGCCGGCACGGCGGCGTACATCTCGCCGGAGCAAGCCCGCGATGCGGGCAACGTGGACCTGCGGGCGGACGTCTACTCGCTCGGCGTGACGTTTTACGAACTGCTCACCGGCAAATTGCCGTTCGAAGGCCGTAACCGGATGCAGATGATCCTTCAGCACCTGACGGCCGTGCCGACACCGCCGCGGGAGGTGAACCCGGAGGTTTCGCCGCTGGTCAGCGACCTGTGTTTGTGGATGCTGGGGAAGAAGCCCGAAGACCGCCCGCAGAACGGCCGCGAACTGCGGCAGGCGTTCGCGAAGGCGGTCGAAACGGCTACGCTTTGAACACGTCGAGCGGCTTGAACTTTTCGCCGAGGATCGGCTTCGGATCGACGCCCAGCCACTTCTCC
Source organism: Limnoglobus roseus (assembly GCF_008254045.1). Taxonomy (GTDB): domain Bacteria; phylum Planctomycetota; class Planctomycetia; order Gemmatales; family Gemmataceae; genus Limnoglobus; species Limnoglobus roseus. The sequence goes on along the minus strand of NZ_CP042425.1, from coordinate 6,043,157 downwards.
AGTACCGCCGCGTAGATCTGGCGGAAGTCGGTCGAGTGGACGAGGTTGCCGTCGGCGAGTTTCTCCAGGCTCGGGTGATCGCCGACGACGCCGGCCTTCACCTTGCCGCCGACCAGGAACATCGGCGCGCCACTGCCGTGGTCGGTGCCGTTGCTGCCGTTCTCCTTCGCCCGCCGACCGAACTCTGAGAAGGTCATCACGCACACGCGGTCGCCGTGGCCGCGGGCTGACAGATCGCGGTAGAACGCCGAGATGCCGCCCGCGACGGTGGCGAGCAGGTTCGCGTGGTTGCCCGCCGCCCCGCCCTGCCCCGCGTGCGTGTCGAAGCCGTCGAGCGAGACGTAGAACAGCCGCGCTCCAATGCCGGCGTCGATCAGTTGGGCGGCCAGCTTCAGCCGGTTGGCGAACGCACTCGCCGGGTACGGCACCTTCGGCTCGTAGTTCTTACCAATCTCGCGGAGGCGGTCGGTGCTCTCGTAGGTGTTGATCGCCGTGCGGCGGACGAAGTCGAGCAACTTCGGCTGGCCCTCCGTCGTCATCTCGCCCTTCGTGACGGCCTCGATCACGGTCTTCTGGTCGCTCTTGTCCTTGCCGCTCGCGCCGCCGATCTTCAGTTGGAAGTCTTCGAGTTTCGCCACGGAGGGAACCCGGGCGGGAGCGCCGTTCAGGGCCAGCGGCGCGATCTCGTTATCGGCCGCGAGGTGGAACGCCGGCACCGGCTTGGCCTTCATCGCCTTGCCGAGCCAGCCCTCGGTGAGGGTCGCGTCAGTGCTGGCCGCCTGCCAGATGTCCATCGAGCGGAAGTGCGACTGGTCGGGGTTCGGGTAGCCAACGCCCTGCACGATGCACGCCGCCGACTGCTCATTCAGTAGTTGCCCGAGCGGGGCCATCGACGGGTGCAGGCCGACTTCGGCATTGACGCCGAAGACCTTGTCCTTCGGGACGGCGATGGTCGGCCGGTACTTCGCGTACAGTTCGTTCTTGAACGGGATCACCGTGTTCAGCCCGTCGTTGCCGCCGGTGAGTTGCACGACGACGAGGATGGTATCCTTCGCCCCGGCCTTCGACGAAGCGGGAGCGGCAAGAGCCGTCGTTCCAAGGAACGCCGGGACCGAACCGCCGAACCCGAGGAGCGTGGACGATTTCAGGAAGTCGCGTCGAGTGGCCATCGGGTTTCTCCTCGGGCGAAAGCCCAGGGACGGCCGTCCCTGGGCTTTCGGGGCTTTTAGTTCAGTTGAAACTCGGGCAGCGTCAGGGTCAAGTGGGCGAGCGTCCGCAGTCGGTGTTTCGTCACGTCGTCGGCCGACCAGAACGGCGGGTACTTCGTCGCCTTCGACTTGTTCGCGTACCCGGCGAGTTGCTCGCGGGCTTCCGCCGAGACATCGTCTTGCAGGAAGACGCGGAGGAAGAAGGCGATGGCCGCCTCGTCGGTTCGGCGGTCGTACCTCGACAGAACCGCGGCCGGGTCGCAGCGGCGACCGAAGCGGGCATCTTCGGTGGATGTCAGCGCAAGGGCGAGGTTCTGCCGGAAGAGGAGTGTCTGGCCGTTGAGCCATGCGGGACCGCCGTCCCACCCCTTGACGGACGGCGGCGCGAACAGCACTTGGCCGAGTGCTTCGAGGGAGTTCGCCAGGCTCAGCGGGCCGACGTTCCCCTCCAGCACGCGGACGATGCCGACGGCGAACTCGACCGGCGATTTCACCTTCGCACGGTACACGGATGCGGAGAAGAAGTGATCCGACCGCAGCATGGTCGCGACGAGCTTGCCGGTATCGAAGTCGCTCTCCGCGTACTGCCTCACGAGCGGTTGGAGGAACTCGGCCTTCGGCGTCTCCGCGTCGCTGAACAGGAAGTGGTACAGCTTCGTGACGAGGAACCGCGGGCACGCCTTCTGCGCGAGGCAGATATCGACCACGTCCTTTGCCGCGAAGTCGCCGGTCTTGCCAAGGACCGTCTTCGGACCGGCGTCGTGTTCCTTCTCGACGAACGTCGCCTTCCCCTGCTTGATGCCGTACCCGGTGAACGCCTTTGCCGCCTCGCGGATGTCCTTCTCGGTGTAGTTGCCAATGCCGAGGGTGAAGAGTTCCATCAACTCGCGGGCATAGTTCTCGTTCGGCTTCCCCCTCTTGCTCTCCTTCGCGTCCAGCCAAATCAGCATGGCCGGGTCGAGCGTCATCTCTTGCAACAGGTTGCGGAAGTTGCCGAGCGCGTGCCGGTGGACGAGCCGGTACTGGCCGAGCATGTAACGGGCGTTCTGCACCTTCACGATGCTGGTGGCGAAGTGGTTGTGCCAGAAAAGGCTCAACTTCTCACGGAGCGGGTGCGGCGTGCGAAGCATCCGGTAGAGCCACCACGCCGCGAGTTGCACGGCCGGCGTTCCCGCTGGTAAACTGCGCTCGCTAGCCATGAACTCCGACGACTGCTCGAAGTCGGCGTCGGCCGGCCCGCCGTTCAGCATGCGGTCGAGTGTCACCTCGGGGCCGTCCTTCACGCCCGCGTCCAACTCAGCCGATGACGCCCCGAAGCCCGCCCGCCGATAGAGGTGGCCGACCTTCTTCGCATCCCAAGGGTTGTCGGCCGTGGGCGTGTACGCTTGCCAGGCGGTGGTGATGTCGTTCGCCATGAGAGAGAGTCTCGAAGGGATCACGGCCGACGTTACTTGCCGTACGTCCAGGCCATCTTGAACTCGTACATCTCGGCCGCGTGGTCGATGCTGATGTCAACGTGGCCGAGGGTTTTGAGCCACCCGGCGAACTTCTGCGTCTGCTCCTTCGCCTCGGCCAGCCCAATTCCCTGCGTCAGAATCGCCTGCGTCACCGTCGCCTCGGGCGATGACGCGATGAGTTGGCCCGCCCCGTTCGCAAATCCCGATGCCCGCCACACAACCGGCGAACCGGCTGACTTCGACTCCTTCTTGAGTTCGGGGATCAGCCGTTTCACGATACCGGGCGTGCTACCCACGATCAGATTGTCGCCGACGATGGCGAAGCTCGGGGCTGCGTTGAACCGCAATTTTTCCTCGTCGTCGAACTTCGGTTCACCCTTTTCCGGGAAGCGGAACGTGACAATCGTCACGCCGTCGTGCGTCTCCTCGCTCATCTTCCAGCCGGTCTGGAAGCCCGCCAGCGCCCCGCCCGCTCGGAGCAGAGAGTCCATCGAGTCACCGTACTGTTCGCCCCGCATCGAGCCGACGTAAGCGACCGGCGGGATGGCCTGACTCGGTTCGACGCTGTAGAGCTTCTCGCCGGTATTCGCCGCGACGATGCGGTGGTATGGGCCGGATCCTTCCAGAAGTTTGCCGAAGGTCGTGTTCGGCAGCACCTTATTCAGCCCCTCTACGCCCTTTTCGAGGTCCTTCAGGTTCTCCGGGTTGAAGAGTCGCTTGCGCTCGCTCCAGAGGAAGCCGAGATCCAGGTAGAAGCTCTGGCTGTAGATCACCCCGGCCGGCTTCAAGAGCGGACGCGATCCGGGCTCGCCGTGCATCGGGGCGTGGATCGCCATGTTCGGGTCGAGGTCCGCCCGCTTCGCGGGAAGGCGAACGCTGACCGCGTAGCCGGTCGGCGATTGGTCCACGACCAAGGTGATGAAGTCCGCCCGACGGGCCGCGTCGGCCGTGCTGCCGAAGATCACGGTTTGGAAGATGTCCTTCTTCGTCGTCTCGAAGAAGTCCTTCGCTTGCTGCGACTGCTTGATCTTGGCGAAGTCGAGCCAGCCCCACGCGGCCGGGTGCGGCCCCGCCAGTTTCCGGGCGGCCGCTAGCGACGCACGATCCAGCACGCTCTCGCGGGTCTTGCCGGCCGCGAGTTTCAGGCCTTCCTTCATCGCGACCTCCTTGTTCGCGAGGTACACCGCGGTCCCGCGCTGAGCGGTGTAGAAGTCCTTGCCCACCCGCGTCACAGAGATCCCTTCGAACTCGACCTGTTGAACCTCTTGCTTCGATTCCGCACGGGCGTTCTCCTCCCGAACGGCCGCCAGAAAGAGCGTGTGGGCCTTCACGACGGTCGCCGCGTCGGTCCCCTCGATGACGAGGAGAGCGGGTTGCGGTTCGGTGGTCAGGGCCAAGCCGACGGCGATGCCGCGGCCGGCGACCTTGTCCAGAAGCGTCGGCCACGGGCCACCGAGTTCGGTTTCGAGGTACTTCACAACTTGGAAAAACCGCCGGACCTGCGTGGAGTCGAGGTACTCTTTCATCTGCGGGAACTGCTGCAAGCCCTGATAAGCGTCGAGGTTCGTCACGCCTTCGACGAACTGCCGGGGGTTCTCGATCTTGAAGACGAAGCCGCAATCCTTCGGCAGTCGGCGGAGCGGGTCCGGCACATCGTCCGCAACGGCGGGCAAGGTCAGAAAGAGTAATCCGAGGGCTGCAAGGATCCGCGACATGGGGAGAGACCTCGGCGGGTTGTTGCCAGAAGTTACTTCGGTCCTCTCATCTGAGTTTCAGCTTTTTTCATTTGGTCGGCCGCGTACTCCATCTGCCGGGCGAGGCCGTGGAGCAGTTTCACCTCCTGCTGCGTCGGGAGCGCCCGCCCGACCATGTGCCGGAAGGCGTGCATGAGGGCTTCGCCGTTCTGCCCGAACAGGAACCGCACGTCCGTCAGCGCGTCATGGAGGTGAGCCATCGCCCGATCAAAGTCGGCGTAAGCCGCCGGCGGGCGAGTCGCGGCCTCCGGGGGCGTGGTCGTTCCCTCCCGATAAAACTGGTGCAACTCGTACAGGGTGATGCCCACTGCGAGGGCCAGGTTCAGCGACGTGAACTCTGCGGCCGTGGGGAGGACCAGCAGGGCGTGACAGCGGGCGAGTTCCTCGTTCGCCAGTCCGTGGGGTTCGGGGCCGAAGACAAGAGCACAGCGGGTGGACGCGAGTGTTTGCACGAACTTCGGCAACAGTTCCCGCGGCGTGCCGACTAGCGTGCGGCGGAGTGTGCCGGCCGTCTCACCGGACGATCCGAGGACGTATCCGCAGTCGGCCACGGCCGCGTAGAAGTCCGGTACGACGCGAGCCACATCAAGGATATCCCCGCCGTTTGTGGCCAACATGCGGGCTTGGTGGTCGGTCACGTTCGCGATCGGATCGACCAGCACGAGATCGGTCAGGCCAAAGTTCTTCATCGCGCGGGCGGCTGACCCGATGTTCCCGGCGTAGTGCGTGCGGACAAGGACGACGCGGCAGTTGGTGAGCATGGCAGTAATTTATCGACCGGGCGTTCGAATTGATGCAAGTCACCCAGCCCGCCCGGTCGATACGACTGTCACGCTTATTCCCTGAGATATCCGGCACGACCCGTCGAGGAACCGCCAATGGTCGATCACTCGCCAACCTCCGAACGTGTGGGCCTACGTGGGCGCGCCAAAGAGATGATCGTTCAAGCGGTACGCCCGGTACTCAATAGCGAGGAATTCGCCCGGTCGGTCCGCGGCATTTTCGCGGAGTTCACTGCGAGTGCCGAGTTCCACGAGGTCTTCGCGGCCCACGCGCGAACCGTGTTCGCGGGCTTCGTCACCAGTCCCGAGTTCCACGCCGGCCTCGCCTCGGCCGTGCCCTTCGACGCGATCGTGAAAGCCGTCCAACACGCCAACTGGTCGGCGACCCGGGACCCGGTCATGATGGCCGCCGAAACGCTGTCGATCGGGGCGCGGGTGGACAAGGGCACCCAAATCTTGCTGGCCGAAAAGTACAAGGAACTGCTCCGCACGAAGGCCCCGCTGCCGCGGTTCGACGAGGTCGGCTTTCGCACCTTCTCGCAGTTCGACGAGGACGGCATCCTCCTCTACATCTTCTCGCTCATCGGCACGACCAACCGCCGGGCGGTGGAGGCGTGTGCCGGCGTCGGGTTCGAGTGCAACGCCGCGAACCTGATCGTCAACCACGGGTGGGACGGGATGCTAATCGACGGCAGCGCGGACAATTGCCGGGTGTCGACGCAGTTTTACACCTCCCGGTCAGACACGCAAATCAGCCCGCCGAAGATCATTCACACGTGGATCGAACCCGACACCATCGACTGGGCCATCACCGTCAACGGGTTCAAGGGCGAGATCGACCTGCTCACGATCGACCTCGACGGCATCGACTACTGGATTTGGAAGAACATCACGAGCATCTCCCCCCGCGTCGTCGTGGTGGAGTACCAGCCGTGGTGGAAGGCCGATGAGCCGTACACGGTCAAGAACATCCCCGGCTACTGGTACCCGAATTTTGCGGAGACGAAGCCCGCCTACGTGGGTTGCTCGCTCGGGGCGTACGTCAAGCTGGCCCGCGAGAAGGGGTATCGGCTCGTCGGCTGCAACCGGAACCAACTGAACGCCTTCTTCGTGCGAAACGACATCGCCCCGGACATCCTCCCGGAAGTGTCGGCCGAGAGCTGCCTGACGTCGCGGCGCGTGACCGAGTCGCGCGACCACTACCGCCCGCACGTTGAAGCTCAACGGGCCGCCGGCGACTGGCACCTGGCGTAGGTCGTATTCACGCGAACGACTTCGCCAACTCGCCGACCGCCTTCAGGTCGAGCTTGCCGCTGCCGAGCGCCGGGAAGGCCGCGATCTCGTAACAGTGCCGCCGGTCGGGAACCCACAGGTTCGGCAGTCCTTGCCTTGCCAGCCCGTCGAGAACGGCGTCCAGCCTCGACGCGGCTTCCGGCAGATAAAGTACCACGAGCCGTTCGCCGCGCTTCTCGTCGGCGACGGCGCTCACCGCCACGAGTCGCTCGCCGGTGCCGAAGAGTTCCTGCATCTCGTGTTCGAGCCGTTCGAGCGGGACCATTTCGCCGGCGATCTTCGCGAAGCGGCTAATGCGGCCGGTGATGCGGATGAAGCCGGTCGGTTCTACGCGGCCCACGTCGCCGGTCAGGTACCAGCCGTTGTGGATCACCTGGGCCGTGCGATCGGGTTGCTTCCAGTAGCCAAGCATGACGTTCGGCCCCTTGATGCCGATGTTGCCCTCCTCGCCAACGGGCAAGGCTATGAGCGTGTCGGGGTGGAACGCCTTCGCCGCCACGCCGGGAAGCGGTTGTCCGACCGTGCCGAGCGTGTTGCCTGTCTGCTGGACGCCGCTCACATGCACATCGGGTACATTGGTGCTGACCACCGGGGAAACCTCGGTGCACCCGTAGCCCTCGAGCGGCAGCACGCCGAACTTCGCTTGGAACTCCTGGGCCAATTTCACCGGCAGCTTCTCGGCCCCGCAAATGAGCAGTTTCATCGTGCGGAAGTCTTCGACATCGCAGCGGCGCAGGTAGAAGCGGAGGAACGTGGCCGTGGCCATCATCAGCGTCCCCGCGTGCTTGCGGCAGAGTTCGCCGACCTCTTTTGCCGCCCGCGGGTCGGGGTAGTAGACGCTCCGCGCGCCGATGCACACCGCGGCCCACAGGCAGACGGTGTAGCCGAAGCTGTGGAAGAACGGCAGCGTCGCCAGCATCACGTCGGCGTCCGTGATCGGCGCGCCGTCGATGAACCCCTGCACGTTCCCGGCAATGTTCCGCTGCGACAGCACGACGCCCTTCGGCTCGCCGGTGCTGCCGCTGCTAAAGATGATCGTCTGCGCCGCGTCGGTGGCCGTTCGCGGTAAGCCGATCAGTCGGGCGACGATCCAAGATGGTAATGTCAGAATCGCGAGGAAGCGAAGCAGCTTCGCCGGCTTGCCGATGGCGGCGAGGGCGTCTTCGAGGAGGATCGACTCCACGCCGGCGGGCAGGTCGACCGGCACCTTGTCGATGAACCGCTTCGCCGTGATGACGACCTTCAACTCGGCCTGGCGCACGGCCGATTCGACGGAGTCCCGACCGGCGGTGTAGTTCAAGTTCACCGTCGGCCGGCCGAGGTAGCCGAGCGCGAGGTTCACGAGCGCCGAGCCGAGGCCGGTCGGCAGCCACACGCCGACGGGCTGGTTCCCCGGCGGTAGTTTCCTTCGTAGCCAACTCGACAGGCACCACGTCGCGACGAGGGCTTGGCCGAACGTCAGCCGGCGTTCGACGCCGGTCGCGGAATCGACAAAGCCGGGGCGGAAGACGTTCCGCCGGCGGGTCGCCGTCCGCACGAACTGATGGAAAACGGTGGGCAGCGCTCGGCTGTCGTGAATCGCCAGATCGGCCCGCGCTTCCGTCACGGCCGCCCGGACTGCGGTCGCGGTCGGCTTGTTCAAGAGTGGCGGGCCGAACCAGACCGACACCTTTGGTCGGCCCCATCGCGGCCATTTCCGCAGAATCGGGCCGTCCTTGTGGCTAAAGAAGCTGCCCCACGTGCCGGTCGTCGCCGCCGGAATGACCGGCACGTCCCCCTTCGCCATTCGCAACACGAGTTCGATTCCGCGGCCGAACGGCAGCATCTGGCCGTTGCGCGACAGCCGGCCTTCCGGGTAGACGAGCACGACTTCCCCGGCGTCGAGGGCGGCCGCGACGGCTTTCAGCGAATCGGCGATGGCGTGCGGCCGCGTGGAACGATTGTCGAGCAACACGAGTCGATGTCGGACCCACGACAGAAAGAATCGCAGGACCGGGTTCTTCTGATACCCCGCCCACATGACGTACCGCACGGGACGCGGCGAACTCACCCAAAAGATCATCCAGTCGATGTAGCACGTGTGGTTGCAAACCAGAAGCGCCGGGCCGGTCTTCGGGATGGACTCCTGGTGGTGAACGCGGAAGCGGTAGCGCGTGTGCAGGAGCACCCACCACAGGGTGCGGAGCAATGAGGGAAACATCCACGCCACGGCGAGGAACGCGACGAGCGCGGCGACGGGTGCCATTAAAATCAGGGCGACGACGGCAAGGATTGGCATTCTTGGCAACCATCGAGGGCGGGCGCGAGCGTCACGGGAGATGAGGCGTCGGGCGCGAGCAAATTATGAAGAATTCACGCTTGCGAAGCAAGGGGTGCGCCGTTATACCCCGCCGCACAACGACGCGAAACACCGGTGGGGGTGGGAAGTTGGTCGGGCGGCCCGTTGGGGGACGGGTCGCTCACCAACCTCGTCGGTCAGCGCGATGGGGGCGAACGATGGCAGTGGACTGCGACCGGCACATCCGTGAGATCGTCCGGGATGAAGCCCTGACGCGCGGGTTGGGGGATGAAGAAGCGCGGATGCTCGTCGAGTGGGTCGTCGATTGGGCCGAACTGCTCGCCGAGGCCGCCCGGAATGATGACGACGCCAACGAGTTGATCAACCGCCTCCGTCGTCGCGGCCGCGCGATTGGGCGGTTCGTGAAGCTTTGGTGCGATTTCGACATCTCCGACCGCAACGGTGCCACGCAACTCGCAGCCTCGGAGCGATTCGCGTGGCCGCTGCCGAACAACGAAGTCGATCCGCCCGATTTGATGCAGCACATTCTGACGTGGGAAAATGAACACACGGTCGAGTAATAGCGATTCACCCAGCGGGTGAAACGTCCTGTCTCACCCGCACAATCCCCTTATTTTACCCCTATCCGCTCGTTCAAATCTCGATTCGACGAAATCTCAGACTGCTCTCGTCACGTCGAACAATTGATGAGTATAATGTTCTGAACCAATTCGTCCGATAAGGTAGAGAGACTGTGGTGATAACACCACGTCGAATGGAATCGCCCGCTGGCAAATGTGTCTTTTGACTCATGCCAGAGGGGCCAGCGCAGTCCATGTTTAGCCGCGGCGGGGTTAAGTACGCTTGTGATAACGTCGCCGTAAGGGTACGATAACTCGGAATTTGCCGTGAATTCCGATTTTACCGCCTCACCCGAGAGCAGCCGTGAGCACGAATCCTCCTGGTCAACAGCCGGACAAAAACCGGTTCAGTCAACAAATTGACGATGCCTTCACCCAAGCCTCCAAGCTCGCCGGGTCAACGCTCGCCCCAACGGACTTCTACGAGAAGTTCCTGAACGTCGCGATTACCGCGATCGGGGCACCAGCGGGGGCGGTCTGGCTTCGGACGCCGCAAGGCTTCTTGCAGGTCGCCTGCCAACTCAATCTCGACAAGGTCGGCCTGGACGCCAAGCGCGGCGGCCGGCAGTGCCATAACGAGATTTTGCGGCAGGTCTTCCAGGCCCAGCCGCCGCGGTCCGTGATGATCGAGCCGCAGGGCCAGGTCAGCGGCCTCGCCGAACCGGGCCAGGTTCCGGCCCGCAACCTCACCGATTTCTTCACGCTCTTCGCACCGATCGTGCAGCCGGACAAATCGGCGATGGGCCTCCTGGAAATCTTCCAGGACTCCACGCACGACCCGCGGATGTACCCGACCTTCCTGAACTACTCGGTTCAGATGGCCGGCTACGCGAGCCAGTACCACACGTTCAGCAACACCCGGCAGGCAGCCGGGTTGGACAAGGTTTACACGCAGGTCGAGGCGTTCGCCCGGCTCATCCACAGCACGCTAAACCCGACCGAGTGCGCGTACCACGTCGCCAACGAAGGCCGACGGCTCATCGAGTGCGACCGCCTCTGCGTGGGCATCCGGCACGGCAAAAAGTCGACCGTGGAAGCCGTCTCCGGGGCCGACGTGGTCGAGAAGGCGGCGACCCACGTTCGCCGGATGCGGCAACTCTTCGACAGTGTCCTGACCTGGGGCGACAAGCTCGTTTTCAAGGGCGAAAAGGACGAGAGCCTGCCGCCGGCCGTGCTGCACGCCCTCGACGACTACCTGGCGGAAAGCCAGCCGAAGTTGCTGGTCATCCAGCCGATCCGCGACGAGCGGGAAAAGGACGACAAGAAGCCGGCCCGCTCGGTCCTGTTGCTGGAGAGCTTCAACCCGCCGGAAAACATCGAGCCGATGATTCAGAAGCTCGACATCGTCGCGAAGCACGCGGCGTCGGCTTTGTACAACGCGGCTGAACTCAAGTCGATCCCGCTAAAGACGCTGTGGTGGCCGGTCAAGAAGGTTCAAGACGGTCTCGGCGGGAAGGCTCGGCTCATCACCGCGTCCATCGTGGCCGCCCTGATCGCGCTCACCGTCGCGATGGTCCTCGTGCCGTACCAGTTGAAGATGGACGCGAAGGGCGAACTTCAGCCGACGGAGTTGCACCCGCTCTACCCGCGGGAGGCCGGCAAGCTCCGCAAGTTGCTCTTCAAGCCGGGCGACAAGATCAACCCGGACGCCATCGTCGCCGAGATGTTCAGTGAGGAAATCGGCGAGAAGTTGTTCAAGGTCTCCAGTGAGATCGAGGTTCGCCGCGCCCGCGTCAACAAGATGAAGTCCGAGGCCACGACGAACTTCTCGGCGTCCGATTTAGCGACGCACAACCAACGCCTCGCGGAAGACGAAGCCAACATCAAGAGCAACGAACTCCTCCGCCAGCAGATGATTCAGGACAGCAATCTCGACCTCGCCCGGCCCGGCCTGATGTACGTCAAGGCCCCACGGCTCGACCCCAGCAAGGTGAAGGCCGACGCCAAGTTGACGGTGCTGAACTCCGACAACTCCAACGAATTGATGAACCGCGTCCTCAAGCAGAATGAGGCAATTCAAAAGCTCGGCTACACCGAGGGGGAATGGCACATTCAGGTGAAGGTGCCCCAACGCAACCTCGGCCACATTTTGAAGGCCTTCGCCGACAAGGGCATGCACCAGGTCGACGACAAGGGCAAGAAGTACCTCGACGTGGACCTGCTGGTGACGAGCGAATCGGACACGAAGTATTACGGCCGCTTGTACGAGGACGAACTCGCCCGCGACGTGATCCCGAACCGCGACGACCACAACGAGTCGGAACCCATTTCCATCGGCTTCGTGAAGATCGACGTGGCCCAAATCCCGGAGAACCGCCGGGTGCCGCGGACGCTCTTCGCCTCGGGCCAAGAAGTACACATCCGCATCCGGTGCGGCGAACACGCCCTCGGCTACTCGCTGTTCCACGGCGTGTGGGAGTGGTTCTACGAGAAGGTCATTTTCTTCTTCTAACAGCGTCCGCCCGCGCCCCATCCGGGTCGCGGGCCGTCGGCTACCGCGAAGTCCCGGCCATCGGCCTGCACCGCAGAGTTACTACCCCGACGGCCACCCCTACTACAACCGCCCGTTTCGGGCACACCATCTTTCGTCGAGGATTTTGTCATGAATCGTCGCTGGATTCTGAAAACGGCTACGGGTCTGAGCTGCCTGGCACTGAGCGCCTGTGACGGCGACCGCAACGTCAAGAACCCGTCGAACGCCACCGGCACGAGTGAGAAGACACCGGCCGTCGAAATCGGCAGCCTGCTCTACAAGCCGGGCGATCCCCCGGAACCCGTGGCCCCGGCGACGGCCGCGACGGCAGAAATCATCGTCCCGAACTCCGTCGTGCGGCTCGACAAGAAGCAGCTCATCTCGGCCCTCGTGGACGGCAACATCGAAGTCATTGGCGTCCCGCTCGCGCCCGGCACGGCGTTCAAGCCGGACGACGGCACGCTGATGTTCGAGAGCGCCGACATGGCCCACGCCGTCCCATACAAGCGACTCCGCGAAGGCGACCGCATCGCCGGGAACTCGGTCGTGTGCGTTCTCGACGACCTCGACGCTCGCGTGCAATCGGAGGCCAGCCGGAAGGTCAGCGAGGCGTGCGTGATCGCCATTGGTGAGGCGAAAAAGGCGGCCGACAAAATCCTCGAACAAGTCAGCACGATGAAGAAGCTCGGCGGGGCCGCGTCGCCTCTCGAACTCATCCAACTCGAAGCGACGTACGCCCGGTACCTGGAAAACGTGGCTCAGTCGCAGAAGGAAAAGGTCAAGGCCGAGGGGGACGAGAAGCGGGCTGACGCCCTGCGGTTCCGCCACCGCTCGCGGAGCAAGGACGGCGGCATCATCACCAAACTCATGCGTGAGCCGGGCGAGTTCGTGAAGGCCGGCGACCCGATCATGGAAGTCCTCTCGACCGAAGACGTGCGCGTCGAAGGCATCCTCGAATCGCAAAACGCGGCCCTCGTCCGACCCGGGATGAAGGTCTCGGTCGAGCCGTCCGTGCCGGTCGGCCCGGACATGAAGTTCGGCCAGATGTTCCCCCACCGCCAAAGCGTTACCGCGGTCGTCGTCACGGCTCACGCGGGGCGGCCGATGATCGTCTCGGGCAGCCTCGACAATACCGTCTCGATCTGGGACGCATTCCCGCCCGCCGGTACGCAACCGAAGTCTTCGCTGTTGTCGCTCCCCCCGGAAGCCCAGGGTGTTCGCTCCCTCGCGGTGACCGGCGAGAAGGTGACGAAGCACGTCCTGGCGACCGGCGGCGAGGACGGCAAGGTCCGTCTGTGGGACCTGTCGAACCTGGAAAAGATCAGCAACAAGCCGATGAAGGAACTCGACGAGGCCCACGGCACCAGCGTGGCCTCCATGTCGTTCAGCCCCGACGGCCGCTTCCTCGCCACGGCGGCGGGCCGGGAAGTCTTCATTTGGAATGTCGCCGACGGCAAGAAGCTCTACACCCTCGCCGGCGACTTCAAGGACGGCTTCACCTCGGTGCGGTTCACCCCGCAATCGACGCTCGTCACGGTTTCCCGCGACCGGGCGATGCGAGTTTGGAAGGTCGGCGACAAGGCGGCGAGCATCGAGCGGACCATCGACCACCGTAAGGGGAACGTCGACGTCCTTGGCGTTTCCTCGAAGGGCGGCCGGGCGCTGTTCGACCAGGACGACGGCCGCATTGACGTGATCAGCCTCGCGACCGGCCTGTCGATCGGTAATGTTCAGAACAACGGCCCCGCGGCCCGGTTCGGAACCCTCGCCCTGTTCTCCCCGGACGACGCGCTCGTCCTCACGGCCGGCGGCGACGGCGACATTAAGGGCGAACTCCAACTCTGGACGACGCCGATGCCCGGCGGCCGCGGTTCGGAGCGGACGCGCCTGGTGGTGCCCGGCCACATGACGCCCACGTGTGCGGCCTTCGGCCCGGAAGGGGCGAACTGGTTCGTCGTGACCGGCACACAGTCCGGCAGCGTTCACGTCTGGACGGCCTCGGTTCTCAGCCAGAAGAACAAGGAGCGAACCGGTCAGGTGACGGCCGTGATCCCGAACGACGCCCGCACCTTCCGCGTGACGGTCGTCATCGACCGGGGCACGGACGCGGGCACGGTGCTGCAAGACAAGTCGTCGGCCACGATCATCGTGAAGCCGAGCGAAGTCGCCGCCCCGCCCGTCGCCGGGAACGCGACCGCGATCGTGCCGATGGAACCCAAAGTTCCAATGAGCGTTGTCGTGCCGGCCGGCGGCGTGCTGCCGGCCTCGGCGGTCGTGCCCGCGAGCGGCACCGGCGTGGAGCGGTTCCCGCCGGTGGTCGTGCCCGCGATACCGATGCACGAAGGTAAGCCGAAGTAACGTCTGCCGCGGGGGCGGGGTTCTCCAACCCTGCCCCCGCGAGCGCCCTCCCGGCCCTTCCCCTTCGGCAGACGAATCGTCATGGACACCGCGCTTCTGAACAACCCGGTCGAACGCCGCAAGGCCGTGCGCCTGCGCACCCGCCCGGACTTGCAGATCACCGAACAGCGTTACGAGGGCAAGGTCTACCACGTCGTGAAGGACCCGGTCTGCCTGCGGTACTACCGCTTCAACCGGCAGGAGTTCTTCGTCTTCAGCCTCTTCAACGGCACCCACACCATGGAAGAGGTGAAGGGCCGATTCGAGGAAGAGTTCAAGCCGCACCGGCTGGAGTACAACGACCTGGAAGGCTTCGCCCGGCAGCTCATCACCGCCGGCCTCGTGCAGAGCGAGACCGTCGGCACCGGCAAGCACCTCTTCGAACGCCGCGCCAAGCAACGGCGGACGAAGCGACTGGCCGCGATCTCAAGCATCCTCTACTGGAAGATCCCGGTCTTCGACCCGGACCGCATCCTGACGTGGATGTACAGTTTCTTGTGGTGGATCTTCACGGCACCGTTCTTCGTCGCGTCGTGCAGCCTCATGCTGGCGGCCGTGTTCCACGTGATGCTGCACTTCCAGACCTTCTATGACAAGCTGCCGGCCTACCACGAGTTCTTCTCGTTCAACTCGGTGTTGTACCTGTGGATTTCGCTCGGCGTGGTGAAGGTCATCCACGAGTTCGGCCACGGCCTCAGTTGTAAGGCGTTCGGCGGTGAGTGCCACGAGATGGGCGTTCTGCTCATGTGCCTGTCGCCCGCGCTCTATTGCAACGTCACCGACGCCTGGACGATCAGCGACAAGTGGAAACGGATCATCATCAGCTTCGCCGGGATTTACGTCGAACTGATCATCGCGGCCCTCAGCACCTTCGTCTGGTGGTACACGCCCCACCTGCCGGTAGTGAACAATATTGCGCTCTGCCTGATGACGCTCTGTAGCGTGAGCACGTTCTTCTTCAACGCGAACCCGCTGATGCGGTTCGACGGCTACTACATCATGGCTGACTGGTTGGAAATCCCGAACCTCCGGGACCGATCGAACCGGTACATCACGAACGCCTTCCTCGACCGCGGCCTCGGCATCGAAGTCCCGCCGGAGCCGTACATGGCCCCGACGCGGAAGGTGCTGTTCATCGGCTACGCGGTCTGCAGTTGGGTCTACCGCTGGGTGGTGACCTTCAGCATCATCTGGATGCTGTCCGACTTCTTGGGGCCGAAGCTCCGCGTCATCTCGCACATGGTCGCCATCCTGTCCCTGGTCAGCATGTTCGTCTGGCCGGTCGTTCGGATGGTCAAAAACGTACGTCACCGGGGGCGGTTGCCAGACATGAAAGCGAAGCGGGTCTACATCACGCTTACGATCTTTGCCGGCCTGTTGGCCACGTTCTTCCTCGTACCGCTGCCGATTAGCCGCGTGCGGGACACCGGCCTCGTTTCGATCCACCCCGACCACGGCGAGTCGGTCGGGCTGACCGAACCGGCGTACCTCGACCGCTTGGAAGTGACGGAAGGGCAGACCGTCGTCCGCGGCCAAGTCATCGCCCGGTTCGTCAGCCAACAACTCGCCGAAGAAATCACGAAGACCCGCACGGAGATGCTGCGAAGTCAGCAGATCGCCGACGACCTGTCCCAACAACTCGGCGAGAAGAACATCCCCGTTGCGTCCGCGGCCCAAATCAAGGGGCAGGAAGCCGAGCAACGCGAGACGGCCCGCCAGTCCGAGCGCAAGCTCATCGAACTGAAGCGGCGGGCCGACGACTTGCGGGAACTGAAGGCCCCGCGGGACGGCGTCGTCATGGGCTTGCCGCGGCCGACCGACCTCGGGAAACAGTACGACCGCAACTTCCAGGACCAGAAGCCGGTCTGCACCGTCGGCGACCCGACGCGGCTGATCGTCAAAATCCCCGTCTCGGCCAACGACTACCGGCTCTTGAAGGACGACCAAACGAAGGAAGGGCTGTTCGTCTCCTTCTACGTGAAGGGCCGAACGGACCGCATCTTCAAGGGCCGCCTCCTCCGCCTGCCGGACTCGGACGCGAAGCAGGTGCCCGTAGCCCTGACGCAACGCGGCGGCGGCCCACTGGCGGTCAAGCCGGCCGGTGAGAACGGCCAGGAAACGACGCCGCTCGCACAGACGTACCTGATCGAAGCCGAACTCACCGACCCGGACGCGACCGTTCGGCCGGGTGCACTGGTGCACGCGAAGGTCCACTGTCAGTGGCGGACGGGGGCGTGGTGGGTCGGGCGGTTCATCTCGTCGGCCCTGGACATCGGCCTTTATTGAGATTCCGCGGGGGCGGGCGGGTCGTAAGATGACCGGCATCCGGGAGGAACCGATGCCGATTCGCGCCGCCCTTTTCGACTTCGACGGCACGCTGGCCGACAGCTTCGTCGCCATCACCGCCAGCACCAACCACGTCCGGCAACTCTACGGCCTGCCCGCCCTGGCGGAAGACACCGTCCGCTCCTATGTCGGGCTGGGCCTCACGAATCTGATGGAAAACCTGGTGCCGAACGCCCCGCCCGCGGCGGCGGTGGCCGCGTACCGCGACCACCACCCCTCCGTCATGGCCGCCGGCACGCGACTCTTCCCCGGGGTACTCCCCACGCTCGAAGAACTTCACGCCCGCGGCATCCGGCTCGCCGTTTGTAGCAACAAGCGCACCGAGTTCACGAAAGCGCTCGTGCGGGACTTGAAGCTTGGCCATCTCTTCGACGAAATCCTCGGCCCCGACGACGTGGGGATCCCCAAGCCCGACCCCGCCATGCTGGTCGAGGCGATGCGTCGCCTCGGCGTGCCGGCCGCCGAGACGGTCTACGTCGGCGACATGGTCATCGACGTGGAAGTCGCGAAGGCGGCCGGCGTGCCGGGGTGGGTCGTGCTCGGCGGGGCATCGAGCCGCGAGGATTTGGAGGCGGCTCGACCGGACCACCTCTTGAAAGAGTTCACGGAAATCGCGAAGTTGATCCCATCCTGAGAGGAGTCACCCGTGGAACGTCAGAACATCAGCACCGGCGGCAAGTGGGAACCGATCATCGGCTATTCGCGGGCGGTCCGCGTCGGGCCGTTCGTATACGTCTCCGGTTGTACGGCGGCCACGCCGGACGGCCTCGTCGGCAAGGGTGACGCTTACGCCCAGGCGGTTCAGACGCTGAAGACGATCGTGTCGGCACTGGAAAAGGCCGGGGCGAAGCCGGAACACGTGGTCCGCACGCGCATCTACATGACCCGAATGGCCGACTGGGAAGTTGTCGGCAAGGCTCACGGCGAAGTCTTCGGCACGGCCCGCCCGGCGACGGCGATGGTCGAAGTGAGTAAGCTCATCGACCCCGAAATGCTCGTCGAAATCGAGGCGGACGCGGTCATCCCGAACGGGTGAGCGGTCACTTCACGATTTTCAAGATTCGGTTGTTACTGCTGTCGGCGATGAAGATGATGTTGGTCTTCGGCTGAACGGTCACGCCGTGCGGTTGGCTCAGTTCAACGGCCGCCGGGTCGCCGCCGACGCCGGCCGATCCCTTCTTGCCGGTGCCGGCCACAAGGTCGAGTTTCTCCGTCTTGGGCGAGTACCGCACGATCCGATGGTTCTCGGTGTCCGCGATCAGCACAGAGCCGTCGGTGTCGACGCACAGGTGTTTCGGCCCGTTCATCGCGGCCTTCAGCGCCGGCCCACCCAACCCCGCAGCCCCCGCCTTACCGGTGCCGGCCACGGTGCGGATCAATCCCTTCTCGTCCACGACCCGCAGCGCGTGGCCGCCGCGTTCCAGGATGTAGATGCGGCCCTGGGAATCGACGACGGCGGCGCGGGGGTCGGCGAGCGGTTGATCGACGGCCTTCTCGCCGTCCTTCGGCACGCCCTTTTGCCCGTTGCCCGCCACGGTCGTCACGGTTCGCGTCTTCAGGTCCAAC
Source organism: Limnoglobus roseus (assembly GCF_008254045.1). Classification (GTDB taxonomy): domain Bacteria; phylum Planctomycetota; class Planctomycetia; order Gemmatales; family Gemmataceae; genus Limnoglobus; species Limnoglobus roseus. The sequence goes on along the minus strand of NZ_CP042425.1, from coordinate 6,024,962 downwards.
TTGCGAATCCGGCGGTTGTCGAGATCGGTCAGGTAGAGGTTGGCCCGCGACTTGTCGAGATCGAGGCAGTGGACGCCGCCGAACTTGGCGTCGTCGGCTGGCCCACCGTCCCCGGCGAACCCCTTCTCACCCGTGCCCGCGTACTTCGAGATCATCCCGGCCTTCGGGTCGAACGTGCGGACGCGGTTGTTGAACGTGTCGGCCAGGTAAATGAGGTCGTCAGGCCCGGCGATCAAGTGGTGCAGCCCGTTGAACTTGGCCATCAGACCCTTGCCGCCGTCGCCGTCGTTTCCCTTGTCGCCGGTCCCCGCGACGGTGACGACCGCACCGTTCACGATCTTGCGGAGCCGCTGACCCTTCTCCATTTCGACGAAGTAGAGGGTACCGTCGGCCGTGAACGTGACCGCGAACGGGGCGACCAGCTTCTCTTCCGGGGCGTGGGCCAGAATAATCTTGTCGGCCGCCGCCCCGGTGCTGAGGGTGGCGAAACTGAGCACGAGGGCAAGGGTGTGGCGCATTTGACGACCCGTCGAGGAAGGTTGGAGTGAGGGTAGGCGGCGGCCCGTAGCGTGTCAATCGCCGATTCCGTATCTCGTCCTCATCGCGTTCCGGAGGCCGTGCGTGCATTCTTACGAAGTCGTCTTGCTCCTCTTGGCCGTCTGCATTGCCCTCGGCCTGCTCGGCCGGTGGCTGCGGATGCCGTACCCCATCCTGCTCGTTATCGGCGGGTTGCTCATCAGCCTCCAGCCGTGGGCCCCCGCCCTGCCGCCACTCGACCCGAACCTGGTAATGATGTTCTTCCTGCCGCCGCTGTTGTACGCGGCCGCGTTTAACACGCCGTGGAAGTCGTTCCGCCTGCAATTGCGCGCGATCTCACTGCTGGCCCTGGGCCTCGTGATGTTCACGGCGACGGTCGTGGCGTTCCTGGCGAATTGGCTGATCGGCCTGCCTCTGGAAGCCGGCTTCGTGCTTGGCGCGATCGTGTCACCGCCGGACGCCGTGGCCGCGCTCGCGATCACGCAGCGGATGAAGCTGTCGAAGATCGTCACGACGATCCTGGAAGGCGAGAGCCTGGTCAACGACGCCTCGGCCCTGGTGATTTACCGGATGGCCGTGGGGTGCGTGGTCGGCGGTACGTTCTCGGTGAGCGAGGGGTGCCAGACGTTCTTCCTCGTGAGTGCGGGCGGCATCGCCGTCGGCATCGTCGGGGCGTGGCTCGTCCTGCGGTTGCACGGCTGGCTGAACCGCACCCACCTCGCCGACGCGAAGCTAACCATCGCGATTACGCTGCTCACGCCGTTCGCGCTGTACTTCGCCGCCGAGCACCTGCACGTCTCTGGGGTGCTGGCGGTCGTGACGGCCGGCCTGATCGTCGGCCAACAGTGCCCGCGGGTCTTCGACCCGGAGATGATCGTGGAAGCGCGGGCGGTGTGGGAGATGGTCGAGTTCGTACTGAACAGCCTCATCTTCATTCTGATCGGGTTCCAACTGCCGGTCGTGCTCGGCCAACTCGGCGACCGCTATTCGCCGGGGGAGTTGGCCTTATTCGCCTCGTCCATCTCGGCGGCGGTCATCGGCGCGCGGATCGTGTGGGTGTTCCCCGGCGCGTACATCCCGCGGTGGTTCGACCGCCAGTTGTTCGGGGAAGCCGCCCCAGCCCCGCGGTGGCAGAACGTCGCGGTGGTGGCGTGGACGGGGATGCGGGGCGTCGTCTCCCTCGCGGCCGCGCTGGCGCTCCCGCAGGCGACGGCCGAGGGCCTCCCCTTCCCCGGCCGCGACCTGATCCTGTTCATCACGTTCTGGGTCATTTTCGCCACGCTCGTCGGCCAGGGTCTAACCCTGCCGCTGCTCATCCGCTGGCTCGGCGTCGAAAAACTGACCGAACCGGAATCGCCCGACGACGCACAAATTGAGTCGAGTTGACCCGGCGAGAGTCCTATCATTCCCCCAACGGTTCCCCGGCTCCGAGTGCTCACGCGCATGGACATTCCTGCGAAAAAGCTGTTGAAGTTGCTCTCGGACGCCGTCCCGGTGGAAGTCCGGGCGGCCTCGACCCTGGTCGTCGGCGAGTTGGGGTTGCGCGACGCCGAAGTCGCCGCGGCCGTGGCCGAACTCCTCACCGACCCGGCGGCCGAGGTTCGCACGAACGCCATCAAGGCCGCGGGGCAGTTGAAGATCGAGAAAAGTCTGCCCGTGTTGCTGGAACGGATCAGCCACGGCGGCCCGGAAGCGTCCCTCGCAGCCGAGGCCGCCGCCGCCCTCGGGGCGAAGGGCGTGAAGGGCCTGCAAGACCTGATGCACAAGGTCGTGCCCGGCGTGCGGAAGTACATCGCCGCCGCGTTAACGTCGGCCGTGTCCCACACCGGCGACGCGGCTGGCCTCGCCGTGCTGGTCGATCACGACCCGCAAGTCGCAGCCTCCGCTTCCTCTGCCATCATCGCGAAGATTCCCACGCTGACGCCGGACCGCAAGGCCGAGTTGGCCAAGGAACTGACGGCCCTCGTCAAGAACAAGAAGAAGCCAATCCCGGCCACGTCCGAAGTGCCGGTCGCACGGCTGTTGGTCGCGTTGAATCAGCCGGCGGCAGCCGAGGTGATGTGGGATCGCATTTTGTTGCCGCACCCGCCGGAAGTGCGGACGATGGCCCTGCAAGCCGTCGGCGGGTGGACACCGTCGCCGAACAAGGAGCAACTCAAGCGGCTGTTCCACTGCGCGAGCGAACCCGACTTCCGCATCGCCGCCCCGGCCCTGGCGATCTTGAACAAGCTGCCGGTCACAGACAAGACGCTCGAAGACTGGATCGCCCTGCTGCACGCCCCGGACATTGCCGCCCGACGCTTGGCGATGGACAAAATCGGCGACCGCGACACGAACGAGGTGGCCGAGGGCTTGCTCGCCCAATTCCACCACTCCGATCGCAGCGTCCGCGATACCGCTCGAAGCCGATTGCAGAAGCTAAAAAGCGGTCGAAAGGCTCTCGTGAAAGGGCTGATCGAGTCACAGGGCCACGACGAAACGTGGCAGTTCGCCCGCACGATTGCCACCTTCGGCAAGGAACTCACGCCGTCGGCCCGCACCGAGATTTTCGAGACGACGTGCGCCTACCTGGAGAAAAGCGATCACCGCACCGACCCGTTCTTGTTCGTGCTGCGCGAGATCGACGCGGGCGAGTTGCAGGACAAACTCGTCGAACAGGCCGTGGGCCTTCGCAAGAAGAAGAAGTACGACGCGGCGATGACGTACCTGAAGGCCGTGGCCCGCGACCCGTCGGTCGGCTTCGCCGTGCGGTTGGAAATTGCCCTGAACGGCCTGAAGGTTTCGCGGAAGGAGGCCGACCCGCACTCCCGCGAGTCGGACCCGTGCCTGCGGAACTTCGACACCCTCTTCCAGCAGGACGCGGAACAACTCGTCAAGGAACTGGACAAGGCGAAATTTCTGGACGAGGAAGACCTGTTCTACGTCGGCTTCCACTTCGCCGAGCAGATCGGCCGGCCACAACAACTGGGCGTAGACTTGCTGAAACTCGTCGTGAAGCGAAACCCCAAGAGCGAAGCCGGCAAGTCGGCGAAGAACAAGCTCAAATCGGTCGGGGCGTAAGTTCCGTACAATTCACCGAACCACCGGGGACGCCTCGTCCTCTCTCACACCACCCGCGCCGCCCCTACCACGGGCGTCGCCTTCGGAGACGTATTGCGATGCCGACGAAAATTGACATGGCCAAGTTCGCCAAGTTCTGCAAGGACACCGGGTTCATCTTCCAATCGAGCGAAATCTACGGCGGCATCAACGGCTTCTGGGACTACGGTCCGCTCGGCGTCGAACTCAAGAAGAACATCAAGGACGCCTGGTGGCAGGACATGGTCCGCAACCCACCGCCGGGGCCGGACGGCCAGGAAATCCGCATGGTCGGGCTGGACTGCTCGATCATCATGAACCCGCAGGTATGGGTAGCGAGCGGGCACGCGGGTGGTTTCGCAGACCCCATGGTTTCATGCAAGGCTGAAGGATGCAAGAAGCTATTTCGAGCAGACCAACAATGGGTAGTTGCTTATCTAGACCCACGTAACGAAGACACGAAACTGGCCCGTCTTGAAGAACGCACAGAAGGGATGAAGTCTGCGGTTAAAGAGGGACTAGCTTCTAAATCTGCAGCTGAGCGAGATGCAACTATGGATGCAGCACTCGCGACTTCGCGACTTATCGCTGAATCATGCCGTCCCGATTTTACAAAGACAGTTACTGCGAGTAGTGCCGAGGAGGCTAAAGAGCTTGCTACTCTCACGAAACAAGAACAAAAGATGATCCCGAATTTGGTATTCGGCTATGCAGTACCACTAGTGGAGTACATGAAAACTCCAAAGGTAGATGCTCCCCGGTGCCCTGCTTGTGGTGAGAAACAGTTGACCGAACCTCGCGCCTTCAACCTCATGTTCGAATCGCATGCCGGACCGATCGCCTCGGAGGAGAACAAAGTCTATCTCCGCCCCGAGACGGCTCAGGGCATCTTCGCGAACTACCGCAACGTGCTGAACAGCACGCGACTGAAGTTGCCGTTCGGGATCGCGCAGGTCGGGAAGGCGTTCCGCAACGAGATCAACCCGCGGAACTTCACCTTCCGCTCCCGCGAGTTTGAGCAGATGGAGATCGAGTTCTTCTGCCACCCCAGCGAGAGCATGAAGTGGTACGAGTACTGGCGCGACCTCCGCAAGAAGTGGTACAGCACGCTCGGCATCAAGAGCGACAACTTGGTGCCGCGGGAGCAGGGCAAGGAGGAACTCGCCCACTACAGCATCGGCACGACAGACATCGAGTACATGTTCCCGTTCAGCGACGAACCGCAGGAACTCGAAGGCGTTGCCCACCGCGGGGCGTTCGACCTGACGGCCCACGCCAAGCACAGCGGCAAGGCGGATGACCTGGCGTACTTCGACGAGGAGTTGTGGAATAACGACTCGCAGACGATGGCCACGCGGTCGTTCAAGGAGTGGCTGAAGTCAAATCCGACAGTCGACGAGCGAAGCAAGTACAAGTACGTGCCGCACGTCATCGAGCCGAGCGCCGGGGCGGATCGGTTCACGCTCGCGGTGCTGACGGAAGCGTACAGCGAAGACCAAGTGCCAGACGCGAAGGGTAAGCTCGAAGAGCGGGTCGTCATGCGGTTCCACCCGCGGTTGGCCCCGGTCAAGTGTGCGGTCTTCCCGCTCGTGAACAAGGACGGCATGCCGGAAAAGGCGTTGAAGCTGTACCGCGAACTGAAGGCTCACTTCAACGTCGTCTTCGACGATAAGGGGGCCGTCGGCCGTCGCTACCGCCGGCAAGACGAGATCGGCACGCCGTTCTGCGTGACCATCGACGGCGACACGATGACGAACGACACCGTCACGATCCGCGATCGGGACTCGATGCAGCAGCGGCGGATTCCGATTTCCGAAGTGAAGCTGGAAGTAATGAAGTCGCTGATGGGGTGAGCGAAGAAAGCCCAGGCACGGCCGTGCCTGGGCTTTTGGGTCATTTCAGTTTGCTGGAGCGTGATCGCAAGAGGTGGTCGATCAGGACCAGTGCCATCATGGCCTCGCCCATTGGCACGAATCGCGGCAGTAGGCACGGGTCGTGCCGGCCGCGGACGAGAATGTCCGTTGGCTCGCCGCTGCGGGTGACGGTCTTCTGACTGCGGGGGATGCTGCTCGTCGGCTTGATCGCCACGCGGCAGACGATCGGCATGCCGGACGAGATGCCGCCGAGCATTCCGCCGTGGCGGTTCGTGTCGGTGTGGATCGGGTTCGGCGAGAAGAGGTCGTTGTTCTCGCTGCCACGCATGCTTGCGACCGCGAAGCCGGCCCCGTACTCGAAGCCCAGCACCGCCGGCAGTGAGAGCAACGCTTTCCCCAAATCGGCCTTGAGTTTGTCGAAGACCGGCTCACCCAAGCCCGGCGGCACGCCGACGGCGACGAGTTCGCACGCCCCGCCGATGCTGTCGCGGTCCATCCGCACGGCGTCGATCAGCGATTCCATTTCGGCAGCGGTCGCCGATATGGGGCAGCGCGTCGGCGAGGCTTCCACCTGCTCCAGCGTCACGGCCGTCGGGTCGGGGATGTCCGCGATGACGCTTCCCACCTGCTTCACGTAGCCGAGAACTCGGATGTTCTCGCGGGCTAACAGCTTTTTCGCCACGGCCCCGGCGGCCACGCGGCACACGGTTTCGCGGGCGCTCGTGCGGCCGCCGCCGCGGTAGTCGCGGAAGCCGTACTTCGCGTCGAAGGTGTAGTCGGCGTGGCCGGGGCGGTACTTGTCCTTGATGTCGCCGTAGTCGCCGCTCCGCTGGTCGCCGTTGCGGAAGGAAATGCCGATCGGCGTGCCGTCGGTCTTCCCTTCGAAGATGCCGGACCAGATTTCCGGCAGGTCGGCCTCGTCCCGCTGGGTGGTCAGTTTCGACTGCCCCGGCTTTCGACGGGCCAAGTCGGGGAGCAAGTCCTCCACGGACAGGTCCAGCCCGGCCGGGCACCCGTCGATGATGCACAGGTAGCCGGGGCCGTGCGAGACGCCGGCGGTGGTGACGCGGAACAGTTTGCCGAAGGTGTTGCCTGCCATGCTGCGGATTATACCGACCAACCCCGACACGCAACCCGCGTGGCGAGAAAAGTTGCGCGACCGTGCCCGAAAAACCGGCCACTGCCCCGCCGCGCGAGGATGATGTAAAGTGGTGGTATCGGCCACGGCCCCGCGAGAGAAGCCATGCGAACTGTGTGGACGGTAACGATTCTCCTGACCCTGCCGGCGTTCGCGGCGGCTCAAACGACGGCAGCGAAGGTCGCCCCGCGGTACGGGATCGCCATCAACACGCGGACGTTCACGCAGACGACCGCGAAAGAAACTCTCACATCGGCCATCAAAGCCGTCGAGGAGAATCGGTTCGACGTACTGGTCGCCCACCTCATCGACCCGAAGGTGACGGAAGCCCGGGCGGCGGAAAACGGGCGACTGCTGGAAAATGAGGTCGAGAAGGACTTGCAACAAGTCCGCGAAAAGCAGCGGGCGAACCCGATCAACGTGGCGTCCGAGGAGAAATTGCCCTTCGAGCCAATGGCGTTCGCCCAGTTCGTGAAGGCGGAAGCCAAGGTTCGCGGCTTCAAGGCGGCCATCGAAGAAGTCCGGCAGAAGTTCGCGGGCGACACGAGTCTCATCCCCGAGATGAAGCGGTTCCTCCGCGACGGCGACTTCACGAACACCCCCGACGGGGCCAAGGTCACACTCAAAGACGCGAAGGGGAAGGCGATCTTCTTCACGAAGGTGAACGATCGCTGGTTTATCGAGGACCGCAAAGAGGACGCGACGAAGGACGAGAAAAAGTAAGTCCGCCCTGCATATCATGAACCCATTCTCGATGGGTTCTACGCCATGATCGACCTGCGCAGCGATACCCTCACAAAGCCGACGCCCGGCATGTTGGCGGCGATGGCCGCTGCCCCCGTCGGGGACGACGTATACGGGGAAGACCCTACCGTCAACGCGCTCGAAGCGAAGGTCGCGACGTTCTTCGGCCACGAAGCCGCTGTCTTCTTCCCGACCGGCACGATGGCGAATCAGGTTGCCATCCGCACCCACTGTGAGCCGGGCGACGAAATTCTGATCGAATCGACCAGCCACATCGTCCTTTGGGAAGCCGGCGGGGTCGCCGTTCACAGCGGCGCGACCTGCCGGCCGATCGACGGCACACACGGCCTACTTACCGCGGCACAACTCGAAGGTAAACTCCGGCCGGACGACATGCACAGCGTTCGCACCCGGCTCGTCAGCCTGGAGAACACGCACAACCGCGGCGGGGGGACGATTTACCCGCTGGAAACGGTCGCCGCCATTTCCGCATGGGCACGGTCGAACGGCCTTGCGATGCACCTCGACGGCGCTCGCCTCTGGAACGCCATCGTCGCGTCCGGCGTTTCCGGGCCGGAATGGGGCCGGCACTTCGACACGATCATGGTCGCGTTCAGCAAGGGCCTTGGCGCGCCGGTCGGGTCGGCCCTCGTGGGAAGTACCGACTTGATGCGGAAGGCCCGGCGGTTGCGGAAACTCTTCGGCGGGGCGATGCGTCAAGTCGGCTATCTCGCCGCCGCCTGCATCCACGGCATGGACCACCACCTCGATCGGCTCGCCGACGATCACGCGAACGCTCGGTTGCTCGCTGATGCGGTCGGGAGCGTACCAGGGTTCACGCTCACGCCGGCGGACGTGCGGACCAACATGGTCTGGTTCGAAGTCGATCCGCGACACGGTTCGGCCCAGGCGGTCGTGGCGAAACTGAGGGAGCAAAACGTTCGCGCGTCCGCCCTCGACGGCCAGACGATTCGCATGTGTACGCACCTCGACGTGGGCCGGGAAGAATGCGAACGCGCGGCCCAGGTGATCCGTAGAATACGCTGATCCTCTCACGACGACCCGGCGCGGACGACCCGACCCAGGAAGGACACCGCATGTTGATCCGATACGTGTTGCCGCTATTGCTGCTCGGTACGCCCGCCCTGTCCGCGGCCGATGCCCCCGAAGCCAAGTTGGCGGCGACCGCGAACGCACTCTTCAAGTCGATCCGCTCCGAGACGCTGCCGAACGGCTTGAAAGTGTACCTGCTGCCGATCCCGACGTCGCCGGTCGTCACGACGATGGTCGCGTACAAGGTCGGGGCTGGGGACGAGGACAAGGATCAAACAGGGTTATCGCACTACCTCGAACACCTGCTCTTCAAGGGCACGGAAAAGCTGATGCCCGGCGACGTGGACCGGGCAACGCAACGGAACGGCGGGGCGAACAACGCCTACACCAGCGAGGACATGACTGTCTACCACTTCGACTTCGCGGCCGACCGCTGGAAGATCGGCCTGGAGATCGAGGCCGACCGGATGCGGAACACCCGCATCGACGCGAAGCACGAGTTCCAGCAGGAAAAAGGGGCCGTCATCTCGGAGTTGAAGGGCGGCGAAGACCGACCGTGGGACCTGGAATACAAGACGATTCTTCCGTTGCTGTACCCGAAGATGAACCCGTACTCGCACCCCGTCATCGGCGAGGAAGCGCACGTCCGGTCGGCGACGGCCGAGATCATCAAGCGGCACTACGACAAGTGGTATCACCCGAATAACGCTTCGATCGTCGTCGTGGGGGGCATCGACCCGGATGACGCAATGGCCACCATCAAGAAGCTCTTCGGCCGGATCCCGAAGGCCGACCTGCCGCCGCGGAAGGAAGCCCCGCAGCACCCGCCCCGTAAGGAGATCGTGCGGAAAGAGTTCACGTCGAAGTTCGACGTGCCGCGGCTGATGATGGGCTTCAACACGGTTGAAGTCGGCACGCCGGAGGATTACACGCTCGATCTCGTCAGCCTCGTCCTCGGTTCGGGCAAGACCTCGCGGCTCTACCGGCAACTCGTGGACGGCGAGCGGGTGGCGGCCGACGTGAACTCGGCCAACAACGCGGGCCGGTACCCCGGTTGGTTCAGCGTGGACGTGGAAGCCCTCCAGGGCAAGGACCGCAAGAAGATCGAGCAACTCGTCTTCGCGGAACTGAAGAAACTCGCCACCGAGCCGATCACGGACGCGGAACTGGCGCGTGCCCGTCGGACGCTGGTCGCGGCCTTCATCTTCGGCAACGAGAGCGTTCACGGCCTCGCGGATCAAATTGCGAAGGCGGCGACGAACACGAGCCTCGACTACCTCACGACCTACCTCGACAAGGTTCTCGCCATCACGCCGGCCGACATTCAGAAGGTCGCCGCGAAGTTGCTGCAAGAACAGTCGGCCGTGATCGTCTGGTCCGTTCCGTCGGACGACAAGAAGTCCACCTCCGCGATGCCGAGTACCCCCCGCGAGAAGTCTACGCCGGGCCGGGCGTTCTCCCGTAAAGCCGCGGGCGGGGCCGGCGGCTTCTCGCTCGCCAACGCGAAACGAATTGAACTGGACAACGGCATCAAGTTGCTGCTGCTCGAAAATCGTCGCCTACCGATCGTCGTGGCCCGAGCGTTCGTCGCGGACGTGCGTTTGCTGGAATCGGCCGACAAGGCCGGCGTTGCCGCGCTCGTCGGCGAGATGCTGGAAGAGGGCACGGCCAAGCACAAGGGGACGGAGATCGCAACGCTGATGGAGGACACCGGCGGTTCGTTGTCGATGTCGTCGAGCGGCGGGTCGTTGAAGGTTTTGACCCCCGACACCGATCTCGGCCTCGGCCTGATGTTCGAGTGCCTGACCGAACCGACGTTCCCGCAGGAACAACTCGAAGCCCGCCGCGAGCAACTCGTCGCCACCATCGGCGACGAGGAAACGCAACCCCAGACGAAAGCCCGCCAGACGTTCAGCCACCTCGTCTACGGCTCGCACCCGTTCGGCCGGCCGGCGCACGGCAAGAAGGAAGTCGTCGCGAAGCTGACGGCCGCCGAGTGCAAGGCGTTCCACAAGGCCGTCTTCGTGCCGAACCGCACGACCGTTGTTGTCGTCGGGGATTTCGATTCGGCCGAGATGACCGCAAAGGTCAAGAAGCTCACCGCGAACTGGAAGAAGGGGGACGACGCCAAGCCGGACGTGCCTGCCCCGCCGACCCGCGAGAAGCAAGAGCAGAAGGTCATCAGCGACCCGACGGCGTCGCAGACCCACGTGTTCATCGGCCACCTCGGCATCAAGCGGAACGACCCCGACTACTACAAGCTCCTCGTGATGGACAACGTCCTCGGCACCGGGCCGGGCTTCACGGACCGACTGTCGGCCACCCTCCGCGACCGGCAAGGGTTGGCCTACACCGTGCGGGCGATGATTAGCGACTCGGCCGGCGAACAGGTCGGCACGTTCACCGCCTACATCGGCACGTTCCCCGACAAGTTCACCTGGGTTCGCGACGGGTTCCTGAAGGAGTTCCTTCGGATTCGCGACGAGTTGGCCACGAAAACCGAGGTGGAAGATGCTAAGAATTATCTATTGGGTAGCCTCGCCTTCCGTCTGACGAGCAACAGCCAGGTGGCCGGCGAACTCCTCGCGGTCGAACGGTACGGCCTGGGGTTGGACGTCCTCGAAAAGTACCGGGCCGCCGTCGAGGCGGTGACGCCCGAAGACGTGCTGGCGGTCGCGAAGAAGCACCTGCACCCGAACAAGCTCGTCATCGTGGCCTGCGGGCCGATCGACGACGAGGGGAAGCCTCTCGTCAAGAAACCAGCGTCCTCGAAGAAGGGCGACCAATAATGCGCCAAGACATCGACAGTGCGTTAAAGGGCTGGGAGCACAAGCCGGGGTTGCTGCAAGCCCGCCTCATCAACGCGAAGGACGGCCGCGAGGTGCTGCAAATGCGCCTCGACCTGGGCATCCTACAAATGGAGTTGGCCGACCGGCCCGACGGGTCGCGGCCGCACAGTTTTGCGACCTACTTCGACTACCTCAAGTCGAAGGCGATGGCCGCGGAACTGGCCGGCCGACAGTTCACCATCACCGACGAGCAGGCGCAAGAGTCGGACCGCGAGTTCATGCAGTTCTACCAGCGCCGCATCTGCTGGCTGGCCCTCGGCGAGTACGGCCGGGCCGTCACCGACGCCGACCACACCCTGTCGTTCATGGACTTCGTCCGCGACCACTCGCCGTCGGAAGCGTTCACCGAGGCCCACGAGCAGTACCGCGGGTTCGTCCTCTTCCACCGCTCCCAGGCCGAGGCGGCGGCGCTAGCCGAGGACGACGATGCCGAGGGGGCGGTCAACGCCCTTCGCCGCGGGGCCGATCAGATTCGCGCCTTCCTGACTTCCTCCGACCCCGATGCCGAGCCGGATTCGGACCCGATGCTCGCGCAGCTGGCCCACCTGGAAGAAGAGATTCGCCAGAAGCACGGGGTGAAGCAAACCCTGGAAGAACAACTCGCCCAGGCGGTCGAGAAGGAAGACTACGAGACGGCCGCCCGGCTCCGCGACACGATCCGCCGGAAGGGGGAGCGGCGAACCGAATCCTCCGGCGGGGCGTAAGCACCGCTAGACACCGCTCGAACTCCGGGAAGAGGCCATGAATTCCACGCTGAAGACCGCGTTGCCGATCGTGTTGGTCGTCCTGATGGTGTTCGGCGTCACGTTCATGTCGCAGTTCACGGCCCCGCAAAAGGCGAAGGAAGAAACTTCCGAGGTCGAAACGATCCCGCCCCTGGAAGTCCCGAACGCGGAGCAGTACGCGGGGTACTTCGAGATCGGCACGTCCGGCAAGCAGAACCGCGTCGGATTCATGATCCGCAACCCGCGGACGTCGCCGGTGTACCTTACGGCCTTGACGCCGAGTTGTGCCCTCTGCACGTCCGCTTCCGCCGCCGTCATCCCGGCGGACTTCGTGAAGACTTACGCCCAGGAAACGCTCTCCGGCTCACTCCCACCGACCTTGCCGACCACGGCCCTCCTGTCGGGCATCGCCTGGGTTCAGTTGCGGGAGAAGTTGAAGTGGCACGAGTTCGAGTTCAGTAACGCCAACAATCGCTTCGAACTGCCCCCGGCGTCCGAGACGACCGGGCCGACCTGGGCCTTGCTGGAACTCGGCTTCGACATGAAAGATGTCGGTACCCCCCAGCCCCCGGCACGCCTACTTCGACGCTTACGACGCGAAGGGCCAAAAGCTTCTCCCGCAGCCGTTCAATTTCACGGTCTACTCCGGCGGCCGCGAGGCCCTGGAACTGCTGAAGACCGAGTTCAACGTCGGCACGCTCACCGAGGGCAATCCCTCGCAGACGGTGGACATCGTTGGGTTGTCCGCCCTGCGGGACAACGTGCCTCTGCCCGTGCTGGCAGTGAGCAACAACGACCAGCACGTGACGATCGGCACCCCGCAACCGCTATCGTCCGAGAGCCTGGAGGAATACTCCCGGTCGGCCTCAACGCCTGCCACCCCGTCCGGCCAAGCGCCACCGCCAATCTACTACCGGAGCGGCTACCGCATCCCGGTCACCGTTTCGCGGGAAGCCGGCGGCAGGACGATGGACGTGGGGGCGTTCGACCGGGAAGTGTACGTGTCGGGCGGCCCCGGCGTGACCCTCAAGAAGCCGCTCCGGGCTCACATTCAGGGAACTGTCGCGGGCGTGATCCAACTGGAAGGTGCGACCAAGATCGACTTCGGTAGCTACGACAGCAGTGTCGCCCACAAGAAAGAGGCCCGCCTCTGGACCGAGAAGAAAGACATCGACATCGACGTAGTGGCGGACCAGACCCAGCCAAACTTCCTGAAGGTGACGCTCGGCAAAGCGACCGCCGAAGCGGGCCGCACCTACTGGCCATTGACCGTGCAAATCCCGGCGAAGGAAGGCCGCTCTTCGCCGTGGGAGGGAATCATTTACCTCCGCACGAAGGGGCCGAATCCGACCAACATCCGCATCCAAGTCTCCGGCCACGGCCGCTGATCCGGACTGCTCTCCCCTGCCCTTTACGAGCGGGGCCGAAATCGTGTATTGAGTAGGTACCTGTTGGAGACACACCACCTATGCACGATGCACAACCGCCGGCACCGCCCCGCAAGCGATTCTCGCTCCGTTGGACCGCGCTGATTCTGTTGGCGCTGACGTTTCCGACCGGCTTCTGGGCCGCCCGGTGCATGATGCCGAACCCGCCGGCCGCTCAGACAGTCGGCGGCGAGATCACCGTCGGCGGCGTGCCCCTGTTCGCGACGTGGCCGAAGGGCGTGACGCCGGAAGTCGCCATCGTGCTGACCGGCCAGACCTACGGCTACATGTCCCCGTGCGGGTGCAGCCGACCGCAAAAGGGCGGGCTGGAACGCCGGGCGAACTTCCTGAAAGACCTGCGGGCCAAGGGCTGGCCGGTGATGGCCGTGGACCTGGGCGATGTGGCCCCGCCGAAAAAGATTCAGGACCAGGATTACTTGAAGTACGAGGTCACGATGAAGGCCCTGGCCGAGATGGGCTACTCAGCCGTCGGCCTCGGCGTGCAAGACTTCGACCAACAACTCTTCAACCTCCTCGCGAAGTACACCCTCCAAAAGTCGGGCCAACCGCCGATCATCCTCGCCGCCAACCTCGGGAGCAAGGACGCGCAGGGGGCCTTTGTCCCCCGCGAAAAGTTGTTCGACGTGCCCGGCCAGCGGCCGATGGTCGAGGCTTATGAGGTCGTGTCGAACGACGCCAAGGCGACCGGGAAGGCGTTGCCGCACCTACCCGTTGGCGTTGTCGGGGTGGTCGGGCCGGACGTGGCAACAAAGCTTCAAAAGATCGACCCGACGTTTTCCGTGGCCAAGGTGGACAACACCCTGCCCGGTGTGATCGCGGCCATGCAAGCCGATCCGAAGAAGCCGGTCATCAACGTGCTCCTCTACGACGGCAGCAAGGACGACACGCCCGATCTGGCCAAGAAGTACCCCCAGTTCAACGTCATCCTCTGCCAGAGCGAGGAGTCCGAGCCGCCTCAGTTCCCGACGGTGGAGAACAACGGCCAGACGTTCGTCATCCAGATCGGCCACAAGGGGCAAAACGTCGGCGTCATCGGCGTCTTCAAGAACGGCAACGGTTACGAGCTGAAGTATCAACTCGTCCCGCTCGGCGAAGAGTTTCTCACGCCGCCGGGACCAGCCGCAGCGAAGCTGAACGCCGCCCTCCAACTGATGGAAGAGTACACCGGGAAGGTGAAGAAGGACAACCTGATCGCGAAGCTCACGGCCAAGCCGATCCCGCACGAGGCGCAGATCGAGAACCCGGCCGCGAACCTGAGTTTCGTGGGGTCCGAGAAGTGTCAGACGTGTCACGTCAACGAGTTCGATGTTTGGAAAAAGAGTAAGCACAGCCACGCGATGGAAGCCCTGGAAGCGGCGACACGGCCGGGCAATCGGCAGTTCGACGGCGACTGCGTGCAGTGCCACAGCATCGGGTTTGGCTACCAGACCGGCTACACCGACGCGAAAGCCACCCCACAGTTGAAGCACGTCGGCTGCGAAAGCTGTCACGGGCCGGGCAGCGGCCACGTCACCCAACCCAACAACAAGGCGCTCTTGGCAAGCCTGAGCAAGTGGAAGTCTCAGCCGACTGACGTACTCCCCGCGAAGGCCGTGATCGAGAAACTTGGTGAATTGAAGCCGGGCCAACCGGCCCCGGTACAGATCAAGCCGGCCGAGCAGCAACTCATCAACGCCGTCTCGGCCCGGTGCATGCGGTGCCACGACCAAGAGAATGACCCGAAGTTCGACTTCTACAAATACATGCCCCAGATCTGGCACTCCGGCTTCAAGGCCGGCAACCCTGCCGCCAATGCCGCCAACGGCCTGCCGCCGGGAGCGAAGTAACAGCGGTCAAATGATGTCCTTGCGGGCCGCGAGTGATCCTCGCGGCCCGCTGCATTTACGGTTCTAGCCGGTACACGCGGAAAGACTCGTCGGCGTACTCCTCGCGGTAAACCCTCGACGCGATCGGCTGATCCGCGGGCACGACGACGCAGGAAATGCCTTCCGCCCGCAGTCCGTGGAGTGTTTCTGGCGCGGCCCAATTTCGTTCCTCGTACCACCGCTGGGCCAGCAGAACCCGACGGTACCACTCCAACACCTCCCGGTCCGCATAGGGAATCGCTTTGAAATCGACGAAGATCGGTGCGCCGGCGGCCAACCGGAACCGCTGAAGATCGACCGGGATGAGGTTGCCGCCCGGCCGCGGTGGCGGTGTGAAGGTCGTGGAGCGAGAACCGCGACGCCCGCCGGACACGGCCGGGACGCGCGTCGGAATCAGGTACACGTCACCCAACTTCTTCGTGCGGTTGACGTAATCGAGCAAGCCCGCCTCGACGGTGTCGTTCATCGCGTAGCCGACGTTCAAGAGCGGGAACGCAATCCCGGCCGTGAACGATGCGGCGATGATTGCGCCTGCCGTCCATTGCAGGACGGCCTTCGGAACACGAACTGTTTCCAGTCCTGCGGCGAGACGGGCGACGACGATGGCCGTCGCCACCGGGACGAGTACGACCGAGATTCGCCAGGGGAACAACAACAGCAACAGGTGATACCCCGTACCGGCGGCGAGTGCCGAGAGCACGATTGACGTTCCCGCCGCCACGGCCAAGACCAACCCGGTCGGCGTCCGGCGGACGAGGGCGATGGCCAGAACCACCCAGGCGATCTGTAACCCCGCGACCGGGTCCAGCCACTTCTGCACCAGGCAGTGGTGCGGGATGCGGACCTCGACGATCAGGCGTTGCGCCTCGGCGAACGTCGCGGCGTCGGTCGGTTGGAAGCGAATCGCGTTGAACGCGACCACCGGCAACAAGCCGCCCGCCATCAGCAACCCGAGCCACAGCGCCGCCCGCCGCCCTTCGACCTTCCACGTCGCGGTCAGGTAGCCGAGGAACAGAAATGTTGACGGCAGTAGGTACGTGAAGTGCATCGCGCATGCCGCCCCCGCGAACGCCACGGCCACCGCCCTCCGGCCGTAGGCGAACGCCGCGAGCGAACTGACCAGGAACACACCGAAGACGGACGGCTGAAATCCCGCACCGAGGACGTACTGGTTCGCGACGCCGCACTGAAAATTCCACGGGTAATCGACGCCGGTCAATTGCACCGACAACCAGCGGAACAAGGCCGCGTGAGTCAGCAGCAAAAGCCCGAAGGCGAACGCCCAGCCCGCCGGCGTAGTTGGCCTTCGCGGAAGCCGGCGCACGAGGGCGACCAACGCCGCGACGTAGCCGACGAGCACGGTCGTGTACAAAACCGGCACCCAGAACCACGGGTAGTTGCCCGCCGTAGCGGAAACTACTGTCGAGAAGACCGGCGTCGGGTCGAGTGTGTTCGCCAACCAGTCGTTGGCGAGATGGCCCCAGTGCGGGGTCCCCGCGAAGCCGTGAAGCAGGTACTGATTCTGATTCGAGTAGAACAGCGGCGACTGCGTGTAGGCCACCGCGAAGACGCCGCCGGCGAGGAGAGTGAAGCGCACCTATCACCCCAAAGAGCACGGCAGTCGAGGACCGCTCCCGGAAGCCTGCAACCCCTGGGAAAAGAGAGCAAACACCCCGGATCCGATCCACGAATCACGCCGCAAGTTATTTCAATTATTGACTTTACAACTTTCTAATTCAGACAACTACACCGTAAGACTCACAGTGAATCGCCTCTTCCACAGGGATTAACTCCAGGCAGGAGCTTCAATCTTCAATTATGGACGACCTCAACCCCTTTCCCTACACGTGCGGCGGCCGCGAATACCTCCGCGTGTGCTTCCTGAATTATCTTGATTCGCCCACCCGGGGCCACTCGGAAGCGCGAAAGCCAAATAGCGGCTCGACAAGGTGAGCGCCGATCGGTCATCTTCCCCACGAAGCGATCGAAGAAACCCGCGAGGCTTCTCGTGATCGACATCGCCGTGGAATACCTGACGTGAGCGAAAGGAGGATTCGAGTGGTCGAACGAATTCTTGCTCGTGCAGACCGTGATTTCCAACAACGAAAGTGGACGAAGCAGATCATTTCCGAACCGTTGCCTACTCCGCACCGGACGCCGGATCGGTTAGAGTCGGCCTCGGCTGGCAAGATCTAAATCCCCTGTACGATCCTGGCGAGTAACGGGTTAAGATGCCGTCGGTGTTAGTGGCGGCTGGTTCGGCCCTACCCGTTCGGCCAGGTCACGTGTTTGAAGACACCGTTAGCGTTATCCCGTCCGGTGCTACTTTACCGTCAGTAGCTTGTCACCCTTCGGATTCTCCGCGACGTAAATCGCCTTGTACTCAGACGCGCCCCCGCCGTGTCGGAACATCCCGATCGGGCCGGAGACGATGCGTTTTTCGGGGTCTTTCCGTTCGCCGGGATGGGGGTGCGTGTACCGGACGGTCTCTACGCCGTCCACAGCCGCCCGCATGGTGCCCTTCTCCAGATCGCACAGCAGCTCCGTCGTGGACCACTTTGCGGAATCCCTTGACCCGGCTGCCAGCGTCTTGTGCGGTAGGTCGTGGTGCTTGGGCGGGTGGTAGTCCCACATCCCCCCGAACGGCGGCATGAACTGGAGCCAGCCGGCGTTGTCGATCTTCGGCCGGGAAGAGTCGGCCGGTCGGTCGCCCCAGAACAGGACGCCGAGGTGGTCGCCGTTCACCGGGCTCATCCGGGCGGTGAAGATGAGCCGGAAACTGCCGTAGTCCGCCTTCGTGTACGCGAGGCGGGACTTGCCCCCGACCCCGCGCATGGCCCCGTCGGTAATGGTCCACGTCGATGCGTCGGCCTCCCACCCCTCGAAGTCCTTCCCGTTGAAGATCTGCTTGCACCCGGGGTACTCTTTCGCCTGATCCGTACCACGTGGGGGATCGACCGCCACAGCCCGGTCCCGGTTTTGACTCGCGAGGACACAAAGGACCGCAAATCCGGCCATGAGAGGGGGTACGAACGACTTCACGAGAACCGCTCCTTTCGCGATGTCCTGGGAACGCACTGTAACGCCAAATTCAGGATTCAGCCGCACGACACGACAGGCATTTTGCCCCAAGCGTACCGGCCCTCAATCGCGGCCGCAACAACCAAACTGGTCAGAGCTAGGACGCTTTGCTGGGGCGTTGCTACGGTCGGCGGGCATTCCCGGACGGGAACTGGAAGGTGCCCTCCACCCACCACGACGGGCAGCCGACGCGGTATTCCAGCACCGGGTAACAGGTATGGATGTGGAACCCGTCGCCATCGCCTTGGGCGAGGCGGTCGAGGATCAGGCAGACGACCGCCATCGGCTGCGTCCAGTTGCGGTGAACCGTCCCGCACCGCACCGGCGTCGTCGGCATGGCGGCCTCGAGGATCACGCGGCGGCCGGTGCGGGCCTGCCGCATCAGGAAGTCGTACGCCCCCTGGCCCTGGTGGTGGTTGAGGGCGGCGGTGGCGGCCCGGGCCTGGTCGGCCAGGGTGAGGAAGGCGGTGGCCGGGTTGAGGTCCCGGTCGTTGAGCCCCTGCCGCGTGATGGCGACGTGGCGGCCGCCGGCGTGGCCGGCCTTGGTGCCGGGCCCGTGCGGGGACACCCGACCTTCACTGCGGATGAGCAAGGCGCGGACGCCCGCGTCATCAAACTGATGTCGGATGAAACTCACGGGACGACTCCTTTGAGTATGAAACCTCGGCGAACGCGATCGGATTGCGCATGCGGAATCTATCCGGCCCATCCGCTCGGCCGACCAGGAAACCCGAACCACGGATTAGAGCCGCACACCACCTGCGCATCTGCGGCCGGCACGCAACTCGTCCCACCATCTGGCGTCGCGCGACTCATTTGTCGAGTGGGCTCGTTACCGCTCGGTTCATTCGACCGCGCCGCCAATCGCAAGTCAAGTCCCCGTCACCTCACCCCTTGCCCAGTAACCTGTCCACGACCCAGCACCCGCGGACGTGCGGCCCATCACCGCGGCAGTGGCTCAGGATGTCGGCGTCCTCGCACCCGGCGTCTTGCAGCGCATCCGCGAGGATCGGCAGACGGTCGAAGGCTCGCTCCTCTTAGATGCCTTCCGCGAGTGCAACGGCGGTCGGCGTGAGCCAGGACGGGGAGAAGGTCATGGAGCGGAACGGGTTCCCCAGCACGCATCGAACGAGGGCGACGTGGACCGCAGATTGTTCCCCGCGGGCGCGGGCAAGAGTTGCGGCGTGAGCGCGTTCGGCCGCCGCGTGAGCCTCATCGGCAGTGTCACCTTCCTCGCTCAACGCGCGCATCGCGGCCGACGAGGCCGCTGCCTCGGCGTACTCCTGAATGCCGTACCGACTGACGATCTCGGCCGCCGTCGCCGCGTCCGAATAAACCACGTATTTGGCAGTGCCGGGCTTGGTCCAGTCGATCTGACGGCGAACGGCTTCGAACTGCTCGGTGCCCGTCTCCCCGTCCGCGTAGCGTTCACTGATCTCCAAAATTGCGGGTTCGATCTGCATAGTGGGGAACTGATCCAGACGGCGACAAAAACCACAGGCGAGCAATCGGAACTTGCGAGTATGGAACCGCGATCGCGACCACGTGAGCATCCAACTCGCGTCCGAATCGGTTTGCCACTCCGCCTCCGTCATCGCCCGCCCTCGATGGCCCCCGGCCGCGATACCCAGAGAACGGCAATCGCTCGCCCTTGATGCAGTGGACCCGCTCCCAAGTCAGGCCGATATGCAGCCCCGATCTCGTTGAGGGTCATCGGTTGCCCTCTCAATCATGTACCGCAGCCGCGGGACAGTCGCCGCACACCCGTCGTGTCCGTCCGAATAACTTACGACCATACGGGGGCAACTTTCATCTGACCGTGACAGCAGGTTACGTTCATCATCCCCGCGTCGGAAGAGTGGTTAGACATTGAAACGCCCTCGGAGCAGCCGGAAATCTGCGGTCTGTCCAGCCGCCTTCTATTCAGAAGGCTTGCAAATTGTCGAGCAGTTTCCGACGCTCGTCAAGGAGCGGGATCAAGTCCGAAGCCGATTTCTTCATCCTCACCTTCAAGCGGCAGATCCGGTCCAAGAGGCTGTCCGTACCGATATCCGGCGGATGGTGATCTGTTAGGCCGAACGCCGCGTAATGGAGGTACCGGGCGATCCAATTGAAATTATCAAACTAAATAACAAACGTGTAATCGAATTTACCTCAGCTCCAGTAGAAAAATTATGCAATCACACTATTTCATGACCTTCTAGTCCGATTGGTCAAGAGAACTTTAGCCTCTCACCATGACGCCATCGGGCGAATCAATATTTTCATGAGTAAAATCGGGTCTTCCGGACGGCGAACATTCGCACGGAAGACCCGATTTTAGAATGACTCTGGGACTGACCCGACTGTGAGTTCCGAATCGCCAGCTAGCATCTTGGTGGTGGACGACAGCCCAGTCGTGTCCACCTTCGTGCGCCGACTCTTGGAGAAGGAGGGCTATGAGGTTTCCGTGGCGGCGGATGGGGCGGCGGCGTTAGCGGCGATCGCCGCGCGGGGGCCGGAACTCGTCGTCCTCGACGTTGACATGCCAGGCCTAAACGGGTTGGAAGTTTGCCGCCGGATCAAGGCGGCTCCGGTGACCCGGTTGCTCCCCGTCCTTATACTGACCGGCACGGACCTAGAAAACGCCCGGGTGACCGCGTGGGAGTTCGGGGCCGACGAGTTCTTGACCAAACCGTTCCGATCCGTGGAACTCGTCTCGCGGTGCCGGTCGCTGATCCGCCAAAAGCGACTGGTGGACGAACGGGACTCGACCGAATCGGTCATGTACGCGATGGTCCGGGCGATCGAGGCCAAGTCCGGGTTCACGCACGCCCACTCCGACCGGGTGGGTGAATACGCGATCACCTTGGCCACCCGCCTCGGCCTGCCCGAGACCGACCGGGAACTGCTCCGCCGCGGGGCCGCCCTTCACGACGTCGGGAAGATCAGTACGCCGGACGCCATCCTGGACAAGCCCGGCCGCCTCACCCCGGAGGAGTACGCCGTGGTGAAGCAGCACACGACGGAAGGGGCGCGGATCGTGGAGCCGCTCCGCTCGGCCCGAAGTCTCATCCCGCTAATCCGCTGGCACCACGAGCGGATGGACGGCACGGGGTACCCCGACGGTTTGCCCGCGGGAACGCTCCCACTCCTCGTCCGCGTGCTGGCCGTGGCCGACGTGTACGACGCCCTCGCTTCCGTTCGCCCGTATCGAGGGGCAATGTCGCACGACCTGTGCCGGTCGATGATGGAGAAGGATGCAGCCGGGGGAGGTCTCGATCCGGACTTGGTTCACACGTTCTTCGAGGTGGTTGCCAACACTTTAGCAACCTCGGAGTCCTTGCCGAAGTGCGTCGATGTCGTCCCAGCCGCAAGAATCGAGGTCGGCACTTCCCGCTCGCCTTGAGGTTGGGGATTCTGCGTCTCTCACCAATCTCTCAGCCCGGACTCAGCACGCCTTCACGTTCGCCCGGCTAGGTTAAGCTCGCCCGAACCGCACTGGGACTTCCGATGCTGACCATTCTCTCGATCCTCTGCCCGCCCGTTGCCGTCCTTGCGACCGGCCAGCCCCGTGCGGCGGTGAAGACTGCCGGGCTAACGCTACTGCTGTTCGTACCGGGCGTCCTTTACGCGCGACGGGAGGTCGAACGGTACACCGTCTGCCGCCAGTACGAGCCGGTGTTTCGCGCGATGGGTGCGTAGGCGAACGGGTGCCGTGGAGAGCCGCCTCGATCACCAAGAGAGGGTCGATTGCCCGGTTCGGTGGCCCAAGCGTGCGTCGTCAGGAACGCTCTCAAGTCACGATCCGTAGGTTGGACGGCGAGTAGGTCGAAGAACTGTTTTAGGTGGGTAGTCGTAGAAAATAATCAGTTTTGGTAAACCGACGCTCGCACGTGTGATGCAAAGCGGAATGTTAGACTGGCGGGGGTAAGCAGTCTGACAAAAAAGGATGCAGAATGTTGGCGAGATCCGCTACAGAGAATGCCACAGTGAATTTCCAATCCCCGTCGTTGTGATTCTTAATCGACGATCACCAATCACTCAAACAACGTCGAATAAAGCCCGCGAAAGCACTCCTTTCCCAGTGATTTCGCGGGCTTTATTCGACGTTTCGATCTTGGGGAAAGCGGGGCCGGTCGGCGGCCTTGCGCGATTTGCTACTTTTTCAGTTCGACGCCCAGTTCCTTCAACTGCCGTGGTTCGACGACCGCCGGCGCGCCGGTCATGAGGTCACGGGCCTTCTGGTTCTTCGGGAAGGCGATCACGTCGCGGATGTTCGTCGTGCCGGCCAGGATCATGCACCAGCGGTCCAGACCCAGCGCGATCCCGCCGTGCGGCGGTGCCCCGCTCTGGAGCGCGTCGAGCAGGAAGCCGAAGCGGGCCTGGGCGTCTTCCAGCGGCATGCCGAGCATCTTGAAGACTTGGGCCTGCACGTCCTGGCGGTGAATCCGGATCGACCCGCCTCCGACCTCGTAGCCGTTCAGCACCATGTCGTAGGCCTTCGCCCGCACGGCGCCGGGGTTCGACTCCAGGTTCGCCACGTCCTCGTCCATCGGGGCGGTGAACGGGTGGTGGATGGCAACCCACCGCCGTTCCTCGTCGTCGAACGCGAACATTGGGAAGTCCAGCACCCAGAGCATCTTGAAGTGCTCCGGCTTTACGACGAACGGATTCGGCGCTCGCTTCTCTTTCTTCGCGGCCTTCTCTTCGGTCGCGTCGTACTCGGCCTTCTCGTCCCACCAGTTCTTGTACAGTTTCAGTTCCGATCCCAGGTGCGACCGCAGCGCCCCGAGCGCGTCGCACGCCACGGACTCTTTATCGGCGACGAAGAGTAGCACGTCGCCGTTCTCGACCTGCATCTTCTCGATCAGCTTCGCCTTCACGGCGTCGGGGAAGAACTTCTCGATACTGCCGGTGAGCTTGCCGGCCTCGCACTTCATCCACGCGAGGCCCTTCGCCTTGAACTGCGTGACGAACGCGGAGAGCTTGCCACCCGGCTTCAGGTCGGAGTTGCTGAACTTGGCGGCCGCGTTCTTGGCGTTCAGCCCGCGGACGACACCACCGGCGGCGAGTACGTCCTTGAAGACTTTAAACTCGCTCTCGCCGGCCACGTCGCCGATGTCGATGATCTCCATCCCGAAGCGGTTGTCCGGCTTGTCGCTGCCGTAGCGGAGCATCGCGTCCTGGTACGACAGCCGCGGCAGCGGCAGTGCGAGCGTCACGCCGAGACATTGTTTGAGCAGGTCTGCCGCGAGTCCTTCCATCAGCGTCAAAACGTCATCGCGTTCGACGAACGACATCTCCACGTCGAGTTGGGTGAACTCCGGCTGCCGGTCGGCCCGCAGGTCTTCGTCGCGGAGACATCGCGCGAGTTGGAAATACTTGTCGTACCCGGAGATCATGAGCAGTTGCTTGTACAACTGCGGCGACTGCGGCAGGGCGAAGAACTCGCCGTTGAACACGCGGCTCGGCACGAGGTAATCCCGTGCGCCTTCCGGCGTGCTCTTACCGAGGAGCGGCGTTTCCATTTCGAGAAAGCCGTTCGTGTCCATATAGTCGCGGATGATCTTGCAGACGCGGTGGCGGAGCATCAGCACTTGCTGAATCGACCGCCGCCGGAGGTCGAGGTAGCGGTACTGGAGGCGCAAATCCTCGTTCGCCGGCTCCTCGTCGGGGAACTCGGTCACGCTGAACGGCAGCGGCGGGCAGGCGTTCAGCACGCGCACGGCCTTCGCTTCGAGTTCAACTTGTCCGGTCGGGATGTCGGCCCGTTCCTTCCCCGCGATGCGCTTCCGCACGACGCCGGTGACGGACAGCACGTACTCGCGGCCGAGTTGGTTGGCTTCGGCAAAGAGTGCCTTGTCGCCGTCCTCGATCACGACTTGCGTGAGGCCGTAACGGTCGCGGAGGTCCACGAACACCTGATTCGGGAAGTTTCGGGTGATGAGCACCCACCCGTTCAGGGTGACGGTCTGCCCCAGGTGGGTTTCCCGGAGTTCGCCACAAGTGTGTGTCCGCTGCCAATCGGCCATGAAAGATGTCCTCGTCGGATGACCCCAAAACGGTAGGGGGCATTATAGGGACACCGTTCGCGGGTCGCCGGGTTCGGGACGTTACGCGGCCCGTCGAACCACGACAGATTCGGCCAGAGGAGGCGTGATAAGAACAGACGGAGTCGGCTTCTTGAATGCGGCCCTGAGCTTGCGGTAGAGCCGCCATTCCGCGGCACCGTAAAGAATGCCGACGGCGAAGGCCAAGCTGCCACCCACGGCCGCAACGGGGAACGGTGCCCAGGAACCGGGGCCGACGAGGGCGTAGAACGCCGTCATCACCGGAACATGGACGAGGTAAATGCCGTAGGAGCAGTCCCCGCCGCGGACGAATAGGTTATCGGCTGCGAGTTGCCGCCCACTGACGAAGTATGCAAGGGCGGCTACCGTTCCCACGGATTGCCAAAAGAGGGACCAACCCACCGCCGACTCGACGAACATTCCACCGACGAAAAGCCCCACACCCGACACCGGGGGCAACACCCACCGGCACCGCAACAAGGAGTTCCGCACAAGGTACGCGAGTACCCCCAAGAGA